>NZ_QOKW01000020.1 GCF_008365375.1 Roseomonas genomospecies 6 | reverse complement strand
TCAACGTGTGCGCACCATCGGCCAGCGAAGCGGCGGCAATGGTCCAGGTTCCGGCTGCGGCCACGGTCGCCGTGCCGAGCGCCGTAGCACCTTCATAAAGGATCACGGTGCCGGCCTCGGCCACGCTCCCCGTGATGACCGGTGCCGCGACGCTGGTCAGAGTGTCGCTCGTGGAGCCGCTGTTCGACGAGACCGCCAAGCCGAGCCCCGTTGGGGCCGAAGCACTCGTGTCGATGGTCACCGTCAGCGCCGACGATGCTGTGGACGTATTGCCCGCCGTGTCGGTCACCGTGACGCTCAACGTGTGCGCGCCGTCCGTCAGCGAAGCGGCGGTGATCGTCCAGACCCCGGCCGACGCCGCGGTCGCCGTTCCGAGCGCTGTTGCGCCCTCGTACAGCACCACCGTGCCCGCTTCGGCCACGCTGCCTGTGATGACCGGTGCCGCGACGCTGGTCAGCGCGTCGCTCGTGGACCCGCTGTTCGACGAGACCGCCAAGCCGAGCCCCGTTGGGGCCGAAGCACCCGTGTCGATGGTCACCGTCAGCGCCGACGAGGCTGAGGACGTATTGCCCGCCGTGTCGGTCACCGTGACGCTCAACGTGTGCGCGCCATCGGCCAGCGAAGCGGTGGTGATCGTCCAGGTTCCGGCTGCGGCCACGGTCGCCGTGCCGAGCGCCGTAGCACCTTCATAAAGGATCACGGTGCCGGCCTCGGCCACGCTCCCCGTGATGACCGGTGCCGCGACGCTGGTCAGAGTGTCGCTCGTGGAGCCGCTGTTCGACGAGACCGCCAAGCCGAGCCCCGTTGGAGCCGAAGCACTCGTGTCGATGGTCACCGTCAGCGCCGACGAGGCTGAGGACGTATTGCCCGCCGTGTCGGTCACCGTGACGCTCAACGTGTGCGCGCCATCGACCAGCGAAGCGGTGGTGATCGTCCAGGTTCCGGCTGCGGCCACGGTCGCCGTGCCGAGCGCCGTAGCACCTTCATAAAGGATCACGGTGCCGGCCTCGGCCACGCTGCCGGTGATGACCGGTGCCGCGACATTGGTCAGCGCGTCGCTCGTGGACCCGCTGTTCGACGAGACCGTCAAGCCGAGCCCCGTTGGGGCCGAAGCACCGGTGTCAATGGTCACCGTCAGCGCGGACGAGGCCACGGAGGTGTTGCCGGCCGTGTCGGTCACCTTGGCGGTCAGGCTGTGCGGGCCGTCTGTCAGCGAAGCGGCGGTGATCGTCCAGACCCCGGCCGACGCCGCGGTCGCCGTGCCGAGCGCTGTTGCGCCCTCGTACAGCACCACCGTGCCCGCTTCGGCCACGCTGCCGGTGATCACCGGGCTCGTGACGCTGGTCAGCGTGTCCGCTGTCGAGCCGCTGTTTGACGATGCCGACAGGGCGAGCCCCGAAGGAGTGGCCGCCGTGGTGTCAATGGTCACCGTCAGTGCGGTCGAGGCTGAGGACGTATTGCCCGCCGTGTCGGTCACCGTGACGCTCAACGTGTGCGCGCCATCGACCAGCGAAGCGGTGGTGATCGTCCAGGTTCCGGCTGCGGCCACGGTCGCCGTGCCGAGCGCCGTAGCACCTTCATAAAGGATCACGGTGCCGGCCTCGGCCACGCTGCCGGTGATCACCGGTGCCGCGACATTGGTCAGCGCGTCGCTCGTGGACCCGCTGTTCGAAGCCGTGGTCAGGGACAATCCCGTCGGCGCCGAAGCACTTGTGTCGATGGTCAGCAGGAAAGACCCCGACGGCTCGCTTTCGACTCCGGATGTGACCACCTTGGCGGTCAGCGTCCAAGCGCCGTCGGCCATCGCCGTGCCGGGGGCCACCGACCAGGCGCCGGAGCCGTCGGCCGTTCCCGTCCCCAGATCGACACCGTTTCCGTACAGATGCACGACGCTGCCGGCGTCGGCGGTTCCGGTCAGGGTGGGCTGGGATGCGTTCGTCAGCGCGTCGCCGGGCAGGCCGCTGTCCGACGCCGGAGCGAGCGCCGGGGCGGACGGGCTGGCCGGCAGGACGATCAGCGTGTCGGTGCCGTTGAGGGTCAGCGTCTGGAACGGCGTATAGACGGTCTCCACGCCGGAAACGAACAGGGTCCCCTGGTTGCCGGGCGGGGAGAAGGTCACCATGTCGATGCCGGTGCCGCCGATCACCGTTTCCAGCAGCGACACCGTCAGCGTGTTGCCGCTGCTGCTGAGGGTCACCACGTCGGTGCCGGAACCGCCGGTCAGTGTTTCGACGCCGCCCACCAGCAGCGTGTTGCCGCCGGTGCCGAGCGTCACCGCGTCGGTGCCGCTGCCGCCGGTCAGCGTTTCGATGCGGCTCACCGTCAGCGTGTTGCCACCGCTGTCGAGCGTCACGACGTCGGTGCCGGCGAGACCGCCGGTCAGCGTTTCGATTCCGCTCACCACCATGGTGTTGCCAAAGGTGGAGAGCGTCACCACGTCGGTGCCGGAACCGCCGGTCAATGTCTCCAGCCGCCACACCGTCAGCGTGTTGCCACCGCTGTCCAGCGTCACCACGTCGGTGCCGCTGCCGCCGGTCAGGGTTTCGACGCCGCCGATCAGCATCACGTTGCTGCCGGTGCCGAGCGTCACCGCGTCGGTGCCGCTGCCGCCGGTCAGCGTCTCCAGCAGCCGGACGAGCAACGTGTTGCCGCTGGTGCCGAGCGTCACCACGTCCGTTCCGGAGCCGCCAGTCAGCGTTTCGATGCCGCTCACCGTCAGCGTGTTGCCGCCGCTGCCGAGGGTGACGAACTCGGTGCCGGTGCTGCCGGTCAACGTTTCGATGGACGACATCAGCATCGTGCTGCCGAAGGTGCCGGTGAGCGTCACCGCGTCGGTGCCGGCGCTGCCGGTCAGCGTGTCCAGCCGCGACGCCGTCAGCGTGTTTCCCCCGCTGTCGCCGAGCGTCACGACATCCACGCCGGATGTGCCGTTCAGCGTTTCGATGCCGCTCACCAGGACGGTGATGCCGCTGGAGGTGACCGACACCACGTCGATGCCGGAACCGCCGATCAGCGTCTCCAGGGAGGTCACCGTCAGCGTGCTGCCGCCGCTGTCGCCGATCGTCACCACGTCGGTGCCGGCGCCGCCGATCAGCGATTCCAGCAGGGACACCGTCAGCGTGTTGCCGCCGCTGAGGAGTGTCACGGCGTCCGTTCCAGTGTTGCCGATCAGCGTCTCGATGGACGACACCCTCAACGTGTTGTTGCCGGTACCGAGGTTCACCACGTCGGTGCCGGACCCGCCGGTCAGTGTCTCCACCAGCCGGACCTGCATCGTGTTGCCGCCGCTGCCGAGCGTCACCATGTCGATCCCGCTGCCGCCGGTCAGCGTTTCCACGCCGATCACCAGGGTCGTGTTGCCGCCGGCGCCGAACGTCACCACGTCCGTCCCGGCGCTGCCGACCAGCGTCTCCAGCGCCCGCACCGTCAGCGTGTTGCCGCCGCTGTTGCCGAACGTCACCACATCCGTGCCGGCGCTGCCGGTCAGCGTTTCGATGCCGCTCACCCTCAGCGAGCCGCCGCTGCCGATCGTCACCACGTCGGTGCCGATGCCGCCGATCAGCGTCTCCAGCAGGGCCACCGTTATGGTGTTGCCCCCGCTGCCGAGCGTCACGACGTCCGTGCCGGAGCCGCCGGTCACCGCTTCGACGCGGCTCACCAGCATCGTGTTGCCGCCGGCGCCGAGCGTCACCACGTCCGTGGCGGTGCTGCCGGTCAGCGTTTCGATCCCGGTGACGAGATAGGTCGCACCGAGGGTGCCGAGCGTCACCACGTCGGTGCCGGTGCCGCCGGTCAGCGTGTTGATCTGCGACAGCGTGACCGTGTTGCCGCCATTGCCCAGCGTCAGGACCACGGGCGAGATGTTGCGGAAATACTCCTTGTTGCCGCCGTCGAGGCCGAACAGCAGGTCAAGGTCGCCGTCGCCGTCCAGGTCGCCCAGGGCCGGCCGCGGGTAGGCCCCCGGACTGCCCGCCATGAAGGCGTTCGTCCCGACCAGCGAGAAGGTCGGCGAGGCGGTCGTCCCGGTGTTGATGTAGACGACGCTTTTGACCATGAGGTCGATGTCGCCGTCGCCGTCGATGTCCTTCAGCAGGGGCGAGGCGAAATCGTCGGCCTTGACCATGCCGAAGAGGTTGGTGCCTTGCAGCGAGAAGGTGGGCGCCAGCCGCGTGCCGGTGTTGCGGAAGAAAAGCAGATCGCCGCCGTTGTTGCCGATCAGCAGGTCGAGGTCGCCGTCGCCGTCCACATCGGCGAAGCTCGGCGTCCCAAAAGTGCCGCTGGACTGGATGCCGAAGAGGTTGGTGCCTTCCAGCGTGAAGGTCGGCGCCAGCGTGGTGCCGGTGTTGCGGAAGAACTGGACCGTGCCGGCGTGGTTGCCGATGAACAGGTCGAGATCGCCGTCGCCGTCGATGTCCGTCAGGGTGGGAAGCGCGCCGCCCTGGCTGATGTTGGCGAGGCCGAAGGGATTGGTGGCGTCCAGCGAGAAGGTCGGCGCCAGCGTGGTGCCGGTGTTGCGGTAGAGGATCGTGTCGCCGGACACGTTGCCGATCAGCAGGTCGAGGTCGCCGTCTCCGTCGATGTCCGCCAACGCCAGGGCGGCCTCGTTCCCGCTGTTGGCGAGACCGAAGCTGTTGGTGCCGATCATCGTGAAGGTTGGATTCGCCACGCTCTTTCAACCCTTCGCCAACGCAGCCGGTAGTAGCACCAGCCCTAAATGAACAAATGTAGGATAAAATCCTAATTATCAGTATATGAAGCTCTTGTCGGCTAAAATGTTGCGTAACGATATCTGTTCGCCCACAAATGGAATGAACTTCGGCTACGAATGTCTGGATGGCTGAGAAACCATCACTACCTTTCGCTGAAAAGGCCTTGAACCGTTGCGCCGTTCAGCGGCTGCGGGTTGCAGTGCGGATTTCAACGCTCCCCTTGTGGGCGATAAGCGGTGTTCGACCCAATCTCTGATGACGGAAGACGGACTCATGCACGGGGATGGCCGCAGCGACTCGGGTACCGACGACGATCCGCTCGGGGGCGCGGTGGACGCCGCCCTCGCGGCCAACCCCCGCGACGGTGGCGCCTGGAGCACGCTCGGCCTCCTGCTGCGCCGCGCCGGGAGGCTGGAGGCCGCCATCGCCTGCCACCGGCGAGGGCTGGAGTTCGCGCCGGACAAGGCCGGTATCTGGAGCAACCTGGGCAACGCCCTGACGGAGGCCGGCCGAATCGAGGAGGGCGTGGCCGCGCAGGCCGAGGCGCTCCGGCTCGATCCGGGCAACGCGACCGTTCTGCACAACGGAGTGGTCGCTCTGCGCAAGGCGGGGCGCTTCCGGGAGGCGCTGGCGCTGATCGACCAAGCCATGATCCGCCCGACTCCCGAGCTGCAATGGGAACGCGCGCTCGTCCGGCTGCAGGTCGGCGACTATGTCCACGGCTTCACGGACTACGAGGCCCGCCGGGGGCTGGCCGCCTACCATGGCCGGACGCCGTCGGGACTGCCGTGGGACGGCGGCCCGCTGGAGGGGCGCACCATCCTGCTGTCCGCCGAGCAGGGGTTCGGCGACGCGCTGCTGATGGCGCGCTACGTGCCGCTGGTCAGGGCTCTGGGGGGCCGGTTGCTGTACGAATGCCATGCGGAGCTGCGGCGGGTGCTGGCGGGGCTGGAGGTGGACGGCTTCGTCCCGGCGGGAGGCCCGGTTCCGGCCTTCGACGTGGAGGCGTCGCAGATGAGCCTGCCGGGCCTGTTCGGCACCACCCTGGCCTCGGTTCCGCCCCCGGTGCGCCTGACCATCCCGGTGGAGGCGCGGGAGAAGGCCGCCCGCCGCCTCGGCGCGCGGGAACCGGGCACCCTGCGCGTCGGGATCGTGTGGTCGGGCCGGGTCACTTTCGCCGACAATGGCCGGCGCGCCGCCAGCCTCGCCCGCTTCCTGCGCTTCGCCGAGGTGCCGGGCGTGCGGCTGTACAGCCTTCAGAAGGGGCCGCCGGAGGCCGAACTCGCCGGTCTCGGGCCAGCCGGCCGCCTGGTGACGCCGCTCGGCCCCGACCTGGAGGACTTCGCCGACACGGCGGCGATGCTGGAACAGCTCGACCTCGTCATCATGACCGACAGCGCGGTCGCGCATCTCGCCGGGTCGCTCGGCACGCCGGTCTGGAACCTCGTGCAGCACGTCCCCTACTGGGTCTACGGCTGTTCCGGCGCGCACACGCCGTGGTACCCGACGATGCGGCTGTTCCGCCAGGGCCGCGACCTGGATTGGGGACCGGTGTTCGCCGCGGTGGCGGACGCCCTGCGCGACGAGGTCAGCCGGCGGACGGGTCGGTCGAGGAATTGAGCCAACCGTGCCACAGGCCGCGGTATGCGTCCTCGACCGCGCCCGCGAAGCCCCGGTGGTCCAGAAGTGGGGATCGTTCGAGCATCCCCCGCAAATCCCGGCGCAGCGCGGCGAGGCGCGGCGGGTCCTGAGCCAGGGCGACGGCACTCTCCACATAGCCGGCCTCGTCCGTGGCGACGAGGTCCGGCAGCCCGCATCGGGTCAGCAGGCTGGCGCCCACCCGCGCCACATGGTGCCTGCCGGCCAGCGTGATCACCGGCACGCCCATCCACAGCGCCTCGCACGTCGTCGTGGTGCCGTTGTAGGGGAAAGGGTCGAGGGCGATGTCGAGGCGCCCGTAGGCGCGCAGATGGTGGTCGGTCGCGGGCAGCGGCGGCAGCAGCTCGACCCGGCCGGGCGCCACGCCGTTGTCCACGAACAGGCGGGCGTAGCGGCCGCGCGTCGGCGGGTCCGCGAAGGCACCGCTCTTGAGGAGCAGCCGGGCCGACGGCAGCCGCGTCAGGATGGCCGACCAGACCCGCACCACCTCCGGCGTCACCTTGGCGGCGTTGTTGAAGGACCCGAAGGTGATGCCACCGCCGCCCGGCGCCGGCGGGTCCTGCGGCGCGTCGATGCCGGGGGGAGGCCGGTAGGCGAGGAACCCCGTGGGAAGGCGGATCAGCCGCTCCGCGTGCCAAGCGTCGGTCCGGCCCGGCGGATCGGCGACGGCGTCGGTCAGGCGGGCGTCCATCGCCGGCATCCCGGTGGTGTCGGGATAGCCCAGCCAGGCGACCTGGACCGGGGCCGGTTTGCGGGCGAAGATCAGCGGGCGCCCTCCGGCGGTGTGGCCGGCCAGATCGACCAGGATGTCGATGCGGTCGCGCTCGATCCGCGCGGCGGCGGCGGCATCGTCCAGGCCGGCGAGCGACCGCCACCCGTCGGTCAGCGCCGTCAAGCGGCCGGTCACGGCGTCCTCGCGCCGCGACAGGGCATAGCCGACCACCTCCACCGCCTTGCGGTCGTGCCCGCGCAGCAGGGCTTCGATGAAGTGGGCGCAGGCGTGGGCGCGGAAGTCGGGCGAGACGTACCCCACGCGCAGCCGGCGGTTGGGGCTGCGGTCGTTGGCGAAGCGTTTGCCTGGCGGCGCTGGCGGCATCAGGGGCCGCGCATGCCGCTCGTTCCAGAAGGCGTGGGCGCGGGCGATGACCTCGGGCGGCACCCAGGGCGTGTAATGCAAGGCGAGCAGCAGGTTGGAATGCAGCAGGGCAAGGCCGGGGTGACGCTCCAGCCCGCCTTGCAGGACCTGAATGGCCTCGGCGATGCGCCCCTGCGCCTTCAGCGCCTCCCCCAGGTTGACGACGGGCTGCGGCAGGTCCGCCCGCGCCGCGATGGCCGCCCGGTAGAGGTCGATCGCGAGGCTCGACTCCCCCATGCGCTTGTGGACGTCGCCCAGATTGCTGAGCGCCTCCCCCATGCCGGGCGCCAGCCGGAGCGCCCGGCGGTACGCGGTCGCCGCACCCGCGTCATCGCCGGCGGCTTGGCACAGGTTGCCGGCGTTGAACCAGGCGTCGGCGTGGTCAGGGCGCAGGGACAGCGCAGCGCGCAGCGCCGCAGCGGCCTCCTCTCCCCGGTTCTGGTCGGCCAGCGCGCAGGAGAGGTTGCAACGGATCGCCGCGTCCTCCGGCGCCGTCCGGACGGCTTGGCGGTAGCGGACGACGGCCTCCTCCGCCCGTCCGGTGGCGCGCAGCAGGATCGCCAAGTTGTTGTTGGCGTGGGGGTGTTGCGGATTGTTGCGCAGGACCGCGCGGTAAGCGGCCTCCGCCGTGTCGAGCCGCCCGGCCCGGTGATCGGCCATCGCGGCGGCGAGGTCCGCATCGCTTCCGGCGGTCACCGCAGGCCCGCCTCGTCGAGAATGGCGAGCAGCCGGTCGGCCGCACGGCTCCAGGTGAAGCGTTGCAGCAGGTGGTCGCGGGCGGACGGAAGGACGTCGCCGCGAAGAATGCCGGCCAGAATGGCCGCCGCCGCGTCCTCGTCCGGGCTCCACCAGTCGAGCCCGTGGAACGGCGGAAAAGGCTGGTCGCTGTAGGGGAGCCGCGCCGGACCGACCGTAGCCGGGATCAGGCGGGCGACCCGGTCGTCCAGGTAATCCACATAGGCGGAATGGCGCGGCGCGATCAGGCCCAAGCCCAGAGCGCCCGCCCGGACCATGGGGAGGTCCCAGCCCTCGCCATGCGACATGCTCCAGTAATGGGTCGCCGTGCGGACCAGCGCCGTCATGTCCGCGTCCGTCAGCGTGTGTTCGACCAGCACCACGGGCGCCGCCTCCGCCAGCCGCCGGCCCACCACGGATTCCGAGCGCCGGACCAGGGTGGCGAGTTCCGCGCGCAGGGCCGGGCTGGCGCCCTTGCCCAGCTTCAGGATCAGCACCGCGTCGTCGGCCCGCGTCGTGCTGCGCAGCCAGACCCGCAGCAGCCCGTCGATGTTCTTGCGCGGCGTGAAGTCGGAAATGTTGAGGAAGCGGTGCCGGTAGCCGGACACCGGGCGCCCTTCGGGATCGACGAGGGTCAAGGGGGCGCCGCCGGCCGATTCGTCCGGGTCGACACCCTGCGGGCAGACGCGCAGGCGATCCTCCGGAAAGCCTGCCGCCGCCCAGGCGATGCGGGACGATTCGCAGGGCACGACGATCAGGTCGCTGAGGTCGCTCTGCCGCCGCCAGGCGGACGGAATCCGGGTTCCCTCGAACACGGTGAAGGTCACCGCGGCGAGGCCGGGCACCCGCTCCACCACGGCGGGCGTGACGAAACTCACCATGGTTTTGGCCGGCACCGGCCGGTCGAGGTCCTCGCCCGTCCAGGATTCCGCCCCCCGGACCCCAATCGCCTGGAGCGGCACCCCCCGCGCGCGCAGCGCCTGGACAAAGCGCCGGCAGGCATAGCCGTAACCCGTGCTGTTGGCGAAGGCGCCGCGGATGACCAGTCCGTCGCCCGTGCCCGCGTGGGGAACGGCTGCCGCGGCCAGTCGATAGCGCCGGCACCGCTCCAGGCCACCGGTCGCACCGGTGGCGGTCGGATCGAGCCGAAGCGCGCGGCGGAAGGCGTCCGCAGCCGGCACCACCCGGCCAAGGCGCAGCAGCGATTCGCCGAGCTGCACAAAGGCGGCGGTGCCGTCCGGGGCGATGGCGATCGCGCGGCACAGGTCGCCGATGGCGCCCGCGACGTCGCCGTTGAGGCTTCGCACCGTGCCCAGGTTGAACCAGTGAACGCCTGTTCGCGGAGCGGACCGGGCCACCCGCCGGAAGAACCGCAGCGACGCGTCGAAGTCCCCCATTTCCCCCGACACCGTGCCCAGAAGGTTGAGCGCGCCGGCATGCCTGGGCCCGGCCACCAGGACGGCTCGGCAGGCGCCGATGGCGTCATCAAGCCGACCGGCGCGGTAATGCCGGGTTGCCGTCTCGATGCTGGCCGTCACGGCCGATCCTCCCCTGTGTGTCAGGGCAACGCAGTGAGGTTGGAAAACGGCCTGCTTTTCCCTCTCCCCTCCGGGGAGAGGGGAGGGTGAGGGGGCAGCACAGGCAACGCCTGTGCCAGGGGATTGCCAAGGGGCAGAATGCCCCTTGGTGGCGCGCGAGCGCGCGCCAGCCCCCTCACCCTCCCCACCGCTGCGCGGTGGGTCCCCTCCCTCTCCCCGGAGGGGAGAGGGCAATTCCCGCAGCCGTTAAACCAAGCCCATTGATCCGCCCTAATGTATCGGCCTCCGCCTTCTGCTATCCTAGCGTCACCGGCGCCGCGTGGCGAGGCTGGGTGAGGCCGTGCGTGGAACAGACTCTGGCGTTGACCTGGCAGCTTTCCGAAATCCACGGCTGGGGGTTGGTCGGCGTCCACACGACGCTCCATCTGGTCGAGCAGGGCCGCCCGCCGCTCCTGCTGGAAAGGCCGCTGATGTCCACCCTGCGGCCGGAAAACCGGGAACGGCTGGAAGTCCTGGCCGACGGCCACCGGCAGATCGCCGCCATCGCCGCCCGCTCCGCCGCCCAGTCCGCCAACCGCGTGCTCGGCCTCGACGGCTGCACGGTCCTGCACGCGCTCGGCAACGGCTTCGTGCCGGGCCCCCTCTCCGCCCAATTCCACGGCGACCGCAACGTGGGGGTCATCGCCTTCGAAGACACGCTGTTCGACCGGGACACGCTGAACCGTGCGCGGCGGTACGACCGGCTGGTGGTGCATTCGACCTTCAACCGGGACCTGCTCGCGGAGCAGGGCATCACCGGCGTGGCCTGCGTCTTCCAGGGGGTGGATTTCGACGAGTTGCGGCCCGTGCCCCCGGCCAAGCGCTTCGGCGACCGCTTCGTGGTTTTCTCCGGCGGCAAGCTGGAGTTCCGCAAGGGGCAGGACATCGTCCTGGCCGCCTTCCGCCGTTTTTACGAGCGCCATCCCGATGCGCTGCTGGTCACCGCGTGGCACAACCCCTGGCCCCACACCTCCGCCGACATCGCGCAGTCGCCCCTGGCGCCGACCGCCCCCGCCGTGGGAGACAACGGCAAGCTGCGCATCGTGGAATGGGCGATGGCCAACGGCCTGCCACCGGAAGCCTTCGTCGACATGGGGTTCCTTGAGCGCCGCCAGCTCCCCGGCATCCTGGCGGAGTGCCACGCCGCCCTGTTCCCGAACCGCTGCGAAGGCGCCACCAACCTCGTCGCCATGGAGGCCATGGCCTGCGGCGTGCCGGTCATCCTGTCGGCCAACAGCGGCCACTTGGACCTGATCCGCGACGGTGCCTGCCTGCCGCTCGGCCACCAGTCCCCGGTGGCCGACCCCACGGGCCGGCGCCGGGGCTGGGGCGAGTCGTCCGTGGAGGAGGCGGTCGAACGGTTGGAAACCCTCTACACCGACCGGGCCGCGGCCCGCGCCCGCGCCGACCGGGCGCAGGCATTCCTGCGCGGCGAGCGGACGTGGCGCGCCTTCGCTGAAACCTTTGTCGCGGCGGGGGCCTAGGGCATGGCGGAAGACATGGCGGATAGCCCGGCAGCGCTCCTTGCGGCGGGCCTCGCCCACCACGGCGCCGGCCGCCGGGCCGAGGCGGAGACGGCGTACCGCCGGGTGCTGGCCGCCCGGCCCGACCAGCCCGACGCGCTGCATCTGCTGGGCGTGCTGGCGCTCCAGGACGATCAGCCGGCGACCGCGGCCGAGCTGATGGCCCAGTCCATCCACCGGCATCCCGGCAATCCGGCCTGCCTGTCCAACCTCGCCAGCGCGCTGCGGCGGCTTGGCCGGCGCGACGAGGCGCTGGCCCGCTGCCGGAATGCCCTGGCGCTGGACCCCGCTTTTGGCGATGTCCTCAACAACCTCGCCAACGTCTTGGCCGACCGGGGGGATCATGCCGGGGCGGCGACGGTGTTGCGCCGGCTGCTGCGCCTGAAGCCGCAACTGACCGAGCAAAGGGTGCAGCTCGCCCAGACGCTGATCCTCGACGGCCGGCCTGGGAAAGCCGTCGAGGAGCTGATGACCCTTCTGGGCATGACGCCACTGTCGGTCGCCGCCTACGCCACGCTGGGGCTGGCCTGCAGGCGCCTCGGCCGGGTGGAGGAGGCGGTCCGCTATTACCGTTGCGCGTTGGGATTCGCGCCGGGCGACGCGGGCGTGCTCAACAACCTGGGCGTCACGCTTCAGGATCTCGGGCACCTGGACGAGGCCGCAACCTGCTTCCGCCAGTCCATCGCGCTCCAGCCGGACGCCGCCCACGCCTACCTGAACCTCGGCCTTGCGGCGCGCGACGCAATGCTGGTCGATCAGGCGGTGGACGCGGCGCGGACCGCGGTCCGGCTCGCCCCCGCGCTGGCGGAGGCCCACACCGCGCTCGGCTTCGGGCTGCTGCTCAAGGGCGAGTTGGAGGAGGGGTTCGCGGAGTACGAATGGCGCTCGCGCATGGCCGACTTCCCGTCGCCCCGGCGGAGCTTTCCGTCACCCGCCTGGGACGGGCGCGACCTCGCCGGGCGGACGCTGCTGGTCCACGACGAGCAGGGCGTGGGGGACACCATCATGCTCGCCCGCTACGCCCCGCTGTTGCAGGCACGGGGCGTCCGCGTGATCGTCGAGTGCAACACGCAGCTCGTCCGCCTGCTCTCCGCCATGCCGGGCATCGCGGGCGTGGTCGGCCGGTTCGACGCCCTGCCGCCGCACGACGCCCATGTCGCGCTGGCGAGCCTGCCGCACCGGCTCGGCACCACGCTCTACACCATCCCCGCCGACGTGCCCTACCTGTGGCCCGAGCCCGCGCTGGCCGAGGCCTGGGCGGAACGTTTGGCGGGCACGCCGGGGCTGAAGGTCGGGCTGGTTTGGGCGGGCAATCCGGAATTCAAGGGCGACCGCTTCCGCTCGGCACGGCTGAGGGACTTCCTTGTGCTGCTGGAGGTTCCAGGCGTCGCCTTCTTCGCTCTTCAGAAGGGGCGGGGGCGTCAGGATCTGGACGGCTGCGGGCCTTTGCCGGCGTGCTTCATGGATCTTGGCCCGGACATCGCCGACTTCGCCGACACCGCCGCGCTGGTCGCCGGGCTGGATCTGGTGATCACGGTGGATACCTCGGTCGCGCATCTGGCGGGGGCGCTCGGCCGCCCTGTGTGGACGGTGCTGCCCTTCGCCCCGGACTGGCGCTGGCTGGGCGCCGGCGTCTGCACGCCGTGGTATCCGACGATGCGCCTGTTCCGCCATGACCGGCGCGACGACTGGCCATCGGTCCTGGCCCGCGTCCGCAACGCCCTCCACTCCCTCAGCCGGACCCGCTCCGCCGGGCGGTGAGCGCCGCCAGCGCCGCCGCCACGCGCTCCACGGCCGGCGCCCAGGCGCCCGGCTCCGGCTGGTGGAACAAGCGGAGCGTCGGATACCAGGGACTGTCGTCGCGGCCGGTCAGCCAGCGCCAGCAACCGTTGTAGCGCGACAGCACCCACACCGGCTTTCCCAACGCCCCGGCCAGATGCGCGACGGAGGTGTCCACCGTGATCACGAGGTCCAGCCCGGCGACCAGCGCGGCGGTGTCGGCGAAGTCACCGACCTCGTCCATCCAGTCCAGCAGTTCCATGCCGGGCGGCGGCTCCTTCGCCTGGGCGGCGGGCGAGCCCTTTTGCAGACTGATGAAAGCGACGTCGGTCACCGCGGCGAGCGGGGCCAGCGCCGCCAGGGTCAGGCTGCGCCTCCGATCCACCGCGTTGGCCTTCGGGCTGTGCGGCCGCGGGTCGCCCGACCAGACCAGCCCGACCTTCAGCCGCCCATCCAGCCGCCCATCCACCCGCCCGTTGGCCGGAAGGCGGGCGCGCCAGCGCTCGGCGTCCGCCGGATCAGGGGTGAGGTAGGGCATCTCCGCCGGAATATCGTCCAGCCCGGTGTTGAAGGCGCGCGGCAGGCTCATCAGCGGGCAGTGCAGGTCGGTCACCGGCAAGGGGTCGTGCAGGTTGTGCACGGACAGGAGGCCGGGCATCCGCTCCGCCAGCCGCCGCAACGCGCTGTGCACGGCCAAACGGACCCGGCCGCCACGTTGCGCGACCAGCGGCGCGTAGCGCATGAAGTGCAGCGCGTCGCCGTGTCCCTGCTCCGCATGCAGCAGTATGGTCCGGCCGTCCAGCGGCTCCCCGGTCCACAGCCGGCCCGGGGCCTTGGGCACCGGGAGTTCCCCGACCGTCCAGCGCGCCTCGTAATGCTCCCACCCCTCGCGCAGGCGCCCGGCCTTGAGCAGCACCAGCGACAGGTTGAAGCGCGCCGACGGGTTGTCGGGGTCGAGGTCGAGGATGCGGCGGAAGCCCGCCTCCGCCTCCTCCAGCCGCCGTAGGTCCAGCCCGGTCACGGACAGGACGTTCAGCGCCGGCGGGTGGCCGGGCACCAGCGCCAGCGCGCGGCGGCACAGCCGCTCCACGGTGGTGTAGTCCTCTGCCGAAGCGGCCTGGGTGCGCAACGCCTCCGCCAGATTGGCGTAGGCGACGGGATGGTCCGGGGCGAGCGCCAGCGCGCGGCGGAAGTAGGCCAGGGCCGACGCGGTCTCGCCGATCTCGTGCAGCGCGTTGGCGTGGTTGTTCCAGGGATCGGGATAGCCGGGCCGCAGCGCCACGGCACGCCGGTAAGGCAGCCGCGCCTCTCCGAAGCGTTGCGCGCCGAGCAACGCGCCGCCGAGGTTGTTCAGCGCCTCCGGAAAGTCCGGCTGCAGCGCCACGGCGCGGCGCAGGCAGCCCTCCGCTCCCTTCGGGTCCTTGCGCCTCAGCCGGATGTCCCCCAGGCTGCGCCAGGACTGCGCGGCGTCGGGGCTGAGGCGGAGCGCCCGCGCCAGCAGCGCTTCGGCCTCTGCCAGCCGGCCCTTGAGGGCGCAGGCGCGCGCCAGATGGTCCAACCCTTCGTCCCGGGCCGGGTTCAGCGCCAGAGCGTGCCGGTAGGCCACCACGGCTTCGCCGCTGCGCCCGCCATCGAGTGCGGCGTGGCCGAGCGCCCACCACGCGTCGGCCAGTTGAGGGGCCAGCCGAACAGCCCGGCGGGCGAGCCGGTATCGCTCCGCCGCCCCGGCCAGTTTGGCGAGGTTGACCAGCGGTTCGGCGTAGGCGGGGTCGATCACGGCGGCCCGCCGGAACCGATCCATGGCATCGCCGGACCGATTGGCGGTGCGGTGCAGCTCCCCCTGCGAATTGAGGAAGGCGGCCCGGCTGCTCTCCAGGCGGACCGCGTGGCCGAGCAGAGCCGCAGCGGCTGCCACCCGCCCGCCGGTGAGCGCCGTCAGCCCCAGCAGGTGCTGCGCGTCGGCATGGCCGGGGTCGAGCGCCAGCACATGCCGGTAGCCACGGGCCGCAGCCGCCGTCCGCAGCGCCCGGTGATCGGCCAGCGCGGCGGCCAGGATTGTGGGTATGGGATCGGCTCTCCCTTCCCCCGCCCGCTCCGCTGCCCATTTTGCTAAAGCGGCGGCGACGCGCGCGACGACCGGGTCCCAGGCGCCGGGCTCGGGCTGGCGGAACAGCCGCATGGTGGGGTACCAGGGGCTGTCCTCCCGGTGATCGAGCCAGCGCCAGCAGGCGTCGAAGCGCGACAGCACCCACACCGGCCGGCCAAGCCCGCCCGCCAGATGGCACACGGAGGTGTCGACCGAGATGACGAGGTCCAACCGCTCGACCAGCGCCGCCGTGTCGGCGAAGTCGCGGAGGTCGCCGGTCCAATCCACGATCTCCAGGCCGGGGGGAGGCGCCTTGGCCTGCGCCCCCGCCTCGCCTTTCTGGAGGCTGTAGAAGGCCACGCCCGGAATCCCGGCGAGCGGCGCGAAGGCGGCCAGGGTCAGGCTGCGCCGGCGGTCGACCGAGTTGGCCTTGAAGTCGTCCCGGCGCGGTTCCCCCGCCCAGACCAGCCCGACCTTCAACCGGCGTTCGCCCGCCAACCGGTCGCGCCAGGTCCGCCGGTCCTCCTCCGCCGGGACGAGGTAGGGCAGCGCGGCCGGGATCGTGTCGATCCGGGTGCCGAGCAGGCCAGGGACGCTCAGCATCGGCGCGCACAGGTCGCAGGGCGGCGGGGCCTCGTCGAGGCCGTAGGCGGCAGCCACGCCGGGCGTCCGGGACAGCAGGCGCTTCAGCGCCGGCTGCACCTGCACCACCACCCGCGCCCCCTGCCGCGCCAGCAGGGACGCGTAGCGGACGAAATGCAAGGTGTCGCCGTAACCCTGCTCGGCCACCAGCAGGAGGCTCCGCCCGTCGAGGGGGCCGCCGTCCCAGGCCGGGGCATGCGTCGGGTAGGCCGATCCCCACATCGCCCAGCGTGCCTCGTACAGCGGCCAGCCGCGGGCGAAGTCGCCCGTCGTCAGCAGCGCCAGCGACAGGTTGAAGCGGGCGGCCGGGCTCTTGGGGTCGAGCCGTAGGGCGCGCCCGGTCCAGGCAATGGCTGCGCCGAGATCACGCAGGGCGTGGAACAGCAGGCCACCGTTGATCAGCACCCCGGCCCGGTCGGGCGCCAGGGCCAGGGCGCGGCGGGCGTGGGCCATGCCACGCCGGAAGTCGCCCCGCATCATGCACAGCAGGCAATCCTGGGCGTCGGCCTCCGCCGCCGCCGGGTCCAGGCGGCGGACCCGCTGAGTCAGCGCCAGCGCGCCGTCATGGTCGCCCGCCTGCATCAGCGCCGTGGCGAGGTTGCCGCAGAGCCTCGCCTCCCCCGGCGCCAGGGCGACGGCGCGGCGGAGCTGAGCGACGGCGGCCGTCTCCTTGACCTCCGCCAGAGCGAGGCCGTAGGCGGCACGCGCCGTCGCGTCGGCGGGGGCCAGCACGGCTGCGCGCCTGATGATCCGCAGCACGGCGTCGGGCCGGTTCAGGTCCTGCAGCATCAGGCCAAGGCACTGCCAGCCCGCCGCCAACGCCGGATCGAGCACCAGCGCCCGCGCGGCCGTCCGCCGGGCGGCCCGCATCCCGCCGGCCTGCTGGTGCAGCGTGGCGAGCGCCACCAGCGCCCTGGGGTAGTCCGGGCGCAGCCGCAGCGCGCGGTGGACGGCGATGGCGGCCTGGGCCGGCCGGCCAGCCAGCCGCAAGGCCTCCCCCAGATTGTGCAGCGCCGACGCCCGGCCGGGTTCCAGCAGCATCAGCCGCGCGAAGCAGCGGGCGGCCAAGCGGAACCGCCCGTCGTTCAGCGCCAGCCCACCCAGCCGCAGCCACGCCTCCCCGACCATGGGGTCGGCGGCGAGGATGCGGCGAAGGACGACCTCCCGCTCTGAGAGCGCGGTGAAGCTGCGGCTTCGGAAGGCGACGTCCGGGGCGCCAAGGTCGGTCATAGGGGCGTCTGCCAGATCGTCGCACCAGCCCGGCTCCCTTGCACGCGCATTTGCGCACGCGTGTGATCTTGGGCCAAAGTTCCAAGCGCAAGAAAGGCGAGCTTGAGTTGCATGATGATCTCGGCTGCTCCCAGGCTCGTCAGTTGTGACGCCGTCTCGCGTACCACAGGGCGTAGTCCTTGATCCAGCCCCTGAACTATGCCCGTTTCCGACCCGCTGCAACGTGTTGCACGGAGGTGGTGCAGTTTGAAAAGGCCTCTTCCCTTGTAATGCTACTGTGTCATAGAAGGCTTGCCATATAGGAGACATGGCACAGAGGGGTTTGGATCGCCCCGATGCGGCTGAGCGCCGGTTCGATGAGTATCTGGAGGCCATCGCCGGTGTGTTGGGGCACGCTGACCGGCACGCGCCGATGCGCGCCTATTGCAGGGGTCTGTTGCTGCCGGGACAGCGCATGACACCGGCGTGCCGAAGAAGGGCAAACAGTCGGTCGGCGTGGCGCGGCAGTATTGCGGGCAGATCGGCAAACAGGACAACTGCCAGGTGGCCGTTACCCTGTCGGTCGCCAAGGATCACGCCAGTCTGCCCATCGCTCACCGCCTTTCCCTGCCGGAAACCTGGACGGACGATCCTGCCCGCTGCCGCACGGCCGGGGGGCGCCAAGAGCCTCCCAGGGCAAACCTGGCAGACGATCACATGGCGGGAGGGAACAAATGCGCCTTTGTCGTCGCGTTTCGCCGCCGGAGGAATGCCTGTTGGTGGAATGGCCGGACGGGGCGCCGGAGCCTGCCAAGTACTGGCTGTCCACCCTGCCGGCCGACACGCCGCTCATGGAGTTGGTCACCGCCGCGAAAGGCCGCTGGCGCATCGAGCGCGATTATCGTGAGCTCAAGCAGGAGGTCGGGCTGGGCCACTTCGAAGGGCGCGGCTGGCGCGGCTTTCACCATCATGCCAGCCTGTGCATCGCCGCTTATGGCTTTCTGGTCGCCGAGCGGTGTCTTTTCCTCCCTGAGCAACGCATCGAAACCGGGCAGCGCGCGGCGCCTGTCGTATCCGAAGAATACAGGCTCCGAGGGGTTGGTGCGTCCTGAACGCCACGCGCCGACGTCCATCGCCTCCGTCCATCGCCTCCGTCCAGCGGCGACCTTCAATCGGCTTGGCGCAGCGCCTGCCGAGGTGCCCATGTTGCCTTCAGGCTTACCAAGCTCAACAGCGGTGTTTATGACGCAGCAGTAGTATGTCGGTGCGGTAATGCTATGTAAATGAAAAGAGAAGGTTGGAAATAATACGCATGAATGCATTTGTTTCCTGTGCAAAATGATTTGCGCAAGTAGCTTCGCTAAATAATATTTTAAGTTTTCATGTTCAGCATTCTTGCAGTTAAAACACGGAAGAATGCACTTTCATGCTTGACGACGCCATGCGACCTCGCATGACGGTGGAGGAATTCGTCCGCAAATGGAAACGATCTTCACTGGGCGAGAGTCAGGGAGCACAACAACATTTCGTCGATCTTTGCCATGTCTTGGGGGAAAAGACTCCGGCAGATGCCGACCCGACGGCGAAGGACTATTGCTTCGAAAAGGCCGTCGCCAAGACCGATGGGCGGCCCGGACGCGCCGACGTTTGGAAACGCGGCTGCTTCGCCTGGGAATACAAGGGACCCGGACGCAACCTGGAAACGGCCTATGCGCAGCTTCAGCGCTATGCGCCGTCCCTCGACAACCCGCCCCTGCTGATCGTCAGCGACATGGTCCGTATCCGGGTCCACACGAACTGGACCAACGCCGTCACGGAGAAGCACGAGATCGGCCTGACCGACCTGCGCGACCCCGACCGCCTGAACATCCTGAAATGGGCCTTCACCGCTCCGGAACGGCTGCGTCCCGGACAGACGCGGACCATGCTGACCGAGGAGGCGGCCGGGCGTTTCGCCGCCCTTGCCGCCCGGCTTGCGGGACGCGGGCATGACCGCTGGACGGTGGCCCATTTCCTCATGCGGCTGGTCTTCTGCATGTTCGCGGAGAATGTCGGCCTGCTGGGCGAGCGGATGTTCACACGGCTGCTGGACGAGGCGGCCCACGAACCGGCGGAGTTCGTTCCGCTGGCGGAGCAACTGTTCCGTTCCATGCGCCACGGTGGGCGGGTCGGGTTCGAGAAGGTCGATTGGTTCAACGGCGGCCTGTTCAACGACGCCGACGCGTTGCCCTTGGAGGCCGGCGACATCGCGATGGTGCGCGAGGCGGCGCGGCTGGACTGGTCGGACATCGACCCGACGATCCTGGGAACCCTGTTCGAACGCGGATTGAGCCCCGAACGGCGCACGGTCCTGGCGCGCGAGGTGGTGCGGCGTGACCGCTCCGGCCTGTCGCAGGGGGCGGTCGGCGTCTACTACACGCCGGAGCCCACCATTCTGAAGCTGGTGGAGCCGGTGGTCACCCGCCCCTTGCGCCGGGAATGGATGGCGGCGCGCGACCGCATCGTCGCTTTGCTGGGCAAGGCCAGGGCCGCCGCGCCCACGGAACGCGAGCGCCTCCGCCGGAAGGCACGGGCGCTGTACGACGGCTTTCTGGACCGGCTGCACCGCTTCCGCGTGCTGGACCCGGCCTGCGGCTCGGGCAACTTCCTGTATCTGGCGTTGCGCGCGCTGAAGGACCTGGAGCACGAGGTGGTGGTCGAGGGCGAAGGCTTCGGCTTTCCCCGCCAACTGGAGTTGGACCTGAAGGGCAACGCGCGGCCGAAGACCATCGGGCCGGAGGCGGTGCTGGGGATCGACGTCAACCCGCTGGGCGTCGAACTGGCCCGCATCTCCGTCTGGATCGGCGCGATCCAGTGGATGCGCCGTCATGGCTACGACGTGCCGCGCAACCCGATCCTCCAAAGCCTGAAGACCATCGAGCAGAAGGACGCCCTGATCGACCTGATCGGCGGCGAAGCCCGCTGGCCCGACGCCGAGACCCTGGCCGCCGATGAGGATAAGGACAGGAAGAACGGGAACGGGGAGCCGTACCGCGTGGTCATCCTGGGCAACCCGCCCTTCCTTGGCGACAAGTCCATGCTGGGCGAGTTGGGAGAGGAGTATGTGACGCGCCTGCGCCGGCTGTTCGCCGGGCGGCTTTCCGGCAACGTGGACCTCGTGTGCTACTGGTTCGAGAAGGCCCGCGCCTTGCTGGAGGAGGGCAGGGTGGAGCGTGTCGGCTTCGTCTCCACCAATTCCATCCGGGGCGGGGCCAACCGTAGCGTGCTCGACCGCATCCGCGCGAGCGGCACCATTTTTGACGCTTGGTCCGACGAGCCCTGGCAGGTGGAGGAGGGGGCCGCCGTCCGCGTGTCGCTGGTCTGCTTCGGCCCCAAGGGCATCGACGAGACGCCCCGGCTGGACGGGAAGGAGGTCCCGGAGATATTCGCCGACCTGACCGGGGGCGGGGTGGACCTGACAACGGCGCGACCGTTGGCGGAGAATGGCGGGGTGTGTTTCGAAGGCATCAAAAAGTATGGGGCGTTCGATGTTCCAGGTGCGACGGCCCGCGCGTGGCTGGCTGGGCCGTTGAATCCGAACGGGCGACCGAACGCCGACGTGCTTCGTCCTTGGCTGAACGCCATGGATGTCGTGCGGCGTCCGTCGGACACCTGGGTGATCGATTTTAACGGTTTGAACGAACAGGAAGCCGCGCTGTACGAGGCGCCCTTTGAACATGCCTTGCGCCATGTCCGCCCTGAACGGGCCAAGGACCGTAACTTGCGCACCCGGCAATTGTGGTGGCTGCACGAACGCTCCCGTCCGGAACTGCGTGCGGGTCTGGCGGGGCTTACCCGGTGCATCGTCACCCCGGTTGTTGCCAAGCACAGGGTCTTTGCCTGGCAACCGACAAGCGTGCTGTCGGCAAATCTTTTGGATGTGATCGCACGCGACGACGACACTGCGTTCGGTATCCTGCACAGCCGCTTCCATGAACTGTGGGCGTTGCGCCTGGGAACGAGTCTCGAGGACCGGCCCCGCTACACGCCGTCCACGACCTTCGAGACCTTCCCCTTCCCGGACGGCCTTACCCCTGACCGTCCGGCATCGGCCTATGCCGACGATCCGCGTGCGAAGGCCATCGCGGCGGCGGCGAAGCGGCTGAATGAACTGCGCGAGAACTGGCTGAACCCGTCCGACCTCGTGGAGGCGGTGGACGAGGTGGTGCCGGACTACCCGAAGCGCTTGCTGCCCCGCGACGAGCGCGCAGCCGCGATCCAGAAGACCCGCACGCTGACCAACCTCTACAACCAGCGTCCGGCGTGGCTCGTGCAGGCCCACGCCGCCCTCGACGCCGCCGTGGCCGACGCCTACGGCTGGCCGGCAGACCTGTCGGACGAGGAGGTGCTGGAACGTCTGCTGGCCCTCAACCACGCGAGACTGGCAGCGAGCGAGAACAAGCGCCGGAAGAAGGTGGGCAAATTGCCCAACCCCAATGCGCCGCAGTTCTTCTACTCGTTTTCCGGAGACAAGGCGGAGGCGTCGGTTTCCACGGAAGCCGGTTCGCCTGGGACAATCCTCCCTTCCGTGCAGTCGGGCCAAGCGCGGAAGCTGAAAAGGACGGGTTGACCGCAGCCGTGGCGTCCCGAAACAAGAAGGGGCAGGCCGTAGCCTGCCCCGCATCTTGTGCCCGCCGGAGCGGGCTTGTTAACGGCTGGACCTCGGTTTCCCATCGGCTAAAACAGGTATCGTTTCCAGCTACGGAGAGAGTACCACAACCCTTCACGCGGTCAAGGGTTGTGGTACTCTCGACTATGAATGGTGTTCGATAAGGCTGCCGCCGCCGAACACGCGCATATTCCTTTTGGGGAGCGGACCGATCCCATGCAGCCCTATCGCCTGTCCCTTGATCTTGGCACCAATTCCCTTGGCTGGTGCGTGCTCGAACTCGATCACGACGGACAGCCGAAGGGCATCCGGCGCATGGGTGTCCGCATCTTTCCGGATGGACGCAATCCCCAGGACAAGAGTTCTCTCGCCGTGGCGCGGCGGATCGCGCGGCAGATGCGGCGGCGGCGTGACCGGACGCTGGTGCGGCGCGACCGGCTGATGGCGGCGCTGATCCGCTTCGGCCTGATGCCGGCGGATCGGGCGGCGCGCAAGGCGCTGGAGACGCTCGATCCGCTCGCTCTGCGCGCGCGGGGGGTGACCGAGCGGCTGGAAGCGAACGAGATCGGCCGGGCGTTGTTCCACATCAACCAGCGCCGGGGCTTCAAGGCGATGCGCGGCACCGGCGACGAGGAGGAGGCGGGCAAGATCCGCACCGCCATCGACAAGCTGGAAGTCCAGATGGAGGAGGCCGGTGCCCCGACCCTCGGCGCCTTTTTCGACTGGTTACGCGCCAACGGGCGCAGCGTGCGCGCCCGGATGGTGGGGAGGGGCGCCAAGGCCGAATACCCCTTCTACCCGGCCCGCCCGATGCTGGAGGAGGAGTTCGACAAGCTGTGGGCGGCACAGGCGTACCACCACCCCAACCTGCTGACCGAGGAGGCGCGGACGACGCTGCGCCACCGCATCTTCCACCAGCGCCCGCTGAAGCCGCCGGCGGTCGGCAAGTGCTCGCTGTTCCCCGACGATCCGCGTGCCCCGCGCGCGCTGCCCTCGGCGCAGAGGTTCCGGCTCTACACCGAACTCGCCAACCTGCGGATCATCGCGCCGGACCGCAGCGAACGCCCGCTGACCATCGAGGAACGCGACCTGATCTTGCGGGCGGCGAAGGCCAAGCCCACCAGGAAGGCCATCACCTTCAAGGACATCCGCAAGGTCCTGAAGCTCGGCTCGGACGTGGAGTTCTCCCACGAATCCACCCGCCGGCCGGAGCTGGCGACCGACGAGACCTCGGCCCTGCTGTCCGACAAGAAGCGCTTCGGCCCGCGCTGGGCGAAGCTGACCCTGGCCGAACAGGACGAGGTGGTCGAGCGGCTGCTGTCGGAAACCGACGAGGGCGCGCTGATCGACTGGCTGGCCGCCCGCTGGGAGCTGGAGCCCGAAGCCGCCGCCCGCGTCGCCGACACGCCGCTGCCCGACTTCCACCTGCGCATCGGCCGGAAGGCTCTGGCCGCCCTGCTGCCGGTGCTGGAGCGGGAGGCGCGCGAGGGGCGTCCGATCCGCTACGACGAAGCCGTGCCGGTCGCCATCCCCGGCGCCCACCATTCCGACCGCCGGCCGGGGGAACAGCTTTACACGCTGCCCTATTACGGCGCGGTTCTGGAACGCCACGTCGCCTTCGGCACCGGCGATCCCAAGCACTTGGACGAAAAGCGGCTTGGCCGGCTCGCCAACCCCACGGTGCACATCGGGCTGAATCAGGTCCGGCTGGTGATCAATGAGCTGATCGAGCGCTACGGTCGCCCGCAAGAGATCGTCGTGGAACTGGCCCGCCCGCTGAAGCAGAGCCACGAGGCCCGCCGCCGCGCCGAGAAGGAGCAGGCCGGGAATCAGAAGAAGAACGACGACCGCAAGGCCCTGCTGCGCAGCGTCAACGCGCCGGTCAACGGCCGCAACCTGATGAAGCTGCGCCTGTGGGAAGAGCAGGGGAGCGGCGTCAACCGCCGCTGCCCCTACACCGGCGAGACCATCGGGTTGGAGCTTCTGCTGTCCGAAAAGGTGGACATCGACCACATCCTGCCCTTCTCCCGCAGTCTGGACGACAGCGCCGCCAACAAGGTCGTCTGCCTGACCGCGGCCAACCGGGAGAAAAGCAACAAGACGCCTTGGGAGGCCTTCGCCGGGGACGAGGGGCGCTGGTCCCAGATCCTCGGCTGCGTGGAGGACCTGCCGCCCAACAAGCGCTGGCGCTTCGCCGAGAACGCCATGAACCGCTGGGACGAGGAGGGCGGCTTCCTCGCCCGGCAGATCACCGACACCCAGTATCTCGCGCGGCTGGCGCGGGAGTATCTGCGCCACGTCTGCCACCCCGACCGGGTGCGCGTCTCGCCGGGGCGGCTGACCGCTCTGCTGCGCCGGCGCTGGGGCGTCGATTCCATCCTGCGCGACCACAACCGCGAGGGCGGCGATCCGCCGATGGACGCGACCTTCGCCAAGAACCGCGACGACCACAGGCACCACGCGCTGGACGCGGCGGTGATCGGCTGCATTGACCAGGGCATGGTGCAGAAAGTGGCCCAGGCCGCTTCCCGCGCGGAGGACACCGGACTCGACCGGCTGATGGACGATCTGGATGAACCATGGAAGGGCTTCCGCGACGAGTTGGCCGCGCGGGTGCGCGGGCTGACCGTCTCGCACAAGCCCGAGCACGGCACCGGCGGCCGCCTGCACGAGGACACCGCCTACGGCCCAACCACGGAAAAGGAGCGGGAGAAGGGCTTCAACCTTGTTTACCGCAAACCACTGGACGGACTGACGGAAAAGGAGATCGCCCGCATCCGCGACCCCGACCTGTGCCGGGCGATGCAAGAGCGCGTGGCCTTCCACCGCAACGGCCCGGACCGGCTGGACGTCAAGCAGGCGGTGGCGAAGGCGGCGGAGGATCTGGCGGCGACCGCGCCCTGGATCGGCATCCGCCGCGCCCGCCTGCTGGCCAAGGAGGCCGACCCGATCTGGCTCAAGGGGCCGGACGGGGAGCCCTACAAGGGCCTGATCGCGGGCGACGTGCACCACATCGACATCGTGGCCCTGTCCGACGGCCGCTGGACCGGCCGCGCCGCGACCCTCTTCGAGGCGCACCGCACCGCCCTGCCGGACGGCCGCGCCGCGCCTTACGTGCCGGCGGAGGGCGAGCGTTTCGTCATGCGCCTGCACAAGGGCGACCTCGTGAAGCTGAAGCATGACGGGCGCCTGCGCATCATGCGCGTGGCCCGGCTGGAGCCCGCCAACAACCGCGTCCGCATGGCAGAGAATTTCGAGGCGGGCGAGCTGGACAAGCGCCACGCCGACCCGGACGACCCGTTCCGCTGGCTGATTATCGCCTTCAGCGTGCTGCGCCAGCGCGAGGCGCGGCGGGTCACGGTCGATCCGCTGGGCCGGGTGTGCGACCCCGGCTTTCCGAAATGGGCGACGACTCCCGCCGCGCCCTCCGACCTGGAAGCCGCCTCATGACCGGCCGCATCGTCGAGATTGCCGAGGACGGCCGGCACCTGTCCCTGTCGCGCGGATTTCTGGTGGTGGAGGCGCGGGGCCAGGAGATCGGCCGGGTCCCTTTGGACGACATCGGGTCTGTGGTGGCGAACGCGCACGGCCTGACCTATTCCAACAACCTGCTGTTGGCCTTGTCAGAACGGGGAGTGCCGGTGGTGCTGTGTGGGCCGAACCATGTGCCGGCGGCCTTCCTGTGGCCGGTGGACGGCCACCATGTGCAGGCCCAGCGCATGCGCGCGCAGCTCAACGTCTCGGTCCCGCAGACGAAACGGCTGTGGCAGATCCTGGTGCGCGCCAAGATCCGCCAGCAGGGTGCGGTGCTGGAGGCGCGCGGCGCGCCCTCCGGCGCCTTCGAGGCCCTGGCCCGCAAGGTGCGTTCCGGCGACCCGGACAACATCGAAGCGCAGGCCGCGCGCCGTTACTGGCCACTGTTGTTCGGCGACGATTTCCGGCGCGACTCGGACGCGGGCGGCGTGAATGGGCTGCTGAATTACGGCTACGCGATTCTACGCTCCACCGTTGCGCGCGGGGTGATGGGGGCGGGGCTACACCCCACGCTTGGGCTGTTCCACCGCAACCGGGCCAACCCGCTGTGTCTCGTGGACGATCTGATGGAGCCTTTCCGCCCCTTCGTGGACCTCGCCGTGCTGCGGCTGGCCGAAGCCGGGCATGACGAGGTGACGCCCGAGGCCAAGCGCTTCCTGGCGCTCGTGCCGTCGCTGGATCTGCCGACGGCGGAGGGAACGACGCCCCTGTCCACGGTGGTGATGCGGGCGGCGAGATCGCTGGCGCAGGCCTACGAGAGCGGGGACGCCACGCTTGATCTGCCGGCGGGCGAAGGCAGCAAGGCGTGGGCGCCGATGCCGCTGGAATGGCCAGCACCTCCAAAGGTGCCGCAACCGGCGTGATGGGGCAGGCCTACGGAGGGGCAATCAGGCGGCGATGCTGAGCGGATACCGGATCATGTGGATGATGGTTCTGTTCGACCTGCCGGTGCTGACCAAGCGCGAGCGCAAGGCTGCCACGAGCTTCCGCAAGTTCCTGCTCGACCAGGGATTCGAGATGTCGCAGTTTTCCGTATACCTGCGCCATTGCGTGGGCAAGGAGCAGGCCGAGGCCCTGACCCGCCGAATCGAGAAGGCTGTGCCGCCAACCGGCAAGGTGCACATCGTCTTCATCACGGACAAGCAGTATGAGACCATCGTGTGTTTCGACGGCCGCGTGCGCCAGCCATCCCGGAAAAATCCGGAGCAATACGTGCTGTTCTGACCCGCGCGGAGAGGGATTCCGTGCATGTGGAGGGCGGGATAAGGCTGCCTTTTCAGAGCCTTATACCGCCGCGTGCCGATGGGAAAACGCGGTCCAACCGCAACAAGTCGCCGATGGTCACCCCATCGACGTGCAGTGTAGCCGATGGGAAAACGCGGTCCAACCGCAACTCGCCGCGGCGCTTGACGACAACAGCGTCAAGTGTAGCCGATGGGAAAACGCGGTCCAACCGCAACAGAACCACCTTGCGGTCGTGGGCCGCCGCGAGTGTAGCCGATGGGAAAACGCGGTCCAACCGCAACGGCGGCAGGGGGCGGGACCACGTCGGGGTGAGTGTAGCCGATGGGAAAACGCGGTCCAACCGCAACGGCATCTGCCTGATGGTCGACAGCGGCGGCAGTGTAGCCGATGGGAAAACGCGGTCCAACCGCAACAAGAGCTTCCCCTTCGGCGCCATCACCTTCAGTGTAGCCGATGGGAAAACGCGGTCCAACCGCAACACCGGCGCCGCTGTCATCCTGCCACGCCACAGTGTAGCCGATGGGAAAACGCGGTCCAACCGCAACTCTCGGCGCACGCCAGCGACACCCATATCCAGTGTAGCCGATGGGAAAACGCGGTCCAACCGCAACGGCGAGCTGCGCGCGGCATGCCTCCCACACAGTGTAGCCGATGGGAAAACGCGGTCCAACCGCAACCACACAGCCGACCCGGCAGGCCCATGTAGATAGTGTAGCCGATGGGAAAACGCGGTCCAACCGCAACCGGGGGACAGTTGTCCGGTGGTGCCAGGATAGTGTAGCCGATGGGAAAACGCGGTCCAACCGCAACGCCGCGATGGGCGACACCTGACCGATGTAGAGTGTAGCCGATGGGAAAACGCGGTCCAACCGCAACTCTTCGAGCACATCCCCCTTAAACGTCTCGAAGTGTAGCCGATGGGAAAACGCGGTCCAACCGCAACGCGGCGTGACCGGTCGTGGCTCCGACGGTAGTGTAGCCGATGGGAAAACGCGGTCCAACCGCAACAGCGTGGTCAGCCCCGTCTTGATGCCAGCTAGTGTAGCCGATGGGAAAACGCGGTCCAACCGCAACATAACGCAATCGGCGCTGGAGAGGACCGCCAGTGTAGCCGATGGGAAAACGCGGTCCAACCGCAACCGGCAGAGCCGTAACGACCAATGGGCGGCCAGTGTAGCCGATGGGAAAACGCGGTCCAACCGCAACGCTGCCGGGTCGCGGCGGCTTGTGTTGATGAGTGTAGCCGATGGGAAAACGCGGTCCAACCGCAACAGCCATGACGCTGTGGTGGCAGGCGTGGCAAGTGTAGCCGATGGGAAAACGCGGTCCAACCGCAACCGGCAATTACACCCGCGTGGGTGCGTCCAGCAGTGTAGCCGATGGGAAAACGCGGTCCAACCGCAACTGGAGCCTGAAACCCCGTCTGAAACCAGCCAGTGTAGCCGATGGGAAAACGCGGTCCAACCGCAACTGGGCCGCTCGTTGTCAATGACCCATTTGACAGTGTAGCCGATGGGAAAACGCGGTCCAACCGCAACAGGACGTAGGGGTGCACGTTCACGTGCTTGAGTGTAGCCGATGGGAAAACGCGGTCCAACCGCAACGCTGCTGGCTGTACTGGGTCTTCATGGACGAGTGTAGCCGATGGGAAAACGCGGTCCAACCGCAACGAAGTCGTTCTTGAGGCGTTGGCGAATGGCAGTGTAGCCGATGGGAAAACGCGGTCCAACCGCAACGTGGCCATTGGGAGCGTCGGCCACATTCACAGTGTAGCCGATGGGAAAACGCGGTCCAACCGCAACAGCCCCGTGTAGGGCCGCACTGCGGCCTCCAGTGTAGCCGATGGGAAAACGCGGTCCAACCGCAACACGATGCGCCGCCCCCGCCCGAAGAGAGTGTAGCCGATGGGAAAACGCGGTCCAACCGCAACCATCCGGACGAGTCCCATAACGTTGCAGGGAGTGTAGCCGATGGGAAAACGCGGTCCAACCGCAACTACGGCGACGCGAGCGAGGCGCAGAAGGATAGTGTAGCCGATGGGAAAACGCGGTCCAACCGCAACCGGGCTGGAAGCCAGCCCCGCGCGCTCCGAAGTGTAGCCGATGGGAAAACGCGGTCCAACCGCAACGCGCCAAGCGCGTCCTGATCGACGGCATCTAGTGTAGCCGATGGGAAAACGCGGTCCAACCGCAACCGAAAATGGATGGCCCAATTCAAACAATCGAGTGTAGCCGATGGGAAAACGCGGTCCAACCGCAACGCCGCCGGGCGTGCTGCCGCCGATCCCGGTAGTGTAGCCGATGGGAAAACGCGGTCCAACCGCAACAGCCAAGGGCTGGCCCACGGCCTCATAGTAGTGTAGCCGATGGGAAAACGCGGTCCAACCGCAACGACCGCTTCGGCGTTGTCGGCCAGCGTCTCAGTGTAGCCGATGGGAAAACGCGGTCCAACCGCAACGGCCTGAAGAAGCCGGACGCCGAGCGGCTGAGTGTAGCCGATGGGAAAACGCGGTCCAACCGCAACGAACTGGCGGAGTCCCTGTTTGGCGAGGGCAGTGTAGCCGATGGGAAAACGCGGTCCAACCGCAACGTGATCGTGCTCGATCTCGTCGTGGTCATGAGTGTAGCCGATGGGAAAACGCGGTCCAACCGCAACGAACGGTTGAAGCTGGAGTATGACCACACCAGTGTAGCCGATGGGAAAACGCGGTCCAACCGCAACCACGCCGGTCGCCTTCAGCTACTTCGCGCGAGTGTAGCCGATGGGAAAACGCGGTCCAACCGCAACTTGGGAGAACTTGTCCTTGAGTTCGAGGGAAGTGTAGCCGATGGGAAAACGCGGTCCAACCGCAACGCCGCCGGTCACGATGCGGTGCTGGTGGATAGTGTAGCCGATGGGAAAACGCGGTCCAACCGCAACGACCTGCTCGCCCTCGACCGCGCTGAAGAAAGTGTAGCCGATGGGAAAACGCGGTCCAACCGCAACGTGGCGGAGGCGAGGGCGGCGAGCGCGTCAAGTGTAGCCGATGGGAAAACGCGGTCCAACCGCAACTCCG
This sequence comes from Roseomonas genomospecies 6, assembly GCF_008365375.1. Classification (GTDB taxonomy): domain Bacteria; phylum Pseudomonadota; class Alphaproteobacteria; order Azospirillales; family Azospirillaceae; genus Azospirillum. The sequence goes on along the minus strand of NZ_QOKW01000020.1, from coordinate 84,885 downwards.
CCTGGATCGCCGCCAGCACCGCCAAGAGTGTAGCCGATGGGAAAACGCGGTCCAACCGCAACTGCACACCCACTACGTCGATGCCAAGCACAAGTGTAGCCGATGGGAAAACGCGGTCCAACCGCAACCGTAACCGGGGCTGACCCGCGCCGGCTTCCAGTGTAGCCGATGGGAAAACGCGGTCCAACCGCAACCGCGGTGCCGCACACGCCGGGCATCCCCGTAGTGTAGCCGATGGGAAAACGCGGTCCAACCGCAACAACCCGGAAGGCCCCAGACGGGGCGACCGGAGTGTAGCCGATGGGAAAACGCGGTCCAACCGCAACACCAGTCAATTCCTTGCGTTCGATGAACATAGTGTAGCCGATGGGAAAACGCGGTCCAACCGCAACGCGAGCGCGTCGATCCCGAGGATGCGGGTGAGTGTAGCCGATGGGAAAACGCGGTCCAACCGCAACGGCCTCTCCGAGCGCTCGGTCACCTCGGCCAGTGTAGCCGATGGGAAAACGCGGTCCAGCCGCAACATGGTGGCGTCAGTTGAGCGATAGGAGAGCCGAGACGAGGTGAACAGCGGCCAAGAAGGTGCCGGCGAGCTTGTCGGAGCGGGTTGTGATGGCTCGGAAGCTCTTCAACTTGTTGACGAATCGCTGGACGAGGTTGCGTTCCCGATACAAGGCAAAATCGGTGTCACGGGGCGTCAACCGATTCGCCTTGGAGGGGATACCGGGGTGATGCCTCGCGCCTCCAAGGCGACGATCATGGCGTCACCGTCATAGACCTTGTCGGCGATGAAGGCTTGGGGCTCGACCCGTTCGAGCAAGGGAGCGGCTTGGCTGAAATCGGAAACCCGGCGCGGTTCACCCAGCCGGGTGTCTCATTTCCCGGCCGCGGTACACTTGGACGGACCCGGTCCAGAAGCTCCACAGAGAAGCTCCACAGCGGCCTCGGCGACGTCACCGGGGCGGATGGAGGTTATGCATCGCTTGGCCTGTTCGACACACAGGCTCAGCCCACAGCCGGCGCACGTGGTGTCCCGGTAAAAGATCGCGTGCCCGCCGCCGCGTGGAAACCAGACGCCCGGCAGATTGCGGCTGCTGAACACGGCAACGCACCGTGTTCCAACGGATGCGGCAAGGTGCATCGGCCCGCTGTCGTGTCCCAGGAAAAGCCGCGAGCGCTGCAACACGGCGGCGCTCTCCCGAGGTGACAGGCGGCCGCACAGGTTGACGGTCAAGCCCGGCCAATGCGCCGCGATGGCATCGGATCGATCAACCTCGTTCCTCGCTCCAATGATTGCAAGTCCGAGAGAGGGGAATCGCCGACCGATTTCCCCGAGAACCACTTTCCAGTTCTCGTCGCCGTAATCGTTGGGCTGCCATTTCGTCCCGATGCTGAACGCAATGAAAGGGCGATCCATTCCCAACGGCGACAACGCTTCGACCGCCGCCCGATGCTCGCTGTCCAGAAGCCGCAGGGACCAGGAGGTTTCGTCTCCGATCCGACCGTCCCCCAATTCGCTCAAGCCATCGACGAGATGCTCCGTGATCGAAGGCCAGAGCCTCGTAACGGGGTCGCGTCGTGGGGTGGACGGCATCCCGAGGGGAACGCCGATCAGACGCCGGATGCCGCACAGGCGGAAGAACGCGGCGTCACGAAGCACCTGCGACCGCCGGCGTTGATCGACCAGGTAAATGAGAACGTCGGGGCGCCATGCCCGGATGGATCGCCAGAGCGACCAGAGAGCTTTCGGGTCCCGGGTCTCGATGGGATATTCGATCGTGCCGTGGATGAAACCGCCCGGTTTCAGCAGCGCTTCCGCGGGCGCCACGAAGCCGTTGATCGGGATGTTGGTCAGCAGCCGGCGCTCGGCCTGTGGAAAGGCCTTCTCGATCAAATGAAAACACGGCAAGGCGACCAGCGTGTCCCCCAGCGACCCCTGCCGGTAGATCAGAACACGCCGCGCCATGGCTGTTGCTCCACGTTCATGCGGTCGGAGGTGCGCAAGCGATGTGCCGATCATGCCGGTTTTCCCTGATGGCTGTCCCGCTTCCTGAGCGCGTACGCGACGGCCGCGACGTAGGATTCGGCCATGCTCTCCTGCGTCCAATGCGTGATGACCTGCCGACAGGCGTTCCGCATCCGGGCGGCCAGCTCCGGTTCCGTAAGGATGCGGCCGATCGCGTTCGCAAGCGCCTCCGCGTTGCGTTGCGGCACCACGAAGCCGGTCCGGCCGTCCTGAACCAGGCCACCCGCCGCAGCTCCGACCGCATCGGTGGCGATCACCGGAAGCCCTTGATTGAACGCTTCGTTCACGACGAGACCCCAGGTTTCCTTCACATAGTCCAATTCGACGGACGGAAGCACGAAGACGCTGGCCATGGCGTAGTGGGCCACCGTCCCCGCCCGATCGACGTAGCCGGAAAAGCGCACGCGCGGCCCGATGCCCAGCGAGTCCGCCAGTGTCCGAAGCGCCGGCAACTCTTCCCCCGTGCCGGCGATGACGAGCACGGCACGGTCGTTCGCGGCCGCCACGTCGGCAAAGGCCCGGACCAGATAGGGCAGTCCCTTCACCTCGTTCAGACGGCCCAGATACAGGACGACCGCCTGATCGTCCTCGATGCCGAGCCGGCGCCGGAGGTGCGCCACCTCCTCCGCATGGACGGGGCGCCGGTAGAAGGCGTTGTCCACGGCCTGGCGCGCGACGAAGATGCGGTCCGGATCGACTCCCTCGTCACGAAGGAACGACGACACATGCTCCCCGCAAGCGACGATGGCGTCCGCGTTCCGGTAGATGTGCCGTGTGATCGGGTAGAAGAATCGGTGAGCCGGAGTGCGGAACTTCATCCACACTTCCGTCCAGAGGATGAAGGGGCGGCCCTGAAGGCGTGCCATGGCGTAGGTCACGGGCAGGGCGAACCGGCCGTTGATGCACTTCACATAGGCGTCATACCGGCGCGCCATCAGGTGCAGCGGCAGAAGCGGAGCGATCCGGGTGTTCGCGATCGAAAATCCCTTGAGGTACTTGTGATTGATCGAGCCCTGCCAAAGCCCTTGCTCTTTCTGCCAGTACTTTTCAGTCCCATCGGAATAGAACAGAAAGTCGGTGTCCATGGTCTGGGCAATGGCATGGAACAGCCCGTCACGATAGGAGGTGTTGAAGTTGGTAACCAGGCACAGCTTCGTCTGCGGGTCCGTGGGAGAGGTCATCATTCGACTCCTGGCCGGCGGTGTTTCCGAAGTTCCGGTGCATCGGGTTCCCGGCACGCCTCTGCTGCGATGAGGGCGAGGGAAAACAGAAAGGCGATTTGGGCGAACTGGAAGACCCCATCCGCCCTGGGTTCGAAGAACAGGAGCCCCGCCATTCCGGACAGGACCCCCAGGCAGCCCCGGACCACCGCGCCCAGGAAGGGCGACGGTGCTCCGTGCGCGACGCTTCCACCCAGCCGGCGCAGGACGTGCAGCCACATCCAGGCGTACAGAACCAGGGACGGAAGGCCGAACATCACCGCCTGGTTGATCCAGGTGTTGTGGGCATCGGGGTAAAGCCAACCGGCCAGGGCCGGGCTCCAATACCGGATTCCCGCGCTGGCGTCGCCGAACAGCCAGGTGAATCCGTCGCCGTCCATCACGAACAGAGTGGTCTGCCACAGGCCGATCCTCGCGGCCGTCGTGGAGGTGTCGATCACCGCAGCATCCTGTCGAGGGAGGGCGCCGTACAGAGTCACGGCGAGGATCGTCAGCGGCGTGAGGAGGAGGGCGACGCGGTGACGGCTGCGCCCCCATGGACCGATCGCGATCAGCAATCCGACGCCGCACCACAGGAGCCCGCCCTTGCTGAACGAAACCACCAAGGCGGCGAAAAGGACGATGCAGAAGATCGACAGGAGAATTCCATGGGCATACCGCCGCCGCCGCAACTTCCAGACGGCGAAGGTCGCGCTCAGGATCACGCAGGGAACCAGCGCGGCGGCGAAATTGTTCGGGGTGCTGTACAGCCCAAGCGCGATCGTGGTCAGGTAGCTGCCATCGAAATCCGCCTTCCAGGCGTTGTTCTCCAGAGAGGGGAACAGATAGAAACTGCCGGTCTCGTATTGCAGTATGCCGAGGGCGGCCACGGCCACCGAGGTGCCCAGGTACAGGAAGATGACGCTGGACAGTTGGCGCTCTCCGCGGACGCAGGACTGCATCATGATGAAGACGAGCGCGCCTGGAAGCAGATTCTTCAACTTGCCGACCGTGTCACCGGAGGCGCGCAGGCCATAGACCATGATGACGGCGAACAGGCACCACGCCAGATACAGGAACAGGGGCGGCATCCTGTTCCACCCCCGGCGCAGAATGTCGGCCCTTCCGATGGAGAGTTCGTTGCCCAGAACGAGGCCGAACAGGCACCAGGCAAGGGTTTCGTAGAAATAGACCGACACCATGCTCGTCGTGTCTTGCCCGAAGAGCACGACATCCACCGGCAGGCACAGCGTCAGCACGACGGACACCGTCATGTAGGGAACCGCCAGAGGGCGATCCGCTCCCGCGGTTTCCGTTCGGGCTGCATCTCCGCCGGTTCCCGGCTGGCCGAGCGCTTCCTTCCGCGCGAGGTGGATCATCCGTCCACCCTCCCGTCCGCACGGGCCAATGCCACGCGGAAGCCTTCGCGCCGTCCGGACAGAAGGAACGCGATCACCAGCAGGCCGCACGCATAGGTCAAGGATTTTCCGATGACCGCCGGCAGTTCCCCGCCTCCGGCGAAACGCTCGATGATGACGCCGAGGGCCATCGCCGCGGCGCTCAGCAGGGCCAGCCGCGCAAACCTGAAATTGACCCGGTGGACGCGCTGCGACAAGCCGCAGAGCACGGCCGTGAAGACCAGCGTGGCGGCCGCCTTGGCACCGGCTCCGCCGATCATGCCCAGCGCCGGCACGAGCAGCACCGACAGCACCAGCGCGCCGGTCAGGCCGGCCGCGCTGGCGATCAGGTTCAGGTGCGTGAAGCCGGGCTTCAGCAGGCCGACATTCAACGGGTAGCTCATGCCGACCGCCACCACGCCGGCCAGCAGCAGAAGCAGGACCCCGGGCGCGTAGGGGATCTCCGGTGCGAACCACCCGAGCAGGAGCGGCGCGCTGAACCAGACGATGCCCGCCGCCAGCAGCAGCGCCGTCAGCATGAGAAAGGCCACCGTCCCGAAAAAGCGGTCGCCGCCGTCGCTGTCGTTGAAATGACGGAAGCGTTCCATCGGGAACCAGATCATGAAGGGGGTGGTCACTCCCTGCACGACAATGGTGGCCAGCTTGATGTGGAGCACATAGCCGCCGACCTCCGCGATGCTCGCATGCCCCGCCAGCAGATAACGGTCGCAATTCTCCAGCACCTGTCCCATCAGGCCGGTGAGCAGGATGAAGACGCCGTAGGTCCGGGCGTCCGCATGGCGGTCCGGCCGCCAGCGTGGACGCGGGCGAAGCGCGGCGATGAGCGCCAGCGCCAGCGCCAGCACGAGCGCCAGACGAACGCCGAGCAGCGTTTCGACCGGTGTGCGGCCCGCCGGCGAGAGCATGGCCATGACGGCCAGGACGATCAGGAACGACACGGACCGCCCGGCCTGCCCGACGCTGTAAACGGCCAACCGGTCGGCGGAGCGGTAGGCCGTGGTGATCAGGGTCAGCAGGGCTTCGGCGGCGACCAGCCCGGCGACCAACAGGGACACGGCCGCCCCGAACCACCAGTGGAGGACGGTCGCGCCGATCAGGTCGACAAGCAGGATGACCAGCAGAACGGCGGGCAGCAGGTCGCCGACGACCTTGCGGATCGACGTGCCGTCATGGGCCGCCTGCTTGATGACGCCGTGTTCGACCCCGCACAGGGCGACCATGGCGCCGATCACCAGCAGCGGTTCCAGAAGCGACCATGTGCCGAACTCATCCAACCCGAGCAGGCGCACCAGCAGCGGGACGGCCAGCAGGGTGGCCAGCGCGCCGCATCCCGTCGCCGCTCCATAGCCGGCGAGCCGCTGCAGCGACGGCGATCGCAGGAGGGTTCGAAGATCCCCCATGGGTCACGTCCGCAAATAATCGCGATAGGAGCGATCGGCGAGATATTGCGATTCGGTGCAGTCGAAGCGGGCGAGCTTCTTCTGATCGACCTTGTTGAAGACGACCCCGGACAACGTCGCACCGCCTTCCAGCAATTGATCGACGGCGTGCCGCACGACCCTTCTTGCGGTCCGGTTCCAGGCGACCACCATGATGGTGTGCTTGAACACGCCGGCCAGAAGCAGCGCGTCGGGAACGGGAAGCACGGGGGGGGCGTCGATGATGATGGCGTCGTATTCAGGCCGCATCGCGTCCACGAAGCCGCTCAGCCGCGCGAGATGCAGGGGTTCGATCGTCGCCTTGCCGGGGAGGGCCCCCGCCGTGACGATGTCCAGCCGCTCGTGGACGGTCGGGCGCCGCAGATCGGCCGCGGCGATCCCCTCCTCCGGAACGAGGAACTGGGCGAGGCCCCGCTCGTTGGTTTCCCCCAGCACCTGATGCACGCGCGGCCGTCTCAGGTCGGCGTCGATCAGAAGCACGCGCCGGCCGGAACGGGCCAGGATCAAGGCGGTCGAGACCGCCAGCGTGGTCTTCCCCTCTCCGGGCAGGGACGAGGTGAAGACGATGGGATCGCCGAGATCGTTGCGGCCAAGATCGTTTCTGTTGATCCAGGAGATGGTTCCGGCGACGAGGCTGCGCGCCGCCACGCCGAGGGAGGACTCGGGGTGGGCACAGGCATAGCCGGCCACATCGCGCCCGGTCCGGGCCCATCCGAGACGCTCCGGATGCCGGCGCGCGTTCCACACCGGAATGGTTGCATGGATCGGCAGGCCCAGGTCGGTCCGGAGCTGATCGATGCTGTAATAGCGGCGGCGTGCCCGCGCCTCGGCGCCCAGCGTCGCGGCGGCGCCGGCCAGCAGGGCGAGAAGAATTCCTCCGCCACCCAGGACGGCGAGGTTGGGACTGGACGCCTTCGCTGGAAAGTCCGCCCGCGCGATCACTTCGGCGTAAGGCTCCTGCGGAGCGATCTCCCGCGCCTCGCGGGAACGCTGCAGGAAGACCTCCAGAACGGACCGGTCCGCAGTGGCTTCCCGCTCCAGTTCCCGCAAGGTGATCTCGGCCCGGTTCATCGTGGCCTTTTCGGCCTGCAGGAGCTCCAAGGCCCCCTGGATGGTCGCCACCTGCCGCGCCGCCTCGTCCTGCTGCAGGCGCAGGCTTGCCATCCAACTCCGCGCTTCCCGCTCCATCTGGGTCTGGAGCTTCCGGATGCCTTCCTGGATCTCGGCCATGCGGGGGTGGTTCGGGCCCGAGTTGACGCCAAGCTCGGCGGCGCGGCGGACGAGGCCGGCCTCGTCGATGGTCAGCCGCTCCCCCACCGGCAAACGGGCAAGCCCCAGAACGCCGCGCGCCCCCCGTGCGGCTTCGGCGTCCTCCGCGGACTTCACCTGAGCGGAGCGCTGCTGCCAACCGGCCTGTGCCGTGACGAGCTGGCGGCTCCAGTCCGCGATCTGCTGGTCGATCACCTCGGGATCGCGCCCTTCCCGCAGGATGGAACTGGCGCGGAACTGTTCGACCTTGCCCTCCGACCGCCGGACGCGGTCCTTCAACTCGTCCAGACGCGCGTCGAGCCAGAGTGCGGCGCGGGACGTGGCGTTGACCGGACCCGCCGCCTTGGCCTCCAGATACAGATCGACCAGACGATTGGCCACGTCCGCCGCGAGTTGCGGATCTTGCGACCGGAAGGAAACCTCAATGGCGCGCGACGCATTCAGCGTCACCGTGTTCACCCGCTGGGCAACCTTGTCGATCACCCTTGCTTGCTGCAGCCGGCCCGAAGCCTCTGCTCCATCGCCGCCCGCTGCGTCGTTTAGCGCATCGTTGAACTCCGCGCGCCGGTCGAGCCGAAACTCTTGGACGATGGACCGGATCGCATCGCGGGATCGGATCATTTCGAGTTCGGTGGAAACGGCGGCGGGATCGCCCAGCACGCCTTCGACGACGGCCTTGATGTCCACGGTGTTCCGGGCACGCGGGTCCACGGCGACGATGGCACGCCCGGTGTAAATCTTGGGCAATGTCCATAACGCTCCGCCGATCAGCAGCGATGTTGTCAGGAACACGCAGAGGAAAAGCGTCCAATGCCGGCGCAAGGAGCGCCAGAACCACCCGACATGAAGTTCGGATAGGGTGTCGTTTCCCATTGCACCATCTTTCGTTCCAGCCGAGCCGGGAATGCGGGGCGTGGGGTGTCCCGCAGTGCGATCACTTCGGTCATCGAGGCACGGCACACCAGATCGTATTCAACCAGATTGGCGTTACGGGCAGATCGGTGTTACGGGTCTTCTGATGCGGTCGCAATGGAGAAATTCTTCAAACAAATGAGCGAACGTCTGTTGTATCCGTGTTTAAAAATTTTCATGATTGTTGCATTTTCTTCGCAGCCGAGCCGTAGGAAGCAAGCGACATCATGAGGTTTGTTTCTAGTTGGTATTCAACATCGCCGCCAATTGTTTTTTCGTTCCAAGAAGATCGTCCTTTATAGTTGTTCTGCGTTGAAATTCTTTGCAATGAGGAAAATGAGGTAGCGCAACGCATTGTTGGTAAACACAGGAACAAGTTGTTGGCAAACACAGGAACAGGACAAATCTGTAACCTTTGATTGACCCAGCGCGACGGTCGGAGCGGTGCTTCACCACAAGCCGGGAACCATAGGGAATGTGCGTGCGGATCGCTGTGGGAAAACCGATGCCGATGCGCTCAGGCATCAGCAATCCATTAATTTTTAATTGGTTAGTCGGCGGCATAACGCAGCATAACGTTGCTGACTGACAGCGCGGTACAGCCCGGTCTTCCATTGGAAAGCTAAACCCGGCAGGCTCCTCACAAATGAGGGGGCCTCCTTCAGTGCACCACATAGCGTCGCATAGCCCCGATCCGAATTGCCTATCTGCCACCTTTATACTGTAGTAGACATTTTCCTTTTTGCGGTTGTCTAAGAAAGTTATCTGGTGGCAGTAAGTTAACCTCACATTATTGGTGGCATGTATACAGGGTTCTCATCCCGTTATTGTCATCACGTTAAAGCGGCATGTGGGGAGAGCGATGTTGATCTGAAATATCATTTGGTATTTGCGATGTAATCTGCGTTTAATTTTCATAGGCGCGAAGAGTATTCGAAAGCCGTTCCCGGTTTGCTGGCCTGTCCGATGCCGCGAACCACCTCCCGAAGTCTGACGATGCGGAGGCTGGTCGATGTCCGCTGAAATGAAGGGGGCGCTCCGGTTGGGACGGCGCGACGTGGTACGGCTTTTCGCCACCGCCGTTTCCGGGTGCCTTCCGACATTCGCCTTGGCGGCCCGTTCTCCAGGTTCGCGAAGGTTTCATGTTTCCCCGGATGGAGCCGACGATCAGGACGGCCTGGCCCCGGACCGTGCGTTCAGAACCGTTGCGGCGGCAAACGCCCTGGCTTTGCAGCCCGGCGACGCGGTCCTTTTCCAGCGCGGCGGTGTCTGGCGTGAAACCCTGACCCTGGCCGCGTCTGGCGCGCCGAACCGCCCTGTGGGCCTTGGGGCTTTTGGTGTCGGAGATGCTCCTGTCATCAGCGGCGCGGATTCGCTTGCGGCAACGCCGCTGCTTGCTGGGGGAGCCGCAATCGACAACGCGGCTGATGACGGCCGAACGCGGCGATGGGTGTCTCCGGTTGCCGGCGAACCCTCCCAATTGTTCGTGGACGGGCAGCGGGGCAACCGCGTTGCGTCGCCGGCCTTTCTGTCCGCGCATCGCCAATGGTGCTACGACGCGACACGGAAGCACGTCATCGTCCTGGGCCAACCGGATGGAGCGAGGCCGGAAATCGAGGCCAGTGTTCGTGACCACGCCTTCGTCGCGAGAGAGCGAGCGGATTTCGTCATCGACGGGCTTCGGTTCGAACGGGGGGCTTGGCACACGGTTCTTCTTGAAGGGTGCAACCGCTTCCGCATAAGCGGCGCGGTCATCGCCGACGGCTTTGTCTCCGGTCTGCTGGCATCCGGCGAGCGACCGTCCACCGACGTGGACATTCGCGGTTGCACGATCCGGGGCTGTGGCGGTTCCGGAATCCTGCTCGGCGGCAACAGCCATCGGTGGGTGATCCGGGAAAACCTGATCTTCGACTGCTGCCAGCTTCACGACGCGGTGCTCGGCCCTCAGGACAAGGTTCGCCAGTTGGAATGGAGCGGCGGGATCAAGGCATGGGGGTGGGGCCGTGCCGGGCTCCAGGGCGCGGTGGTGGTCGAACGCAACCGCGTCCATCATTGCCTTCCCGCAGACTGGGCCGGGCCGGGGAGCGAGCCTCACAAGCGCGGCGTGGGTATCTGGTGGGACGAGGTGGTTGCCCCACGCGCCCGGCAGGTCATCAGCCGCAACCATGTTCACGACTGTCAATCGCGAGGCATCTTTCTTGAGAAATCCGACGACTGCGACGTCGATTACAACCTCGTGCACGATTGCGGACAAGTCCCATACGCCGCCGGACTGGCGATCCAGGCGAACGCGGCCGGATGGGACCCGGTCGCGGACCGGGCGGCCGATCTTCCCAGGGATGCCCGCAACAACCGGGTGCGCAACAACACGGTGGTCGGCGGCTGGTGGGCGCTGGAGATATCCTCGCGGACGGACGGCGCCGCCGTGTCGGGCAACCAGATCGTCAACACGATTGCCGTGAATGCCCGCCACCAGAACCTGTACGCGGCCGGGGGCGGCAGCAACGACCGGCGCCATGGGCAGGACAATGTCTACAGCAACAACTGCTTCGGTTCCGACGGCGGCCGGATGGCCGTCTGGGGCGGGGCACGCTGCGCGCGCCGCGACGAGTTGGAGCGCGTCTCTGCATCGGCGGTCAGAAACAGCGTCGCGGGGGACCCTCTTTTCGTCGATCCCGCACGGGGGAACTATGAACTGGCGTCGGCAAGCCCGTGCCGCGGCCGTGGACTGGAAACGGGGCTGAGCATGGATCGCCTGGGCAGAACCTTGCCTCGGCCCGGTGCGCCAGACGTCGGCTGCCACGAAGAGGGTTGATGGACCGTTTTGTCCGGCCCCTTCCGAATTAAATGACTTTGGCTCTAATACCACAAAAATGACCTTCGGCACCGGCTATGATCCTCGCATCGAAGCGCATATGAGGATCAGCCGATGGTCACGGCCGCGACACCGCTTATCGACGCAAACATCGTCGTCAACGCCTACGGCCATCCCGCCGCAGGCACTTGGCCGCATTTCCGTCTGCTGATCGACGGCGTGGATGCCGGTCAGGCGACCGTGAACAAAGCCGATCCCACCGCCTTTCACTTCACCGTGAAGGTGGCCGCCGACCGGCCGCACAAGATTCAGGTCCACTACGACAACGACGCCGTCGTGAACGGCGAGGATCGAGACCTGTCCGTCCGGTCCATCGTCGTCAACGGAAGCAGCCTGATGCCGTCCCAGGCCACCTATGACCGCTTTGCGCTGGATGGCCTGGACGTCATCGCCGGACAGGAGAATCTGTGGTGGCAGGGTGCACTCACCTTCGACACGCCGGCGAGCCTTTACGTGGCACCCCCGCCCCCCGGCGTTTCGACCATCGTGGTGAATGCCCGCGGCAATCCGGCGGGCGGGGTCAACGCCCATTTCAACCTGTTGATCGATGGCCGGAAGGTCGGCGAAGGACGGGCGGATACCGTGGCGAAGGATTTCGTCTTCACCGTGGATGCGGCCCCCGGCACGCCTCATCAGGTGCAGGTCCAGTATGACAACGACACCATCATCAACGGCCAGGACCGTTCGCTGATCGTCAACACCATCACCATCAACGGACGTTCCGTCGCGCCGACGGACGGATCGGTCACCTATGACAAGGGAGCGCTCGACGGCAAGGACGTGGTCAAGGGTCAATCCGGCCTGTGGTGGAACGGCACGCTGACGGTGAACGCGCCATCATCGGATTTTCCATCCGCGGCTCCGCCAGCCGTTCCCAACACCGAAGGCTCGACCATCGTGGTGAACGCCCGCGGCAATCCGGCGGGCGGCGTCAACGCGCATTTCAAGCTGCTGGTGGACGGTCAGGTGATCGGCGAAGGCGTGGCCGATACCACGGCGAAAGACTTCACCTTCACCGCCGACGTCGAGCTTGGCCGCGGCCATGCCATACAGATCCAGTACGACAACGACACCGTCATCAACGGCCAGGACCGTTCGCTGATCGTCAACGCGGTCACCATCAACGGGCGTGCCGTCGCGCCGACGGACGGCTTGGTCAGCTATGACAAAGGGGCGCTCGACGGCAAGGATGTGGTGAAGGGCCAGTCCGGCCTGTGGTGGAACGGCACGCTGGTGGTCAACGCCGACAAAAGCTTTTTCCCCGCGGTCGTGGACACACCCGTGCCTCCCGCCCCGGCATCCGCCTTCTACGTCGCGACCAACGGGAACGACGGGTGGTCGGGCAAGCTGGCGGCTCCAAACGCCGACGGAACGGACGGTCCTTTCGCGACCTTGGAGCACGCCCGCGACGCCATGCGCGCAACGCCAAACGTGACGACCACCTTCGTCCGGGGAGGGGACTATTATGTGGCTCATGCGCTGGAATTGACCGCAGCCGACTCCGGCAGAACCTATGCGGCCTATTCCGGTGAAACGCCGACCATTCACGGCGGGCACCCGATCGCGAACTGGAGTTCCTCCGGCGCGGGGGTGTGGTCGGCCGCGCTCTCCGTTCCGGAGCCCGGCGTGCTGGACGACGCTGATCTTATCGTGGGCGGCGGTCGCCAGACCATGGCGCGCTTTCCCGATCGCACGCCGGACAATCCGATCGAAGGCGGATGGCTGTTCGCCGACGCAAGCGGCCCCGCCGACAATCCCTATTCCAGTTTCAGGTTCCGTGAGGGCGACATCCCGACCGGGCTCGACGCCGCTGGAATGAAGGTCAACATCTACGGACAGCGCGGCTGGGAGAACTACGTCCTCGACGTGAAGAGCATCGACCACGCGACGAACACCGTCCATGTGGACGGAACGACATGGGACGCGCTCGGCGCCGGATCGCGATACTATCTGATGAACGCGCCCGCCATGCTGAACGCACCCAAGGAATGGTACATCGACGGAGCCACCCAGAAGCTGTTCTTCGTTCCGGAGGCCGCGTCCTTCGATGGGCATGGCGCGTTGCTCGCCACGACGGATAAGGTCATCAGCGTCACGGGTGCCAAGGGAATCGTTTTCGACGGCATCAGCGTCGATGGGACCATGTCCTCCGGCGTGGCGTACGCCGTCGATCGAAGCGACGACATCGTCATCCGAAACGCCAAGATCACAAACGCCGGCGTCGGCATTCACATCACGCAGAGCACCGATACGGTGATCGTCAGGAACGAGGTGGCGCAAACCAACGGACACGGCATCCTTCTGGAACACGGCGCCGACCGCACGCGGGTGAGCGGAAACTGGATACATGACGTGGGCGCTTTGACGAAGAAGGGCAGTGGGATCTGGTTCGACGCCTCATCCGACAATGTGTTCTCACACAACAGCATCGAGGACATCGCAAAATTCGGTATTGGCGGCGGATCTCTTGAAAGCGGCGCCGCGCTGCGCAACGTAATCGAATACAATGAAATCAAGAACACCAACGAAGAGACCAGCGACGGCGGCGCCATAATGCTGATCAATTGGTCACAGGTAAAAACCAGCGATGTCATTCGCTATAACGAAATTTCGAACACAAAAGCCGCCGGCAACATCGGCTGGGACGGTGTGGTCAGCACCGTCTTCCAAGATCCCACGACCAAGCTGGTCAGCAACGCCATCTATCTGGACGACTGGGCCAGCGGCGTGGAGGTTTACGGCAACCTCCTGCATGACAATATTGGCGGCATTTTCGTCCACTCCGGATGGGACAACAGCATTCACAACAACATCGTCACGCGAAACTCGGGCATCGCCCTTGCCGGCTTCGAACCCAATTGGCTTGGCGAGGGCAAGAGTCCACATGCGATGGAAAACAACGTTTTCAGCAAGAACATCATCGACCTGACCTATCCCAGCGACGGGCAATCAGGTGCGACAGCCGTCAACGGGGCCACGAGCACCGTTTTCTTCGATAGCAATGTCTACTCGGGCATTCAATCGACATCGTTCCATGCAACTCCCGTCAAGATGCCTTCGGGTTACAGCGGCGCGCTCGGCGAGTGGCAGGATTTGGGCTACGACATGCATGCGATTGTCGGCAACCCTCTCTTTAAAAATCCGGCAGAGGGAGATTGGCGTCTCCAATCGAACTCGCCGGCTTATGACGTTGGCTTCACCGACATCGCCTATGATCAAATTGGTGTGCATGGATACGTTGACCCAGTGACCATATAGCTGAGGTGGTATCCGTTCAGCGGACCGTCTCGTAGGACACGTCGATACCGCGTTCGGCCCGCAGCTCCTCGACGTCCCGGTAGCTCAGCGTGAACCGCAGATACAGCCAGATCGCGTGCTGGTTCACGGTGGGCTGCCACCGTTGCCGTGGCAATGCGCCTCGAAGGCGCCCGGTCCCCAGTGGTGGGACGTCGCACATGCCGATGCGGGCGATGCCCTCATGCCGTGGGCACCTGAAAGCGCCGCCGGAGCGACCGACTCGATCAATGAAGGCACCGATCGGCCGGCTTCACGGTTGGAAAATGACGGAAGTGATCATTTTCCAACCGTATCAGAGGCTCGACACCGTCCAGGCGGTGCTCCCGTGCTGGGCAGGGCGCTGGCTTCCCGTTGCCGCCGCACGGCTGACGACCTCGCCATCAAAGTTGACGAAATACGTCGCGGTGCGCGCGAGCTGCTCCGGCGTCAGGCCATTGGCCCTCAACTCCTCCCACATCTTTGCCATCTCGTGTTCTGGCCGACCAAGATAGGAGTCGGTGATGCGGTCCATCAGCTTCTGCTGGTCGGCCGTCACGTAGGGCATGTAGCCGCGGTCATTGACCGGCAAGGCCAGTTGAATGGCCGGCGGGTCGATCGTCCGCCCCTGGACGACCTTTTCCCGCTGGCGCTTGTACGCCTCCAGTTCCTTTTGCATGCGGGCGATCTCGTCGCTCTCGGCCTGCTCGGCCAAAGGCGCTTCGGGGGCGTTCGCCGACAGCAGGTCGGAGAAGGTGGGGGAGCCTGGGGGATGGCTGGCGTCCGCCGTCCTGCTCCGATCAGAGACGACGGTATGGCCGGCAGCCATGTGGGGTCCAAGGACGTGCACGCTCACCTCCGCTGCGGTTCGTGGCTTTCGCCATGTTCCGCTGAGCAAAAGCAATGGTTGTGCCACACCCGGCTCGGGCCGAAGGACGCCGTCGTCCGGCGCGCGGAAGGCCGATATGTGCCGCCTTTCGCCGGGCAGGCTTTGCCGATGGGCAGAATGCGCTTGGCGGGAGGCGGCTGGGATGCCAGCCACTACGGATCAGGCCGCCGTCGTCGTGCGGAAGCGCTTCCGGTAGTCGGCCGGGTTGATGCCGAGATTGCGGACGAAGGCGCGCCTCATGGTGCCGGCGTCACCGAAACCGCAAACAAAGGCAACCCGCTGGAGCGGCGTGGACGAATCGACCAGCATCCGGCGCGCCGCGTCGAGCCGCGCCGCTTCCACGAAATCGGCCGGAGGACGACCGACGTCGCGCCGGAACACCCGGGCGAAATTCCGCGCACTCATGCCGGCCTGGGACGCCAGGGCCTCCACGGACAGGTCGGCGGAGAGGTTGTCGAGCACATACTCCTGGATCTTCTGGATTTCGGTCCGGCTCGACGCCTGGGCGGCGAGATGGGCGCTGAATTGCGATTGCCCGCCGGGCCGCTTCAGGAACATCACCATGTAGCGGGCGACCAGCAGCGCCAGCTCCCGCCCGTGATCCTCCTCCAGCAGGGACAGCGCCAGGTCGATGCCGGAGGTGACACCGGCGGCGGTGGAGATGTTGCCGTCGCGGATGAAGATCTGGTCCGCATCGACCGTCAGCGTTGGAAACTCGGCGCGAAGCTTGTCGGCGCATTCCCAATGGGTGGTGACGCGGCGGCCATCGAGCAGCCCGGTGGCTGCCAGAAGAAAAACCCCCGTGCAGATCGACCCGTAGCGGCGGACTTCCGGCGCGCGCCGCCTGAGCCAGTCGATCACCGCCGGATCGATGGCGCTGAACGACGGGTCCCCCGCGATCAGCAGCGTGTCGATGGGCTGGTCGGGGTCGTGGATGGTGCGGTCGGCCAGGAACCGCAGGCTTCCGGTCCCGCAGACCGGCCCCTCCGCGGTGCCCATCACCTGGACCTCGTAGGCCTTCGGATCGCCGAGGCGGCGCGCCGCTTCCCAGAACACCTCCGCCGGACCCACCACATCCAACGCCTGCACCCCGGGAGGGGCGAGAAGCACAATCCGCATGAACGACGCTCTTCCTGAAATCGGGCGGCCGAGGGGGCCCAGCCGCCCGATTGTATTTGGCATGCCAACTGTCAGGCAAGAGCCGGGCTGCGCAGCGTGGTGACGCGAAGCAGCGGATTGGCGGCGTCCAGCCGGCCCAGCGCCCGCAGAAGCCCGCAACTGATCGCCGGCTCACACAGCACGACCGGCAGATAGGCGGCGGCGAAGACCGCCCAGTCCGCGAACGGCGTCGCCCGTTCGCCCATCATCAGCCAGAAGCCGACCATGGCGACCACGCCGCTGTAATAGACGGCGTCGAAGCGCAGCACCGACGACCAGCGGATCGAGGCCAGACGGCCGGATTCCAGCAGGCGCTTTCCGCCCATGGCGTGCGCGGCGACCAGCGGAACCATCAGCGACAGCGAATTCACGGCAAGGTGCGCGAGATCCTGCGGCTCGAACAGCAGGGCCTGGAGCGCAAGGCCGATGCCGAACCCGAACAGGGTCGCGGGAAAGCCGAAGACGAAATAGATGGCCGAGGCGCCGATGAAATGCAGTTCCGACGGGCCGACCGGCTGGTGCCAGACCTCCATGAAGACCGAGAAGAAGACGGCCGCCAGGAGCGCCTTGACCCATTCGAGGGGGCGGCGCAGGAAGGCCGGACAATGCGTGGCGAGAAGGCCGAGCGCGGCCGCGTTGGCGCCGACGATCTTGGCGGCGGACAGCATGCCGGGTTCGATGTGCATGAACGTCTCCCGATGTGTTCGGAGGGTGGTGTCAGGCCGACCGCGTGTCGGCGGGCGCGGTGGCGGTAAGGGTGGCCGTGGCGAGGCGGGCCGACAATTCGTCGGGCGTGGCGAGACCGGATTGCAGGATCGTCGCCTCCAGGGCGCTCAACCACTGCTCGTAATAGTTCCAGGAGGGGCCGTCGGGGGCCTGGGTCCGCTCCCAGTCGCCGATGGCGGCGATCAGGTTCTGGCGGAAATCCTCCCATTCGAAATGGCCCTCCCGGGCCAGGGCGAGCGCCACCCCGAAGGCCGAGCGCTCCCACTCCTGCGCGAAGCAGAGAGTGCCGTTGGCACGGGGCGGGGAATCCTCGGCCCCGGCCATGCTGGTCAGGGCGAAATGTTCGAAGCGGGTCAGCATGCCCGTTCCTCCGGACGATGTTGAGGGGCCGGTTCTGGGGTCAGGCGGAGGCGGCCACCGCCACGCCCATCATGGCTTCCGGCGTGACCAGGGCGGCGAGCTGGTCCTCGCTCATGCCCTCGGTCCCGGCGGGGCGCTCGGGGATGACGAACCAGCGGATCTGCGCGCTGCTGTCCCAGACCTTGACCTCGGTGCTTTCGGGAACGGTCAGCCCGAATTCCTTCAGCACGGCGCGGGGTTCGCGGGCGGCGCGGCTGCGGAAGGTCGGGTCCTTGTACCAGTAGGGCGGCAGCCCCAGAACCGGCCAGGGATAGCAGGAGCAGAGCGTGCAGATGACCAGATTGTGGACGCCCTCGCCATTCGCCACGGCGCGCATGTGCTCGCCCTCGGCACCGGCCATGCCCTCCGGCAAATCCGTCATCTCGGCGATGGCGGCCGGCGCGTCCTCGATCAGCCGCTGCTTGAAGGCCGGATCGACCCAGGCGCGGGCGACGATCCGGGCGCCGTTGAACGGACCCATCTTCGTTTCGAAGACGTTCAGCACCGTGTCCACGGTCTTGCTGGTGATGACGCCCTTCTCGATGAGCAGCGCTTCGAGGGCGCGGACACGCGCGGCGCTCCGGGCCTCGCGGTCGTCGGGATAATGGAAACGGTCGGTCATTCTCGATGGCTCCGGTCAGGCGGCGGGCTTGGTGACGTAGGCGGCGTAGAGGTCGGCGTAGAGCGTGACGTTCGGCTCCGTGTTGCCGGGCCACAGGTCCTCGGCCTCGAAGCGCACGCAGTAGACCGGCATCGGCGCGCCGACGCCGTCCGCCCCGGTGTCGGTCAGATAGCCGTAGGCACCGGGGTAGACCGTCTCGACCACGCCGTTGTGGTTGCGCAGGAAGCCGGGCAGGCGGGTGTGTTCGAGCGTCGGCACGTTCTTGACCGTCACCGTGTCGCCTTCCCGGAAGTCGGGCAGGACCGCGACGTCGCGCTTCGGGGAATCCCCTTCCGCCAGATAGCGTTCGACGCGCTGGTCGATCTCCGGCGCGCCGCCCTGCGGCAGAGGCTTGTCCGGGTCGGCGAGATACTCGGCGGTGCGCGCCTCCAGCTCCTCCTCCGTGATGTAGCCGTTCTCGATGAAGTAGCCGCTGATGCCGCCCAGCCACTTCTCGTAATAGCGGTATTTGAAGTAATCGAAGGGGTTGAGCCCCTCGGCCCCGGTGCGCAGGTGGGCCCAGGTCCAGACGGTGTGAAAGGCGCTCGGCGTGGCGGGAAGCGGCAGTTGCGGGCTGAGCGCCATCATCGCCGTGTGAATGCCGAAGATGCGCTTCTCCCACTCTTCCACGAAGACGCGCGTTTCGATGGTGATGGGGCCGAGACCTTGCAGGCCCCCGAGATAATGTTGCAGCTTCATTGGGTGCTTCCTGAATTCGGGAACGGGATCAGAGGGCGGGGGCGTCCGCCGGGACGGCGCAGCCGCGAAGTCCCTCCAGCAGCGTTTCGGCATCGAGGCCGCGACCGATGAAGACGAGCTGGTTCAGCCGTTCCTCGCCGGGCTTCCAGGGCCGCCCCGGGCGCCCGTCCAGCGTCATGTGGACGCCGTGGAAGACGAAGCGGCGCCCCTGGCCGTCGAGATTCAGCACCCCCTTGGCGCGCAGCAGGTCGCGCCCCTTCTCCTGGACGAGCTGGTTCAGCCAGCGGTCCACCGCCGCCGGGTCGAGCCGCCCGGCCTCGCGGAAGGCCACGCAGCCGATGGTGGCGTCATGTTCGTGCTCATGCTCCTCGAGGATGTCGGGGTCGAGGCGCAGGATGTTCTGCAGGTCGAAGGCGCCGATGCCGAGGATTTCCGAGAGGGGCAGGGCGCATTCCCGGGTGCGGTGGATGCGCGCCAGAGGGTTGAGCCGGCGGATGTCGCGCTCCACGGCGTCGAGCTGACCGGCGGGCTCCAGGTCGATCTTGTTCAGCAGGATCACGTCGGCGAAGGCAACCTGCTCGCGCGCTTCGTCATGGCCGAGCTGCAGGGGCAGGTGGCGGGCATCGGCGACGGTGACGATGGCGTCCAGCGCGAAGCGGCCGCGCAGCCCTTCGTCCAACACGAAGGATTGGATGACGGGCGCCGGGTCGGCGAGGCCGCTCGTCTCGATCACCACCCGGTCGAATCCGCGCCCGTCCTCGACCAGCCGGATCAACGCCTCGATCAGGTCGCCCCGGACGATGCAGCAGACGCACCCGTTGTTGAGTTCGACGATGGTCTCGTCCGTCGCCGTCACGAGCAGCCCGTCGATGCCAAGCTCTCCGTATTCGTTGACGATGACGGCGGTCCGCTCGCCGCCCTGTTCCGCCAGGATGCGGTTGAGGAGGGTCGTCTTGCCGGCTCCGAGAAATCCGGTCAGCACGGTCACCGGAATCGGTCGCATGGCGATGCTCCGTTGCTTCAGGTTGCAATGGGCAGCCTTCGCTAGCGCGGATAGCCGAGGAGATCCGGGCGTTCCGCTTCAGCGCTGCCGTGGCATACATTGCACCGCATACATTCCGCCGACTCAACAAGCGGCAGAGGGCAATTCCGGACAAAGCGCCTATCAGAATCGGCCAAGCGCTCCGCGCCCTTCGATGTCCGGCTGGCCCGTTCCGTTGGCCCGGAGAAGAACCGCCTCGCCCGATGCCGGATAGATGCCGGTCAGCGCGGACACGACCACCTGATGGGTGACCAGCACCACCGGCTCTCCCGTCGTCGGCAGAGCCGCCAGGAACGCGCGCAGCGATGCGATTTGCGCCTCCCGCTCCTCCTGCCGGTTGAAGAAGGAGTTGAGCGCCGGAAGCTCCTGCACGGCGCCGACGTCGAGCAGCCGGGCGGTCTCCAGGCACCGGCACCATTGGCTCGAATAGACGGCGGCGCGCTGAATGGCGAGGCGCCGCAACTGGTCGCCGATCCTCCGGGCCTGCTCCCGGCCGTTGGCGTCGAGGTTGCGCTGGGTCGCGCAGTCGCGGAGCTGGAATGCCGGCGGATCGCCGACCCCCGGCGCCTCCGCGTGCCTCATGAGGACGATCAGCCCCTTCGGATCGACCTTGTTCGGGTCGTTGGCCCAACTCATCGAAGCGGAGCCGGCAAACAGGAGCGCGGCGGTCACGGCGGCAAGCGACCTGCGGCGGGAGAGCGTCGGCATCGGACCGTGGCGGTTGGTGACGGAACCACGACGTCCATATTGGTCGGGCGGGCAAAAAGCCCAGCCCGCCCGGCGCCGCGCATTTGCCACTTGACCTCAACTTAACTTGAGGTATTAGGGTGAGTGCAATGTATTTGGCATACCAGCGGTGATCGCGTGGCAAGCCGCTGTCGGTATCACCTCTCACGGGCAGGATGACGATGACCAGTCGGACGGAGACTTCGCAGCGCTCGCCCTCGACAGCGCGGTCGTTGCGTGTTCACCGCTTGGAGCGGGTGGCGCCGCAGGTCCTGTCGGTGGAACTGCGGGACCCGGACGGCAAGCCCCTGCCGCCGGGCGAGCCGGGTGCGCACATCGACGTGCATCTGCCGGACGGTGCCGTGCGCTCCTACTCGCTGTGCGGCGACCCGGAAGACCGGCACGCCTACCGGATCGCCGTTCTGAACGTGCCGGGCGGGCGGGGGTCGCGCTTCGTCCACGGCGATCTGGCGCTCGGCACCACGGTCTCCGTTGGTCCGCCCCGCAACAATTTCCGCTTCGACGCCGCACGGCGCTATCTGTTCATCGCCGGAGGCATCGGCATCACGCCGCTGTTGCCGATGATCCGCAAGGCGGCGGACCAGGAAGCCGAATGGACCCTGCACTACTGCGTGCGCAGCGCGGCGGAGGCGCCGTTCCTCGACGAACTCCGCAGGGTGGGCAACGGTGACGTGGTGGTGCATGCCGCGGACGAGGGCCGGCGGCTGGCGGTGGATGCGTTGCTTGCATCGACGCCGGCCGATGTCCTGATCTACTGCTGTGGGCCGCAGCGCTTGATGGACGCCGTCGCGGCCGCGGCGCTGCCGACGCAGGATGTGCGCTTCGAGTGGTTCGCTCCGCGCTCGAACGGGGTTTCCGAAGCGGCGCCGGACGGCGGATTCGAGGTCGTCTGCGCCCGCTCCGGTGTGACCGTCACGGTGAAGGCGGGGGTCAGCGTGCTGGAGGCGCTCGACGCGGCGGGCGTTCCGATCGCCTCATCCTGCGAGCAGGGCATTTGCGGCACCTGCGAGACGGCGGTTCTTGAGGGCGAACCCGACCACCGCGACAGCGTCCTGTCCGACGCCGAGCGCGCCGCCGGAAGGACGATGATGGTCTGCGTGTCGCGCGCCCGAAGCGCACGGCTGGTTCTGGACGTCTGATCCCGGCCTTGATGGTTCGCCGTCAGGCGATCCGGCAACCACGCAAATCCGCGACGGTCCGGCAACCCAGCAGGGCCATCGTCCGGTCAAGCTCGTCGCCCAGGATCGCCAGCGCCCGCTCCGCGCCCTGTTGGCCGTCGGATGCCAGTCCGAAGAGCGGGGCGCGCCCGAGCAGCACCGCCTCGGCACCGGCGGCCAGCAGCTTGGCGGCGTCGCTGCCGCGGCGCACGCCGCTGTCGGCCAGCAGGGTCAAGCGGTCGCCGACCGCGTCGGCGATCCGCGGCAGGACGGCCAGGGGCGACGGCGCGCTGTCCAGGTTGCGCCCACCGTGGTTGGAGACGACGATGGCATCGACTCCGGCCTCGGCGGCCCGGCGCGCGTCGTCCGGCGACAGGACGCCCTTGACGATGATCCGCCCGCGCCAGCGCTGGCGCAGATCCGCCACGTCGGACCAGCTCAGGCGGTCGCAGAGACGGACGCGGTCGTGCGCCACGGATTCCGTGATGCGCCCGCGGAACTCCGCCGGGTAATGGGCGTAGGCGGGCCAGCCCCCGGTCCGCAGGCAGCGCAGAAGCACCGTCCAGGCCCAGACCGGATGAAGCGCCACGTCGAGCGCGCCGCGCAGGCTGGGAGTGACCGGCACGCCGAAGCCGTTGCGCTGGTTGTATTCGCGCTTGGGCGATACCGCGGTGTCCACGGTGAGCAGCAGCGTCTCCGCCCCGCAGCCCGCGACCCGGTCGAGAAGCGCGTGGGTCAGGTCGCGGTCGCGCCAGACATAGAGCTGGAACCACAGCTCCGCGCCCGATGCGGCGATCTCCTCGATGGCGGTGATCGACTGGGTGGAGACGCAGAAGGGAATCCCGGCGGCGGCGGCGGCCCGCGCCAGAAGCACCTCTCCCCCGAAGCGCACGAGGCCGGCCGCCGCGGTGGGGGCGATGACGAAGGGCAGGGGGCGCCGGCGTCCGAACAGCGGGGCGTCCAGGCTGCGGTCGCCGGTGTCGATCAGCACGCGCGGCATCAGTTCGCAGCGGTCGAAGGACTGCCTCAGCCGGGCGAGCGCCGTCTCGTCCTCCGTCCCCCGGTCGATGTATTCGAACATGCCGCGCGGCAGGAAGCGCCGGGCGGACCGGCGCAGGTCGTCGATGTTGAGCGTGGCGGCCATGGAATTCCCTGGGGGAACGGCGCCGGATGCCGCTACCGCGGATAGCCGGCGAATTTGTTGACGGAGATGGAGGTCGCCGCCACCTGCACATGCCGGGCGAGTTCCTGCTCGGCGGTCTCCGGCGTCCAGCGCGTGGTGGGGACGGAGATGTTCAGGCCGGCGACCGCGTGCCCATGCTCGTCCGTGATGGCGGCGGCGACGGAGATGTCTCCCATCACCGTCTCGTTGGTCACCACGGCGTAACCTTTTTCCGCCGCCTCCCGCACGCGGGCGCGCAGGCGAGCGGGGTCGTTGACGGTGAAGGGCGTGAGCGGGCGCAGGTCGGTGCGGGCGAGGATCTCCTCCTGCTCCTCCTCCGACAGGCGCGACAGGATGGCGGTGCCCGACGCTGTGAAGTAGGCGGGCAACCGGCTGCCGACCATGATGTCGATGTTCACCAGATGCCGGCCCGGGAACCGGGCGACGAAGACGATTTCGTGCCCGTCCAGCTCCTGCAGGTTGGCGGTCTCGCCGACGCTGCGGCTGATCTCCAGCAGGTAGGGCGACGCCTTCTCGATCAGTTCGTTCGCGCGGAGGTAGTTGTAGGAGAACTGCAGCAGCTTCGGGCTGAGCGCGTAGTTGCGCGTGCCGTGGACGCGCCGCAGATAGCCCAGTGTCTCCAGCGTGTAGACCAGCCGCTGGGCGGCGCTGCGGTCCAGCCCTGCCGCCTTGGCGATCTCGGACAGCGGCATCTGCCGGTGCGGGCCGTCGAAGGCGTGCAGGATCTGGAAGGTCTTCTCCGTCGAACCGACGAACAGCGACGAGTCGCGCGGGTCGGCCCGATGGCCGGCGGCTTCCGCCATGCTGCCCGTTTTGGTGGTCTTTCCGGCCTTCATCGGTGCTGTTCCTCGCGTCATCGGCATGGTCGCCTACGCATAGCATCCGGCGGACCGGATGCCACGCGCAAGCGGTGCCACCGGTCAGGCCACCGCGGCCGCCGGCAGTCCTTCATAAGTGGTCAGCAGGCGCGACAGTTCGCTTTTCAGAGCCTCGCGCAGCTCCGGACGCGGCTCGCGCAGAGGCGGCAGCATGGCCGGGGCGTTCACGCCGATCAGGTCCATCACCGATTTCATCGGGCCGGGGTTGGTCTCGGCGAAGGCGAGGTTCATCATCGGAATGAGCGTGCGGTGGGCCTCCAGCGCCTCGGCGGTCTTGCCGGACGAGGCGAGATCGAAGATCAGGCGCCAGGCGCGCGGCAGAAGGTTGGCCGTCACCACGATGCCGCCCTTGGCCCCGGCGGCCACATGCAGCGGGAACAGCGTGTCCTCGCCGCTCAGCATGGCGAAGGACGGGTCGAGCCCGGCCATCGTGCGCAGGAAATGGTACATGTCGGTGTTGCAGGCCTTCATGCCGACGATCCGCTCGTGGCGCGACAGCTCGTGAAGGACCTCCGGATCGACGGCGATGCGGGTGCGGTAGGGGATCTCGTAGATCAGGATCGGCACCGGCGATTCGTCGGCGTAGCGCAGGAAGTAGTCGCGGATGCCGGCCTGGGTCGGGTTGGTGTAGTAGGGCGTCAGGACCAGCAGGCCGTCGACGCCCGCCGCCGCGAAGTCGCGGCCCGCGGCCAGCGCGTCGTGGTAGCCGGTGTCCAGCACCCCGGCGATGACCGGCTTTTTGCCCGCCATCGCCTCGACCGTCAGCGCGGCGAAGCGGTTGCGCTCGGCCCGGGCCAGCGCGCCGTACTCGCCGGTGCCGCCTAGCGGGACCACCCCGTCGATCCCCTGGCGGTTCAGCCAGGAGAACAGCGCCTTCGACGCCGCGACGTCGATGGTGCCGTCGGCGGTCACCGGCGTCGGGGTGGCGGGCAGAATGCCGCGGAGTTTGGTGGCGTCGAGCATGATGTATCCTTGGAAGTGCGAAGAGGTGGAGCGTCGGTTCCGGTGCGGATCAGGAGGCCAGGCTGCGCCGGCGCAGCCGGTCGGCGGCGTAGATCAGCACCGCGACGAAGACGAGCAGCCCGGTCGAGACCGCCGCGATGACGGGGGAGACCTGAAGCGTCACCTCGTCCCAGAACTGCTTGGGCAGGGTGGCGCTGAGCCCGCCCGACGAGAAGAGCGAGATGGTCAGCTCGTCGAAGGAGGTGGCGAAGGCGAAGAGGAAGGACGACAGCATGCCGGCCCCCAGGATCGGGAAGGTGACGTGGCGCAGCGCCGCCAGCGGACGCGCGCCCAGGCTCTGCGCCGCGAGGTCGAGCCGGGTGTCGTAGTTGCGCAGCACCGCCGTCATCGTCATCACCACATAGGGCACGGCGACGACCGTGTGGCCGATCACCAGACCCAGGATGGTCCCGACCAGCCCCATCTGGGCGAACAGGTAGAACATGCCGACGGCGATGATCATGCGCGGAGCGATCACCGGCGACAGGATGAAGGCCAGCATCGCGCCCTTGCCCCGCATGCGGCTGCGCACCATCAGGAAGGCCGCCGGCACGCCGATCGCCATCGACAGCAGGCCGGTGCCGAAGGCCACCACCAGAGACCGGGTCAGCGCCTGCATCCACAGCGGCGACTGGAAGAGCTGCTCGTACCATTGCAGGGAGAAGCCGGTGGGCGGCCAGGCCAGCCCGGCCTTGCCGAAGGACAGCGGGATCATCAGGAAGGCCGGCAGGCTGATCAGCACCAGCATCGCCCACACCAGCGTCCGCAGGGCGGCGGACGGCATCTCGCCGGTGCCGCGCGGGCGGCGGCGCGGGAACAGGCCCAGCAGGGCGTCGCTCGCCGTGCCCAGAAGCCCCAGCACCCGGCCGCCCAGCCGCCGCATGGCGGTGTCGCGGTTGTGAGCGGTCCCGGCGGTCTCGCCGGTCAGAGTCGCGAAGCCGAAGACGCGGTCGTACAGAACGAACACCGCAAGCACCACCGTCAGCAGCAGCACCGAGATGGCGCCCGCCAGCCCCCAGTTCAGCGTCTGCTGGATTTGGTCGATGATGAGCTGGGTGATCATCGTCTCGCGCCGTCCGCCCAGCAGGGCCGGAACGATGAAGAAGCCGATGGCCGTCACGAAGACCATGATCGCCGCGGCGGCGACACCGGGCAGCGACAGCGGGAAATAGACGGTCCAGAAGGCGGTGCCGGGACGCGCGCCCAGCGTGCTTGCGGCGCGCGGCAGGGTGCGGTCGATGTTCTCCATCACCGCCAGCATGGTCATCACCGCCAGCGGCAGCATGGCGTGCACCATGCCGACCAGCACCGACCCGAAGCCGTAGAGCAGGTCGATGGGCCGGTCGATGAGGCCGAGCGACATCAGCGTGCCGTTGATGACGCCGTTGCGCCCCAGGATGATGACCCAGGCGAAGGCGCGCACCAGGAAGCTGGTCCAGAAGGCCAGCAGCACCCAGAAGATCAGCCGGCTCTTCGCCGGTCCCTTGGTGACGGAAATCAGGTAGGCGATGGGGTAGGCCCCGGCCACCGCGACCAGCGTCGTCGCCAGCGAGATCTTCAGCGTGATCCACAGAACGGTGACGTAGAGGCCGGAGGAGAAGAGCTGCCGGTAGGGCGCCAGCGTGAAGCCTTCGCCGTTGTAGACGCTGAGCGCCAGAAGCTGCCCGACCGGGAAGACCAGGAAGACGGTGAGCAGCAGGACGATGGGCGCGCCCATCAGCACCGGCTTGCGCCAGGCCGGTGGGGCGCCGCGCCGTGGGGCGGCGTGAGACATGGTCATGATCTGGTCGCTCATGTCAGGCCGCCTTGGCCGTGGTTGCGGGCATCGCCGCCGGGCCGCTGTCCGCGATCACCACGGCGTCGCGGCTGTCCCAGGACAGAGCCACCACGTCGTCGATGCGGATGGCCTCGGCCTCGTTGCGGGTGGCGAAGGCGGCGACCAGCGGCGGCAGGGCCTTGTCGAGCGGCTGCATGTAGACCTTGGTCAGGCTGCCGGTGACCATCACGTCGGACACCCGGCCCTTCACACCGGACGCTTGATCGTCCGAAGTGCGGGCGATGGTCAGGTTCTGCGGGCGCACCATCACCCGCACCGGGGTGCCCGGCGGCAGGTCGTGGCCATTGGCGAGCGCGCGCCCCGGAATGCCGGCGCTGCCCAGCCGGATTTCCGCCTCGTCGCCCAGGCGCGGCCCCAGCGCCGCCGGCAGCAGGTTGGATTCGCCGAGGAAGTCGGCGACGAACAGGGTGCGCGGGCGGAAATACAGGTCGGCGGGTGTGCCCAACTGCTCGATGCGGCCGGAATTCATCAGGCAGATGCGATCGGACATCGTCATCGCCTCTTCCTGGTCGTGGGTGACGTAGACGACCGTCGTCCCCAGCTCGCGGTGCAGATGCTTGATCTCAAGCTGCATGTGCTCGCGCAGCTTCTTGTCCAAGGCACCCAGCGGTTCGTCCATCAGGATGATCGACGGCTTGTAGACCATGCAGCGGGCAAGGGCGACGCGCTGCTGCTGGCCGCCCGACAGCTCGCGCGGGTAACGCCCGGCGATGTGCGGCAGATGGACCATCTCCAGCGCCTCGCGCGCCCGCGTCTTCGCCTGGGATTCCGGAATCTTCCGCATCTTCAGCGGAAAGGCGATGTTCTCTTCGATCGTCATGTGCGGGAACAGGGCGTAGTTCTGGAACACCACGCCGATGTCGCGCTCGTAGGGCGGGGCGTAGGTCACGTCCTGCGCGCCGATGCGCACGCTTCCTTCATCGGGCGGAACCAGCCCGGCGAGCAGACTGAGCAGCGTCGTCTTGCCCGAGCCCGACGGGCCGAGCAGGGTCAGGAATTCACCGTCGGCGACCACGAGATCCGTGGGGGCGAGCGCCACGAAATCGCCGTAGCGCTTGGCGAGACCCTGGACGGTTAGGCTGGACGACGACATGGCAGGTCTCCTCGCGTCGGAAGGGAAATGGGAAAAATGCGGGAGCCCCGCGACCGGCCCCGCCTTTCGGTCAGGGTGGGGCCGGTCGCGGGTCTTGGGGGGCTAGGCGCCCCGGCGCCTCAGCTCAGAAGCCAGGCGTTGTAGCGCTCCAGCGCCTTCTGCTGGTTGTCCAGCCAGAACTGCGCGTTGATCTTGACGCCCTTCTCGATGTTCGCGGGGAAGGTCGGGCAGTTGGGCGCGATCGCCGGGTCGATGTGCTTGAAGGCGTCGGGCATGGTGACGCCCGCCGGGAAGTACTTCGTCAGCTCCGCCTGCCGCTTGGGATCGCAGGTGAACTTGATGAACTGGCGGCAGGCGTCGGCGTTCGGCGTGCCGGCCAGGATGGCCCAGTTGTCGAGGCCCCAGATGTTCTGGTCCCAGACGATGCCGACCGGAGCACCGGCGGCGATCGCCGCCTGCGGGCGCGACACCCAGGTCGGCACGAGATCGACCTCGCCGGAAATCAGCATCTGCTCGACCTGCGCGCCGCTGGTCCAGAAGATCGGAATGTCCTTCTTGATGCGGTCCAGCGTCTTGAAGGCGCGGTCGAAATCGCAGGGATAGACCTCGCTGGCGGGCACGCCGTCGGCCATCAGCGCCTGTTCGATGGTGTCGAAGGGGTGCTTGCGCAGGGCGCGGCGGCCGGGGACTCCGGCGACGTCGTAGAAATCCTTCCAGGAGGCCGGGGCCTTGCGGCCCTTGAAGACGTCGGTGCGGTAGGCCAGCACGGTGGTGTAGACGTTGGTGCCGACGCCGTATTCCGACATGTACTGCTTGGGAATGGCGGCGACCGCCGGATCGTTCTCCAGCCCGTGCTTCTCCAGCATCGGCTTGTCGCCGGCGGTCAGCATCAGGATGGCCGGCTCGCTGATCTTGGCCATGTCCCAGGTGTAGGACTTGGCCTCCACCATCGAACGGATCTGCGCGGTCGGCTCGGCGTTGGCCTGGACGCCGACGACCTCGATGCCGGTGGCCGCGGTGAAGGGCTTGTAGAAGACCTCGCCATAGGCCTTGGTGTAGATGCCGCCGTCGTCGCGCACGACGATCCGCTTGTTCTGCGCGCGGGCCGGGCTCCAGATGGCCGGCATGGCAAGCGCCGCGGTGCCGGCGGCGCCGGCTTTCAGCAGGGTGCGGCGGGACCAGCCGGATTGGCGCATGCTCATGTCGGAACTCCTTTTGATGGGCCGGGACGGCGGAAAGAGGGTCGAAAGGGCGGAGGTGATCAGCCGGGCGGCAGAAGCCGTCCGGGATTGAAGATGTTCTGCGGGTCGAGCGCCCGCTTGACGGCGCGCATCAGCGCCAGCTCCGCCGAGGGCTTGTAGCGGGCCATTTCGGGGAGCTGGACGCGGCCGACCCCGTGTTCGGCGCTGAAGGTCCCCTTCAGCCGGGCGGCCTCGTCGTTGACGGCGTGGCGCAGCGCGGCGGCGAGCGCGTCGCGGCCGCCCCCCTCCGTCCCGCCGTCCTTCGCGGCGGCTTCCCAGGCGTCGAAGGTGAAGAAGGGGATGAAGTGGACGTTGCCGTCGCCGAGATGGGCGACGACGATCACCGGCAGGTCCGGCACCAGGGCGCGCACCGCCCCGGTCGCCGCCGCGATGAAGGCGGGAACCGCCGACAGCGGCACCGCGCAGTCGGTGGTCAGGCCGACGCCGGCCTTCTTGTTGGCCTCCGACACGCTGTGGCGGACCTCCCACATGGCGTGACGCTGCGCTTCGCTGGACGCCAGGGCCGCGTCGCTCAGCAGGCCGTCGGCGAAGGCGTCCTCCAGGATCGCCTGCAATTCGGCGTCGAGCGCGTCGCCGGACCCGTTGTCCGACAGCTCGATCAGCACATGCCAGTCGGCTTCGCTCCCGATCGGGCTGCGGCGGCCGGGGACATGGCCGGCCACCAGATCGAGCTGCAGGCGGTTGATCATCTCGAAGGCGGACAGCCGGGCCGCGCTGCGCTCCTGCACCCGGGTCAGCAAGGTCAGAGCGTCCTCCGGCGACGCCATCCCGACCCAGGCCACCGCATGGCGCGTCGGCAGCGGATGCAGCTTCAGCGTCGCCGCGGTGATGATGCCCAGCGTGCCTTCCGAGCCGATGAACAGGTGCTTCAGATCGTAGCCGGTGTTGTTCTTGCGAAGGCCGTACAGGCCCGACCAGATGGTGCCGTCGGCCAGAACGACCTCCAGCCCCAGGACATTCTCGCGCGTGTTGCCGTAACGCAGGACCGAGGTGCCGCCCGCGTTGGTGGCGATGGTGCCGCCGATCTGGCAGGAGCCCTCGGCACCCAGGCTGACCGGATAGAGCCGCCCCGCCGCCGCCGCCGCGTCCTGCACGGTGGCGAGGACGCAGCCGGCCTCGACCTCCATGGTGTTGTTCACCGGGTCGATGGCGCGGACCGCCCGCATGCGCGTCAGGCTGAGAATGACCGGGGCAGGACCATTCTCCGACGGAACGGCGCCGCCGCACAGGCTGGTGTTGCCGCCCTGAGGCAGCACCGGCACGCCGTGCCGGGCGCAGCAGCGGACCACGTCGGCCACCTGTTCGGCGGTGGCGGGGCGCGCGAGGCAGAGCGCCGGGCCGCGATAACGCCCGCGCCAATCCTCCGTAACGGCATCCAGGTCGGAGGGGGCGGTCAGGACGGCGTCGGCGCCGATCAGCCCCGTCAGTTCTGCGATCACGTCCACGCGCGATCTCCTTGATCTATCCACTATGTAATCGAAATACGATTACATCAACTGGAATATGATAGCTGGAGATTCGTTTGCCAACAAAGCTCTTTTTGCGGAGCGTACGAATTTTCGGTGCGGGCAAGAATCCGGCGAGAGCGCCATCTCGGCCTTCCCGGCAGGGGCGGTCGACAAGTGCACAGCGCGGTCTAAGACAAACACCGCTCGATAACCCGACCCGATCGGAGGCTTTTTCTTTACCCGTGACGTAATCGCAGGCGGATCGCGGAACGGCGATGCTGTGGGGGTCCGGAAGGTGCAAAGCGCACCGGCTTCCGCATTCCCCAACGTCCCGAACACGGGAGAACCGACCATGTGCACGCCTTCGACATCTCCCGCCGCCCCGGTCCAGCCCGGCTTCATCCACACGGATGACGGCGTGGCGCTCTTCTACCGGGATTGGGGAGGGGGGAAACCCGTCGTCCTTCTGTCCAGTTGGTCGCTGAACTCCGACTCCTGGGCCTACCAGATGCTGGCGCTGGCCGAGCACGGCTACCGCTGCATCGCGTACGACCGCCGCGGCCATGGCCGGTCGAGCGACCCGGGAGTCGGCTTCGACTTCGACCGGCTGGCCGACGACCTCGCCACCCTGCTCGACACGCTGGACCTGCGCGATGTCACCTTGGTCGGCCATTCCATGTCCTGCGGGGAAATCATCCGTTATCTGAGCCGGCACGGCAGCCACCGCGTATCCCGCACAGTCCTGGTTGGCACGGTGACACCAACGCTTTCCCGTTCCGATGACGACCCTGACGGAATCGATCCTGCCGTCTTCGAAGCCTTCCGCTCGGACTGTCTGATGCGGGACTTTCCCAAATGGTTGGAGGACAACATTCGCCCCTTCATGACGGCGGACAGTTCGGCCGACATGATGGCCTGGGTGAAATCGATGGCTTTGCAAGCCTCGATGAAGGCGCTTCTGGATTGTCACCGCGCGACGACCTCCACCGACTTCCGGCGGGAACTTCAGGGCATCGCCGTGCCGACCTTGCTGATCCACGGTGACTTGGATGTGTCCAGCCCGCTTGGCATCACCGGGAGGAAAACCGCCGAGCTGATGCCGAACGCGACGCTGACCGTCTACGAAGGGGCACCGCACGGCCTGTTCCTGACGCACATGGACCGCTTCAACCGCGACTTGCTGACCTTTCTGGATGCACGATAGGCGGCGCTGGTATCATGGAGCGCAAAGCACCAACAACGTCGAACGGGAGGCCAGAACGATGCCGCAAACAGCCGTCCGGCACCGCCCCCTCCCCAGGACCGTGCCGCGCCAGCCGGTCGGCGAGTTGCTGCGCGCATGGCGCAAACGGCGCGGCTTAAGTCAGCTCGACCTCGCCTGCGAAGCCGACATCTCGACCCGGCATGTCAGCTTCCTGGAAACGGGGCGGTCGCAGCCCAGCCGGACCATGCTGCTTCATCTGGCGGAACGGATGGACATCCCCTTGCGCGACCGCAACGCGCTGCTCGCCGCCGCGGGCTTCGCGCCGGTCTTCTCCGAACATCAGTTGGGCGACCCGGAGATGCAGGCGGCCCGTCAGGCTGTCGATCTCGTGCTGACCGGGCACGAGCCTCATCCGGCTTTGGCCGTGGACCGGCATTGGACGCTGGTCGCGGCCAACCGGGCCGTCGCGCCGCTGCTCACCGGCGCCGCGCCGGATCTTCTCCAGCCTCCAGTCAACGTGCTGCGCCTCAGCCTCCATCCGTCCGGGCTGGCACCGCGGATCGAGAACTTCGCTCAGTGGCAAACCCACATCCTGCACCGGCTGAACCGCCAGATCGACATCAGCGCCGATCCCGTGCTGGCCGCGCTGTATGGGGAGCTGAAGGGTTATCTGGTCCCCGACGGGCAGGCTCCGCACAGCCGAAGCGAGCCGCTGTCGTCGCATGATGGCGTGGTGGTTCCTCTGCGGCTTCGGACGGAAGCCGGCACGCTCAGCTTCTTCAGCACCACGACGGTGTTCGGAACCGCGGTGGACGTCACCTTGTCCGAACTGGCCATCGAGGCTTTCTTCCCGGCCGACCTCCCCACAGCGCAGGCGATGCGGCAGGCCCTCGCCGGGTTGTGAAGGGCATCCGTTTCACGCAAACGGACTCATTTCTGCCGCGACACTCCTGTTTCGGGGATGGGCGGTGCTTCCCGCATGGCCCCGATCGCTACACAGGCCACTTTTCGACCTTGGCCTGACCGCGAGAAACATCCGTGATCATGCGCACGACATCGTTCATTTGCTCACGAGGAACCTTGATCTGGAGCTGCACACCTTCGGGCGTGAAGCCGTTGGTCTCGGTGGCGACCGCAGGGAAGGTGCCAAGTCCCGACCTGATCCTGGCCTCGTCGGCGAAGGCGCAAGTGACGGACAAGGCTGCAAAGGTGATGATCGGCTGGCAGTCCGCGGCGTGGAGACAGGCCGCCGCGGTGCCGCCATAGGCGCGCACCAGCCCGCCCGCACCGAGAAGAACACCACCGAACCAGCGGCTGACCACCACCGCCACCTGATCCAGGTTCTGACCGTCTATGGCCTGAAGGATCGGACGTCCCGCGGTCCCCCCGGGTTCGCCATCGTCGCTGCACCGGTAGAGGTCGCCGATCCGGAAGGCCCAGCAATTGTGACCCGCATCCCGTCTGCTGCACGCGGTGATGAACCCACGCGCCTCCTCCTCAGTGCCGACCGGCCCCGCCGAGGCTAGGAAACGGCTCTTCTTGATTTCCTGCTCGAATTGCTCGTTCTTCTTGAGGGTGAACATTATCTCCTGCCGCCATCGTTCCTGCATAGGCCAGAGGCCGACTTCCCTCCGTGCCGATGGAACCTAATCGTCCAACGAGGACATTGCGACAGCGTCGCAGCGATGCCTGCAACGACGTGCGTAATGCAGGAGTCTTGCCCCTCCATCCATGACCATCGCCGTCATCCCCAAGCGTACCGATGAGCGTTGACTCAGCCGTAGCGCTCTTCCAGCCAATTGACGGCGAATGCGGTGATGGCGGTCGCAGGAAAGCGGCTCTTCGCGTGAGCGTTGCCCCTTTTCACGACATCAGTCCGGCCTCCCTGTGGGCGCCAACAGCGTCGGCGTCGCCTCGTCCATTTGCCCATCGAAGTGGCGCGCGAGCGCCTCCCGGTAGAGGGTCGTGGTCTCTTCCGCAGCCAAGGCGAACAGGGTCATGGAGGAATGAAATTTCATATCGTCCGGAGAGCCGAAGATCGTATGGAGCGTTCGCCCCTGGATCGCCAGCACGGCGCGGGTCGCTTTTTCCAATCGCAGGCCGAGCGTCGGGTGCGCCAGATAGGCCCGCGCCTCGTCGAGGGAAGCGATGCCGTAGAACTGGGCTGTCGCCGAGCGGCCAAGGCCGCGCAGTTGCGGAAAAACGAACCACATCCAATGGCTCCGCTTGCGCCCGGCCTGCAGTTCCTCGAGCACGGTCGCGAAGACCGGTTCCTGTGCGTTCACGAACCGCTGGAGATCGAAGGGATCGTTCATCTGGATACCACCTCTCCTGATCCGAGGCGTCCGCAAGGTTTTCCCGCCCCCTTCACCGATGCCTATCAGTAGGTTCAACGCCCGACTTGGAGGATCACCTTGCCCCGGCCATGGCCTGAGTCGAGCCGCTCATGGGCTTTGGCGACCTCCTCGAGCGGAAGGACGGCATCCACGACAACCTTGGCCTGCCCGCGCTCGAACAGCGGCGCCATCTCGCGCAACCGTGCACCCTCGCGCGTCAGGAAGGTCCCGAAGAGCGTCTGGTTCTTGGTGTAGAGGGCGCTCAGATCTCCGGTCGGCGGGAGAATCGTGGCGATCCGGCCGAAGGGCCGGACGACCAGCGTGCTCATGGGCACATTGCCGCCGGCTGTATCGAAGGCGGCGTCGACGCCGCGCCCGGCGGTTTCGCGGGTAACCTGGTCCGCCGCGTCGGGATCGCGATAGTCGATCGCCACGTCTGCGCCAAGCTCATGCAGAGCCGTGTGGTTCGCCTTGCTGGCGGTCGCGATCACGCGGGCGCCCGCGGCCTTGGCGAACTGAATGGCGAAGGAGCCGACTCCTCCGGCACCGCCGTGGATCAGCACCGTCTCGCCCGGCCGAACGTTCAGACGCCGTACGATCGCCTCCCAAGCCGTGCCGCCCGCCAAGGGGATGCCTGCCGCCTCGACGTGGCTGAGGTTTGCGGGCTTGTGCGCGACGATGCCGGCGGAGGCGACGGTGTATTCGGCGTAGCTGCCGTTCGGATTGCCGAAGATTTCCGGCGTGTAGAACACCTCGTCGCCGATGTTGAAGCCGTTCACGCCCGGTCCCAACGCGTCGATGACGCCGGAGACATCATACCCCAGCACGGCCGGGAACGGGATGTTCGCCCAAGTGCCGGCCTGCCGGATCTTGGCGTCGACAGGGTTGGTTCCGGAGGCGATGACCCGCACGAGGACCTCGCCGGGACCGGGCGTCGGAGGTGCGGTTTCCTGCTGCTCGAACACATCCGGACCGCCAAACCGGGTGATGACCATCGCGCGCATGGGTCCCTCCTTCATTCTGCGATGAGCCATGTGGATCATGGCGGGCCCTCGATCAAGCAGAGGCTTTACCCATGCTCTCGCCTGGGCAGCGCCGGCCCGTCGATGCGCAGGCCGTGCACCACGGGCAGCGGTCCGCCCGTGTCCCACAGCGGCTCCAGCCCCTTGACCACCGGGATGTGGGCGAAGTTGTAGCTGGGCGGCGGCGAGGAGGTCGCCCACTCCAGCGTCCCGGCGCCCCACGGGTTCGGACCGGCCATGGGGAAGAAGGCGACGTTGAAACCCACGAAGAACAGCCAGAAGTTCCAGCGCCCCAGCCGCTCGCCCAGCATCCGCCCGGTGACCTTCGGGAACCGGAAGCAGAAGGCGCCGAACAGCGGGAACACCGCGCCGCCAGCGCCGCCACTTCGGTGAAGGTGACCATCTGCGCCCAGAAGTCGGTGCGCTTGCCCGGCGAGAACTCCGGTCCGGCCATCGGGATGTTCTTGCCGACGGCCGCCGTGGCGACAGCCGAAGCTCACAGTGTGTATTCGTAGTACAGCCTGCGTTTTTCGGACGATGCCGTGTGTCCTTCCTCCAGAACGGCGCCCAGGGCGGCCGGCGGCGGTCCGTCGGAGCGGACGAGGTATCCGCCGGTTCTGGCGGTCAGCGCCTCGACCAGCTCGGGAAGCGGCATGTGGTCCCACTTCTTCTTGCGGGCCATCTCCTGGTCCACGGGGATCATGGCCAGTTGAAGCTTGTCCATCAACTCCAGGCCCTTCTGGCGCAGCGTGGCGTTGTGGCTGCCGTGGTGGCCGACCTTGTAGAAGACCGTCCGCTTCAGCAGGTCCGGCCCGGTCACCGTGCGCCCGTCCACGGTCCACTTCAGGTCCTGCCAGGACAGCCAGTTTCCGACCTGCGCGTCGGCGGCGAACAGCAGCACATCCCCGCCGTCGAGTTCGATGGCGAGGACGAGACTGGTGTTGTTGGTGTCGTTGTCGAGGCGGAGCGCGAGTTCGGTCGATGCCGCGAGCCAGTCGCCGTCGATGCGACGCCACGCGCCGCCGTCCTCGCCGCCGCCCCAGTAACGATCGCTGAAGAACGGGACCGTGCGGGCCACGTCCATGGGAATGGCGGACTGCTGCCCGAACGGAGCGGACTGTGAGTCGGGATCACCTTCGAGTTCCTTCAGGAACAGGGCCGCCCAGGCGTCCGTCCCGTCCATCCCGTAGGTTTCCGGATCGCGCTTCGAAGGGAGCGACGTCCTCAGCAGCGTCTCGTCCTCCGGCGGCCCGAGGACATAGAGCCGCGCTCCGGTCCCCGCGATCCGTCCGGGGGGTTCGGTCGGCTTGCAGTAGCGGGGCGTCTTGACGAAGCCGCGGGCGATTTCCAGGGCGCTGCGCGTGGAGTGGGTCCCGGCGGCCCCGAGACGTTCCTCCGTATCGATGTCCTCGCCGAAGAAGCCGAGGAACGTGTTCACGGTGTCGGCGGCGGCGTCGACGCCGAATCCGCGCATCCGGACGCCGCTGTCCACCAGGGCCTTGATCGCGGCGCTGCGGCGGGTGACGAGGGCCTGGGCCTTCTCGTCGTCCGGATTCTCGGTCCAGCCGAACCAGACGCTGCCGAACGTGATGCTCTTGAATTCCGTCTGCGCCTGGGCGAAGCCGGACACATGGTCCCAATGCTCATGGGTCACCACCAGCAGATCGATGAAGCCACCGGTCGTCTCGGCGATGTTCGCCACCACCTCCCGCATCTTCGCCTTGGCGTCCCCGGTGCCGAGGATCAGCCCGCAATCGATGAGGATGAACGCCTGCTCACGGCCATCCACCGGGGTGTCGCGCGGCAGCGTCACCAGGAAGCAGTCGCCCAGCCCATGGCAGTACATGCGTATCTTGGCGCGGTGACGGTCGGCCGCGGGCTCGACCGTGGGCTCCGTGCCCGTCCGCGCGGGCGAAGCGGCTTTCCTGATCCTGGCCATCTCGTCCCTCCCTCGTCAATGCCCGCCGTGGAGCATGGCGAACGGCTCGCTTTCGGCGCCGCGTGCGAAATAGTTGCCGGACAGCGAGACCTCGCCCGACCCCGCGAAGCCGAGTTGCCGTTCCACGCGGATTTCGTGGTTGAGCTTCTTGCGGATGAAGTAGCGGACCGCGCCCGTCTTGAGGTCGATCAGCAGGGTGCAGCCGCCACGGACCCTGTTGCGCCAGGACCCGGCGGGTTCCCAGGCCTGGGTGATCTCGACCACCAGGTCGGCACGGCTCTGGCCGTCCGGTCCGATGCGGCGGGCCGGACGCACCGAATGCACCTCGATGCCCCGATACCGGCCGTCCATCCGGCCGATGCGTCCATCCGATCCCGGCGCGCGGACAAGACCGAGCGTCTCGATCTCGCCGTCCGTCACCTCGTCCGGCGACATCAGCCAGTTGTGGAAGATGGCGGCGTTCTCCCGCGAGACGTCGAAGGCGGCGCGGCGGTTGGCGGTGAGGTCCCAATCCAGGTTCATCGCCTTCAGCACGTTCGCGACCTTGCGCAAGGGCTGCGGCGGCGGTTCCCAGACGACCGCGTCGGGCGACAGGTGCCGCACCCCCTCGGCGAAGATCCCCCGATCGCGGAACGCCGAGACCAGGGCGACGCGGTAGGAACGCTTGTCGTCGGGCACCAGATCGCGGTCGGCGGTGATGAGGGCGCGCAGATAGTCGCCGAAGGTGATGTCCACCGGCGGGCAGTAATCGAGGGCGCGGATGCAGATGTCCAGCCAGTGCCGGGCGATCTTCGCGGCCTCCGCCGCCAGCCTGTCGGCCAGTCCGGCGGGCAGAGCGCCCTCCGGCAGGACGCCGGACCCGCCGGTGGCGAGCCGGATGAACTCCGCCGCCCGCATGTCGTAGATCTTCAGGAAGGCGTCGAAGACCGCGCCGACCAGAACCGCGCCTCGATCGTGCGCCTCCATGGTCTCCTGGTAGATGCGCCGCTCGGGCGGTGCAGGTTCCCATTTACCGTTCTTCACCTCGCCGATGGCGTCGCGCAGCGCGCCGTAGCCGCGCGTCGCGCGGCCGAACTGCACGGCCAGCTTGGCGAGCGCATTTTCGCGCCGCAGGTCGCCGCCGGTGCGGGCGATCTCCTCGCGCAGCGCGTCGGGAAGCGTGAAATGCTGGAACAGGGCCACGATGTCGGCGAACGCCTCGTGGAAGGCCAGCACGTCCGGGTTGCTCGGCTTCCGGAAGCGCCGGTGCAGCCCGTCCAGCAGCGCGTGCGAGGTTTCGTGAGCGACGATGTCGTGCGACAGGCAGGCGAACACCAGGCCGCCCGGCAGCAGACCGTTGGGATTCCTCTCGGATTCCGGGAAATACCCGAACAGCAGGGCCTTGCGGTCCGGGCTGTAGAAGGCATTGGCGGTGCGCAGCGCATGCGGGTAGATGCGCAGGCGGCGCACGAACTCCTCGCGTGGCCGCCCATTGACGGTCGTCCAACGCGGCGCCCACAGCGCGACCCGCCCCAGCGCGCGCTCGAAATGCTCGATCGTGCGCATGGCCACCGCGTAGGCCATCTGTTGGTGGAACTGCGGGTTGGCCTCGGACGGCGCCAAACCGTTCTGCGGCAGCAGGAACGGATGGTCGAGGTCCACCGGCGCGTAGCAATGCCGGCTGGCCGGATCGATGTCGACCACCTCGATGTATTCGCCGACCGGACCGGGCTGCAGCTTTTCCCAGCGCACGTCGATTGTGGTTTCGTTGATGGCCAGCGTGGCGAGATCGGCACCGGCCGAGGGGTCCTGGGCATAGACGCGAAGGTGCCGCCGTGCCGGCGGGCGCACCGGCGGGTTCAGCGCGTGTTCGAGGAGCATCCGCTGCACCGGGTTCGGTGGCGGCGGAGGGGGCGGAACGGGCAGGGCGTCCGGCGTGCCGCCGGGGGACAGGTCCCGCAGCAGCGCCGTGTGCAGCTTGCTCCGCAGCGTACGGGAGATGCCGGGCCGCTCCAGCAGCGCCTCGGCGATCTGGCGCACGTCCCGCGGATCGGAGGGAGGATCGGACGGGTCCGGCAGAAGGCGCTCGACCTCCCGGCTCTGGGAAAGCTGGAGCGCCTCCAGTTCCAGCATGCGTTGCTGCGTCGCCGGCGTCTCGGAGACGCCGAAGCCGGTCAGGATGCGCAGGATCGGGAAGCTTACCGTGTCCGGCTCCTCCCGGCGGAGGCTCGAAGCGGGCGGGGGCGGCATGGCGAGCGCGTCCGCGGCGCGCAGCGCCCCGCGTCCGCAGCGCGGGTCCCGTTGCCCCGCTTTTTCGAACAGGGCCTTGCGCACCGCCTCCACGCGCAGCCACGGCTTGCCGTCGGGATACGCCTTCAGCGCGTCCCGGTGCGTGTGCAGCCACAGCGCGGCGGCCGCCGCGACCTGGGGCGTCGCCGCCGAGGTGCCCGCGCCATCGAGGTCCACGACCTCCGCGCAGCCGATCCTGGCCCAGGGCACATTGGGCGTGAAGGCCGCCACGGCGGTCGCCATCTTCCGATCGGGGCCGTAGTTGCCCGCCATCCGCCCGTCTCCGAGATCGGCATAGGGCTGGAAATCGGCCATGATGCCGCAGGCGGCGGCGACCCGGCCGAAGCGTGCGGGATAGACGATGTGGCGCGTGGGAAGGTTGTCGAAATTGTTGCCCGCCGCGGCGACCACGAACACGCCACGGTCGTACAGCGCGTTGATCGCATCGGCCCAGGCCTGCGACGGCACGCCGCCCAGGCTCATGGTGACGACGTCGATGCGCGTCTCCGGTTTGCCGGACAGCTCGTGCACGTAGTCCAGCGCCTTGGCGATGGCGCTGTTGCGGAACAGGACCACGCGGTCGGCGACGCGGATCGGCACGATTTCGGCAAGGGGCGCCGCGGCGGCGAGGATGCTCAGCGTTCCGGTACCGTGGCCGAGGTTGGTGAGCAGGCCGCTGGTCCGGTCGGTCGCGTCGCGCGGAAAATCCGCGTCGACGTAGTTGCGCTCCAGTTCGCGCAGCAGCGTCGGCGGGACCGTCGTGTGACGCGGGTCGTAGCCGGAATCCAGGTGCGCGATGCGTACGCGCGGCGCGTCGTCCACCCGCCGGGCAGCCGCGACGGCCTCCTCGAACTGCGCGTAACGGGCGTCGCGGTACCAGTACTCGGGCGTGCCGATCGGAAATTTGCGGTTGGGCTTCGCCTGGGTGCAATCCTTTGCGGCGCCGAAGCCGCGCGGCGGCTGCTCCTCGGTCAGCCAGCGCTGTTCGAAATCCGGTTCGGCGAACGCGATGCCATCGGCCCCGGCGATGCCCAGCCCGTCGCGCAGCAGGGTATGGCAGACGTCCCAGGGGTTGGCGTCCACGTCGGCCCGGGCGGCGCGCAGGATGTGCCACGCCGTGGCCGCCGCGTCGTCGGCCAGGGCTTGGCCGCCGGACACCGGCACGGAAGGAATGCTGTTGAACAGCGGTTCGACGGTGAGGTCGATTCCGCCCGCGCGCACCGAAAACCCGAACTCCGATCGGAGCGGGCGCATGCGGACCAGAAGCGACAGCCGGCTGGGATCGGTGCTCATGGCGTTTCACTCCGGCGGAGGGGGAGGCGGCGGAGGGGAAGGCGGCGGATTGGAACGGCGCTCCGGTGGCTCAGACACCGCTTTTGGGATAAGGGAAGCCGTCCGGCACCGGCAGGGTCGGCTCGTGGTAGGACCGCAAGGCCAGATCGCACACCGCATAGCCCCAGTTGATGAGACGCTCCTGAAGCCGGTCGTCCATGCGTGCCAGCCGGGTCGGCACCGCCGCCAGCTCCTGCGTGGCTTTGGCAGGGCAGGCGAGCGGCGTGGCCGCGGGAAAATCCGTGGATAGGCTGCGGATGCCCCAATAGGCGCCCTTCCGCGTCCCGTTGCAGAAGGAGCCGACGACCTGCCGCTTGCGCAGGGCGCGGACCTGGTTGTCCGTCAGGCTGAAGATCCGGAGAGAGTGCCGCGCCCAATCCTCGTGCGGTTCGTCTTCGGGCGCCATCTTCTGCCCGCCGTCGCTCACGAAAACCGTCCCGTACCGCTTCCAGACCGTTTCCAGGCCCAGATTGTCGTAGACCCCACCGTCGGTGAGCACCACGCGCGACGTGTAGGGCTTCCGCTGCAGCGGCGCTCCCGGGTCCACCTGGATCGTCGAGGGGTCGATCTTCAGCACCAGCGGCGACAGCACCGGCGGGAAGGCCGACGAGGCGGCGACCGCGGTGGACAGCGCCAGCGTCGGGTTGGGCACGCGACCGACTTGCCAATCCCCCATGTAGGGGCGCGAGAAGCGCCAGAGCGACCCGGTCTGAACGTTGGTGGCGTTGATGACGAAGCGGGGCGCGGGGGTGTCCGGCAGGTCCTGGAGCGTGGTGCCGCCGTAGAGGGTTTCGTCGTAGTTCCGGGCGACATGATCGGCGATGGTGCCGGGCAGGAAGATGCCGCCGATGATGGCGTTGGCATCGAGGGTGCGGCTCGCCAGTTCCCGCAGGGGCGCCACCACCAGGGGCTCGAAATCGGACCGGACCTTCGTGGGGATGAAGCTCAGCCGTCCCCAGCGCAGGGCGAGCATTCCAGCGGTGATCGACCCGCCGGAGACGCTGGACACGCGCGCCAGCGTCTTCAAACGATCGGCCTCGTACAGCCGCCACAGGACACCGACATGGAAGAGCATGGCACGATAGCCGCCGCCGGACAGGCACAACCCGGCACCGGCCGTCAGCGGTTCGTCGTTGTCCCGCGTGTTGTCCCGCGTATTGACCGGACTTTCCCGCAGCGACATCGAATCGGCAATGTCCGCCATCGCTCCCTCCCCATCGTCGTTATGATTTCAGGATGCGCAGCCCCGCCTTCGGTGCAGTCGTAATAATGATCGAGTCGTTCTCATATATCGCACCGAAGGGGGCGCGGCATGTGTAGAATTTACCAAATCACAAGCTATTGCATACTCGGGTATGAAAGATAAGTCATCGCGCTTGGCGATGATGCATGCCGTTGTATTCTTAAGATCCCGCTTTCGAAGCGTTTCGTTTTGGGGCAGGGTGCGGTAAGGACGATGGCTGCAACGCAGTCGCGCGGGAAAACGCCGTGCCTTGATTACCCTGGTGTATCTGGGGTTGTATGTTCGTTGTCGGTCTTTTCAAGGAAAGCGGAGCATGGCTGAGATCGTCATATCGGTTGACCGCGGCGACCATGCGGAGCGCCTCGGCGCGAACGAGCGGCTTCAGATGCACGCCTACGCGCAGGTGACCGGCTATCTGCTGACGTCGCTCGCCCATGCGCAGACGTCGCTGGATCGGGATTGCCGGTCGACCGAACGGCAGGACAGCCGGGACCTGCCCAGGGTGCACGACGCGATCTTCATTGAAGGCGGGCGCGGGACCGGCAAGACGGCTTTCATCCTGAATCTCCGATCCCAGGTTCCCGACGCCGACGCCAGGCGGATTCATTTCTGCGAACCGATCGACCCGACGCTGCTGAACGAGGGCGAAAGCTTCCTGAATGTCGTGATCGCCAAACTGCACGACGAGGTCAAGCAGCGCTCCGGCAAACCCGAGCGGAACGACCGCCACCACAGCGACCACCGGGCATCCTACTACGAGGCGCTGGAGGCCGTGTCCCACGGCATGGAGGCGCTGGAGGGAAAGGACCAGGCGCCGGGCATGGAACGCATCCTGGTGCACCGCAACGGGCTGGGCCTGCAACGCCACCTGCAACGCTACTACCGCGAGGTCTGCCACGCCCTGGACTGCGACCTGCTGGTCCTGCCCGTGGATGATGCCGACATGGCTCCCCATTGGGCGTTCGAAATTCTTGACGTCATCCGCCGCTATTTCGCGTGCCCCCTCATCGTTCCGGTGGTGACCGGCGACATCCGCCAATACCGGCACATCGTCGCCCGCGAGTTCAACGAGAAGCTGAACAGCAATGCCGAGCCGAAGTACAAGCCGGTTGCCGAACTTGCGGAGCAGTATCTCAACAAGGTG
The DNA here is from genome assembly GCF_008365375.1 of Roseomonas genomospecies 6. Classification (GTDB taxonomy): domain Bacteria; phylum Pseudomonadota; class Alphaproteobacteria; order Azospirillales; family Azospirillaceae; genus Azospirillum. The sequence continues at coordinate 41,805 of NZ_QOKW01000020.1, read as the reverse complement.
CTGCCCATTCATCGGCGCACGCGGCTGCTGACCGTGCCGGAGCTGCTGGAGCGGCACACGCTGTTCGTCAAGCAGGGCGAGCGGGCGATCCGTTTCACCGCCTTCCGAGATTTCTACAAGCACGTCATCTATCGCCGGACCAACGGCGAGGAGGGCAGCCATCCGTCCTTCGTTCCGGGCACCACGCGCGGCCTGATCCAATGGCTGCTCGCCACGGCCAAGCCGATCCTCGACGTGGAAGCGCTTCGCGCCATCGACGCGAAGAACCCGGACGATCTGGAGAAGCAGGTCCGCGATGTCGCCTGGAGCCTGCGGGAGAATACGGACGAGGCGGTGCGCAGTCGTTTCCGCCGGATCGTCGAGGCGATCTGCGCCTACGGTTCCAGTTCCGGGAAGTGGGTGGATTATCACCGTGGACAGGCCGATCTGCGGATGGCCGAAGTGGCGCTCTCCGACCGTCCGGCATGGCCGCTGCGCGATCTGGTGTGGCTCGATGCCCTGCGCCAGCCCCAGGAGCAAGCCGATTACCCGTGGCCGGAGGTTGTCGAAGAGGCATTGAGAGCGTCCGACAACCCGATCCCGCGGGGGCATGAATTCCCGCGGACCCTGGTGGCCTTCCCCCCGCTGGAACCGTTCAGCGTGGATGCGATCTTCTCGAAGGGCGACATGGCGGGAGTGAACGATCCCGAGACCAGGTTCCTTGCCCGTGTGTTCAGCTACAACAATTACTATTCGAGCTACCAAACCACCAATCTGGTCTTCTTCGGGCGGGCGTTCGAGATCGTGACCTCGTCGTTGCTGGGGCGTTACGATGAGAGAATCTGCGCCCGCATCCTGCGCGATGCCCCCTACCACTCCTACTTCCGCGCCTTTCCCACCAAGACTCTGGACGAGGTCGGTGAGGCGGATGCCGTTGCGGTGGCCGGAGATGAGGGCTTGGACGAGTTCCTCATCACGTTTGTCAAGAACGTGCAGAACTGGCAGGAGAAGCATGTCGGCGCCCGGCCGTCCGCGCAACTCGTGCAGAAGGCCATGAACAAGGCGTTCAATGTCTTCACCCAAATGAAGCGACGACGCATTTTGACCGGCGATTCGCTCTTCGACGTCATTGATCGTTGCCGCCGGGTTCTGTTGAACAGCTTTGCGAGCTTTGAAAAGAGCCCGCTCGACGGTGACCCGATCATCGTCCGCCAGAGCGTTGCGCTTGAGAAACGCACGACTGTACCCCGGGCCGGTGAGTGGGAGAACGATCCGTCGTTCCGTTTCAACGTTAAGCCTCTGCTTGTGAAGGGAAGCGTCACGCACGCCATAAACGCACATCCTCTTTTTGCGACGCTTGAAACGAGTGACGGCGCCACGCGGGCTTTGATGGTGCGTTCCACCTCAGGGAGTGCACCGGTTGTTCAAAACAGCCCGCCATCAGACAAACCGGGGGACGCTCCGTCGCCGGGAAACCGTTTGCGCCGCATACTTGCGAATAACAAGGTTCTCATAGAAACCGCCGCCAGAAGCCCCAGAAGCGATGCCCTCCACAGATCAATTGTTTCTTTCATTGACGCCATCAAAGCAGATAAATATGCGGAAATCATAAAATATTACATAAGTGATTGTGTCAATAACAATAAATCTAATGTTTCCATCGAGAGACTTTTAAATGCAGTTGCTGCGCAGGGTGCGGATGATCACCTGATTGACTGGATCAAATCATGATCCTTCGCACGCCGCTTGACCGCCAAGCCCGCATAATCCTGCTGCGCTCCGACCGGGTGCTGATGCGGGCGTTGCGGGCGCTGGGGAACGGAGCGGAGCAGGAGGATCTGGTCGATGCGGCGGCGCAGGCGCTTCTGGCGACCGATCCGATGCAGTTGCGCCATCGCGATGTGGAGGCGGCGCTCGACGGGGCCTTCGGCGGGGTTGGGCGCCCGGCCGTACAGCGAGGGATCTACCGCTTCCATGCGCTGCACGAACTGGCCGACGAATTCCTGTTCTTCGACGGCGACCGGTTGACGGCCAGACCCGAACGGCTGCTGGATTACGCGGCGCTGATCGCGGAGGTGGAGCCGGCGCTGCTGATCGGCAGCCTTCTCGCCGAGCGGCTGGACACGGGCGAAGTGACCCCCGCCAGTCTGGATGCGCTGGTCGAGGTCCAATGCCCGCTGGGCATGCCGCGGCACGATGCGGGCCGGCTGCACGTCGACAACCATGTGCATCTGGGGGGAGTCACCTCGGTCGGCCACGCGCTGATGGGATTTGCCATGGGGCGTGCCGGCGCGGTGTCCGGCTGGGCCTTGCCCAAGACGTTCCGGGCCGTGTTCGAGACGCATCTGGAACGGCCGATGCCGGCTCTTGCCGGTGCCTTCCGGATGCTGTTCGCGTCCATCGCCCGCTGGGTTATGGCGGGGGCGGAACCGGGGGCGGCGCAGCCATGGAGGGAACTGGCGGACGGCCTGGGTCCCGTGCTCGACCGCGGCCTCGCCGACGATGGGCCGGCGCCCCTGTCGTTCCACGCGATCGCCGAGATGGAGGGGGCGTGGCCCGGCGAGGTCGGGCGCAGCCTGCTGACCATGGCGGCCCGCCGCGCCGTCCGGGGGGATTGGAGCGGCGCCTTCCTGCTGGTCGCGACACTGATCTGCCGGCTCGACCGCCGGACGCCGATGTCGGCGCGCATCCCCCGGCTGGCGCTGATCGGTTTCGTGCATCTGATGCATGCCCTGCGCGACGCCATGATCATGCACGGGCTTGGGCTCGACTCTTTCGTCGAGTACTTCAATTCGCGGGCGCGCACGTTGCAGGCGGACCAGTTCCGGCGGCTGCGCTGGATGATCGGACACCATGAGTTCCGCGCCGACATCAAGACCACTTGGGTCGACCGGGCCGGTCTGCGTCACTACGCCACCGAATCGAGCGGGGCGGCCAGGACGGAACACCAGGATTCCCATCCCTGGCAGCGCTATCACCTTTCCTACCACTTCGTCCGCAAGGCGCCCGGACGCGCCGCCCTCGCGGACGAGCGCCTGCGCTTTCAGGCGCGCCGCCTGGAGATCCGGCAGGAAGCCCTCAGGCTGCGCCGCCGGCTCGCCATTCCGGAATTCCAGGAGACGGCGGCGATGGTGGCCGGGCGCCAAGTGTGCCAGGAAATGACCAGCCGCGTCCGCAGCTTCGACGTCGCCGGCAACGAGAACGACGAACCGATCGAGCTGTTCGCCCCTGCCTTGCGTTGGCTGCGCGAGAAGCCGCTGATCCAATTGGACCGTGGGGAGCGGCTGGCCGGTCGGCGTTCGCTCAGCATCCACGCCGGAGAGGATTTCGACCACATCGTGGGAGGGCTGCGCCACCTCGACGAAACCGTGCGCTTCTGCAACATGGGGCCGGGCGACCGCGTCGGGCATGCGCTGGCGCTCGGGCTTCAGCCGCGCGCCTGGGCCGAGCGGCAGGGCCGGGCCTTCGTGCCGCTGGAAACGCATTTCGACAACCTCGTCTGGCTGTGGCACCACGCGACAACGCTGTCGCGAGGGCTGGCGGCGGCGGGCGGCGTCCTGCCCGGCCTGGAGCGCCGCATCGCGTATTACGCCGGGCGCCTCGGCCTGTCCGACCGGGACCCGGAAATCCACCACCGGGCCTGGGGGTGGCGCCGCAACTGTGCCATCGCGCTGGGGCTGTGGGCGGACAGTCCCAGCCTGAGCGATGCCCGCTACTGGGTCCCCGACGCACGCACCGCCACCGACTCCCGCGATCCGGCCCATCGTGAATTCATGGACTATCTGTACCAGCGCCGGCCGAACAGGGCGCAACGGATCACCGTCCTGCTGGGCGAGGACGGACCGCCGGAGGACGAGCGCGACTGTTTCAGCCCGCACGACCTCGACTTCGTGGAGGCGCTCCAGGACCAGTTGATGACGGAATACGACGCCAGGGGTATCGTGATCGAGGCTTGCCCGTCTTCAAACGTCTTCATCGGGCGCATCGCCGATCTGGCGGAGCATCCCTGTCTGCGCTGGCATCCGCCGCATCCCGATCTGCTGGGGCCGGGTGGACCGTTCAACCGCTTCGGCCTGCGCAAGGGACCCGTCAAGCTGTGTCTGAACACCGACGATCCAGGCGTCTTTCCCACCACCATCGCCACCGAGCACCGGTTGGTGGCCCATGCCGCACGGGAGCGCTTCGCGCTGTCGCAATGGGATGTCGAGACCTGGATCGACCGGCTGCGCCTTGTCGGCATCGCCGTGTTCGATCAGGCCCATGCCGAAATCCGCTACCGTCCCGCGTCTTGGCCGGGCATGCTCCCGGGACGGGACCGCTGACCCGGTGCGACGCATCCCGGACGGTACGGTCCGAGGCGAACCTGCCCTACAGCTCCGCTGTGTGAATTTTCAATGCTCCGCTGGACGCCGCGTGGGAGCCGGCGCGTTTGGTTTCCTCATGATCCGGGAGAATTCTTATCCCCTCCCGGTATGTCAACCGGTAGTAGATTTGACTGTTTAAACATATCACCCGCAGTTTATTGCTGTTCTGTAATTGTTTCCCTGGGTTGATCATCGTCTTTGTTGTGATGTATGCTGGTTACATAAAATCCTTATGGCTCCGGTTCGAGGCCGGCAGGTCAATCGCCTGCGAACGATCGGTGCAGGCCTGGAGTGACAAACCGCGGCGATCCGACGCTCGCACGCGCCCACCGTATCCGGGGTTCTCGACAAACATTCATCAACCGATAGATTCAGGAGACTCTCATGGCGGCCGCCACTCAGACCGGTGTTGACAACAGCGAGGCGTTTCTCAAAACCGTCAATGACATGGGTGATCAGAGCGACATCGCTGCTGTCAGCAACCTGTTGAAGGCCCAGAATTGGCAGGGAGTCGTCGACTATGCCAAGACCTTCCAATACTACAACTACAACAAAAAGCCATTCACAGCCGCGGACGCCGATGTCGGCTTGAATCCGTGGATGTTCGTCGCGATCCCCGACGATTACAACGACAAGGACATCAAAGGGTCGATGGTGGCGATCAGGCCCTACAGCGGCGTCGGCTTCGGCGTCCTCGACAAGGGCGGCATCGCCACGATGCCCTCGGGCGATGTGCTGGAGACGGACAAGGCATCCACCGATGCCGGGAGCCCGGTCGGCGCCCCCTACACGGTCCCCTCCATGAACGGCACCAAGTCGAGCTGGTACCTGTCCCAGACCAGCACCGGAAAATTGGGCTTCTTCAAGGGGACGACCTGCCATTGCGTCCTTGCCGGCACGGGCACGGTTTGGACCAGACAGAATTCCGACATGAAGGAACCCCCCCTGGAGCGGTCCGACGGCAACCTGGTCACCGGTGCCTCGACCAGCGTTACCGCAGGGAACGACCTCGTGACCACCTTCGCCAACTACGCTGCGCAAGCGTGGTCGGTCGCAGAGACGGATCTGGGCAATCTGGTGTTCCGCTCGCAATCGACGAGCGGCGGCACTCCCATCGTGATCGCCGACGGGGCCACCGGTTTGCTGTGCAACGGGACCGGCGCGGTTTTCAAGCCGGACGATTTCAAAATCTCCTGGCAAGGCTACATCGACTACTTCTGGAAGGAATTCACCGATCTCACCGGCGAGGGCTTCGGCTGGGTCGAGAACCTTGCCGACATATCGGCTTCTTGGATGGAAGACGCCGCAATGGATACGTGGGATTGGATCAACGATACCGCTTCAGACGCCTGGAAGGCGATCGATGACAGTTGGGATCAGGTCGAGAAGGGCATCGATGACGGAATCAAGGACGTCGGAAAGGCACTCGATGTGACGAAATGGTAGTCTGATCGTCGTCGTGAACCAGCCGCCGCATCGGAAAACCGCCCGGACAGGAATGTGCGAGGCGGTTCCTCGGCGGCCTCTGAAGATGCCGCCGCTGTACGGGCGGCTGACGGTTGCGAAGCATGGGCGACTCCCTCCCTGAAACATCGGATACGATCCACGAACTTGCGTTGGCGTCCGGCGGATCGGGGAGACGTCCGCGCGGTGGAGAGGAATGCTCCGCCGCGTCCGTGTGGCGGCTTGCGGCCTCATCCATTGCGGAAGCGCTGGTGCCGCGGGCCGACCGGCAAATCATCGGGCGTGCCGTCGGCCCACTCCCCGCCGGATCAGCCATGATTGTGGAGCGGCCCCTCGGTACGGATGCGCCACGCGTGGACTTTTCGCTGGCCACGACTCGCGGCGATGGCAGCGACGCCATTTTGGCCGGGCATCACCATGAGAGGGACCTGCCGCCTTTCTGGCTGGAACAGCCGGAGTGGAGGACCATCCGCGACCATTACCGTCGTTGGATGCAGCGTGAGTCCGTTCTGCACGAGCCGATACAGAGCACATGGCTTGAATTCGACCACGACCAGCTTCTCTCCCGTTGCTGCCTTCCAAGTGTTTTCGTGGGATTCCGCGACACCTCCCTCATCGGCGGTCAGCCGCTTTGCGGCATTGCCCTGAACGATTTCGTCGCCCACGCGGCACGCGCAGAGGTCGCTGCCGCAATGCAAAGGATGTGGCCGCAGCTTCCCACGCAATCAGGGCTGCCGTTCGTGGGGGTCATGCTTCCACGAGATCGGAGCAGGGTCCGTCTCTGCATCGCCTTGCCCTTGTCCGAACTGACGGGCGTCGCGTCTCGGATCGGCTTCCCGGCCAGCCGCGCGCTGGAGCGTCTCGTCACGTTCGCGTCCGGACACGCTGACTCCGTGGTGCTTCACCTCGATGTGGGCGCACGGCTCGGGCCGACGCTGGGGGTTGAACTCAAGCCCGTCCGCAGACATGGCTGGTCCGCTCTGCTGTCCGATCTGGCGGGGGAGGGGCTGTGCACGGCGGGCGAGCGCGAAGCCCTGCTTGCCTTCCCCGGGCAATCGGCCCTTGTCCGGAGCGGACCGGAGCCGACCGGGGCCGCCGATCCGGTTATCGGTTCCCCGGACCGCTGGCGGGACGTCGGTCGCTGCCTCATCGTCAGAAGCCTGAATCACATCAAGCTGATTTGCCGGCCCGATCAGGCCGTTACGGCGAAAGCGTACATGCACATAGGCTATGCGTGGGGGAAACGGGTGGCTCCGCGTCCGCCGGGCCAAGGTCGATGATCAGCACATGGTCCTCCGACGGTTTGATGATGCCGTCCAGCCGGGCGTCCAGCGCGGCCCGCGCTCTCGGCTGCAAAGGTCACCTATTGAGTGAAGAAAATCCAGGCGGCGGCGGCGAGTGAGGCCAGCGCGGCGATCACGGCGCCGCCGCGCGTCATCACGCCCTGCCGGTGCAACAGCACGGCCATGCCGATCAGCAGCGGCGTGACGATCAGCAGTCCGATCTGGGCTTGGTTCATGGGGCACCTGTCGTTTCCGTACGCTCGGTTGACCGCTCCGGCGAAACACGAAATTGGGTGGCGGGAGGGTGACCGGCCTTGATCGTCGTCAAGCAGCGTTCAGGCGCCGTCCGCATCAGGCGCTGTCCGGACGGTTGAATTCCGCGATCTCGTTGACGATCCTGTCGCGGAACGGCAGAGGGGGCGCGCGTGGACCGGTTGCAGGCGATGCGGATTTTCGTGAAGGTCGCGGAGACGGAAAGCTTCGCCCAAGCCGCTCGCCACATGCACATAAGCGCTCCGGCGGTGACGCGCGCCGTGGCGGCCCTGGAGGAGCTGATCGGCGCCCGCCTGTTCGTTCGCACCACGCGTTCGGTGAAGCTGACCGACGCCGGGGCGCGCTATCACGAGGATTGCCGCCGGATACTGTCGGACATCGCGGAAGCGGAGGCGACGGCCGGCGGCTTCTACGCCACCCCGACGGGGACGCTCGCGGTCACCGCCTCCGCGCTGTTCGGGCCGATGCATGTGCTGCCGATCGTGACCGAATATCTGGATCGGCATTCCGGCATGCGCGCGCGGACGTTCTTCGTCGATCGTGGAGGAGGGCATCGACGTCGCCGTCCGCATCGGGCACCTTCCGGATTCGGGGCTCACGGCCATCCGGGTCGGTACGGTCCGGCGCGTGATCTGCGGCGCTCCGGCCTATTTCGACCGCCATGGCGTTCCGGCGACGCCGGCCGACCTCAGGCACCACCGGATCGCGGCATCGACGAGCGCCTGGGCCTCGCCGGAATGGCGGTTCGCCCGGGACCAGCGGGTGACCATCGACCCTGCGCTGCAATGCAACACCATCGAGGCGGTCATCGCCACCGCCAAGGCGGGGTGGGGCCTCACCCGGGTCCTTCATTACCAGATCGGCCCCGCCCTCCTTGCCGGCGAGCTGCGGATCGTGCTCGGCGACCATGAGGAACCGCCCTTGCCCATCCATGTCCTCCACCCCGAAGGGCGTCACGCGCCGGCCAAGGTGAGAGCCTTCGTGGATCTGGCCGTGGCGCGCCTGCGCGAGAACCCCCTCCTCAACTAGCGTCGCCGCGCCATGGATCAGACTTGCGGTTTGGGCGGCGCGGCGCGGCGTGGCTGCTTCACGCGACGGGACGTGACCGGCGGAATCCGGTCGAGCACGTCGCGCGCGTTGTTCAGGACCCCCGACGGTCCTTCGGCGTCCAGCGCAAAGACGAGGCGGTCGTCGGCGCGGCGCACGCGCCCGGTCCAAGCATGCTCCAGCGCCGCTTCGCGATCGGATCGGCAGGGTGTGTCATTCAGGGTCAGCGACACTCCCGAAGGGCCGGCGGCCAGGGCGGCGACACCCAGGCGCCGGCAGCGCGCGCGAAGAGCGGCAACCGCCAGCAACAGCTCGACCTCCTCCGGCAGCGGCCCGAAGCGGTCCTCGATCTCTTCGCGCAACGGCTCGACCGCCGCTTCGTCGCGCAGGCGCGAAAGGCGGCGGTGCAGGCCGATGCGCAATTCCTCCTCCGGCAGATAGGCGGCGGGAATCGTCTGCGGCACGCCCAGGCGCAGGTCGGGGGCGTCGTCCGCTTCGGCGCCCCCCAGCGCGCGGGCCAGCAGATGCTGGTACAGCTCGGTGCCGACGATCCGCAGATGGCCGCTCTGATCGGTTCCCAGCAGGTCGCCCGCCCCGCGCCGGTCGAGATCGAGCAAACTGAGGGTGAAGCCGCCGCCCAGGCTTTCGATCGCCTCCAGCGACCCCAGCCTCCGTTCGGTCCGCTCGCCGAGCGGCGTGTCCGGATCGGTCAACAGGTAGGCGTAGGCCTGCGCCGTCCCGCGCCCGACCCGGCCGCGGAGCTGATGGAGCTGGCCAAGCCCGAACAGATCGGGGCGGCGGATCACGATGGTGTTGGCGCGGGGAATGTCGATTCCGGTCTCGATGATGGGGGTCGAAACCAGCACGTCGACCGTTCCCTCCGCCACATCGACCATCACCCGATCAAGCTCGGCGGCGGGAAGGCGGCCGTGCGCGACGGCGACGGACAGGCCGGGGGCGAGCGCGCGCACCTCGGCCTCCAGCGCGGGCAGGTCGGCGATCCGCGGGGTCACGCAGAAGCTCTGTCCGCCCCGTGCCTTCTCGCGCAACAGCGCGGCCCGCAGGACCGGGCCGTCGTGGGGAGCGACCCGCGTGCGGACCGGCCGGCGGCGCACCGGGGGCGTGTCGATGACGCTGAGTCCCCGCAGCCCGGCCAGCGCCCCCTGCAACGTCCGCGGAACCGGCGTGGCGCTGAGCGCCAGGGAATGGACGCCGGACGAAAGCCGGGCCAGCGCCCGTTTTTGCGCGGTGCCGAAGCGCTGCTCCTCGTCCACGACGACCAGGGCCAGATCGGCGAAGCGCACCGTCTTCGACAAAAGGGCGTGCGTCCCGATGGCAATCGCCACCGAACCGTCGGCGAGGCCCTCGCGCACGGTCTTCGCGGCGGACGCCGCCATTCCGCCGGTCAGCGGCTCGATGCGCAGGCCCAACCCGGCCAGCCGGCGCCGGAACACCTCAAGATGTTGGCGCGCGAGCACGCTGGTCGGGGCAAGAACGGCGACTTGGCGGCCGGTGAAGGCGACCGCCGCCGCGGCGCGCAACGCCACTTCGGTCTTGCCGTAGCCGACGTCGGCGCAGACCAGATGGTCCATCGGGCGCCCGCTCGCCAGTTCGGCCATCACGGCGGCGATGGCACGCCGCTGCCCTGCGGTCTCCTCGTAGGAGAAGCGGGCGGCCACGCGGCGCATCGGTCCAGCGGGCGGCGCGATGACCGGGGCCTTCAGGCGGGCCCGGCGGGCGGCCTTGCGCACGAGGCTCTTGGCGGTCGCGCCGATCTCGCGCTCCAACTCCGCACGGCGGGTGATCCAACTCCCGCCCTTCAGCCCGTCGAGCGCCACCCCGGCATCGCCGCTGCCGTAGCGCCACACCCGGTCGAGGTCGGCCGCCGGCACCAGGAGCCGATCCTCGCGGGCGTATTCCATGACCAGGACGTCTTCCGGCTGACCTCCGGCATCGACCGTTTCGAGGCCGCGCACCGCACCGATCCCGTAGTCGAGATGGACCGCGAGATCGTCGCCCGACAGATCGACGGGCGCCAGCGGGGCCACCGGCCCCGCCCCGCCTTCCGGCCGCGGGCGCTGGGCGAGCACGGTCACGCCGTCGATGGCGAAGCCAGCCGCGACCCGGAGGACCAGCACCGCCGGCGTGACGGGAGGGCCATCCACCGGCCACCGGTCGAGCACCGGCACCGGCTGGCCGGTCGCCGCCGCCACCCGCTCCGCCATCCTGGCCGCGTCGGCGGCGTTCGCGGCGGCGACGATCACGGACCCGCCCGCCGCAATCCGCTCTCCGGCGATGCGTGGGAGGCTGCGTTCGGACAGCGCCGGCTCCTCGGTGGATGAGGCCAACTCCTCGGGCTCCAGGGTCAGGACCGCGCGCCCTCGCAGACCCACTTCCCACGCCTGTCGGTCGATGTGCATGGCCGATGCATCGGCTTCGGCCAGTTCGTCGAGCCGCGCCTCCAGCCGGTCGCCGACCCCCTCGTCGAAGACGACCGGACTGTCGGCCAGAAGTTCGAGCAGGCTCGGCAAGCGGACGTAGGCCAGGGGCAGCAGGCGTTCGAAGGCCTGGGGGCGCCGTCCGGCGGCGAGTTCCTCGGCAAGCCCCGCGGCCATCGGATCGCCGCGGCTCTCCAGCCCCCGGACCAGCCGATCGACGATCCCGGGCGCCGCCGGAATCTCGGTCACCGGATGAACGGTGATGCCGCCGCAATCGCCGATGGTGCGTTGGCTCACCGGATCGAAGGTCCGTATCCGTGCGACCCGGCCATCGACGATGTCGCAGCGCACGGGACGGTCCGCATCGCCCGGAAAGATCTCCACCACGGCCCCGCGGAAGGCGGCCTCTCCCGGTTCGTCGATCCGGTCGTCCAGGATGTAGCCTCCGGCAACCAGAAGGCTCCGCCATGCCGCCTCCTCGTAGGGCGCGTCCGTCGCGATGACCAGCGCGGAGCCGGGCCAGGCGTCGGGAGGCGGAAGACGTTGCAACGCTGCCTCGGCGGTCGCGAGAACCAGCCGCCCGGCACCCTCGGCCTGCCGGGACAGGGCGGCGATGGCGGCGGCCCGTTGCCCGAGCACGACCCGCGATGGCTGGTCCCGCTCGCCGAGGGGGATGTCCCAACTCGGGAGCAGCACGACGTCGAGGTCCGGCGCGGCATCCCGGATCGCCCGGGCGAGCCGGGATGCCCGGCTGTCGCTGCGGGTGACGACCAACGGGGCTGCCTGCGAACGGGTGGCAAATCCGGCGAGCCGTATCGCGAGGGCGCCTTCGGCGGGAGCGACGCAGGTCACGGACCGGCCCGCGGCGAAGGCGGCGCCGTCGAACTGCATCAAGGGAGCGGAATCGGGCATGGCTGGCTGCGTCACGGGAGTCGGGGGCGGTTGGCACTTAACAGCCCGGCGTCCAACCATTCCCGGCCAAATCGATGAAAATTGACTCGAGGCCGGTCAGGTGAGGCGGGGGCGCGCCGCCCATACGGGCCGCCCATACGGGCCGACCTTCCGCCTCTGCTGATTTTCCCCGTGGAAGACCCCTTGAGGAGGCCCGGCCATATCACCATCTGAGCACTCTCGCCGATGGCGCCGCAGAGCAAGCGCCGAGAAGACGGTCCATATTCGGGCCGCTCATCCTTGACAAAACGCGCCTCCGTCCCCATCTGCGTCGATAGAACGGCCCTGTGAGCCATCAAATGCTGAAGCGTTGAGCGCTCAGAGATCTTGAAAGCCGCTCCGTTATCACCATATATACAGTGTTGCGACGATGCATGGCGGACAGATCATCTCGAAGCTGCGCATCTGGATCTTTGGTTTTCAGTTCGGTGGCGCTGGTCACAGTGCGCCCTGCCTCTCCTCTCCAGCCTCGTGGCGTGCCGGCTGCCGTGATGCCCCCTCCCGCATCATGGCGCCGCCCGCGGGGCCGGAGAGGTCCCCTGCACCGCAAGCCAGTTTCCGCATCCACGAGCGATGCACGCCCACCGGCAGCGTCGAATGCCGGCCCTGAGCATCAACGACCGTGAACGCCGATCCGTACGGACGCCGAAGGGATTGCCCGACGGTGCTCTTCCTGTCGGCTTGGAGAGACAGAACGATGAAGCTGAACGCCGCTTCCGCCGAGCCGATGCAGTTGTACCTGCAGGAAGCCCGGAAGTATGACTACCTGACGCCCGAACAGGAACGCGATCTCGCCATCCGCTGGCGGGACCATCAGGACCGGCGCGCCCTGGACACGTTGGTCGGCAGCCATCTGCGGCTGGTTTTCAAGATGGCCCGCGGTTATCAGGGCTATGGGCTGCCGCTGTCGGACCTGATCGCCGAAGGCAACGTCGGCGTCATGCAGGCGGCGCAGAAGTTCGACCCCGACAAGGGCTTCCGCTTCGCCACCTACGCCTCCTGGTGGATCAGGGCGGCGATCCAGGAATATGTGCTGCACAACTGGTCGCTGGTGAAGATTGGCACCACCGCGGCCCAGAAGAAGCTGTTCTTCAGCCTGCGCCGCCTGAAGGCCCAGTTGCAGGATCGGCAAGACGGCTCGTCCGGTGGCGACCTGTCGCCGGAGGCGGTGGAGAGCATCGCGACGGAGCTGAACGTGCCCCAGGCCGAAGTGGTGGAGATGAACCGCCGTTTGGGCATGGACCGTTCGCTGAACGCCACCCTGGCGGAGGAGGGCGACAGCGAATGGCTGGACCTGTTGGCCGACGAGCGTCCCGACCAGGAAACCGTCCTGGCCGGTGCGGAGGAGCGCAAGCGGCGCCAGCAGTTCCTGAAGCTGGGGCTGGGTGTGCTGGACGACCGCGAGCGGCAGATCCTGGTGGCCCGCCGCCTGCGCGACGAGCCGCTGACGCTGGAGGAGCTGAGCCAGCACTTCCACGTCTCGCGCGAGCGCGTCCGCCAGCTCGAGGTGCGCGCTTTCGAGAAGATCCAGAAGGCCGTGATGGCGAGCGCCAGGGAACAACAGATTGCTGCGGCCGCAAAGGGCCGTGAACAGGGCCGCGCCTGATGCGCCGGCACGACGAAGGAACCTTATGGGTACGCATCTGAAGACCACCCGTAACACCGAAACCTCGCGGTCCTTTTGGGGCCGTGCCCTTGTTCTTCATCCGGTCCTTCGCGGGACCACATCCGACCGCAGCCCCGAAGCCTCGCTGGAGGAAGCCGTGGGCCTGGCGTCGGCCATCGATCTCGACGTGGCGCAGGCCGCCGTCGTCAAGGTCAACCAGCCGCGCCCGGCCACCCTTCTGGGCGGTGGCGCGGTGGAGCAGTACGCGCGGATTTTGGAAGAGGCCCGCGCCGCCGGGGCGGCGATCGATCTGGTCATCGTCGACCACGCTCTCTCTCCCGTGCAGCAGCGCAATCTGGAAAAGGCGCTCCAGGCGAAGGTCATCGACCGCACCGGCCTGATCCTGGAAATCTTCGGCGAGCGGGCCCGCACCCACGAAGGCCAGCTTCAGGTCGAACTGGCGGCGCTGAGCTATCAGAAGTCGCGGCTGGTGCGGTCCTGGACCCACCTGGAACGCCAGCGCGGCGGCTTCGGCTTCCTCGGCGGCCCCGGCGAGTCGCAGCTTGAGATCGACCGCCGGCTGATCGGCGACCGCATCGTCAAAATAAGGAAGGAGCTGGAGGACGTCCGGCGCACCCGCGGCCTGCACCGCAAGGCGCGCGCCAAGGTGCCGTACCCGGTGGTGGCGCTGGTGGGCTACACCAACGCCGGCAAGTCCACGCTGTTCAACCGGATGGCCGGGGCGGACGTGTTTGCCAGGAACCTGCTGTTCGCCACGCTCGACCCGACCATGCGGCAGGTGGTTCTGCCGTCGGGCCGCAAGGTCATCCTGTCGGACACGGTGGGCTTCATCTCCGACCTGCCGACCCATCTGGTGGCGGCGTTCCGCGCCACGCTGGAGGAGGTGCAGTCGGCGGACATCATCCTGCATGTCCGTGACATCGCGCATCCCGACACCGAAGCCCAGAAGGCCGACGTGGAGGCCATTCTGCGCGACCTCGGCATCGACCCGGAGCACGATCCGCGGGTGGTCGAGATCGCCAACAAGATCGACCGGCTGGACGGGGAGGCGTACGCCTCCGTCGTCGCCCGGGCCGATCGGTCCGGCGACGCCTGCGCGGTGTCGGCGGCGACCGGAGAAGGGCTGGACAGCCTGTTCGGCATCCTCGACCGCCGCATGACCGCCGGCCGGGCGGTCGTGGAGATGGACGTTGCACACGCCGACGGCGCGACGCTCGCCTGGCTCTACGCCCATGGCGAGGTGCTGGACCGCCGCGACGATGAGGACCATGCGCACCTTCAGGTGGCCATCGAACCGGCGATGCTCGCCCGCATGGGCCGGCGGCAGGAAGAAAGAGTTCCGGCCTGATGCGGCCTGAAAAAGATCACAGCGCCGCGTCGTCAGAAAAGTACTTGTAGCCGCTCACGCCGGCAGCCATATACCGGTTCAGTCGTCAACAACCGAAAGGAGGTGATCTCGTGTCTCATTGTCTTTCTCTGCTGCCGTCGGGCGCCGTGACCGGGTTCTCCTTCGCTGAGAAGGGTTCCCTCGTCTGATAAAGACGCGCCGTGGTCCGATGGATTGCGGATCGACAATGGAAGGGCTGCCGGAAACGGCGGCCCTTCTTTGTTTTCGGTGAGTCCCCGGACCCGCTGCGGACAGGCTCCGAGCCACCAACCGGCATTATTGCGATGGCTGTAATAATGAGCTGCCAAATCGGGTCATTCCCGTAACCGGCTGACCGCGGCAAGGTCGGTGTGCGGATCGGGAATCGGCCCGTCCGGCATCGCAGGAAGCAGCCATGAAGCTCTATCATCACCCGTTGTCGGGCCATGCGCACCGCGCCCGCCTGTTCGTGTCCCTGCTCGGACTGCCCCACGAGCTGGTCGAGGTCGACCTGAAGGCGGGCGCGCACAAGAAGCCGGAATTCCTGACGCTGAACCCGTTCGGGCAGGTGCCGGTGCTGGATGACGACGGCGTGGTCGTCCCGGATTCGAACGCCATCCTGGTCTATCTGGCGAAGAAGGCGGGGCGCACCGACTGGCTGCCCGAGGATGCGCAAGCCGCCGCCGCCGTCCAGCGCTGGCTGTCGGTCGCCGCGGGGGAGGTCGCCTACGGCCCGGCGGCGGCGCGGCTGGTCACGGTGTTCGGCGCCGGCTTCGATCACGAAGAGGTGGTCGCCCGTGCGCATGCCTTGCTGACGAAGCTGGACGACCATCTTTCCGGCCGCGATTGGCTGGTCGGCGGTCAGCCGACGATCGCCGACGTCGCCATCTACAGTTACGTCGCGCGCGCCCCGGAAGGCAACGTCGACCTGTCGGGCTATCCAGCCGTCAACGCCTTCCTCCGCCGGGTCGAGGCGCTGCCGGGCTTCGTCCCGTTCGTCCGGACACCGGCGGGGCTCACCGCCGCGTGAAGGCCGTATCCGGGCGCGCAACCCGGCGCGCCCGCTTCTTTCATAGGGGAGACAGGACATGGACGGGACCCCGAAGACGCTGCCGACATGGCATGAGGGCGAGACGTTCATCCAAGAGACACTCGGCGTCGCCGAACGGATGGCGGCGGTGGGACAGCGGGTCGTGCGCGACGTCATGCCCGACCAGCACCGCGACTTCTACGCCCAGCTTCCCTTCGTCGTGGCCGGCAGCGTCGACCCGGGCGGGGATGCGTGGGCCACCATTCTGGAGGGCCGGCCCGGCTTCCTGTCCTCGCCCGCCCCGACCGTTCTCGACATCGCCGCGCGTCCGGACCCGAGCGACCCCGCGGGCGCCGGCATGACGGACGGGACGCCGGTCGGCCTCCTCGGCATCGAGATGCAGACGCGGCGCCGGAACCGCATGAACGGCGTGGCCGCAGCAACACCGGAGGGTTTCCGTGTCGGCGTCGAACAGAGCTTCGGGAATTGCCCCCGCTACATCCAACGGCGCGACGCTGCGTTCGCCCGCGACCCCGGCCAGCCTTTCGCCGGTGCCGTCGAGGCGATGGCCGTGCTCGATCCGGCGGCGCGTGCGACGGTCGAGGGGGCGGACGCCTTCTTCGTCGCCTCCTACGCCGACCGCGTCGGCCATCGTCAGGTCGATGTGTCGCACCGCGGCGGGAAGGCCGGCTTCGTCCGGGTGGCCGAGGACGGAACGCTCACCATCCCGGATTTCAGCGGCAACCTCTTCTTCGCCACGCTGGGCAACATCCTGCTCAACGGGAAGGCGGGGCTGCTCTTCGTCGATTTCGAACGCGGCGACACGCTGCAGATGACCGGGGACGCCGCGGTGCTCCTGGACTCGCCCGAGATCGCGGCCTTCCAGGGCGCCGAGCGGCTGTGGACCTTCCGGGCGCGCAGGATCGTCCGCCGGCGGGGCGCCCTGGCCTTGCGCTGGACCTTCCGGACGGATGGCTGATTTCCCCGTTCCCTGATGAGGGCGACCGGCATCAGTGCGGGTCGTGGTCGATCCCGTCCCAGCCCCGCGATTCCAGAAGCTCCATGGCGCGGTCGATGGGGATGCGGGCGAGGCCGGGCTGACCGTCCACCCAGCCATAGCCGTTCAGCCGGGCTTCGGCGCGGGCGCGCTCCGCCTCGCCGGCCTCCGGGTCCACCGGCAGGGTGCGCGGCGGCGGGAACACCTTGGCCTCGCGGCGGCCGAGCGTGTGGAGATAGGCGGCGATGTCGCGGGCCTCCTCGCGGCTCACCCCGAGATTGGGCATCGCCGTTCCGGGAGCGTGGGCGGGCGGATCGACGATCCAGGCCACCAGGTTCTGCGGCTGGTTCGGCAGCACCCCGCCGATGTAGCCGCGCACCGCGAAGTCGTCCAGCGGCGGTCCAACCTGACCGGAAGCGCCGAAACCGGGAATCCGGTGGCAGGCCGCGCAGCCGTAGCGCGCGATGTGGAGCTTGCCGCGGTCGGCGTCGCCGCCGGGAACGCCGAGGTGGGGCGGCGGTGCTGCCTCGCCGCAGGAGGCTAGAAAAGCGAGGATCGCGGCGAGGGGGATCAGACGCATGGCGGCCTCATCAGCGTCGGCACCCCGACGATCACCGTGGAGAAGGCGAACAGCGCGCTCTGCGCCGCCGTCGCCTGAGCGATGAAGCGGCTGCGGCGGGACCGCGCGTCGGTGGGATGGGCCGGCGCCTCCGGAACCGCCCGCCAGGCGCGGACGCCGATCAGCGCGATCAGCAGGACGGTGAACGCGGTGGCGAGCGACACCACGGCGGCGACCACCCCGATGCCCAGCACCGTCGCCCCCTGCCACCCCCACAGGCAGGCGAGCGAGGCGAAGACGTAGACGAACAGGAAATGCATGCTCCACAGGACGGCGGGAGCGACGAGGACGGCGGACCCCTGGCGGACGGCCCCCTGATGGACGGACGGCATGGGCGGTTCCTCCTCGCTCAACCCATCACGGGCAGGATGTGGACGAGCACGAATCCGGCCACCCACAGCGCCGCCGTGTAGTGCCAGAAGCGGGCGGCGACGCGCAGCATCAGATGGCGGTCGCGGGTGAGATGCCCCATCCACGCGGCGGCGGCGGCCAGCCCCGCGATCAGGATCGCCGCAGCGGCGTGCATCGCCTGATAACCGTAGAGCGTCCACAGCACCGCCGCCAGAGCGTGCTCCTGCGCGGGAAAGCCGAGATGGGCCGAGGACAGAAGGCCGTGCCCCAGCGCCGCCGCGGCCATCCCCATGGCCAGCGGCAGGGCGAGCATGGCCGGCAGCACGGAACCGGCGCGCATCCGCCGCTCCGCCCAGGCCAGCAGGACGCTTCCCGCCAGCAGCAGGCCCAGGTCGAGCGCCGCCGGCCAGACGGACGGCGGGGGAAGGGGCGCGCCCGCTCCGTCGGGGGTGTAGCTCCACAGGAAGAACAGGCTGAAGGCCAACGACGCGTACAGCGCCGCGTCCGCCGCTAGCGTGACGTTCAGCGCGGCGGCGCCGGGTGCGGCGTGGTGGCCGTGGGCGGTCGGCAGTTCGATGCCGGGGGAGGCGACGATGCTGCCCCGCCGTCCGCCGGGGTTGGCCGGCCACATCCAATAGAGGAAGGCCGCGACGCTCAGCACCGCGCCCAGCGCGGCCATGGCGTAGACCTTCACCAGGACGCTGACGAAGAAGACGCCCACGCACAGCGCCGTGACCAGCGGCAGGTAGGTCGGGCCGGGCAGTTCGAGCACCTGTTCGGGCCGGGCGTCGGCGGCGCTGGTCCCCAGCATCAGGCGCCGCCCGCCGAAGCTGTCGGGAAGGAAGCCCGCCCCCCGCTCGACCGCCTTCGGCAGGTCCGGCTGGTCCCACAGCGGGTCGCGGCTGGAGATCAGGGGGATGCTGCGGACGTTGTAGGAGGGGGTTGGCACGTTCAGCCATTCCAGCGTCCCGGCGTTCCAGGGATTGTCGCCGGACGGCGCGCCGCGCCGCGCGGTCCACAGCACGTTGACCATGGTCAGCAGGACGCCCAGCGCGAACAGGAAGGCCCCGCCGGTGGCGATCAGGTTTCCCCACTCCAGGTTCAGGCCCGGCAGGTAGGTGTAGACCCGCCGCGACATGCCGATCAGCCCCAGCCAGTGCTGCGGGAAGAAGGTCAGGTGGAACCCGGCGAACATGGTCCAGAAGCTCCACCGGCCAAGCCGCTCCGACGGCATCCGCCCCAGCGCCAGCGGCATCCAGTAGTGGATTCCCGCGAACAGCGGAAAGACCGCCCCGCCGATCAGCACGTAATGGAAGTGGGCGACGACGAAGTAGGTGTCGTGGACCTGAAGGTCGAAGGGCACGATGGCGACCATCACGCCCGTGAAGCCGCCCATCACGAAGGTGACGATGGTGCCGATGGCGAACAGCAGGGGCGTGTCGAAGCGGGGGCGCCCGTGCCACAGCGTGGCGATCCAGGCGAAGACCTGGATGCCGCTGGGGATCGCCACCAGCGTGCTGGCGGCGGAGAAGAAGGCCACCGACATCTGCGGGATGCCCGTCGCGAACATGTGGTGGGCCCACAGCCCGAAGCTGAGGAATCCCATGCCGATGGCCGCCAGAACCAGCCAGCGGTAGCCGACGATGGGGTGCCGGGCGAAGGTCGGGACGACCATCGACATGATGCCCGCCGCCGGCAGGAAGATGATGTAGACCTCCGGATGGCCGAACAGCCAGAACAGGTGCTGCCACAGCAGCGGATGCCCGCCCTTGGCGGCGTCGAAGAAGGGCAGGCCGAAGGCGCGCTCCAGCTCCAGAAGGATGCTGCCCATGATCAGCGGCGGAAAGCCGAAGACGATCATGAAGGCGGTGATGAGGATGTACCAGGCGAACAGCGGCATCCGGTCGATGGACATGCCCGGCGCGCGGGTCTTCAGGATGGCGACGATCAGCTCGATGGAGGCGGTGATCGCCGAGATCTCCATGAAGGTGATGCCCAGCAGCCAGAAGTCGATGTTCATCCCCGGCGAGAACAGGGTGGAGCTGAGCGGCGGGTAGATGAACCAGCCGCCGTCGGGCGCCAGCCCCAGCGGCAGGCTGGTCAGAAGCAGCAGCCCGCCCAGAAGATAGCACCAGTAGCCGAAGGCGCTGAGGCGCGGAAAGGGCAGGTCGCGCGTGCCCAGCATCGGCGGCAGCAGATAGACCGCCACCCCTTCCAGGATCGGCACGGCGAACAGGAACATCATCAGCGTGCCGTGCATGGTGAAGATCTGGTTGTACGCCTCCGGCGTCAGCAGATCGTTCTCCGGCACGGCGAGCTGGACGCGCATCACCAGCCCCAGAATCCCGGCGATCAGGAAATAGACGAAGCCGGTGATGACGAAGCGGCGCCCGACGTTGGTCTGGTTCACCACCGAGATCGCGCGCCATCCCGTGGGGGAGCGCCACGCGGCGTCCAGGTCGTCGCGCTCGCGGGCTTGGTTGTCCCGCGCGATGGCCGCGCCGCTGCCGGTGGCGGGATTGCTGGCGAAATCGGTCATTTGAGCTCGTACAGATAGCGGGACAGGGCGCGCAGCGTCTCGCCGTCGTACCCGTTGAAGTTGGGCATCCGGTTGCCCGGCTTGATGGTCTGCGCACCGGCGATCCAGCCGCCCATGGAGCCTTCGCCGTTCGGCAGCATACCGGCGGCCAGCGTCAGGCGCCCGCCGACATGGGTCAGGTCGGGACCGCCCTCGCCGTCGGCGGGGGTTCCCCGGATGGCGTGGCAGGACGCGCAGCCGCCGCGCAGGAAGGCCTGGAGCGCCCGTTCCTCCTCCGGGCCGGCGGGCGCCGGGGCCGGCTGCGCCTCGCGCGCCAGCCAGGACGCGAAGTCGCCGGGCTCCATCACCACGGCCATGAAGGCCATGTGGGCGTGCTGCGCCCCGCAGAACTCGTAGCATTGGCCGCGGAAGACGCCGGTGCGCTCGGCTGTGATCTCCATGTGGTTCACCTGTCCGGGGATCATGTCGATCTTTCCGGCGAGGTTGGGCAGCCAGAAGCTGTGGATCACATCCTCGGTCGTCAGCCGGAACTGCACGGGCTGACCCACCGGCATGCGGATCTCGTTGGCGCTGACGATGGGCCGGTCGATGCCGGGGCCGGTGTAGCGCACCTCCCACCAGAACTGGTGGCCGACGACGTGGATGGTCAGCCGGTCCGGGCGCTCCGGCACCAGCGGCCAGTCGATGGTGAAGCTGGCGATCAGGAAGACCGGCACGACCGCGACGGGCAACGCCACGCCCCCGGCGGCGATCATCGTCGTCCCGCGCAGGCGCCCGCGCCAGGGACGGGGCGCGAACAGCGCCGCCGCCAGCGCGGCCATCACGATCACGAAGGCGCCGCCCAGCACCCAGAGCATCAGCCACCAGAGGTCCGCCACCTGCCGGGCGTTGACTCCCGCCGGGTCGAGCGCCGACTGGATGGTCGAACACCCGCCCAGCGCCGGGACGGCCGCCGCCAGCAGCGCGAGGATCGTGCGCCTAGGCATCGCCGCTCTCCCCTCCGGGTTCTCCCCCGGGTTCGCGGGTCCAGACCGAACGGAAGCGGTCGTTGCGGCCGACGATCCGGAAGGCCCGGTCGGCGTGGCCGCCGCGCACGGCGGAAACGCCCTCCTGGTCGTAGAGGTGCAGCGTCATGACGCTGTGGATCACGCCCAGATGCGTGAAGGCCTGCGGGAAGTTGCCGAGAAAGGTGCCGTCCGCCTCCATCTGCTCGGGGTAGAGGCCGAGGTCGTTGGCGCGGCCCAGGAGATCGTCCAGGAGCGCCCGCGCCTCCTCCCCCCGATCCAGTGCCAGCAGGGCGTCCACCAGCCAGAAGCTGCACAGAAGGAAGGCTCCCTCCTCCCCCTCCAGACCGTCGTCGTTCCGGTAGCGGTGGATCAGCGCCCCGTTGCCGAGATCCGCGCGCACCTTGCGCACCGTCCGGTCCAGCACGTCGTCGCCGATGGGCAGGCCGTAGCCGGCGGCCACCAGGGTGGCGGAGTCGGCGTCCTCGCCGCCGAAGACCTGTGTCAGGTAACCGCCGGTCGGGTGGACTCCGTTCTCCCGGATGTCCCGCAGGATGTCGTCGCGGGTGCGGACCCACTCGGGCCGGTCGCCGAACATGCGGATGGCCCGGTCCATGCCGACCCAGCTCAGGATCGCGGAATGGACGTGGCGGCGGTCCGGCCTGCGCGGCTCCCAGATGCCGGAATCCGGCTTCCGCCAATGTTCGACGATGCAGGCGGCGAATTGCTCGACCTGCTTCCGGGTCTGCTCGCACAGCCGTCCGCCCAGCCGCTCGAACAGGTGGGCGAGGTCGATGGCCTGCCCGTAGACGTCCATCTGGTGCTGGTCCACCGCGCCGTTGCCGCTGCGCACCGGGCGGCTGCCCCTGTAGCCGTCGAGGTGGTCGTGGCAGCGCTCTCCCGGATCGACGGCGCCGTCGATTCCGTAGAGCGGCAGGATGCGCGCTCCCGTCTTCCCGCACACGCTCATCAGGAACTCGAAGAAGCGCCGGGCCTCGCTCGCGTGGTTCAGCTTGGCCAGCGAGAACAGCGTCAGGCTGGCGTCGCGCAGCCAGCAGAACCGGTAATCCCAGGTGCGCGGCGTGCCGATGCCTTCCGGAAGGGAGGTGGTGGGCGCCGCCACGATGGCCCCCGTCGGGGCGAAGGCCAGCGCCTTCAGCACGATTCCGCTGCGCAGCACATGCTCCCGGTGCGGACCGTCGTAGCTGGTGTGGGCGCTCCAGACGGTCCAGAATTCGGCGGTCTCCTCCCGGAGGCGGTCCGCCGCCTCGGCGACTCCGTCCGGGGGCAGGGCCGCTGCGGGACCGAGGACGAAGCTGCGCGTCTCGCCCGCCGCCATCTCCACCGCGCCGACCGCCGCGCCGTCCCGGCACTCCAGCCGCATGTCGGTGAAGAGGGGCGGCAGACCCTCCGCCGCGACGCCGCCGTCCCCGGCGCGCATCGGCACGGGGGCGGTGCGGAAGCCGGAGCCCATGGGACGGTAGGTGGCGCGGACGCGCACGCGGCCCTCCGTCACCTCGGCGATGCGCACCAGCCTGGCGGGGTTGTGGAGTTGGGTGAACTCCCCTTCCGGCGCGCCGGGGCAGAGCGCGACGGGCATGAAATCGGTCAGGCGCAGCACGCCGTCCGGCGTGGTGAACAGCGTTTCCAGCAGACAGGTGTCGCCGACGTAGCGCCTGCGGACGGTGGCGCCCGCGCAGGGTCGGATCTCGAAGAAGCCGCCCCGCTCGCGGTCGAGCAGGCGGGCGAACACGGGATCGGCGTCCAGCCGGTCCAGGCAGCACCAGTCGATGGAGCCGTCCCACGCGACCAGCGCCGAGCCGTGGCAGTCGCCGATCAGGCCATAGGCGGCGATCGGGCGGTAGCCGCGCGCGCTACCGTCATCGCCCTCGCCGGATAGCGGCGGCAGCTCGAACGCGGGATGCGCAAAGGGCGTGCCGGAACCGTTCATGACGTCCTCCGCGTCGGTGTGCCGGAGAGGCGGTGCGCGAACAGGGCGAGGCAGAGCGCGCCGAGCGCCGCCGCGACGACCGCGTCGAGCCAGTGAAGCTCCGGCCGCTGCGCCGCCGGGCGCACCAGCCAGACCATGTGCGCGAGATGCTGGGCCAGCAGCAGGCCGCCCGCGGTCAGCAGGGCCAGCCGGTGGCTGCGCAGCCAGCGCGGCAGCAGGATCAGAACGGCCAGCGCCGTCGCCGGCACCACGATGCCGGGCATCAGCCACAGCCACGCCCCGCCGCGGTCGAGGTACCAGCCCGCTTCCTCCGGCAGGTTGGCGGCCCAGACCACAAGGAAATGGACGAACCAGAGGTAGGCCGTCGTCCCGACGAGGGCCAGCAGCGCCCCGGCCATCCCGCCGGCGCGCTGGGGAAGCGCCCGGTCCGGGCGAAGCTCGGCGGCGAGCAGGGCGACGGCGAGCGCCGCCACCGTCTGCGTCACCCCATAGGCCAGCCCGAACAGGCTCGACAGCCAGTCGGGGTCGAGCGACATCACCCAATCCAGACCCGCCAGCGTCACCGTCGGCAGCATCAAAAGCAACCCCACGGCGGCGGTGCGCCGGTGGTGGTGCCCGGGCCGGGTCATCGCCCAGGCGAGCGCGCACCAGACCCCGAGATAGACGGCGCTGCGCAGCACGAAGCCGCCCTGGTCCAGCCAGTGGCCGCGCACCGGCCCCATCGGCCCGGTCCCCGTCTCGGCCCAGCGGTAGAGGTCCGGCAACCCGGCGAGCAACGGCAGGCCGAGCAGGGCCAGAAGCGGCAGGGTGAGGGCGCCGGCCTCCAGCTCGTCGAGGACCGGCTCCAGCCGGGGATGGCTCAGCAGATGCCCGGCCAACAGAAGCGTCAGGCAGCCGACCGCCAGCCCGGTCCACAGCAGGAAGGCCAGAAGCCACGCCTGGAAGAAGAGGGGCGGGTCCAGCCACCAGCCGAACGCCGCCAGGGCCAGCCCGCCCGCCGCCGCCGCGAGAGCGAAGCGCCGGGTGCGGGCGTAGGCCGCCCCGATGGCCGGAGAATCGATGGCCGGGGATTGGGCGCTCATGGGGGCGCTCATGGCGGGGGCAGCCTTTCCCGGTCGGCGGCGGGCAGGGCCTCCGCCGGAACCGCTTGCGAATACTGGAGCGCCTTGACATAGGCGGCGATCCGCCAGCGGTCCTCTCCGGCGATCCGGTCGGCGAAGGAGGGCATCGGGCCGGCTCCCTCGGTGACGGCGGTCACGATGTCGCGCAGCGGCAGGCTGCGCTGCCCGGTGTCGTGGAAGGAGGCGGGGGGCGGAAAGCCGCGGCGGGCCACCGGGCCGTCGCCATGCCCCGTCAGCCCATGGCAGGGCGCGCAATGGATGCCGTACCGCTCGCGCCCGCGCTCCAGGTCCATGACGTCCGGCGGGTTCGCCAGCGCCGCCGCGCGGTCGAGAGCGCCCATGGGCACCGTTCCCGGCGGCAGCGGGTCGAGCGCCGCGACCGCCGGGGCCTGCGGGTCGGCGTAGGCGTGCTGATCGGCCATGTTGTCGCCGCAGGCGGCGAGCAGCAGGACGAGCGCCGGAAGGGCGGCGCGCCTCACCATGGCACCTCCTCCAGCCGTTCGGGGCCGAGGGAAGCGAGGAAGGCGCGGGTGTTCTCCGGATCGAAGCGGAAGTCCGCCGTCTCGATGCAGAGATAGAAGGAATCCTCGGTCGTGCGGGCGAAATGGGGGCTGTTGAAGACGGGGTGGTAGAGCTGTGGCAAGCCACTCAGCATCAGGAACGCGCCCGCCGCCGCGACCGACCCGCCCAGGATGGCGAGCAGGATCGCCGAGGGCAGGAACAGCGGCCAACTGTGCAGCGGCCGTCCCCCGACGTTGAGCGGGTAATCGACCACCGAGGTCCAGTATTGCAGCAGGTAGGCCGCTCCGGCGGCACCCACCACTCCCAGGAAGGCAATTCCGCGCAGGACGTAATGGCTCCAGCCCCGCGCCGCGACCGGGAACAGCTCCGGCATGGGAAAGGGGCTGTAGGCGTCGAAGCGGCGGTAGCCGGCCCGATGGGCCGCCTGGACGGCTTCCGCCAGCCGCTCCGCCGAGGGGAACTGCGCCAACAGCCCATAAAACCCGGCGGGGGGCGTCATGACTCACCTCCCCGGTGGTGTTCGGCCTGCGTCTCGAACAGGAAGATCACCGGTACGAAGCGGACGAACAGAAGGATCAGCATGGCGAACAGGCCGAGCGACCCGACCAGGAGCCCGATTTCCGGCAGCGTCGGCGCGTAGCTCCTCCAGGCCGAGGGCAGGTGGGTGTGGTAGAGCCCGCCGACGACCACCATGAAGCGGTCGAGCCACAGCCCGGCGTTGATCGCCAGAGCGATCACGATGAGGGCGGTCGCGTTGTGCCGGATCGCCCGCACCCAAAGGAGTTGCGACGCCCCGGCGGTGCACAGCAGCGCTCCCCAATAGAGCGCCGCGAAGTCGCCGGTGACGCGGGCGACGAAGGCGTCGCGCTGCTCCGGTCCGCCGTACCAGGAGCTGTAGGCGTCGAAGCCGTAGGCCCACAGCATGACGATCCCGTTGGCGACGAGCAGCCAGCCGATGACCTCGCGTGGCCTGCGCGCCAGAACCGGGTGCAGGACCAGGAAGCGCTCCATCAGCAGAAGGACGGCCAGGACGAGCGCGAGGCCGGACATCAGGCCGCTCACCACGAAATAGGGCGGCAGGCGCGTCTGGTGCCACTCCGGAACCAGGGTGACGGCGAACTCGAACGCGGCGGTGCTCTGCATGAAGATCACCAGCGGCACCACCAGCCCGGCCAGCAGATGATAGGCCGACCGGTGCAGACGCCATTGCCGCGCCGACCCGCGCCAACCCAGAGCCAGCACGCCGAAGACCAGCCGGGCGCGCCGCCCGGCGCGCTCGTGGTCGCGCAGATGGGCGAGGTCCGGGATCATCCCGACGTACCAGAACAGGGCGGTCACGATCAGATGCGCGTTGATCGCGAAGAAGTCCCAGACCAGAGGGCTGCGGAACTGCGGCCAGACGCCGAAGGTCGCGGGGTAGGGGAAAACCCAGTAGAACAGCCAGGGCCGACCGAGATGGATGATGGGAAACAGTCCGGCGCAGATCACCGCGAACAGGGCCACCGCCTCCGCCGCCCGGTTGGTCGCGCTGCGCCAGTGGACGCCGCGCAGCACCAGCATGGCCGACAGCAGGCTGGCGGCGTTCGCCACGCCGATCCAATAGACGTAGAGCGTGATGTCGAAGGCCCAGACATAGGGAACGTTGGTCCCCCAGACGCCGGTGCCGCGCACCATCAGATGGACGAACACCGCCCCGAACAGCAGCACGACCAGGGCCGACGCCCCGAAGGCCGCCATCCAGCGCCAGGTGAAGGGCTGGTCCAGCACCATCAGCCCGGCATGGCGGTGCGGCGGGTGGCGTTCGGCGAGGGCGGAGGGATCGGCGTTCATGAACCGCCTCCGTCCTGCTGTCGCCTGTTCTGGGGCCGCTTCTGGACGTCCGGGTTGGGATTGTCCACGCGCGCCAGATAGGTGGTGCGCGGCTGGGTGTTGAGGTCGGCCAGCACCCCGTAGTTCCGGGGGGACCGCTTGCGGGCGGCGACCGCGCCGTTGGGGTCGTTCAGGTCGCCGAAGGTGATGGCACGGGTCGGGCAGGCCTGCTGGCAGGCGGTCCGCACCTCCCCGTCGCGCAGGGGGCGGCCCTCCCGCTTGGCCTCGATGCGGGCGGCGCTGATGCGCTGGACGCAGAAGGTGCATTTCTCCATGACGCCGCGCTCGCGGACCGTGACGTCGGGGTTGTAGACCTCGACCGGCGCCCCTTCCCGCCTCCCGGCATAGTCGAACCAGTTGAAGCGCCGCACCTTGTAGGGGCAGTTGTTGGAGCAGTAGCGCGTGCCGATGCAGCGGTTGTAGACCATGACGTTCAGGCCCTCGCTGTCGTGGACCGTCGCGTTCACCGGGCACACCACCTCGCAGGGCGCCTTCTCGCAATGCATGCACAGCATCGGCTGGAGATGCAGGGCGGGGTCGTCCGGCGGCCCTTCGAAATAGCGGTCGATGCGCAGCCAATGCATCTCGCGCCCGATCGCCACCTCCTCCCGCCCGACGACGGGGACGTTGTTCTCGGCCTGACAGGCCACCACGCAGGCGTTGCAGCCCAGGCAGGCGTTCAGGTCGATGGCCATGCCCCAGGCGTGCCCCTCGTACCGGACCTCCGGGTAGAAGGAGGGCAGGGGAGCGGCGTCAGGCCGGGCGAAGCCGGGATTCTGCCGGAACTCCACCAGCGTGGCGGCGCGCACCACGTCGCGTCCGGCCATCGTGTGTCCGGCCATCGTGTGATGATCCTGCGTGGTGACGAGCGGATCGCGCCTGCCGGTCCGGCGCAGCGCCGCGCCCGCGCCGAACCACGCCGCCTCGTTGCCGCGCAAGGCATAGGCGCTGAAGCCCACGCCGCTGCCGACGAAGCCCGCCCGCCAGCGCCCGTAGCCGAGCGGCAGGGTCGCGGAGTCCGGCGCGTGGCCGGGCATGACGAACACCGGCCCGGAGACCGTCCGCCCGTCCAGCTCCACCTCAACCACGTCGCCGTCCGCAATGCCCAGCGTCGCCGCCGTCGCGGGGGCGAGCAGAACGGCGTTGCCCCACACCAGCTTGCTCAAGGGGCGGGGAAGCTCCTGAAGCCAGGCGTTCCCGGCGTAGCGCCCGTCCCACACCGCCGGGTCCGGCGCGAAGGCCACCCGCAGCCCGCCGCCCGCTCCGCCCAGGTCGATGGGGGGTGGAGTGGCGGGCTCGACGGGCTGCGGCTCGTGGGCGGTGCCGGCGATCACCCCGTCGTGCAGCGCCCGTGTCCAGAACGCCTCGAAGTCGGCCTCGCCCCGCTCGCCGCGCCAGTGGTCGCGGACGAGCGCCCGTCCGTCCGCCGCCCGTCCGGCCATCTGTTGTCCGGCCAGGGGAGCGATCAGTTCCAGCGCGCTTATGCGCCCGGCGCCCGGCGCGCGCACCGGCTGCATCAGGCTGACCGTCCCGTCCCAGGCCCGCGCGTCGCCCCAGGATTCCAGGGCATGGGCCATCGGCACATGCCAGCGGCAACCGGCGGCGGTCTCGTCCTCGTACAGGCCGAGATGCAGCGAGAAGGGCAGGCGGGCCAGCCGCTCGGCGAAGCCCAGGCCGGCGGGCGCGTCGTAGACCGGGTTGGCGTCCAGGATCAGCAGATGGGTCGCCGTTCCCGCCGCCATGTCCTCGGCCAATGCGGCGAGGCCGTCCGCCTCCGCCACGGGAAGGACCGGCGCGGTGTGGACCACGGTGGTGCCGATGGCGCCGAGCCGCCCGTTGATGGCGTGCACCAGCGCGTGGATTTCCGGCGGCAGGCGCGGCCCCGCCACCACCAGCGCCGCCGCCCCGGCGCGCCGCAGGTCCTCCGCCAGGACCGGAACCATCGGGTGCGGCTCGCCCCCGCCCGGCGCCGAAACGCCCAGCGTGGCGCCGAGATCGGCGGCCAGACGCAGGATCGCGTCGGGTGCCAGCGCCAGCCGGTGATCGGCGCGGGTTCCCGTGGGGGTCGGGCAGGGCTCCGCGACATAGAGTCGGCTCATGAGACCATCAGGGTCGCGCCGCGCGGCGAAGGCGGCGGCGTGGGCCATCCAGCCCGGCCCCTGCGCCAGCACATCGGCGTCGAGGGCGAGGATCACCTCCGCCCGCGACAGGTCGAACCGTGTCTCCAGCGCCTGCCCGAAAGCGAGCCGGGCGCCCTGGTACGGGCTGTCCGACAGCGCCGGCGCGTGCCGGTGCCAGCGCGCCTCAGGGAAACGCTCCGCCAGGGCGGCGGCCAGGGCGATGAATGTGGGCGAACTGGTCGGGCCGGTCAGAAGGCGCAGGCCCGCGCCCCCACGCCCCTCCATCTCCACGGCGAGCGCGTCCAGCATCCGGGCCAGATCGCTCCGCGAGCGCACCGCGCCGCCCTGCCGGATCGCCGAGGAGCGGTCGGGGTCGTGGAGCGTCAGGATCTCGGCCTGGGCGAAGGCATCGGCGGCGCCGAGGCTGGCGGGGTGGAGCGGGTTTCCCTCGATCTTCACCGGGCGGCCGCCGTGGCTTTCCACCACGACGCCGAGGCCGTAGCCGTCCTGCATCAGCGTGGTCGCGACGTGCAGGGGCTGCCCCGGCGCGTGGCCCGGCACGTTCCGCGCCCGCGCGGCGATGGGCCGGTTCGGCGCCTCCTCGCAGGCGGTCAACCCGGCGAGCGCCAGCGAGGCGCCCAGCAGCTTCAGCAGGGTGCGGCGGTCGGTGCGCGCGGCCTCTCCCAGATGGGGGAATTCCCGCTCCAGGGCGCGCATGGCGTCGGGCGAGGCGGCAAGCTGCTCCAGGCTGCGCCAGAAGCGCGGCCCGTCGCCTTCGGCCAGGGCCGAGGCGAGAGATGGCGGAATGGGGCGGTGGTCGCGTTCGCTGGCCATGCGGTGCCCCGTCAGTAATGGCAGATGGAACAGTCTTCGAGCTGCGCCAGCCGGTCGGGCGGCACAGTCACGGAGGGCAGGCGGCCATGCGGGTCGCGGTGGCAGTCCAGGCACCAGGACATCGACATGCTCTCGACCTTGCGGACTTCGGCCATGCGCGCGACGTCGCCATGGCAGGTCGCGCATCCGACACCGCTCGCGACGTGAATCCCGTGATGGAAGCGGACATGGTCGGGAAGCCGGTGGACGCGGTTCCAGGCCAGCGGCTCCCCCGTCGCCGCACTGGCCTGCAGCGGCGCCAGGGCCGACGCCGCGGTCCAGACCTGGGAATGGCAACCCATGCAGGTCTCGACAGCGGGAATCCCGGCGGTCGCCGCCGTCTCCACACCGCTGTGGCAATAGCGGCAGTCCATCCCGAGTTCTCCGGCATGGACGGCATGGCTGAAGGGGACCGGTTGAGGGATGGACGACCCGACGTTCCAGAAGGGGCCGGATCGCACGATGATGAGACCGGCCACGATGGTGAGCACGAACGCGAGCGCCGCGGCGGCGAAGACCGCCCCCAAGGCTCTGTTCGCGCCTGGCCGGAACAACTGTGTCATGGCAACCGGATTCCGATCATGAGCGTATCGAAGCCTGGGCGTAAGAAGGGCGGGCAAGAACGCAACCCCTGTGCGGCCCTCCGGTTCCACCGCCCCGGCCTCATTTCAGCCACCGGTTCCGGCTTCGGTGCCCCGCCCGGAAGCGACGATGCAAATGCTTGAGCAACCGTGCTAATCCGGATCACCGGCGGACTAAAAGGCCGGTGTGATCGGGCGGGCGGCGAGATTACATGGTGAAAGCCGTGTCCGGCTTCCCGAAGGCCGGCTTGGACCCGCCACGACCGGTTCCGAACGTTGCGGAGCGGGAGCGTGCATGGAACGAACGAAAGGGACAAGCGCGTGACGGATCGGGCGACGGACATGGACGCCTTGAGGGCCATCGAGGCGGACATCGAACGCCTTCAGGCCGAAGCCGCGCGGCAACGCGCGCAACTGGGACTGTCGCCCGAAATCCCCGCGTCATCCGAGGCGGATCAGGCGCTCGCCATCCTGCAGAGCGTCAGCGAACACGCCATCGTCACCACCGATCTGCACGGCCGCATCACCGGCTGGAACTCCGGTGCCGCCGCCAATCTGGGCTGGAGCGAACAGGAGGCGCTGGGACAGGACGCCGGCACGCTGTTCTTCACCGCCGAGGATCAGGCCGCCGGTCAGCCCGAACGCGAAATGACCCTCGCCCGCACGCGTGGCCACGCCACCGACGAGCGCTGGCACAGGCGCAAGGAGGGCCGCTTCTTCGCGCAGGGCGAGATGACGCCGCTGCTCGACACCTGGGGCGTCCACATCGGCTATGTGAAGGTCTTCCGCAACCGCACCGGGCAGCGGGTGGCCGAGGACGCGGCCCGCACGGCGGCCACGGAACTGCGCGAACTCACCGACGCCCTGCCCCTTCTGGTCGCCATCGTCGGACCCGACCACCGCTACCGCTTCGCCAACCGCCATTACGAGGCGTGGTTCGGTGTGCCGCGCGAGCGGCTGGTCGGCATGCACGTTCGCGATCTGGTCGGCGAGGATGCCTATCGGGCCCGCCTGGCCCAGTTGGAGCGGGCCCTGGCCGGCGAGGCGGTCGAATATGAGGGCTTCCTGCCGAACCGGGATGGCGAGCGGCGGGATTGCCACATCCACTACCTGCCGCGGCGCAACGCCAGCGGCGACGTCGACGGCATCTACGTCCAGGTCATGGACATCACCGAACGCAAGCGGGCGGAGGCGGCGAGGCGGCGGGCGGACGAGCGCATCCGGCTCGCCCTCGATTCCGAGGCGGTGCTCGGCACCTGGATCTGGGATCTGGCGGAGGACCGCTTCACCAGCGACGCCCGCTTCGCCCGGACCTTCTCCCTCGATCCGGCGGTGATGGAGCGCGGCGTGGGGATCGCCGAGGTCGTGCAGTCGATCCATCCCGACGACAAGCCCCGCGTCGAGGCGCTGATCGCCCGGGCGATGCGCGACGGCGGCGCCTACAGAGCCGAGTACCGGGTGCGCCAGCTCGACGGCGGCTATCGCTGGATCGAGGCGAACGGCCACATCACCCAGGACGAGGCCGGCCGCCCCTTGCGCTTCCCCGGCGTCCTGGTGAACATCCACCGGCGCAAGACCAACGAGCGGTATCAGGCCGCCCTTCTGCAACTCGGCGACCGGCTGCGCCTGCTGGACGAGCCCGCCGGCATCGCCGCCGCCGCCGCCGCGATCGCCGGCCGGACGATGGACCTGCTGCGCACCGGCTACGGCACCACCGATCCGGCCCGTTCCTGCATCGTGGTGGAGCGCGACTGGTGCCGCGGTCCGGACGTCGTGAGTACGGCGGGCCGCCACCGCTTCGCGGACTACGGGTCCTACATCGAGGATCTGAAACGCGGGGAGGTCGTCGCCATCGCCGACATCGCCGCCGACCCGCGCACGGCGGCCGATTGCGACACGTTTCTGAAGCTTGGCGTCCGCTCGCTGCTGAACGTTCCGCTGATGGAGGAGGGCGGTCTCACCGGCGTCTTCTTCCTCCACCATGACGCTCCGCGCGTCTGGGGGGAGGAGGAGATCGCCTTCGTCCGCGGGGTGACGGACCGCACCTGGGCCGCCATGACCAGGGCCGAGGCCGCCCAGGCGCTGCGGCGGCTGAACGACACGCTGAAGCAGCGCATCGATGCCGCCATCGCCGAACGCGACCAGCTCTGGCACAGCTCCCGCGATCTCATCGTGATAACCGACCGGAAGGGGTGCGTCACGCTGACCAACCCGGCCTGGAACCGGGATTTTGGCCACCCCGCAGGCATGACGGACAGAGTCCCCTTCACGGACTTCGTCCATCCGGACGACCGCGCCGTCTTC
This sequence comes from Roseomonas genomospecies 6, assembly GCF_008365375.1. GTDB lineage: Bacteria > Pseudomonadota > Alphaproteobacteria > Azospirillales > Azospirillaceae > Azospirillum. The sequence continues at coordinate 9,132 of NZ_QOKW01000020.1, read as the reverse complement.
CGGCGTCTGCACGCCACGATGGGCATCGGGGAGACCGTCCCGAACGTCGAGGCGCGGATGCGCACCGCCGACGGCGCGGAGCGGCTGATCGACTGGTCGGTGGCGGCGCTGGAGGGCGGCTTCTCCGCGACCGGGCGCGACGTCACCGAGCAGCGCCGGGTCGAGGAGCAGCTTCACCAGTCGCAGAAGATGGAGGCGGTGGGCCGGTTGACCGGCGGGATGGCGCACGACTTCAACAATCTGCTTCAGGCGATGTCCGGCTGCCTCCATCTCGTCGAACGGCGGGCCGGCCACGTCGCCGGGGTGCAGAAGGTTCTCGATGCCGGGCGGCAGGCGGTCGACCGCGGCGCCAGCATGATCCGCCAGTTGATGGCCTTCTCGCGCCGCCAGAGCCTGCAACCGGAAGCCTTCGACGTGCGCGACCGGCTGCTCGGCATGCGCGTCTTCCTGGACCGGGCGTTGCGCGCCGACATCCAGTTGGAATTCGACCTGGAGGCCGGTCTGTGGCCGGTCATGGCCGACCGGGTGCAATTCGAACTGGCCGTGCTGAACCTCGCGACCAATTCCCGCGATGCCATCCCGGCGGCTGGCCGGGTGGTGATCGGCGCCGGCAACACCGTGCTCACGGGGGAGCATGGCCTGCATGGGGCCTTCGTGCGGGTGTGGGTCCGGGACAGCGGCCACGGCATCGCGCCGGAGGCGATCGGGCGCGTGTTCGAGCCCTTCTTCACGACCAAGGCGGTGGGGCAGGGCACCGGGCTCGGTCTGGCGCAGGTTTACGGCTTCTGCCGCCAATCGGGCGGCACCGCCACGGTGGAGAGCAGGCTGGGCGCGGGCACCGTCGTGACTCTGCTGCTGCCGCGCGCCGAGGCGGCATCGGCGGAGAATGAGGAGGCCCAGCGGTCCATCGCGGGCGGCGGCGGCGCCCGCGTGTTGCTGGTCGAGGACGATCCCGTGGTGGCGCCGGTCATCACGGCGGCGCTGGAGGATCTTGGCTACCGCGTCGCCCGCGCCGTCACCGGGGACGATGCCTTGCGCCGCCTTCAGGCCGGGGAGGAGGCGGATCTGCTGTTCAGCGACGTGGTGATGCCGGGCGACGTGGACGGGATTGCCCTGGCGCAGGCGGCGCAACGTCTGCTGCCCGATCTGGCGGTGGTGCTGACCACCGGCTACAGCGAGAACCAAGCCGGGCTGGAGGGGCTGCCGGTGCTGTCCAAGCCCTACCGGATCGAGGACCTGTCGGCGGTCTTCCGGGAAGCGCTGAACCGCAGGGGCTCCCCGGACCCGTGACCGGGCATTGGCGTGGAGGCGGCGCGCATCGCGGCGCTCGCATTTTCTGAAGTCATTCGTTCACAAAGCTTGACCGGAGCGGCGGGGTTCTCCATCAATGGTGCCGGTACTGGTTCTTCCGGCGGCTTGCGCCGGAAGCTAAGAGGGAACCCGGTGAGCCGCGTCCTGCGGCGAGACCGGGGCTGCCCCCGCAACTGTGAGCGGTGAGCCGTTCCGTCATTTCCCGCCACTGGCGCCCGTCGGCGCTGGGAAGGCCGGACGGAGCGGCGACGACCCGCAAGCCAGGAGACCTGCCAGCACCACAACGAAACGTCCTCGGGCGGGGTGTCCCTGTGGAACGCTTGCCATGCGCCCAGCCGGAGTCCGTTCCGAGTGCGGCGTGTGCTCCGCAAGACGTCCGCCGGCTCGCCCCGCCCGCAACGGCAGGAGGCATTGGATGGCGCGATCGCCTCTCCCGACACCCCTTTCGGCCCCGCCCGTCGGCGCGGGGGTCCGCCCGGCCATCGCGGTCGAGGGGTTGCACTGCCGGCTGGGTGGGCGCGTCGTCCTGTCGGACATCGGCTTTGCCGTTCCGGAGGGCGGCTTCCTCGGCATCCTCGGGCCGAACGGGTGCGGCAAGACCACCCTGCTGCGCTGCCTTGCCGGGTTGCAGGCCCCGTCCGCGGGACGCGTCCGCATCGAAGGCGACGATCCGCGGGCCCTGCGCCCGGCGGATCTGGCCCGCCGGCTGGCGCTCCAGGCGCAGGACGCCGCCGCGGCGCTGGGCTTCACCGTGCGCGACGTGGTCGCCATGGGACGGCTGGCCCACCGCCGCTCCGCCTTCGCCGGGACCGGGGCGGACGACCGCGCCATCGTCGGGGACGCGCTGGCCCGGCTGGAGCTGGGCACCCTGGCGGACCGGCCGGTCGAACATCTGTCGGGCGGGGAGCGCCAGCGGGTGATGATCGCCCGCGCCCTGGCGCAGCGCCCGCGCATCCTGCTGCTCGACGAACCGACCAACCATCTGGACATCCACCACCGCTTCGCCGTGCTCGACCTCGTGAGGAGCCTCGGGATCACGGTGGTCGCGACGCTGCACGACGTCGATCTGGCGGCGCACTGGTGCGACCGCGTCCTGCTGATGGCCGACGGGCGCCTCCAGGCCGACGCCGCACCGGAGGAGGCGCTGACGCCGGAGCGCCTGACCGCCGTTTACCGCGTCGCCGCCACGGTGGACCGCCACCCCGGCGACGGCCGGCTGCGCATCGACCTGTCTCCCCTGACGGACCACCGATCCCTATGCCGATCCCCATGATTTCGATTCTCGTCCGCGGCTTTTTCCTGTCGCTTGCCCTGACGACGGGCGTCCAGGCCCATCCGGTCGAGGTCGCGAACTGCTTCGAGACGGCCCGCTTCGCGGCACCCCCCAAGCGTCCGATGGTCCACGACGCCAACATGACGCAGACCATGCTGGATCTCGGGCTGGCCGACCGGCTGGTCGCCGTCTCCGGCATCGAGGGGGCCGAGCACCGGCTGATCGCGCCGCCCGGCGTGGTGGCGGCTCTGCCCCGGCTGCCCGACCGGTCCCCGAGCCTGGAGGCGGTGCTGTCCGCCGATCCCGACTTCCTGTTCGCCGGCTGGAGCTACGGCTTCAGCGAGGCGCGCGGCCTCACCCCGGCCCGGCTGGCGGAGATGGGGGTCGCCACCTACACGCTGCGGGAAAGCTGCATCCGCATCGGCCCCCGCGAACCGATCGGCATGGACACGCTCTACGCCGACCTGCTGGCGCTCGGGAGCATCTTCGGAATCGCGGAGCGCGCCGAGGCCATGGTGGCCGATTTCCGCCGCCGCGTCGCCGCGGTGACCGACCGCACCGGCACGGTCGTGGTTCGGCCCCGCGTGATGTATTGCGACCACTGCCACACCGACGGCGCGCCGGTGTCGGTGGGGCGCGAGGGGATGGCCAGCCTGCTGATGGAATTGGCTGGCGGTCGCAACATCTTCGACGACATTCCCAACAGCTACGTCCGGGTCGGTTGGGAGGAGATGGTCCGGCGCGATCCGCAATGGATCATCGTCAGCGACCACCGCGTCCCCGCCGAGGCCGCGATCCGCCACCTGACCGCCGCCCCGCAACTGGCCGATGTCGAGGCGGTGCGCAAGCGCCAATTCATCGTGCTGACCTACGCCGAGCAGACGCCCTCCACCCGCAACGTCGATGCGCTGGAACGGATGGCGCGGACTCTCCACCCGGAGCGCTTCGCTCCATGATTCGGTCACGCCTGCTTCACCTGTCCCTGGTGCTGGCCGCCGCTGTGGCCTTGTCCACGGTCGCCGCCGTCGGTTTCGGCGCCGCCGCCATTCCCATTCCCAAGGTCTGGGCGGTGATCGCGCACGAGCTGTGGCCGTCGCTGGCCCCGCCTCCCGACGCCAGCCGGGCGGAGCGCAACATCGTCTGGGAGCTGCGCCTGCCGCGCGTGCTGCTGGGCGCGCTGGCCGGGGCCGGGCTGGCGGCGGTGGGCGCCGTGCTCCAGGTGGTGACGCGCAACCCGCTGGCCGACCCCTACCTGTTCGGCGTGTCGGCGGGCGCCTCGGTGGGGGCGGTGCTGGTGATCCTCTACACCGGGACCATCGCGGGGACCATCGGCCTGCCGGCGGCTGCCTTCCTGGGCGCGCTCGCCGCCATGCTGGCCGTCTTCGCGGCGGCGCGCGGGCGCGACGGGGTGGTGACCGGCGAGCGGCTGGTCCTGACCGGCGTCGCGGTCGCCTTCATCCTGAGCGCCGTCACCAACGCCTTGATCGTCACGGGAACGGACCGCGGCGCCGACGCGGCGCTGTTCTGGATGATGGGCGGCTTCGGCACCGCGCGCTGGAGCGTCCTGCCCATTCCCGCCGGGCTGACCGTCGCCGGGCTGCTCTGGCTGTGGCTGCGCGCCGAGACCATCAACACCCTGGCGCTGGGCGACGACGCGGCCCGCTCGCTCGGCACCGATCCGGGCCGCCTGCGGCTGGAGCTGTTCGTGGTCACCGCACTGATGACCGGCGCGCTGGTGTCGGCCTGCGGCGGCATCGGCTTCGTCGGGCTGGTCCTGCCCCACATCGCCCGGATGCTGGTGGGCGGCCATCTGCGGGCGCTGCTGCCGGTGGCGGCGCTGGGCGGCGCGCTGCTTCTCCTGTGGGTGGACGTCGCCGCCCGCAGCCTGTTCGCCCCGCGCGAGATTCCCGTCGGCGTCGTCACCGCGCTGGTCGGCGGCGCCTTCTTCCTGTGGCTCATGCGCCGCCGCCCGGCGGCCTGACGGAGGATCACGCCGTGACGTCATCCCATTCCGTACCCGCGCGCGCCATCGTCCTCTACGGGCGCGCGTCCTTCGACCATGGGCAGAATCTGAAGGCGCTCGCAACGGCGCTCGCCGACCTCCACGCCGCCCGCGGCGCGACGGTGACGGTGCGGACCGCCCACGCCGATCTGTCCGGCCCCGCCCTGCCGGCGGTGCTGGCGGAACTGGAGCGGGAGGGCGCAACGGAGGCCCTGGTGATTCCCAGCATGGTGCCCGCCGATCCCAGCCTGTCGGCGTGGCTGCCGGGCGCGCTCAGCCACTGGGCCGGCACGCAGGGCTCCCGCATGACGGTCCGTCTGGCGCCGCCGGTGGAAAGCGCGCTGGACCTGCCTGCCGCTCTCGACCGCATCGCCTCCGGACCGGCGGAAGCGCTGGCCGACGTGCGCGAGACGAACCCCAGCCTGGGCAAGCCCGGCTGGTCGGCCATCCCCGAACATGGCCGGCAGGTCTTCGTCTGCGTCGGCGCACGCTGCCTGCACCGCGGCGCCGACGCGCTGTATCAGCGTCTGCGCGAGGCGATGAAAGGGCACCGCGCCCTGAACGCCGGCCCGCACCGGGTGATGTGCGCGCGGACGAGCTGCCTCTACCCCTGCAACCGCGGGCCGTTGGCGGTCGTCCAGCCCGACGGGGTCTGGTACGGCGATCTGACGCCGGAGCGGATCGACCGCATCGTCCATGGCCATCTGCTGGCCGGTCGCCCGTCCACGGAGGATGTCCTGCACCGCAAACCCGCCGCCGGAGGAGCCGGCCATGGGCTGACTCCGCCTGACCGTCCAGCCAGCCACCGGTCGCTGACACCGCGCCGGTCCGGCCCGATCACTTGAATCCCTTTTCACCCGACCACCGCGGAACGCGCCCGTTTCGCGGAACGCTGCCGCTCGTCCTGAAGCGATCCTGTTGGAGAGTATCCATGTCCGCGTTTCCCGTCCGCCTCGAACGCCTCCGCTCAAGGTCCCTGGCGCCATTGCTCCTGCTGTCGGCCTCCTTCGGTCCGGGCGCGGCCCTCGCGGAGGACGCCGAAGCGCCGGTGACGCTGCCTCCCGTCACCGTCACCGGCGAGCGTCCGGCCTCCGCCGGGCTTGCGCTCGACGTTCCGAGCACCGGAGGCAGCCGTTTGGGTCTTGCCCCGCTGGAAACGCCGGCCAGCGTCGAGGTGATCTCCGGCCAGACAATCCGCGACCGTGGGCAGACCAGCGTGACCGAGGCCGTCACTCAGAACGCCACCGGCTTCAGTTCGCTGGCCGCGCCGGGCAACGGCGGTTCGTCCCTGGCGACGCGCGGCTTCGCCGGCCACGGATCGGTGATGCAGCTCTACGACGGCACGCGGCTCTATGTCGGGTCGGGCACCGTCACCTTCCCCTTCGACACCTGGTCGGCGGAACGCATCGAGGTGCTGCGCGGCCCGGCCTCCGTCCTTTACGGCGAGGGTGCGATCGGTGGCGTCGTCAACTTGGTGCCCAAGCGCCCGACCACCGATGTCCGCAACGAGGCCATGGTCGCCATCGGCACCGATGCCCAGCGCCGCGCCGCCTTCGGCAGCGGCGGGCCGCTGAGCGAGACGCTGTCCTACCGTTTGGACGTGAGCGGCAACCGGTCCAACGGCTGGGTCGACCGGGGCGGGACGAAGAACCTCGCGCTGTCCGGAGCGGTGACCTTCCGGGCCACGCCGGACGTCTCCGTCACCCTCTCCAACGATTACGGCGACCAGCAGCCGCAGGAGTATTTCGGGACGCCGCTCATCAACGGAGGCCTCGACCGGGCGCTGCGGCACCGCAATTTCAACGTGGGTGACAGCGCGATCCGCTATCGCGACAACTGGACCCAGCTCAAAGCCGAATGGACGGTGTCCGACGCGCTCACCCTGCGCAACACCGCCTATCACCTGACCAGCCACCGGCATTGGAAGAACGTGGAGAGCTATGCCTGGAACGCTGCCACACGGCGGGTCGACCGCAGCAGCTACATCGAGATCTACCATGACCAGCGGCAGGTCGGCGACCGCTTCGACGCGACGTGGCGCAGCCGCCTGTTCGGCATGAGGAACGAGCTGGTCGGCGGCTTCGACGTCAACCAGATCACCTTCAAGAACAGCAGCAACTCGGCCTATGGCGGGACCAGCAGCGTCGATCCCTTCGACCCGTCGCCCGGCCTGTTCGTCAACCTCGCCGGCACGAGACCGCGGGTGAGGTCGAAGACCGACCAGTACGCGCTGTTCCTTGAGGATCGCCTGTCGGTGACCGACCGGTTGGCATTGGTCGGCGGGTTGCGTTACGACGCGCCGTCGATCCACCGCGCGGACCCCGTCTCCGGCACCAGCTTCGACAAGGATGTCCACGCCACCAGTTGGCGGGCCGGCACGGTCTACGAGGTCTTCCCGGGCCTTGCCCTTTACGGGCAGTACGCCACGGCGGTCGATCCGGTGGGGAACCTGATCTCGCTGTCCGCGGCCCAGAAGGACTTCGACCTGTCCACGGGCCGTCAGGTCGAGGTCGGCGTCAAGCAGTCCTTCCTGGAGGGACGCGGCGAATGGACGCTCGCCGCCTATCACATCGTCAAGGACAAGCTGCTCACCACCGACCCCAATCAGCCGGGGGTCACCATCCAGGTCGGCCAGCAGTCGTCGCGGGGACTGGAGGCGTCGCTGTCGCTCGGCCTGTGGGAGGGGGTGCGGGTGGACGTGAACGGCGCGCTGTTGCGCGCGAAGTACGACGACTTCAGCCAGACGGTGTCGGGCCGTGCGGTGTCCTACGTCGGCAACGTGCCGGCCGGCGTGCCGGAGCGCACCGCCAACGCCTGGGCGAGCTGGGCCTTCCTGCCGGGCTGGGAAGCGCGGGCCGGCGTGCAGTATGTCGGCAAGACCTACGCCGACGCCGCCAACACCGCCGTCCGGCCCGCCTACACGGTGGTCAACGCCGGCCTGGACTACCGACCGACCGCCAACACCAAGCTCAGCTTGCGCGCCTTCAACCTGTTCGACGAGGTCTATGCGGTGAGCGGCGGAACGACGAGCTGGGTGCTGGGCCGTCCGCGTTCGGCCGAGCTGGCCTTCTCCATGACGTTCTGACCGTCGCCCGATCATGGGGGATTCTCACGGGGGATTCCCTTCCGCCCGGCATCGGCGTTACCATCCGGGGCCAGACCGGGGATGTCGCGGGCCGGCTTGGTCCGCAGGCGGGCCATCCCCCTTCCGGAGACCGCGCACCCATGAGCCAAGCCGCCCCGTCCACCCAGCCACCGGACACCGAGTCCCCGGTGGACCGGCAGTTGCGCCTCTGGCGGGACCACCGGCGCCCGGTGCAACCGGATGAGCGGATGCGCGCCCTGACGGAGCGCCGGATCGGGCCTCTCCTCGGCGATTTGGAAGCGCTGATGCTGGAACTGCGCCATTCCGTCGACCGCGACGTGGCGGCGGGCCGGTTGCCCATGCCGAAGCGCCGGTACGCCTATCCGAAGGGCTTCTGCCGGGAGATCACGGACGCGGTGTTCGCGCGGTTGAGCCAGCGGATCGCCGCGCCGGACACGCCGGTGACGGAAGCGCTGGCGACGTTCATTCGGGAAGGCGGCGCCCTGTCCCCGGTCTGGGGGGCGTTGCGCGGCAGCTACTTCCAGAACGCCATGCAGTTCGGTGCCCTGTACGTCGACGCGGCCAACGACACCGTGACCGTCACGAAGCCGAAGGTCGAGATCCTGCCCATGGCGGCGAGCGGGCTGGAGCCGGTCACCGACGTCGCCCTCTTCGCCCGGATCGCGCAGGTTTATTGGGGCGGTGCGATCTGGGCGAACACTCTGTTCCCGCGTCTGGCGCCGGTTCTTCCCATCATCCACATCGGCCCGGAGGGGAGGCCCGCCCTCCACCCGGACAGCATCGGTGTCTTCGCCGAGAATCTGGTCGGCGGCTGCCGGTCGGCACTTGCCTTCCTGGAGCAGGAGCGGGACGGCGGGCGCGTCCTGCCGGCGAACCTCGCGGCGGGCTTCGCGCGGTGGCAGGGCTGCACCCCATTGTTCGAGGAGTTCTGCCCCACGCCGGACTGGGAGCGGCTCCGGGCCAGCTTCGCCCTGGCGGACGACCCGCAGGGGCCGTACCGATCGGTCGAAGGCTTTCAGGAGATCATCAAGGCGGTCAAGCGGGTGGGGACGGCGTAGGGCGCGCGACGGCACGGAAGCGCATGTCAAAAAACGCTCACCGCTGAAAAAAGCGCTTGCCGGGTTTGGCCGAGGCGCCTATAACCCGCCTCCCACGACGCCGGGGCCGCTGAGAAGCGGGACGGCGGCAAGGGAACGGCAGAAGTGCCGAAGGTGAGACGAAGTAACGTTTGGCCGGCGTGAAAACAAAGGCTTGACAGAGCAAGTCGAAGCTTCTAGATAAAGCGCCCCGACGCGCCGCACCGGACCCCGGTGGCGCAGCGCGGAACGGGCAGCGGTCCTTACCTGAGGATCGCGGGATCTTGGAAATCGTTGATACCGTGTTGTGAGAAGGGATGCGCAGGCGGCGGTATGGACCGTTGGCCGCGGGTTGGTTCCGGAT
>NZ_QOKW01000001.1 GCF_008365375.1 Roseomonas genomospecies 6 | reverse complement strand
ACGAGGAGGACCAGCCGGCGCACCTGACGCTGAAGGACGCCTCGGTTCCGATCGCGGTCAATCTGGCGCTCTACGACGCGCCGGAGACGCGCTACTGCCCGGCGGGGGTGTACGAGATCGTGCGGGCGGAGGACGGCAGCGATCCCCGGCTTCAGATCAACGCGCAGAACTGCGTGCACTGCAAGACCTGCGACATCAAGGACCCCACCCAGAACATCAACTGGGTCGTCCCCGAAGGCGGCGGCGGGCCGAACTATCCCGGCGGCATGTAAGCCGCCGGGGCGATCCCGCCGCTACCGGCGTGGCCCGAAGCGCTTGCGCGGGGCGCCGCGGAAACCGGCCTTGGGCGGCGGTTCGCGCCGCTGCCCGGCGGACCGCGCGCCGCGCGTGGCGAGAAGCTCGGCCAAGCGCCGGCTGACCTCGGCGCGGCGGCTGCGCACCGCGCCGCGTTCGGGGAACAGGGACGGGAACTTGCGCGCCGCCCAGTAATAGAGGTCGCAGGCTCGCGACAGCCCTTCCAGCGCGGCGCCGTCCAGCCCGTCCAGCCGCGCCGGGACGAAGCGCCCGAGCGGAGACGGCTCCCCGGCCTCCACCGCGCCGACGATGGCGGCGAGGATACGGGCCTCCGCCTCGTCCTCCAGGTCGGCGGGGATCAGCAGCAGATCCAGCTTGGCGGGCAGGGTCAGCCGCCGCTCGTCCAGCATCGCCGCCAGCCGCCGCATCCCGGACAGGTCGCCCACCCGGTAGGGCGACCCCGCCGTGCGGGCGTCGGCGAAGCAGTCCAGCAGCAGAACCGTCTCCTCCGTCCCGATGTGCTCGGCCAGCCGGGCCAGCATGGCGCGGGTCGGGCGGACACTCAGCGGCGCGTCGGCCCGCAGCCGCCCGTCCGCCTTCTCAAGGAGGTTTCGCAGGGCCTGCGGCGTGCCCCGTCCGACCACGCCGAACTCCCCCGACTCGAACTTGCCGAACCGCCCGGCGCGTCCGGCGATCTGCTTCACCTCCGTCGCGCTCAGCGGGCGGACGCTGGTCCCGTCGAACTTTTCCAGCGCGGTGAACAGAACGCGGCGGCAGGGTAGGTTCAGCCCCATGCCGATGGCGTCGGTCGCCACCACCACGTCGGCCTCCCCGGACAGGAAGCGCGCCGCCTCCCGCCGCCGAACCTCCGGGGCCAGGGCGCCGTAGACCGCGGCGACCGACAGGCCCTTGGCGCGCAGCGTGTCGCGCACGGAATGGATCTCCCGCCGCGAGAAGGCGATCAGCGCGTCTCCCGGCTCCACCTCTTCCCAGTTCAGACGGCGGTCGATCATCGTCAGCGGCACCTTGCGCTCCAGCTCGATCACCTCCAGCCGCTCGCCCAGATGGGCCGCCACGCGCTCGACCAGCGGGCGGGCCTCCGGCGCGCCCAGGATATAGACGGTGTCCGCCGGGGCGCCCATCAGCGCCGCCGTCCAGGCCCAGCCGCGGTCGGGATCGGCCAGCATCTGGATCTCGTCGATCACCGCCACCTCCACCGGGCGGTCGGGGTCCATCACCTCGATGGTCGAGGCGGTGTGGCGGGCGCCGGGCGTCGATATGGCTTCCTCGCCGGTCAACAGGGACGCCGGCGTGCCCTCCGCGTTCAGCCGCTCCATCACCTCCAGAGCCAGCAGGCGCAGCGGCGCCAGATAAATGCCGTCGTAAGCGCTCTTCAGCGCCTCGATGGCGTGGTGCGTCTTGCCGGAATTGGTGGGGCCGACCACGAGAACCAGCCGCCGCCCCAGCCCGCGCGCCACCGGGAAAAGCTTCTCGAAACGGGCGAGGTCGAAATGCCGGTCCACATAGGCCCGCCCGCGCGCCTCCGCCCGCTCACGGCGCCACACGGCGAACTCCCGGTCCCAGCGCTCCAGCAACTCGTCCACCCCGTGCCGGTTGCGGGCGGCGCGGGACAGCCGCTCGGCCAGCGACGCGAAGGTCCAAGCGTCTTCGGCGCCTTCCGCTTCCGCGGCGTAGCGGTGCAGGCGGGCGGCGGTGCGGGACAGCGCGTCCTCCAGCGCGGCGGTCAGCGCCGGATCGCCCTCCAGCCGCAGGGCCAGATCGTCGTCGGTCAGGTCGGCCAGTTCCATGGCGTCGAGCACGCGCGACACCTGAAGCCGCACGGGGGCAGGGAGGCCGGGCCAGGGAAGGTCGTCGCCGCGCACCGCCTTCACCCGCGTCCGGTCGTCCGCCGGGTGCAGGCTGGTCGACCAGCCCTCCAGCGCGCGGCGCCCCTGGGCGAGCAGGCCGTTGCGCCGCCGCGCGCGGTCCATCGTCCCCTGGATTTCCAGAAGCACCGCCTCCCGCCGCTCCGCCGGGACCAGCAGGTCGCGCTTCCCCTTGGGCAGCGGCAGGCCGAGCGGCACCAGCCCCAGCCCCTCTCCATGGGACACCCGCGCCACGCCCGCGGCGGCGGCGGTCACCACGTCGGGGTGGCCGCTGGCCAGCTCGTGCACCAGATGCGGGTCGATGGAATCGTCCGGGGAGGTCATGTCCATAGGATGGTCTCTGAAGAACTTTTCACAAATCCGCGCTTCATAAATTCGCACTGGCGGTCCGTGCCCATCCATGTCATGAGCCACCTCCCGCAGGGGCACCCCCGGCCCCCCGAGTCATCAAGCCATGACCAGACCGCTCCGCGCAAAGATTCTCCGACCCGACCTCGATCCGGCCAACCGCAAGGGCGCCGGCGGGGAGAACCGCTGCCGCTGCTGCGGGCGGCCCGGCGGCGCCGTCGTGCGCTGCCTGCCGGACGGGCGGTGGTACGACGCCGCCGACCAGACCTGGCGCGACGGGCGTGGGCGGCGGGCGGCCTGGCCCGACGTGGTGGAGTATGCCGAGACCCGCGACGTGCAGGTCGTGGTGCGCCCGGTCCGCCCGTCCGGCAACCCGGAGGCCCGCCCGAAGAACCTCTGCCGCCGCTGCCACATGCAGGAGGAGGCGCTGCGCAACGCCGTCCGTTCCCGCATCCGGGCGCGGATGCGCCGCGCGCTCGGGGACCTGTTCCTTGGCGACTATTCGTCCCCCGGCATCCTGGAGCGCGCCATGGCGCTCTACCGCCGCAAGCCCTGACGGTTCGCTACACCGGTTCCTGCGGTTCGCCGGGCATGGGCGGAGCCTCGACCGGCTCGTCCGGCGGGGCGTCGGGAGGCATCGGCATGGGAATCGGCACATCGGGTTCCTGCGGGGGTGGCGGATAGGGACTCATGTCCGGGCTCCTTCGTCGGGGCGTGGTCGTCCTGTTGAAACGTCACCTCTCCGCATTTGGTCCACCGGCCGCTCCACGGGTGCGGCGCATGACCAAAGTCAAAGCGCCGTGCCGGATCATCGCGGAAGATGCCCGCGAAAGGATCGCCCGCCCATGCCCAGAAGCTTCATCATCGCTCCCCTTGCCCAGACGCAGACCGATCAGGCGCTGCCTGTCGTCCAGGCTCTGCACCGCGACATGACCCTGGCCGAGTGGCGGGAGGTGGCGGCCCCCTTTCTGCGGTCCGGCGGGGACGGCGGCGTGATGGCCTGCGAGATGAGCGACGGGCACATCCGCGGCCTGTTCTGTTACCGCGTCAGCGCGGAAGGGGCGATCCGCGTGCTGACCGTGCCGATCTTCATCGCGGTGGGGCTGTTCGACGCGGCGGCGACTTCCGCCGCGCAGGCGGACGGCATCGACCTTCTGGCGCGCAAGCTGGGCTGCGCCTCGGTGGTGGTGGACGAGCGCGGCTGCGTCGTCGCGGCGACCGCGCCGAAACTCGACGCCGCGGGGCTGTTCGCACGGCTGGGCTACCGCCGGGTCGGACAGGCCTTCGTGAAGGATGTGGGGCCGGAGTTCGGCGGGGAGGGGTATCCGGTGGCGGGCCGGGCCTGATCGGGCTTGGCGGGAAAGGAAACGGGCGTTCAGGCGGCGGCTTCAAGCGCCGCCGGGTTCTCGATGCGGATGCGGTCGTTCGTCAGGCGGGTGATCGCCCCGGCCTCCTCCAGCTTGCGCAGAACGCGCGACAGCGTTTCCGGGCGCAGGCCGAGATAGGCGCCGATGTCCACCTTCGGCATGGGAAGGAAGACGCTGGGCGTGCCGTCCGGCAGGGGACGGGAGCGCCGCGACAGGGCGAGCAGAAAGCTGGACACCCGCTCCACCGCCGTCTTGCAGCCGAGCAGCAGGATCTGGTCCTGTGCCGCCGACAGCTCGACGGAGGTCATGGCGAGCAGCCGGCCCTGCACCGCCGGGTGCCGCTCCATCATCCGGCGCAGGGCCGCCCGCGGCATCCGGCAGATCGTGGAGGCGGTGACCGTCTCCGCCGTGTAGGCGTAGCCCTGGCCCGCCGCCAGCCCGAACACGTCGCCTGCGGTGGCGAAACCGGTGATCTGCTGCCGCCCGTCGGGCAGGGTCTTGTAGAGTTTCAGCATGCCCGACATGACGGTGAAGACGGCCTCGGCCTCCTCCCCCTCCATCACGACCGGGGTCGCCGACAGCAGGTCCAGCGGGCGGGACGACGCCGACAGGTCCGGCAGTTCCCCGGCGGTCAGGGCCGCGCAGAGCCCCTTGCTCCGCGCCGAGCAGCCGGCGCAGCGGCCCGTCACCGCCGCCACCTGTGGCTGGGCGGCGGGCATCGCGGCGGGGATCGACGGCGGAACGGCGGCGGTGGTGGCGGCGACGGAGAAAGTCATGTCTCGTATCCCTGGGCTGTCTCGTTCCGGCGCCGTGGATGGCGCGCTCGATTCGGACGTCCGTCTCAGACTTAGGTCTTGAAGACCAATCCCAAGGTATGAGGGTTGCCCAAGACCGGCCCTGATCTGGATCAAGCGGACCAGGGAATGGTCCGCCCCCGATTCAGCCGAACAGCGCAACGGCCCAGAGGATGGTCCGGGCCGTTGGAAGCGTCATCGCTCTTGTTCGTAAGGGCTGGCCTTCAGAAGGTCCGCCCGGGCCGTCCGCGCGGCGGGAAGCGGCTCGAGGTGGCGCGCATGCTGTTACCCGACGCCGCGCCGGGGTCCGTGTCCTCCTCGCCATCGCGGGGACGACGGGATTCGCGGTCCATCATCCGCGCCGCCTCCGCGCGGGTGATCGAGGATTCCAGATCACGGATGCGCGCCTGCAAGCTGCCGACGACCGCGGCGCCCGCCTGTCGGGATTTGAACTGTTCCAAATCCTGCTTCAGGCGGAGCAGTTGTCCCTTCTGTTCCTGCAGGCTTGGCCCGTCCCGGCGCTTCGTCACGCGATAGACTTTTTCGTCGAATCGGTTCACTGCGTTTCTCCTGTCTGCTCTTAAGCAGATTGGGTCTGCGCGTCGCGGCACCATCGTTCGAATGGGATAGGCCCTGAATTTCCACCGGCGGTGGCAGGGACCCGGCGGACGCCGTTCCCGGAATTCCTGTTTCAGGGCATCCGTTCGTTGACGCTCCGTTCCGCGGCGACCGCTGCGGCCAGCGCGTCGCGGTACCGGCGCAACCGCGCGTAGGCGGGCCATGACATGCCGACCAGCGGGTCGCACCAGTGGACCAGGACCATCAGCCCCAGCCCCGCGAATCCGCCGATCAAGGCGCCGTAGAGCAGACCGGGCAGGGCGCCCAAGATCCAGGGATCGGACAGCCGCCCGGCGTCGTAGGCCTGGACGCCCGCCATCCCCACCGTGGCCGCCAGAGCCAACAGGACCCCGACACGGCCCGGTGCGTACCAGATCCGCAAATCCTCCGGCGTCAGCCCGTAATCTTCGGGCACCGGGCGCGCCGCCGCTTCCGTCACGCCGTCCGGCGGCGCATCGCATCCTGCAGCGCCGGGTGCCCCACAGGGACTTCCGCCACCCTCGATCACCCGCCAGCTCCGCCGCGGGCAGCCGCCGTCTTCGTTCAGCCGTTCCATCGCGTGATATTGCGCGGGCCGGCTGGATTCGGCAACGGTCCCTTGGCGGCGACCGCTGGGCAGCCGCTTTTGCCGAAAGCGCCGGTCAGCCCGCCGGGGGCCGTTGCGGCGGCTGCCCGCCCGCAAGGACGGGCGCGCCGATGCCGCCATCGAACGGCGGCACTTCGCAGTCCGCCTCCGACGCGTATTTCACGATGGTTCCGTCGGCCAGCCGCAGGTCGTATGATGGATGTCCGCCCAAGGTCCGTGCGATCACCATGGCGTCCCGCCCATGATGCCGGACCTTCGTGCCCAGTCGCAGCATGGCTCCAACCCCCACATCCCGTGTTTCGTTAACGAAACCTTACCCCGCGCTGTCGCCAGAGGACGAGCAACAAAAAGGGGCAACGGAAGGCTGCGGTGAACCGCGGCGATGAACTGGCGTGGAGAAGGGGAAAGGTTGGTTGGGGGACTAGGATTCGAACCTAGGCTGGCGGAGTCAGAGTCCGCTGTCCTACCGCTAGACGATCCCCCAGACCGTCACCGGGGCGGCGCTCCGCCGCGTCCCGTCGTGGGCCGCCCTTTTAGCAAAGCGGACAAGGCTTGTATAGAGCTTTTTTCTCGTCCGGCACCTTGGTGTGGGCCGGGGGACACGATCCATCGCCATTCGTGGGGTTTCGCCCGGACGTGAAACCGGGTTAAGATGACTCCCTTAAGCATGGCGGGGAGGATACGTGGACCTTCAGGTGCACAGCGAACGGCAGAACGACACCGGACGGTTGCGTTCGTCGGCCCCTGCGCGCCCTGTGTTCGCCGCTCTCGACCTCGGCACCAACAATTGCCGGCTGCTGATCGCCCGCCCCATTCCCGGCGGTTTCCGGGTCATCGACGCCTTCTCGCGGATCGTCCGGCTGGGGGAGGGACTGACCCGGAACGACCGGCTGTCCGACTCGGCAATGGAACGCACCCTCGCCGCCTTGCGGATCTGCGGCGCGAAGATCGAACGGCGCGGGGTCACCGCCGCCAGGGCGGTGGCGACGGAAGCCTGCCGCCGCGCCCGGAACTGCAACGAGTTCATCGACGCGGTGGAGCGGGAAACCGGCATCGCCATCGAGATCATCTCCAGCCAGGAGGAGGGCCGCCTCGCGCTGGCGGGGTGCGCCTCGCTGCTCGATCCGAACGTGCCCTATGCGGTGGTGTTCGACATCGGCGGCGGTTCGACCGAGCTGATGTGGCTGGCGGTGGAGAAGGGACGGACCCCGCGCATCCTCGACCAGACCTCGATCCGCTGCGGCGTCATCGGCCTGACCGAGCAGTTCGGCGGGGCGGACGCCGACCGCGGCATGTACCGGCGCATGGTGGAGGAGGTGGCGTCGGCCATCGCCGCCTTCGAGGCGCGCAACGCCATCCGGGAACGGGTGCTGGCCGGGCAGGTGCAGATGCTCGGCACATCCGGCACGGTGACGACCCTGGCCGGGGTGCATCTCGGCCTTTGCCGCTACGACCGGCGGGCGGTGGACGGCAGTTTTCTGCGCATCGATCATGCCCGTGCGGTCATCGAACGGCTCGTGGCGCTGGACTTCGACGGACGGGCGCGGCATCCCTGCATCGGACAGGACCGCGCGGATCTGGTGATCGCCGGATGCGCGGTGTTGGACGCGTTGTGCGACTGTTGGCCGGTGGAGCGCCTCCGCATCGCCGACCGCGGCCTGCGCGAGGGAATCCTCGTGGAGCTGATCGGGTCGGCGCGGCAAATCTATTAGGGAAATGTGAGACCATGGTTGGAAAGCCTCCGTCCTCCTCCAAGCCGGGTGGGCGCCGCGCCACCGTCCGCGTGAAGTCCGCGGCCAAGCGCACCACGTCCTCGGCCCGCTGGCTGGAGCGGCACCTGAACGACCCCTACGTGCACGAGGCGACGAAGCGCGGTTTCCGCTCCCGCGCGGCGTTCAAGCTGTTGCAGTTGGACGAGAAGTTCCATCTGCTGGGGCCGGGCAAGCGCGTCGTGGACCTCGGCGCCGCCCCCGGCGGCTGGACGCAGGTGGCGGTGGACAAGGTGCAGACCGGGCGCGAGGGCTGGAAGGTCGTCGGGCTGGACATCCTGCCCATGGACCCGGTGCCGGGCGCCACCACCATGCAGGCCGATTTCCTGGAGGAGGGCGCCGCGGAGCGGCTGAAGGAGGCGCTGGGCGGTCCCGCCGACGTGGTGCTCAGCGACATGGCGGCCCCGACCATCGGGCACCAGTCCACGGACCACCTGCGCATCATGGCGCTGGCCGAGGCCGCCTATGATTTCGCGGAGGAGGTTCTGGCCCCCGGCGGGGCGTTCGTGGCCAAACTGTTCCAGGGCGGGGCGGAGAAGTCCCTGCTGGAGCGGCTGAAGCGCGACTTCACCACGGTGCGCCACGCCAAGCCGCCGGCCAGCCGTGCGGAATCCTCCGAAACCTATGTGGTCGCCACCGGTTTCCGTGGGGCGAACGCGAACGATTAGGTCTACCCCAGGCTGCGGCCCGTTCGCGCAGGTCATGGCTGGCTTGCGCGGATGAGGCCCGGCACACGACAGTTTGTGGTGCAGGCGCCTTCACAAGCCCACGGTCTTGTGTATAGTGCGCCAAATTTTTTTCCGGCCCCTTTTTATCTCCCGGGAGACCGCCGATGGCCCGCTCGTCCACGATCCGCGAAGCTCTGACCTTCGACGACGTCCTCTTGGTTCCGGCCGAAAGTTCGGTCCTGCCGAACGAGGTGGACACCCGGACGCGCCTGACCAAGACCATCGAACTGGGCATCCCGCTGATGTCCTCCGCGATGGACACGGTCACCGAAAGCAGCCTCGCCATCGCCATGGCCCAGGCCGGCGGCATCGGCGTGGTCCACCGCAACCTGACCATCGAGCAGCAGGCCGAAGAGGTCCGCAAGGTCAAGCGGTATGAGTCCGGCATGGTGGTCAACCCGATCACCATCACGCCGGGCCAGACGCTGGCCGACGCGCTCCAGCTCATGGCCGACCACCGCATCTCCGGCATTCCGGTGGTGGAAGGCCGCGACGCCCGCGGCAGCGGCAAGCTGGTCGGCATCCTGACCAACCGCGACGTGCGCTTCGCCACCAACCCGAACCAGCCGGTCAGCGAACTGATGACCAAGGACGTGGTGTCGGTGCGCGAGGGCGTCAGCCAGGACGAGGCCAAGCGCCTGCTGCACCAGCACCGCATCGAGAAGCTGCTGGTGGTGGACGAGGATCACCGCTGCATCGGCCTCGTCACGGTGAAGGACATCGAGAAGGCCCAGGCCTACCCGAACGCCTGCAAGGACGCCCACGGCCGCCTGCGCGTCGCCGCCGCCACCGGCACCGGTCCGGACGGTCTGCGCCGTGCGGAGGCGCTGTTCGACGCCGGTGTCGACGTGCTGGTGGTCGACACCGCGCACGGCCACTCGTTGAAGGTGCTGGATCAGGTGCGCGCCGCGCGCAACATG
This sequence comes from Roseomonas genomospecies 6, assembly GCF_008365375.1. Lineage (GTDB taxonomy): Bacteria > Pseudomonadota > Alphaproteobacteria > Azospirillales > Azospirillaceae > Azospirillum. Next base: position 516,993 of record NZ_QOKW01000001.1, on the reverse strand, counting down.
TCCAACTACACCCAGGTCATCGCCGGCAACGTGGCGACCGCCGAGGCGGCGAAGGCGCTGGTCGACGCCGGTGCGGACGCCGTGAAGGTCGGCATCGGCCCCGGCTCCATCTGCACCACCCGCATCATCGCGGGCGTCGGCGTGCCGCAGCTCACCGCCATCATGGACGTGGTGGAAGCCTGCGAGAAGATGGGCATTCCGGTGATCGCCGACGGCGGCATCAAGTTCTCGGGCGATCTCGCCAAGGCCATCGCGGCGGGCGCCAGCGTGGCGATGCTGGGCAGCCTGTTCGCCGGCACCGACGAGAGCCCCGGCGAGGTCATCCTGTACCAGGGCCGCTCCTACAAGAGCTACCGCGGCATGGGCTCGGTGGGCGCCATGGCCCGCGGCTCGGCGGACCGCTACTTCCAACAGGAAGTCTCCACGATGAAGCTGGTGCCGGAAGGCGTCGAAGGCCGCGTGCCCTACAAGGGTCCGGTGTCGGCGGTCATCCACCAGCTCGTCGGCGGCCTGCGCGCGGCCATGGGCTACACCGGCAGCCAGTCCATTGCCGAGATGCAGACGAAGTGCGAGTTCGTCCGCATCACCAACGCGGGCCTGCGCGAAAGCCACGTCCACGACATCACGATCACCAACGAATCCCCGAACTACCGCCAGGGCTGATCGGGCATTCGTCGGGGTGAGGTCCGAAGAGGCGAGGGGCGTTCCCCTCGCCTTTTTTCATGCCCGCGATTCAGCGGTTGGCGGTGAAGTGGCTGAACAGCGCGACACTCGCTGCGACGGTGGCGTTCAGCGATTCCACTGCGCCTGTGGTCGGGATGGACAGGCGCTGCACGGGCAGGGTGGCGGGCACGCCCTGGCCTTCCTCGCCCAGAACCAGACGCACGTCGCGGGGCCAGCGGAAGGCCGCCATGTCGGCACCCCCGGCGTCCAGCGCGACCAGCGGCCCGGCGGCCCGCTGCACATCCTCCCACCGTCCGCCGCGCAGCAGCGTCAACTCGAACAGGGCGTTCGAGGCGGCGCGCAGGCATTTGGGGTGGTAGGGGTGAGCCGCCCCGTCCAGCAGGATCACCCGCCGGGCGCCGAAGGCGGCGGCGCTGCGCAGCAGGGCGCCGAGATTGTTCGGATCGCCCAGCGCGCAGATCAGTTCCAGCCCTTCCGGCGGTTGCGACAGGTCGATGGCCGGCGTGTCGGGCACCGTCCCGACCAGCAGCGGAAAGCCGGTGCCGGAGGCGTCCAGGGTGCGGAACAGGGCGGGAGCCAGTAGGACGATCTCCAACCCGGCGGGCAGGCGCCATCCCTCCACTTGGGCGGGGTCGGTGACCAGCAGGGTGGAGAAGCGGTCCGGCCAGCGGTCCAGCGCCTCCGGCACGGTCTTCAGCCCCGCCAGCAGGAACTTGCCCTGCTTCTTCAGGCCACGGCTTTCCAGCAGCGATTCCCACAGCTTGAACTGCGGATTCTGCGGGCTTTCGATCAGGCGCGGCGGGCGGGTCATGCGGAGCGGGCTTTCCAGGGCGGGCGGTCGTCGTTGCTGCCGCGGACCTTACGGCGCGGGGCGCCGCGTTGGGAAGGCCGATCGGGTGTCGGCGCCCCGTTCTCCCGCCGCCGCGCCTCTGCTATCATCCCGGGACCACGAAAAGGCGGTGCCCCATCATGCTTGCGCTGCGGCCCAACTGCGAATGCTGCGACCGGGATTTGCCCCCGGAGTCCCTCGACGCCTACATCTGCTCCTTCGAGTGCACCTTCTGCGGCGATTGCCGGAGCGACGTGTTGAAAGGGTTCTGCCCGAATTGCGGGGGCGAACTGGTGCGGCGTCCCGTCCGTCCGGCGGGGAAGCTGGTCAACAACCCGGCCTCCACACAGCGGGTGCTCAAGGCCGAGGGCTGCCCTCCGGCATTCTGACGGCTGTTCAGGTCAGGCGCCGGCCCAGGAACAGAAGCGGTCCCCGCTGGGTTGCCGCGGTGAAGCCGGCGCGCTGGTAGAAGGCGACGTTCCGCGCGAACACCCCGGTCACCAGATGCAGGCCGGGAAGGCCCTCGGCCCGGCAATCCTCCGCGAAGCGGTCCACCAGCGCCCGCCCGATCCCACGGTCGCGGAAACCGGGCCGGACGTTGACGTGCAGATGGGCGGGGAAGGCGGCGAAGCGGTCGGCGAAGACCTCGTATTTCGGGATGACGCGGGCAAGGTCCGCCGCCCCGGCGCTGTCCTTGCAGCCGGTCAGATAGCCGATGACGGCGCCGTCATCGTCCAAGGCGAACCACACGTCGTCCGGGGACCGCTCCACATACCAGCCGGTCCAGGTCCGGAAAAAGGCGGCGCGATCCTCCGCCGAGGCGAAGTCCTTGCGCAGCGTGGACAGGAAGAAGATCTCCTCCAGCGCTGCAAGGGCGGACCCGCGGTCGGGCAACTCGGACAAGCGGACCAGCGTCAACGGCCAGACCTCAGCGGCGTTGGGCCAGGGTGAAGGAGGTGGCGCGCGGCGCCAGCATGGTGTATCGGCCTCGCGCCTTCATGACGCCCGCGCCCTCGGCGGCCTCCGTCCCGTGGCCCCAGAACAGGTCGCCGCGGACCGGCCCCTTGATGGCGCCGCCGGTGTCCTGCGCGACGACGAGGCGCTTGATCTCGCCCTGGGGCACCGGGGCCTCGCGCAGTTCCAGCCACAGCGGCACGCCCAGCGGGACATGGCCGGGGTCCACGGCGAGGCTGCGGCCCGCTGTCAGTTCCATGTTGCGGGCGCCCCGCGCGCCGATGTCGGGGCGGAGCTGGAAGAAGACGTAGGATGGGTTCATGTTCATCACGCGCCGGGCGTCGGCGGGGTGCTCGGTCAGCCAGCGGCGGATCAGCGGCATGGTCACCTGCTCCGGCGCGGCGTAGCCGATGTCGATCAGGTGCCGCCCGATGGGGACGTAGCGGTGGCCGTTCTGCCCGGCGTAGCCCAGGGCCACCACCGACCCGTCGGTCATCCGCACCCGGCCGGACCCCTGGATTTCCAGGAAGAAGGCGTCGATGGGATCGTCCACCCACAGGATCTCCAGCCCCTTGCCCTTCAGCGCGCCGTCGGTGATGCGGGCGCGGCTGGGCAGGCCGCCTTTCTTGGGCCGCTTCGGCGCCTTGTAGAGGGGGACGTTGTAGCGATCGGTCCGGGTCCAGCTTCCGCGCAGCTCGACCTCGTAATAGCCGGTGAACAGGCCCTCCTGCCCCTCGGACAGGGTGACGGGGGTGAAGTGGTCCTCGAAGAAGCGGCGGGCCGTTTCGGGCTGGGCGTCGGGCAGCCCGCGCAGCGCCTCGCAGATGGAGCGCCAGTCGGAGGTGGTGCCGGCGGCGGGGTTGGGGCTGAGCGGCTTCCCGGCGGGCTGCGCCGCCACCCAGCGGCAGGTACGCCGAAGCGCGGGCAGGGCCTGCGCGTGGTCGTCGTCGATCCAGCCCGGCAGGCCGCGGAAGTCCGCGGAGACCTTCTCCAGTCCAGGTCGCCAGGATGCCGCCGTGACGCTGTTCCCCGGTCCGGACCCGGTCGCCGTGCCGCCCGCACAGCCCGCCAGCAGGCCGAACGCAAGAAGGGTGGAGACGCGCGCCATCGCACGCGCCATGACACTGCCGACCGCAGCCGCCATCGCGGACCCCGCACCAGAATTTAAGGAAGACGTCGAAGACCAGGGAACGCTGGACTTGCCGCAGCCAAGACGGCTGAAACAAGAACAACTACCCCTTTTTTGCCTCATTCGCGGCTTTTCGGTCAACCGCTCTTCGCACGGACGGTTTCGGTGCGGTCGCCTTGTCACAGGGCCGCCTTGTCACAGGTGAGCGGAGTCCCGCATCGGCGACTCGGGGGGCTGGCGTGCGTGCGCGGGGGATGACAACCGCCCCCCGCTCGGGTTATCGAGCAGGGAATCTATCCGAGGACCATCCCATGACCCCCGCCGCCCGCCTTCAGGCGGTCATCGACCTGTTGACCGAGATCGACGAAACCCCGCGCCCCGCCGACGCGGTGATGAGCGCCTATTTCCGCTCCCGCCGCTACATCGGGTCCAAGGACCGCACCGCGGTGGCGCAGACGGCCTACGCGATCCTGCGGCGGCACGCCCGCCTGTGCTGGTGGCTGGAGCGGATGGGCCACCCGCCCACCCCGCGCGCCCGCGCGCTCGCCAACGAAATCCTGGCGGAGGGCAAGGCCGCCGCGACGGTGAAGGCGCTGTTCGGCGCCACCAAGTTCGCCCCGGCCCCGCTGGCGCCGGAGGAGGCGAAGCTCGCCAATGAGCTGGACACCCACACGCTGGAGCATCCGCAGATGCCGGAAAGCGTGGCCGTGGAATGCCCGCCCTGGGCGGAGGAGCCGATGCGCGCCGCCATGGGCGACCGCTTCGCGGTGGAGATGCGGACCCTGCTGGACGCGGCCCCGCTCGACCTGCGCATCAACCCGGTGAAGGCCAACCGCGAGAGCGCGATCAAGGCGCTGGCCCGCGCCCGCATCACCGCGGAGCCGACGCAATGGTCGCCGCTGGGCCTGCGCGTGCAGGGCCGCCCGCCGCTGGGCACCGTGGACGCCTTCAAGGACGGTCTGGTGGAGATCCAGGACGAGGGCTCGCAGCTCGTCGCGCTGGCCGTGGCGCCGAAGCCGGGGCAGCAGGTTGTGGATTTCTGCGCCGGGGCCGGCGGCAAGACTCTCGCCATCGCCGCGCTGATGAAGAACAAGGGCCGCGTCGTCGCCTGCGACGTGCTGGCCGGGCGCCTGAAGCGCGCCGCCGAGCGGTTCCGCCGCGCCGGCCTGCACAACATCGAGGCGCACCCGCTGACCAGCGAGCGCGACCCCTGGGTGAAGCGGCACAAGCGCAAGTTCGACCGTGTGCTGGTGGACGCGCCGTGCAGCGGCACCGGCACCTGGCGCCGCAACCCCGACAGCCGCTGGCGCCAGCTCGGCCCCGGCCTGGAGGAGCTGGTGCCGCTCCAGGCGAACATCCTGGACAGCGCGGCCCGGCTGGTGAAGCCCGGTGGGCGGCTGGTCTACGCCACCTGCTCCCTGCTGCCTGAGGAAAACGAGAAGCAGATCGCCGCCTTCCTGGAAACCCACCCCGACTTCACCGTGATGCCGGTTGCCGAGGTCTGGGCGGAGGAAGGGGCGGGCACCCCGCCCGCCGAAGGGCCGTACCTGCGCCTGACCCCGGCCCGCCACGACACCGACGGCTTCTTCGCCGCGGTGATGGTGCGCAAGGCGGAGGAGGAGCCGGCAGAGGAGAAGGTTGCTGAGGAGACGATGGCGGAAGGCGAGGAGGCTGCGGAAGGGGAAGGCTGAGGCGACGAACGGCCTCACCCGTTCCGCCAACTGGACATACCCCGGCGTGCGTCCCAACTTCCTGGAGGGTGGGAAACGGACCCGGAGGTATCCCATGGATGAAGGGTTGGTGATTCGCAACGCTCGCCCGTCGGACGCCGTTGGCATCGCCAAGGTCCACATCGCCAGTTGGCGGTCCACCTATCCCGGGCTGGTTCCCGACGCTTATCTGGTCAACCTGTCCGAAGCCGCCGCGGCCATGCGCTGGCACAACGCCGTGCAGGCGCACGGGCCGGGGCAGGGCGCCCTGGTCGCGGTGGACGGGGCGGACTCGGTGATCGGCTTCGCCACCTACGGCGGGCGCCGCCTTCCGGTGGAGGGGTATGAGGGAGAGTTCTACGCCCTCTACCTCTTGGACGAGGCGCAGGGTCAGGGCTTGGGCCGCCGCCTGATGGCGGCCATGGCCGAGCGGCTTCAGGAGGGCGGCAAGCGCACCGCCGTGGTCTGGTGCCTGCGCGACAATCCGGCGCGCTGGTTCTACGAGCGGCTGGGCGGCACGCGCGTGGCGGAGCGGCCCATCCGCTTCGCCGGGGCGGAGCTGGTGGAGATCGCCTACGGCTGGCGCGATCTCGCCCCGCTTGCACGCTTGTCCACCGGGCCTGAAATGCGGTAGTCAGGGGCTTGTCCCCCCGCATCAGGTTGTCGTCCATGTCCGCCGAGCGCGTTCTCATCCTCGATTTCGGGTCGCAGGTGACCCAGCTCATCGCCCGCCGCGTCCGTGAAGCCGGCGTCTATTGCGAGATCCATCCGTTCAGCATGAGCGAGGAGCGGATTCGCGACTACGCGCCGAAGGCGATCATCCTGTCGGGCAGCCCGGCCTCCGTCACCGAAGAGAACGGGCCGCGCGCTCCGGAGCTGGTCTTCACGCTGGGCGTTCCGGTCCTGGGCATCTGCTACGGCCAGCAGACCATGTGCCACCAGCTCGGCGGCGCCGTGTCGGGCTCCGACCATCGCGAGTTCGGGCGCGCCTTCATCGAGGTGAAGCAGACCTGCGCCCTGTTCGACGGCCTGTGGGACGTGGGCTCGCGCGAGCAGGTGTGGATGAGCCACGGCGACCGCGTCACCGCCCTGCCGGACGGTTTCCAGGCCGTGGCGGTCAGCGACGGGGCTCCCTTCGCCGCCATCGCCGACGACGCCCGCCAGTTCTACGGCGTGCAGTTCCACCCGGAGGTCGTACACACCCCGCACGGCGCGCAGCTCCTGTCGAACTTTGTGCACCGCGTGGCGGGGCTGAAGGGCGATTGGACCATGGCCGCCTTCAAGCAGCAGGCCATCGAGAAGATCCGCGCCCAGGTCGGCAGCGGCAAGGTGATCTGCGGCCTGTCGGGCGGCGTCGATTCCTCCGTGGCCGCCGTGCTGATCCACGAGGCCATCGGCGACCAGCTCACCTGCATCTTCGTGGATACCGGCCTGATGCGCGCGGGCGAGGCGGAAGAGGTGGTGACGCTGTTCCGCGACCACTACAACATCCCGCTGGTCCACCGGAACGCGTCGGAGCTGTTCCTGGGCAAGCTGGCCGGCGTCACCGACCCGGAGCAGAAGCGCAAGATCATCGGCGGCCTGTTCATCGAGGTGTTCGACGAGGAGAGCGCCAAGGTCGGCGGGGCGCAGTTCCTGGCCCAGGGCACGCTGTACCCCGACGTGATCGAAAGCGTGTCCTTCACCGGCGGCCCGTCGGTCACCATCAAGTCGCACCACAATGTCGGCGGCCTGCCGGAGCGCATGAAGCTGAAGCTGGTGGAGCCTCTGCGCGAGCTGTTCAAGGACGAGGTCCGCGCGCTCGGCCGTGAACTCGGCCTGCCGGCGCCCTTCATCGGACGCCATCCCTTCCCCGGTCCCGGCCTGGCCATCCGCGTTCCGGGCGAGATCACCCCGGAGAAGCTGGACATCCTGCGCAAGGCCGATACGGTCTATCTGGAGGAAATCCGCAACGCCGGCCTCTACGACGCGATCTGGCAGGCCTTCGCCGTGCTGCTGCCGGTGCGCACCGTGGGCGTGATGGGCGACGGGCGGACCTACGACCATGTGCTGGCCCTGCGCGCGGTGACCTCCACCGACGGCATGACCGCCGACTGGTATCCCTTCCCGCACGACTTCCTGGCCCGCGTCTCGAATCGCATCGTCAACGAAGTCCGCGGCGTCAACCGCGTCGTCTACGACATCACCTCGAAGCCGCCCGGCACCATCGAGTGGGAGTGAGAAGCCGTCGAGCGGCGCGCGCCGGCGTGGCGCCGCCGCTTGCCGCGCCGACCCGTTGAAGCCCTTCGCCGATCACGGCGAGGGGCTTTTTCTTTGCGTGGCAAGGATAAGCCGCGCCATCGCCCGCAACCGCCTGTGAGATGGCGGAACCTTGAGTAGTAAAACTCCCAGCGTTTCGATTCGATACCAACAGTGCGGCAGACTGTATACTATCAACTCAAATAAACGTCCTTGAATGCTTTGATTCTATTGCCTATCGTTCATGAAGTGGGATGGCGACGAGAAGGGGCGGGACATGTTTCTCTGCCAAGCAGCCTATTTCAGCACGCCCGAGGCAATCGACGAGGCGGTTATCCGTGACATCCTCGCGAAATCCGAGGAGAAGAACGCCCGCCTGCACATAACCGGCGCCTTGTCATACAACGGGCAGCGCTTCATGCAGGTGCTGGAGGGAGAGAGGGCGGCGCTCTCCCGGCTCATCATTGAGATAGCCAATGATGCCCGCCACAAAAACTTCACCCTTCTTGGGTTTCACCCGATCGATGAGCGGCTTTTCTCGTCCTGGTCCATGACCTACATAGCCCCCGACGCGCTGTCGGAATACATCGTGTCACGCTATTCCGTGAACTCCACGATGATGCCGGAAGCGATGACCTACGAAAGTGTCGTGGGTGCACTCAGGTCGCTGTGCAGCTAACAGGCCGTCCGAGCCGAAACGGGCATGATCCGTTGACGCTCCGGCGCCTCCCCCGGACGTGACCTCGGAACGGTCCTCTACAGCGCCCGCGCCTCCTTGACGCCCGCGACGGGCGGGGCCGTCAGGCGCTCGGCGGGGAGGAGGATGGTCACCGTCGTGCCGCGTCCCGGCGCGCTGTCCAACTCCACGCTGCCGCCGTGCAGTTCGGCGAAGCGGCGGACGATGGGCAGGCCGAGCCCGATCCCCTCATGCTGGCGAACCAGCGAGCGTTCGCCCTGGATGAAGGGGCTGAAGACGTGATCGACGATCTCCGGCGGGATGCCGGGGCCGTCGTCGGCCACCGAAACGGCGACCATGCCGGATTGCAGGGCGATCCGCACCGCGACGCGCCCGCCCGCGCGGCCGAACTTCACCGCGTTGTCCAGCAGATGCACCATCATCTCCCGCAGGCGGCGTCGGTCGGCGCGGAGCGTGACGGGCGGGCCGGGCTGAAGCGTGACGGTCTGCGCCTTGGCCTGCGCCTTGGGGGCCAGCAGGGCGATACAGTCCACGAGGAGGTCCGGCAGGTCGATGGTCGATTCGGCAAGGTCGATGCCGCCGGAACAGCGCGTGAAGTCCAGGATGTTGTTGACCATGCCGAGCAGCGCCTTGCCGCTCTCCTCGATCAACCGGACATAGTCCATGTAATCGCGGTGGCCGAGCGGCCCGCTCGCCTCACTGGACAGCACCTCGGCGAAGCCGATGATGGCGTTCAGGGGGGTGCGCAACTCGTGGCTGGTCACCGACAGGAAGTCCAGCTTGGCCCGGTCGGCCTGCCGCACGGCCTCCAATGCCGCGCTCAGCTCCGCCGTGCGCTCCGACACGCGGCGCTCCAGCCCCCGGTTCTGCTCCGCCGCGCGCTGGTAGAGCTTGCGGATCTCCAGCATGTTGCGCACGCGGTGCAGCAGTTCCCAGGAGATGAAGGGCTTGGTGAGGAAGTCGTTGGCGCCCAGTTCCAGTGAGCGCCGCCGCGTCTCCTGGTCGGTGTGGGCGGTCAGCACCAGGATGGGCACGTAATCGTCGGCGTAGAGGGTGTTGATCCGCTCCATCAGATCGAAGCCGCTCATGTGCGGCATACGGATGTCGATCAGCAGCAGATCGAAGCGCTGGGCCTCGCACAGAGCCGGAACCCGGCGGGGATCGGTCTCGCCCCGGACGGCGGTGTAGCCATCATGGGTCAGGATGTCGCAGAGCAGATCGACGTTCGACTGGTTGTCGTCCACGATCAGAATGGCGGCGTCCTTCACGTCCCGCGCGAGGATCGGATCGAGAGCGCTGCGGGTCATGGGGACGCCGTCAACACCCTTCGAACGCACCATGCCATTCCGACCTCCACCTGTACGCCGCCCAGCGGAATATTACGTGTTTTAGATTAACGCAGTGCACGGGAGCGCCGTCAAGGCCGGTGGAGACAAATGAATGCGGCACTCCGGCTGGTTAGCGGTATCATTTGGAATACTGGCGGAAGACGGTGGAGAGGGACGGGATTACGCGCGCTTTTCCCAGCCGCCGCGGTCGTTCTGCTGCCAATAGGTCAGCGCATGGCCGGCGGTCTTGCAGGCCTTCCAACGCTCCCGCGCGGCCAGAACCGCTTCCCCGTCGTTGCCGTCGAACAGGTCGCAGACGAGATCGAAGGACCCCATCGCCGCGCTGGTCACCCCGTCCACCTGGACCAGGACGGTGGCGCCGTTGGGGTTGTCCTCCTCGGCGGTCAGCCAGACGGGCTGGTCGGCGGCGAATCCGTCGCGGGCGCTGCCGTGCGGCAGGAAGGAGGACGGGTCGTAGGTCCACAAATGCTGATTGAGCGCGTCGACCCGCTCCGGCGAACCGGCCAGGACGACGGCGCGCCAGCCGCGCTCCAGAACCTTCTCCAGGATCTTCGGCAACGCCTGTTCGAGCGTGCGCCGCTGGAGGTGATAGAAACGGACCTCGGTCATGGCCTCTCATGGAATTTTCCCCTCTCCTTGAAGGAGAGGGGAAAAACGGCGCCCGCCGGACGGGGCCTTACTTGCCTTCGTGATAGCTCGCCACGAAGCGGTCGAGCAGGCGCACGCCGAAGGCGGTGCCGCCCTTCGGCACGGTGGCCGTGTCCTTCTTGGACCAGGCGACGCCCGCGATGTCGATGTGCGCCCAGGGCAGGTCGTTGACGAAGCGCTTCAGGAACTGCGCCCCGACGATGCTGCCGGCCCCGCGCCCCGACCCGACGTTCTTCATGTCGGCGATGTCGGAGTTGATGTCCTTGTCGTAGGCGTCGCCCATCGGCAGGCGCCACAGCGGCTCGCCCACCGTCTTGCCGGCGGCCAGCAGGTTCTCGGCCAGCCAGTCGTCGTTGGCGAACAGGCCGGCATGCTCGTGTCCCAGCGCGATGATGACCGCGCCGGTCAGGGTGGCGAGGTCCACCATCAGCCGCGGCTTGAAGGTCTCCTGCGCGTAGGTCAGGCAGTCGGCCAGGACGAGTCGGCCTTCGGCATCGGTGTTGATCACCTCGATGGTCTGGCCGGACAGCGAGGTCACCACGTCGCCGGGCCGCTGCGCGGTGCCGGACGGCATGTTCTCCACCAGACCGACGATGCCGACGGCGTTGACCTTCGCCTTGCGGGCGGCGAGCGCGCGCATGGTGCCGATGACCACCGCGGCCCCGCCCATGTCCCACTTCATGTCCTCCATCCCGGCGGCGGGCTTGATGGAGATGCCGCCGGTGTCGAAGGTCACGCCCTTGCCGATGAAGGCCAGCGGGCGGCGGTCCTCGGCGTCCGGGGCGCCGTCCCAGCGCATCACGACCACGCGCGGCTCGAAGGCGCTGCCCTGGGCCACGCCGATCAGGGCGCCCATGCCCAGCTTCTTCAGCTTCTTGAGATCCAGCACCTCGACCTGGAGGCCGACGTCGGCCAGATCCCGGCAGCGGTCGGCCAGGCTTTCCGGGTTCAGGACGTTGGCCGGCTCCGACACCAGATCGCGGGTGTAGGCCACGGACTCGGCCAGCGGCTCCAGCCGGACGTGGGCGCGCTTGGCGGCGTCGGGGTCGGGGGTCAGGACGATGACCTTCTTGAGGGAGGGCTTGGCCTCCTTCTTCTCGGTCGTCCGGTACTTGTCGAACCGGTAGGAGCGGAGCTGCGCGCCGAAGGCCAGCTCAGCCGCCGCCGCATCGGGCGCCACGGTGCCGCCGTCCGGCAGGTCGAGCAGGACGGAAACCTCCGTCTCGCCGGACTTGTCCAGGGCGGCGACGATGGCGCCGCCGACGGCCTGGAGGGTCGCGTCGGACAGTTCTTCCGCCTTGCCGGTGCCGACCAGAAGGACGCGGTCGAACTCGACCCCCGCGGGGGCGAGGATCGCCAGCGTCTCCTCCTTCTTGCCGGTGAAGCGGCTGGCCTTCATGGCGCGGGACAGCGTGCCGCCCGTCTTCTGGTCCAGATCCCGCCCCGCGGCGCCGAGCGCGCGGTCGGTGGCGACGGTGACGGCGACGGTGCCGGATTTGGGCAGCGCGGGCTTCGCAAAGGCGAACTTCATCGGCTCCTCTCGGGCTCCTCTCGGCAGGGAAAAACCGGCGCGGGGGCGCCGGGGCGGGTGGGATCGAACAGCGACCACTCTGGGATAAAGACCTTCCCGTGCGCCCTGTCAAGGCGCGGACCGGTTGTTTCCCGAGCCCGTCCGCAGTACATAGCCCCGGCACGCCGCGTTGGAAGCCCCCGGGGCGCCGCGTACCGCCCGTCGATCGGCCGGGGAGGCCGGAGCCATGTACTCATCCGCCACGCTGTCGCGCTACATCGGGCGCCAGTTCGTCACCTGGTTTCTGCTGCTGCTCGGCATCCTGCTGTCGATCATCCTGCTGCTCGACGTCGTGGAGCTGCTGCGCCGCGCCGGGACCAAGCCGGACATCACCTTCTGGCTGGTCCTCCGCATGGCGTTGCTGAAGCTGCCGGAGATCGGCCAGCAGATCTTTCCCTTCGTGATCCTGTTCAGCGGCATGTTCACCTTCTGGCGCCTGACCCGCAGTGCGGAGCTGGTGGTTGCCCGCGCGGTCGGCGTGTCGGCGTGGCAGTTCCTGACCCCGGTGCTGATCGCCGCCCTGATGATCGGCGCGGTGAAGGTGACGATGATCAACCCGGTCGGCGCCGTCTTCGTCGCGAAGTACAACCAACTCCAGGACCGCTACCTGAAACTGAAGTCGAGCAGCTTCGACGTGTCGCGCAGCGGCCTCTGGCTGCGCCAGCAGGAGGCGGGGGAGCAGTATTTCATCCACGCCGACGGGGTGAACCCGCTGACCTTCGAGATGTCGCAGGTGATCGTCCTGCGCTTCGACGGCGACATGACCTACATCGGGCGGGTGGACGCCCCCCGCGCCGTCCTGCGCGACCGGAAGTGGGAATTGCAGGATGCGACGATCAACCTCGGCAAGAAGGAATCGGAGACGGTCCCCACCTACGTCATCCCGACGGAGCTGAACCGGACCACCATCGAGGAGAGCTTCGCCTCGCCGGAAACCATTTCCTTCTGGGATCTGCCGCACTTCATCCGCACGCTGGAGACCACCGGTTTCCCCGCGGTGCGGCACCGGCTGCACTACCAGTCGCTGCTGTCGCAGCCGTTGCTCTACGTGTCGATGGTGCTGTTCGCCGCGGCCTTCTCGCTGCGGCTGCCGCGGCGCGGCGGCACCATGACGATGGTGTCCGGCGGCGTTCTGACCGGATTCGTGCTGTTCGTGATGACCGACGTGATCCGCACCTTCGGCATCTCCGAAACCATCCCGCTGGCCATGGCGGCCTGGAGCCCGGCCTGCGTCAGCGTGCTGCTGGGGACCGCGGCGCTGCTCCATCTGGAGGACGGCTGAACCCCGGCGCCCGGTCTTTCGACACAATTCCGTTCCAGGCTGCGGTCCACGATTCCGTTTACACGCGCCCGGGCGGGCCGTATTAAACGGCAACCACCTCTGGAGTCTGGAGCACCATGCAGAGTTTGCGAGCCGTCCGGTCTGCCTTCGCCGTGGCGACCGCCTGCGCCCTTCTTGCCGCCGGAGCGCCCGCCGCTGCCCAGACGCGCGCTCCGAACGCTCCGGCGGCGGGGACCCAAGGCCCGGCGGAACGCATCGCCGCCGTCGTGAACGACGAGGTCATCTCGCTGTCCGATGTGCACGCGCGAATCCGCCTCGCTCTGCTGAACGCCGGTGCCCAGGACAGCGCGGAGACGCGCCAGCGCCTGACCCCGCAGGTGCTCCGCCAGTTGATCGATGAGCGGCTCCAGTTGCAGGAGGCCAAGCGACTCGGTGTCTCGGTGCCGTCGAAGGAGATCGACGACGCCATCGGGCGCATCGCCGAGCAGAACCGCATGGGCCGGCCGCAGCTCGAAGCCCTGCTGAAGACCCAGAATGTTCCGCTCTCCACCCTGCGCGAGCAGGTGCGGGCGCTGCTGTCCTGGCAGCGGGTGATGCAGCGCCGCATCCGGCAGGAGGTGGTGATCGGCGACGAGGAGATCGACGCCGTGATGGAGCGAATCAGGGCCAACATCGGCAAGCCGGAATATCTGGTCGCCGAGATCTTCCTGGCCGTGGACAGCCCCGACCAGGACGAGGAGGTGCGCCGCAACGCCGACCGTCTGGTGGAGGAGGTGCGCCGCGGCGGCAACTTCGCCGCGCTGGCCCGTCAGTTCTCTCAGTCCGCCGGCGCCGCCTCGGGCGGCGACATGGGCTGGGTCCGCACGGGCGAGCTGAACGCGGAGCTGGACAAGACGCTGTCCACCATGCGCGCCGGCCAGCTTTCCGCGCCGGTCCGCACGGCGACGGGCTATCACATCCTGCTGGTGCGCGATCAGCGGCCCTTCGGCAGCACCGCCTCGACCGCGCCGCCGCCGGCCCCGCCGCCGCAGCCGCGGCCCCAGCCGAAGCCGGATCTGGCGAAGGCCAAGGTCAACATGAAGCAGATCGTCATCCCGGCCCCCTCGAAGGAGGAGCTGAAGGCGGTCCAGGCCCAGGCGGAGAAGCTGCGCAAGTCGATCAAGAGCTGCGCCGACTTCGATGAAAAGGCGAAGGCCATGGGCATCCCGGAATCGGGTGACATGGGCACGATGCGGGTGAAGGATCTGGCGCCGGGCCTCCAGCAGCTCGCCGTCGGCATCCCGCTGGGCCAGCCCAGCCCGGTGCTGATGAGCCCCGGCGGTGCCATCATCCTGATCGTCTGCAAGCGCGACGTGCCGATGATCGAGCCGCCCCCGGCGCCCGCGCCGCAGCCCGTGGCCGCTCCGGCCCCGCCGCCGATCGACCCGAAGGACATCAAGATGCCGCCGCGCGAGGAGATCGAGCGCGACCTCATCAACGAGCGCGCGGATCTGCTGGCTCGCCGTTACCTGCGCGACCTGCGCCGCACCGCCTTCGTGGAGATCCGCAACTGATGACCGCGACCGGCCTCCGGCCGCCGCTCGCCCTCACCATGGGCGAGCCGGCGGGGATCGGAGGAGAGATCGCCCTGAAGGCTTGGGCGACGGCTTCGGCGGCTGGCGCGGACGGCGCGGACGGCGCGGTGCCGCCCTTCGTCCTTCTGGACGATCCCGCCCGCCTGGAAGCGCTCGCCTCCCGGCTCGGCCTGCCGGTCCCCGTGAAGGCGGTCGGCAGCGCCGCCGAAGCTGCGGCGGTGTTCGGCACGGCCCTGCCGGTGCTGCCGCAGCCGCTGGCCGCGCCGGTGACGCCGGGCCGCCCCGACCCGGCCAACGGCGCGGCGGTGATCGCCAGCATCGACCGGGCCGTCGATCTGGTCCGCCGGGGGGAGGCGTCGGCGGTCGTCACCAACCCCATCCAGAAATCGGCGCTCTACGCCGCCGGCTTCCGCCATCCCGGACACACCGAATATCTGGCGCATTTGGCCGGTCTGGCGGACGAACCCGTGATGATGCTGGCCGCGCAGGATCTGCGCGTCGTGCCGGTGACCATCCATGTCTCGGTCCGCGACGCGGTGAACCTCGTGACTCGGGAGGCGATCCTGCACGCCGGGCGGGTCACGGCGGCGGCGTTGGTCCGTGACTTCGGCATTGCGCGGCCCCGTCTGGCCGTCGCCGCGCTGAATCCCCACGCGGGGGAGGGCGGCGCCATGGGGCGGGAGGAGATCGACATTATCGCCCCGGCGGTCGCCGACCTGCGGGCGGAGGGAATCGACGCGGTGGGGCCGCGGCCCGCCGACACGCTGTTCCACGCGGCGGCGCGCGGCGGCTATGACGCGGCGCTGTGCATGTACCACGATCAGGCGCTGATCCCGCTGAAGACCATCGACTTCGACACGGGGGTCAACATCACGTTGGGCCTGCCCTTCGTCCGCACTTCGCCGGACCACGGGACGGCGCTGGACATCGCCGGAACGGGCCGGGCCGGAGCGTCCAGCCTGATCGCCGCCCTGAAGACGGCGGAGGCCATGGCCGACCGCCGCCGCGCCTAACCCTCAGAGGCGGACCGAACTGCTGGAGAAGCGGGTGGCCGAGCTGTGGTCGATGGAGGTCAGCGCGACGGACGCGCCGGCGGCGATGACGATGGCGGCGACAAAGCCGAGCAGCATGGCTTTCATGGGGCGGGCGCTCCTGGAATCGATTTGAGGCTTGGCGCAACGGCGCCTTTTTCCAAGACCATAGGCGGGCCGGAGCGCGCTTTCAACCACACTCGCCGTCAGCCTCACGGCGCTGTCGCCTCCTTCAGATAGGCCACCAGATCCCGCCGGTCGGAGTCGCTGGCGATGGTCTGGATCGGCATCTTGCTGCCGGGGGTCATCACGTCCGGGCCGAGTTCGAACAGACGGGCCACCGCCGCCTCGTCCCAGACGATCCCGCTGCTCTTCAGGGCCGGGGAGTAGTGATAGCCCTCCACCGCCCCGGCGGGGCGCCCGAACAGCTTCCACAGCGTCGGGCCGGCGCGGTTGCCGCCGTCCGGAGTCAGCGTGTGGCAGAAGGCGCAGGCGCGGAAGAGGGTCTTCCCCCGCTCCGGATCGGGCGCGTCCCCGCCCAGCGCCGGGCCGCCGGCGGCCAGCACGAGGATGGAGGCCAGCAGCAGGCGTTCCCTCATGGCGCATCGTCCGGGTCGGTGACGGTCAAGGAGACCACCGACGTGTCGATGAGAAGCTTCCCCGCATTCTCGAAATTCACGGTGACGCGGTCGCCGATGGCGGACTGCACCTGCCCCAGACCCCAATCGGGTTGGGCGGGATGGCGCACCCAGGCGCCGGGAACCAGTGAATCGTCCATGCCGCGCCTCCTGCATCCATCGGATGTGGTTATCGCTTTCGCGGGATGACCGCGGAAAAGCGGCGGCATCCCCGTCCACGGAATGATACAAACGGACATCGCCGCCGGCCACTTCCGTGGAACACCGGCCCCTGGAACACCGGCATGCTACAGAATGCCGCCCGGCCAGGGGAAGTTCCCGCCGATGGGCATCGGCCGCCGGCCAGCCTTCTGACGGTCGGCCATCAACGATCTGGAGACCCCCGTGCCGCTGGACATCCGCGTGATCGAGCTTGTCGCTTCCCGCATCTGCCACGACCTCGTGAGCCCGGTGGGAGCGATCCGCAACGGGCTGGAACTGATCGAGGAGATGGAGGACGAGCCCGCCGGGGGCTTCCTCGGCGAGGCGGTGAAGCTGATCGAGCATTCGTCCGGACAGGCCGACCGGCGGCTGCGCGTCTTCCGGCTCGCCTATGGCTTGGCGGGGCGGGAGCAGAAGGGATTCGGCGACACCCGGTCCTCCGCGCAAGGGCTTCTGGAGGGCGGACGCACCACGCTGGACTGGCCGGCGGGGGTGCCGAACGACCAGATCGCCTTCAAGCGGGGCGCGCCGAAGGTGCTGCTGAACGTCATCATCCTGGCCGATGAGGCGCTGACCCACGGCGGAACCATCACCGTCGCTGCGGAGGGGGACGAGCAGACGGGCCGCTTCATCGTCACCGCCGCCGGGCGCCCCGGCGCGTTGAAGGACGACTCCGCGGCGGCGCTCGCCGGCACGGTGTCCGCCGACGACCTGACGCCGCGCAGCATCCACGCCTACATGACCGGGCGTTTCGCCGAGGATGACGGATACCGCGTCGCCGCCACCCCCGCCGGACCGGACCGGCTGGTTTTCACCGTGCAGTGGTGACCCTGTCCCTACGGGGGGGCGAGATCCGCGCATCGACGACGGCCTGTTCCGCCCTGCCTCGGCCATGGGTGCGGCGGTGCGGTGCAGCGGTGCAGTGCGACAACGGGACCTCGGGGGTGGTATCGAAGGAGGTAAGGTTCTCTTAATCAGTGTTTGACAGGCTCCCACCGTAGCTGGAAAGGCCCGTACCGGCGGCGTCGCGCACGCCGCCCTCCGGACGGCCGGCCGGAAACGGACATAATTGCGGGCGTGGGGATCGCGACATGGATGATCTGCTCTCCGAATTCCTGACGGAAACCAACGAGAACCTGTCGGTTCTCGACGTGGAACTTGTCCGTCTGGAGCAGAATCCCAACAATCCGGAACTGCTGTCGAACATCTTCCGTCTGGTGCACACCATCAAGGGCACCTGCGGCTTCCTCGGTCTGCCGCGCCTGGAAAAGGTCGCGCACGCCTCGGAAAACGTGTTGGGCAAGTTCCGCGACGGGGAACTGACCATCAATCCCGAAGCGGTCTCGCTGATCCTTCAGGCCCTGGACACCATCAAGAGCCTGCTGGCCGTTCTGGAGGCGACGGAGGCGGAGCCGCCGGGCGACGACCTGCCGCTGATCGAGCGCCTGAACCTGTGCGCCGAAGGCAAGCTGGGCGCCGCTCCGGCCAAGCCCGCTCCGACTCCGGAACCCCCGCCGGCCCCCGCGGTCGCCGCGGCGGAGGAGACTCCGGCCTCCTCCTCCGGGAACCTCACGCTGGAAGAGCTTGAGGCGATCTGGAACGCCACGCCCGGCCCGACCGGCACCGCGCTCGCCCCGGTCGCTCCGGAGCCGGCGGAGGAGCCCGCCCCCTCGCAGGATCTCGTGGTGCCGGACCCCGATCCGGTGCCCGCCGCCAAGGCGCCCGCTCCCGCCGCGGAGGCCGCCGCCGGCGGCGGTGCTGGCGGAGAGGCCGCGACGAAGGAATCGGCGGTCGCCGCGCAGACCATCCGCGTGAACGTCGATCTGCTCGAAAACCTGATGACCATGGTGTCCGAGCTGGTGCTGACCCGCAACCAGCTCCTCCAGATCCTGCGGTCGCAGAAGGAGAGCGAGTTCGCCGCCCCGCTGCAGCGCCTGAACCATGTGACGTCGGAGCTGCAGGAAGGCGTCATGAAGACGCGCATGCAGCCCATCGGCAACGCCTGGGCCAAGCTGCCGCGTCTGGTGCGCGATCTGGCGCACGAACTGGGCAAGAAGATCGACCTCCAGATGCTCGGCGCCGACACCGAGCTGGACCGTCAGGTGCTGGAGCTGATCAAGGACCCGCTGACGCACATGGTGCGCAACTCCGCCGACCACGGCCTGGAGGTGCCCGCCGACCGTCTGCGCTCGGGCAAGTCGGAGACCGGCCGCATCACGCTGAACGCCTATCACGAGGGCGGCCACATCATCATCGAGATCCAGGACGACGGCAAGGGCCTGGCGATCGACAAGATCAAGCAGAAGGCCATCCAGAACGGCATGGCCTCGGAAGGCGAGCTGGCGGCGATGTCCGACCAGCAGATCATCCAGTTCATCATGAAGCCGGGCTTCTCGACCGCGGCGAAGGTCACCAACGTGTCGGGCCGCGGCGTCGGCATGGACGTGGTGAAGACCAACATCGAGAAGATCGGCGGCACGATCGAGATCAAGTCCCAGCAGGGCAAGGGCTCGACCTTCGTCATCAAGATCCCGCTGACGCTGGCCATCGTCTCCGCCCTGATCGTGGAATGCGCCGGCGAGCGCTTCGCCATCCCGCAGATCAGCGTGGTCGAGCTGGTGCGCGCCGCCGCCGACAGCGAGCACACCATCGAGCGGCTGAAGGGAACGCCGGTCCTGCGCCTGCGCAACCGCCTGCTGCCGCTGGTCTCGCTGCAGGAGCTGCTGCGGCTCGACGACAAGGAAGGCGAGGAGAAGAAGACCGACGAGACCTTCATCGTGGTCACGCAGGTCGGCACCTACACCTTCGGCATCATGGTCGACCGCGTGTTCGACACCGAGGAAATCGTGGTGAAGCCGGTGGCGCCGATCCTGCGCCACATCGAGATGTTCTCGGGCAACACCATCCTCGGCGACGGCTCGGTCATCATGATCCTGGACCCGAACGGCATCGCGTCGGCCACCGGCGAGATGGCCATGGGCGAGACCATGTCCAAGGAGGCGACCTCCGTCCAGGCGACCCGCCAGGAGGACAAGATGGCGCTGCTGCTGTTCCGCGCCGGGGCCGGCGCGCCGAAGGCGGTGCCGCTGTCGCTGGTCGCCCGCCTGGAAGATGTGGACCTCGCCAGCGTCGAATCGTCCAACGGCATGCCGGTGGTCCAGTACCGCGGCAAGCTGATGCCGCTGGTGCCGATCGATCCGGGCTTCATGATGGGCCAGGAAGGCCGTCAGCCGGTGCTGGTCTTCGCCGACGGCGACCGTTCCATGGGCCTGATCGTGGACGAGATCGTGGACATCGTGGAGGAGCGTCTGGTGGTGCAGCTCACCGCCGACCGTCCGGGCCTGATGGGTTCGGCGATCATCGCCGGCAAGGCGACAGACGTGATCGACGCGGGCTTCTTCCTGACCCAGGCCTACAAGGACTGGTTCGGCTCGTCCTCGACCGATGCGTACGAGGAGGAGAAGGCGCTCCAGCGCGTTCTGCTGGTCGATGACAGCCCGTTCTTCCGCAACCTTCTGACCCCGCTGCTGTCGGTCGCCGGCTACGACGTCACCGCGGTGGAGAACGCCAACGAGGCGCTGGCGCTCTGCGAGGCGGGCGAGGACTTCGACGTCATCGTTTCCGACATCGAGATGCCGGGCATGAGCGGCTTCGACTTCGCCGAGGCGGTCCGCCAGGGCGGCACCCGCTGGAGCGCAACGCCGATGGTCGCCCTGTCCAGCCACGCCTCCCCGCGCGACCTCGACCGCGGCCGTCAGGCCGGGTTCACCGACTATGTCGCCAAGTTCGACCGTGACGCTCTGCTGTACGCGCTGCAGCAGACCCTGTCCGAGCAGAAAGGTGCCGCATGAGCAAGGCCAAGCTGCCCGCCACCACCAAGAAGTCCAAGGGCGACGAGATCACTTCCGGTGGCAGCCAGGACTATGTGACCATGACCATCGCCGACCAGTTGTTCGGCATCCCGGTCCTGCAGGTCCAGGACGTGCTGGGGCACCAGCGGATCACCCGCATCCCGCTGGCCCCGCCGGAGGTCGCCGGTTCGCTGAACCTGCGCGGGCGCATCGTCACCGCCATCGACGTGCGGCTGCGCTTGGGCCTGTCGTCGCGCCCGAAGGACAAGCCGGGCATGTCCATCGTGGTGGACCTGCGCGGCGAGCTGTACAGCCTGATGGTCGATTCGGTGGGCGAGGTGCTGAGCCTGTCCAACGACGACTTCGAGCGCAACCCGGCCACCCTCGACCCGCGTTGGCGCGAGGTGTCCACGGGCATCTATCGCCTGAACGGTCAGCTCATGGTGGTCCTGGACGTGCCGCGACTGCTGAATTTCACCAACATGGAAGCGGCCTGAGGCGAATCCCCGGTCGGTGTTCAAAGCGAAGCCTGAGGCCCGTTCACCATGAAATGTTGCCTGGTCGTCGACGACAGCCGCGTGGTCCGCAAGGTCGCGCGGAAGATCCTGGAAGAGCTGAACTTCGCCTGCACGGAGGCGGAGGACGGAAGGCAGGCCATGGAGGCCTGCGCGCAGAAGATGCCGGACGCCATCCTGCTGGACTGGAACATGCCGGTCATGACCGGTATCGAGTTCCTGCGCCGCCTGCGCAAGATGAGTGGGGGTGAGGTGCCCAAGGTGGTGTTCTGCACGACCGAGAACGACCTCGCCCACATCCAGGAGGCGCTGTCCGCCGGGGCGAACGAGTACATCATGAAGCCGTTCGACAGCGACATCATCCAGACCAAGTTCCAGCAGGTCGGTCTGCTGTGACGCGGGGTACTGCCGCGCCGCGCACCGTTGCGACCCTGAAAGGCTGATTGCGTCATGTCCGATCGTTTCGGCAGAAGCCCACCCGCCGCGCCCGCGGCCAATCCGGCCGGCACCGCCGGCGGCGATCCCGTGCGGGTGATGGTGGTCGATGACTCCGCCGTTATCCGCGGCCTTCTGACCCGTGCCCTGGAAGGCGACGCGGAAATCCGCGTGGTCGCTTCGGTCGGTGACGGACAGATGGCCGTCAACGCGCTGCAGCGCAACTCGCTCGACGTCATCGTGCTCGACATCGAGATGCCGGTGATGGACGGGCTGACCGCCATTCCGAAGCTGCTGGCCGTGGCACCGCAGGTGAAGATCATCATGGCCTCGACGCTGACCCTGCGCGGGGCCGACATCTCCATGCGCTGCCTGTCCGCGGGTGCGGCCGACTACATCCCCAAGCCGACCTCCACCCGCGAGATCGGCGGGGCGGACGCCTTCAAGCGCGAACTGGTGTCGAAGGTCAAGGCGCTGGGCGCCGCCGCGCGCCGCGCCGGGTCCCGCACCCGCGGGGAACTGCGCCCGCTGACCCCGGTGCCGTCCGCGCTGCTGAAGCGGGAGCCGCCTCCGGTCACGCTGCGCCCGGCCCCCGCCGTCGGAACCGCCAGCCAGATCAAGCCGGATGTGATCGCCATCGGCAGTTCCACGGGGGGCCCGCAGGCCCTTTTCGAGGTGCTGGCGCATCTTAAGGCCGGTGTCACCCAGCCGATCCTCATCACCCAGCACATGCCGGCGACCTTCACCACCATCCTGGCCGAGCACATCACCCGCCAGTGCGGGCTGAACGCGCAGGAGGCGAAGGACGGCGAGCCGATCGTGTCGGGACGCTGCTACATCGCGCCGGGCGACTTCCACATGCTGGTGACCCAGCGCGCGGGCGCCAACGTGATTTCGCTGACCAAGGACCCGCCGGAGAATTTCTGCCGTCCGGCGGTGGACCCGATGATGCGGTCCATCCTCCGCGCCTTCGGCGGACGCAAGATCCTGGCCTGCATCCTGACCGGCATGGGCCAGGACGGGCTGAAGGGCTGCACCGAGGTGGTGAACGCCGGCGGCACCCTTATCGCGCAGGACGAGGCGTCCAGCGTCGTGTGGGGCATGCCGGGGGCCGTCGCCCAGGCGGGCATCTGCTCCGCGGTGCTGCCTCTCAAGGAAATCGGTCCCTACATCCGCAAGTTCGCGTCGAGGGCAGCATGAGAGTCGAAGATTTCGACATGTTCTCCACGCTGCTCAAGCAGCGTTCCGGTCTGGTCCTGACCCGCGACAAGGCCTACCTGCTCGAATCCCGGCTGATGCCGGTGGCGCGCAAGTGGAACATGAAGGGGCTGGAGGAGTTGGCCGCCACCGTGCGGACGCGCAAGGACGAGGCCCTGCTGCGCGACATCACGGAGGCGATGACCACCAACGAGTCCTCCTTCTTCCGCGACCAGAAGCCCTTCGACCAGTTCAAGCAGATCGTCCTGCCGAAATTGCTGGAGGCGCGGTCGGCCAAGCGGTCCATCCGCATCTGGTCGGCGGCCTGCTCCTCGGGGCAGGAGGCCTACTCGCTCGCCATGCTGCTGAGCGAGGAATCGGCGAAGCTGGCCGGATGGCGGATCGAGATCGTCGGCACCGACATTTCCGCGGAAATGGTGGAGCGCTCCAAGTCCGGCATCTACACCCAGTTCGAGGTGCAGCGCGGCCTGCCCATCCAGATGCTGGTGAAGCATTTCAAACAGCAGGGCGACAAGTGGCAGATCAGCCAGCAGCTTCGCCAGATGGTCTCGTTCCGCGAGTACAACCTTCTGGGCGACCTGTCCGCACTGGGGCAGTTCGACATCGTGTTCTGCCGCAACGTGCTGATCTATTTCGACCAGCCGACCAAGACCAAGGTGCTGGAGGCCATCGCCCGCCAGATGCCGCAGGACGGCGTCCTCTATCTGGGCGGCGCGGAAACCGTGCTGGGCATCACCGACCGGTTCAAGCCGGTGGAAGGGCAGCGCGGCCTCTACAGCCTGGGCGGCTTCTCCACGGCCGGGCTGAGGGCGGCGATCTGACGGGTTCTACGGTTGGAAAATGATGGAACCGATCATTTTCCAACCCTATCACACCGTCTCCTTCCTTCCGATTCCGCCCACCGGAGCCGCCGTCGGCGTGACCCGCGGAAAGCGCAGGATGAAGCGGGTTCCTTCTCCGGGAGTGCTCTCGACCGCGATGGTGCCGCGCAGGGTACCGGTGACGAGGTTGTAGACGATGTGGAGCCCCAGCCCGCTGCCCCCGCTGCCGCGGCGGGTGGTGAAGAAGGGGTCGAAGATTTTCGGCAGGATGTCCGACGGAATGCCCAACCCGTCGTCCGCCACGGTCAGTTCGACCTGCTCCGGCGGCAGCAGGCGCGCGGTGATGGTCAGCCGGCCCGGATGGTGCGGCGTGAAGGCGTGGGTCACCGCGTTGATGATGAGGTTGGTCAGGATCTGCGACAGGGCGCCGGGATAGCCGTCCAGCTCCAGGGTCTCGGGGCTTTCCACGCCGATGTCGAGCCCGGCCATCTCCTTGTAGGCGGGCCGCAGGCTGCGCAGCAATTCGCCGATGTAGGTCTTCAGTTCGAACCGGCGGCGCTCGTCGCTCGACTGGTCCACGGCGACCATCTTGAAGCTCTGCACCAGATCGGCGGCGCGCGTGCTGTTGGACAGGATCAGCCGCGCCATCTCCCCGCCGTCGGCCAGGAAGCGCTGGAACTCCGATTTCTTGATGGAACCGGCGGCGAGCTGCCGGGTCAGATCCTCGAACTGGACGGCAAGCTGCGAGGCGCCGGTGATGGTGATGCCGATGGGCGTGTTGACCTCGTGCGCCACCCCGGCGACGAGCTGGCCGAGCGAGGCCATCTTCTCCGCCTGGATCAGGTTGGCCTGGGTTTCCTTCAGATCGCGCAAAGCCTGTTCCGCCGAATCGCGCGACCGGCGGAGCGCCGCCTCCGCCTCGACCTCGCGGGTCACGTCCACGACGATGGATTGGACGGCGGTTTCCCCCTTCCAGTCGATGCGGCGGCTCGTCAGTTCGACCCAGCGCTCCGCCCCGTCCAGACGGCGGGCGCGCAGGCGCCGCCGGTCGCTGGGCAGGCCGGTGGCGACGATGTGGCGGTAATTGTCCTCCACCAGGGGGCGGCTGTCCTCCGCGACGAAGTCGAGCACCGAACGCACCTGGAGCGTCCGGTCCAAGCTGCCGCCCAGCATCTGGAGAAAGGCGTCGTTGGCGTAGAGCGGCCGGAAGTCGCGGTGGATGATGATGCCTTGGATGGAACCCTCGACGAGGTCGCGGAAGCGCCGCTCGTTGTCGGCCAGATCCATCTGCCGCCGGTCGATCTCGTCGATGAAATAGCGGATGGAGGCGGCGATGTCGGTGATCTCGTCGTTGCCCTCCACCGGAACCGTGGCGTCGCTGCCGGACAGCCGGGCCAGCACCGCGCCGTTCAGCGCCACCAGCCGCGAGGTCAGGAAGCGCCGGAAGAACAGATGGACCAGGATGGCGAGCAGGATGGACGCGCCGCCCAGCACCATCACCATGCGCGAGCGTTCCTGGATCAGCGCCGCCAGATCGCCGGTGCGGTCCAGGGACTGGTCCTGGATGGCGTCGAACAGGGCCAGGGTGAAGCGGTCCACCGTTTCCACCAGGACGCGCGACTGGCCGGACAGCGCCTGGGCGCGGTTGCGCGCCTGAAGCCGTTCGGCGGAGCTGTCGAACAGCCCGTTCGGAGCCACCAGGATCGTGGCGAGGTCGGCCCGGATGCGCTCCATGGCGGAACCTCCGGGTCCGGGCGTGGCGGCGGCGATGCGGCCCAGTTCGGCAAGCGTGTGCTCCGCGTTGCGCCGCTCCATCCGCAGCCGGTTCAAATGGTCCGTCTGCATCGCCCCGGCGGCGCGCGCCATCAGGGCGCCCGTCCGCACCGCCCAGGCGCCCAGCGTTCCCGCCCCGCCGTGGGCCGTCGCGGGCTGCCCGGTGCCGGGCTCCGCCCCCGGCAGCCGCTCCAGCGCGTCGGCGAGCTGGGCCAGGGCGCGGATCGCCTCCGCCTGACGCCCGCCCGCCTCGATCTGCCGCCCGACCTCCGCGTTCAGGTCGGCCACCGTCGCCGCCAGGATCAGCAGGGTGGACTGGGCCTGCTCCAGAAGCCGTCCCTCGTCGCCTTCGCCTCGGTCGCCTTCGCCGCTCCGCTCGCCTTGCCGGTGAAGGTCCTGCATGCGGTCCACCAGCTTCCTCAGGAATTCCAATTCGCTGATGAGTTCGTCGTAGATGGCGCGGCGCTGCGGGGTGGTCGCCGCCCCCGCCAGGACGGGTAGCCGTGCGACCAGCTTTTGGAGCGAGCCGCGCAGTTCCGCGCTGGTGATGACCTTCGGCAGGCTGGTGGTGGACAGGGCCGACACCTCCCCCCGGAAAAGCTGGAAGGAGGACAGCGACACGACGCCGATCAGCAGGACCAGCATCGTCATGACGGTCAGGCCGATGGTGATGCGCTGGACGATGCCGGCGCGCGGGCGATGCCGCCGGGGCAGGGGGGTGGTGCCGGGACCGTCCGTTCGGTCGTTGGGAGGCGGCGTGGCCGTGGCGTCCATCTTGCGGTTACCGCCGGACCGTCAGGCGGCCGTCGAGCCGCGGCGCGAAGACGCCGGTGCGGGCGATCCGGCCGGCCAGGATGGTCGAGACGAAATCGGCGTCCCGGTCGTCCACCAGCCGCGGAGCGGTGGACAGCATCCCATAGCCGTCCCCGCCGTTGGCGAGGTAGCTGCCGGTCGCCAGCCGGAAGCGGGCGGTCGGCTCCACCGGTTTGCCGCCCACCGTCAGCGTCAGCACCCGCTGGCCGGGAGGCCGCGAGGCGTCGACGGCGACGCGGGCGTTCGACAGATGCGGGAAACGGCCCTGCAACTCCTCGATGCCGGAGAAGCCGAACTCCAGCGCGTCGCGCAATTGCTGGCCGGTGACCTCGATCAGGACGGCGGTGTCGTGGAAGGGAAATTCGGTCTGGATGTCCCGGCGTGTCCACACCGTGCCCGCCGCATAGGCGCGGTCGCCGCGGAAGGAGCCGCCGTTGATCAGCGCGACATCGGCCTCCATCGCCTCGCGCAGCGAGTCGGCGACGGTGTTGGCGAAGGCGTTCTCGCCGCCGCGCACCGCTTCGCGCCGGGTGTCGATGGGGGTCTCCAACCGGCCCACCTGCATGCCCAGCATGCTGTCCAGCCGCGCGCGGTACGCCTTGGCCCGCGCGTCCAGCGTGGCGTCGGGCGGAACGGCGGCGGTGTCGATGGCGCGCACGCCGCTGCTCCACACCGTGCTCGCGGCTCCGTCCTTCGTCACCCTCTCGGCGCTGACGTCCAGGGCCAGGACCCAGGCGGCCTGCGGCTCCACCGTCGCGTTCAGCGTCTTGCCGTCGTAATCCACGGCGACCACCCGCCCGCGGTCCTGGTAGAGCACGATGTCGGCGGCGCCGGAGGCGATCACGTCCCGATGGGTGCCGCCGGAATTGCCGGTCAGCGCCACCACCAGATCGGCGCCCGCGGTGCGCAGCTCCTTCGCCTTGCGGGCCAGTTCCGGTCCCGGCGGCAGGAAAGCGGTCCGCGGCGAGCGGGTGATCTCCCCCGTCCGGGCGGGCACGGCGGCCAGCACGCCGACACGCACCGGCCCGGCGTTCAGCATCGCATGATCCTCCAGCCCGTCCAGCGGCTTGCGGGTCTGGCGGTCCACCGCGTTGGTGGTGACGATGGGGAAGTTCGCTTCGAAGGCGCGGGTCATCAGCAGGTCGTCGCCGTGATGGAATTCCCGGTTCAGCGCCGCCATGGCGTCGATGCCGACGCCGTTCAGCAGGTCGATGACATGCGCCCCCTGGTCATAGAAGGACAGGACGGAGGGAGCCAGCGACTGCCCGCCGTGCAGGACCAGCACGGTGCCGCGCGCCGCGCGTTCCTGCCGGACGAGCGTGGCGAGCCGGGCGATGCCGCCGCGTCCCTGGGCGTCCTCCAACTCCGTCGTGCTGTGGGCGTAGAGGATGGTGAAGCGGAAGGGCTCCGCCCGCGCGGCTCCGCAAGCCAGAACCCCGAGCGCCAGCGCGATAACCGGGCGCAGCCAGACGCCCTTGCCGAATCCCATGCCGCCATTTCCCCATCCAGCGCCCCGCCGCGGCCAAGTCCGCCACGGGACGCACCGCGAAATCCGCGCGGGATTATGCGCGTTCATGCGGCGGCGGTGAAGCTGTCCCGAGGATGACAAATCGCCCCGTTTCGCGATAAGGGGCTGCCCCCCGCCGCAATGATCCGGAAAAGCACAAAGGCCTAAAAAAATTACAGGGAAATTGCGGCATATGCGGGTGCTGCACCGCACCTATGTCGCATTGGTAATACCAGTTCGGAAGGAGTGCCCCTATTCTCCGCCTGCCCATTCTCGGGGCGTTTCCTCCCTAGACTCAAGGCCGGAGCAACCGCTTCGGCCTTTTTTTCGCCCAAATCTCTGATCCGCGTTCCGGCCGGCGCCTCCCGGACACCGCAAGGTAAGGCGGCGGCCAGGAACCGTCAGGCGCCCGAAAACTCCCGGCGGAAGGCCCGGTCCACCATGGCGGCCACCGCTTCCAGCGCGGCCCTCTCCGCGCCGTCGCGGGCCGCCGCCGACATCCCCATCATCGTGACCGCCACCAGATCGGCCAGCGCGTCGGCGCGGTCCGGCGCCTCGGAGGCGATGAAGTCGCGGATCGCCTTGCGGCCTTCCCGCTTGAGCGCGTCGGCCAAGGCCCGCGCCTCCGGGTCGGCGCTGTTGCGCGCCCCGTCGAGCACGAGGCAGCCCGCCGTTCCACATTGGCCGGGGTAAAGCTCCGCCGCGAGCGCGAGCGTGCGGCCGATCACCTCGGCCACGCCGCCGCCCTCCGCCCGTGCCCGTTCGAAGACGTTGGCGTCCCCCGCCGCATAGCGCCGCAGCGCCCGTTCGAACAGCCCGGCCTTGCTGCCGAAGGCCGCGTAGAAGCTCGGCGGCTTGATGCCCAGCTCGGCCCCCAGCTCGGCCACGCCGACCGCGTCATAACCGCGGGCGTGGAACAGCCTCATCGCCGTTTCCACCGCTTCGTCCACATCGAAGGAACGCCGCCGACCGCGTGGCTCCGATCTTTTTGTAGCAGTCACTATAAAAATCCCTTGCGCAATGCTCTGCCCTGATTTTATATAGTGACCACTACATTAATTCAAGGAACCGGTCATGACCGACTTTACGGGCAAGAAGATTCTGGTGCTGGGTGGAAGCCGGGGCATCGGCAAGGCCATCGTCCAGCGCTTCGCGGCGGGCGGTGGGCGGGTCGCCTTCACCTACGCCGGATCGGCGGAGGCCGCCGCCGCGCTGGCCGCCGAAACCGGGGCGGAGGCGATCCGCACCGACAGCGCCGACCGCGACGCGCTGGTCGCCACGGTGGCCGGACGGGGCGCGCTGGACGTGCTGGTGGTCAACGCCGGGATCGGAATCATCGGCGATCCGCTGACCCTCGACCCCGACGCGGTGGACCGCATGATCGACGTCAACGTGCGCGCCCCCTATCACGCCGCGGTCGAGGCGGCGCGCCACATGACGGGACCGGGGCGCATCATCGTCATCGGGTCGGTCAACGGCGACCGGATGCCCTTCGCGGGCGGGGCGGCCTACGCGCTCACCAAATCGGCGGTCCAGGGCATGGTGCGCGGGCTGGCGCGCGACTTCGGCGATCGCGGGATTACCGTCAACGCCATCCAGCCGGGGCCGACCGACAGCGACATGAACCCCGCCGACGGCCCGATGGCCGAGGCCATGCGCGGCTTCATGGCCATCAAGCGCTACGCCCACGCCAGCGAAGTCGCCGAACTGACCGCCTTCATCGCCGGTCCGCACGGCGCGATGATCACCGGCTCGTTCCAGACCATCGACGGCGGCTTCGGGGCCTGACGGCGGCGTCTACGCCTTCCCGCCCCAACGGTCGCGGAAGACGAGGTCCTCCAGGGGAAGCCGGTTTCGCCAGCCGGCTTTCTCCAGTTCCGGCGTCTCGTGGAAGTGCGAGACGTAGCCGATGCACAGATAGGCCACGGGGACGATCCGCTCCGGAATGCCCAGCGCGTCGCGCAGCTTGTCCTCGTGCAGGATGCTGACCCAGCCGACGCCCAGCCCCTCCGCCCGCGCCGCCAGCCAGAGGTTCTGCACCGCGCAGACGCAGGAATAGAGGTCCATGGTCGGGATGTGCGTCCGCCCCAGCACCACCGGGCCGGAGCGCTCCCGGTCGCAGGTGATGCACAGGTTGACCGGCGCCTCCCGGATGCCCTCCAGCTTCAGGCGGCTGTAGAGCGCCTTGCGTTCTCCGGTGAAGAGGGCGGCGGCTTCCTTGTTGGCCTGGGAGAAGTCGGCGTGGACCTGCGCCTTCACCGTCGGGTCCTGGACGACGATGAAGTTCCAGGGCTGCATGAAGCCCACGGAGGGCGCGTGGTGCGCGGCGGTCAGAACGCGGGTCAGCACCTCCTCCGGGACCGGGTCGGGAGCGAACTGCCCGCGCACGTCGCGGCGGGAGAAGATCGCCTTGTAGAGCGCGTCCCGCTCCTCCGGCGTGAAGGCGTGATCGCTCATGAGTCCGCCGCGATCACATGGAAGAAGGAGGCGAAGACGCCGCCCCGCCGCCCGCCGAGGGGCCCGAGGTCGGACCCGTCCGCCGCCGTTGCGGTGACCAGAGGCTCGTCCGTTCCCCGGTCCAGGATCGAGGCGTAGTGGAACTCGTGCCCGCGCAGCGCCGTGCCCGCCCGGCCCAGCGGCGTGTCGGCCAGCAGGACGGCGCGGCGGTAGCCCAGATGCAGCTTCCGCTTCGCGAAGGAGGTTTGCACCCCCAGCAGCCCCAGCATCGGGTGGGTCGTGCCCGCCGCATCCTCCAGCGACTCGCCCAGCGCCATGTAACCGCCGCACTCGCCGTAGATCGCGCGCCCGAGGGCGGCGGCCCGGTGCATGCCCTCGCGGAAGCATCCGGCGGCGGCGAGGCGCCCGGCGTGCAGTTCCGGATAGCCGCCGGGCAGATAGACGGCGTCGGCGTCATCCGGCGGCGCCTCGTCCGCCAACGGAGAGAAGTGCATGATCTCCGCGCCCGCCGCGCGCCAGCCCTCCAACAGGTGCGGGTAGACGAATGTGAAGGCGGCGTCCCGCGCGATGGCGATGCGCTGGCCCAGCGGCGGAAGGGCGAGCGGCGGCAAAGCGGGTGCGAAGCGCCCCTCCGGCGCGCGGGACGGTGCGGCGAGCGCCGTCACCCGGTCGAGGTCGACATGCTGCGCGATGAAGCGGCCCAGAGCGGCCAGACGTTCCTGAAGGTCCGCCGTCTCCTCCGCCTGGATCAGGCCGAGATGGCGTTCGGGAAGGATCACGTCGGGGGTGCGGGGCAGGGAGCCGAGGACGGGAATGCCCAGCGCCTCGATGGCGCCGCCGGCCAGGGCGAGGTGGCGCGGGCTGGCGATGTTGTTCAGGATCACCCCGCCGATCCGCACATCCTCCCGGTAGGTGGCGAATCCCTTCACCAGGGCGGCGGCGGATTGCGACTGGCCCTTGGCGTTCACCACCAGGATCACCGGCCAGCCGGTGCGGGCGGCCAGTTCGGAGGTGGCTCCGGTGCCGGTCGCCCCGACGCCGGCCACCCCGTCGAACAGGCCCATCAGGGCCTCGCAGACCAGCAGGTCGGTGCCCTCCCCGGCGCGGCGGGCCAGCGAGTCCAGCAGGTCCGGCCCCATCGCCCAATTGTCGAGGTTGACGCTGGGCCGCCCGGTCGCCGCCTGATGGAAGGCCGGGTCGATGTAGTCCGGCCCCGCCTTCACCGCGCCGACGCGCAGGCCGCGCGCCTTCAGCGCCACCAGCAGCCCCAGCGTGACGGTGGTCTTGCCGGTGCCGGACGCCGGCGCCCCCACGATCAGCCCGCGCGGTGCCGCCTCAGCCGCTTCAGCCTCAGCCATGAATCGCCTCCTTCGGCAGCCATTCCAGAACGGGGCGCAGCCGCACCACCTCGCCGATCACGATGATGGCCGGCGGCTCCAGCCCGCTTGCCTCCAGATCGGCGACGCAGGTGCCGAGCGACGTGACCAGAACGCGCTGCCGCTCGGTCGTCGCGTCGGTCACCACCCCGACCGGCGTGTCGGCGGGCAACCCGCCCTCCATCAGCGCCGCGGCGATTCCGGGCAGACCCTTCCAGGCCATGTAGAGAATCAGCGGCGCGCCGGTCGCGGCCAGCGCCTTCCAGTCCGGCCCGCCCGCGCAAGAATGGCCGGTCGCCAGGATCACCGCCTGGTTGGCCGTGCGGTGGGTGGCCGGGATGCCGGCGTAGGCCGGGCCGGCGATGCCCGCCGTGATGCCGGGAATGATGCGGAAGGGGATGCCCTGCTCGGCCAGCGCCTGCGCCTCCTCCCCGCCGCGCCCGAAGACGAAGGGGTCGCCGCCCTTCAGCCGCAGCACGCGGTACCCCTCGCGCGCCAGCTCGATCAGGCGGTTGGTGATGTCGTCCTGATGCGCGGAGGGCCGCCCGCCGCGCTTTCCCGCGAACTCCAGCCTTGCCGAGGGTGCCGCCAGCGCCATGATCCGTTCACCGACCAGCGCGTCGTGGACGATCACGTCGGCTTGCCTTAGACCTTGCAGGGCCAGCAGGGTCAGCAGGCCGGGATCGCCGGGACCGGCCCCGGCCAGCCACACGCTGCCGGGCCGGAAGTCGGCCAGTTCCAGAGGAAGAGAAAGGGAGTCGGGCGACGGCTCTGCGGTCATGGACGAGCACTCAGCGACGGAAGACAGTGTGGAAGGCGGGGTGGAAGGCGGTGTGGAGCACGGCGACGGCAAGGCGCTGCGGCGGGGCTGGACGACGGGCACCTGCGCCACCGCCGCCGCGCGGGCGGCCTGCGGGGCGCTGTTCTCCGGCGACTTTCCCGACCCGGTTACGGTAACCCTGCCCGGCGGCCAGACGCCAGCCTTCGCGCTCGCCTGGGCGGAGCGCGGCGACGGTTGGGCGGCGGCGGGCGTGGTGAAGGACGCGGGCGACGACCCGGACGTCACCCACGGCGCGCTGATCCGCGCCCGCGTCAGCCGCGCCGAGCCCGGCCAAGGCGTCGTCTTCCGGGCGGGCGAGGGGGTGGGGACGGTGACCCGCCCCGGCCTGCCGGTCCCGGTCGGCGAGCCCGCCATCAACCCGGTGCCCCGCGCCATGATCCGCCGGGCGGTCGAGGAAGCCGCCGCGCTGTCCGGCGAGGCTCCCGATGTGGTGGTCGAAGTCTCCGTGGACAACGGGGAGGCGCTGGCCCGCCGCACCATGAACCCACGGCTGGGCATCCTCGGCGGCCTGTCGATCCTGGGGACGACGGGGATCGTCGTGCCCTATTCCTGCGCGGCCTGGATCGCCTCGATCCAGCGCGGCGTCGATGTGGCGCGGGCGGCGGGGCTGACGCATGTCGCGGCCTGCACCGGCGACACGTCGGAAAAGGCGGTCGTCGCGCGCTACGGCCTGCCCGAGCACGCGCTGCTCGACATGGGCGATTTCGCGGGCGGCACGCTGAAGTACCTGCGGCGCCACCCGATCCCGCGCCTGACCCTGTGCGGCGGCTTCGCCAAGTTCGGCAAGCTGGCGCGTGGTCTGCTCGATCTGCATTCCAAGCGCGGCAGCGTCGATCTCGACTGGCTGGCCGACCGCATGGCCGAGCTGGGCGCCGCCCCGAACCGCGTGGCCGAAGCCCGCACCGCCAACACCGCGGCGCATGTGCTGACCATCGCCAGGGAGTCGGGTCTGCCGCTGGCCGACCGCGTGGCGGTGCTGGCCCAGCGCACGGCGCTGGAGACGCTGGACGGCGCCCCCGTGGCGGTGGAGGTGCTGGTCACCGACCGCCAGGGCAACATCGTGGGCGCGTCCGGGTGGGCTGGACCCTAAACGCTTCACTCCCCCAGCCCCCGGTAGCGGCGCACATGAGACCCATCGTAGAGCGCGCTGCACCGGAAATCCTCCACCCCCAGCGCCGGGCCGACCAGGATCAGGGCGGTGCGCTCCATCGGCGAGTCCGCCACCTTGGCGGCGATGTCGGCCAGCGTGCCGCGCAGCACCCGTTCGTCGGGCCAGGTCGCCCGGTAGACCACCGCCGCCGGGCATTCCGCGCCGTAGAGTGGGGTCAGCCGCTCCGCCACCCGGTCGATGACGTGGATCGACAGGTGGATGGCCAGTGTGGCGCCCGACCGCCCCAGCACCTCCAGCGTCTCGTTGGCCGGCATGGCCGAGGCCCGACCCTCCGTCCGTGTCAGGATCAGCGTCTGGCTGACCTCCGGCAGGGTCAGTTCCCGCCCCAGCGCGGCGGATGCCGCCGCGAAGGCCGGCACGCCCGGCGTGATGTCGTAGGGGATGCCCAGTTCCCGCAGCGCCCGCGTCTGCTCGCCGAGCGCGCTGTAGACCGACAGGTCGCCGGAGTGCAGCCGCGCCACGTCCTGCCCGGCCTCGTGCGCCGCCTTGAACTCGGCGACGATCTGGTCGAGCGTCATGGGGGCGGTGTCCACGATCCTGGCACCCGGCGGAGCGTGGGCAATGATCTCCCTGGGCACCAGCGACCCGGCGTAGAGGCAGACCGGGCAGGACGCGATCAGGTCGCGCCCGCGCAGGGTCAACAAGTCGGGCGCGCCCGGTCCGGCGCCGATGAAATGCACGGTCATGCGGAAATGCCTTCGGAAATCGCAAGCGCGCAGGTGGCGCGCGGGGTGGAACGGCGCGGCAGCAGAAGGGCGGAGCCCGGCCCGGCGGCGGCCAGAGCGGCGGCCTCCGCGACCGAGGCGACGCCCACCGCCGCTTCGACGCGGGCGGAGCGGGTCCGTACCCGGTCCTGAACCGCCGCCAACGCCGAATCGTCAACAAATTGAAGGGGCAGGGCGAGCAGCCGCGCCGCCTCCGCCACGCCGGCCTCGTCCCGCTTGCGCATCGGGGCCGCCAATCGCACGGCGCGGCGCGCGGCCTCGTCCAGCGTGGCTTCCTCGAAGGCGGCGCGGACCAGCCGGGCGATCTCCTCACCGGAACAGCCCACCCGGCAACCGATGCCCGCCGCAATGATGCGATCCACCGTCACAACGGCTTCTCCGCCAGCCACAGCGTGACCGGCATCAGCGGGCGCCAGCCGGTGAAGCCGCCGATGGGGGCGGCGCGGCTGACGGCGATCTGCGACAACTGCCCGCCCAGCCGCTTGTACGTGGCGATCAGCATGGCCTCGCTTTCCAGAGTCACGGCGTTGGCAACGATCCGCCCGCCGGGCTTCAGCGCCGACCAGCAGGCGTCCAGCACGCCGTCGTTGGTCAGCCCGCCGCCGATGAACACGGCATCCGGCGCGGGAAGGCCGTTCAGAGCCTCCGGCGCCTTGCCGCGCACCAGCTCCAGGCCGGGAACGCCGAAGGCGGCGGCGTTGGCGGGGATGCGGGCGGCGCGGTCGGCCTTGTGTTCCACGGCGATGGCGCGGTTGGTCGGGTCGCTCAGCATCCATTCCACGCCGATGGAGCCGGAGCCGGCACCGACGTCCCACAGCAGTTCGCCGCGGCGCGGGGCCAGCCAGGACAGGGTGACGGCGCGGATTTCCCGCTTGGTGATCTGGCCGTCATGCTCGAACCAGTCGTCGGGCAGACCCGGCGTGCGGGGCAGGGCGCGGGCGCCGGGGGCGGCAATGCACTCCACCGCCAGCGTGTTCAGGTCGGCCACGCGCTCTTCGGACCAATCCTCCGCGCTGCCGGCGATGATGCGCTCACGCGGCCCGCCCATGGATTCCAGCGCCGTCATCCGCGACGGGCCGAAGCCGCGCGCCGTCAGCAGCGCCGCCAGCTTGGTCGGCGTCGTTCCGTCCCAGGACAGGATCAGCAGCCGCGCGCCCGGTTGCACATGCGGAATGACCAGCTCCAGCGGGCGGCCATGCACGGTCAGCGGAGTGCAATCCTGCAATGGCCAGCCCATGCGGGCGGCGGCAAGGCTGAAGGATGACGGAGCCGGAAGGATGGCAAATTCCTCGGCCGGAACGAGTTTCGACAGGGTGGCGCCGATGCCGTACCAGGACGGGTCGCCGCTCGCCAGCACGCAGACCCGCTGTCCGCGCCGTTCCAGCAGGGCGGGGTAGGCGTCCGACAGGGGGGAGGGCCAGGGCAGCCGCTCCTGTCCGGCTCTTTCCGGCACCAGCGCCAGATGGCGGGCGCCGCCGGCCAGCAGGGCAGCCCCCTCCACCAGCGCGCGGGCGGCGGGCGACAGACCGTCCCACCCGTCCTCGCCGATGCCGACGACGCTCAGCCAGCGCCCCGCTCCTGTGCTATTGGCTGTGCTGTTCATGGCGCACCCCAGGGAGGACAAGCATGAAGGCGCTGATTCTGGGCGGCACCACCGAGGCCACGGCGCTGGCCCGCCTGGTCGGCGGTCATCCGCGCATCGACGCGGCGGTGTCGCTGGCCGGCCGCACGAAGCAGCCGGTCCTGCCGCCCCTGCCGACCCGCATCGGCGGCTTCGGCGGGGTGGAGGGGCTGGCGGCGCATCTCGTGGTGGGCGGCATCCAGGCGGTGGTGGACGCCACGCATCCCTTCGCGGA
Organism: Roseomonas genomospecies 6; assembly: GCF_008365375.1. Lineage (GTDB taxonomy): Bacteria > Pseudomonadota > Alphaproteobacteria > Azospirillales > Azospirillaceae > Azospirillum. The sequence continues at coordinate 481,101 of NZ_QOKW01000001.1, read as the reverse complement.
CCAGATTTCCGCCAACGCCGCGGCGGCCTGCGCGCGGGTGGGGGTGCCGTTGCTGGTGCTGACCCGCAAGCCCTGGGTGCCGGGCGAGGCCGACCGCTGGATTGGCGTGCCGGACATGGAGGCAGCCGCGAAAGCGCTGCGCCCCCTCGGCAAGAGCGTCTTCCTGACCATCGGTCGGCAGGAGGTGACGGCGTTCGAGGCGGTGCCGGACAAGCGCTACCTGATCCGCGCCGTCGATCCGCCGGAACCGGCGCCGAAGCTGCCGGACTACCGTCTGATCCTCGACCGCGGTCCCTTCACGCTGGAGGGGGAATGCGCCCTGCTGGAGGAGCATCGGGTGGACGTCGTCGTCAGCAAGAACAGCGGCGGCACGGCGACGGAAGCGAAGCTGGAGGCCGCACGCTGCCGGGGCATTCCCGTGGTGATGGTGGAGCGCCCGCCCGGCAACGGTGTGGCGGAGGTGCATGACGCGGCGGCGGCGTTGGCGTGGTTGGAGGGGGTGTAGAGGCTGTTGAGTCTGGCCCCCACCCAACCCTCCCCCACCTTCGGCGGGGGAGGGCTTTTCTCCTCCCCCCGCGAAGTGGGGGGAGGTCGGGAGGGGGGCCCGTTTCGACAACGCCCTCACCCCCGCACCGTATAGCTGCGCGGCGTGTAGACCCACGGCTGCGCACCGTCGCGCGGCACCAGCCGGGTGTGGGACGCGCCGATGATGACGCAGGTCCGCATGTCCGCCTGCGCCGCGTCCACGGCGCCCAGGGTCGTGACGGTCAGCGCCTCGTCGGGGCGCCCGACCGCCCGGGCGAGGATCACCGGCGTCTCAGCGGAGCGGAGATCGCGCAGCGCGTCGAAGGCGGCGCCGAGCTGCCAGGGGCGGGCGCGGCTGATCGGGTTGTAGAGCGCGATCACGAAATCCGCCTCCGCCGCCAGACGCAGGCGCTTCAGCACCACCTCCCACGGCTTCAGGTTGTCGGACAGCGAGATGGCGCAGAAATCATGGCCCAACGGGGCGCCGGCCCGCGCCGCCGCCGCCTGCATGGCGGAAATGCCGGGGTCGACCGACAGCGGCACGCGGTGCCACGCCGCGGGCGCTGCCGGATCGTCCAGCGCCTCGAACAGCGCGGCGGCCATGGCGAAAATTCCGGGGTCGCCACCGGACACCACCGCCACCCGGCGGCCCTCCGCCGCCAGTTGCAGGGCGTGGCGGGCGCGGTCCAGTTCCACCCGGTTGTCGGAGGCGTGGCGCACCTGTGGCCCCGGCGGCACGCGGTCCACATAGGGGAAATAGCCGACGAGGTCCGTCGCCTCCGCCAGATCGCGCCGGGCCTCCGGCGTCAGCCAATCCTCGGTGCCGGGGCCGAGACCCACCACCTTCAACCATCCGGCTTGAGGATCGGCGGTCATCGCCGCAGCCCTTCGCCGGGGATGACGATCTGCGAGAAGTAGGGGGCCGTCTCCGGCGCTTCGCGGAAGGGCATCACGCGCTGGTCCGCCATGCTCGCCCGCTCGACGTACCAGGCGCGGTCGGCCAGCCCGGCGGCTTCGACGGCGCGGCGGACCTTCGGCAAATTCTGGCCCAGCTTCATGATGACGGCGGCGTCGGCGTTGCGCAGCGCGCGCAGCAGCGCCTCCTCCCCCAGCGTGCCGGGGATGACCGACAGCACGTCGTCGCGCAGGGTCAGCGGGCGCGGCAGCAGCGAGGCGCTGCACATCATCGAGGTCACGCCCGGCACCACCTCCGTCGGGAAGCGCGAGGCCAGCCGCAGGAACAGATGCATGAAGCTGCCGTAGAAGAAGGCGTCGCCCTCGTTCAGCGCGGCGATGGAGCGCCCGGCGGCGAGATGCTCGGCCAGCCGCTCGGCGGACTCGTCGAAGAAGGCTTCGATCTGGCGGCCATAGTCGGGGTGGCTGGGCGGCAGCTCCACCGTCACCGGATAGACCATCGGCAGCTCGATGTGCTCCGCCGTGATGCAGCCGGCGGCGATGCGCCGGGCCTGACCGGAGGTGCCGCGCTTGCAGAAATAGGCGACCACCGGGCAGGCGCCGATGGTGCGCATGGCGCGGACGGTCATCAGGTCCGGATCGCCGGGGCCGACGCTGACGCCGTAGAGGGTGCCGGCGGGGATTTGGGATTCGTTGTTCATTCCACGTCGCTCGCCAGGGCGTTGACCGCCGCCGCCGCCATCGCGCTGCCGCCGCGCCGGCCCTTGATCGCCAGGAAGGGCATGCCGAAGGGCGCCTCGGCCAGCGCGTCCTTGCTTTCTGCCGCACCCACGAAGCCCACGGGGAAGCCCAGCACCGCCGCCGGCTTCGGCGCTCCGTCGCGGATCATCTCCAGCAGCTTGAACAGGGCGGTCGGCGCGTTGCCGATGGCGACGACGGAGCCGGCCAGCCGGGGCACCCACAGTTCCAACGCGGCGGCGGAGCGGGTGTTCTCGACCTGTTTGGCAAGCTCCGGCACCGCTGGGTCGCGCAGCGTGCAGACGACGGCGTTGTCCGCCGGCAGCCGCGCCCGCGTGATGCCGTGGGCGACCATCTCGCTGTCGCAGAGGATCGCCGCGCCGTTGCGCAGAGCCGCGCGCGCCGCCGTTCCAACGTCGGGGGAGAACATCAGGTCCCGCGCCGCGTCCACCATGCCGCAGGCGTGGATGACGCGCACCGCCACCGGCTTCAGATCGTCGGGGATGGCCGACAGGTCGGCCTCCGCCCGGATGGTGGCGAAGGACTGGCGGTAGATGGCCGCTCCATCGCGGATGTAGTCGTAAAGCGGCTCAGCGGACACGGGACAACTCCTCAGCAGAAAGATCAGCCACGGCATTCACGGCCTCGGACGGCGTCAGGCCGGACCGCCAGGGCGTGCCGCCGGGGGCGGCGTTCAGCGCGACGTCGTAGACGCCCTCCCGCGCGGTGAGCGTGACATCCGCCGCACCGGGATGGGCGCAGCCCTTCGCGCAGCCGGAGACATGCACCATCCGCACCGCCTCCAGCAAGCCTGCCGCGCGCTCCGCGATGGACAGGCCGTCCGCGTGGGTGTCGGTGGTGCCCACGTCGCAGCCGGTGACGCCGCTGCACGCCGTGATCTTCAGGCGGATGTCGTGGTGGTCCAGGATGCCGCCGAGGGCCTTCGCCGTGTCGGCGGCGTCTTCCTGCGGAGCGGCCAGCAGCAGGGCGCGCCAGGGGGTGATGCGGATCTCGTGGGTGAGGGCGGCCAGCGCTTCCAGCCGGTCGCAGTCGAGGCGGCCGAAGGGGAAAGCGACGCCCAGCCAGGAAGGGTGGGGGCAGGAGGGTTGGGGGCCGAGGAAGCGTCGGGTCGGCGGCGTTTGCCCCCACCCTGACCCTCCCCCGCTGGGCGGGGGAGGGAATGAGATTTGCGGGGGAGAAAGCTCCCTCCCCTGCCCAGCGGGGGAGGGAAGGGGCCCATGCGCAGCATGGGAAGGGTGGGGGCCGGTCAGCAGTTCCCCCACCCGCTCCCGCAACACCTCCATCCCCAGCGCCTTGACCAACCCGGCCATGCGCCGCGGCGGCTCGGCCAGCGTCTGGCGAAGCTCCAGAAAGGTCCGCGCCAGTGCCGCCGCAAGCTCCACCAGATCGTCAGGGCGGCAGTGCCCCAACACCACGGCCCTTTCGAAATCGCCCCCCAGCCCGACGCGGAACAGCGGCCCGTCCACCGCCCCTGCCACCGCCCCTGCCACGAAGCGCACGTCGGTGCTGCTGTCGAACAGGGTGGCCTGCCCGCCGCCATCGACCAGCCAGCCGAACTTCGGCGGCAGCCGGTGCAGCGCGCGGTCCGCCGCCAGCCGCGCGTCGAGCGCCAGGGCGTAGGGGCGTACGTCCAGCACCGCCGTCCCGTCCAGCCCGGCGGTGGGGGAGGTCAGCACGTTGCGCACCGCCTCGCTCTCCACATCATCGGAGACGTAGCCGAGCGCCCGAAGCTCCGCGATCAGCGCTTCCATGTCCGCCGCGGCGACGCCGCGCAGTTGCAGGTTGCCGCGGTGGCTGAGGTCCACCAGACCGTTGCCGTAGCGCCGCCCAAGCTCCGCGATCCGCGTCGCCGACGCGGCGGGAAGCACCCCCGCCGGGACGCGCACGCGGACCAGCAGCCCGTCGCCGACTTCCATGGGGGCCAGAACGCCGGGGCACATGCCGCGCCGGCGCGGCAAATTGCGGGGAAGGGCATTGCAGGGCTGGGTGATCGCGCTCATGCGGGCATCTCCTTGCGGCGGCGCAGATCGTCGCCCGTCGAATTGCGGCGTGGGTGCCAGAGGCCGCGCTCCAGCGCCTCGGTCAGCCGGTCCAGAATATGCCGGGCGGCGGCGGGATTGGACTGCGCCAGGAAGTCCCACACCCGCGGGTCGTCCACATAGGCGTCGTACAACTGGTCGAAATGGTGGGGCCGCACCGCCGTGGTGGTCGCGGCGAAGGCGAACAGCGTGTCCACGCTGGCCGCCAGTTCCCCGGCGCCGCGGTAGCCGTGGCGCATCATGCCCTCGATCCAGCGCGGGTTGGCGGCCCGCCCCCGCAGCACGCGGGCGATTTCCTCGCCCAGAGTGCGGATGGTCAGGCTTTCCGGCTCGGAACTGTCGAGGTGGTAGAGCGCCGGGTCGTTGTCGGTGAGCGCGGCGGCGGCGGAGAAGCCGCCCTCATACTGCATGAAGCCGTCGGTGGAGAGCACATCGTGCTCCCGCTGGTCCTGGTGGTGGACCAGCGCGTCGGCCCCGCCGATGCGGCGGCGGAACAGGGTGGGGAGAGGAACGCCCTCCAGCCCCTTGCCGTAGGCGTGGCAGCTTCCCTCCAGATAGGCGGCGCCGAAGTCGGCCCGCGCGGTCCAGTCGCCGCGCGCGATCATGCCGGGAAGCGCCGTTCCGTAGGCGCCGGGGGCCGCTCCGAAGACCCGCGCGCTGGCCCAGCGCTCCGCCTCCGCCGCCGGGGTGCCGCCGGTTTCCAACTCGGTGCGGTCGGCGCGGAATGCGGCGGCGACGGGGTTCACGTCCTCCGGCTCGTCCTCCGCCATCACGGCGCGGACGGCCTGGTCGAATAGGGCGATCTGCTGCGGGAACACGTCGCGGAACAGGCCGGAGATGCGCAGAGTCACGTCCACGCGCGGGCGGCCCAGCACCGACGCGGGCATCACCTCGAAGCCGGTGACCCGCCCGGAGCCGTTTTCCCACAGCGGGCGCACGCCGAGCAGCGCCATGGCCTGGGCCAACTCGTCGCCGCCGGTGCGCATGGCGGGCGTGCCCCAGCAATCCACCACCAGCCGCTTCGGCCAGTCGCCGTGGTCCTGAAGATAGCGGGTGATCAGCGCGTCCGCCGCCTGCCAGCCCAGCGTCCAGGCGGTCGGCGTCGGCACGCCGCGCGGGTCGAGCGCGTAGAGGTTCCGCCCGGTGGGCAGCGTGTCCGCCCGCCCCCGCGCCGGGGACCCGCCGGGGCCGGGCTTCACGAAGCGCCCGTCCAGACCGGCCAGCAGGGCGGTCATCTCCGCCTCGCCGCAAGCGTCCAGCGCCGGGGCGACGTCCTCCGCCGTGCCGAAGCGGGCGACGGCGGCGAGCAGGCGGGCGCGGCGCTCCGGCTCCGGCGTGGTGCCGAAGACGTGCAGCCCGTCGCGGATCTGCATCTCCTTGATGTCGCAGAGATGAGCGTCGAGGCGGCTGAGGATCGCGTCGGGGTCGTCGTCGGGCCGCAGGTTGCAGTCGGCGGCGACGCCGGAGGTCCAGGCCAGATCGAGGATGGTCTGCCGCAGCGTGCCCAGCCGCCGCGGGTCCAGCCCGGTCGCCATGGAATACTCGTCGATGGCCGTTTCGAGCGCGGCGAGGTCGCCGTGCAGCCCGGCCTCCACCGGCGGCGGGGTCAGGTGGCCGATCAGGACCGCGCCCAACCGGCGGCGCGCCTGCACGCCCTCGCCGGGGTTGTTGACGATGAAGGGGTAGAGGCAGGGCAGGGGGCCGGCGACGATCTCCGGCCAGCAGTCGGCGGACAGGGCCACGGCCTTGCCCGGCAGCCATTCCAGCGTCCCGTGCGCCCCCACCTGCACCAGCGCGTGGATGCCCAGGACATGGCGGAGCCAGAGGTGGAAGGCGTAATAGCCGTGGCTGGGCGGCGTCTCCGGGTCGTGGTGCTGCGCGGTGGTCAGCGGGCCATGGCCGCGGCTCGGCTGCACGGCGACGGTGGCGTTGCCGCAGGAGAGGACCGTGAAGCGGAAGACGGTGCTGTGGAACAGAGGGTCGTCCTGCTCGTCGCCCCAGCCTTCCGCGATGCGGGCGCGGACCTCGGCGGGGGCGAGGCGGCGGTAGTCCTCCAGGCTCAGCGCGGCGGTGGCCCCGCCGGTCAGCGCCTCCATCAGGGCGGCGGGGCTGGCGGGAAGCCCGTCCAGCGTGTAGCCCTCGGCGCGCAACCGCTCCAGGATGCTGACGACGCTCCCCGGGGTGTCGAGGCCCACCGCGTGGCCGATGCCGCCGCCCGGCCCCGGGTAGTCGGACAGCACCAGGGCGATTTTCCGTTCCGCCCGTGGGGTGGCGCCCAGCCGCACCCAGGCGGCGGCCAGATCGGCGGCGAAGGCCACCCGGTCGGGCACCGGGCGGATCAGCGTCGGGGCGAACTCCAGGTCGGGGTCCAGCGTCCCTTCCGCCTTGAAGGCGATGGCGCGCGTCAGGATGCGCCCGTCCATCTCCGGCAACACGACGTTCATGGCGAGGTCGGACGGCCCCATCCCTCGGGCGGAGCCGCGCCAGCCCTCTTCCGGCGTGGTGGACAGCACGGCCTGGAGCACGGGAGTGCCGTTGGCCTCCAGCGGGGAGCCGTCCTCGCGCGCTGCCGAGAATCCGGTCAGGTTCAGAACGACGGCGGCGTTCCGCGCGGTCAGGGTGGCGCGCATCCAGGCGGCGCAGTCCGGCTCCTTCAGGCTCGCCACGAACAGCGGCAGCGGGGCGAGGCCGCGCGCGGCCAGCGCATCGCACAGCGCATGCACCGGCTCCAGATCGCCGGCCAGCAGGTGGGAGCGGTAGAAGACGACCGGCGTGCATGGCCCAGCAACTTGGCGGGACCAGCCCTCGTAGACGCCGAAGCGCGGCACCGGCGCCGGCTCGCGCCAAGGGCGGTCCTGCCCGGCCAGCGTGGCGGCGTAAGCCAGCAGGTTGGCCATGTTCTCCGGCCCGCCCTCGGTGAAGCAGCGCCACAGCCGCTGCGCCGCCTCGGGCGGGACGGTGCCGTAGCCGTCCAGAGCGGGGTTCGGCTGCGCGCAACCCGGCAGCACGGCCAGCGCCACCCCGGACTCCCGGCAGGCGGCGGCCACATGGTCCAGACCGTAGCGCCAATAGCCCGCCCCGCCGAGCAGGCGCAGAATCACCAGTTTCGCCTTGCGGATCACGGACTCGACGTGGAGGTCCACCGACAGCGGGTGCCCGAGCCGCGCGAGGTTCGCCAGCCGCAGGGTGGGCAGGCGGTCGCGGTTGCGCGTCCAGCAGGCGGCGAGCGCGGTCAGGTCGCTGTCGGAGAAGGACAGGACGACGAGGTCCGCCGGTGTCTGCCCCAGATCCACGGCCTGGGGCCCGGCGTCGAGGTCTTCCTGGCGGGCGGCGAGAAGGTGCATGGGCTACAGCTTTGCAAACACGCCCTCTCCCGCCCCGGGAGAGGGTGGCGCCGAAGGCGCCTCTCGCGCTGGCAAAGCCAGCGCTGACGGCGGCAGGCGGATGCCTGTAGCATCCGCTGAGAGCCGGGTGAGGGTGCGGGCAAGGATCGGCGCGGCCTCCGCGTGCGACCCTCACCCTCCCGCGCTCCGCGCGGGGCCCTCCCTCTCCCGGGACGGGAGAGGGTTTAATTCAACGCCGCGGTCACGGCGTCGCGGTCCAGGCCGGTTTCGCCGATCACCACCAGACGGCTGCGGCGCGGCTCGTCGGGCTTCCAGAAACGGTCGAAATGGGTCTGGATGCGCGTTCCCACGCCCTGCACCAACAGGCGCATCGGCTTGCCCGGCACGTCGATGAAGCCCTTCAGGCGCAGCACGCCGTGCGCCGCGGCCACGCGCTCCAGCGTCTTCGCCAGGGCCGCCGGATCGGGCTGCGGGCCGAGTTCCACGACGAAACTGGTGAAGTCGTCGTGGTCGTGGCCCTCCTCCTCGTCGTGATGGCTGGGGCGGTTGGCGAGGTCGTCCTCGGCCCCGGCCCCGACGCCCAGAAGCACCACCGGATCGACCTTGCCGTTGCTGGCGCGCAGGATCTTGGCCTCGCGTCCGGTGCCGCCCTCCGCCATGGCGGCGCGGATCAGGTCCTCGACCTTCGCCAGATCGGCGGCCCCCACCAGATCGGTCTTGTTCACCACGATCAGGTCGGCGCAGAGGAGCTGGTCCTCGAACACTTCCTCCACCGGGGTCTCGTGATCGAGCTGCCCGGTGTCGGCGGCCTGGGCGGCCAGCGCAGCCGGGTCGGGGGCGAAGCGGCCCTCCGCCGCGGCGGCGGCGTCCACCACCGCGACCACCCCGTCCACCGTCACCCGCGTCTTGATCGCCGGCCAGTGGAAAGCCTGGACCAGCGGCTTCGGCAGGGCGAGGCCGCTCGTCTCGATGATGATGTGCTCCGGCGGCTGGGGGCGGGCCAGCAGCTTCTCGATGGCCGGGACGAAATCGTCGGCGACGGTGCAGCACAGGCAGCCGTTCGCCAGCTCGATCACGTCGTCCTCGGTGCAGGTCGGGTCGCCGCAGGCGCGCAGGATTTCGCCGTCAATCCCGACGTCCCCGAACTCGTTGATGATCAGCGCCAGACGGCGCCCGGCGGCCTGTTCCAGCAGGCTGCGGATCAGCGTCGTCTTCCCGGCGCCGAGAAAGCCGGTGATGACGGTGGCCGGGGTCTTCCCGGCGGTCAGCGGGCCGGTGGTCATGATGCGGTTTCCTTGTCTCCGCCACACCCGGCGGATTGGATGAATGTCGGTCCGGCGGCAGGTTTCCTGGCTCGCGGGTCGCCATCTCGCCTCCCGCCTTCCCGGCCTGTCGGCCCGTGGCATTTTCGGAGGCGGACTCGCCGCATACAGTTGCGGGGGCAGCCGCGGCGTTGGACCCCATCCGGGCCCGCACCGCATTCCCTATTATCCCCGCGCCTTCACGGCGGACGGGGCACCGTCGGACGCGCAGAATTGCAGGCGGTCTCCCGATTTGCAAGCGGCCATTTGGCGGCGAACGGCGTGAGCGATCCGGGCGGGCGGGGCGGACTTTTACCACAGAGACACAGAGGCACAGAGGGGTGCGGCCCCCTTGACACGGTGTCAGGGGTGGCAGGGCGCCCCGATCAATCTCTCCGTGTCTCCGTGTCTCCGTGTCTCTGTGGTTCGCCCGCTTGATGCGCCGCGCCCTTATCAAACCCGGGACACTCCGCCCATCCCGCCGTTGGTGTGTCGGAAGATCGATACAGCCTGTCTGGAATGCTGACACTCCGGACAGTGTGCGGTGCGTATGACTGCTTCTCATGAATGAAGCGATTTCAATGGCTTGTCCGATTGAGACCCAATTGGCACGCCGCATGCTTATGTCATCGCAATCAAAAACGCGGACCGGCAGACGACGCGGACGAACAGGGAGGGACAAGCGGCACCCATGGCCGACGACATCATTCTGGAAGCGCGCGGACTCTCGAAGGAGTTCAAGGGCTTCATCGCGGTGAAGGAGGTGAACCTCCAGGTCCGCCGCGGCACCATCCATGCGCTGATCGGCCCGAACGGGGCGGGCAAGAGCACGGTCTTCAACCTGCTGACCAAGTTTCTGACGCCGACGCGCGGCCAGATCCTCTACAAGGGGCGCGACATCACCGCCATGAAGCCCGCCGACGTGGCGCTGCTCGGCATGGTGCGGTCCTTCCAGATCTCCGCCGTCTTCCCGCACCTCAGCGTGCTGGAGAATGTCCGCGTCGCGCTCCAGCGCCCGCGCGGCACCAGCTTCCATTTCTGGAAGCCGGAGGCCAGCCTGCACGATCTGCACGACCGCGCCGAGGAACTGATCGAGGCGGTGAACCTCACCCCCTGGGCCGGCCACACCGCCGCGGAACTGCCCTACGGGCGCAAGCGCGCGCTGGAGATCGCCACCACGCTGGCGCTCGATCCGGAGGTGATGCTGCTGGACGAGCCGCTGGCCGGCATGGGCCACGAGGACATCGAGCGCACCGCCGCCCTCATCAAGCGCGTGTCCGCCGACCGCACCATCCTGATGGTGGAGCACAACCTGTCGGTCGTCGCCCATCTGTCGGACACGATCACCGTGCTCCGCCGCGGCGAGATCCTGGCGGAGGGCGCATACGACGTCGTATCGCGCGATCCGCAGGTCATGGAAGCCTACATGGGGACGGGTGAGGTGGGGCATGCCTGACGGTTCGACCGTGAAGACCGCCATGCTGGAGATCCGCGACCTCCAGGCCTTCTATGGCGAGAGCCATGTGCTGCACGGCGTCAACATCGACGTGCGCCAGGGCGAGGTGGTGACCCTGCTGGGCCGCAACGGCGCCGGCAAGACGACCACCATGCGCTCCATCATGGGCATCGTCGGCAAGCGCACCGGCTCGATCCGCTTCCAGGGCAAGGAGCTGATCGGGATGGCGCAGCACAGGATACCGCGGCTCGGCATCGGCTATGTGCCGGAGGAGCGCGGCATCTTCGCCTCGCTCAGCGTGGACGAGAACCTGATGCTGCCCCCGGTGGTGAAGCCCGGCGGCATGACGGTGCCGCAGATCTACGAGCTGTTCCCCAATCTCCATGGCCGCGGCACCACCCAGGGCACGCGCCTGTCGGGCGGCGAGCAGCAGATGCTGGCCATCGCGCGCATCCTGCGCACCGGCGCCGACCTGATCCTTCTCGACGAGCCGACCGAGGGCCTTGCCCCCGTCATCATCGAACAGATCGGCGTGGCCGTGCGCAAGCTGAAGCAGCGCGGCTTCACCATCGTGCTGGTGGAACAGAACTTCCGCTTCGCCGCCACCATCGCCGACCGCCATTACGTGATGGAGGAAGGCCATGTCGTGGACATGATCCCCAACGATCAGCTCGCCCAGAACATGGACAAACTGCACACCTATCTCGGCGTCTGATCCAATCACACCAAGAAATCCAATCGGAGGGAGTTCGAAATGCTCAAGACGTTGCTTTGCGGGACCGCGCTGCTGGCGCTGACCGCCGGCGCCGCGCACGCGCAGGTCTCCAACAACGTGATCAAGATCGGCGTCATGAACGACCGGTCCGGCATCTACGCCGACCTCGCCGGCGAAGGCTCGGCCATCGCCGCGCGTCTGGCGGCGGAGGAGTTCGGCGGCAAGATCGCGGGCGCGCCGATCGAGATCGTCGTCGCCGATCACCAGAACAAGGCCGACATCGCCGCCAACACGGCGCGCGAGTGGATCGACGCCGGCAACGTGGACGTCATCGCCGACGTGCCGAACTCCGCCGCCGCTCTGGCGGTTCAGGGCATCACCAAGGACAAGAAGCGCATCTTCCTGATGTCCGGTCCGGGTTCGACCGACCTCAGCGGCAAGTCCTGCAGCCCCTACGGCTTCCAGTGGACCTACGACAACTACGCCATGGCCGCCGGCACCGCCCGCGCGCTGGTCGAGCAGGGCAAGAAGAACTGGTTCTTCATCACCGCGGACTACGCCTTCGGCCATTCGCTGGAGGATGAAACCACGAAGATGGTCAAGCAGCTCGACGGCAAGGTCGCGGGCAACGTCCGCCATCCGCTGGGCACCGCCGACTTCTCGTCCTACCTGCTCCAGGCCCAGGCGTCGAAGGCCGACGTGATCGGCCTCGCCAACGCGGGCGGTGACGCCACCAACGCCGTCAAGCAGGCGTCGGAGTTCGGCATCACCCAGTCGGGCCAGAGCCTCGCCGGCCTGCTGCTGTTCATCAGCGACGTGAACGCGCTGGGCCTCCAGGCCGCCCAGGGCCTTCTGCTGACCACCGGTTTCTACTGGGACATGGACGAGCAGACCCGCGAGTGGACCAAGAAGTTCGAGGCCAAGGCCGGCCGCAAGCCGACCATGGTCCAGGCCGGCGTCTACTCCGCCGTCCGCCACTATCTGAAGGCGGTCGAGGCCGTGGGTGGCGACGATGCGGACAAGGTCGCCGCCAAGATGCGCGAGACCCCGGTGAACGACATGTTCGCCAAGAACGGCAAGATCGCCGCGAACGGCCGCATGTTCCACGACATGTATCTGGCCCAGGTGAAGACCCCGGCCGAGTCCAAGGCCGCCTGGGACTACTACAAGGTCGTGAAGACGATCCCCGCCGAGCAGGCGTTCCTGGACCCGGCCAAGAGCGGTTGTTCGCTGGTGAAGTAAGGTTCTGAGACGGGTCCCCACCCAACCCTCCCCCACTTCGCGGGGGAGGGCTAAGTCCCCTCCCTCACCGAAGGTGGGGGAGGGTTGGGGAAGGGGCCCACCCCAAGCACCCAAACAAAAAATCAAAAATCCGATACATAGGGAGGGACGGTCATGTTCGACTTGCTGGGGGTGCCGCCCCAGGTCCTGTTCGGCCAGCTTCTGCTCGGCCTTATCAACGGGTCCTTCTACGCGCTGCTCAGCCTTGGGCTGGCGGTCATCTTCGGCATGCTGAACGTCATCAACTTCGCCCACGGCGCGCTCTACATGATCGGCGCCTTCGTGGCGTGGCTGCTGCTGACCAAGCTCGGCCTCGGCTACTGGTGGGCGCTGGGTCTGTCGCCGCTGATCGTCGGGTTGCTGGGCGTGGTGCTGGAAAAGACCATGCTGTCGCGCCTCTACAAGCTCGACCATCTCTACGGCCTGCTGCTGACCTTCGGCCTCGCCCTCATCATGGAAGGCGCCTTCCGCCACTTCTACGGCGTGTCGGGCCAGCCCTACCCCATCCCGGACGCGCTGCGCGGCGGTCAGAATCTGGGCTTCATGTTCCTGCCCAACTACCGCGGCTGGGTCGTCGTCGCCTCGCTGATCGTCTGCTTCGGGACATGGTACGCCATCGAGCGGACGCGGCTCGGCGCCTATCTGCGCGCCGCGACGGAGAATCCGGTGCTGGTCCAGGCCTTCGGCATCAACGTGCCGGTGATGATCACCGCCACCTACGGCTTCGGCGTGGCTCTGGCCGGTCTGGCCGGGGTGCTGGCCGCGCCGATCTATCAGGTGTCGCCGCTGATGGGCACCAACCTGATCATCGTGGTCTTCGCGGTGGTGGTGATCGGCGGCATGGGGTCGATCCTGGGCGCCATCGTCACCGGCCTGGGGCTGGGGCTGCTGGAGGGCCTGACCAAGGTCTTCTACCCGGAGGCCTCCAACATCGTGGTGTTCGTCGTGATGGCGATCGTCCTTCTCATCAAGCCCGCGGGCCTCTTCGGACGGGAGCGCTGAGCCATGGCCACCCAAATCAAGACGGCCAACGTCAATACGGCCGATACCCAGACGACCACCATCGCGCTGCGCCGCCCGGGGCAGGACACCGCCCGGAACGCCGCGATCCTCGGCATCGGCCTGCTCATCGCGCTGGCGGCACCCTTCGTGCTGTACCCCGTCTTCGTGATGAAGGTGCTGTGCTTCGCGCTGTTCGCCTGCGCCTTCAACCTGCTGATCGGCTTCGCCGGACTGCTCAGCTTCGGCCACGCCGCCTTCTTCGGCGGGGCGGCCTACATCACCGCCCATTCCGCCAAGGTCTGGGGGCTGGGGCCGGAGGTCAGCATCCTGCTCGGCGCCGGCTTCTCCGCCCTGCTGGGTCTCGCCTTCGGGGCGCTGGCGATCCGGCGGCAGGGCATCTACTTCGCCATGATCACGCTGGCGCTGTCGCAGATGGTCTTCTTCATGGCGCTGCAGCTCAAGTTCACCGGCGGCGAGGACGGCATCCAGGCGGTGCCGCGCGGGCATCTGTTCGGGGTGATCGACCTCAACAATTCCCTGTCCATGTACTACTTCGTGCTGGCGGTGTTCCTGTTCGGCTTCGCGGTGGTCTGGCGGGCGGTCCATTCGCCCTTCGGCCAGGTGCTGAAGGCGATCCGCGAGAACGAACCGCGCGCCGTGTCGCTGGGCTACCGGACGGAGCGCTACAAGCTGCTGGCCTTCGTCCTGTCGGCGAGCCTCGCCGGGCTGGCGGGCGGAACCAAGGCGCTGGTCTTCCAGCTCGCCTCGCTGACCGACGTGACGTGGCAGATGTCGGGCGAGGTGGTGCTGATGACTCTGCTCGGCGGCATGGGCACGCTGCTCGGCCCGGTGGTGGGCGCGGCGGTCGTCGTCACGCTGGAAAGCTATCTGGCGGCCACCAGCATGCCGGTTCCGGTGGTGATCGGCGCGATCTTCGTGGTCTGCGTGCTGGTCTTCCGCCGCGGCATCGTGGGCGAGCTTCAGGCGCGGTTCAGCCGCCGGTAAGCCTGAACCATAAAAACGAAGAAACAGGATCAGCACGATGGACAAAACGCCCTCTGATCAACCGTCCCTGGAAACGCCACTCTGGACCCCGTCGGAGGCGCGCGTGGCGGCCTCCAACCTGACGGCCTTCCGGCAGGCCGCGAACGCCCGCTTCGGGCTGCGGCTGGACGATTACGACGCGCTCTACGACTGGTCGGTCGCCCGCAAGGAGGACTTCTGGCGCTTCCTGTGGGAGTGGGCCGGGCTGAAGGGCGATCTCGGCGCGGTGGCGCTGGCCGACGGCGACAGGATGCCCGGCGCCCAATGGTTCCCCGAAGCCCGCCTGAACTACGCCGAGAACCTGCTCGCCAACGCCCCCGAGGGCGAGGCCGTCGTCTTCTGGGCCGAGGACAAGGTCAAGCGCCGCTGGTCGGGCGCCGAGCTGACCGCCGAGGTCTCCCGCCTCCAGCAGGCGCTGAAAGCCGCCGGCGTCGGCAAGGGCGACCGCGTCGCCGCCGTCGTGCCCAACATGCCCGAGACGCTGGCCGCCATGCTCGCCACCGCCAGCCTCGGCGCCATCTGGTCCTCCTGCTCCCCCGACTTCGGCGTCCAGGGCATCACCGACCGCTTCGGCCAGATCGAGCCCACCGTCCTCTTCGCCCCCGACGCCTACTGGTACAACGGCAAGAGCCACGACATCCGGGCCAAGATCGCCCAGGTGCTGACCGAGCTGCCCACCGTCAAGGCCGCCGTCATCATCCCCTACGTCGACGAGACGCCCGACGTCTCGACCATCCGCGGCGGCGTCACCTGGACCGACTTCCTCGCCCCCTTCGCGGCGGCGGAGCCGAGCTTCGAGCGGGTGCCCTTCAACCACCCGCTGTTCATCCTCTTCTCCTCGGGCACCACCGGCAAGCCTAAGTGCATCGTCCACGGCACCGGCGGCACGCTGATCCAGCACGTCAAGGAACACCGCCTGCACAGCGACGTGAAGCCGGGCGACCGCGTCTTCTACTACACCACCTGCGGCTGGATGATGTGGAACTGGCTGGTCTCCGGGCTGGCCGCCGGGGCGACGCTGCTCTTGTACGACGGCTCGCCCTTCGCGCCGGACGGCACCATCCTGTTCGACTACGCCGACGCGGAGGGGATGACGCTGTTCGGCACCTCGGCCAAGTTCATCCAGCAGGCCGAGAAGTCGGGGCTGGAGCCGATGCGCACGCACAGCCTGTCCACGCTGCGGGCACTGGCCTCGACCGGCTCGCCGCTGATGCCGGAGAACTTCGAATACGTCTACCGCGCCATCAAGGCGGACGTGCATCTGGCCTCGATCAGCGGCGGCACGGACATCGTGAGCTGCTTCGTGCTGGGCAACCCGACCGCTCCGGTGTGGGCGGGCGAGCTTCAGACGGCGGGGCTCGGCATGGCGGTGGCGGCCTTCGACGACGCCGGCCACGCGGTCAGCGGGGAGAAGGGCGAGCTGGTCTGCACGCGGCCCTTCCCGAGCATGCCCGTGGGCTTCTGGGCCGACCCGGACGGGGCGAAGTACCGGGCGGCCTATTTCGAGCGCTTTCCCAATGTGTGGACGCACGGCGACTTCATCGAGCGGACGGCGCATGGCGGCTGGGTGATCTACGGGCGCTCCGACGCGGTGCTCAATCCCGGCGGGGTGCGCATCGGGACGGCGGAGATCTACCGGCAGGTGGAGCAGTTGCCGGAGATCCTGGAGGCGGTGTGCATCGGCCAGGAGTGGGACGGCGACGTGCGCGTCATCCTGTTCGTGGTGCTGCGCGAGGGGCTGACGCTCGACAAGGCTCTGGAGGACACGATCCGTAAGCGGATCAAGGAGAACTGCTCGCCGCGGCACGTTCCGGCGCGGATCGTGGCGGTCAAGGACATCCCGCGCACGCGCTCGGGCAAGATCACCGAACTGGCGGTGCGCGACGCGGTGCACGGGCGCCCGATCAAGAACACCGAGGCCCTGGCCAACCCCATGGCGCTCGACGAGTTCCGCGAGCGCCCGGAGCTGGAAGGCTGACCAGCGCCCAGCCCTCTCCCCGGAGGGGGGAGGGGACTTGAACCATCAAGACAACAGAGGATAAGCCATGACCTTGACTCAGAAGGTCGCGGTGGTCACCGGCTCGACCAGCGGGATCGGGTTGGGCATCGCGCGGGCTTTGGCTGGGGCCGGGGCGGACGTGGTGCTGAACGGCTTCGGCGAGGTGGGCGCCATCGAAGAGCTGCGTGCCGGTCTGGCCGCGGAGTTCGGGGTGCGCGTCGGCTATCACGGCGCCGACCTGTCGAAGCCCTCGGAGATCGCCGCGCTGATCGCCCACGCGGAGGAGACCTTCGGTTCCGTCGACGTGCTGGTGAACAACGCGGGCATCCAGCACGTCGCCCCGGTCGAGGACTTCCCGGCGGAGCGCTGGGACGCGGTGATCGCGCTCAACCTGTCGGCGGTCTTCCACGGCATCCACCACGCCCTGCCGGGCATGAAGCGGCGCGGCTGGGGGCGCATCCTCAACATCGCCTCGGTGCACGGCCATGTCGCGTCGGTCAACAAGGCGGCCTACGTCGCGGCCAAGCACGGCGTGGTCGGTCTGACCAAGACGGTGGCGCTGGAGACGGCGGGGACGGGCATCACCTGCAACGCCATCTGTCCGGGCTGGGTGCTGACCCCGCTGGTGCAGAAGCAGATCGACGCCATCGCCTCCTCCAAGAACATCCCGGAACCGCAGGCGCGGGCGGAACTTCTGGGCGCCAAGCAGCCCTCCGGCGCCTTCGTGACGCCGGACGAGCTGGGCGGGCTGGCGGTCTTCCTGTGCTCCGACTCGGCGGCGCAGATGACCGGCGCCAGCCTGCTGATGGACGGCGGCTGGACGGCGCAGTGATGGCTTCGTTGCACTCTCCCGCCCCGGGAGAGGGAGGGACCCGCCGCTTTGCGGCGGGAGGGTGAGGGTACAGCCAAGGATCAGCGCTTCAATCCTCGTACGACCCTCACCCGGCTCTCAGCGGATGCCAATGGCATCCGCCTGTCGCCGTCAGCGCTGGCTTTCAGCCAGCGTGAGAGGCGCCTCTGGCGCCACCCTCTCCCGGGGCGGGAGAGGGGACATTCATCATCACTTCTGAACGTTCGCCGCGGTCTGGCCGAACAGGATCTTCTTGCCCTCGTCGGTGACCGACGGGCGCTTGGCCAGTTCCGCGCCCTTCTCATAGGCGCGGACCGTCGCCGGGCGGGCCTGGATCGATTCGAACCAGCGCTTCAGCTCCGGGAAGTCGGCGAGGTTCTGGCGCTGCCGCTCGTGCGGGACGATCCAAGGGTAGCAGGCCATGTCGGCGATGGTGAGATCGTCCCCCGCGATGAAGGCCCGGCCCGCCAGACGCTTGTTCAGGACGCCGTAGAGGCGGTTGGTTTCCTTCACGTAGCGGTCGATGGCGTAGGGGATCTGTTCGGGCGCGTACTGCACGAAATGGTGGTTCTGCCCGGCCATCGGGCCAAGGCCCCCCACCTGCCAGAACAGCCACTCCAGAACGGTCTTGCGGCCCCGCGGGTCGGCGGGCAGGAATTTGCCGGTCTTTTCCGCCAGATAGGTCAGGATCGCGCCCGATTCGAAGACGGACACAGGCTCCCCGCCGTCCGCCGGGGCGTGGTCCACGATGGCCGGCATGCGGTTGTTCGGGGAGATCGCCAGGAAATCCGGCTTGAACTGGTCGCCGGCCGAGATGTCCACGGGATGGATGGTGTAGTCCAGCCCCGCTTCCTCCAGGAAGAGGGTGATCTTGTGCCCGTTGGGGGTCGGCCAGTAATGGAGGTCGATCATGGCGGTCCTTCCGGTTTGTCTCCGCCCCGAAAAGTGATGGAGCGCGCGGCGTCCGGCAACCCGCGCCACGCGCGCATCAGCCTTCCGGAAGGGGAGGGCGCGGGGCGCAACGCCGCGGCCCCCGGAATGTTGAAGACGGTGAACCGAAAACCGGAACGAGGACCGTCATGACCGACGACCGCAAGACCGACCCGCAGCCCGGCAAGGACGAGGGAATCGACGAGGCCCGCGAGGGTACCGTCAAGCCGGACCAGGGCGGCGAGGCCGAACTGACCGAGAAGGAAGAGCGCAAGCGCGGCGGCGCGAACAAGGCCACGCCGGGCCCCATCTACGACGTGTGAGGCCGGGACCTGCGAGGCCCGCCCGTCACGAGACGAGCGCCAGGGTGGGGTCGGGCGGTACCGGCATGGCGTCTTCCAGCGTCCGGGCCACCTCGTCCAGCGGGGCGGCGACCACCAGCGGTTCGGCACGTCCGGCAAAGGTGATCTCGGTCCGCTCCCCCTCGGTGCCGCGAAGGTACAGGACACCCGCGGCGTTGATCAGGACCGGCGCCCCGGCGCGGTCGGTGAATTCGATGAACTTCATGCAGGTCTCCCACGGAGGTTGCATCGGTCTCGGAATGCTCTAAACACGCAAAGCGGGCGGCGGGTTCGCCCCTCCCCAAGGCTCTGCCCGTTCGGTGCCCCGCCGCCTCGCTCCATTGCGCCGATTCCGCCCCTTGATTGATGCACCGCATCGACAAACATGGGCGCTTCGGGCCAAGCCGGCCCACAGCCGTCCGCCAACAAGGAACAGATGCCGTGAAGTTGCTCGTCGTCGAGGACGATCCGTTGATCGGGCCGGCCATCAAGGCCGTGCTGGAAAACGCCGGTTACACGGTCGTCGGCCCCCTGCGCGACGCCGCCAAGGCGACGCGGCTGGGCGTCCGGGAACAGCCGGATCTCGCGCTGGTGGACGTCTATCTGGCCGGTGGCGAGAATGGGCTGACGCTGGCACGCAAATTGTGGGAGGAGCACAACATCCCCTCCCTGCTCATCACCGGCTTCGATCATCGGGGGGAGGAGGCGCGCGATTTCGCGCTCGGTCTTCTGCGCAAGCCGGTGATGCCCGACGCGCTGGTCGACGCCGTCGGGGCGGTCGGCGAAATCCTGGCGGGGATGCGCCCCTCCTCCATCCCCCCGGCCCTGGAACTGTTCGGCCGGCCCGACCGCGCCTCCGCCACGGGACTCCAGGCCATGCGGCGGCAGGGCTGAGGCCCGAGACCCGCCCTGCCGTTTCCGCTTGCCGTCGTTATCGAAAGGCCGTCAGCGGTCCGGGGAGCTGTCCGGACCGCCCGGCACGGGGGTCTCTGCCGGCTGGGCGGAGTTCTGGGTGGCCGTGGTGGCGGCGGACTGGGTGTCCTGCGGCTTGGCGGCTTCGCCGCCGTTGCTGTGGTCCAGTTCGACCCATTGGCGATGATCGCTCATGCTTGTCTCCCGTCCGTCTGTGGTCGCGTCCCGTGGTGCAGAAATGAGTCCGATTGAGCGCCTCTCGTTGCTCCGGTCGGGCGCCTGTACTTCGGAATAACGCGTGGCGAAGGGATTCGATCAATCCCGACGGAAGAAATCGGATATTTTCCGAGGGTAGCCCTCCCGGAACCCGCTTCAGAAGCCGCCCTGAGCAAGGGTCGGCCCGCCCCGCCGCAACAGCCGCCGGGCCAGCGACAGCGGGGCGCGCAACAGCCGCCGGGCCATGGCGCCGGGGCCGACGGGCTTCTCGATCGCGTAGTATTTGCGGATCGTCTCGCGCACGTCCCAGATGCCGGTGAAGCCCCTGGGAATGACGAAGGCATCGCCCTGCCGGTGTTCCTGCGGCGCGCCGCCCTGGGGGGTGATGACCACCCGCCCGGCCAGCAGAACGCAGAATTCCTCATGCGGCCAGTCGGCCATGGCGATGGTTCCCGGCGTGCACTGCCAAAGCCCGCAGGCGAACCGCCCCCCGCCGCCGTCATACAGGTTCAGGAAGCTCTCTTGAGGCTCGCCGGACAGAACGGTCCCGAAGACCGCGGGCTTGGCGGGGGTGCTCCCGATCAGCCGCGGGTCGATGGGAACGAGGAGCCGGTGCTGTGGCGGGCTGCGGTCCATGCGTCACCCCTCCCGCACGAGAAGGGCGACGGGGAAGTCGCGGAAGAGGTCGGCGGCGGTCACCGCGTCCGCGGCCTCCAGCGTCCCGTCGGTCAGCGCGTTGCGCCAGCGCTGCCCGCGCGGCAGGGGGATGGAGGTATCGCCCCACTCCGGAACCTCGCCCAGCGCTCCCACGAGCCGCGGAGCGGCGACCACGACCGTGTCGTCGCCCAGCCGGCGGGCGAAGGCCACCACATGCTCCGCCCGTTCACCCGCCGCCTCCAGCGGGAGATACTCGCCCGTTGCGAACAGATCGGGGATGGCCGCCCGCAGGGCGAGCGCGCGCCTGGTCAGGGCCAGCTTCACCGCGCCGTCCTGCCAGCGGTTCAACAGGTGGCCGATCTCCGCGCTCTCCACCGTGTCCAGCAGGCGGCGGCGGGAGTCGTAATCCACCGGGCGCCGGTTGTCGGGATCGACGAGGCTGAAGTTCCACAGCTCGCAGCCCTGGTAGATGTCCGGAACGCCGGGGCTGGTCAGCTTCAGGAGCGTCTGGCTCAGCCCGTTGACCATGCCGATGCGGGCGATCCGCGCCTGGAAGGGCAGGAAGGCATCGAAGAAGGCCGTGCTGCGCGTCACGTCCAGCGCGTCGTGGACGAAGCTGGTCATGGCGCCTTCGTAGGCATCGTTGGGAGAGGCCCAGGTGGTGTGGACCTTGGCCTCGCGCATCGACTTCGTCATGGCGCCGACGAGGCGCTCCGCGAACTCCGTCATGGCCTGCGGGTCCAGGCTGGCGGAGTCCGCCCCCGTCAGCTCCGCCGGCCAGGCACCGACGAGGAGCTGGTAGAAGAGATATTCGTCGTTGCGGTCGGGCGGGGCGGTCCCCTCCACGTCTCCGCGGCGGGCGCGCAGCAGGCGGCTCCAGGTCTGGATCTGCCGCTCCCACTCCTCCGGCATCTCCGACAGGGCGTAGAGCCGGGCGCGGGTGTCCTCGCCGCGCTTGGTGTCGTGGGTGGTGCTGGCAAGCATGGCGTGCGGCCAGCGTGCGGCGCGCTCCGCGTTGGCGTGGTGGAAGCTGGCGGTGCTGACCCCGAAATGCTCGGGATGCCCGCCCACCTCGTTCAGGGCGGCCAGCCGGTTGTAGCGGTAGAAGGCGGTGTCCTCCAGCCCCTTGGCCATCACCGGGCCGCTGTACTGCTGGAAGCGCATGGCGAAGCGCAGAACCTGCTGCCGGCTGTAGCCGCTGCGCGGCTGGGCCACCAGATCGGTGGTCAGCAGCCTGTGCAGGAAATCATAGGCGGAGCCGTCGGTGTTCGGATCGGCCTTGCGCGCCTGGGTGATCGCCCAATCGATGCTCCGCCGGTCCAGATCGCTGACGCCGCGCCAGTCCACATAGGTGCGGTAGACGGGGAAGCGGGCGATGGTCTCCTTCAACGCCTGATGCAGGATGTTGGCGGTGAAGTCCGCGGTGCGCGGGTTGGCGCGGGCGATGCGCGACGCCTGCCGGGCCAGAACGTGAAGCTCGCTGGACATCTCGCTGTCCATGATGCGGATTTTGCTGGTCCGCACCACCTCGTCGAAGCTCTCGCGCCGCCCGGTGAAGTCGGCGTAGAGGCGGGTGAAATCCTCCTCGGCGCGGGGGTCCACGAACAGGCCGCCCATCAGGTTGGCGAACTCGTAGCCGGTGGTGCCGTCGATCGGCCAGTCCTCGCGCAGCCGCTCGTGGCGGGCCAGGATCTTCTCGACCACCAGATAGAAGGGCCGCTCCGTCGCCTGGACCAGCCGCTCGCAATAGCCCACGGGGTCGTAGAGGCCGTCGATGTGGTCGATGCGCAGCCCGTCCAGAGTGCCGTCGTCGATCAGTTTGAAGGCCAGACGGTGGGCCACGTCGAACAGCTCCCGCTCCTCCATGCGCAGGCCGGCGAGTTCGTTGATGTTGAAGAAGCGGCGGTAGTTGATGTCGTCCGCCGCCACCTTGAAATAGGCGGCGCGCCAGTTCTGGGCGGCGATCAGGTCGGTCAGGCGGCGCCAGCTTTCCGGCTCCCCCTCCTCGCCGCGGAAGCGCTTCAGCCGGCGCTCCATGGCCTCGGCCACGTCGGGCTTCTCGGAGACCAGCGCGGCCAGTTCGGCCTTCAGGGCGTTGGCGCGGCGGATTTGGTGGGGGCGCACCTGATCGAGATGGCGGAAGGCGTCGCCGATGCGCTCCAGGTCGGGGTGGTCGTCGCCCAGGATCGCGCCGTAGTCGGCGGGCCGCACCGGCAGCTTGTGGGTGCCGTAGGCCCAGACGGCGAAGCCGCCCGCCTCCGGGTCGAAGCGCAGCTCCAGCCCGCCGGATTCCAGAACGGCGCCGAACTGGTCGCCCAGCAGGGGCACCAGCACCTTGCCGTGCAGGTAGCGGCGGTCGGGTTCCCATTCGATGTCGAAATAGCCGGCGTAGGGGCTGTCCGGCCCCCATTCCAGAACGTCCAGCCACCAGCCGTTGTCGGACCCGCCGACACCCATGTGGTTCGGCACGAAATCGAGGATCTGGCCAAGCCCGTTGCGCTTCAGCGCCTCCACCATGCCGTGGAAGGACTCCTCGCTGCCCAGCTCCGGGTTCAGGGCGTTGTGGTCCACGATGTCGTAGCCGTGGGTGCTGCCGGGCCGCGCCTTCATGTAGGGCGAGGCGTAGAGGTGGCTTATTCCCAGCCGCGCCATGTAGTCGGCGATTCCGGCGGTGCGGTCGAAGCCGAACTCGGCGCGCAACTGCACGCGGTAGGTGGCCAGGGGTATCGGCTTTTCGGCGTCCGCCGCCATGGATTGGTCTCCTGGATCAGGAACTGCGTGAGGCCCTCTCCCGTCCCGGGAGAGGGAGGGACCCGCCGCGAAGCGGCGGGAGGGTGAGGGTGCCGGTGACGGTCAAAGGGCTGATCCTTGGCTGTACCCTCACCCGGCCGCTCCGCGGCCACCCTCTCCCGGGGCGGGCGAGGGGCGGGAGGCCACCGCCGCCGGGCGGGCGGCGGCCATGATGGCGGCGATGGCGCCGGCCTGCGGGCAGTCGGCCATGTCCTCCAGCCCGAGGCGCAGCTTGCGGCGCCAGTTGGGGTACTGATCCACCGTGCCCGGCAGGTTCACCTGCTCCAGCTCGCCGGTCAGGTCGTCCATCTGGACCATGGCGATGGCGGAGCCGGTGCGGGCCAGGAAGGCGTGCACCGCGTGGCCCAGCGCCTCGCTGTAGGGGCTGTCGGGGCCGAAGCTGGCGGGCAGCGGCAGGAAGGCGGCGGCCAGCGCCTCCAGAAGGCGGGCGCGTTCGGCCTTGCGGCGGTCGCGCTGGCGCTCGGCCTCGCCCGCCTCGGGGTACAGGCCGCGCTCCTCCTTCAGAGTGATGTCATG
The DNA here is from genome assembly GCF_008365375.1 of Roseomonas genomospecies 6. Classification (GTDB taxonomy): domain Bacteria; phylum Pseudomonadota; class Alphaproteobacteria; order Azospirillales; family Azospirillaceae; genus Azospirillum. Next base: position 457,488 of record NZ_QOKW01000001.1, on the reverse strand, counting down.
CCCCTCCCACCAGCCACGGAGCGTGGCGAGGTCGTGGCTACCCACCGTGGCGAGCGCCGCGTAGGGGTAGTCGTCGGGACCGCGGAATCCGCCATCCTCGGTCCATTCGAAGAACATCACCCGGTAACTCAGGACACCCGCCTCCGTCATGCGCTCCCGGAATCCCTCGGGCACCGTGCCCAAATCCTCGCCGACGACGAGGCAACGGTTGCGCTGGCTTTCCAGGGCCAGGATTCCGAGGAGGTCGTCCATCGGGTAGGCGACATAGGCCCCTTCGGAGGGCGGGTGCCCCTCCGGTATCCAATAGACGTGCTGGAGCGCCATGGCGTGGTCGATGCGCAGCGCCCCGGCGTGGCGCATGTTGGCGCGCAGAAGCTCGATGAAGCGGGCATAGCCGCCCTCGCGCAGCGCGTGGGGATGGAAGGGCGGCAGGCCCCAGTCCTGGCCGGCGGGGTTGAACAGGTCGGGCGGGGCGCCGACATGCGCCTTCGCCACCACCACATGCGGGTCGGCCCAGGTCTCCGCCCCGCCGCTGTCGGCCCCGACGGCGAGGTCGCGGAAGAAACCCACGGCCATGCCGCGCTCCCGCGCCCGCTCCGCCGCCGCCTGCAACTGGCCGTCGGCCAGCCATTGCAGCCAGACGAAGAAGTCGATGCGCTCGCGCCGCTCCTCCGCGAAGCGGCGGACGGCGGGGGAGGCGGCGTCCCGGAACTCCTCCGGCCACTGGCGCCAGTCGGGCCTGCCGTCCTTGGCGAAGCGCTCGCGCAGGGCCTGGAAGGTGCAGAAGCGGTCCAGCCCCTCGCCCAGATCGGCCCGGAAGGCGTCCAGCGCCCGCCGCCGCTCCGCGCTGCCGTCCTTCCGGAAATGGGCGAACAGCCGTTCTAGGATCGGCAGCTTCAGCGCCGCCACGGCGGCGTAATCGACCAGCGGGGCGGCCTCCGCCGCCTGAACGGCACGAATGAAATCGTCCGACGCGATCATGCCGCGGGCCTCGGCGCAGCCCATCAGTTCCGGCACCGCAAGAACGTCGATGTAGAGCGGGTTGAGGAACAGGCGGCTGGCCGGGGAATAGGGGCTGGCCTGTTCGGGCCGGTCGAGGAACAGGGCGTGCAGCGGGTTCAGCCCGACGATGCCCGCCCCGCGCGCCGCCGCCATCTCCGCCACGTTGACGAGGTCGCCGAAATCGCCGATCCCCCAATCTCCGGCGCAGCTCAGGGCGTAGAGCTGCACCGACAGGCCCCAGATCCGCTCGCCCATCTGGAGCGGGGCGGGCAGGTGGCAGGTGGCGGGTGCGGCGATCACCGTCGTCTCCAGGCCGGGGTGCTCCGCCCGCAGGCCCTCCACGTCCAGCCGCAGCCGGTGATAGCCGGGGGGCGCCGCCGCGCCGAGGTCGAGGCGCCGCACCTCGAAATTCTGCTCATCGGCACCCGCCTTGCGGACCAGCGGCAGGTCGCCGAAATCGGCCTCGCCGGTCCGGTCGCCCCCGTCTTCCAGCGCCAGGGTCCAGCGCAGGTTCCCGGTGCCTTCCGGCAGGGTGACGGTGACGGCGAAGGGCGGGCGGTCGACGCGCAGCACGGCCACGGGGGGCAGGGGGCGGGACAGTTCGCGCCGGTCCAACGCCTCCAGCGCCGTCGCCGGGTCGTCCGCGTCCACCTCCATGGCCGCCAGAAGCGCGCGGATGGTGCCCTCCGACGCCTGGACGGTCTCCCCCGACGCGCCGGTGTAGTGCGTCTCGATTCCCATCCGCTCGCCGAGCCGGTCGAGCGCCGTCGTCTCCTCGATGGTCCACAGGACGGACAGCGGCGCCAGGGCGTCACCGTCGAGACCGTCGCCTTCCGCCCAGAGGACGCGGCCCTTCGCCTCGCCCATGCCCTCCACGGGCGCGTCGGACAGGTTGGCGAACAGATGCAGCCGGCTGCCGTCGCCCAGCCGCCAGGACACGCGGATGCCCCGCCCGTCGATCACCTCGTGGGAGGCGGCACCGCCGGGCGCGTTCTCCAGCCGGGGCGCGATCTCCTTGCGGCGGACGGCCAGGATGCGGCGGTACCAGGCCAGCCACTCCCCGTGCTCGCCTTTGTCGCGGCCATCACAATCCAGCTTGTCCCAATCCAGCTTGGCCGACCGGAAGGTTTCGGGCGCGGTCGGGTCGGGGATGCGGTCGCGGGTCGCCGGGTCCTGGAATTCGGGGAACTTGGCGAACTCCTCCCGCCGGCCGTTGCGCACGGCCTCCGCCAACTCGTCGGCGAAGTCGCAGAAGAAGGGGAAGGGGCGGTCGGACGCCCATTCCTCGCCCATGAACAGCATCGGGATGCCCGGCCCCAGCAGATAGAGCGCGGTCGCCGCCCGCACCGCCTCCGTCCGGGAGAAGCGGGTGATCCGGTCCCCGAAGGCGCGGTTGCCGATCTGGTCGTGGTTCTGGATGAAGGTGACGAAGGCTGTGGGCGGCAGATGCGCCGACGGCTCCCCGCGCGCCCCGCCCCCGCGGTAGGAGGAGGCGTGCCCCTGGAAGGCGAAGCCCTCCGCCATGGCGCGGGCCAGCTTCACCGCGTCGTCCGCGTAGTCGGCGTAATAGCCGCTGGACTCGCCGGACGCCCAGACATGCAGGCAATGGTGCAGGTCGTCGTTCCACTGCGCGGTGTGCCAGCGCGGGTCGCCCTCCGGATGGCGCTCCAGCAGATGGGCTTCGTTCTCGTCGTTCTCCAGAACGAGATGGACGTGGCGGCGGCCCCGCACGGCGTCGTGAACGCGCTCCGCAAGCTCCTGAAGAAACAGCTTGTCGCTGTCGTCGAGGATGGCGTGGACCGCGTCGAAGCGCAGCCCGTCCATGTGGAACTCCTCGATCCAATAGAGCGTGTTGTGGATGAAGTAGTCGCGCACCGTGGCGTTGCGCGGCCCGTCCACGTTGATGGCGTCGCCCCAGGGCGTCTTGTGCCGGTCGGTGAAGAAGGCTTTGGCGTAGGCGTGGAGGTAGTTCCCGTCCGGGCCGAAATGGTTGTAGACGACGTCGAGGAAGACCATCAGCCCCTTGGCGTGGGCGGCGTCCACCAGCGCCTTCAGATCCTCCGGGCGGCCATAGGCGGCGTCCGGGGCGTAGGGCAGAACCCCGTCGTAGCCCCAGTTGCGCGAACCGGGAAAATCGGCCACCGGCAACAGCTCGATGGCGGTGACGCCCAGTTCCACGAGGTGGTCGAGCTTGTCGATGGCGGCGCGGAAGGTGCCTTCCTCGGTGAAGGTACCGATGTGAAGCTCGTAGAGCACCGTCTCGTGCCAGGGGCGCCCGGTCCAGGCGGCGTCGGACCAGCGGTAGACGGTGGGGTCGATCACCTCGCTCGGCCCGTGCACGTCCTCCGGCTGGTGGCGGGACGCCGGATCGGGCACGCGCAGCCCGTCGGGAAGCTCGAACCGGTAGCGGGTACCCGCCTGGGCCTGGGCGGTGGTCCATTCGAACCAGCCGTCGGCCCGCCGCACCATGGGCAGCAGGGCCTGGGTGTCCTCCAGCCACAGCGAGATCTGCTCGGTCCCCGGCGCCCACAGGGTGAAGCGGACGGAGCCGTCGGGCTGCACCTGCGCGCCGAAGGGCATGGCGTGGGCGCGGGCCTCGCCGAGGCGGGTGGCGCCGGGGGCGGCCAGCCCGACCGGGCCGGACGCGCGGTCGGCCACCTCCGGCCCGGCGTCGGCGCCCAGGATTCCGATGGCGCCGGCCAGCGGGATCGCCAGCCAATCGGGCCGGTTCGCCAACTCGTACCCGATCTCGTAGAACGCCTTTTCCAACAGGAAAAGTTTCAAGAGCTGCGTGGCCGTGGCGGGATCGGCGGGCCAGCCGGGGCAATCCCCGATGGCCTCGCGGTAGCCGGCGACGAAGGCGGACGCCGCCTCCCCCTCCCACCAGTTCAGCCAGGCGGTGCGCGCGCCGCGTGCCGCCTCGTCCAGATCCTCGGGCAACGCGGCCCGCGCCCCGGCGGCGGCGTAGGTGATGGAACGCAGCATCCCCGCCACGTCGCGCATGATGCAATGCTTGGCCCGCCGCTCCGCCAGCGGGCGCATCGGCTCGCCCTCGAAATCGACGATGAACAGGTCGTCCTTGCCGGCCAGCACCTGCCCCAGATGGAAGTCGCCGTGCAGGCGCATGGCGCAGAAGTCGCCGCGCGGCGGAGTCAGCGTGGTGATCTGGCGCATCACCGTGGCCTCGCTGTCGGCCAGGGAGGCGGCGTAGGGCGCGACGTCCGCGTTCAGCCGCGGGGCCGCCTCGCGCAACTGGCCAAGCACGCGGCGGGCGAGGGTGCGCACACCGTCCGCCCAACTCTTCAGCATGGCGGGCGTCACCGGTTCCGGCGTGAAGGCGTCGCCGCCGCCGGGGGTTGCGAGCGCCCGGTGCATCTCCGCCGTGCGGCGGCCCAGACGGCGCATGAAGGTCATCAGGGCGATGTCGTCCGACGTCTCGTCGTCGAAGCGTTCGACGCGCTCTGTGAGTATGGCGGTGACGTGGTTCCAGGCATCGCGTGCGTCGGGAACCAGTTCCTGGAGGATGCACAGGGTGGCGGCGTCCCCGTCGCCCGTGCGCTCCACCCAGCCCAGCAGGGCCGGGGTGTTGCGGAAGTTGGCGACCTCCGTCAGGAAGCGCCCGACCTCCAGCTCCGGATGAGTGCCGGATTCCAGCTTGCGCAGCCCCTTCAGGATCGCGGCGTCGCCGACGCGGACGGAGGTGTTGGATTGCTCCGCGCCCGTCCAGCGCAGCGGGGCGCCGCCGTCCAGCGCGCCCTTGACGGATTCGAACGCACGGCTGCGCCCGAAGCGCAGGCCGCCGCTCTCCCCGCCCTTGCGGATGCCGTCGAGCAGGGCGCGCACCACCTCCTCGTCGCCGTAGCCGTCGCGCAGAGCCCCGGCCCAGGGAAGCGCTCCGGGGCCGGCGATGGCGAAGGGGTCGGAATCGTCAGCCTTGCCGCCGCGGTCGAGCACGAGGGGAAGCTGGTAGAGCTGCGGCTCCCGCCCCGGCGGCTCCACCCGCAGCAGGCAGAGCTGCGCCGAACCGGAGGCGAGGGGAAGGGGCAGGGCATCGACGATGCGCACTTTGGGCGTGCCGGCGTCCTTGGCGGCGTACCAGCGCCGCCCGGTGAGGAAGCCGGGAAGCAGCTTGTCCTGAAGCAGGGACAGGGCCTCGCCCTCGATGGGGCCGGGAAAGGCGTTCGGGCCGAGAAAGGCATTTGGATTGGGCGCGGTCGGCAAGACACATCTCCCCTGTTGGGCGGCACGGCTCGCACAACAACGGGGGCGGTGCGGTGTTCCTCCCACCTAACCTTAGGTGGCTAACCGTCGGACATGCGCGGATGATGGGGCAGGCGGCCCAGCCGGCCGATCCGTTCGGCCAGTTGCAGCGCCTCCACCACATCGTCGAGCCGCCCGCACTGCATCAGCGTGTGCGCATGGGTGTTCAGCGCGGCGACCACCGCGCGTTCGTCGGACACGCCGTCGGCCGGGCGCCCCTCGCGGTCGAGGATGACCGCGCCGAGCGCGGCCAGCGCCTCCGCCGACAGATTCACGGCGTCGAGCATCGCCGCGTCGTCCTTTTCCGCGGCGTTCAGCACGGGTTCCAGCACCTCGGCGAGCAACCGGGGATTCATGAAGGCGGGCTCCTGACGGCGTCTGTGCGGTAAAACACTGCAGATGGCCCGTTGTGCCGCCGCCGCAAGCCGATGCCCCGTCACCTGAACGGGAGGTAGAGGGCGCTTACGTCCTTCAAAATCCCCTCTCCCCTCTGGGGAGAGGGTTAGGGTGAGGGGGTTGCGCGTGGCGGCACGTCCGGCAAAAGCGCATCCCCCTCACCGGCCCTTTGGGCCACCCTCTCCCCAGGGGGGAGAGGGCTAAGACTGAATTGGGAGGTAGAGGGCGCTTACGCCTCCAACACGGATTCGACCTCCGACAGGTCGCTCAGCCGGCGGGCCAGCTTGTCCGTGCATTGGATTTCCAGGATGCCGAAACCGGCGTTGGGGGCGATGGCGTGCAGGTCGCCGGCCATGCCGTTCTGGCTGGCGAAGCGCTTGACCCGATCCACCATGGCGTCGCGCTCGGGCCGGCCCGGACGCAGGCCGGGCAGGGGGCGGATGAACAGGACCTTGTAGCGTTTGAACATGGCATGGGCCATGGGAGGGGCACCCGGCCTGGTTGGAGAAGGACGCGCCTGGGGATGTGGCACGTCCTCCCCCGCCGGTGCAAGCCCCTCCGGCGTCGTTTACTTCTTCGGCGGCTCCACGTTCTCCGCACCCTTGCGGGTGCCGCCGAAGCGGTCGGCGCCCTTGGCGTCGGGGGCATCCGGCTTCTTGTGGTTGCCGGTGTTCTGCTGGTCGTCGGTGTGCTTGACGGTCTCTTCGGTGTGGGGCTGCTTCATCGCGGGGCCTCATGCTCCGTTCGGAAAGGTCACCCCATCAACCCGCCGGGCCGGCGCCCGTTCCCTCAGATCACATTCGTCTCCAGCAGGGGGCGGTTCTCCACCAATCGCTCATAGGCGAAGGCCGACAGGTTCAGACTGCGGTAGGCGCCGGTGGCGATCAGCTCCGCCAGCCCGCGCCCGGCGCCCGGCGCCTGCTGCAGCCCATGGCCGCTGAAGCCGTTGCAGAACAGGAAGTTGCGAAGCTCCGGGTGCGGCCCGATGACGGCGTTCTGGTCGATCTCGTTGTATTCGTAGAAACCGGCCCAGGCGTTGGTGACCTTGATCGCCTCGAAGGCGGGGACGCGCTCGGCCAGCGCCGGCCACATCGTCTCCTCGAACAGGTCGTGGTCCACCGTCAGGTCGTCGGTGTCCGGATCGCGGTCCGCGGGCGGCGGGGCGCCGCAGATGAACTGCTTGCCCTCGGGCCGGAACCACACGCCGGAGGGGTCGATGACCAGCGGGCAGCCGGGAAGCTCCTCGCGGCAGTCGAACACGAAGACGCAGCGCTTGCGCGCCGACACCGGCAGCTCCAGCCCGGCCATGGTCGCGACGCGGCGCGCCTGCGGCCCGGCGGCGTTGACCGCCACTCCGCAGGACAGCCGCCGCCCGTCGGCCAGCCGCACCGCCGCGACCTTGCCGTCGGCGGTCTCGATGCCCGCGACCTCCCCGGCGATCATGGCGACACCCAGCGCCTTGGCCTTGCGGCGGAAGGCCTGCATCAGGCTGTAGCCGTCGAACCACCCCTCACCCGACAGGCCCAGGGAGCCGAGCGCGATCCCCTCCACCGACAGCCAGGGGAAGCGGGCGGCCAGTTCCTCCGGCGCGAGCAGGGCGACATCGGCCCCGCAGGAAAGCTGGATGGCGTTGTTCCGGCGCAGGATATCCGCCCCGGCCCCGGTCGCCAGATAAAGATAGCCCGGCTCCCGCAGGCCCAGATCCACCGCGTCGCCGTCCACGGACAGATGCTCCGTCGCGTTGCGGATGAAGGACAGGCCGAACTGCGACAGGGCGATGTTGGCCGGGGTCGAGAACTGCTGCCGGATGGAGCTGGCCGAAAGCGCGGAGGAGGCGCGCTGGTAGGTCGGGTCCCGCTCCACCACCGCCACGCTTCCACCGAAACCGGGGTCGCTCGCCAGGAAATAGGCAACCGCGCAGCCCATCACACCGCCGCCGACGATCACGACGTCGTACCGATCCGTCATCAAACGCTCCCTGTCCCTTGCATGACCATTCCACCTCCAGGGGTGTGCAGGGGCCTGATCGGGCAAGCCCTTCTCCCCCGGTAGGAGACGGTCAGGATGAGGGGTGCGCGGCGGGGCCGCAAGTGCGAAGCGGTTCCATTCCGGATGCGTGCCGGCGGAAATGGAAAAGCCGGCAACCCGTCGGGGTTGCCGGCTTCATGATGGTGGAGCCAAGGAGGATCGAACTCCTGACCTCTACAATGCCATTGTAGCGCTCTCCCAGCTGAGCTATGGCCCCACTTTATGATCAGACCAACACCGAGAAGTGTTGGTGCGCTTGGAGGGACTCGAACCCCCACGGCCTTTCAGCCACTAGGACCTGAACCTAGCGCGTCTACCAATTCCGCCACAAGCGCATCGTCTGCTCTTTGTCCCGCATCCCTTGGGGTGACGCGGGAGCGCCGATATAGCCGGGCCTCGGGCGTAGCTCAAGCAGAATCGTCAGCGGCCATCATTTTTTCGGAGAGGGGCGCCGTTCCCCTCGGCGCACCCCGGACGCGCCACAGGCTACGACTTTCCCACTTTCGCGCAGGGTGGGCGCCGCTGCTACTCTGACTTTGCCCCAAGGGCGTGTGCCTCCCTGTTTTGCACCTCAAGGGCCCGCCGTTCATCCGGACGGCGGGCCGCTTTCTTTCCGGGTGCCGCGGACGTCCCGCGGGGATCAGACGCTACGCCTCCGTTCCGACGCTCTCCGCCGCCGCCGCCGCGCGCTTCGCCATGGACCGGTCCAGCACGCGCCGGAGCTGGCGTGGAGTCACGGGTTTGCGGACCACCTCCAGCCCGTGGGCGGCGGCGTCCGTCTCGCATTCCGGGCCGGCCTCCCCGGTCAGGATCATGGCCGGCACGTCCCACCCGGCCAGGGCGCGGATGGACAGCACCGCCTCCGTTCCCACGCGCCCCTCGCGCAGGCGGTAATCGACGAGCATCACGTCGGGCATGCGGCCATCCGCCTCGACCTTCGCCACCGCCTCGTCGGTGGAGCCGGCGATCAGCACCTCGTACCCCCATTCGCGGAACATGTCCTGAAGCCCCAGCAGGACGATGGCGTCGTCGTCCACCAGAAGGGCGCGCGGCGCCTCGGTCCCTCCGGTGAAGGGGGATTCGGTCATCGGCGGCGGGGGCGGCGGCGCTTCCACCGCGGCCAGGGGAACGGTGACGCCGAAGACGGAACCGCGGCCCGGCTGGGACCTCACCTCCACCGGATGGTCGAGGATCGACGACAGGCGCTGCACGATGGCGAGCCCCAACCCGAGACCGCGCGCCCGGTCCCGCTCCGGGTTGTTGATCTGGTGGAACTCCGCGAAGATGTTGGTCAACTGGTCCGGCGGGATGCCGATGCCGGTGTCGCTGATCTCGATCCGCGCCCGGTCCTCCTTCGTGCGGACGGCGATCTGCACCGCCCCGCGTTCCGTGTACTTGACGGCGTTCTCCAGAAGGTTGCGCACCATGCGGCCGAGCAGAACGCGGTCGCTGCGCACCGTCACCGACCGGTCCTGCACGATGCGGAAGGCCAGCTTCTTGCTTTCCAGGATCGGCGCGTAGGAGGCGGCGATCTCGTCCAGCAGCCCGTTCAGCGCGAAGGGCTCCACCCGCGGGTCGACGGCCCCGGCGTCCAGCCGCGACACGTCCAGCAGGCTGTCCAACAGCCCCTTCAGCGTGTCCAGGCCACGCTCCAGCATCTCCAGGCTGCGCTGGCCCTGCTCGTCGCGGATGAAGCGGTGCAGGATGCCGGTGAACAGGAACATGGACTGCATCGGCTGGCGCAGATCGTGGCTGGCCGCGGCGAGGAACTTCGACTTGGCGCGGTTGGCCTCGTCGGCCTCCTCCTTCGCCTGCTGGAGCGCGAGTTCCATCGCCTTGCGCTCCCCGACGTCGCGCAGCGTGCAGATCGCCAGGGTCACCCGCCCGTCGGCGTCGCGGACCGGGGTGGCGCTGACCGACAGGGTCATCGCGCTGCCGTCGGGGTGGGTGTAGGGCATGTCCTCCTGCTCCACCGTCTCGCCTTTCAGCAGGGCGCGGGAGAGCGGGCAGCGCCCCGCGCCGAAGCAGGCGCCCCCATCGCAGCCCTTCCGGTTGCCGCATTCGGAGCCGACGATGGGCGGCGGCGGGCCGCCGAGCAGGCGAAGCGCCGTGTCGTTGACCTTGACCACGCGCCCCGTCGGCGCCTCCGCGACCAGCAGGCCGGAGGGGAGATGGTCCAGCACCGCCTCCAGCAGGCTCCGCTCCGCCTCCAACTGCCGGGTGAGGAGCGTTCGCTCGTCCTCCAGCCGCCGGCGCTCCGTGGCGTCCCGGAAATAGAGGGCCAGCCCCTTGCGCGAGGGGAAGGCGCGGACGGCGAACCAGACGCCGCTGCGCGGCCCCCGGGTTTCGAACTCCACCGCCTCCCGGTTCTCCATGGCCTGTTGCAGGGTCCGCCCGGCGTCGCCGGCCATCAGTTCCGCGAAGGCCTCCCGCCCGTTCCGGCCCACGGCGCTTCCCGCGTCGGGCAGGAGCGCGCGCGCCCGTTCGTTGACGAAGACGATCCGCCAGGACCGGTCGAGTTCGGCCACGGCGTCCGTCGTGCTCTCCAGGACCGACGCCTTCTCGACCACGGTTTCCAGCATCCGTTCGCGCACGCGCAGGAACTGCCGCATGCCCCAGGCCGCCCCCAGGCAGGTCAGAAGGAGCACGCCGCCGAACAGGACCAGAGAGAAGCCCATGCTGTCCAGAACCGGGCGCATCGCCGCGTCGCGGTCGATTCCGATGGCGATCATCGACTCGCGGCTGCCGGTGTCCAGGGGGGCCGAGGCCACCATCCGCTCCACCCCGTCGAGGTCGAAGGAGGCCACCGACCGCGAGCCCCGCGCCTCCCGCATGGCCTGGAGCATGGGGGTGGGCAGGGGGCCGCCGATGGCCTCGGGCATCTCCGGCAGGCGCGCCACCGCGTTTCCCTGGCGGTCGGCGATCACCATCTCCATGCCCGCGGGAAGGGAGCGCCCGCCCAAATTCTCCTCCAGCCAGCGGGCGTCCAGGAGCACCGTCACCACGCCTCCCGCCTGGCCGCCGGGTTGGCCTCCCGCCGCGCCGTCCTCGGACGGATAGGCGAGCCGGAAGGGCAGGATCGGGCGGTTGTCGGAATAGCGCAGCCCATACTCGCCCGTGATCAGCGCGCCGGTGGCCAGCGCGTTCTGGAAGGTGCGGATGCCGCCGAGATCGACGCCCAGGGAGACCGGATCGGTCGCGCACCACACCCGGCCCTGCCGGTCGGCCACCTCCACCGACAGATAGGCCGGGTAGCGGGCGCGCAGCCGGTCCATGGTGTCCTGGCAGGCCGGCGACCCCGCCTGCGGCACACCGGATTCGACGATCGTCGCCAGCACCTGCCGCGCCTCCGCGGCGATGCGCTGCTGCTCGGCGTCCAACAGATCGAGAAGGCGAAGCGTTTCGTTCCGTACCTCGTTCTCCCGATCCTGGCGCAGGCTGTTCTGCGTCGTGAACTGAAGAGCGGCGAGCGGCACGACGGCGGCGACGAGCAAGAGAAACAGTCGCAGATAGTGGGGCATCGCCAAGGAAATTTGATGAGGGATGGCGGACTTCGTTGCTTCCGGGCGGGGCGAACCGTCACGGGAGGCGGCAAGCATGGGATCGCAGGCTGTGGATGTTCTTCAAACTCCACAGTTCGTTCATGCCACATGGGTCCCGAGATGCAACGATTAACGACCCGGTTAACTCCAATTCGTTCCGGAGCGGGAACTCAACGTCGCCCCAGGAAGAATCCGGCCAGCGCGCAGCACAGGGCGGTCACCACGACGCGCACCGGCGTCGGATCGTAGGACGCCACCGCCACCAGAAAAGCGAGGGCGGCCATCACCATCAACCCGCCGGTCGTACGCATGCGCGCCGCCTCTCTCAATGCTATTGATCCCGGCAAACAGGCGATCCCCGTTCTGCGTCACGGCGGGCGATGACGTAACCACTCCGGGCAACTCAGGGTCCCGTCTGCAACGGCAAATTTTGATGGCGCCGCTCGCATTCCCGTAATATTTCTCAGTTGTAATCATTGCCCACGCCACCGTCCTTCCGCACGAGCCGACCATGCCGTGGAGCCAAAGTCCTTCCTACCGGGCCATCACCGTGCTGCGCCGGCACAGCCGGGAATGCCGCGGCCTGGAAACGCGCGAGTATCTGGTCGCGGTGGAGCGCCGGATGGTCCAACTCATCGACCTGGAGGGGCGGGAGGGGCGCGTCGGGGCCGTGCCGCCGCTCGGTCGTGCGGCAGAATGACCCGGCTCCCGGTTATGTTTCAAGACCGAAACGTAGTAAGTCGCTCCTGAAACACAACCGACACAGATCGGTGCTAAAGGCCAACGTGTCGTTCATTGACGCGAGGCCGCTGGGTTCATGGTGCTCCCGACCGAAAGGGCCGGCAAAGACGCTGCCGACGGCAGGGAGGATTCCGACATCCCCCTTTGCACCGTACCCGCCGAATTCATCCACAGCCGCATCCGCCGCGTCCATCAGCGCGCCACGGCGATGCTGAGCGACGCCCTGGCCGAGTTCAACCTGACGCCGCCGCAATGGGCGACGCTGGCGGCGCTGCACCAGCACGGGCCGATGTCGCAGATCGACCTCGGCCGCAGCATCGCCATGGACCCGGCCACCATGCAGGGGGTGGTGGTGCGGTTGACCGACCGCGGTTACCTGCTGCGCAGCCCGGACAGCCTGGACCGCCGCCGCAACCTCGTCAGCCTTGCCGACAGCGGGCGCCGGGTGGTGGAGACGGCGGCTCCGGCCATCGCGCGGGCGGAGGCCGAACTGACCGGCGGCTTGTCCGCGGACGAACGGACCCGGCTGGCCGACCTGCTGGCCCGCCTGTGCAACTGAAGCCCGGCGACGCGACCGCGGGGTGTTTGGAACGGTGGGTGGGGCCAATGGTCCGGGTTAGCCCAAGTTATGCACATCGGCGTGAACGGTGGCCTTGACTCTCCGAATGTTGCTTTTTTGTTTTTCCAAACGCGCCGACACCCGTCCAACCCCCCAAAAGCCGTGCAATTTCGGCCTTTCCAAGGTGCCTGAAATTTGGGCAAAACGGTGAAGGCCGTGGATTCACGGCCATGCTCACAGGTTGCTCCCGGATTCGCTCACAGAGTTACCCACAGCTTCTGGGGATATCCCGATATTGCGGGTAGATTGAACCCTCCGTCAGCCGGCCACCCGCCACTGGCCGTCCGGGTCCAGGCAAGCCGTTCCGACGAGCGTCGCCGGGCGCCCTCCGACAATTCCGGGCATCTGGAAGTCGCGGCAATAGCGTCCTCCGGGGCCGAGATAGGTCGGTGAGGTCCGGGTGGCCAGCGGGGCTGCCGGGACGGGTTGGGGAACCGGCACATAGACCACCGGGGGCGGAGGCGGGGCGTAGAAGGGCGGCGGATAGCCGAACGCCAGCGGCAGCGTGACGCTGAAACCGAAGAAGCTTCCCCCATGCCAGCCGCCGGCCAGGGCCGGTGCCGGGACCAGCATCAGGGCCGCAACGAGCAGGGCGCACAGCCTGGCCGGAGCCGGCCAGAGAAATGCCGGGAAAGGGAGTGCCGGGAAGGGGATCATGGCGCACCTCCGCCGCGGCGCGGGAAGGGGCGCCGCCAGAAGAAAGATGGGTACGAAAAAAGGCGCCGTCGAGACGGCGCCTTTTCTGCGTTCGCGGCGACGGTTTCCCCGTGGACCGGCGTCAGGACCGGCGTCACATGGCCGTGCGGACGGCCTCCGCGCCGTTGCGCGTTCCGACGGCGCGGGCCGGGGTGGCCGAGGATTGGGCTGGCGCCGGGGCCTGCTGCGGGGCCGCCGCCGGGGTCGGGGGAACGGGTTTCGGCTCGACACGGCGGGGTGCCGAGACGGTTCCGGCGGCGGACGGCGCGGCCGGGGCCGCGGCGGACGGGGCCGGTGTGGTCGGCACGTCGTCGTAGATGCCCGGATGCACCCGCACGGTGCCGTCCGTCTCCACCGTGGACGTCCAGTAGACGAAGCGGACCGGCACGGCGTTGGGCAGGGAGACGGTCTTGGTCTTGCCGCTCTCCAACTGCCGCTCGATCGCCGCGGAATCGAGCTTGGCGGCGCGCAGCAGCGTTTCCGCCACCATCCGCGCGTCGGCCAGCCGAACGCAGCCGGAACTGGCGGCGCGCAGGTCGCGCTCGAACAGCCGGGGATCGTTGGTGCCGTGCAGGAAGATGCCGTCGCCGTTGGTCAGGTTGAAGCGGAAACGGCCGAGCGCGTTGTCGTCGCCCGGCTTCTGGACGATGCGGATGCGCTCCGGCGACACCTGCCACCAGTTGATGCTCTCCGGCACCACCTCCACCCCGTCCAGATAGACGACGGCGTCCTTGATGCCGGTGTTGCCCTTCTTGCGCAGGACCGGCAGCTTGTCCTCCACCAGAACGGTCGGCGGCACGGTCCAGGTGGGGTTGATCGTCACGCTGGTGACGCGGTCCTGCAGCAGGGGCGTCTGGCGCGACGGGCGGCCCACCACGGCGCGCATGGTGAAGTTCAGCTTGCCGCGTTCGATGTAGCTCACGGTCTGGCTGGGCAGGTTGACCAGCAGCACCGTGTCCGGAACCGACGCCTGGAAGGCGCGCATCGACGCCGTGGCGCCGCGCATCAGCTTGGCGGCTTCCTTCGGCGTGCGGTCCAGCGCCTGGCGCGTGACCTCGCCCACCTTGCCGTCCTGCATCAGCCCTTCGGAAAGCTGGAAGGCGCGGACCGCCGTTTCGAGAGTGTCGTCGAAGCTGTCCGTCCACTGGTCCTGGGACAGGAAGCCCAGTTCGATCAGCCGGGTGGACAGGCGGCCGACACGGTCGGCGGTGCGCGCCCGCACCTGGATGGTCAGGGCCGGCGGCGGGGGGAGAACCTCCACCACCGTGCCGGGCGTCGCGGACGGATCGGCCTGCGGCGCGGGTTCGGCGGGCGGGGTCACGACGATGGTGGGGGCCGTTCCGGCGGCGGGGGCCGTGCCTTCCGGCACATCGGACGGGCGCACCGGGCCGGGCGCCACGACGTCGACCATCCCGCCGTCGCCCTTCTTCAGGACGGAGCCGTACCCCACGCGGGTTTGCTGCACGCGGGGCATGCCCTCCAGTTCGGCGGCGCGCTGGTCGATTCGCGCGATCCAGGTTCCCACGACATCCCGGCCCGTGGACGTGCCCGTGGCGGTGGACGGCGCGGCCTGCACCGGCAGGGCGAGCAGCCCGGCGAGGAGGCACGCGGCCACCTTCGCCCCCAGGGCAGGCCGAGCGCAGGTGCGAATGGTCGTCAGCATAATCGAAGCATCCCACGCGGCGATGAACAGACGGCTAACGAAAGGCTCTGTCCATACGTGAGGTCGCACGGACGTCACGCGGGAACCAGCGCCCTTTCGGCATAAGACATCTGACGCCCGCGGCGGCGCCGCACAAGTGACATCGGGCAGATTGATGCTTCTGTGCCACAATGTGCACAGGGGCGTGGCTGCCGCGACACAGTCAAAAGGAGAGGGGGCACCGGAAGGCCTGAGCGGTCGATTGGTAAATGGCGGCGGGAGCGCGGGAACCGCAAAATCTCTCAAACCGCCGGAGATTCGACACATTTTTTGTTAACCGCTTTCAGGGTAGAGGAGGCGACCACCTCTCCATCCGGTCGCCATCATGCCGCGTTCGCCGTACGGTTTCGTCCTGCCGTTGCTCCTATCCCTGGCCGTCGCCACGCCCGTCGCCGTCAACCCTGCGGATGCCTTCGCCAAGGCCGCCCAGGAGACGGCGCGCAAGGACGCGCCCAAACCCGCCGCCAAGGTGGTCGCCAAGACGGTTGCCAAGCCCGCTCCCAAGGCGGCACCCAAGGTTGCGGCGAAGCCCGCCGCCGTCCACAAGCCCGTGGTCCGCAAGGCTGCCGCCCACCGGACGGCCAAGGCGCGGGGCCGCGCGGGCCGCATCGCCGCCGGGGCCGCCGTCGGCACCGCGGCGGGCGCCACCGTCTTCCGCCCGGTCCACGCCTATGTGCTGATGGACGCGCAGTCGGGCCGGGTCCTCGATTCGGAGAACGCCGACACGCCGACCTATCCGGCGTCGCTGACCAAGATGATGACCCTGCTCCTGACCTTCGAAGCGCTGGAGCGGGGCACGCTGCGGCTGGACCAGGAACTCCCGGTGTCGCGCCACGCCACCAACCAGAAGCCGTCGCGCCTGAACCTCGCCGTCGGCTCCACCATCCGGGTGGAGGACGCGATCCTGGCCCTGACCGTGAAGTCCGCCAACGACGTCGCCGTCGTCCTGGCGGAGGCGCTGGGCGGCAGCGAGGAGCGCTTCGCCGAGATGATGACGGACAAGGCGCAGGCGCTGGGCATGACCAGCACCACCTTCCGCAACGCCTCCGGCCTGCCGCACAAGGAGCAGCGCACCACGGCCCGCGACATGGCCCGCCTGTCGCGCGCCATCGTGGCCCGTCCGGCGCGGGAGTACGCCTATTTCTCGCGCACGCGCTTCGACTGGAACGGCACGGTGGTTCCCGGCCACAACCGGCTGCTGGGCCGGGTGGAGGGTTATGACGGCATCAAGACGGGCTTCATCAACCTCAGCGGCTTCAACCTCGCCGGCAGCGCCAGCCGCAACGGCCAGCGTCTGGTCGCCGTCGTTCTGGGCGGCACCACCGCCGCCGCCCGCGACCGCGAGGTCGCCGAACTGCTGGAGCGGGGCTTCGGCACCGGGCCGGCCAAGCAGACGGTGGCCGTCACCGACGTGAAGGCCGTCCGATAAGGCTTGCCCCTCATGGGTCCGCCGGCCGCTTGCGGTCGGCGTGGCCCAGGGGCTTCTCGGGGGCGATGCGGTCGCGCACCCGTTGCTTCAGTTCCGTGATGTCGGGAAAACGCCCCTCCTCCTTGCGCGACCAGACCACGGCGTCGCCGCTGCGCACGACGAAGATCCCGCCCGTGCCGGGAATCAGGGTGACCCCGCCCAGTTCGTCCTCGAAGGTGGTCAGAAGCTCCTGCGCCATCCAGGCGGCGCGCAGCATCCATCGGCACTGGCGGCAGTACTCGATTTGAAGATTGGGCCGGTCCGGGGCTTCGCTGCGGGTCACGTCCATGCTCCTGTGGAGTTCGGCGGCTGGGGTTCGCAGGCATATGTGCCGCCGTCCGGCGCGGCTTCCAACCCTTCGACGCCTTACTTTCGAAGTGGAAGCGCCGCCGGCATCCCCAGAGAGCGGTATCGCCAATGACGCTTTGCTTTGTGATGCCGTCCAGGGGTTTGCTGGGGACGGATCGTCGAGGTGGAGCATGCCGGCACAAACCGCCAAACGTCTGTGGAACGAGGAGACGGGTTGCGGCTTCTGCATGCGGTCGGACAGCGGCTCGCTGTGGTGCCGCGGGCTGTGCCGGGACATTTCCCTGGCCGAACTGGTCCAACGCGTGCGCGCCGTCCGCGATAATGCCGTGAGGCTGGAGCTTACGTCCTTGCTGGCGGCGTGTCCGGCGCGTCTGTTCGCCGTGCCGGACGATGCCGGCGCCCCTTCGGCCTGCGCCGCGCAACGCCGGAGCATGGCGGTGGAACGCATGGTCCACAGTCTGGGCCGCCTGCGCCGGAGCGCCTGCGCCATGGCCCGGTCCGCCGACCGGTTGGAAGCCACCCGGAACGCGCTGGACGCCACCGAGGACACGCTCGCCGCCGCCCGCCCCCTTTCCCAGGACCGCCCCGATCGGCTATGACGCTCGAAACCGCAGGAGACGCCGCCGTCACGCGGCTGTCATTGTTGTGGCGTAAACAAGGGCCTTCGCATACCGGAGAACTCCGGACCGGCGGAAACGACAAGAGAAGGGATCGGGAGACATGAAGGCCAAGCGCACACGGCTCGCCCTCATCGGCACCACACTCATAAGCGCCGTCGCGGGCGCGCTGCTGCTGGCCCTGCCGGCGCAGGCCGCCCCGGAGAAGCCGGCCGGCAAGCTGGTGCTCTACACTTCGCAGCTCGAAGCCGACGCGAAGCAGACGGTGGACGCCTTCAAGGCCAAGAACCCCGGCGTCGAGGTGGAATGGGTCCGCAGCGGCACGACGGAGCTGATGAACAAGCTCCGCGCGGAGATCGCCGCGGGCAGCCCGCAGGCCGACCTGCTGCTGATCGCCGACGCCGTGACCATGGAGTCGCTGAAGGCGGAGAAGCGCCTGCTGGCCTACAAGGACGCGCCGGTCCAGGGCTACCGCCCCGGCACGCACGATCCGGACGGCATGTGGTTCGGCACCAAGCTGATCACCACCGGCATCGCCTACAACACGGCGGCCCCGATGAAGCCGTCCTCCTGGCTCGATCTGCTGAAGCCGGAGGCCAAGGGCACCACCGTGATGCCCAGCCCGCTCTATTCCGGTGCCGCCGCCATCCATATGGCCGCCGTCAAGGAGCAGCCGGATCTGGGCATGGCCTTCTACGAGAAGCTCCAGGCCAACGGCACCACCGCGGCCAAGGGCAACGGCGGCATCCTGAAGTCGGTGGCCAGCGGCGAGAAGCTGTACGGCGTCATCGTCGACTATCTGCCGATCCGCGAGCAGGCCAAGGGCGCTCCCGTCGCCTTCGTCTTCCCCAAGGAGGGCGTCAGCGCGGTGACCGAGCCGGTCGCCATCCTGAACACCGCCAGGAACCCGGAGGCCGCGAAGGCCTTCATCGCCTTCCTGCTGAGCAAGGACGGGCAGGAGCTTGCCTCCCGCCAGGGCTTCCTTCCGGCGCTGCCGGGCGTGGCGGCGCCCGCCGGCTTCCCCGACCCGTCGCTCGTCACGCTGATGCCTTATGATCCGGCCAAGGCGCTGAAGGACGACGACGCCAACAAGAAGGCCTTCGCCGACCTGTTCGGCGGTTGAGCCCATCAGGCGGTTGAGCCCATCAGGCGGTTGAGCCCATCAGGCGGTTGAGAATGAGTCTTGCCACAGCGTCCGACCGGCGGCCTTTCCGGGCCGCCGGTCGTTTTTCCGTTTCCGGCGCGCCGCTGCTGTTCGCGCTGGCCGGGCTGATCGTCCTGCTGCCGATCCTGCGGCTGGTGTGGGAGGTCGCCGGGCCGATGGCCGCGGGCGACCTGACGGCGCTGACCCGTGTGCTGAATTCCCCCATGACATGGCGCGCCACGGGGAACAGCGTCGCCATCGCGGCGGGGGCGACGCTGGTCGCGGCGGCGCTGGGCGTGCCCTTCGCGCTGCTGTGCGGGCTGACCGACCTGAGGGCCAGGACGGCGCTGGCCTTCTGCCTGATCCTGCCGTTGATGATCCCGCCGCAGATCGTCGCCCTGTCCTGGATACACCTCGCCGGGTCCGGCAGCCCGCTGCTGAAGCCGCTGGGCCTCGCACCGGCGCCTGGCACGCCGAACCCCGTCTATTCCTCCGCCGGGATGATCCTGGTGATGGGGATCGAGCACGCGCCGCTGGTCTTCCTGGCGTTGCGCGCCGCCCTGCGCGCCGTGCCGCGCGATCTGGTGGAGGCGGCGCAGGCGGCAGGTGCCCGGCGCGGGCGGGTGCTGCGCACCATCGTCCTGCCGCTCAGCCTGCCGGGGCTGGCCGCCGGGCTGGCCCTGTCCTTCGTCGCGGCACTGGGCAATTTCGGGGTCCCGGCGCTGCTCGGCATCCCGGCGGGGATTCCGGTGCTGCCGACGCTGATCTACCGCCGTCTGGCGGGATTCGGCCCGTCCGTCCTGCCGGAGGTTGCGGTGCTGGCCGTGCTGATCGGTGCCATCGCGTGCGTCGGCATCGCCGCGCAAATGGCGCTCCAGGCGCGGGTGGACGCGCGGGTGATCGGCGGCTCGTCGCCCGCCGCGGTGCTGCGGCTGGGCCGGGCGCGGCGGCCGATGGAGATCCTCTGCTGGGTGGTGGTGGCGCTGATCCTGGCGGCGCCGCTGGCGGCGCTGGTCTCGACCAGCCTGATCCGGGTCTACGGCCTGCCGCTGGGGCCGGAGACGGCGACGCTGGCGCATTACGCGACGGTTCTGGGGCTGGATCAGGTGGGGCGGGCCTTCGCCAACTCCTTCGCCCTGTCGGGGGTGGCGGCGCTGCTGCTGACGCTGCTGGCGATCCCGCTGGCCCACGCCATGGCCGGGCCGGGGCGGGGCGGGCGGCTGGTCCGCGCGGTCGGCGTGCTGATCGAGCTGCCGCACGCGGTCCCGGGCGTGGTGCTGGCGATCGGCTGCATCCTGGCCTTCCTGAAGCCGTTGCCGCTGCTGGGGGTGAGCCTCTACGGCACGCTGGGCATCATCCTGGCGGCCTATCTGGCGCGCTTCCTGTCGCTGGCCCTGCGCCCCGCCCAGGCCGCCTGCGCCGCGCTGGACCCGGCGATGGAGGAGGCGGCGCGCGCCTGCGGCGCCGGTCCGCTGCGCCGCCTGCGCACCATCGTCGCCCCGCTGGTGGCGCCCGCGGCGGCGGCGGGCGGCGTGCTGGTGTTCCTGACGGCCTTCAACGAGCTGACCGTGTCGATCCTGCTTTGGTCGCAGGGGCGGGAGACGCTGGGCGTCGTCGTCTACGCGCTGGAGGAGGGCGGCAGCCCGACGCTCGCCGCCGCGCTGAGCGTGGTGACCATCGCGGTGGTGGTGGCGGTGCTGCTGGCGGTCGGCTGGCTGGGCCGGCGGCTGCCGGCGGGGATCATTCCGTGGCGGGGGTGAGGGGCCCGGCTCCCGAACGCCCTCACACCCCCTCCGGCACCACCCACCCGTCGCGGACCGCAAGGCGCAGGGCCTCGCCCGGTGCCACCTGGGCGTCACCCGTCACCCGCAGCGACAGCCGCACCCCCGGTGCGGCCAGCGGTTCGGCCTCCACCAGCACGAAGCCGCCCTTGTAGGCGGCGCGGACCACCGTCGCGGCGATGGGGCCGTCCGGGGCCGGCTCCAAATCTTCGGGCCGCAGGCAGACCAGAGCCGGGCCTTCCGGCTGGCCGGGGCGGCAGCGGACCAGGGCCTCCGCCCCGAACAGGCGCACGCGCACGCGCCCTTCGGCAGCCGGTCCGGCCACCATGCCGTCCACCACCGCGCCCTGGCCGACGAAGCCGGCGACCATGCGGGTCGCGGGCTCCCGGTAGAGCGTCCTTGGGGCCGCCACCTGGGCCAGCCGCCCGTGGTCCAGCACGGCGATGCGCGACGCCAGCGCCATCGCCTCCGCCTGATCGTGGGTGACATAGACCATGGTGGCGCCGGTCTTGGCGTGGAAATCCGCGAACTCCTCCTCCATCGCCGCGCGCAGATGCACGTCGAGGTTGGCGAGCGGCTCGTCCAGCAGCATCAGTTCCGGACTCATCACCAGACAGCGGGCCAGCGCCACGCGCTGCCGCTGGCCGCCCGACAACTCGGCGGGGTGGCGCGCGTCGAAACCGGCCAGACCCACCGTGTCGAGCGCGGCGCGAACCCTTTGTTCGCGCTCCATGCGGGGAACGCGGGCGGTTTCCAGCGGGTAGGCGACGTTGCCGGCCACCGTCATGTGCGGCCACAGCGCGTAGGACTGGAAGACGAGGCCGATCCGCCGCTCCTCCGGCGGGACATGGGTGCCGGGGCCGGACAGGGTGCGCCCGCCGACCGTGATGCGCCCGCCATCCAGCCGCTCGAACCCGGCGACCATGCGCAGAAGCGTGCTCTTCCCGCAGCCCGAGGGACCGAGCAGGGCCAGGAACTCCCCCGCCGCCACGTCGATGGTCACGCCGTCCACCGCGGGCGCGGACGTCCCGGCATAGTGGCGGGAAGCATCGTCGATCAGGAGGGCGGGCGTCTGAGTGGTCATGGCACCGGAAGTCGCGCTATTCAGGAAGGCGGCAGGGGATTGGCACAGTGCGGAACGGGGGCGTGATGTCAAGTGACGCTACGATGAAGGGGGCAATGACGGGCTCGATGACGGGGGCTACGGCGGGGGCTACGGTGGGGCGCGGACGCAAGGTCCGGCTGCGCGCCCTGTCGGGGATGGGCGACAAGGGACCGGCCTGCTTCCTGGCGATGGTCGGCGGGGCGCGGCTGCTGCTTGACCTGGGCGAAGGGCCGGACGCCGGGCGCCTGCCGCACCTGGACGCCGCCGGACGGGTGGACGCCATCCTGATCACCCACAGCCACGGCGACCATGCCGGCGCCCTGCGCCTGCGCCACCGGGTCGGCAGCCCGCCGGTCTACGCCACGCCGCTGGCCGCCCGCTTCCTGCCGCCGACGGTGGCGGCGCATCCGCTGCCGGTCCGCGGAACGGTGGAGATCCAGGGCGTGCCGGTGACCACCGGGCGGTCCGGCCACGCGCCGGGCGGCGTGTGGATTCACCTGGGAACGGAGGATGGCGGGCTGCTCTATATGGGCGACCATTCCGACGAATCGGCCCTGTTCCCCTTCGATCCGCCGCCGCCCGCGAGGCGCGTGATCCTGGACGCCTCCTACGGGCTGGACGACACCCCGCAGGCGGAGCGGCTGGGCGCGCTGGAGCCCTTCCTCCATGCAGGCGGCGCGCTGTTCCCGGTGGCGGCGGACGGGCGCGGGCCGGAAATGGCGCTGTGGGCGATGGATCACGGAATCGTCCCGGCCATCGACGAGGCCCACCGCGCCGCCATCGCCCTTCTGCTGGAGGAGGCCGACACCGCCCTGCTTCCCGGCGCGGAGGAACGGCTGCGCCGGCTGCTCGACCGCGCCAAGGAACCGGGCGACCCGCGCGACGTGACCTTCGCCGCCGGCCCCAACGCCACCAGCGGCACCGCCGCCGAGCTGGTGGAGCGTTGGGCCGGGCCGGGCGGGCCGGAAATCGTCTTTACCGGCTATCTCGCCGACGGCACGCCGTCACGGACGCTGGTCGATGCGGGCCGCGCGCGGTACCGGCGCTGGAACGTCCACCCGACGCTGCGCCAATTGACGGCGCTGGTGGCCGCCACGGGCGCTGAACTGGTGTTGCCCGCCTTCGGCGACATCCGGCACAGCGAGGGCTGGCGGGCCGCTTTCGCCCCGGCAAGCCTGGAGGGTCTGGACAACTGAGGTCCGGATCTACATCGCCGCACGCAAGGCAGGGATGCGCGAATCGGGGTTTCCTGTAGAACGCCGATCGTTATCTCATCTCATCCGATGGGAATTATCCTATATAACACTGTTTTTCCGTTAATTGGAGTGCCGGGATGACGGACACGACTCTGGGCCGGGCGGCGGGTTCGGCCACGCTTCTGCCGGGAATCGACTGGCGGGTTGTCGCCGTGGCGCTGCTCGCCCTGGTGGGCGGCGGGCTGTGGATCGGCGACGCCGTGTCGGGGCGGCAGGCGGCGCTCTATCTGGTGGGCGGTGCCATGGGCATCGTGCTGTACCACGCGCTGTTCGGCTTCACCTCCGCCTTCCGCGTCTTCATCGCGGACCGGCGCGGGGCGGGGCTGCGGGCGCAGATGGTCATGCTGGCCGTGGCCTGCGCGCTGTTCTTCCCAGTGCTGGCCGCCGGGACGCTGTTCGGCGCGCCGGTGAAGGGGCTGGTGTCGCCGGTCGGCCTGTCGGTGGTGGCCGGCGCCTTCCTGTTCGGCATCGGCATGCAGTTGGGCGGCGGCTGCGCCTCGGGCACGCTGTTCACGGTGGGCGGCGGCAGCACGCGCATGGTGGTCACGCTGGCCTTCTTCATCGTCGGCTCGGTGCTGGGTGCCTATCACCTGCCCTGGTGGCAGGCGCAATGGACCGCCGCTCCGGTATCGGTGGTCGCGGCCTGGGGCTGGCCGGTGGCTCTGGCCGTCAACCTCGCCATTTTCGCCGCCGTCTATGCCGGCACCCTCGCGCTGGAGAAGCGGCGCCACGGCCGCCTGATCGAGGGCGCCCCGGCGAAGACCGAAGGGCTGCGTCGCTTCCTGCGTGGTCCCTGGCCGCTGGTCTGGGGAGCGGTCGCTCTGGCTGTTCTTAACTTCGCGACGCTGGCGCTGGCCGGGCGCCCGTGGGGCATCACCTCGGCCTTCGCGCTGTGGGGCAGCAAGGGGTTGGCCGCGCTGGGCGTGGACGTCGCCTCCTGGCCCTTCTGGCAGGCGCCGGCCCAGGCCAAGGCGTTGCAGGACAGCGTGCTGGCCGACGTCACCTCGGTCATGGATTTCGGCATCATCCTGGGCGCGCTGCTGGCCGCCGGGCTGGCTGGCAAGTTCGCCCCGGTGCGGAAGCTGCCGTTGCGGTCGCTGGTGGCGGCGGTGGTCGGCGGGCTGCTACTCGGCTATGGGTCGCGCCTCGCCTATGGCTGCAACATCGGCGCCTATTTCAGCGGCATCGCGTCGGGCAGCCTGCACGGCTGGGTGTGGATCGTCGCGGCTCTGGCCGGCAATTGCCTGGGCACCGCCTTGCGCCCGTTCTTCGGCCTGGAGGTCGAGCGCACGCCGCGTCAAACCGCCTGCTGAGTGGGTCGTGGATAAGGAACCGGTGGGCCATCGAACGGACGGCCCACCGGCTTCAGATGCCGGAAACGCTACGATCCGTAGGGCACGACCACGAAGTCCGAGGCGGACAGCGGTGCTCCGTTGTTAACGAAGGCGATCAGGACGGCCGCGCCGGAGCCGTTGCCATCGGCGTCGTAGGACAGAGAGGCACGCATCGGGTCAAAGATGATGCGGTCATCCGCGTCGGTCGCCATGTCCAATGCGAAGATGTTCGGGTCCAGCGCTCCGCCTGGAAGTCCGAAGGTCCAACCTTCCAGTTCGATGCGATCCACCCCGCTTTCAAAGTCATCGAGTGAGTACGTTCCCCACTCGTAAAAGCCCAATCGGAAGGTGTCGGCACCGCTGCCACCGGACATGATGGCGTGGCCTTGCCCTCCGATGAGCGTGTCGTCACCGTCCCCACCGTAAAGAGCGTCATAGCCGCCACGGCCTTCCAACCTGTTGGCCGCCGCGTTTCCGGTCAGGACGTCGCTGTCGCTGGACCCGATGACATTCTCGATGCCGCAGAGACGATCGCCCTCCGCTTCGTTGCCGGTTCCGATTCCGGTGGAAAGATCGACGGTGACGCCACCGAAGATCGAATGGCTGTAATCCACCGTGTCGATGCCAGCCCCGCCGGCAAGCAGGTCGGCTCCATGGCTGCCTTGGAAGGTGTCGTTTCCGGTCCCGCCGCGCATCGTTTCGTTGCCGAACCAACCAATCAGCAGGTCGTCGCCGGACCCACCAACAAGCAAATCAGATCCAAAGCCGCTTTCGATGGTGTCATTTCCGGCTCCGCCGCGCAGCGTTTCGTCGCTGAACCCCCCAATCAGCCAGTCGTTTCCGCCGCCACCGTTGATCTCGGTCGCGCCAAAGGCGTTGCGGGCGTCGAACACGTCATCGCCGCCACCGCCAAAGACACGCTCGACCTGCCACAGCCCGAGGTCGACGTGCATGGCGTGGTCCCCTTGGAAGATGACGGTGTCGAAGCCGCCGCCGCCATCGACCGAATCCTCATTGCCGTTGACATGGAAGAGGTCGTCGCCGTCGTCACCCAGCAGAACGTCGGCGCCGGCCCCGCCGCTGAGCGTGTCGTTGCCGGAGCCACCCTGGAGTGTGTCGTCCCCGTCATCACCGAAAAGAAAGTCGTCTCCGGAGTCGCCCTGAAGAAGGTCGTCACCGGCCTCGCCGGTGAGCGTGTCGTCGCCGTCGTCACCCAGCAGAATGTCGGCGCCGGCCCCGCCGGAAAGCGAGTCGTTGCCGTTGTTGCCCTGAAGGTGATCGTCCCCTTCCTCCCCGCGCAGCGTGTCGTCGCCATGCCCGCCGCCGAGGGTGTCGTTGCCGGCACCACCGTTGATCTCGACGCTCCCGAAGGTCCAGATGGCCGTCAAGGCATCGTTTCCGGCACCGCCGAAGGCACGTTCGATCCCCGCGAAGCCGATATTCGCCGTGACTCCCTCGCTCCCAAGGACCACGACAGTGTCGTAGCCGTCATCTCCAAAGAAATTATGGTCCATCGCGTCGACGTATAGAAGATCGTCCCCTTCGTTTCCATAAATATAGTCGGCGCCATCCCCGCCGATCAACGTGTCGTTTCCCTCGAATCCGGTAATATCATCGTCTCCAGACGTACCTTCCAGAAGTTCGTCTCCGGAGGTTCCAAAGAGAGTCGCCATTATTTTTCTCCTGCTGAACAGCGTTTGGTGTCTGCATCCTCAGACATGCCAAGCCTGCAGCAATGCAGGGTGGAAATATGTGACGGCCATCACGCCGATATCGCGGATAGGCTGTGGCAGGTGGTCGCATATGAGTGGTGGGTGAGAGGTGAAGCGCACTTTAAAGATGCTGTTCCGTCGTCTTCCGGCCGGTGGAACCGCTCCGGCAGGCCATGCCGGGCGTCAGCGGTATTCGGGCCGCCGCGCCAAGCCTTCCTTCAGGTGCCGGATCAGCAACCGCACCTTGGGCGACAGGTGGCGTTGCGGCGGATAGACGGCCCAGACGGCGGTGTTGGGCGGGCGGTGGGCTTCCAGAAGGGAGACCAGCCGCCCCGCCGTCAGATGCTCCATCACATAATAATCGGGCAACTGGCACAGCCCGAACCCGCGTAGCGCCGCGTCCAGAACCGCCGTGCCGCTGTTGCAGCGCCAGCGCCCCTGGGGCCGGAACAGCCATTCCTGCCCACCCTCGTCCAGGGACCATGTGTCCGCCGTGCCGGTCAGGCACTCGTGCTCCGCCAGATCGGCCAGCGTGCGCGGCGTTCCGCGCCGCTCCAGGTAGGAGGGGGCGGCGCACAGATGCATCACCCGCGGTGCGATCCGCGTGGCGACGAGGCTGGAATCCATCAGCCGCCCCAGCCGCACGGCCAGATCCACTCCCTCATGCACCAAATCCAGCCGGCGGTTCGTCAGCTCGATCTCGACGCGGAGCTGGGGATGGCGCTCCAGGAAGCCGTTCACCAGCGGGACCACGAACCGCTCGCCGTAGGCCACGGCGCAGGTCAGGCGCAGCAGGCCCTTGGGCTCCGCCTGGAGGTCGCTGACGGCGAGCAGCGCCTCGTCCCGCTCCTCGATCAGGCGGCGGCAGTGGGCGAGCAGGGAGCGGCCCGCCTCGGTCAACGTCACGCTGCGGGTGGTGCGGTAGAACAGGCGGGCCTGCAGCCGGTCCTCCAGCCGCGCCACCTGCCGGCTGACCTGTGAGGAGGAGATGCGCAGCCGCTCCGCCGCGCGGGAGAAGCCGCCGCAGTCCGCGACCGCCACGAACTCGTCGATGCCATCCCACCGGCTCACCCGTCAAACCCCCGTTCCGGCTCGATTATCCCCATATGGCAACAATCCTCTCCAACATTGCAGCGTTGTCAACGCGCGCGGGATGCTAATTTCGAATCTTAAAGAAACGCGAACGCATGGAGACGGTGGGATGGTGAAGTCACG
The DNA here is from genome assembly GCF_008365375.1 of Roseomonas genomospecies 6. Lineage (GTDB taxonomy): Bacteria > Pseudomonadota > Alphaproteobacteria > Azospirillales > Azospirillaceae > Azospirillum. Next base: position 430,561 of record NZ_QOKW01000001.1, on the reverse strand, counting down.
CGCGGCGGTGGCCTGGGAAGCGAAGCGCCCCCTGGAGATCGAAGAGGTCGAGGTCGCGGCGCCCAAGCAGGGCGAGGTTCTGGTGCGCATCGTCGCCACCGGCGTCTGCCACACCGACGCCTACACCCTGTCCGGCATGGATTCGGAAGGCGTGTTCCCGGCGATCCTGGGCCATGAGGGCGCCGGCATCGTGGAGGAGGTCGGGCCGGGCGTCACCTCCGTCCAGGTGGGCGACCATGTCATCCCGCTCTACACGCCGGAATGCGGGAAGTGCAAATTCTGCCTGTCCGGCAAGACCAACCTCTGCCAGGCGATCCGCGCCACCCAGGGCAAGGGCCTGATGCCGGACGGCACCACCCGCTTCACGGCGAAGGGGCAGCCGGTGTTCCATTACATGGGCACCTCCACCTTCTCCGAATACACGGTGCTTCCGGAAATCGCGGTGGCGAAGATCAACAAGGCCGCCCCGCTGGAGAAGGTCTGCCTGCTCGGCTGCGGCGTGACCACCGGCATGGGCGCGGTGCGCAACACCGCGAAGGTCGAGCCGGGTTCGACGGTCGCCATCTTCGGCTTGGGCGGCATCGGCCTGTCGGCGATCATCGGCGCCGTCATGGCGAAGGCATCGCGAATCATCGGCATCGACATCAACCCCGACAAGTTCGAGATCGCCAAGCAGCTCGGCGCGACGGACGTCGTGAATCCGCAGGACTACGACCGCCCCATCCAGGAAGTGCTGGTCGAGATGACAGACGGCGGCGTCGATTACAGCTTCGAATGCATCGGCAACGTGAAGGTGATGCGCGCGGCGCTGGAATGCTGCCACAAGGGCTGGGGCGAGTCGGTCATCATCGGTGTCGCCGGGGCGGGGGAGGAGATCAGCACCCGTCCGTTCCAGCTCGTCACCGGGCGCGTGTGGCGCGGCTCCGCCTTCGGCGGCGTGCGCGGGCGGTCGGAGCTGCCGGACTACGTGGAGCGCTACCTGAAGGGCGAGTTCGAACTGGACACCTTCATCACCCACACCATGGGGCTGGAGGACATCAACCACGCCTTCGACCTGATGCACGAGGGCAAGAGCATCCGGTCCGTCATCCTCTACAACCCGTGAGGACCGGATGGACCCGCAACTGACCCAGATCGCGGCGAACCGCTGTTTCGGCGGCTGGCACAAGCGCTTCCGGCACCGCTCCGCGGTGCTGGACTGCGACATGGTGTTCGCCGTCTATCTGCCGCCGCAGGCCGAAACGGGCGCCAAATCGGGCAAGGTGCCGGTGCTCTACTGGCTGTCCGGCCTGACCTGCACGGACGAGAACTTCATGCAGAAGGCCGGCGCCATGCGCATGGCGGCGGAACTCGGAATCGCCATCGTGGCGCCGGACACCAGCCCGCGCGGCCCCGACGTGCCCGGCGACCCGGACGGCGCCTGGGACTTCGGGCTGGGCGCCGGCTTCTACGTCAACGCGACGCGGGAGCCCTGGGCCAAGCACTACCGCATGCACGACTATGTGGTGCGGGAACTGCCGGAACTGGTGGAGGCGGAACTGCCGGTGACGGACCGGCGCTCCATCTCCGGCCATTCCATGGGCGGGCATGGCGCGCTCGTTTGCGCTTTGCGCAATCCGGGCCGCTACCGCGCCGTGTCGGCCTTCGCGCCGATCGGCAATCCGGCCAGCGTGCCCTGGGGCGAGAAGGCGTTCGAGCGCTTCTTCGGCACCGACTACGCGGCGTGGCTGGAGTGGGACAGTTGCGCCCTGCTGGGCCGCGCCACGGAGAAGCTGCCGATCCTGGTGGACCAGGGCGACGCCGACAGCTTCCTTGAGACGCAGTTGAAGCCGGAAAACCTGCAACGGGCGGCGGAGGCGGCGGGCCACCCGCTGACGCTGCGGCTTCAGCCGGGCTACGACCACAGCTATTTCTTCATCGCCAGCTTCATCGACGACCACCTGCGCCACCACGCGGCGGCTCTGCTGGAAGGCTGACGCCTCGCCTGCGCATACGGCCCATCCTGTCCCGGAATGGGCCGTATGCCCGGACGAGTCATCCATTCGTATCGACAAGCCTCCTACCCAAAGGCATGATTTCGTTACGACGCGAAATAATGGGAGGTTGTCGTGAATTTCATGTCCAAGACCCGCCGTCTGGCTTTCGCCGCCGTCGCGGGCGCGGTCGCCATCGGCGCCACCGTCGCCGTGGCGCAGACGCCGGCCTTCTTCCGCATCGGCACGGGCGGCACCGCCGGCACCTACTATCCGGTCGGCGGCCTGATCGCCAACGTCATCTCCGGCACCAACGGCGGCGTGCCCGGTCTGGTCGCCACCGCCGTGGCCTCCAACGGGTCCGTCGCGAACATCAACGCGATCAACGGCGGCTCGTCCGAGTCGGGCTTCTCGCAGTCGGACGTCGCCTATTGGGCCCACACCGGCACCGGCCTGTTCGAGGGCAAGGGCAAGGTGGAGGACCTGCGCGTCATCGCCACGCTCTATCCGGAGACGATCCATCTGGTCGCCCGCAAGGACGCCAACATCAAGTCGGTCGCCGACCTGAAGGGCAAGCGGGTGTCGCTGGACGAGCCGGGCTCGGGCACGCTGGTCGACGCGCGCATCGTCCTCGGCGCCTTCGGCCTGACCGAGAAGGACGTGAAGGCGGAGTATCTGAAGCCGGGTCCGGCGGGCGACCGCCTGCGCGACGGCGCGCTGGACGCCTACTTCTTCGTCGGCGGCTACCCGACCGGCGCCATTTCGGAACTCGCCACCTCCTCGGGCATCTCGCTGGTCCCGATCACCGGGCCGGAAATCGACAAGATGCTGGGCCAGTACCAGTTCTTCGCCAAGGACACGGTTCCGGCCAACACCTACAAGGACGTGCCGGAGACCCAGACCATCTCCGTCAACGCCCAGTGGCTGACCAGCGCCAAGCAGCCGGACGACCTCGTCTACAACATCGTCAAGACGCTCTACAACGAGAAGAGCCGCGCCGCGCTCGACGCCGGCCACGCCAAGGGCAAGCTGGTCACGCTGAAGAACGCGACCACGGGCCTGGGCATCCCGCTGCATCCGGGTGCGGAGAAGTTCTACAAGGAACAGGGCGTCCTGAAGTAAGGCGTCCCTGAAACACGATGCACCGGGCGGGGCCGTTCCGGCATGGCGCGGCCCCATCCCACCCCCGTCGTGGGGTCAATCCCTCCTTCCCGTCTCGGGTCGGAGGGTTTTCGGGTTTGAGGGGACGTGAAGCAAGCCCCCGGCCCCGCCCGATTCTATCTGGAGCATCCATGACCGAAATCCATCGCGATCCGCCGCCCGATCCCCGGCTGGACCCCGCGTCCATGGAACTCGACGAGGCCAAGGCGCGGGAACTGGAGGAGAAGTTCGACTCCGAGATCCGCTTCCGCCCACTGTCGCCGCTGGCGGGGCAACTGGTCGGCGGCCTGCTGATCGTGCTGTCGCTGTTCCACTACTACACCGCGGGATTCGGCCTTCTGGGAGAGATGGAGCACCGGGGCATCCATCTGGCCTTCGTGCTGGGCCTCGTCTTCCTCGTCTTCCCCTTCACCAGGAGCGGCTACGGCGAACCTGTGGCGGGCACGCCGCTGCGCCCGCTGGGCATCGGCCTCCAGGATTGGGCACTGGCCATCGGGGCGGTCGTCGCGGTGATGCATGTCCCGCTGATCCCGCTGGACGATCTGGCCTTCCGCGTCGGCAACCCGACCACCACGGACGTGATCCTGGGCGGCATCCTGATCGTCGTTCTGCTGGAGGCGACGCGCCGGTCGGTCGGCTGGCCGCTGCCGATCATCGCGTCGATCTTCATGGGCTACGCGATCTGGGGGCCGCAGATGCCGGGGCTGCTGAAGCATCCCGGCGCCTCGGTGTCGCAGCTCGTCGATCACCTCTACCTGACGACGCAGGGCATCTACGGCATCGCGCTGGGCGTCGTGGCGACCTACGTCTTCCATTTCGTGCTGTTCGGCGTCTTCGCCACGCGCATCGGGCTGGGGCAGCTCTTCCTCGACTGCGCGGCCTGGGTGGCCGGGCGCTACGCGGGCGGTCCCGCGAAGGTCGCCATCTTCGGGTCGGCGCTGTTCGGCATGATCTCCGGCTCCTCGGTCGCCAACACGGTCACGGTGGGCTCGCTGACCATCCCGGCGATGAAGCGGCTGGGCTACAAGCCGCATTTCGCCGCCGCGGTGGAATCCACGGCCTCCACCGGCGGGCAGATCACCCCGCCGATCATGGGCGCCGCGGCCTTCCTGATGATCGAGTTCCTGGGCCTGCCCTACACGACCATCATCCTGGCGGCCATCGTTCCAGCCTTCATGCATTTCTTCGGCGTGCTGGTGCAGGTGCATTTCGAGGCCAAGCGCAACGGCCTGCGCGGCCTGCGTCCGGACGAGATGCCGGACCTGAAGGAGGCCTTCCGCCGCGACTGGCCGACGGTGATCCCGCTGATCGTGCTGATCGGCATCCTGATCGCCGGCTACACGCCTTATCTGGCGGCCTTCTGGGGCATCACGCTGTGCATCGCGGTCGGCCTGCTGAACCCGCGCAAGCGCATGACCATCCGGGAGGTTCTGGACGGGCTGCGCGACGGCGCCAAATACGCGCTGGCGGTCGGCGCCGCCGCGGCGACGGTGGGCATCATCGTGGGCGTGGTCACCCTGACCGGCGTCGGCTTCAAGATCTCCTACATCGTCACCTCCACCGCCGGGGAAATAGCGGGGACGCTCGGCGCCGTCCTGCCGTCCTGGCTGGCCGACGTGAAGGGGCTGACGCTGCTGTTCACCCTCATCATGACCGGTATCGTCTGCATCCTGATGGGTTGCGGCATCCCGACCACGGCCAACTACATCATCATGGCGACCATCGCCGCCCCGGCGCTGGGCCTGCTGGGCGTGGCGCCGATCGTGGCGCATTTCTTCGTCTTCTATTACGGGGTGCTGGCCGACATCACGCCACCGGTGGCGCTGGCCGCCTACGCGGCGGCGGGCATGGCGGGGGCGGACCCGTTCAAGACCGGCAACACGGCCTTCCGGCTGGGTCTGGCGAAGGCGCTGGTGCCGTTCGTCTTCGTCTTCTCGCCGTCGCTGCTGCTGGTGGCGCCGGGCTTCACGTGGCCCGACTTCCTCATCGCCTTTTTCGGCTGCATCGTCGGCATCGTCTGCCTGGGCGCGACCCTGACCGGCTGGCTGCTGACCCACATGCGGACCTGGGAACGGGTGCTGCTGGGGCTGGCCGCCGTCCTTCTGGTCGCGCCGGAGCTGTATTCGTCGCTGCTGGGGCTGGCGCTGATCGTGCCCGTCCTGCTGCGCCAGATGACGGCCCGCCGCCTATCGCCTGAAACCGCCTGACGCCCGAAACCGCCTGACGGCACCAACCGGTCTTTTCGAGAGGACCCGTTCATGGACATTCCCCATCCCTATCTGATGTTCCTCGGCGACGTGCAGGACCAGCTCGGCGCCAAGACGGCGCAGGGCATCGTCGACTGGCGGCCCGAGTGGTGCCTGGGCCAGATCCGGCTGGAGGGCTGCAAGGCCGACCTCGGCATTCCCGACATGACCATCGCGGAAGCCGCGGGCCATGGCGCCCGCACGCTGGTGGTCGGCGTGGTGAACGCCGGAGGCGTCCTGCCGGAACACTGGACCAGCGCCATCGTCCAGGCCATCGAGGCCGGCATGGACGTGGCCAGCGGCCTGCACACCCGGCTGGAGAGCGTTCCCGCCATCGCGGAGGCCGCCGCGCGCCATGGCCGCCGGCTCTTCAACGTGCGCCATTCCGACCAGCGCTTCGCCACCGGCAAGGGGACCAAACGTCCGGGCCTGCGGCTGCTGACCGTCGGCACCGACTGCTCCGTCGGCAAGAAGTACACCGCGCTGGCTCTGGAGAAGGAGATGCGGGCGCGGGGCATGGACGCGGATTTCCGCGCCACCGGCCAGACCGGCGTCTTCATCTCCGGGCGCGGGGTCGCCATCGACGCCGTGGTGGCGGACTTCATCTCGGGTGCCGTGGAATGGATCGCCCCGGCGGCGGACCCGGCCCACTGGGACCTGATCGAAGGGCAGGGCTCGCTCTACCACCCGTCCTTCGCGGGCGTGTCGCTGGGGCTGCTGCACGGCGCCCAGCCCGACGCCTTCGTCGTATGCCACGAGCCGACGCGGACCACCATGCGCGGCGTGCAGCACCCGCTGCCGTCGATCCAGGAGGTGATCGACCTGACGGTCCGCTGCGGCCAACTGACCAACCCCGGCATCCGCCCGGTCGGCATCGCCATCAACACCAAGGCCTATGGCGAGGACGAGGCCCAGGCCTGCCTGGACGCGGCGGCGAAGGCCTACGGCCTTCCGGCCACGGACCCTATCCGGTTCGGCATAGCCAATATTGTTGATCGTTTGACGGAAGAATTTCCCACGGCGTGACGTTAATAGGAGATGATCATTGTAACGATGGGCGGCACGGACCACCGGCGCCCATCGTCACACAAGAGATCATCCCGCCATCCGGTTCAGCCGAGTTGGATCGCGGGCCCGGCTTTCCCACTTGGACATGATGAGCAACCGCACCCCCGCCACCCAATACGCCGCCCTTCCTTTTCGCCTTCGCAATGGCCGGCCGGAAGTCCTGCTGGTCACGTCGCGGGAAACCAGGCGGTGGATCATCCCCAAGGGGTGGGCGGAGGAGGGCGTGAAGCCGTCCGCCATGGCGGCGCGGGAGGCGTACGAGGAGGCCGGCGTGCGGGGCACCGTCGATCACCGGCCCTTCGGCAATTTCCGTTACATGAAGCGGCTGAGCGCCAACAAGTCGGTCCTGTGCGCCGTTACCGTCTTCCTTCTGGAGGTCGACGAGGTGCTGGACGACTGGCCCGAGAAGGGCCAGCGGGAGCGCCGCTGGCTCACCCCGTCCCAGGCCGCCCTGGCGGTGGGAGAAAGCGCGCTGGTCGAAATGCTCCTGCGGCTGGGCATTCCGCCGGATTGACCGGTTGTCCACCCAAACGGGTCAGGGCCAAACGGGTCAGGGCCAAACGGGTCAGGGCCAAACAACTCAGGGAAGAATGCGGTTGCGCAAAATCCCATCCTCCAGGAACAGGCGGGCGGTCTCGGCGGCGTTGCGCCGCATCTCGACGGCGGCCTCGTCGGAATGGAAGGCGTTGTGGGGCGTGACCACGAGACGGCCTTCCAGCCAGCTCTCCCGCTTGCGCCATGCGTCCAGCAAGGAATGCGGGGCCGGCGGTTCGCTCGGCAGGACGTCCGTGCCGACGGCGCCCAGACGCCCGCTGCGCAGCGCCTCCTCCAGCGGGTCCAGCCCGGCGAACATCTCGCCGCGCGCGGTGTTCACCAGAAGGGCGCCAGGCTTCAGCTTCGCCAGGAAATCCCGGTCGATCAGGCCGCGGGTCTCCGGCGTCAGCGGGCAGTGGAAGGTCACGATGTCGGACTCGGCCAGAAGCTCGTCCAGCCGGCGGACCCGGCGATAGCCGACCGCCTTCTCATGACCGGCGGGCTGCTGCGGGTCGTAGCCGAGGATGCGGTAGCCGAAGGGCTTCAGCCGGTTCACCACGGCGGTGCCGATCCGCCCCACGCCGACGACTCCCACCGTCGCCGCGCCGGAGCGCCGCAGCGGGGTCAGCGTGTTGGCCTGCCACGTCGTGCTGTAGGTGCGGGCGCGGGCGTCATGCTCCCACAACCGGCGCTGAAGGGAGAGCAGCAGGGAAACGGCGTGGTCGGCCACCTCCTCCGTCCCGTAATCCGGGTTGTTGCAGAAGGGGATGCCCGCGGCCTCCAGCGCCGCCACGTCGACCTTGTCATAGCCGACCCCGAACCGCACCACGACGCGGCAGCGGGGAAGCTTCGCCACCGTGGCCGGGCCGATGGGGGTGCTCCACACCAGCAGGGCGTCCAGCCGGGCGAGCCGCTCGGGGTCCAGGTCCGCTTCGCGCCGGGTGTCGAGGAAATCCACCTCGGCGAAACCGTCCAGAACCGCCGCCTCCAGATCCGGAGGGGGGATCATGTGGTCGGTGATGCCGACAACGTACGGCGCGCGCTTGCCCGTGGTCATTCTTCGGTCCGGCTCCTGGCGTTGGGGGCTTCATCCACGATGGTGGCGTGTCGTTCCGGTTATCCATTGCACGGGAACCCGCTTGCTGGAAAGCCGGCAGTTGAAGGAGGATTGCCGATGCGGGGCTACCGCGTTCGACAGGGGATCGAGACCGCTTGATTATCCGCGGGGAATGCGATAACAGGGCGCGGCGCGCAGGGATGCGCGCTTGGGCGGGCCGGTGCGGCCTGTTCGCGGCTTGCTCCCGACGGTGAGAAAGTTGTTGCATTCCGATGCGGCGCCGCGTAACGTCCTGCCTAGGAAATGTGAGTATATTCAATGGGTTGGACGTTCGCGCCCGGTCCATTCGGATGATGAAGTCGCGGTCGTGGCGGAATTGGTAGACGCGCAGCGTTGAGGTCGCTGTGGCAGAAATGCTGTGGAAGTTCGAGTCTTCTCGACCGCACCATCTTCCTCCGGCGGAACGCCGGACAGTGTTGAAAGCAGTTTCGAAAAGCGGGGCCTTCTCAGGCCCCTTTTTCATGCCCGCACGCAGCGGGGCCTTTCCCTCACTCCTCCAGCGTCCAATTCCCGGCGGTCCGGCAGGTGCGCAGCGGCGCGCCGGTATCCCGTCCGGCGGGCGTGGTCACGACATGGGTCAGCGCGAAGCACAGGCGCCCGCGCTCCTTCGGGTCGGCGATGCGGCCCGTCACGGTGATCCGCCCGGTGCGCAGCCCGTCGCCCGACGTCCAGTCCTGACCCGCCCTATTCTGACCCGCCCCATTCTGACCTACGGCGGCCCGGTCGGTGCCGAAGGCGGCCAGCGCCCCCAGGAAGGCCCCGGCGACCAAGGGCTGGTCGTCCCGGTTCATGCGCAGCCGGGTGGCGTTGCTCCAGCCCGGTCCGACCAGCAGTTCCGGGGTTCGGATGTCGACGGCCACCCGGTCGGCGGCGATGGCGACCGCGAGATCCAGCGGGTCCTCCGGCGCCACGCCCGGCGGCGTGTCCACCAGCCCGGTCAGACTGGCGAGCCCGGTCCGCGTGCCTTCGCCCATCTTGCCGTCGATGGCGCCGTCGTAGCGCCCCAGCCGGGCCAGCGCCCGCTGCGCGGCCATGACGCGCTCCTCCGGCGTCAGAACGCGCGGGGCGGGCAGGGGGGCGCGGCCCTGGGTGATGGCCTCCACGTCCAGCCGGTGGTTCAGCCGGCTGAAGCCCGGACCGCCGTTCCACAGCGTCAGCAGACCGAGATGGACCACCGCCGCGGCGGAGAGCAGGACGAGCGGCCAGGACCCCTGGTCCGGCGCGCGGACCGGTCCGCCGAATACGGCGCCCAGCGCGCCGCGCACCACCCCGCGGACCAGCGCCCACAGGGCGAGCCCCGCGGCGACGGGAACCCCGATGTCCCAGCCCAGCCGCAGCGGCAACGGCGCGGGCTGCTCCGCCGTCGCTCCGGTCAGCAGCGCCGGAGCGTCCACCCCGGCCACCAGCAGCAGGAGCAGAGCGAGCCCCCCCGCCGCGGCGATCCAGCTCCGCGCCACGGCGGTGCGGCTGGTCTCGGCGAAGCGTTCCGCCAGGACGGCGGCGGTTTCCATCACGAAGGCGCGGCTGACGCAGCCCTCATGGTCGGCCAGGATCGCAGCGGCGTCGGGCTCCCGCCCCTCCAGAACCGCTTCGGCGACCGACCGGGTCAGGCGATAGGCTCCGGCCAGGGCGAAGGCGTCCGCGGGCGGCAAGGCCCGGATGCGCGCCAGCACCGGGGCCAGCACCGTGTCGAGGAAGGGCGGCAGCGCGGCGGCCTCGGCGTCCGGCCCGACCGTTTCGATTTCGAACGGCACGCCGTCGCATTCGCAGGACAGCGCGACCACCGTCAGCGTGCCGCTGCGCTGGTGGAGAAGCTGCGTGCCGGAATGGCGGATCGTGGCGGGTGCGGGGTTGGCCAGCGCCGCGAAGCGGGCGAAGCCGGCCTCCTCCAGCGCCATCCGCACCGCCGCCGGGGCATCCGGGGGAGCGGTCAGGCTGCAGGACGGGTGGGCCGTCAGGCGGGGGTGGTGGATGTGGGTGAACTGCCCGACACCGCCGCAGGTCGTGCAGGCGACCACCCCGGCGCCCACGCAGACCGGGCAGCGGTGCTGGCCGCGCCCGCCGCACTCCGCGCATTCCGGCGCCTCGGCGGTGGGGGTGTGGGTGCATCGGGTCTTGCCGCCGCGGCAGCCCTCGCCGCCGCAGGCGCGCACCCCGCCGCCGTTGCAGTCGGTGCAGACCTCGTGCAGGTAGTAGGGGCCGCGCAGCGACGCCAGGGGCGGCAGGGGCTCCTCCGCCGCGGAGATCGCCTCGGCCCGCTCGTCCAGCGGGCCGAGCAGCGTGGCGAAGCGGTGGGCCGTCTCCAGCGAGGCCGCCTCGGCGTCCAGGTCGCGGGCCAGCGTCGCGTTCAGCTCGGCGGCGTTGCGGCAGTAGATGGCGAAGCGCACCATCTCCGCGCCCAGCCGGACCTCCACCTCCGTCGCCCAATCGATGGTCAGGGTCAGATGGGCGCCGACCATCACGTCGCGCTGCTGGGCCTGGAGAAGAGTCACGCCCTCCGGGGCCGGAACGTTGCCGGACGCGGCGTGGCGCAGCCGCCGGAGCAGGGCCGCCTGCGGAGCCGACGGCGGGGAGGCGGGCCGGCCCGGGCTGTTCCGGTCATACTCGTTCACGTCGAGTTCGGGCCGGTCGAAATCGAGGCTGTCGGGCATGGGGCGTGCGTGTCCGCGATCAGGGGCGCCGGCACAGGAAAAGGCCGCGGACGCCGGAACGGAAGGTCAGGCGGCGACGTCCGGCGCGGGGCCGCCGGCCTTGGGTGCCTTATCGTCATGCGCCGTCTCGTCGGGGGCCGTCTCGTCATGAGCCGTCTCGTCGGGCTCCCGGTCGTCCGGAGTCCCGTCCTCGGGGGTGTCGCCGACGTCCGCGGCCTCCGCCTCGGCGTTCGGGGGCGGCGCGTGGCGGACCCAGCGGCGGCCTTCCATGGCGAAGCCGTGGTCGCGGAACCACAGCCGCTCCGCCTCGTCGGCGGCGCGGAAGAGCACCAGGGTCCAACCGTCGCACACCTGCGTGCCGTCGCCGCCGTCGTCGGGCATCGCGTAGGGCTGGAGCGAATAGGGGAAGTCGTCGCGGGTCACAGCATACCCCCCGTATTGGAGCCGCCGGAGCCGGATGGGCGCGCCGATGCGGACGGGGGCTGGGATTCCTCCCCCTCGACCAGCTCCAGATCGCTTTCGGCGGCGTATTTGATGAGACGGCCATCGGCCAGACGGATGTCGTAGGTCGGCTCACCGGCAAGGGTCCGTGCGACGACGAGAGCGTCCTGCCCCGCATACCTCACCCGTGTTCCCAACCGCAGCATTCCGCCTCCGACCGTGTGTTGATCTTCGTCGCAGGCTAAGGATTCGTCCGGGGGCGTGCTGTGTCAAAAACAGGACGCCAAAGGAGCAGGGCTGTGCTTGCGGGGTTCTCCCCTTGCGGGGCTTGGTGCGCCGGGCCCTTTGCGCTGTTGATGATGCGAAAGGACAGGTGTGGTGCAGCGATGGAGGTGTTCATGCCCGCACAGCGCGACGACGGCAACCGGAAGCCGACCGTCATCGATCTGGTGACCGATCCCGAGAAGTTCGACCAATGGCAGCGCCAGAGGGAGCGGGACGAGGCGTCCTCGGATCGGGCCGGGGGCCAGGGCGGGGGCCGGGGCGGGGATGGGGAGCGTGACCGGAGCGGCGAACCGGATCGGAGCCGCCCGGACTCTCCCGCGGGCCGGGACTGACGGGCCGGAAACGCCCGGCCGGAACCGTTATCCGATCACTCGGCGGCTTCGCGGGGAACCTGCACGTCCAGCGGGATGCCCAGCGGAGCGCTGCAATGGAACTGCATCAACCGGCGTTCGACCCGGATCAGGTAGGCGCGTGCGTCCAGCCCCACGGGGCCGCGGCTGTGTTCGCGGACGAGCCTGATGGCACGACAGGCGTAACCGCATTCCGGGGTCGCAAACTGGCACAAGGGGATCACCCGCCCAACGGTCTCGGTCCCAAAGACTTACCTCTTTCGATAGGGGGAGTCGAGCTTTGGTTGCGACTCGCGCTCAATGTCACAACGTAACGTATGGTTGATTCGCCGGTCCGACTCTGCCCTCCCTCTCTCCCTCCGCCCCCATTTTCCGCCCTCGGCCCCGCTGTCACATCCTGGTGACACGGTGCGTCATACTTTTGCCGCGACGACGAAGAGTATAGGTATCCCTTTTCCCGCACCGCCGGGATCACAGCCTTTCGACAACGAAGAGATTTCGAACGGTGATGCAGATTTCCTCCGCCTTTCGCCGCCGGGTCGGCCAGTTGCTGATGGCCTGGATGCTGTGCAGCGCGCTCGCGGCGGGCGCGGTCGTTCCATCCGCCCTGGCGCAGAACGCCGCCCCGGCGACGGAAGCGGCGGCGGACTTCAAGACCCGGCTGCCGCAATGGCGGAATGCCTTGGAGAAGGCGGCCAACCGCATCGCCGGGGGCGATCTGGCGAACACCGAGTACGAGACGCTGCGCGCCGATCTCGCGAAGATCCAGCAGGAGGCGCGGGAAGCCGGGGCCGGTGCGGTCGCCGCACGGGACACCGCGCAGCGGATGCTGGACGCGCTGGGTCCGCCGCCGGCCCAGGGCGCCCCGCCGGAGGAGGCGGGAATCGCGGCGGAGCGCAAGCGCCTGTCCCAGACCATCGCGGAGGTCGAGGGGCGGACCAAGCAGACCGAGCTGATCGTCACCCGCGCCGACATCCTGCTGCGCACCGCCGCCGACCAGCGCATGACCCAGCTCACCGAGCAGATCGTCCGGCGCGGCCCCGTGCCGCTGCTTCCCGCCACCTGGGCCGCCCTGCCGGAGCAGGTGGCCTATGTGCAGGAGCGCATCGGGCGGGCCTTCGGCATCGTGATGGCGGACGTGGAGTGGCGCGATCGGCTGTATGGGCTGGGCGCGCTCGCCGCCATCCTGTTCCTGGTCGCCTGGCCGGTGCGCCGGGTGCTGCTGCGCCGCTACGGCCACCGGGCGCTGGAGGAGCGCCCCGGCTACCGCCAGCGCGTGGTGGCGATGGCGGTTGAGGCGCTGGCCCGTTGCCTTGTGCCGCTGGTGCCGATCCTGGTGCTGTCCGGCGCCCTGGTGGGGCTGCTGCGCGACGCGGCGGACGCCGGGCCGCTGACCGCGCTGATGGTGGGGGTATCCGGCGGCCTGACGGCCTTCTTCCTGGTGACCGGAGTCGCCCGCGCCACCCTGGCGCCCGACCATCCGTCCTGGCAGCTCGCCAACCTCGACCCGGACAGCGCGCGCCGTCTGGTCCGCCGCGTCCCGCTCGCCATGGTGGGGCTGGCGCTGGCCGGCACGGGCGTCGCCCTGGCGGAGGGCATGTTCACCCCGCCGGAGCTGCGATCGGTCGCCGGATTCGGCGCCATGGCGCTGATCGCCGTGTCGCTGCTGTTCCTGTTCCCCGACCATCTCTGGCTCGCCGCCCCGCCGTCGGAGGCGGATGCGACCGACGACTGCGGATGCCCGGACGATCCCGGGCCGGGCGCCGGACTGGACGTCACGCTGCCCCCGCCCGTCCCGGCATCCCCCGCCGACGAGGTGACGGAGGCGCCGCCGGCCCGACCGCGGGTCGTCGGGCTGCGGCTGCGCCTGCTGATCGGGGCGGTCGCGCTCGCCGCGCTGGCGGCCTCGGGCGCCGGCTATCTCGTGGGGGCGATCTACGCCTCGAAGCTGATGCTGACCACGCTCATCATCGGCGGGGTGCTGCTGGTGGCGCGCGGCGTCCTGCGCGAGCTTCTGTGCGTCCTGCTGGAGCGCGGCAGCGGGCAGGTGGCGGAGGTGCGCGACATCGTGATCGCCACCGACCGGGGCCGCCGGATGCTGGGGCAGGCCGGGCGGACGGTGATCGACGGGCTGCTGCTGACCGTGGCGGCCTTCTTCCTGCTGCCGCTGACCGGCATGACCCTGTCGGAGATGAAGGGGCTGGCCGACGGCTTCCTCAGCGGCGTCACGGTGGGCGGCGTGCGCATCGCGCCGGGCGACATCATGTCGGCTCTGATGGTGCTGGGCGTCGTCATCGCGGTGACGCGCTTCATCCAGCGCCAGCTCGACGAGCGCATCCTGGGCCGCGTCAACATGGACGACGGCGTGCGCAACTCCATCCGCATGGGCGTCGGCTATCTGGGCACCACCATGGCGGTGCTGATGTCGGTCGGCACGCTGGGCCTCGACCTGTCGAGCCTCGCCATGATCGCGTCGGCCCTGTCGGTGGGTATCGGCTTCGGCCTTCAGAACGTCGTCAGCAATTTCATCTCCGGCCTCATCATGCTGGTGGAACGGCCGGTGAAGGTGGGCGACTGGGTGGTCGTCAACGGGCTGGAGGGCACGGTGCGCCGCATCAGCGTGCGCGCGACGGAGATCCAGACCTTCCAGCGCGCCTCCGTCATCATCCCGAACTCGGAGTTCATCTCAAAGGCGGTGGTGAACTGGACGCTGAAGGACAAGACGACCCGCATCGAGATCAAGGTCCGCGTCACCTACGACACCGACGCGCGGCAGGTCTACGCGCTGCTGCTGAGGATCGGTTACGGCCATGCCCAGGTGCTGCGCAACCCGGAGCCGATCGTGATGTTCCGCGACTTCGGCCCGAGCGGCCCGGAGTTCGAGCTGCGCTGCTTCGTCGCCAACACCGAGCACATCATCCCGGTGCGCAACGAACTGCGCATGCGCATCCTGGAGCAGTTCCGCGAGCAGGGCATCCAGATGCCGTTCGACCAGCAGACGGTCCACATGCCGAAGGTGGAGGCGATGCTGGAGTCGCTCCTGGCCGAGCGCCACGCCCAGGGCAACGTGCCGGAGCTTCAGGTGGTGGCCGACGGGGGGAAGGTCGTGCCGCTGGCCGACACGCTCACCGAACGGGGGCCGCGCACGGCCACCTGACACGGGCATCTGACGGGACTCAGGGCTGCGGCTCCGCCGGTTTGCGGCGCCGCAGCGGGGTGACCTTGGGCGGGGCGTCGGACGGGGCATCGGGAGGAACCGGCAGGGGCTGCCACCCCGCGATGGCGCGCACGCAGCGCAGCGCCTCCGGGTTGTTGGCGAAGACCGGGAACAGCCGGCGCAGTTCCACCACGGCGGACCATTCCCCGCGTTCGTGGAACGCCTGGCGGATCGTTTCGGCTTCGGCTTCGCTGACGGTGAACATGGCGCCAGGGTGCCCCGCGGACCGGTGGCGCGCAAGATGTCTCGGCGCCGGGACCGCTGCTCTGCCGTGGCCCGCACGCCCTGTCAAGAAAAGTTGTTCACAGGCCGCTACATCCTTCGCTTGACTCCCGTTCCGTGCCGGGGCAGCCGCCGGACCAGGGCCGATAATGCGCCGACGGCACGGAAAATCCTTGATCGGTGCCGGTTTCCGATGTGCCCAAAATTCGGGCATTTCCGCCGGACCCCTTGAGGGCCCGCCTGTCCCTTCGGTTACCCCTCGATTCGCCAACAGAGTTATCCACAGAATCTGGGGATATCCGAAATATAGGAATATTCGTCAGGCGGGGCGGCGGATCAGGCGCACGGCCCCGACGCCCAGCAGCATCGTCAGGGCGCCGCCGAACAGGAACAGGGCGGGCAGGCCGACCTGATCGGCGACCGCCCCGTACATCACCGGTCCCAGGCCCTGCCCCAGGAAGAAGGACGAGGCGAAGAGGGCCAGCGCCGACCCGCGCGCCGTCACCGACAGCTCCGTCGCCTGGGTCTGCATGGTGTTGTGCAGCATGTAGAAGCCGAACCCGGCGACCAGGAACAGCCCCGACACCACCGGCCAGGGCACCGGCGCCAGCGTCGCCAGATAGGCGCCCCCGGCCAGCAGGCCGCCGGCCCCCATCATCCCCCATTGGCCGAGCGTCCCCAGCAGGCGCCGCACGACGAAACTGTACATGACCCCGCCCACCGCGAAGGCGGCCAGGGTGACGCCGGCCTCGAAGGCGCCCTCGGCCCCGTGGCGGGACAGCATGGGCGCCACGAAGGGGAAGACGCCGAAGATCAGCAGCCCTTCCGCCGCCACCGTCGCGAACACCCAGACCGATACTGGATTCGCCAGGACGGAGGCGTAGCGCGCCCGCGCGTCGGCCATGGACAGGGGGTGGCGCTC
The DNA here is from genome assembly GCF_008365375.1 of Roseomonas genomospecies 6. GTDB lineage: Bacteria > Pseudomonadota > Alphaproteobacteria > Azospirillales > Azospirillaceae > Azospirillum. Next base: position 414,374 of record NZ_QOKW01000001.1, on the reverse strand, counting down.
CTCCCGCTCGCTCCGCAGGACCAGGATGGCGGTCAGAGCGATAAGGCCGGTCACCGTCGCCGCCAGCGCGAAGACGGCGCGCCAGCCCGCCACCTCCGACAGGGCGCCGGCCACGGCGGAGCCGGACATCTGGCCCAGGATGACGGCCAGCAGGAAACGGCTGATGGCGAACTGCCGCTCCGTATAGACCACCCGGTCGCCGATCAGGGCCATGGAGGCCGGGATGATCCCACCGGCGAAGGCCCCGGCCAGCACCCGGGCGGCCAGCACGCCGGTATAGCCGGGCGCCACCGCCGACAGCGCCACCCCGATGGTCAGGATCACCAGCGACAGCCGCACCAGCCGCGTCTTGCCGATGGCGTCGCCGACCGGCCCCAGGATGAGCTGCATTGCCGCATAGGGCAGCGTGTAGGCGGAGGAGAGCAACGCCGCCTCGGCCACGCCGATGCCCAGGTCCGACGCCATGACGGTCAGCATCGGGTCGGTCGCCCGCAGCGAGAAGGCGCTCGCAAACCCGGCGAGGCCGAGCATCAGGATGAGAAGGCGCATGGGGGGCGTCGGCCGGTCTGTCTTCGGGGGGCGGGGGACACAACCCTAAAGCAGGCGCGCCCGCCCAACGCACGGCAACATGGCCATGGCACCCATGCGCGTGCACGGTCCGACGTCGATACGCGCGGCGGTGCATGATCCGACGCGCCTTGGCCGCCGTATACTTCAGCGCTGTACAGAACCGCGCCGCCGACTGGGAGACCCTCATGCCAACGATCCGCGATGCCGCCCAATCCGCCGCCGTGACACTGTCCGCCGTACTGATGCTGTCCGCAGCCGTGCCCGGTGCGGCGGCGGACAGCATCAGTACGGCGCCCGACACGCTCGACTGGGCTTCGCTGCCCCTGCCGGCCATCGACGGCGGCACGCTCGCGCCCGATGCCTTCCGGGGCAAGGCGGTGCTGGTGGTCAACACGGCGTCGCAATGCGGCTACACCGGCCAGTATGAGGGGCTGCAAAAGCTCTGGGCCGGACGGCGGGACCGCGGGCTGGTCGTCCTGGGGGTGCCGAGCAACGATTTCGGCGGGCAGGAGCCCGGCAGCAACGCCCAGGTCGCGTCCTTCTGCGAACTCAACTACGGCGTGGACTTTCCCCTGATGGAGAAGCAGTCCGTCACCGGACCGCAGGCCCATCCGCTCTACCGCTGGGCGGCGGCGGTCACCGGGCCGCAGGGCGTGCCGCGCTGGAACTTCCACAAGATCCTGATCGGCCGCGACGGGCGGCTGGTGGAATGGTTCGGCAGCCCGGTGACGCCGGAGTCCGCCACCTTGACCGCGGCGGTGGACAAGGCACTGGCCCAACCCGCGCCGGGGCCGTGAGCGCATGGACGCATTCTCCTCCGACGGACGCCGCGCCGCGGTCGTGCGCCTGCTGTCCTACGGCGGGCTGATCCCCTTCGTCGGCGGCACCGCGCTGGCCTGGATGGCGGAGGGCGCCGGGCAGGCCGCTCTGGTGCGGGCGGTGGTCGTCTACGCGGTGTCGATCCTGTCCTTCATCGGCGCCATCCACTGGGGCCGCATCCTCGCTGGGCAGGAGGAGGCGGGGCGGGACGGCGAGACGAGCGGGCCGGCGTGGCTGGTCTGGGGAGTAGCACCGTCGCTGCTGGGGTGGGGTGCCACCCTGCTGCCGTCCGGCCTGACGGTGCCGGCGCTGATCCTGTCCTTCCTCCTGGCCTGGGCGGTGGACCGCAGCGCGGCGGCGGACGGGCACTATCCCCGCTGGTTCGGCACGCTGCGGACCCGCCTGACCATCGTCGTGTGCCTGACGCTCGCCGCGCTCATCCCGCTTGCTGCATGACCGCTTCGCGGTGGGGCACCAGCGCGGCGGCCTTCAGCAGCACCTCCGGCCCGGCGCCGGGGAGATGGGCGTTCTCGCTGATGTGGCGGCGCCACGCGCGGGCGCCGGGTAGGCCCTGGAACAGCCCCAGCATGTGCCGGGTGATCGCCGACAGCGGCGCCCCCTGGCGCATCCGTTCCTCGGCGTAGGCCGCCATCGCCTCGACCACCGCGTAGCGGTCGGGGCCGGGCTCCCCGCCGAACAGGCGGCGGTCGGCGTCGGCCAGGATGTAGGGCGTCTCGTAGGCGGCGCGTCCGATCATCACGCTGTCCACCGCGGCTAGGTGCTCCTCCGCCTCGTCCAGCGTGCGGATGCCGCCGTTGATGGCGATGGTGAGATGCGGGTTCTCCCGCTTCAGCCGGTGCACGAGGTCGTGGCGCAGCGGCGGGATGTCCCGGTTCTCCTTGGGGCTGAGGCCTTTCAGCCAAGCCTTGCGGGCGTGCACGATGAAGTGGGTGCAGCCGGCGGCGGAGACGGTGCGGACGAAACGGTCCAGCGTCGGCCATTCCTCCATCTCGTCGATGGCGATGCGCGACTTCACGGTGACGGGGATGGACACCGCCTCGCGCATGGCGCCGACCAGCCGGGCCACCAGATCGGGTTCCGCCATCAGGCAGGCGCCGAAGCGGCCCGACTGCACGCGGTCGCTCGGGCAGCCGACGTTCAGGTTGACCTCGTCGTAGCCCCATTCCTCGGCGATGCGGGCGCAGGCCGCCAACTCCGCCGGGTCCGACCCGCCGAGTTGGAGCGCCACCGGATGCTCCGCCGCGTCGTAGCCCAGCAGCCGGTCGCGGTCGCCGTGCAGCACGGCGCCGGTGGTGACCATCTCGGTGTAGAGCAGCGTGTTCTTCGACAGCAGACGGTGGAAGGTCCGGCAATGCCGGTCCGTCCAGTCCATCATCGGTGCGACGCTGAGTGCAATGGCGGGCATGGGCGGGAACTGTCTGTGAATCGATAAAAGCGGCGCATCAATTGGACGAAGCGGGCTCGAATGGCAAGAGGGAGGAAAGTTGTTTTGTCGCCTTGGATGAATAACCCTCTCCCCCCTGGGGAGAGGGTGGCCCGAAGGGCCGGTGAGGGGGATGCGCATGACGGTACGTCCGCACAAGCGCAACCCCCTCACCCTAACCCTCTCCCCGGAGGGGAGAGGGGACAGCGTCACGCCCGCTGGCGGCTTCTGGCGGGCTTTCCGTGGGCGGAGCGGGTGCCGGAGAGCACGGCCTTGACCTTCGCCAGATGGTGCCGCGCCTCCGCGCCGAGCTTCAGCGCCACGCCGGTGGACAGCACGTCGATGATCGCCAGATGGACGAGGCGCGAGGCCATGGGCGTGTAGATCTCCGCGTCCTCCACCGGCGTGTGGCCGATGGCCACCGACGACACCGCGGCCAGCGGCGAGCCGGGGGCGGTGATCGCGATGACCGGGATGCCCAGGTCGCGGGCCATCTGGGCCAGCTCCGTCACCATGATGGTGCGCCCGGTGTTGGAGATCGCCAGCAGCACCCCGCGCGCGCCCAGATTGACCGACAGCATGCGGACCATCATCGGGTCGGCGCTGGCCTGGGCCGCCATGCCGAAGCGCATGAACTTGTGCGCCGCGTCCTCCGCCACCACCGCCGAAGCCCCGGTGCCGATGCACAGGATGCTGGAGGCGTCGGCCAGCAGCTCCACCGCGTGGGACACCGCACCCATGTCCAGCGCGCCCGCCGCATCGTTCAGCGCGGCGGCGGCGGATGAAAAGATTTTTCGCGCGACGGTCGGTGTCTCGTCGTCCGGCGCCACATCCTGGCTGACGAAGGGGGTGCCGCGGGCCTGCCCTTCGGCCAGACGCAGCTTGAAGTCCGGGAAACCGCCGCAGCCGATGCTCCGGCAGAAGCGGACGACCGTCGCCTCGCTGACCCCGGCGGCCTGGGCCAGCGTGGTGATGCTCTGCCCCAGGATCTTCTGCGGCTCGGCCAGCACCATCTCGGCGACCTGGGCTTCGGAACGCTTCAGATCCGGCAGGCGGCCGCGGATGTGATCGAGGATGTTCACCGGCTTGAGCATCGAATCGGACCGTCCATCCCTGTAAGCGGCGTCCCGCCTTGCGCGGTTTCCGGCGGCGGACCGTACCACCGCGGATTTGCGGGGGATAGGCTCGCCATGGCCGTTCGGCAAAGCCCGACTGGCCGCTCTGTTCGGTTTCTAAGCTATGCGGCGTGGGAAGGCTTGTGAAGATAATTTTCGTCGCCACGCGCTTTGGCTGGTGCGAATGACGCCGTTATGAAGAAAATCTTCTTCACTCGGTTGCGCGGGTGATCTATTTTCAGCCTCAGCAAGTCAAGGTCCCGGCAAGAGACCGTGTGGGAGGAGCCCCCGAACCGCCGCCCGGCCCCGTTGCCGGCGCGCCGCGCCGCCCGTGCCCCGCCCATGCCAACTCCGTGCCGCTAGCGTGAGCCCCGCCGCGAGGCAGGCCGAGGAGAGTGCATGAAGCGCGTCGTCGAGGCGCTGGAGATGGTCACCGAATGGATCATGGCCCTGATGCTGGCCATGATGGTGGCGCTGGTCTTCGGCAATGTGGTTCTCCGGTACGGTTTCAACAGCGGCATCGTCGCCGCCGAGGAGCTGGCCCGCCTGATGTTCGTCTGGGTGGTGTTCCTGGGCGCCACGCTGGCGCTGCGCCGCAACCAGCATCTCGGGCTGGACATTCTTCAGTCCCGCCTGCCCGCCCGCGTCCGACGGGCCTGCGCCGTGGTCAGCCACCTTCTGATGCTCTACGCGCTGTGGCTGTTCATCGAGGGAAGCTGGTTCCAGCTTCTGATCGGAATGGAAACCCGCTCCACGGTGCTCCGCTTCCCCATGGCCTTCTACGCCGCCGCCGGCTTCTTCCCGGCCATCGCCATGGCCCTGACGATCCTCGCCAACCTCTGGAAGATCCTGTCGGGCGACGCGACGGCGCACATTCCCGGCAACGGCGATATCGACGGCACCACCGCCCCGCAGGGCGGCGCCATCGCCGAGCACTGATTCCGTCCGGCCTTCTGAAAGCGGAGCCCGTTCCATGGCCCTTGCGGTCTTCCTCTCCTCGCTGTTCGGCCTGATGCTGCTCGGCATGCCCATCGCCTTCGCCCTGATGCTGACGGGCGTTGCGCTGATGGTGCATCTCGACTTCTTCGATGCCCAGCTCGTCGCCCAGAACATGCTGAGCGGCGCCGACAACTACCCGCTGATGGCGGTGCCCTTCTTCATCCTGGCCGGCGAGCTGATGAACGCCGGCGGCATCTCGCAGCGGATCATCAACCTCGCGGTCAGCTTCTTCGGGCACATCCGCGGCGGCCTGGGCTACGTGACCATCGGCGCGTCGGTGATGCTGGCCAGCCTGTCCGGCTCGGCCATCGCCGACACCGCCGCGCTGGCCACGCTTCTGATCCCGATGATGCGCGACAACGGCTATCCGGTGCCGCGCTCCGCCGGCCTGATCGCGTCGGGCGGCATCATCGCCCCGATCATCCCGCCCAGCATGCCTTTCATCATCTTCGGCGTGACCACGAACACCTCGATCAGCGGCCTGTTCATGGCCGGCATCGTGCCGGGCCTTCTGATGGGCGCCGGTCTGGTCATCACCTGGATGATCCTGGCCCGCGGCATGACCGTGAAGCTCCAGCCGAAGGCAAGCTGGAGGGAACGCCGGACCGCGCTGGTCGACGGCGCCTGGGCGTTGGCGCTTCCGGTCATCATCATCGGCGGCCTGCGCGGCGGCGTCTTCACCCCGACCGAGGCCGCGGTGGTCGCCGCCGTCTATTCGCTGTTCGTGGCGCTGTTCGTCTACCGGCAGGTGACGCTGAAGGATCTGGTGCCGCTGCTGGTCCAGGCGTCGCGCACCACCAGCGTGGTGATGTTCCTGTGCGCGGCGGCTCTGGTGTCGTCCTACATGGTGACGCTGGCCGACCTGCCGCAGCAAATGAACGAGATGCTGTCGCCGCTGCTCGAACACCCGAAGCTGCTGATGGTCGCCATCACGCTTCTGCTGCTGGCCGTGGGCATGGTGATGGACCTGACGCCGACGATCCTCGTGCTCGGCCCGGTGCTGACCCCGCTGGCCGCGGCGGCGGGCATCGACCCGACCTATTTCGGCGTGATGTTCGTCCTGACCGGCACGCTGGGCCTGATTAATCCGCCGGTCTGCACGGTGCTGAACGTGGTGTGCGGCGTCGCCCGCATCTCGCTGGAAAGCGCCACGCGCGGCATCTGGCCGTTCCTGCTGACCTACCTGCTTCTGCTCGGCCTGCTGATCGCCGTTCCGGAGATCGTCACGGCCCCGCTGAGCCTGCTCCGCCACTAACCACAACACGCTTTACAGGGAAGAACCGATCCATGAAGCTGCTCCGCTCCGTCCTTCTGGCGACCGGCCTCGCCGCCGCCATCCTCGCCCCCGTCGCCGCGTCCGCCCAGGACATCAAGCCGCGGCTGATCCGCTTCGGCTACGGCCTGTCGGAGAACAGCAACCAGGGCCGCGCCGTGAAGTTCTTCGTCGAGGAGATGTCCAAGCGCTCCGGCGGCAAGCTGAAGGTCAAGGGCTTCGCCGACGCCAGCCTGGGCAGCGACATCCAGATGCAGAACGCCCTGATCGGCGGCGCGCAGGAGATGATGGTCGGCTCGACCGCCACGCTGGTCGGCATCGTCAAGGACTTCGCCGTCTTCGATCTGCCCTTCCTGTTCAACAACGAGCAGGAGGCCGACGCCGTGTTCGACGGCCCGTTCGGCCAGAAGCTGGCGGCGAAGCTGAACGAGAAGGGCCTCGTCGGCCTCGTCTACTGGGAGAACGGCTTCCGCAACCTGACCAACAGCAAGCGCCCGGTCGAGAAGGTCGAGGACCTGAAGGGCATCAAGCTGCGCGTCATGCAGAACCCGGTCTACATCGACATGTTCAACAGCTTCGGCGCCAACGCCGTGCCGCTGTCCTTCTCCGAGCTGTTCACCGCCATGGAGACGGGCACCGTGGACGGCCAGGAGAACCCGGTCACCACCATCCAGTCCTCGAAGTTCTACGAGGTCCAGAAGTACCTGACCATTTCCAAGCACGTCTACAGCCCGTGGATCGTGCTGGCCTCCAAGCGCTGGTACGACGGCCTGTCCAACGATGAGCGCACGATCATCAACGAGGCCGCCGCCGCGTCGCGTGACTTCGAGCGCAAGGACAGCCGCGAGGCGTCGAAGCAGAGCATCGCCTATCTGAAGGACAAGGGGATGCAGATCAACGAGCTGAGCAACGCCGAGCTGGGCCGCATGCGCGAGATGGTCAAGCCCGCCATGGACAAGTTCGCCGCCGAGGGCGGCGCCGACCTGCTGAACGAGCTGCAGGCCGAGATCAACAAGGTTCGGAAGTAAGGGCTTTAACCTCCCTCTCCCGGGGCGGGAGAGGGAAGGGGCCCACGCGAAGCGTGGGAAGGGTGAGGGTGCTGCCAACGGATCAGTGCGTTGATCCTTGCCCGACCCTCACCCGCCCGCCTTTGGCGCCACCCTCTCCCGGGGCGGGAGAGGGGCTTTTCTTCCTTCACTTCACCCGCTCACCCGTGAACGGGTTCCAGCCCACGGCGGCCAGCGCCGTCCAGGCCGTCGCCGCCAGATGGGGGCGGCGGTAGTAGCGGAAGTCGTCGGTGGTGCTGTCCGGGCCGATGGCGAGGCCGGTGGTGATGCTGTCCTCGCGCGTCGCCCAGACATGACCGCCGCGGCTGACCTCCTTGCCGACCTCCGCCAGAAGGCGCCGCGCGTCCTCCGGGCGGTTCAGAACGCTGTAGACCAGCGCGGCCTGCGCCGTGCCTTCCACCCACATCCCGTCGCGGTCGTCGTTGAAGTCGAAACCGCCATCCACCCCGTGGGCCTTCTCCGCATAGGCGAGCGCCGCCCGCCATTCCTCCGGCGCGCCGCGCAGCAGAAGCGGCCAGAGTTGGGCGTCCAGCCCCGACGTGGCCCGGTTCACCGTCACCCCGTCCGGCGCCGTACCGGTGGGAAAGTGCCCGCCGCCGTCCACCCACATGCGGTCGAGGAAGCCGCGCGCCGCCTTTTCCGGCCCGGCCCAGTCCCCCGCCGCGCCGCTGCGCTCCAGCCAGCCGAACAGGGCGACGAGGTCGGTGTTGTGCTCCGTCGCCTTCCAGGTCAACGCCTGCGGCTTGTCGTCGAAGCCCTGGACCCCGCCGTTGAAGCCGCCCGGCCCGCGCGGGTCGGCGGTGTTCGCCACCACCCAACGGGCCAGCTCGGCGGCGCCGTTGCGGAACCGCTCCTCGCCCGTCGCCTCGCCCAGCGTCATCAGGGCCAGCCCCGCCCAGGCGACGTTGCCGGTGGCGGAGCCGACCTGATAGGCGTCCTCGAACCAGCGGTTCGCGGTGACGTCCCACCAGCCCATGGGGGGGATCGGCTTCTGGTTCTGGGCGCCCGCGCGGTAGGTGTTGCGCAGCCGCCCCTGGCGCCGCGCGCGGTCCAGCGTGGCTGCGGACAGCAGCGATTCGCCGATGCGCAGCGCCGGCTCCGTCTTGCCGCAGGCGACCAGCGCGATGACCGCCAGCGCGTTGTCGTAGGTGAAGGCGGCGTCGCGCAGCGGCAGTTCCGACGTCTGCCCGACGCCGAAGCTGCTGTCGTAGCTGCGCAGGAACACCGGGCCGGAGCCGGGGATCTCCGCGACCCGCGCCGCCAGCGTGCCGCAGGTCCTTCCGGCCAGCGCTGCGGTCCCGTCGTCGGCCAATGCGCCGCCGCTCGCCGCCAGGGTGCCGATGCCGACGGCGAGCAGCCACGCGGCCAGACGGCTCTTTCGCTTCATCGAGGACACTCCCATTCCGGTCGCGCCGCCGCTCAGTTGTCGAAGGCGCGGACGGACTGGCGCTGCTCGCCCAGCCCCTCGACGCCCAGACGCATGGTCTGGCCGGACTGCAGCCAGGGGTGGTTCGGCCCGCGCCCCAGCGCCACGCCCTGCGGCGTGCCGGTGGCGATGACGTCGCCCGGCAGAAGGGTCATGAAACGGCTGATGTAGGACACGATTTCGGCCACGCCGAAGATCATGTCGGCGGTCGTGCTGTCCTGCATGGGCTGGCCGTCGACCTCCAGCCACAGGCGCAGGGCCTGCGGGTCGGGCACCTCGTCGCGGGTGACCATCCAGGGGCCGATCGGGCAGAAGCTGTCGGCGCTCTTGCCCTTCACCCACTGGCCGGTGCTCTCGATCTGGAAGGCGCGCTCCGACACGTCGTTGAGGACGCAATAGCCGGCGATGTGGTCGAAGGCGTCGGCCTGATCGACGTAGCGGGCGGTGCGCCCGATGACGATGCCGAGTTCGACCTCCCAATCGAGCTTGGTGGCGCCCTTCGGCATCAGCACGGGATCGTTCGGGCCGCAGATGGAGGTCGTCGCCTTCATGAACAGCACCGGCTCCGCCGGTTCCGGCAGGCCGGACTCCGCGGCGTGGGCGCGGTAGTTCAGCCCGACGCAGACCACCTTGGACACGCCCGTCACGCAGGGGCCGAGCCGGGTCCCGTCCGGCACCTGGGCCAGCCGGTCGGTGTCGAGCGTCCGCAGATGCGCCAGCCCGTCCTCCGTCAGGGTGGCCGGACCGATGTCCGACACCACGCCCGACAGGTCGCGGATCACGCCGTTGCGGTCCAGAATGCCCGGACGCTCATGGCCCGGCGGGCCGAATCGAAGAAGTTTCATCAGGCCAAACCCTTCCCGTTCCCGAAGGTTGAGCCGCGCCTCTCCTCCGGTGAGTGCTGTCCGGTTCCGGCCGAAGCCGGAAAGGGGCTGTTCCGTCGCGGTCGGGTCTGGTGTACCCTTTTTACGCCCATGGGGAAACCAGACGGGAGGCGGATATGCCGGTGTGGCGCCGTTACCTCGTGAAGGAACCGACCGGGCGGCTGGTCGAATTGCCGAGCCGCCAGTACGACCGCGCCGACGACGGCACGGCGCCCATTCCCGACTACGCCGGGCGTTGCGTGGAACTGGTGTCGGCGGTGCTGGTCGGCAAGCAGGGCGGTCCCCCGACGGTGACCGAGGTCGCCTTCACCAAGCTGTATTTCGACCAGTCCGGATTCGTGGATTCCGCCAAGCGGGAGCGGATGATCCGCCTGATGCTGGAAAGCTGCGCCGACCGCCGGTGCCGGACGGTGGTCAAACGGCCCGACTGCACCGACTGCACGGCCCTGGCGGAGCGCGCCGACGCCGCCCGCAGCGAGTTGACGCGCGACTTCGAATGGGCCCCGGCTCCGGCGGAGGTCAGGGCGGCGCTGTTCGTGCTGGGGCCGCGCGCCGCGACCGTGCCGTTGCATTAACACCCCCTTTTTCCCGCCGGATCATCCGGAAGGTCACATCATTCGCCCTCTTTCCCCGCGGCCAAGCGCCCCCATATGGCTCCTGGCACAGGAGAAGGAGCCCCGATGCATCGCCGCGCCACCATCCGACGCCCGTCTCTGGCCCGTGCGAAGCAGCTTGCGCTGATCGGCACCGGGTGGAGCCTGATCGGCCTGGGCGCCCTGATGTCGCCTCTGCCGGGGCCGTTCGGCTTTCCGGTGGCTCTGGCCGGCGGAGTGATCCTGCTGCGCAATTCCGCGAGCGCCCGGCGCCTGTTCGTGCGGCTGAAGCGCCGCCATCCCCGGCTGCTGAGCCCCGTCGAGCGCATCCGTGTCAAGCTGCGCCGCCGCCGCAACGCCGCCGCCGTGTGATTGCCGCCGTGTGATTGCCGCCCAGTGATCGCCGCCATGTGGCCGCTGCCGTGTGACGGACCTGCGGACGGGGCGCTGGACAGCGCCTCCCCGCTGCGGCATTCCTGTCCGCATCGGTGGTCAGGAGGCTCAAGGTGAAGTCCGGCAACGCAATCCTGTCGAGCTACGGTACGACGATCTTCGAGGTGATGTCCCGCCTGTCGGAGGAGCACAAGGCGATCAACCTCGGCCAGGGGTTCCCCGACGAGCGCGGCCCCGCCGACGTGCTGGACGTGGCGGCCAAGGCCATTCTGGACGGGTGGAACCAGTACCCGTCGATGATGGGCACGCCGGAACTGCGGCAGGCGCTGGCCGCGCACGGCAAGCGCTTCTATGGGCTGGACATCGATTGGCGGACGGAGGTGATGGTGACCTCCGGCGCCACGGAGGCGCTGACCGCCAGCCTGCTCGGCCTGATCGATCCGGGCGACGAGGTGGTGCTCTTCCTGCCGATGTACGACAGTTACCTTCCCATCGTCCGGCTGGCCGGCGGCGTGCCGCGCTTCGTCAGCCTGAAGGCCCCGGACTGGAGCTTCACGCGGGCGGACCTGGAGGCGGTCTTCACGCCCAAGACCAAGCTCGTCCTCATCAACGATCCGCTGAACCCCGCCGCCAAGGTCTTCACCCGCGCGGAGCTGGAACTGCTGGCGGAGTTCGTCCAGCGCTTCGACGCCTTCGCCGTCTGCGACGAGGTGTATGAGCACATCGTCTTCGACGGGCGCCCGCACATCCCGTTGATGACTCTGCCGGGCATGCGCGACCGTTGCCTGAAGATCGGCTCCGCCGGAAAGACCTTCTCGCTGACCGGCTGGAAGGTCGGCTACGTCACCGGCGCGCCGCACCTGCTCCAGCCCGTCGCCAAGGCGCACCAGTACATCACCTTCACCACCCCGCCGAACCTCCAGGCGGCGGTCGCCTATGGGCTGAACAAGGACGACGCCTACTTCACCGGTCTGGCCGCCGGGCTCCAGGCCAAACGCGACCGGCTGGCCGACGGGCTGCGCGCCGTGGGGTTCGAGGTGCTGCCCTCCGCCGGCACCTATTTCGTGGTTGCCGACGTGTCGCCCTTCGGGTTCGAAGGCGACGACGAGGCTTTCTGCCGGCATCTGACCGCCGAGGCCGGCGTGACGGCCATTCCGGTCGGCGCCTTCTTCGTGCAGGACGCGCCGCGGAGCTTCATCCGCTTCTGCTTCTCCAAGAAGGACGAGATCCTCGACGGGGCGGTTGAGCGGCTGAAGGCCTATTTCGCGCGCCGCTGACTTGAGGCCGGTCGATATCAACGGGCGATGGAAAGGGTTGCCGACCGTTCCGGCCGCGTGGTATTCCATATGGTTTAGGGTCGATACCGGTTGGGCGCGGATGTCCGCGCATGCTCCGGTGGACCGCCGATGGAAAAGCCGGTATGCGCCTGCCGATCTCGTTCCGCTGGGGCGTGTTCGCCTTGTCCGCCGTGGCCGTCACTGTGGTCTGGGGTGTCTATGCGCAGGTCGCGCGCAGCGTCCTGGAGGTCCAGACGCAGGAGTCGGTGGCGAAGGCGGAGGTCATGGTCCGGGCCTTCGCCAAGAGCACCCACCGCGCGGTGCACGAGGTGGACATCACCCTGCGCTCCCTGGCGCTGGAATTCGAGGAGAACGGCCTGCCCGGCATCCGCCGCTTTCTCGACCAGATGCTGTACGACCCGACGCTGATCCATCACTTCACCGTTCTGGACGCGGACGGCACCGTTCTGTTCCGCAGCGAAGGGCCGGGAGGGGCGGCGAACCAGCGGGACGAGACGGCCTTCGCCTTCCATCAGGGCACGGGCCGCGACCTGATGCACATCGGCACCCCGTTCCCGGGGGCGACCAGCGGCGGGCCGCTTCTGCGCCTCAGCCGGCGGCTGTCGGAGGGGGGAGGCGGGTTCGCGGGGATCGTCGTCGCCAACATCGATCCCGACGTTCTGGGCGAGTTCTATCAGCAGGCCAACCTCGGGCCGCTGGGGGTGGCCACCCTGATCGGGCTGGACAAGGTGATCCGCGCACGGGGCGCCCGCCAGGATGCGGAGGCGGTCGGCCTCGCCATTCCCCATTCCCGTCTTTGGGAGGAATTGGGCCGGTCGCTCGGCGGCGTCTACTGGCAGAGGTCGAGAACCGACGGTGTCCTGCGCGCCCACGCCTACCGAATGGTGGAGAGTTACCCGCTGGTCGCGGCGGTCGGCGTCGCCGTGGAGGACATCGAGGCGGCGGTGGCCGACCTGCGGCGCACCCTGTTCGTGCTGGCGGCGATCCTGACCCTGTCCATCCTGCTGGTGACGCTGTTCCTTCTGGTGCAGCACCGCACGGCGGAGCGGCTGCGCGCCGCGCTGGCGCTGAACCGCAACTTCCTGGCCCGGGTCAGCCATGAGCTGCGCACGCCCCTGAACGCCATCATCGGCTTCTCCGAGGTCATCCGGGACCAGATGCTGGGGCCGCAGGCCGGCGGGCGCTACGCCGACTACGCCCGCGACATCCACGAATCGGGACGGCACCTGCTGGGGCTCATCAACGACATCATGGATCTGTCGCGGCTCCAGGCGGGGACGCTGCCCCTGAATCCGGAGCCGTTGGACGTCGCCCTCGTCGTGGAATGGGCGTTCCGCATGGTGTCTCCGCAGGCCGACGCCAAGGCCATCCGGCTGGACCTGAACGTCGAACCGGGAAGCCACAGCGTTTCGGCGGACGAGCGCGCCATGAAGCAGATGCTTCTGAACCTTCTGGCCAACGCCGTCACCTTCACGCCGAACGGGGGGCGCATCCTGGTGACGGTCAGCGTCGGGGCCGAGGGTGGATGCCGCGTGCGGGTGATGGACAACGGGATCGGCATGACGCCGGAACAGATCCATCAGGCCACCGTGCCTTTCGGCCAGCCCGAGGTTCATGTGTCCCAGCCGGGACAGGGCAGCGGGTTGGGGCTGTCCATCGTCAAGTCGCTGATGGAGGCCCACGGCGGGCGCCTGCACATCGACAGCCGTCCGGGCGAGGGCAGCCAGTTCACGCTGGATTTCGCCGCCTGATCCGTATCCGCCAGATTTTCCGGCTGGAGCCGCAAAGCCGTGGCGAAACCATGGGCGGTTCGGCATACTCCGCGCCGGTTTGCCGAAACCACAGTTACTCGCATGTGCCCGCGCGCCCCGCGCCGGGCGGCTGGTCCAGGGAAGATCGAATGTTGCGTGCAGTGGCGCGTGTCTGTGCCGTCCTCGTCGCGTCCTCAGCCCCCGTCATCGCCGCCGACGCGCCGCCCGAGCCGGTGCCCTTCGGCGTGTCCTCCGCCGAGGTGGCGGCGGAGCGCGACGTGCCGCAGGCCTGCTTCACCTTCACCGACCGGCTGGAGAAGTCGCGCGCGGTGAACTACCGCGATTACGTGGAGGTGAAGCCGGCGGGCGAGGGGGTGGTCTTCGACGGGACCGCCGTCGCCCGCGACCGCACGCTGTGCGTGGAGGGGCTGAAGCACGGGCAGAGCTACCGCATCACCCTGCGCGACGGGCTGCCGGGCAGCGACGGAAAGCGCCTGCCGAATCCGGACGCGCGCGACATCGACGTGCCGAACCGCAAGCCGGCTCTGGCCTTCCGCGGCGCGGGCTACATCCTGCCGCGCATCGGCGCGGACGGGCTGCCGCTGCGCTCCATCAACCTCGACCGGGCGAAGCTGCAGGTGTTGCGGATCAGCGACCGCAGTCTGGTGGAGAAAATCTATTTCGGCCGCGTCGGCCAGCAGATGTCCGACCACGAGGTGGGGGAAATCCTCGACCGCTCCGGCCAAGAGGTGTGGCGCGGGGAAATGGCGATCAGCAACAGCCGCAACCAGGCAGTGGTGACGCCCTTTCCGATCGACGCCGTCCTGGGCCGGCTGGAGCCCGGAGTCTACATCGCCGTCGCCAGCACCGAGGAGATCAAGCCCGGCGGCTGGGATCACAAGGCGACCCAGTGGTTCGTCGTCTCCGACCTGGGCCTGAACGCCATCACCGGGGAGGACGCGCTGGTCGTCTTCGCCCGCTCCGTGAAGTCCGCGGCGCCGGAGGCGGGGGTGGAACTGCGCCTGCTCGCCCGCAACAGCGTGGAACTCGGCAAGGCGCTGACCGGTCCGGACGGACTGGCGCGATTCGACCTCGCCGCCCTGCGCGCCGCCGGTCGGGAGCCGGCGCAGGCGCTGTTCGCCTACCGCGGGGCGGGGGATTTCGGCTTCCTCGACCTCGTCACGCCGACGCTCGCCAACGCGGCCCCGGCAGGCGGCCCTCAGGGCGGCCCCGCGGGCGCCGCCGTCGCCCCGGCGCGCCCGGCGCCCGGCCAGCCCGACGCCTTCCTCTACACGGAGCGCGGAATCTACCGCCCCGGCGAGACGGTGCATCTGGCGATGCTGCTGCGTGACGCCGACGCCAAGCCGGTCGCGGGCCGCCCCGTGACGCTGAAGATCCAGCGCCCGGACGGGTTCGAGGTGGACCGGCGCCCGCTGTCCGAATCCGGCGGCGGCAGCTTCGCCGCCCGCGTCGAAATTCCGGCCAACGCTCTGACCGGAACCTGGGCCGTCACCGCCCATGGCGAGCCGGAGGCCGGGGGCCAATCAAATGCAACGGGGCCGGGCGCGATGGGGCCGGTGCTGGGCCGCGCCGAATTCCTGGTCGAGGACTTCGTGCCGCCGCGTCTTGAGGTCGCGCTGGCCGCCGAGGCGGCGGAGCTTCCGGCGGACGGCAAGACGACCCTGACCATCGACGGGCATTTCCTCTACGGCGCTCCGGCGGCGGGCCTGCCGGGCGAGCTGGCGGTGACCCTGCGCGCCGCGGCCAATCCTTATCCGAACCTGCCCGGCTACCGCTTCGGCCTCGCCCAGGAGGAGGTGAAGCCGCAGCGGACGGACCTGTCCGGCTTCACCACCAACCGCAACGGGCAGGCCAAGGTCGACCTCGCCCTGCCCAAGGCGCCGGAGAGCACGAAGCCCGTGGAGGCGGTGGTCCGCGCCACGGTGCTCGACATCGGGGGCCGCTCGGTCAGCCGCGATCTGGTTCTGCCGGTGCGCCACCAGCCCTTCGCCGTCGGCATCCGTCCGCGCTTCGAGGGCGACGGCGTGCCGGAAGGCGCCACCGCCGGATTCGACGTGGTGGCGGTCGGGCCGGACGGCCAGCCGATGGACAAGGAGGACCTCTCCTACGAGCTGTTCGAGGAGGAGTACGACTACGCCTGGTTCGAGGCGAACGGGCGCTGGGACTACAAGGTCACGGTGCGCGACCAGCGGGTGACCGGCGGCACGCTCGCCGTCCAGGCGGCCAAGCCGGGAGCGGTGGAGGCTCCGGTGACCGCCGGGCGCTACCGCCTGGAGGTGTTCGATCCCAAGACCGGCGTGGCGAGCAGCCTGCGCTTCGCCGCCGGCTGGTGGATGACTCCGACGGCGGGCGAGCGTCCCGATCAGGTGGACGTGACGGTCATGCTGCCCGCCTACAAGGGCGGCGAGACGGCCTGGGTCTATGTGAAGCCGCCCTACGACAGCCAGGTGCTGATCGCCGTGGCCGACCGGAAGGTCCGTCAGGCGTCCACCCGGCGCATCGGCCCGGAGGGGGCCTTCCTGGAGATCCCCGTCGATCCGACCTGGACCGGCGGCGTCTATGTGCTGGCGACCGCATTCGGCGCGCCGGACGCCGCGGGCGGTCCGTCGAAGGGCATGGCGCGCCGCGCCGTCGGCCTGTCCTGGCTGGCGGTGGAGGGGGCCGAGCGGGCGCTGGACGTGCGCGTCGCCGCCCCGGCGCAAAGCGAACCCCGCCGCTCCATCACAGCGGAGGTGGTGGTCGAGGGCGTGCCGGAGGGCCAGCCGGCCTATGTGACGGTCGCCGCGGTGGACGACGCCGTGCTTCAGCTCACCGACCAGCATTCGCCGAACCCGATCGACCATTATCTGGGCAAGCGCCGCCTGGGGGTGGAACTGCGCGATTCCTTCGGGCGGCTGATCGACCCGGCGGTGCTGGACGCCACCCGCACGCGCCCCGGCGCCGCCCCGCGTCTGCGTCAGGTCGGAGTCACCGTTCCGCAGAAGTCGGAGCGGGTCGTCTCCCTGTTCTCCGGCGTTCTGACCGTGGGGCCGGACGGCAAGGTTTCCGTTCCGCTGGACATCCCCGACTTCCAGGGCCGGTTGCGCCTGATGGCCGTGGCCTGGAGCGGGGACAAGCTGGGCCACGCCGAGTCCTCCATTTTGGTCGCCGACCCGGTGCTGGCCGATCTGGGCCTGCCGCGCTTCCTGGCACCGGGGGACCGGGCGGTGGTTCCGGTGACCCTCGACAACGTCGCCGGTCCGGCGGGGGCCTACAGCATCTCCCTGATCGCCAGTGGCGCCGTCTCCCTCGGCGAGGGGACCATCGCCGTGCCGGACCTGGGCAAGGGCAAGCGCGCCTCCGCCGGGCGGGTCCTGACCGCCAACGGCGTGGGCATGGGCCACGTCGCGCTGGACGTGACCGGGCCGGACGGCCTGCGCATCACCCGCCGGTGGGACATCCCCGTGCGCCCCGCCGCTCCGCCGGTCATGCGCCGCAACAGCGCCATGCTGCCCCCGGACCGGGCCGTGGAGCTTCCCGCCGACCTGCTGAACGGCCTGCGTCCGGAAACCGCGACGGCGGCCCTGTCGCTGGGCAACCTGCCGGAACTCGACGTGCCCGGGCTGCTGACCGCGCTGGAGCGCGGCGGACCCGGCGGGCTGGAGATGACGGCCAGCCGCGCGCTCCCTCTGCTGTCGCTGGGCGACGTGGCGGTCGGGCTGGGCATCGCCTCGGACGAGCGGGTGAAGGCGCGGGTCCAGCGCGCGGTGGACCGCGTGCTGACCTTCCAGCGGACGGACGGCGCCTTCGCCGGCTGGTCGCCGAAGGGGGAGGCCGATTCCTGGCTGACCGCCTACGCGCTGGACTTCCTGGGCCGCGCCAAGGCCGCCGGCTACCGCGTGCCGGAGGTGCCCTACCGCAAGGGGCTGGACGGGCTGCGCGGTGCGCTCGACAACGCCTGGGTGGAGGCCGACGAGCAGCCGGCCCGCGCCTACGCGCTCTATGTGCTGGCCCGTGCCCGGATGATCGACGCCGGGGCGGTGCGCTACTTCCAGGAGACCTTCTGGGACAAGCTGCAGACCGATTTCGCCCGCGCCCAGGTCGCCACGGCCATCGCCGCTCTGGGCGACCGGGACCGCGCGGCGGAGGCGTTCGGGCGGCTGTCCGGCGCCCGCGTCGTGTCGGCCAGCCTGCGCGACTACGGCTCCTCCCTGCGTGACGAGGCCGGGGTGGTCGCCCTGATGGCCGAAAGCGGCGTGGTGGAGCGGGAGCGTCTGACCCAGGCGGCCGAACGCCTGACCAAGACCTACACCGCCGTCCGCACCACCGGCGTGCAGGAGCAGGCGTGGCTTCTCCAGGCGGCCAAGGCGTTGATCGACCGGGCGCCGCCGATGAAGATCGCGCAAGCGGATCAGGTGACCGAAGGGGCCAAGCCGCTCTTCCAGCGGATCGACCCGGCGGCCCCGCCCACCGTCCGCAACGCCGGGGGCGAGCCGCTGCGCCAGATCCTGTCCGTGTCCGGCATCGCCGACGCGGCGCCGGGGGCGGAGGAGCAGGGCATGACCATCACCCGCAACCTGTTCGACATGACGGGCCGCCCCGCCGATCCGGGCGCCGTGCGCCCCAACGACCGGCTGGTCGTGATCCTGGAGGGCAGCGCGTCCGATCCGGTGGACCGGCAGGTTCTGGTGTCCGACCCGCTGCCGGCGGGCTTCGAGATCGAGGCCGCCCGCTTCGCCGGGGCCGGCGCACCTCTGGGCGATCTGTCCTGGCTGGGCGAATTGACCGCACCGCGCGCCGTGGACTACCGCGACGACCGCTTCGTCGCGGCGCTCGACATGACGAAGCAGGCGCCGCGCTTCCGGCTGGTCTATCTGGTGCGCGCGGTGACGCCGGGCGACTACGCCCAGCCCGGCGCCACGGTGGAGGATCTCTACCGACCGCACCAGTCCGCCCGGACCGCCGCGTCGCGCCTGCGCGTCCTGCCGGAATGAACCATTGGCCGGAATGAGCAAACGGTCCGTCCCATCGCCCGCCGGGCGCGGGGGGACGGGGCGGCCGCCCTGAATTCCGATTCCGTCAGACGATCTTCTTGCCTTCGCCGTCGCGGTGGCGGGTGATGACCATCATGACGGCCACCACGACCGCGAAGAAGGCGGTCAGCGCCACATAGAACAGCAGCGCGACTCCGACCGTCATGGTGCCGATCAGCACCATGGCGAGTATCCATACGCCCAACGATACGATGGCGCGCGACGACATCGGCTGTCCCAACCCTGGTTGACGTAACTCCGGTTGTCCTGCCCTGTAACCGGCTGTTGCGCCCGGCCGTTTCCGGTCCGGCTTCGCCAGCGGTTTCTTTTGTTGAATGACAAGAGCCTGCCATAGCTGGGAGGGCGGACCGCCCGTGGCATCCTGTCACAGCGCGCCCGCGCCGCACCTCCGCCCGCTCCTCCGCCCGCGCCTCCGCCCGCTCTTCCGATGGACATTGGGTGGACCTCGGAGGCCCGCTTGACAGCAAGCAGTCACCGCCTTACCTTTACGTAAACGTCAACCAATGACGATCAAGGGAAGGGTGGGAGGATGCCGCAACCGGCACGGTCGATGGGGTGGGACGCGCGCGCCGACGCCGGGCAGGACTCCGGCCCGGACGGCGCCGGGCGCTGCTTCGCCATCGGCGAACTGGCCGACGAGTTCGGGCTGACCCACCGCACCATCCGCCATTACGAGGACGAGGGGTTGCTGTCGCCGATGCGCGACGGCACGGCCCGCGTCTACAGCCACCGCGACCGCGCGCGCCTCGCGCTGATCTGCCGGGGCAAGCGGCTGGGCTTCAGCCTCGCCGAGATCAAGGAATTCCTCACCCTCTACGATGCGGACGAGGCCCAGAAGGAGCAGATGCGTTTCATGCAGCGCATCGCCCGCCGCCGCATCGCCGACCTGGAACGGCAGCTTCAGGACGTCCAGCAGACGCTGGCCGAGCTGCGGATCATCGACACCCAGATCTCCGACCATTTCCGAGAGAACGGAATCACGGAGACGCAGACCACGGAGGACACGCAACCATGACCCCAGTCGTCATCGCCGGCTACGCCCGCTCTCCCTTCGCCTTCGCCAACAAGGGCGAGCTGGCGAGGGTCCGCCCCGACGACCTGTTGGCCCGCGTCGCCGCGGCGCTGGTCGAGCGCACGGGCGTCGATCCGCAGGACATCGAGGATGTCGTGGTCGGCTGCGCCTTCCCCGAGGGCGAGCAGGGCATGAACATCGCCCGCACCGTGTCCTTCCTGGCGAAGCTGCCGCTGACCGCCGCAGGCACCACGATCAACCGCTATTGCGGCTCCTCCATGCAGGCGATCCATCAGGCGGCGGGCGCCATCCAGATGGGGGCGGGCGAGGTCTTCCTGTGCGGCGGCATCGAATCGATGAGCCGCGTTCCGATGATGGGCTACAACCCGCTGCCCCATCCGGGCCTGAAGGACAGCTATCCGGAAGCCTACTGCTCCATGGGCATCACGGCGGAGAACGTCGCCCGCCGCTACCAGATTTCCCGCGCGGACCAGGAGGCCATGGCCGCGGACTCGCACGCCAAGGCCGCCGCGGCGCAGGAGTCCGGGCGCCTCGCGGATGAGATCGTCGCCATCCAGACCGCCGCCGGCAGCGTGGAGCGCGACGGCTGCATCCGCCCCGGCACCAGCGCGGAGACTCTGAGCGGGCTGAAGCCGGCCTTCATCGCCGAGGGTTCGGTCACCGCCGGCACCTCCTCCCCCCTGACGGACGGTGCCGCCGCGGTGCTGGTCACGACGGAAGCCTATGCGAAGGCCAACGGCCTGCCGATCCTCGCCCGCATCCGCTCCGTCGCGGTCGCCGGCTGCGCGCCGGAGGTGATGGGGCTGGGGCCCGTCCCGGCGGCCCAGAAGGCGCTGAAGCGCGCCGGACTGTCCATCCGGGACATCGACGTGATCGAGCTGAACGAGGCCTTCGCCGCCCAAGCGCTCGCCTGCATGCGCGACCTGGAGATCGACCCGGCCAGGGTGAACCTCGATGGCGGCGCCATCGCGCTGGGCCATCCGCTGGGCGCCACCGGTGCCCGCATCACCGGCAAGGCCGCGGCGTTGCTGAAGCGCGAGGGCAAGCAGTTCGCGCTGGCCACCCAGTGCATCGGCGGCGGCCAGGGCATCGCCACCATCCTGGAAGCGGTCTGACGGCGGCGGGACAGGGAGGCAAAAACCATGCAGATCAAACGCGCCGCCGTGATCGGCTCCGGCGTGATGGGCAGCGGCATCGCCGCCCATTTCGCGAACGCCGGCATCCCCGTCGTCCTGCTCGACATCCCCGCCAAGGATGGTGACGACCGCAGCGCCATAGCCAAGGGGGCCATTCAGAAGCTTCTGAAGGCCGACCCCGCGCCCTTCATGCACCCGAAGAACGCCAAGCTGGTGACTCCGGGCAATCTGGAGGACGACCTGAACCTGCTGGCCGAGGTGGACTGGATCGTCGAGGCCATCGTCGAGAATCCCGCGGTCAAGGCCGACCTCTACCGCCGCATCGACCCGGTGCGCAAGGAAGGCTCGGTGGTGTCGTCCAACACCTCGACCATCCCGCTGGGCGTGCTGGTGGACGGGCAGTCGGACGCCTTCAAGCGCGATTTCCTCATCACCCACTTCTTCAACCCGCCCCGCTACATGCGCCTTCTGGAGATCGTCGGCGGCGAGGCCACCCGGCCCGACGCTCTGGCCGCCGTGGCCGACTTCTGCGACCGCGGGCTAGGCAAGGGCGTGGTGCGCTGCAAGGACACGCCGGGCTTCATCGCCAACCGCATCGGCGTCTACTGGATTCAGACGGCCATCAACGCCGCCGTCGATCTGGGCCTGACGGTGGAGGAGGCCGACGCCATCGTGGGCCGCCCGATGGGCATCCCGAAGACCGGCGTGTTCGGTCTGGTCGATCTGGTCGGGCTCGACCTGATGCCGCACATCGCCAAGAGCCTGCTGGCCACCCTGCCGGACAACGACCCCTACCGCGCCGCCTTCCGCGAGCACCCCGTCATCACGACGATGATCGCGGAGGGATACACGGGCCGCAAGGGCAAGGGCGGCTTCTACCGTCTGAACCGTGACGGCGGCGGCAAGGTCAAGGAAGCCATCGACCTGACGACCGGCGCCTATCGCCGTTCCGACAAGCCGCGTCTGGAGAGCGTCTCCGCCGCCGGGCGCGACCTGCGGGCACTGGCCGAGTTCCCCGACAAGACCGGGCAATACGCCCGCCGGGTGCTGGCCCACACGCTGGCCTACGCCGCGTCGCTGGTGCCGGAGATCGCCGACAGCATCGTCGCGGTCGATGAGGGCATGCGGCTCGGCTACAACTGGAAGCAGGGACCGTTCGAACTGATCGACCGGCTGGGCACCGCTTGGTTCGCGGACCTCTGCCGCAGCGAGGGCATTCCCGTCCCGCCATTGGTCGAACAGGCCGCCGGGCGGCCCTTCTACCGGGTGGAGGATGGCAAGCTCCAGCATCTGACCACCGCCGGCCTCTACGACACGGTGGTGCGGCCCGACGGCGTGCTGCTGCTGTCCGACATCAAGCGGGCGTCGAAGCCGGTGTGGAAGAACGGCTCGGCCAGCCTGTGGGACATCGGCGACGGCGTGCTGTGCGTCGAGTTCACCAGCAAGATGAACGCGCTGGACGGCGACATCATGGCCGCCTACGGCAAGGCCATCAAGCTGATCGGCGATGGGAAGGGAGAGTGGAAAGCTCTCGTCATCCACAACGAGTCCGACAACTTCTCGGTCGGCGCCAACCTGGGCCTCGCCCTGTTCGCCCTGAACGTCGGACTGTGGCCGCAGATCGAGGAGCTGGTGGAGGGCGGGCAACGCGCCTACCGCGCCCTGAAACACGCGCCCTTCCCGGTGGTGTCGGCGCCCAGCGGTCTGGCGCTCGGCGGCGGCTGCGAGATCCTGCTGCATTCCGACCATGTGCAGGCCCATGCCGAGACCTACATGGGGCTGGTCGAGGTCGGCGTCGGGCTGATCCCCGCCTGGGGCGGCTGCACGGAGATGCTGGCCCGCCACGCCGCCAATCCCCGGACTCCGAAGGGGCCGATGCCGCCCATCGCCGGGGCCTTCGAGACCATCAGCCTCGCCAAGGTCGCCAAGTCGGCGGCGGAGGCCAAGGACCTGCTGTATCTGCGCGCGAGCGACGGCATCACCATGAACCGCGACCGCCTGCTGGCCGACGCCAAGGCCAAGGCGCTGGAACTGGCCGCGAACTACACCCCGCCGGAAAAGGCCACCTACACGCTGCCCGGCCCCAACGGGCGTGCCGCGCTGGAGCTGTTCCTGGAAGGCTTCGCGCTTCAGGGCAAGGCGACGCCGCACGACATGGTCGTCTGCGGGAAACTGGCCGAGGTACTGACCGGCGGGCCGAAGGCCGACGTCACCCAGCCGGTGACCGAGGACCAAATGCTGGCGCTGGAACGCCGGGCCTTCATGGAGCTGGTGCGGACCGAAGGCACGATCGACCGGGTGGAGCACATGCTGACCACCGGCAAGCCGCTGCGGAACTGATTGGGGGAGGACCAAAGAATGCCGATCTACAAGGCTCCGCTGGAGGATGTGCGCTTCGTCCTCGACGAGATCGTCGGGGCGGGCAAACTGGCCGAACTGCCGGGTTACGAGGACGCCACCCCCGACCTGATCGCCCAGGTCCTGGAGGAGGGCGCCAAGCTGTGCGAGGAGGTGCTGTTCCCGCTGAACCAGTCCGGCGACGGGGAGGGCTGTACGTTCGAGAATGGCGTCGTGCGCACGCCCAAGGGCTTCAAGGAAGCGTACGCCACCTACATCGAGGCGGGCTGGCAGGGCCTGTCCTGCGATCCGGCGTACGGCGGGCAGGGGCTGCCGAAGCTGGTGAACACGATGTTGGAGGAGTTCATCTGCTCCGCCAATCTCAGCTTCGGCATGTATCCCGGCCTGTCGTTGGGCGCTTACAACGCGCTCTTCACTTATGGGTCGGACGATTTGAAGCAGCGCTTCCTCGGGCGGCTGGTGGACGGCACCTGGGCGGGCACCATGTGCCTGACGGAGCCGCATTGCGGAACCGACCTGGGGCTGATCCGCACCAAGGCCGTCCCGCAGGAGGACGGCAGCCACAAGATCACCGGCACGAAGATCTTCATCTCCGCCGGCGAGCATGACCTGACCGAGAACATCCTGCACCTCGTGCTGGCGCGCCTGCCCGACGCGCCCGCCGGGACGCGCGGCATCAGCCTGTTCCTGGTGCCGAAGTTCCTGCCGAAGGAGGACGGGACGGTCGGCCCGCGCAACGGCGTTGCCTGCGGCTCCATCGAGCACAAGATGGGCATCAAGGCGTCGGCGACCTGCGTCATGAACTTCGAGGACGCCACCGGCTGGCTGGTCGGCGAGCCGCACAAGGGCATGCGGGCCATGTTCGTGATGATGAACGCGGCCCGGCTCGCCGTCGGCATCCAGGGGCTGGGGGTCGCCGAGGTCAGCTACCAGAACGCCGTGGCCTACGCGAGGGAACGGCTTCAGGGCCGTTCGCTGAAGGGGACCGCGCACCCCGACAAGCCCGCCGATCCGATCATCGTGCATCCCGACGTGCGGCGGAACCTGCTGACCGCTCGCGCCTACACGGAGGGCGCCCGCGCGCTCGGCGCGCTGGTCGGCTACAAGCTGGACGTGGCGGAGAAACACGCCGACGAGCGGACGCGCAAGGAAGCGGAGGAGTTCGTCCAACTCATGACGCCGATCGTCAAGGCGCTGTTCACCGACATCGGCTTCGAGTCGGCCAACATCGCGGTGCAGGTGCATGGCGGCCACGGCTTCATCTGGGAAACCGGCGTGGAGCAGTATGTCCGCGACGCCCGGATCTGCCAGATCTACGAAGGCACCAACGGCATCCAGGCGCTCGACCTCGTGGGACGCAAGCTGCCGCAGGACATGGGCCGGCTGTTGCGCCGCTTCTTCCATCCCGTGGGAGCCGAGATCGAGGCCGACATGGAGCGGGAGGATCTGGCCGAGTTCGTGCTGCCGCTCGCCAAGGCCTTCGCGAAGCTCCAGCAGGCGACCGCCGTCATTGCCCAGAAGGGGCTGAAGGACCCGGAGGAGGCCGGGGCGGCGGCCACCGACTATCTGCGGCTGTTCGGGCTGGTCGCGCTCGGCTGGATGTGGCTGAGGATGGTCAAGGCCGCCCAGGCGAAGCTGGCGGCGGGGGAGGGCAACGCCGCCTTCCTGGAGGCCAAGATCAGGACGGCCCGCTTCTACACGGCGAAGCTGTTGCCGCAGACGAACGCCCTGTTCATCACCATCATGGCCGGCGCCGGACCCCTGATGGAGATGGAGGAGGCCGCCTTCTGAGGGTCAGCCTTCCGGGAGCCTATGTCTTTGGGCCGGGGCCGGTGTATGATTCACCGGTTCCGGTCTTTTCGTTTCGAAAGATGCGAAGGATAGAAAGTACGAAAGTGATGTTTCCTTATCGTAAAATTCTTTTCGTCCAACGCGATTGTCTCCTCTTTCGTCATGGGAGCGAACCGGCAAACAGGCTATTGCTGTGCCGCAGCATTGCCATTGCTCAGAGGTGCCAATGTGACAAAGGTTAAATTCGGGTTGTCCGACCCCGCCGAATCGTGGTACATCTGATGTGACATTACCCTGCATAAGGACTTTCTATACCTTTTGGAATTGGGTCATATGATGCTTGAAAATGACCCGCATTTTTTCCGAAACTGAGGGTTGGAACACTGGCCTTGTGTCAGGGCTGTACGTTCGGACCATTGAAAGCACTGAGTACGGGGGCACCACCAGATGAAAATCCTGATCGGAGACGACCATGTGCTTTTCCGGGAGGGATTGCGCAGGCTGCTGGAGCAGCTCAAGGAAGGTGCCAGCTTTGAAGAAGCCAGCAACTTCGATGAGCTTCTGGAAAAGGCTGGCGGGGGCGAGAAATACGATCTCGTCCTGACCGATCTGCGCATGCCCGGTTGGCCGGGCTTCTCCGGCATTCAAGATCTGCGGGAAAAGCAGCCCGACTCCAAGGTCGTCGTCGTGTCCGCGTCCGAGGCGCATCACGATGTTCGTGACGCGCTGGAGCACGGCGCCGCAGGCTATATTCCGAAGTCGTCCAGCGTGAAGATCATGCTGAGCGCGCTGGATCTGATCTTCTCCGGCGGTGTCTATGTGCCGCCCACCGTGCTGCGTGAAACCGGGGAGGCCGAGGTGCGCGTCGGCGCCATCCCGCCCAGCGACCCGCAGCTCGACCACCTGCTGACCCAGCGTCAGCGGGAGGTTCTGGACCGCCTGCGCGAAGGCAAGTCGAACAAGCAGATCGCCCACGAACTCGGCCTGTCCGAGGGCACGGTGAAAATCCACATGACGGCGATCTTCAAGTCTCTGGGCGTGCGCAACCGCACCCAGGCCGCCATGGCCTTCCCGCAATCGCATTCCGCCTGATCGGCGTTTCCCGATCGGCGATCGACTGTTTCTCCGGCGGCGCCCGCGGTTCACCCCGCGGGCGCTGTCGTTTCGGGGACGGTCAGCCCATGCCGGCGACGTAGCCGCGCAGGGACTCGACCTCCAGTTCCGCGTCGTCCAACCGCGCCTTCACGATGTCGCCGATGCTGACCAGCCCGACGAGTTCGCCGTCCTCCAGGATCGGCAGGTGGCGGATTCGGCGTTGGGTCATGACACCCATGATCTGGGACACCGTGTCCGACGGGCGCCCGGTGACGAGGTCGCGGGTCATCAGCTCCGCGGCGGACCGCTCCAGCGCGGCGGCCCCGTCCGCGGCAACGGCGCGGACGATGTCACGCTCCGACAGGATTCCGGCGGGCAGGCCGTCTTCCTTCATCACCAGAACGGCGCCGATTTTGTGATGGGCGAGCTTCCGGGCGACCGAGTCGACCCGGTCGTCCGGATTGGCCGTGATGATGTCCGTGCCTTTTCTTTTCAAGACGGCGGCAATGTGCATGGTTGTGCTTCCTCCCGCGCGGATTCGCGAATGGGAATGCTCCCCCACCGCCGCCGGTCGTGGAAGGCGCGAAAAAGAACAGGCCGGATACCTCTTTCGAGGTACCCGGCCTGATTCCCGCGTCCTCGCAGGGCCTCCCGGCGGGAGGCCCCGGAGAAGCCGATTAGAAGCGGTAGCCGACGCCGATGCCGACCAGCCACGGGTCGATGCGGACATCCGAGGTGACCGGAACGCCGCTGACGTTGGCGGTGACGTCGGTCTTCAGGAAGATCTTCTTGACGTCCAGGTTCAGCGACCAGTTGCCGGTCAGGGCAACGTCGACACCAGCCTGCAGCGCCCAGCCGAAGCGGTTCTTGTAGTCGACGGTGTTGGTCGTGAAGTTGTCCGCGTTGGTCTTCCGGGCGGCGGTTTCGTCGTAGAACCAGGTGTAGTTGATGCCGGCGCCGACGTAGGGGCTGACGCGCTCCTTCGTGAAGAAGTGGTACTGGGCCGTCAGGGTCGGCGGCAGGAGCGACACCTTGCCCACGTCGATGTTGTTGCCGGTGATGAGCGAGCCGGAAACCTTGTGACGGGTGGTGCCGGCGATCAGCTCCAGCGCGATGTTGTCGGTGATGAAGTAGGAGACATCCAACTCGGGGATGTAATCGCTTTCGATGTTCACGCTGCCGATGTTGCTGCCGCCGAACGGACCACCGCCGATCAGGTCACCATCTTCCTGCGGAATGACGGCCAGCGCGCGCGCGCGCACCAGGATGTCGCCGGCGGACTTGCCCTTGAAATCCTGGGCCAGCGACGGGGTGGAAACGGCGGCGAGAGCCGTGGTCGCCAGCAGGGCGGCGGCGGCGCGCTTCAGGAAAGTCATGGGATTCGCTCCAGGGCAGAATTAGCTGATGTCGTTTCTTTGGCTTGATGCCTGGAGATGTATTACCAGAGTTTTTCTAGGGTTGCTATGCCACCTCAACCAAAACGTCATAGTGAGGCGGCTTTGCAACAGCGACGAGTTGTCGCATGGACTGGAACTCTTATTGCGCTGGGGCCATGGGGGTATGCGGGGACTGCGAAGGGATTTGCGTCAGGCAGTTCTGTATGATCGCGTAGCATTGGCCGAGTCGCGTTCCGCCGCTGGACGACCCCCCGTAGACGATGCGCTCCACCACTCCGCCGCGCAGGGTGAAGGTCGCCTCGCAGTCCACGCTTCTCACATCATAGCCGTAACCGCCCCAGGCGCCGTACGGATAGCCCCAATACCCGCCGTAGCCGCCCCAGGACGGGTAGGAATACAGCCGGTTGCTGCGGTAGGTGAAGAATTCCTGATCGCCGGCCGTGGCCTGCCGTTCCGGGACTCCGGCGCAGGACAGCAGGGTCTGTTTCGGCATGCCGATCAACGCGTTCTGCGCGATCATGGCCTGGTCCGCCGCGGGATTGGCGCACCCGCCGAGGATGCCGGCGCCGAGAAGAACCGCGCCGAAACCGAGTCCCTTCACCGTCCCTCTCATCGCCGCTCCTCCCGTCAGGGGCGCCGCAGGCGGGCCGGCGCCAGATCCTCCGCACGCACGCCCAGCGCGGCGACCTCCGCCGGCAGACCTCCGCCGGTCGCCAGAGCCGCCGCGGTGCGGCCCATGGCCGGCGCGGTCTGGATGCCGTAGCCGCCCTGGCCCGCCAGCCAGAAGAAGCCGTCCGCGGACTCGTCGTAACCCGCCACCATCACCTTGTCGGCGACGAAGCTGCGCAGACCCGCCCACTTGTGCGCAATACGACGAACGGAGAAGCGCACCGCCTGTTCCATGCGGTCGATGGCGATGGCAATGTCCAACTCCTCCGGTTGCACGTCGCAGGGCTCCACGGGCGTCTCGTCGGCGGGGGACAGCATCAGCCGGCCCGATTCCGGTTTCATGTAGAACTGTTCGTCCACGTCGATGACCATCGGCCAGCCGGCGATTCCCGCGCCGTCCGCCGGGCCGGGGAAGCCGGAGTCGGTAAAGACGGGATCGAAGGTGATGGCGGTGCGCCGTTTCGGCACCAGCCCGATGGGGCGCACCCCGGCCATCCCCGCCAGAACGTCCGCCCAGGCCCCCGCCGCGTTGACCAGCACCGGCGCGGCGAAGGTGCCCGCCGGGGTTGTGGCGATCCACAGCCCGTCGCGCCGCTCCAGCGCCTCCACCCCCGCGTCGGTCACCAGCCGCCCGCCGCGCGCCTTCAGCCCGCGCAAGTAACCGGTGTGGATGGCGTGGACGTCCATGTCCATGGCTTCCGGCTCCCACACCGCACCGTCCACGTAATCGGTCTTCAGGAAGGGCGCGCGGGCCAGCGCCTGGGCGCGGTCGAGGCGCTCGACCGAGGGAGTCAGGCGGCGGCCCTCGGCGAAATCGCGGTCCAGCGCCGCGGTCTGGTCGGCCCGCCCGATCAGCAACACGCCGCGTGGAGTCAGCAGCGGATGCTCCGAGAAGCCTTCGGGAGGATTGGTGTAGAAATCCCAGCTCGCCACCGTCAAGGCGCGGACCACCGGATGCCCGTAGGTCTGGGTGTAGAGCGCCGCCGACCGGCCCGTGGAGTGATAGCCGGGCTGGCTCTCCCGCTCCAGCACGGCGACGCTGCCGTGCGCCGCCAGTTCATAGGCCGCCGAGGCGCCGGCCATGCCGCCGCCGACGATCAGGAAATCCACCCGTTCCACTCTGCCTCTCCCTTTCCGATGCCTTCGTCGGCCCGGTTCTTCATCCGGGTCATCTTATGCGTTGGGAAGGGCTGAATGAAGCCGGGAAAGAGATGAGCCCGTGGTGCCGGAGCGCCGCCGCTCACGCCGCCCCGCGCAGTTCCTCCGCGCTTTGCAGGTCCACGCTGACCAGTTGCGACACGCCACGCTCGACCATGGTCACGCCGAACAGCCGGTCCACGCGGGCCATGGTAAGGCGGTGGTGGGTGATGATGAGGAAGCGGGTGTTGCCCTCCCGCGCGATGTCCTCCACCAGATCGCAGAAGCGGCCCACATTGGCCTCGTCCAGCGGGGCGTCCACCTCGTCCAGCACGCAGATCGGGGCGGGGTTGGACCGGAAGACGGCGAACAGGAGCGACAGAGCCGTCAAAGCCTGCTCGCCGCCGGACAGCAGGGACAGAACCTGAAGCTTCTTGCCCGGCGGGCTGGCGTAGATCTCGAGTCCGGCCTGGAGCGGGTCCTCGGCGTTGACCAG
This sequence comes from Roseomonas genomospecies 6, assembly GCF_008365375.1. Lineage (GTDB taxonomy): Bacteria > Pseudomonadota > Alphaproteobacteria > Azospirillales > Azospirillaceae > Azospirillum. The sequence continues at coordinate 384,576 of NZ_QOKW01000001.1, read as the reverse complement.
TTCCAGATGCGCCTTGCCGCCGCCGAACAGGCGAATGAACAGCTCCTGGAAATTGCGGTTCACCGTGTCGAACGAGGCGACCAGACGTTCCCGCGCCTCGCGGTTCAGGCTGGCGATGCCCTGGCGCAGGCGGGCGATGGCGCTGACCAGATCCTCGCGCTCCGTCTGGAGGGTGCCGATCTGCGTTTCCAACTCGGCGGCCTCGATCTCGGCGCGCAGGTTCACCGGCCCCATGTTCTCGCGCTCGCGGGTCAGCTTGTCGAGGCGCGATTCAACCACGGCCACGTCGGGCATCGGCTCATCGTCGGGCAGGTCGGCGGCGGCGCGGGTCTGCTCGGGCCGGCAGTTCAGCCGTTCGGCGATGCGCTCCGTCAGGGTCTGGCCGTTCTGGAGGGCGGCGGAGACGGCGGCCTCGGCGTGGGCGCGGGCCTCGCGGGCGTCGGCCAGACCGGATTCGGCCTGCTTCAGCGCTTTTTCCGTCTCGGCCAGCCGGTTTTCCGCCTCGGCCAGAGTGTCGGCGGCGCGCTTGCGGGCACGTTCGGACTCGCTGATCCGGCTGAGAAGGGCCTGACGGTCCGCCTCGATCGCCGCCGGGCGGCTCTGAAGCTGGGCGAGGTCCGATTCGGCGGCGGCGGCGCGCTGCTTCAACTCGGCCACGCGCCCGCCCGCCCCGGCGGAGCGGGTGCCCCAGGAGGAGACGTCCTGCTGGATCGCGGCCAGACGCTGGCGGCGGGATTGCGCCTCGCGGGTCAGGCGGTCCAGCGCGTTCTGCTTTTCGGACAGGACGGCGCGGTGCTCGGCCAGCGTGGCGCGGCGCTCGTTGACGGCCTCGCGGCCTTCGCGCGGATCGGGCAGGGCATCCAGAAGGTCCCGAGCCTCCTCCAGCGCCGCTTCGGCGTCCTGCCGGTCGGTCTCCAGCCGCGCGATGCCGTCCACCAGAGCCGCCAGCCTCGACGCGGCGGCGTCGGCCTCGCGCGCCAGCTTGGCGTGGCGGTCGCGGGCGGCGGTCACCCCGGCGAAGGCCTCGCGCACGGCGTCGCGGGCGCGGCGGTCGGCCTGGGCGGCTTCCTCAACGGCGCGCTTGGCCTCGTCCAGCGCATCGCGGGCGAGGTCCAGCCGTTCGTCGGCGAGGTCCAGTTCGCCGCGCAGTTCGTTCAGGCGGTTGCGCTGCTTCAGGCGGATGGCGGCGGCGGTCGGCGCGCCGGCCTGAACGGTCAGCCCGTCCCAGCGCCACGCCCCGCCGTCGCGGCTGACCAGGATCTGGCCGGGGGCGAGGCCGGCGGCCAGCGCGCCGCCCGCCGCGTCGTCCTCGACCACGCCGATCTGCGACAGGGCGCGGGCGGCGGCCTCCGGTCCCTGGACACGGTCGGCCAGCGGCTCGGCCCCGGCGGGCAGGGGGGCAGCGGCTGGGTAGGGCGGCAGGTGGCGCCAATGGACCGGGGCGGCCTCGTCCAGCGGGGCGGTCAGCGCGTCGCCCAGAGCCGCGGCCAAGGCGCCCTCATAGCCGGGGGCGACGGTCACCGCGTCCACCAGCGGCGGGAACAGGTCGCCCGCCCCGGCTGACAGAAGCTCGGCCAGGGCCTTTTCCTCCGCCTTCAGCTTGGCGCGGGCGGATTCGGCGGCTTGCAGCGCCTCTCGGGCGCGGGCCTGGGCGGGTTCGGCATCGGATTTGGCGCGTTCGGCCTGCTCGGCGGCCTCGCGGGCCTCCTCCAGCCTCTGCTCGGCCAGTTCGACGGCCAATTCGGATTCCGCCACGTCGGCGCGGGCGGCGATCTCGCGTTCCAGCGCGTCGCGCTGGGCCTGCTGCTCGGCGAGGCGCTTGGCGAGCCCGGATGCCCGCGTTTCGAAATCAGCGACCTGCCGCTGGGTGGCGGCGCGGCGGGCCTCGTCGGCGGCGGTCTGCTCGGTCAGCCGGGTCAACTCCCGGTCGAGCGCGTCCACCGCCTCCCGCGCATCGGCCAGCGCCTCGCGCGCGGCCTCCTCCAACATCTCCTCGTCGGCCTGGGCTTCCAGCAGGCGATCGCGTTCGGCCTCCAGACGGGCCAGCGCGTCCCCGGCGTCGGCGGCCAGAGCCTCCTCGCGGCCAAGGTCCCCGGCGATCTGCTGGAGGCGGGAGAGCAGGGCGCGCTGCTGCTCGGCGACGCGCTTCTCTTCGGCGTCGAGCTGTTCCCGGGCGATGACCAGCCGTTGCAGAGCGGCGGCGGAGGCCGCTTCCGCCTGACGTTTCTCCGGCAATCCCGCCGCGTCGTCGGTGCGGCGCGTGGTCAGTTGGGTGACCGCCAGCATCAGGTCGCGCACCGCGCCCTCGGCCTTGGCGAAGGCGCCGCGGGCGCGGGCCAGTTCGCCTTCATGGGCGATCCAGCGCAGATGCCAGAGCACCGCCTCGGCCTTGCGGATCTGTTCCGACAAGTTGCGGTAGCGGGCGGCCTGACGCGCCTGCTTCTTCAGGCTCTGAAGCTGGGTGTCCATGGCCCCGATCACGTCGTCGAGGCGCATGAGGTTGCTTTCCGCCGCCCTCAACCGCAGTTCCGCCTCGTGCCGGCGGGAGTGCAGGCCGGTGATGCCCGCCGCCTCCTCCAGCAGCATGCGGCGGTCCTGCGGCTTGGCGTTGATGATCTGTCCGACCTTGCCCTGGCTGACCAGCGCCGGGGAGTGGGCGCCAGACGCGTTGTCGGCGAACAGAAGCTGGACGTCGCGGGCGCGCACCAGCTTGCCGTTGATGCGGTAGTCGGACCCGTTCCCACGCTCGATCCGCCGGGTCACCTCCAGCTCGTCGTGCTCGTTGAAGCCGGCGGGGGCGGTGCGCGTACGGTTGTCGATGAGAAGGGCGACCTCGCCCAGATTGCGCGCCGGACGGTTGGCCGTTCCGCCGAAGATGACGTCGTCCATGTCGTCGCCGCGCATCTTCTTGGCGGAGGTTTCCCCCATCACCCAGCGCAGCGCCTCCACCAGATTCGACTTGCCGCAGCCGTTGGGGCCGACGATGCCGGTCATTCCCGGCTCGATCACCAGATCGGTGGCGTCGACGAACGACTTGAAGCCGGACAGGCGGAGGCGCGTGAACTGCACGGGATCGAAGCCTTCCGTCCGGCCCTTACTTCACCAGCTTGTCGATGGCGGCGGCGAAGGTCTCGAACGGCTGGGCGCCGCTGATGGTGGCCGCGCCCTCGTTGAGGACGAAGGTCGGGGTGGCCTCCACCTTGTACTTGTCCTGGCCGACCAGACGGCTTTGCAGGATGCCGTCGGCCAGCGCCTGGTTGTTCAGGCAGGCGTTGATGGTCTGCTCGCTCATGCCCGACAGCTTGCCGTACTGGGCCAGCGCCTTGGCCGGATCGGCGGCGCGGCTCCACTGGGCCTGGCTCTTGAACAGAACGTCCAGCAGCGGGTAGTAGCGCTCCGCCGGGGCGCAGCGGGCCAGCATGGAGGCGCGCAGTGCCGTCTGGTCGAAGGGGAAATCGCGGAAGATCAGCTTCGCCTTGCCGGTGTCGATGTAGGCTTCCTTGATCTTGGGCAGGATTTCCGTGTGGAAGGTGGCGCAGTGCGGGCAGGTCATCGACGAGTAGTCGAGGATCGTCACCGGCGCGTCGGGGTTGCCGAGCACGCGGTCTGCCAGCAGATCGGCGGTCGAGGGAGCCGGAGCCTGCGCGGTCTGAACCGGCCCTGTCTGAACCGGAAGAGTCTGCCCGTTCGAGGGCCGGGAGCCGGCGATGGCGAGCCCGATGATCAGCGTCATTCCGACCCCGATCAGGACGGCGATGCCCAAAAGGTTGCGGTTCACTTTGGCCTCATCCCTACCAGATGTTGATGGTATAACCGAAACGCCCCTTTTACGGCAAGAGTATGGCCCAGCCTGCGCCGGCCCTTCTCCCGAGCCTTGTCCCGAGGGGCGGGCGGACGACGCTCAGCGGCGCCGCGGCGCGGGGCGGGGGCGGGCCAGCAGCGACCGCCCGAATCGCTCCAGCGTGGCCCGCAATTCCTCGTCTTCGACGGTGGCGGCGGTGGTCATCACCGACAGCTCCTCGTCCATGGTCAGGTCGCGCGGGCGCACCGCCGGCTTCGGCATGGAGACGGGAGCGGCGTGGATCAGCTTGATCTTCGCCACAGCGCGGTAACCGAAGAAGCTGTTGATCCGCTCCACGATCTGCGGCTCCAGATGCTGAAGCTCCAGCGCGATGGCGCCCATGGCGCGGATGTGCAGGACGGCGTCCTCCCGCTTGCCGCGCGGGAAGCTCAGCTTGTCGGGGGCGGTGCGTAGGCTCAACTGATGGCCGACGATGGACGGCCAGTCGTTGATGAGCGAGCCGAAGGCCAGCCCGCGCTTGCCCAGCGCCTTGCCGGCCACCTCGGGGACGGTCTGACCGATTCGCCGCGGTCCGTTCATGAAGGGGCTTCCTGGTGATGGTCCGCGCACCCTAGCGCAAGCGGGCGGCCTTCCGCCAGCGCCCCCGGCATGGGGCTGAAACCGGTGCCCCTTTATCGGCCGCCATGTCCGTCCTATGTCTTGCGGCCATGACGACGCCTCTCCGCAATGCCCCCAAGGACGCCGCCCCACGGCTGCTCTCCTGGTACGATCACAACCGCCGCGACCTGCCCTGGCGGGCCAAGCCGGGGGAAGTGGCCGACCCCTACCGGGTCTGGCTGTCGGAGATCATGCTGCAACAGACCACCGTGCCCGCCGCGGCCCCCTATTTCCGCGCCTTCACGGAACGCTGGCCGACGGTGCGGGATCTGGCGGCGGCTCCGCTGGATGACGTGCTGGTGGCCTGGGCGGGGCTCGGCTACTACGCGCGGGCGCGCAACCTTCACAAATGCGCGCAGGCGGTGGTGGCGGAGCGGGGCGGGCGCTTTCCCGACAAGGAGGTGGCCCTGCTGGAGCTGCCGGGAGTCGGCGCCTACACCGCGGCGGCGATCGCGTCCATCGCCTTCGGCCGCAAGGCGACCGTGGTGGACGGCAATGTGGAGCGGGTGGTTTCCCGCGTCTTCGCGGTGGAGGAGCCGCTTCCCGGCGTGAAGCCGAAGCTGCGGGCGCTGGCCGCCATCCTGACGCCCGACGAGCGGCCCGGCGACTACGCCCAGGCGATGATGGACCTGGGCGCCACCGTCTGCACGCCGCGCAAGCCGAAATGCATGCTCTGCCCCTGGTCGGACTGGTGCGCCGCCCGTGCCGCCGGCATCCAGGAGCAGCTTCCCCGCAAGGCCGCCAAGGCGGACAAGCCGACCCGGCGCGGCGTCGCCTTCTGGTTGCTGAACCCGGACGGGGCCGTGCTGCTGCGCCGCCGGGCGGAGGACGGGCTGCTGGGCGGCATGACCGAGGTGCCCTCGACCCCCTGGGCGGGGCACGCCCCGACCGAGACGGAGGTCGCCGCGTCGGCGCCCCTGGATCTTCCCTGGCGCAGCCTGCCGGGCGTGGTCCGCCATACTTTCAGCCATTTTCACCTCGAACTTGGGGTGGTCGCGGCCAAGGCCGGCGACGGCTGGCGGAAGGCCGAGGGGGTGTGGGTTCCGGTGGACCGGCTGGGCGGGCAGGCCCTTCCCTCCGTCATGATGAAGGTGGTGCGCCACGCGCTGGCCCACGCATAGAGAACGATGGACGGAGCATCATGAGGCGGCGGACGATCCTGGCCCTGCCGGCCTTCCTGGCCGGTGCGTGGCTTGCCGGACCCCTGCGGGCGGAGCCGAAAGCGAAGACGAAACCGAGCCCATCCGCGCCCGCCGGACGCCGGGTGGCGCTGGAACTGGTTCTGGCCGTGGATGGATCGGCCTCGATCACCGACGGGGACCTGGAGTTCCAATTGCAGGGGCACGCGGCCGCCTTCCGCGACCCGGACGTGAGCGATGCGGTGACGGCGGGGGGCATGGCGGCGACGCTGGTCGTCTTCTCCGGACCGCGAAACCTGCGCGTCCTGGTGCCCTGGAGCGCCCTGACCAGCGCGGAGGAGGTGGCCGCCTTCGCCGAGCGGATCGACAAGGCGCCGCGCGGCTTCCAGGGGGACTCGACGGCGCTGGGAAACGCCATCGGGGAGTCGGCGAAGCTGTTCGCCGGCAACGGGTTCGACGCGCCGCGCAAGGTCATCGACATCGTGTCGAACGGCTTTTCCAACAGCGGCCCGGACCCGGCGGGCGCCCGGGACCGTGCCGAGCGGCAGGGAATCACCATCAACGCCCTGGCCATCCTGGACGAGTTCCCCTGGCTTGAAGAGTATTACCAGGAAAACGTCGTCGGCGGCGTGAACAGTTTCGTGAAGACGGCAATGGACCGGAGCAGCTTCGTCGAAGCGCTCCGGCAGAAGCTGATCCAGGAAATCGCCGCGCGCCCGGTGCCGCATTCGGTTATCGCAGCCGCCAATCTTTGACCTGCGGTGCTAAGCCGCTCCGGTTTTTGGAAAATCGCCTGGAGCAAGCACGCCGGATCGGGCTACTTTACCCTTGCGTGCGCAGAGAGGCGACCAAGCATCCAAAGGAGTGTCTCCGCGGATGGGGTGTGTCCCGCAAGGTGCGCCGGGACGGTGACATGGACGATCAGGGCCCCGTTGAGCCGGGAGACATCGCGGTAGCGGACATCGTGGCGGCGGCCGGCGCGGCGGTCGCCGTGAAAGCCGTGGCCGACGGCGCGACGTCCCGGCCCGCCGCGCCGGCGGTCTGCGAAGACGGCCGCAGGGGACGAAAGCCCCGTCTTCAGGCGGTGGCGATGATTCTGGCCGCTGTCGTCGTTCTGGTCCTGGGCACCCTGACGGCGGTCGTGGGGTCGGCCTTCGTCGGCATCGTGGACATCGCGGAGGAGGCGCGCAACGTCACCGTGCCGCGCATCGGCGCCCAGCACCGCGACGCCCTGACCGCCGCGCAGTTGAGCCGGTTGGCCGAAGTGATCCTGAACAGCCGCGACCGCACCCGCCGCGCCGCCGCCCTGGACGAGGTGGAGGCGCTGGCCAGCCGGTTCGCCCTGGTGGTCGAGGCCGGCGTTCTGGACAAGCTGGACCGCGCGTTGAACGCGGTGCGGCGCAGCAACCACCGCGCCGATCTGATCGATGCCCTGTCCGGCAGCATCCGCGAGCAGATGGCCGGGGTGGACGACGCGCTTTCGCTCGCCACCGCGCTGCTGGCGGAACCGGACAAGGCGGTGCAGGACTATGCCTTCCTCAGCAACCTGTACCATCTGCGCCGGCTTTACGGGCAGGCCGCGGCCACCGAAACGGCGGAGCAGCTCGCCATGGTGGACATCGAGATCCTCGGGCTGCTGCGCAACCAGCAGGCCCTGCTGGGCGGGCTGTCGGCCATGGGAAGAGGAGCGGGGACAGGTCCGGCCGCTCAGCCAAACCGGCTCGTCGCCATTCTGGACCGCTTCGCGGCGGCGCGGACGGTGACCGATCTGCACCGGGGACGCCTGACCGTGCTGGCCCAGGTGCGGCAGGACAGCGATCTGGCCTATCGCCAGTTGAAGACGCTGGCCGACAGCCTGAGCGGCGACGCCGCCGCCACCACTCTGGGCATGACCGACCGCATCGTCGCCGACGGCTGGCGCGGGCTGTGGACCGGGGTCGCGGGGATCGCCGCGGCCATAGTGCTTCTGGGCATCGTGACGGCCCTGCTGCGCCGCCATGTGGTGGCGCCGGTCCTGCGCGTCAGCGACACGCTGCAGGCCCTGCAGCGGGACCCGCGCCCGGTGACGCTGCCGCCTGCCTCGCTGGAGGAGTTCGACCGCATCGGCGAGGCGGTGGAGCGTTTCGCCGGAGCGTTGAGCGCGCTTCATGTGCAGACCGCGGCCTTGCGGGTGAGCGAGGGGCGGCTGAACACCATCCTGCAATCCTCGCCGTTTCCCATCGTCATCGCCCGGCGAGCCGACGGGCGCATCCTGTTCGCCAACGCCCCCACCGCCGACCTTCTGGAGATTTCCGGCCCCGCCCTGCTGGATCGCGCCGTGCCGGATTTCCTGGAGGATGGGATCGACTGGGGCGGCGTCGCCGGCGACGCGTTCCGCCGCGGGCGGCTGCCCGACCTCGAAACGCGGCTGAAGACCGCGGAAGGCCGTCCCTTCTGGGGTGTCCTGTCGGCCGTGGCGATGGATTACGACGGCGTGGAGTCGATGTTCGTGGCGCTGCACGACATCTCCGCCCGCAAATACGCCGAGAAGGCGCTGGTCGCCGCGAAGGAGGAGGCGGAACGCGCGCTGCGCGATCTTCAGCAGACGCAGAAGAGCCTTGTGCAGGCGGAGAAACTCGCCTCGCTGGGCGCGCTCGTGGCCGGGGTGGCGCACGAGATCAACACACCCGTCGGAATTGGCGTGACCGCCGCCAGCTACCTTTCGGAGCAGGCGCGCCAGTTCCGCGTCGCCGTCTCGGAAGGGGCCTTGCGCCGCCGCGACCTGGAGGAGTTCGTGGAGCGGATCGAGGAGGGATCGTCGATCATCCTCGGCAATCTCGACCGCGCCTGCACGCTGGTGCAGAGCTTCAAGCAGGTGGCCGTGGACCAGACGTCGGAAGCACGGCGCTCCTTCGAGCTGCGCAGCTATCTGGACGGGGTGCTGGGCAGCCTGGCCCCGCAACTGAAACGCACCAGCCACCGGGTGACCCTGGATTGCCCGGACGGGCTGGTCATGGACAGCTACCCGGGCGCGCTGTCCCAGGTCGTGTCGAATCTGGTCATCAACGCGCTGCTGCACGCCTTCCGGCCCGACGCGCCGGGCACCATCGCCATCGCCGTGCGCCCCGCCGGAGCGACCGCCGTCGTTCTGGACTTCACCGACGATGGCCGCGGCATTCCGCCGGAGCACATCGAGCGCATCTTCGAGCCCTTCTTCACCACGCGCCGCGCCGAAGGCGGCAGCGGGCTCGGCCTGCACATCGTCTACAACATCGTCACGGGAACGTTGGGCGGGCGCATCGCCGTGGCGTCGCAGCCGGGGGCCGGCTGCCGCTTCACCATCGATCTGCCGCTGGCCGCGGCGCCCTTGGCGCCGCCCGCCGTCACGGCGGGGCGCGTCGCGGTCCCCGTCGCGGAACCCGCTTGAAAGCTCAGGCCCGGGCGCGCTCGATCTCGACGCCGACGCTGGCGGCGTCCGGGAAGACGTCCAGCTTCTCCACCCGCACCTTGACGGCGGCGATCCGCTCGTCGGCGAGGCAGCGCTCGGCGATGCGCTCCGCCAGCGTCTCGATCAGGGTGACATGGCCCTGGCTGACCAGACCCTTCGCCACCGCCGCCATGTCCTCACCCGTGACGCCGGGGGCGGCGACCTCCAGGTCGAGGTTCAGACGGACGCGCTGCGGCTTGACCCGTTCGTGGGCATAGACGCCGATCAGTGAATCCATGACCAGATCGCGCACGAAACAACGGGTGGAAAGCGCCACCGGGGCCGAACGGGGTGCCGGAGCGGTGACTGTGGCGAAGAGCTTGTTCATGGCGCACACGCCTATCACGCCGCCCTTGTCCTGCCAAGGCATGCAGGTGTCCTGCCAAGACATGCAGGCGGCGGTAAATGGAAGGCTCCGATGCCGAACCCGCGGGTGCGGGGCGGCGCCCAGGGCCGCCCCGCGCCGGGTCAGGCGGTGGCTTCGGAACGGATGCGCTCGCGCAGCACGTCGATGGGGCGCAGGTCGCCGCCATCCTCATAGTGCCAGAAGGTCCAGCCGTTGCAGGCCGGCAGGCCGGCCATGGCCGCACCCACCTGATGGATGGAACCGCGATGCTCGCCACGCGGACCGGCCCCGATCAGCGTGCCGTCGGCGCGCACGCGGGCGACCACCCGGCGGCGCAGGTCGAACAGGGACGTGCCGGGGCGCAGCAGGCCGCGCTCCACCACCCAGCCGAAGGGAATGCGCGGGGCGGACCGCTTCGGCGGGGTGTCCAGAACGGCGGCGTCCGGCGCCTCCTCCACCGCGTCGATGCGGGCGGTGGCGGCCTTGGCGTAGGTCGGGTCGCGCTCCAGCCCGATCCAGTTGCGGCCCAGCCGCTTCGCCACCGCGCCCGTCGTGCCGGTGCCGAAGAAGGGGTCCAGCACCGTGTCGCCGGGGCGGGAAGAAGAGAGGATGACCCGGTAGAGAAGCGATTCCGGCTTCTGCGTGGGGTGGGCCTTGCGGCCGTCCTCGTCGCGCAGGCGCTCCGCGCCGTTGCAGATCGGCAGCAGCCAGTCGCTGCGCATCTGCAGATCGTCGTTCAGCGCCTTCATGGCGTCGTAATTGAAGCGGTAACGGGCGTCCTTCTCGCGCGAGGCCCAGATCATGGTCTCATGCGCGTTGGCGAAGCGCGTGCCGCGGAAATTCGGCATCGGGTTGGTCTTGCGCCACACGATGTCGTTCAGAATCCAGAAGCCCAGATTCTGCAGCGTGGCGCCGACACGGAAGATGTTGTGGTAGCTGCCGATCACCCACAACGATCCCTCGGGTTTCAGGATGCGGCGGGCGGCGGCGAGCCAGTCCCGCGTGAAGCGGTCGTAGGTCTCGAAATCCTCGAACTTGTCCCAGTCCTCTTCCACCCCGTCGACACGAGAATGGTTCGGGCGCAAGAGTTCGCCCCCCAGTTGGAGGTTATAGGGCGGATCGGCAAAGACAAGGTCCACCGATTCAGCCGGCATTTCATTCATGAGGGCGATGCAATCGCCCACGAGAATTTTGTTCAGGGGGAGCATTGACGAAACCAAAACAGCGAATCAGTCATCCGGACAATGATTCGCCGCCGAGTCGCCGTCAACTGATTTCTTGCGCCGGAGTCGCGTCGGTCAGCCGGCCCGTTCTTTTTGGGCGCGGACTGGTGCAAAAGTGACTCGGTGATGGGGGGTCACGCCGTGGCGGCGCAGCGCCTCCAGATGCTCCGGCGTCGGGTAGCCGGCGTTGCGGTCCCAGCCGTACTGCGGGTGGATTTCCGCCAGACGCAGCATCTCCCGGTCGCGCGCCACCTTGGCGACGATGGAGGCCGCGGCGATGGATTGGCTGCGCCCGTCGCCCTTCACAATGGCCTCCATCAGGCAGGCCAGGTCCGGCTTGAACTTCCCGTCGATCAGCGCGACGGCGGGCGGTTCGCCGGGCAGCGCCTCGTAGGCGCGCTTCATGGCCAGCAGGGTGGCCTTGTGGATGTTGATGGCGTCGATCTCCGCCGGGCTGGCCTCGGCCAAGGCGACCGCCAGGGCGTGGGCGCGGATTTCCGGTTCCAGAGCCTCGCGGGTGCGCAGGCTGAGCGCCTTGCTGTCGTTGATGGCGCGGGCCAGCGCGTCCGGCAGGCCGCCCGCCGGCAGAACCACGGCGGCGGCCACGACCGGACCGGCGAGCGGGCCTCGCCCCACCTCGTCGATGCCGCAGACCAGCCGCCCCTGGCCCAGGGCGGTTTCGAAGGACAGGTCGGGCCGGGAGACGGGAGATTTGCGCGGGGATTTGACGCGGGTGGCTCTGACGGTCATGGGAGGGCTTGTCTTGCGGATTCGGAGGAGGAGGGCAGCAGCAGCCGTCCGCCGGAAAGCTGCTCGATGTAGATGCGCGTCAGGGAGCGCAGGATGGGCGGCATCGTCTCGATGGCCTTGGCGAACTGATCCTTGCGGATGATTTCGCAGACCGTGGGCTCCAGCGCAACGACGGTCGCGGCGCGGGGACGGTTGGCGAGCAGGGCGAGTTCCCCGAAGATGCGTCCCGGCCCCAGCACGCCGAGTTCCGCGCCGTCGCGCCGGACGCTGACCGAGCCCGACTGAATCAGATAGGCCGCCGTCCCGGCATCACCCTGGCGGAAGAAACTGTGCCCCAGGCGGAACAGGCGCCGGTCCGTCACCGTGGCGAAGGAGTCGGTGGAGCGGATGCCGGCGCCCCCGTCCTGCCGTTCGGGCTGAGGCAGGCCGTAACTGCGGCGGATCGCGGCGACCAGGCTTTCCAGCAGATAGGCGGCCAAGGGCGGGCAGCGTCCGCGCAGCGCGCGGAAGGTGTCGCGCGACAGCACCACCGCCTCGACCGGCGTCAGGGCGCGCACCGTGGCGCTTCGCAGCCCGTCGTCCAGCAGCGCCATTTCCCCGACGATCGCGTTGGCCCCGACGGTGCCCAGGCGGCGGGGGCCGTCCGGGCCGTCCAGAAGCACCTCCAACTCGCCCGACTGGATCAGCCACGCGCAGTCGCCGGCCTCGCCCTGGCGGACCAGCAGGGTGTCCGCGGGAATGTGCCGCGTGGGGATCTCGGGTCCGCTGCTGGTCATCGCCGCTTCCATCCGTTCGGGCAGGCCGCCCGCGTTCCGCGCAGGGTAGCGCGAATGCAGGCCCCGATCAGGCGATTTATGGTCGCGGTGATGCTTGGCGGACGCCGCCGGCTGCGCTATGCATGGCGCCCTCAAATCGAGAGGCCGGAAGTCATGACCACCGCCACCACCACCGAATGCCCCTGCCGGTCCGGCAAGGCCCTGGACGCCTGCTGCGGCCCCTATCTGGACGGAACCGCGCCGGCCCCGACCGCCGAGGCGCTGATGCGGTCGCGCTACTCGGCTTTCGCCTGCGGGAAGATCGACTATCTCCAGGAGACGCTGCTGCCGGACACCCGCGAGGATTTCGACCGCAAGGAGATCGAGACCTGGGCGGCCAACAGCGTCTGGACCGGCCTCGAGGTCCGCGCCACCGAGGCCGGCGGGGTGGACGACGAGGAGGGCGTGGTGGAGTTCGTCGCCCACTTCACCATGAACGGCAAGCCGCAGAAGCATCACGAGACCAGCCGCTTCGCCAAGCGGGACGGTCGCTGGTTCTATGTGGACGGCACGCTGGGTGCCCGCCCGCGCAGCGGCCCCAAGGTCGGACGGAACGACCCCTGCCCCTGCGGCAGCGGCAAGAAGTACAAGAAGTGCTGCGGGGCGGCCTGAAGTCCCGTTCCTGACGGGCGGGTCCTCACGGACCGTGATTTGATGGGCGTTGCGCCGATTCTCGAGGCAATTGCGATATTTTTGGTCGCCCGGATGCCGCCGGGCGGCCGTCGGCCGGATTTTTGCCGAATCTTTCTTTCCGGCACGCGCGATCTCAATTGAAAAGCGCGGCGGAACGGATCATCTTCGGTAGGCCATGTCCCGCCGGTTGGGGCATGGCCTATCACGACAGATGAGACCACGTATGTTCGACCGTCCGCAGCGCAACAGCTTCCGCGCTCCCGAGATCACCCAGCGCAACATCCGCGCCACCGTCAAGTGGTTCAACGCGACGAAGGGCTTCGGCTTCGTCACGCCCGAAGACGGCTCGCCGGATGCCTTCCTGCATTCCACGGTTCTGCAGTTCTGCGGACACGACAGCCTGCCCGAAGGTGCCACCATCACCTGTGACATGTCCCGCGGCCCGAAGGGCCCGCAGGTCGCCACGATCCACGACGTCGACACCTCGACCGCCAGCGCCTCCCCGCGTCCGGCGGCGGCCCGTGCCCCGCGCGGCGACAGCTACGGCGGTGGCTACGGCGGCGGCGACAGCTACGGCGGCGGTGCCGAGGAGACGGTGGACGGCACCGTGAAGTGGTTCAACGTGTCCAAGGGCTTCGGCTTCATCGCCCCGTCCACGGGCGGCAAGGACATCTTCGTCCACATCCGCGCCCTGGAGCGTTCGGGCCTGGACGTGCTCGCCGACGGCGAGCAGGTGCGGGTGACCGTCCGCCAGGGCGTCAAGGGTCCGGAAGCGCAGCGCGTCGAAGTGGTCTGACGTCGAACAGCCAAGCGTGTGGGGGCGGGGCGGACCCAACCCCATGCGTCTGGCCGCGGAAGTAAGCACCATTTCCCCTACCGTCCCGGCCCGCCCATAGGGTCCGACGACGGTTGGTGGGCACAAAGAAAAAGCCCTCCGTTCACTGCGAACGGAGGGCTTTTTTTGTCCTGCTTCCGATCGGCCGCGCTGCCGTTGTCGTCGGCGCCCTTGTCGCTGTCGTCGGGCCGTCAGGGGCGACCGATCAGCGTTCCCATCAGGCGCGTGCGGATGGCGGCGACGGCGCAGTCCAGCGGGCGGTCGGAATCCGGCTTCGACGGGGCGGCGGCGACGTCCGGGCACAGATCCTCGATCCGCCACGCGCGCGGCGGCGGCGGCGGGGTGGCGTGCGGGTCGCAGGTCGCCGGGTCGGGGTGGGTTTCCTCGCTGTTGTCGTTGGCCGGCTTGATCTCCAGGTTCGGCGACACGCCGAAGCAATCGACCAGCCCGCCCGACGGCCGGAAATAGCGCGCGGTCGTCAGGCGGATGCCGATGTCGCCGGACAGCGAGGAGATGGTCTGGACCGACCCTTTGCCATAGCTGCGCGTTCCGAACAGCAGCGCCCGGCTGTGATCCTGAAGGGCGCCGGCCACGATTTCCGACGCCGAGGCCGAACCGCTGTTGACGAGCATCACGATGGGCAGCCCGGCCAGCAGGTCGCCCGGCGTGCCGGTGTAGCGGCGGTTCTCGTCCGGATCGCGCCCGCGCACCGACACGATGTCCACCGCCTCCAGGAACCGGTCGGCGACGTTCACCGCCTGATCGAGCAGCCCGCCGGGGTTGTTGCGCAGGTCCAGCACCGCCCCGGCCAGCCGCCCGTGCGCTTGCCGCCGCATGTCCTCGATCGCCTCGTCCAGCGCGTGGGAGGTCTGCTGGTTGAAGGCGGCGATGCGGATGTAGGCGACGTCGCCTTCCAACCGATACCGCACGGGCTGGATCTTCACGATGGCGCGGGTCAGCGACACGCGGAAAGGCGCGTCGGGGCCGCCGTTCGCAGCGCCGCCGCCGCCGCCGCCGCCGCCGTTGCGGCGCATGGTCAGGGCCACGGAGGTGCCCACCGGGCCGCGCATGCGGGCCACCGCGTCGCGCAGATTCATGCCCTTCACCTGCGCTTCGTCGATCTTGGCGATCAGGTCGCCGGTGCGCAGGCCGGCGCGGGCGGCGGGGGAGCCGTCGATGGGCGACACCACGCGGATCAGCCCGCTGTCCTCGTCCATCGTCACCTCGATTCCCAGCCCGCCGAACTCGCCCTGGGTCTGCTCCCGCATGTAGCGGAAATGCTCCGAATCGAGGAAGGCCGAATAGGGGTCGAGGGAGGTCAGCATCGCGTCCAGCGCCGCTTCCGTCATGGCGCGGTCGTTGGCCCCCGGCTCCTCCTTTTTCTTCTTCTGAAGCCCCGCGACGGCCTTTTCGACCAGCACCTGGGGGGTACCCGGCTTCACATGCTCCGCCAGGACGCGGCGCAGGACATCGGAGAAGAGCAGATAATTGCGGTCCGCCGGGGAGGGGAGGGTGGCGGTGCCCTTGGCCTTCGCGAATTCTTGCCGGTAATGGTCCAGCGCGATGCTGACGTCGGCGCGGGACGCGGGGGCGACCGCGCAAGCGGGTCCCATCGCGACCATCAGCAGCAACAGCGCCGCCAGCAGTTTCGCCATCCTGCGCCCCTCTCGACAGGCCGGCCCGGCCGGCGGAATCAAAGCCATCAACGCGACTGCAAGCCTTGTTGTACCAGGGGTTTCGCCTGCCGGACGCTCAAGGCCGGTGCGTATGTGCTTTCGAACGGCACGGCATGGCCTTCCGGCCGGTCCCTCCGGTCGTCGTTCCGCAACCTAGCACGTTGCCCAGGCAATCTCAAATCCTGCCCCCCTGGCGGTGCGGACCCTCGCGCTTCGAACAGGATAGGATATGTGTCTCCGTCCCCCGCGCCGCCATTCTCCGGGCGGGGGAGTGTGGCGGCGCGGGGATTCTACGCCTTAATAGGCACCTTTTCCGCTGAGCATCACGCCGACCGTGCGCAGCAGGATGCGGATGTCGCCCCACAGGCTCCAGCCCAGCAGATAGGCGGTGTCGAGCTGGACGCGCCGGCCATAATCCACGTCGTTGCGCCCGCTGACCTGCCACAGCCCGGTCAGCCCGGGGCGGCACCGCGTGTAGAAGGGGAAGCAGGCGTGGTAGCGCGCAACCTCCTCCTGCACGATGGGGCGCGGGCCGACCAGACTCATGTCGCCGGACAGCACGTTGAAGAGCTGCGGCAACTCGTCCAGGCTGGTGCGGCGCAGGAAGCGGCCCACCCAGGTGATGCGGGGATCGTTGCGCAGCTTGCGCGTGGATTCCCATTCGGTGCGGGCCTCCGCGTCGGATTCCATCAGCTTTTCGAAGACCTCGGGCGCGTTGACCACCATGGAGCGGAACTTCAGGCAGGTGAAGTCCCGCCCCTCCGCCCCGATGCGGCGATGCCCGAACACCGCGGGACCGCCGTCCAGCGTGATGAGAAGCCCGACGATCAGCATCAGCGGCCCGAACAACAGGATCAACCCGACCGCCCCCACGAGGTCGAAGGCCCGCTTCACCCGGTTGCGGTGCAGCGGCGCGGTGACCGGCAGACGCGCGACCAGCTCCGCGGCGGAGGCCGTGCCGGCAAGCGCGTCTGGCTCCAGCGGTGCAGTACCCAACTGGATGGACTGCGGAATACCCATTGATCCCCCGTACTGACAAATCGGCTGGCGGGAAAAAGACCGCCTTCCGGGGGAGGCAACGCCTGAGGCGCGTCCGGGGTCCCCCGGCGGGGCTGATCCGCCGCAGAACCATCGCGGTACGCCGGGCGGCGCCGGGCGGGCGAACGGGGTGCTCCGTCGGAAGCGGGCCGGATTCAGCAGATGCGGGGAAGCTGCTCGCCGGACAGCCAATCGACGATCCGCTTGCCGCCGAAGCGCGTCTCCATCTGCACGAAGCGGTGCGGGTCCTCCACAACCGTTCCGACGATGGCGGCGTCGGCGCCCAGCGGGTGGGCGCGCATCGCGGCCAGCAGGCGGTCCGCGTCCTCCGCCGCGCAGATGGCGATCAGCTTGCCTTCGTTGGCGACATAGAGCGGGTCGAGACCCAGAAGCTCGCACGCCGCGGCGACCTCCGCCCGCAGCGGGATGTCGGCCTCGCGCAGCAGCATGCCGACGCCGGACTGGTGGGCGATCTCGTTCAGCGTCGTCGCCAGACCGCCGCGGGTCGGGTCGCGCAGCGCATGCACGTCCGGCACCGCCGCCACCATGCCGGCGACCAGCCCGTGCAGCGCCGCGCTGTCCGACCGGATGTCCGTCTCGAAGCTGAGATTCTCGCGGGTGGACATGATGGCGACGCCGTGGTCGCCCATGGTGCCGCTGACCAGGATCGCGTCGCCGGGCCGCGCCCGCTCGCCGGATGGGGCGACTCCGGGCGGCACGACGCCGATGCCGGTGGTGGTGATGAACACGCCATCGCCCTTGCCGCGTTCCACCACCTTGGTGTCGCCGGTGACGATGGACACGCCGGCCTCCCGCGCCGCGTGGGCCATGCTGTCCACCAGCCGCTTCAGGTCGGCCAGCGGGAAACCTTCCTCCAGGATGAAGCCTGCTGTCAGATAAAGCGGCACCGCGCCGGCCATGGCGACATCGTTCACCGTGCCGTGCACCGCCAGCGACCCGATGTCGCCGCCGGGGAAGAACAGGGGCGAGACGACGAAGCCGTCGGTCGTCACGACCATGCGCCCGGCGGGCGGGTCGAAGGCCGCCTGATCGTTGCCCTGGTCGAGCAGCGGGTTGGCGAAGGCCGCCGCGAACAGCTCCCGCACCAGTTGGGCCATGGCCTTGCCGCCCGACCCGTGGCTCATGTCCACGGTGCCCCGGGCGAGGTCGAGTTTGCGGGTGAAGAGGCGGCGGTCGGTCATGGCGGGGTCCGGATTCAGGCGGCGTCGAAAGCGGGGAGGGTGCCGGTTTCGGCGAGCAGGGCCAGCGTGCGCTCCGCCTCCTCCGGGTCGAGCCTGGACAGGGCGTAGCCGACATGGACGATCACATAGTCGCCCACCGCCACTCCCTCGACCAGAGCCAGGGAACAGGCGACCCTCACCCCGCCCAGGCTGACGGTGGCGCGGTCGTCCTCCAGAAGATCGATCACGCGGGCAGGGACGGCGAGGCACATGGGGTCGGTCCTTCCTGAATCCGATGTTGAACGGCGACCCAGGCCTGCCCCAGGCTCAACCCGCCGTCGTTGGCCGGTGCCCGGCGCGGCAGCAGCGCCGTGACACCGCGCGCCGCGAATCCGGCGCTCAGCCCCTCCGCCAGGACGGCGTTCATCAGGCAGCCGCCCGACAGCGCGACGCGGTCCAGGCCGCGCGCCGCCAGCTCGGGCATCGCCCACTCCACCAGCGCCGCGGCCAGGGTGCCATGGAAACGGTCCGCCCCGTCCTGCGCATTGATCTGCAACAAACTTTCCAGCAGGGGGGTGAGGTCCAGCACGCCGCCGTCGATCCGCCAGCCGCCGTCGAGCACCGTGGGGCTGCGGACCAGCGATTCCAGAGCCATCGGCGCCTCCCCCTCGAAGCAAGAGGCGGCGCGCACGCCCAGCAGCCCACAGGCGGCATCGAACCAGCGCCCGCAGGAGCTGGTGGGCGGCGCGTTGACGCCCGCCTCGATCATCCGCCGCACGCCCTCCGCCGGACCGCAGGCACCAAAGCGCACTGCGATGTCCGCACCGCGCCCCATGCGGGCCAGCGCCGCCGCCCCCATGCGCCAGGGCTGGCGCGCCGCCACGTCGCCGCCCGGCTGGGCCAGCGGCGCCAGATGGCCGAGACGGGTGAAGCGCGCACCCTCCACCAGCAGCATCTCGCCGCCCCAGGACCCGCCGTCCGCCCCCAGCCCGAACCCGTCCAGCGCGAGGCCGAGCGCCGGTCCGTCCATGCCATGTTCGGCCAGGACGGCGGCGACGTGGGCGTGGTGATGCTGCACCGCCACGGTCGGCAGGCCGAGCGAGTCGGCGAAGCGGGTGCTTTGGAAATCGGGGTGCAGGTCGTGGGCGACGGCCACAGGCTCCACCGCCAGGATGCGGCGCAGATGCGCGACGGTCTCTTCCAGGAAATCCAGGGTCGCGGCGTTGTCCAGGTCGCCGATGTGCTGGCTGAGGAAGGCTTCGTCGCCGCGCGTCAGGCAGACCGTGGTCTTCAGATGCCCGCCCACCGCCAGGACCGGCGGACCGGCGCGCGGCAGGCGGATGGGCACCGGCACATGGCCTCGGCCCCGCCGCAGAAAGGCGGGTGCCCCGGCGACCACCCGCATCACGCTGTCGTCGGCGCGGATCAGGATGTCACGGTCGTGGTCCACGATCAGATCGGCGATGCCCGCCAGCCGCCGTTGCGCCTCCGCGTTGCCGATGGCGAGCGGCTCGCCGCCGGGGTTGGCGGAGGTCATGACCAGGGCGAGGTCCTGCGGCTGCTCCAGCCACGCCGTGCCCTCGGGGCGCCCCGCGGCCTCGTGGAACAGCAGATGATGGATCGGCGTGTAGGGCAGCATGACGCCCAGCCAGGCGAGGCCGGGGGCGATGGCGGTGGGGAGGGTTTGGGTGGGGGCCTCGCCCCCCCGCCGCAACAGCACCACTGGCCGTGCCACCCCCTCCAGCAGCGCCCGTTCCGCCGCGTCCACCGCCACGAAGCGCTCGGCGGAGGCCGCATTCGCGACCATCAGGGCGAAAGGCTTGCCGTTGCGCTGCTTACGCGCCCGCAACCGTTCCACCGCCGCCGCGTCGAAGGCGTTGCAGGCGAGATGAAAGCCTCCCAGCCCCTTGATCGCCACGATCCGACCGCCGCACAGCGCGGCCAGCACCTCTTCGATGGAATGGGACAGGCGCGGGCCGCAGGCCGGGCAGGCGGTCGGCTGGGCGTGGAACCGGCGTTCGGTCGGGTTGGCATACTCGGCGGCACAGTCCGGACACAGCGCAAACCCCGCCATGGCGGTCTGGGGCCGGTCGTAGGGCAGGGCGCGCGTGATGGTGAAGCGCGGCCCGCAATGGGTGCAGTTCAGGAAGGGATAGCGGTAGCGCCGGTCCTTGGGATCGAACAGTTCGGCCAGACAGGAGGGGCAGACCGCGGCGTCGGGAGCGATCCCGGTGGTGACCGCTCCGCCCCGCGACGCCAGGATGGAGAAACCGGTCTCGCCGGGGCGGGCGGATTGCTCTTCGGATTCAATCGCGTCGATCCGCGCCAGCGGCGGAGCCTCCGCCGCCAGCGCGGCCAGAAGGCGTGACGGTTCGGCCCCCTGCACCTCCGCCAGCACGCCGTCCCCGTCGTTCAGCACCCAGCCGGTCAGGGCGAAGCGGTGCGCCAGCCCATGGACGAAGGGCCGGAAGCCGACCCCCTGCACCTGCCCACGGACCCGGACTCGCAGCCGCTTCACCGCGCGGCGACCGCCTTCGCAAGCCCCTCTTCGATCCAGCCGTACCAGTCCTCCAGCCCTTGCCCGCCGGTGGCCGAGACCTCGATCACGCGCAGGGTGGGCTTCAATTGGCGGGCGTAGCCGATCATGCGCGCGACGTCGAAGGTCAGATGCGGCAGAAGGTCCACCTTGTTGACCAGCAGCAGATCGGCGCCGGCGAACATGGCCGGGTATTTCAGGGGCTTGTCCTCCCCTTCCGTCACCGACAGGACGACGACCTTGTGCGCCTCGCCCAGGTCGAAGCCGGCGGGGCAGACGAGGTTGCCGACATTCTCGATGAACAGGACGCTGCCATTCTCCACCGGCAGGCGCCCCACCGCCTGGGTGACCATCTGGGCGTCCAGGTGGCAGCCCTTGCCGGTGTTGACCTGGATGGCCGGGGTTCCGGTGGCGCGGATGCGGTCGGCGTCGAAGGAGGTCTGCTGATCACCCTCGATCACCGCCATGGGGAAGCGGCCCTTCAGGTCGGTCAGCGTGCGGGTCAGCAGAGTCGTCTTGCCCGAACCGGGGCTGGACATCAGGTTCAGGACGAACACGCCCTTCGCCGCGAACAATTGGCGGTTCACGGCGGCGAAGCTGTCGTTCTTGGCGAGGATGTCCTGTTCGATGGCGACCAGCCGGGTCTGCGACATCCCCGGCACCTCCGTCCCCGCCGGGCCGCGGCCGAGGTCGATGGTGCCGTGGTCGTGGTCATGCCCGTGGCCATGCGAGTGCCGGTAGACCTTGCCGTCCGGGCCGACATGCTCGTGGCTGTGGTCGTGATGATGATGGTCATGACCATACTGGTGGTGATGATGGTGATGGCCGTGCGCGTGGCCGGCTTCGATGTTCGTTTCGCCTTCGGCGCAACCGCAGACCGTGCACATCACTCCACCTCCAATTCCTTGACGCGCATTTCCTCGCCGCCGGTCACCACGAGCTGGTGGCCGCCGCAGTCGGGGCAGGGGTCCGACCGCTCGGGCAGTGGGACCGGCTTTTCGCAGGACAGGCAGAAGGCCTGCCCCGGCGGGCGTTCGATGTCCAGGACGGCCCCCTCCGCGATGGTGCCGCGGCTGACCGCGTCGAAGCCGAAGGCGATGGCCTCCGGCTCGACATGGGACAGGGCGCCGATGACCAGCCGCACCGTCTTCACCCGCGTGAAGCCTTGGGCCGCGGCCTGATCGCGGATCACGTCGATGATGCCCTGGCTGAGCGCCAGCTCGTGCATGGGTCAGTTCCCTTCCCGGATCGCGATGGAGGACGCCACGCAGGGGTCCAGCGCCATGACCAGCAGGCCAGCACGCTCCGACAGCGCAGCGTCCGCCGCCGCAGCGGCCAAACCCTGGGCCAGCGGCCCGTCGGCGGCGAAGTTCCATTCGGTCGGCGCCACGATGCGGGCATCGGCGATGCGGCCATCCTCCAGCCGCACCCAGTGGGCAAGGCGCCCGCGCGCCGTGTCCACCGCACCGCTTCCCTCGCCGTGGCGGGCGGTGCCCGTATCGGCGTCGGCATTCTCAAGGCGCTCCGCACAGGCCGTCATGCGGTCCGGCAAACCGGCCAACTCGACCAGCCGGGCGGCGACATGCGCGGCGAGACCGGAGCCGTGCGCGGCCAGCAGAGCGGCGACCAGCGGATGAGCGCTCTGGCGGGCCAGCGGGCCGGTGTGGGCCGGGGCACCGTCCTGGCGCGGAGTCTCCGCGAAGCCGGCATCGGCGGACAGCCGCTCGCCGAACCAGCTTGCGGGGTGAGCCTCCAGCGCGGGCACACAGCAGGCTCCGAACCCCGCCATGTCCGGCGCCAGGGCACGGCGCATCAGCCGGGCCGCAGGCGACTCGCCCCGGTCGGCCCAGCGCTCCAATTCCGCGGCATCGGTGGGCGCAGGACCGGCGAAGACGGTGCGCATCACCTCGTGACGCAGCGCCGCGACGGTGGCGGTCAGGGCCGCAGGGTCGGGCCGCAGGGAGCCGCCGCCCGGACGCAGCCCGTCGCGGGCCGGGTAGAGCGCCGGATGGATCGCGGCGGCGGCGGCGCGCAGCCCGGCCAGCGCCTTGGGTTGCGGCGCCTCGCCCAGCCTCGCGGGCCATTCCATCAGGGCTTGCCACGCGTGGTTCGCCGCGGTTTCCGCATCGGCCAGCAAGGCGCGGGCGGCGGCGTGTGGACGTCCGTCCAGCCCGAGCGCGCCCTCCAGGGCCTCCGCCGCGGCCAGCGATTGGGCGGTGCCGCACAGGCTGAACAGCAGCGGCACGAGGCGCATCGCCTCCTCCGGCGTCCGACCGCACAGCGCGCGGGCGGCGGCGGGGCGGCGGACCGCCACCGACACGGCGCGCACCCGCCCGCGCACGGTTTCCAGCCGCACCGAAACGGCCCCCTCCAAGCCGGCGCCCGCCACGCTCATCGGCGCCCACCCCCGAACAGGGAGCGGCGGGACACGGTGGGCCGGGACTGGGCGGGCTTCGGCGGCTCCGCGTCCTCCACGGGCCGATTCTCGGATTGCGGTTCCCGCATCAGGTGGTCGAGCGCCAGGACGGCGGCGGCGCGGGCGTCCTGCTGATCGGTGAAGACGTTCATGGCCGAGGCGAGCGGGATCACCGCCAGCGTACCCAGCACCCCCAGCCGCGCCGCCGTGAAGCGGTAGGCGCCGGAGGGCAGCGCCACCTCCGTCTTGTCGCCGTCGCGCAGGCCCGCCCACAGTGCCGGATCGCGCGGGATCAGGATCGCGTTCAGGAACCAGGGGGCGATGACGCAGCCGATCCAGCCCGGCCCATGGGGGCGGAAGCCGACCGCCTCCACCGACAGGGCGGCGTTGCAAATGGGAACGCCCACCATGTCGCGCTCCGCGATCAGGCGGTAGCTGGCGGTCAGCGCCGCGACGCGCGCCTCCATGGGATCGGCGCCCGGTGCCTCCGGGACGGTGAAGCCATGCTGCGCGCCGCCGCAGCCCGGACAGCGCCAATAGTCCGGCAGGCTGCCGAAGGGCGTGCCCGGCGGGACCTCCCGCCCCGGATCGCCCGCCGCGGGATCGTAGACCGCGCCGCAGGACCCGCAGGCGGGGCGGGCGTCGGCGGCGAAGCCTGCCTCGGGGCCGCCGGGGATCACGCCTCCACCTTTCCCGTCAGGTCGGCGAACAGGTGGTCCACATTCTCCCCCTTCGCGGCCAGAAGGATGGCGTCCAGCGCGCGGTTCAAAGGCTCCACCTCGTCCTCTTCCAGAGCGCGGACGGCGCGGTCGAGATGGACCAGCACCCAGCCGCCTTCCGGCACCTCCTCGATCAACATGACGTTGACGCGCCGTTCCTCCCCGCGGCCGGCGCAGCGCGCCGTGAAGCCGTCGGTCTCCAGAACCTGCATGGGAATGCCGAGACACATGCGCGCGCCCTCACGCGGGGAAGCCGGTCGTTGTGACCGCGGCATCTTGGCCGGGGGTTGAGTGCGCACATTGATATGCGTCAATCATGCGGTCCGGCGTAATTTCGTGACGCTCCGCCATTTTCAATCGAAACGGTTCTGCTAAAGTGGCGGACGCTTCGCGTGCGATGGGGTGGGGTCGGTCGCGCGCCGCTCAACGATACAAGCAGGGGTTCTTCACGGATGAAACGTTTTGCTTTCGCGTCGGCCACCGCGGCGGCGGTTTTGGCCGCGCTTCCCAACGCGGCGCTCGCCCACACCTTCGGCGCCCACGACGCCGGCTTCGTCCATGGTTTCCTGCACCCGGTCGGCGGCTGGGACCACCTGCTCGCGATGGTCGCCGTCGGCCTGTGGGCGGCGCAGCGCGGCGGTGCGGCCCTGTGGGCGCTGCCCGCAGCCTTCGTCGGCGCCATGATCGGCGGCGGCCTGCTGGGCATGGCCGGCATCGGCCTGCCGCAGGTCGAGTTGGGCATCGTTCTGTCCGTGGTCGCTTTGGGCGCCCTGATCGCCTTCCAGTCCCGCCTGCCGCTGCTGGCCTCGGCCGGTGTGGTCGCCCTGTTCGCCGTCTTCCACGGTCACGCCCATGGTGCCGAGATGCCGGAGGCGGCGGAGCCGCTGCTCTACGGCCTGGGCTTCGCCTTGGCAACGGCGCTTCTGCACGGCGCGGGCATCGGCGCGGCCCTGTCGCTGCGCCGTTTCGTCGAGGGCGGCAAGGGCGCGCTGGCGCTGCGCGGCACGGGCGCCGCGTTCGGTCTGGCCGGCGTGGCGCTGCTCGCGCTGGGCTGATCGAGGACACCCGATTCGGTACCGAAGGCCCGGCGGAGCGCTCCGCCGGGCCTTTTCCTTTCTCCGATGTCTGCGAATTCCGGTAATGAATTCAGTTGTTTGACGCGGAGCCCTCGGCACCCTTCCCCCGCGTGGCGCGGACGGCCATGCTGGGCGCCGACCGTCCTGAAGGGGAACCACGCCGATGACACCGCCGCCGATGACGCTGCCAACCTTCGCCACTCTGCGCAAAGCCCTGCTGGCTCTGGCCATTGCCGTTCCAACCGCTGCCGTCCTGGCCCCTGCGGCGCCCGTCCTGGCGGCGGATCTGCCGGGCCAGCAGCGGACCCAGGCGCCCGGCTTCTACCGCATGGCGCTCGGCGATTTCGAAGTCACGGCGCTGTACGACGGCTTCATCGACCTCGACCGCAAGATCCTCGGCGGCGCCAGCGCGGAGGACATCCAGAGCCTGCTGGCCCGCATGTTCCTGGACGAGACGCCGGGGGTGCAGACGGCGGTGAACGCCTATCTGGTGCACACCGGCAAGAATCTGGTTCTGGTGGACACGGGCACGGCCAAGGCGTTCGGCCCGGCGCTGGGCTTCATCGCCGACAACATCCGCGCCGCCGGCTACAACCCGGAGCAGATCGACACCGTCCTGCTGACCCACCTGCACCCGGACCACGCCAACGGCCTGCTCCGCCCGGACGGCGCCATGCTGTTCCCCAACGCCACCGTCCACGTTGCGAAGGCCGACGCCGATTTCTGGCTGAGCGAGGAGGTGGCGGCCAAGGCCCCGGCCGAGAACCAGCCCTTCTTCGCCATGGCCCGCGCCGCGGTCGCCCCGTATGCGGCGGCGGGGAAGCTGAAGCCCTACCAGTCCGGCGACAGCCTCGTGCCCGGTGTGGAAGCGGTGGCGGCCCACGGTCACACGCCGGGTCACAGCGGCTATCTCTTCACCTCGGGTGAGCAAAGCATCCTGGTGTGGGGCGACATCGTGCACAGCCACGCCGTGCAGTTCTCCCGTCCGGAGGTCGTCATCGAGTTCGACGCCGACAAGGCGCAGGCCATCGCCACCCGCAAGAAGATTTTCGCCGACGCCGCGGCGCAGAAGCTGTGGGTGGCCGGCGCGCATCTGCCCTTCCCCGGCATCGGTCATGTCCGGACGGAAGGGAAGGGCTATGCCTGGGTCCCGGTGGAGTTCGGTCCGATCCGCGCCGACCGCTAAGGACTGATGGTCACCGCTACGCTCAGCCCTTGGGCGTGGCGGTGACGCCGTGGCGGGCCAGTTCCTCCACGATCATGGTGACCATGCGCGGGATCACGGCCTCAATTTCCGGCGACATCATCAGGCCGGTGCCCAGCGCCATCGGCACGCAGCCGATCACCGTCACGCTTTCCGGCGCCTCGTCCTGAAGGCGCAGCGAGGCCAACAGGTCGCAGAGGCCGAGCTGGTGCGGCGACAGCTTGCCCTTGAAATAGGCCGGAACCTCGTCCCCGCGCAGCACGGTCAGGGTGGCGGGCGGCGCGCCGGTCTTCACCGCGTCCACCGCGATCAGATGCTTGTGGCTGGCGATCAGGTCCAGCATGTCCATGCCGCAGGTGCCGCCGTCCACCACGCTGACGTGATCGGGAACGCTCCAGGTGGCGTCGAACGCCTCCATGGCGCGCACGCCCACCCCTTCGTCCATCAGAAGGATGTTGCCGAGGCCGAGCACGAGGATGGACATGGGACGGAGACTCCGTTCGAAGGTTTTGAAACAGAAGGATGAAGCGCGACACGAAAAGCCCCTCTCCCGCGGGGAAGAGGGGCTTTCGGTGACGCTGGCTATGGTCGTCAGACGACCTTCACCTGATAATGCGACTTCGTTTCCGTGTCGGTCAGGTGCACGGCGCAGGCCAGACACGGGTCGAAGCTGTGCAGGGTGCGGATGATCTCCAGCGGCTGGTCGGCGACCGCCACCGGGTTGTCGAGCAGAGCCGCCTCGTAGGCCGAGATGTTCCCGTCCTCGTCGCGCGGGCCGGCGTTCCAGGTGGTCGGCACGACGGCCTGATAGTTCTTGATCTTGCCGTTCTCGATCACGACCCAATGCGAGAGCATGCCGCGCGGCGCCTCGTGGAAGCCGAAGCCGCGGATCTCGCCCTTCGGGAACACCGGCTTGTTGAAGGTCTTGGTGTCGCCCTTCGCGATGTTCTCCATCAGCAGCTTCCACTGGTTCTGCAACTCCTCGTGCAGAACCACGCAGCGCACCGCGCGGGCGGCGTGGCGCCCGATGGTGGAGTGCAGCGCGTCGACGCCCACCTTGCTGCCGAGATGGCCCGACACGGCGTCCAGCACCGCGTTGACCCAGAACTGCGTGCGCTGGTGGCCCGATGCGTACATCCCCAGCACGTTGGCCAGCGGGCCGACCTGGGCGCGCTTGTCGTAGAAGGTCGGCGACTTGATCCAGCTGTACTTGCCGTCGTCCTGCCAGTCGGTGAAGTTCGGGATCGTCTCGCCGTCGTAGGGGTGCAGGGGACCCTTGCCGCCCTGGTACCAGGAATGCTTCACGCTCTCCTTCACGCCCTTCTCGAAGTAAGGGTCGTGGAAGTCCTTGATCGGCGTGAACTTGGCGAGGTCGCCCCCGTCGATGTAGCCGGCGGGCAGGGCGAAGGTGGTGCCCTTGGTGTCCAGCGGCATGTCCGGGATGGACAGGTAGTTCACCACGCCGCGGCCATACTGCGTCCAGTCGGCGTAGAAGGCGCCGATGGCCGCCACGTCGGGGATGTAGACCTGGGTGATGAAGTCGCCCACCTCGTCGATCAGCTGCTTGATGTACATCAGCTTTTCAAGCGTCAGTGTGGACTGGCTGTCCATGTTGATCGGGTTGGTGACGCCGCCCACCGCCATGTTCTGGATGTGCGGGGTCTTGGAGCCCAGAATCGCCACCACTTTGTTCATGCGCCGCTGGTAGTCGAGCGCCTGGAGATAGTGAGCCGCCGCCATCAGGTTGGCTTCCGGCGTCAGCTTCATCGCCGGATGGCCCCAATAGCCCGAGCCGAAGATGCCGAGCTGGCCGGAATTGATGAAGGCCTGCAGCTTCTTCTGCGCGGTGGCGAACTCCTGCGTGCTGTTCCGCGGCCAGCCGGAGATCGACTGGGCCAGTTTGGCCGTCGCCGCCGGGTCGGCCTTCAGCGCGGACACGATGTCCACGAAGTCCAGCGCGGACAGGTGATAGAAGTGGACGATGTGATCGTGGACGTTGTGGGCGCCCTGGATCATGTTGCGGATGTATTGGGCGTTGAGCGGCACCTCCAGCTTCAGCGCGTTCTCCACCGCGCGGACGGAGGTGATGGCGTGCACCGTGGTGCAGACCCCGCAGATGCGCTGGGCGAAGACCCAGGCGTCGCGCGGGTCCTTGCCCTGAAGGATCAGTTCGATGCCGCGCCACATCTGGCCCGACGCCCAGGCCTTGGTGACCTTGCCGCCGTCCACTTCGCAATCGACCCGCAGGTGACCCTCGATGCGGGTGACCGGATCAACAACAACTCGCTGAGCCATAACGAAAGTCTCCTAAACTCAGCCGTGCTCGGGATGGACGGCGTGCATGACGGGCAGCTTCTTCACGAAGAGGAGATACAGCGCGATCTCCAGCGCGAAGACGCCGACGGTGACCATGATTTCCTTGACCGAAGGGAAGTAGTGCCAAGGACCGACCGCCGGCGTGAAGCCGATGAGATAGACGTTCAGGCGGTAGAGGATGCCCGCCACCAGAAGAAGCGAGGCCGACAGGAACAGGGCGCGCGAGCGGTTGCGGTTGGCCTTCGGGATCAGCAGCGCGAGACCGGCGATCATCAGCACCATCTCCGCCACGAACCAGCCGGACTGCGGGCCGCCGAAGATCTGGCCGAACTGGCCGCGAACGATCAGATCGACGAAGCGCAGGACTACGAACAGCGAGGCGACCGCAAGCATCAGTCCGGACAGCTTCGACAGCACCGGCGTTTCCATCGGGCGGCGGAAGTTCAGCGAGGCCATGACCGATTCCCACACCACGATGGCGAATCCCATCAGGATGGCGGTCAGCAGGAAGAAGACCGGCAGCATCTGCGACTGCCACAGCGGCGACAGCTTGTGCCCCACGATGACCATCATGGTGCCCAGCGAGGACTGGTGCATCGTCGGCAGCAGGACGCCCAGCGCGATGAAGACCCACAGCACCTTGTTCAGCTTGGCGCGCAGCCCCTCGATGCCGAAGCGCTCCAGGAAGGCCGGGGCGAACTCCACCACCAGAACAAGCGTGTAGGTCGCCACGCACAGGCCGACCTCCAGCATCACGGAGTTCGGCTGCGCGTACCAGGGCAGCATCATGTGGTAGAAGTTCCAGTAGCGGCCCAGATCGACCAGCACCGCCAGACCGGCGAGGCCGTAGCCGAACAGGCTGGCCAGCACCGCCGGACGGACCAGCGGGTGGTACTCGCCTCGGTTCAGGATGTAGCAGAGCAGCGCGATGACGTAGCCGGCGCAGCCGAAGGCCGAGCCGATCACCACGTCGATGGCCACCCAGATGCCCCAGGGATAGCCGTCGTTCAGGTTCGACGCTGCCCCCAGGCCTTGCGTGTAGCGCTGGAACAGGATGACGCCGGCGATGGCGACCAAGGCGGCGCAGATCAGGAAGGGAAGGGTGAGGACCCGGCCGCCGAGCGGCTGATGCTCATGAGCTTGCGAAGACATGGCGCGGCCCCCTCACTCGTCGGTGTGGTTCTTGGTGTTGCGGTGCGCCAGATAGGCGAGACCGGCGAACACCGTGGCGGGGGCGATCATGCCCGCGTAGAGCGTGTGCTGGATGCCTTCCGACAGGGTCGGATAGCCGTTCTCCGGCACGTTGGTGGGCAGGTTCAGCTTGTCGAACGGCACGGCGGACACCGCGAGGCATTGCGTGCCTCCCAGCTCCTTCTCGCCGTAGATGTGCGTCTGGTAGGCGGCCTCCACCAGCTTCTCATGGCCGTCGCGCGGGCCGCCCACCTTGCCGGCGATGTCGCCGCGCGGGAAATGCGCGTGTTCGCCCACCTTCAGCGCGGTGCGGCGCTTGGCCTCCGCCAGCAGGTCCTCCGTGCGGCCGAACAGCGTCGCCCCGGTCGGACAGACGTCGGCGCAGCCGGGAAGCTCGTTCTTGGCGAGCTGCTGCTTGCAGAGCTGGCACTTTTTGATTTCGCCGAAGGCGTCGTTGTAATCGTACTTCGGCACGCCGAACGGGCAGGACAGCACGCAGTAACGGCAGCCGATGCAGGCGCTCGGGTCGTGGTTGACGATGCCGGTCCTGGCGTCCTTGGTCATCGCCGACACCGGGCAGACCGACACGCAGGACGGATCGGCGCAATGCAGGCACTGGCGCTTGATGAAGGCGTGGCCGTTCTCCGCCGCGTCCTTGGTCGCTCCGGTGCCGTGGCTGTAGGCCTTGATGACGTTCAGGGTCTTGGCGGACAGCTCGACCGGGCTGTCGTAGATCGGCCTGTCGCCGCCCCCCGCGTTCCAGCCCTGCTGGGCCGGGCCGACGTCGGGCGGCATGTGGTTGACCTCCTTGCAGGCGGTCACGCAGGCCTTGCAGCCGATGCACAGCGTGCTGTCGTACAGCAGGCCGACCGCGTCCGGCGGCAGCGGCTTGGGCGGGCGCTGGAGGGCGTTGGCCTCCGGCGGGGCGGCGACGACCGTCGTGCAGGTCGCGGCGGCAGCGGCGGCGCTGCCCTTGACCGCGTTCCTCAGGAAGCCGCGCCGTGAGACCGATGTCTTGCTTTTCGACATCATGCTTTTCGACATGGCGTCACCTCACTCGGCGGCCGTGGAGGAGGAGTCGGCCTTCGCGTCCTGCTTGCCGAGCCGGCTGGTGATGACGGCGCCCGCGCCGACCGCCGCACCGGCGATGCCGGCGACCACCGCCGCGGCCCCGGCGGAGACGCCCTCGCCCTTGTCCACGGCGACCGCCGGATAGCTGTTCGGCGGCGCCACCGACTTCAGCGAGGCCAGCTCATGGATGCCCTTGGTGAAGCCGACGCCCTTCTCCGTGCAGCCGAAGCAGGGGTGGCCGGTGCCGACGGGCCAGGTGCCCTGTCCGACATCGTTGAAGC
The DNA here is from genome assembly GCF_008365375.1 of Roseomonas genomospecies 6. Lineage (GTDB taxonomy): Bacteria > Pseudomonadota > Alphaproteobacteria > Azospirillales > Azospirillaceae > Azospirillum. The sequence goes on along the minus strand of NZ_QOKW01000001.1, from coordinate 354,205 downwards.
CGACCGACGGACAGTTCGCGTAGGTCTCCGGACCCTTGCAGCCCAGCTTGTAGAGGCAATAGCCCTGGCGGTGGCCGTAGTCGCCGAACTCCATGGCGAAGCGTCCGGCGTCGAAATGCGGGCGGCGTTCGCAGTTCTCGTGGATCAGGCGGCCATAGGCGAACTTCGGGCGCATTTTGTCGTCCAGCTCCGGCAGCTTGCCGAAGGCGACGAAATGCAGGACCAGCGACAGGAAATTGTAGGGGTTCGGCGGGCAACCGGGGACGGAGACGACCGGCTTGTCCTTGATGATCTCGTTCAGGCCGACCGCACCCGTCGGGTTGACGCCGGTGGACGGCCAGCCGCCCCAGGAGGAGCAGGACCCCATGGAGATGACGGCGGCCGCACCCTCGGCGCACTCCAGCACCGCTTCCCTGTAGGTCTTGCCGGCGACCATGCAGTAGACGCCCCCGTCCTTGGTCGGGATGGAGCCGTCGGTGACCATCAGGTACTTGCCCCAATTGTCCTTCATCGCCTGCTGCTTCCAGTTCTCGGCCTGGTGGCCGGAACCGGTCATCAGCGTCTCGTTGTAATCGAGCGAGATGGTGTCGAGGATCAGCGTTTCGAGCGACGGGTGGTGGGTGCGCAGCAGCGATTCGGTGCAGCCGGTGCAGGCCTGTCCGGACAGCCAGATCACCGTCGGGCGCGGGGCGGCCACGGCGGCGTTGGCGATCTTCACGCCGAAGGCGGGGGAGAGGCCCAGCGTGGCGGCCACGCCCGTGCAATAGGTCAGGAACTCCCGGCGGGACAGGCCGGCCAGCGCGCCTTCATACTCATCGAGATTGCCGATGTACTCGGCGTCGAGATCCACATGTCCGTCGGGCATGATTTCCCCCAAAGACCCTTTTGCATTGATCTGCTGGCCGCCCGCTTGCCGGACGCCGGATGCGCAGCACGCCACGACGCGCCGTGGCGGGACCACAGCGCGGCTTAATCCCTATTATTTATAGGGGTATTAGGGCGCGAAGCGCTCGCCGGCATTGCACCAGTTGTGGCGTGGGCGAGGCATTGATCTACATCAAACGGGCCATGAAGCCGGTAAGCATCGAACGCGGCGCGCGCATCAATCGAAAGGATGCGTCGGGAAAAGTCTCCTCCCCCAGGTGGAGGCGGGGGAGGAGGGAGGGGGTCAGACCGCCTTCATCTGGCGGGTGAAATCCTCGACATCGGTTTGCAGCGTGCGTGCGTGGACGGACAGTCCCTTGGCGGCGCCGAGCAGGCCGCCCGCGGCCTCGCCGGTGCGGTCGGCGGCCTGGGACACGCCGGAGATGGTGGAGGAGACCTCCTGCGTGCCGATGGCGGCCTCCTGCACGTTGCGGGCGATTTCCTGGGTGGCGGAGCCCTGCTGCTCCACCGCGGCGGCCACGTTGGTGCTGATGTCGCTGATCCGCTCGATGGTGCCGACGATGCCGCTGATGGCACCGACCGCCTGCTGGGTCTCGCTTTGGATCGCGACGATCTGGGCCGAGATCTCCTCGGTGGCGCGGGCGGTCTGGTTGGCGAGGCTCTTCACCTCCTGCGCCACGACGGCGAAGCCCTTGCCGGCTTCGCCCGCGCGGGCGGCCTCGATCGTCGCGTTCAGCGCAAGCAGATTGGTCTGGCTGGCGATCTCGGTGATGAGGTTGACGACCGCGCCGATCTTCTCCGCGGCTTGGGCGAGGCCCTGGATGGTGCTGTTGGTGCGCTGGGCCTCGTGCTCCGCCTCGCTGGCGATGCGGGCGGCCTCGCCGATGCGCTGGCTGATGGAGCCGATGGAAGCGGACAACTCCTCGGTCGCCGACGCGACGGTCTGGACGTTGCTCGTGGCCTGCTCCGCCGCCGCGGCGACGGTGGAACTGCGCCGCGAGGCGTCGGAGGCGGAATTGGACAGGCTTTCGGCGCTGTTGCGGATGTTGTCCGCCTCCCCGTTCAGGGTGCGGCACAGCCCCTCGATCTTCTGGGTGAAGCCGTGGGTCAGGGCCTCCAGCCGGTCCTGCCGACGACGGCGCACCTCGATCTCCTGGCGCTCCTGCTCCGCCAGATCGTTGGCACGCCGCAGCCCGTCGCGGAAGACCAGAACGGCGTTCGCCATGTCGCCGATCTCGTCGCCCTGGCCGGTGCCCGGCACCTCCGCCGTCGTGTTGCCGGCGGCGATGGTCTTCATCGTCGCGGTCATGCGGGCGATGGGGCGCGCGATCATGTCGCGGGCGACCAGGATGGCCAGCAGGATGCCGAAGGCCACGCCGCCGACGCCGACGCCGATCATCAGGGTGGTCCAGTGGCTGCGCGCCGACACCAGCTCGTCGTGCAATTTGTCGATCAACGCGCCCTGTTCCGTGTTGAGCTTCTGCAGGGCGGTGTTCAGGGCCTGACGGTTGCTGCGGTTGGCGTCGTTGTCGCCGTAGATGCGGCCCTCCGCCGCGCCCTTCTCGCGCGCGATGCGCACCAGCTCCGTGCGGAAGCGGATGAACTCATCCGTCTTCGCCGCCACCGGACCCAGTGAAGCCTGCCCGTCCGCCGGGGTGACGCGCTTCAGCGTGCCGAGCCGCTCGCCCAGAATGTTCAGGTTGTCCAACAGGGGTTTGCCGAATTTGTCGACCTCCGCCCGGTCGCGGGACATGTAGACGCCGCGCGAGTCCATGACGACGGCCAGAACGAGGCCGTTGATCTGCTCGCCCAGCACTTGCCGTTCCGACGCGAACTCAATGGCCTCGGACTTGATGGCCAGATCCTGCATGGCGGCCAGCCCGATCAGGCCGGTCACCGCTGCCACCACCGCCTGAAGCCCCACAAGAAGATAGACTTTCGGCCCGATTCTAAGGTTTTTAAGCGCTTTCAACATGCTTGGACGCCCCCGTTACGGCGGTCTTGTGCCGCCTCTGCGTGCAACGATAATGGGGTAGCCAGTCGTTTCCGAAGCGTTAAATCGCTCCATGACATGTTGCCGCGCGACCTTTGGACTGGGACTGGCCCAAGCGCCTATTGTTTTTTGAACAGATCAATTTCTTCGGGAATAAATGAGGACAAAAACGCGTTTACCGAGATAGAGGTGCAACGCTCCGGGATGGGGTGGTGGATCATGGGGTCCGCAAAAGCCATCGTCCGCAGATTTTTTCAATTCAGCATTGCCGTTGCCCTGCTGTTGCCGACGGCTTGCGGCGACGCCGGTTCGTCCGGGTGGGTGAGCTACGGCGTCGGCTATGGCTGTTGCGGGCCGGTGTACGCGCTGGGAGCGGGGCTTCCGGCCTACCGTCTGGAGCCCCGGTCCTATTGGAGCTACCCGGATTACCACGGCACCGCGCCGAGCGCCGGTCCGATCGCCGTGCCGGAGTCGCGGTGAAGCGGATTGAACGGCTTCGCTCCGCCATCCACCTAGAATGAAGTGGGACGGGCAGGACGAGGCGGAATCATGGCGGTCACCCGGGACGATCTGAAGAAGCGCATCGGTCAGGCCCTGGGCGAGACCAAGGCCGATCTGGTCATCAAGGACACCCGCTTCCTGAACGTCGTCACCGGCGAGATCGCCGCGGGCGACATCGCCCTGTGCGGCGACCGGATCGTCGGCACCTACGACTCCTATGAAGGCACCGAGGAGATCGACGGGCGCGGGCTGACGGTGGTTCCGGGCTTTATCGACACCCACGTCCATTGCGAATCCACCTGCGTCACGCCGCTGGAATTCGACCGCTGCGTCCTGCCGCGCGGCACCACCACGGCCATCTGCGACCCGCACGAGATCTGCAACGTGCTGGGGGAGAAGGGGCTGCGCTATTTCCTGGATTGCGCGGAAGGAACGGTGCTGGACCTGCGGGTGCAGCTCTCCTCCTGCGTTCCGGCGACGGAGCTTGAGACGTCCGGCGCGCGGCTGGAGGCGGCCGACCTGCTGCGCCACAAGGACCACCCGAAGGTGCTGGGGCTGGCGGAGTTCATGAACTTCCCCGGCGTCTTCCATAAGGTGGATGGGGTTCTGGACAAGCTGGCCGCCTTCGACGGGCGCCACATCGACGGCCACGCCCCGCTGCTCAGCGGGCGGGAACTGAACGCCTACCTCTCCTGCGGCATCCGCAACTGCCACGAGACGACCAGCGCGCCGGAGGCGATGGAGAAGCTGCGCAAGGGCATGCAGGTGCTGATCCGCGACGGGTCGGTGTCGAAGGACGTGCACGCGCTGGCCCCGGTGATCCAGCCGGAAACCTCGCCCTTCCTGGGCTTCTGCACCGACGACCGCAACCCCCTCGACATCGCCGAGGAGGGGCACATGGACCATCTGATCCGCAGCGCGATCCGGCTGGGCGCGCCGATGGCGCATGTCTACCGCGCGGCCACATGGTCGGCGGCGCGCGGCTTCGGCCTGTTCGACCGCGGGCTGGTGGCGCCCGGGCAGCGCGCCGACCTCGTGCTGCTGGACGATCTGGAGGATTGCGCGGTCAACCGGGTCATCCGCAACGGGCGGGTGGTGACCCCGGACATCTTCGCCAAACGTCCGGCGGTCAGCCCGGTCGGCCTGCGCTCCGTCAAGCTGCACCCGGTGACGGCGGAGGATTTCGCGGTGCCCGCCGCGGGCTCCGTCCAGTCGGTGATCGGCGTCCTGCCCGGCAAGATCATCACCGCCCATCTGCGGCTGGAGGTGCCGGCCAGGGATGGAAGGCTGGTGGCCGATCCCGACCGCGACATCCTGAAGATCTGCGTCTTCGCCCGTCACGGCACCAACCAGAATGTCGGACGCGGCTTCGCCAGCGGGTTTCATTTCCGGGAAGGCGCGCTGGCCTCCTCGGTCGGGCACGACAGCCACAACATCTGCGTGGTCGGCGCGTCGGACGAGGACATGGCCGTCGCCGTGAACCGCCTGATCGAGCTTCAGGGCGGATTCGTGGCGGTGCGCAACGGCGCGGTGGTGGGCGAACTGGCCCTTCCGCTGGCCGGGCTGATGAGCCTGGAGCCCTTCGAAACGGTGGAGCGCCATCTGCGCAGTCTGCGCGCCTCCGTGCGGGAGATGGGCTGCCCGCTGGCCGAGCCGTTCCTGCAACTGGCCTTCCTGCCGCTGCCGGTCATCCCGCATCTGAAGATCACCGACCGCGGTCTGGTGGACGTGGACAAGTTCGCGCTGGTGGACGCTTAGGACCGGCAGTTTCTGCCGGGCGGAAGGCGGAATTTACCGCCATGCCGGCTGGGTGAGTTCGTCAAGCCGTTGATAGCATTCGACTCCTCATTGGCCCGCCATCTGCATAGGGCTGACCGACAAACGCGAACGACGTCGGCCGGAGGGGCGTGCCATGGTTGGATTGAGCGACATCGGCAGCATGGCGCAGAGCCTTCAGTCGTCCATCGACGCGGCGATGAAGCGCGTCCAGGAACAGGCCAAGCAGGCGACCGACGCCAAGCCCGGCGGCAAGGTCCAGGAGTATGAGCAGACCGTCCGCAAATCGGCCCTGAACGCCGCGCCCTTCGCCACCAATGTCGGAACGCTGGTGAAGGACACCAGCCGCCTGAACGTGCTCAGCTCGCTGGCCCCCAACGATCCGGCGGACTTCTACAAATTCTCGGTCACGGCGCCGGGCGAGGCGACACTGGGCCGGGTCGGCGACGCGGGCGTGCGCGTCCAGCTCATGGACAAGCAGGGCAAGATCGTCGCCGACAGCAACAGCGAGGCCGGCTCCACCTACGACGCCTACAAGAAGTTCGAGGCGGGAACCCTGACGCTGGACCGTGGGGACTACACGCTGCGCGTTTCCCGCGACAAGGGCGTGGCGGCCAAGGAGGAGAAGAACTACGGCCTCCAGCTCCGCATGGGCGACTACAGCAAGGATTACGACACGGTCGCCAAGCAGCCGGTCAAGGGGGAGAACCCGCTTCAGACCACGCCGCAGCTTCAGCGGCTGACCGCCCTGCTGACCGGGGGAGGTTCCTCCGGGTCCGGTGCGCTGGGCATCCTGACGGGGGGCAGTGGCTACAGCGGGCGCGGGTCTTTGCTGAACGGGCTTTTCTGAGGCGCGGCGCCTCCGCCACCATGACGATTGCCCGCGCCCTGCCGGTGCGCTAAGGGTGCGGCATGACGACCGACTCCTTTCCGAATCCGGGCTCTTCGGCCTCCGTTCGCCGCGCCACCGCCATTGGTGGTCTGGCGATCCTGATGTGGTCCACGCTGGCGCTGCTGACGGCGCTGTCGGGGACCATTCCGCCGTTCCAGCTCGTGGCGATGTCCTTCGGGGTCGCCTTCGTCGTCGGGACGGCGGCGGGCGCGGCGCGGGGCAAGGACGTGATCGGCGTGCTGCGCCAGCCCTGGCCGGTCTGGCTGCTCGGGGTGGCGGGGCTGTTCGGTTATCACTTCTTCTACTTCCTGGCCTTCCGCCTCGCCCCCGGCGCGGCGGTGGAGGTCAATCTGCTGAACTATCTCTGGCCGCTGCTGATCGTGCTGTTCTCGGCCCTGCTGCCGGGCGAACGGCTGAAGCGCGGCCATGTGCTGGGCGCGCTGTGCGGACTGGCCGGGACGGTGCTGATCGTGACGGGCGGGGCGCGCGGCCTGTCGCTCGACGCCGGGGACACGCCGGGTTACCTGTCGGCCATGGCCGCGGCGGTGCTCTGGGCATCCTATTCGGTGCTGTCGCGCCGCTTCGGCGACGTGCCGACGGAGGCGGTCGGCGGCTTCTGCCTCGCCACGGCGGTGCTGGCCGGGCTGTCGCACCTGCTGTTCGAGACGACGGTGGCGCCGTCGGGCGGGGAATGGTTGGCGGTGCTCGCCATGGGGATCGGGCCGGTCGGGGCGGCCTTCTTCGTCTGGGACCACGGGGTGAAGCGCGGCGACATCCGGGCGCTGGGCGTGCTGTCCTACGCCACGCCGCTGACCTCCACGCTGCTGCTGATCCTGTTCGGGCAGGCGGCGGGGGGCTGGTCCGTGTGGGCGGCCTGCGCGCTCATCATGGGCGGCGCGGTGCTGGCCAGCCGCGACGTTCTGCGCGGCGACCGGTAGGGCGGTGGCGGGCGAGGGGGAGGGTTGGGTGGGGGCCCGACGCAACCACTCCCGACGCAACCACTTCTCACCCCGGCTCCCACCCCTCCGGCGCCATCTCGAATCCGGCAAATTCGAAAGCGGGAGAGACGGTGCAGCCCACCAGCACCCAGCCGTCCAGGGGCCGCGCCGCCTGCCACGCGTGCGCAGGGACGACTCCCTGTGGGCGCTGACCGCCGGGAAGATCCATGCCCAGAATCACCCGCTCCACCGAGCGACCATCCGTGGAGACGGACAGCTCCAGCGGGCCGCCCGCGTGCCAGTGCCACATCTCGACCGCGTCCACACGGTGCCAGTGCGAACGCTCGCCCGCGCGCAGCAGGAAGTGGATGCCGGTCTTCACCCCGCGCCCGCCGCCCGGCGGAACGTCCCGATAGGTCTCCACATAGTGGCCGCCTTCGGGGTGGGTCTGCATGCCCAGCATCGCGATGATGCGGTCGGGCGTCAGTGACTCGGCCATCGCGCCGTCCCCCTCACGCCGGAGGCGGCGCGGTGCGGCGGAAGCTGTCGAGGTCGGAGGCCGAGGCGAACCACGCCGCAAGCTCCGGACGGCCCACCCGCCAATCCTCGTGCCCGTAACGGAAGTCCAGATACCCCAGCGCCACCAGGATGGACAGCGTGCCGATGGTCAGCGTGTCGTCCAGGCCCGGAGCCTCCGCCTCCAGCACGTCGAGCGCGCGGGCGACGGCGCGGCGCTGCCGCTCCGCCCAGGAATCGGACCGCTCGCCGTCGGGCCGCTGCAATTCCAGGCGTCGCAGGATCGCAGCGTCGCAGATGCCGTCGGCCAGGGCCTGCTGGCGCAGCGCCGTCCAGCGCGCCGGGCCGGAGACCGGGAACAGGCGCGGGCCGTCGTGCAGCGTGTCCAGATACTCGGCGATCACCGGGCTGTCGTAGAGCGCCGTGCCATCGTCCAGGACCAGGGCCGGCACCTTGCCCAGGGGATTGTCCTGCGGCAGGTCGGTGTCCGGCGCCCAGGCGTTGGTCTGCTGCCTCTCGACCGCCGAATCCAGCCCGCATTCGATGACCACCATCGCGACCTTGCGGACATAGGGCGAGGTCGGGCTCCAGCGCAGCTTCATGAAAAACTCTCCTCCCGTTCGGTGGGCGTCAGGGTAATCCGGCGGCACCCATTCTTAAAAGCGATCCTTGCGGCCGCGGATCTCGGCGAAGACCGCGACCGGGTCGGCGCCGGCCATGCCAAGGGCGGCCTGAACCTCCGGCAAGTCGGCACGCAGGAAGGGATTGGTGGCCTTCTCGACGCCGATGGTGGTGGGGATGGTCGGCTCCCCCCGCTCGCGCAGGGCGGCGATCTCCGCCGCGCGGGACTTCAGGGCGGCGTTGTCCGGTTCCACCGTCACGGCGAAGCGGGCGTTGGACAGGGTGTATTCGTGGCCGCAATAGACGCGCGTGTCGTCCGGCAGGCCGCGCAGCGTCACCAGCGACGCCCACATCTGGGCCGGCGTGCCCTCGAACAGCCGCCCGCAGCCGAGAGCGAACAGCGTGTCGCCGCAGAACAGGGCCTTGGCCTCCGGAAACCAGAAGGCGATGTGGCCGGAGGTGTGGCCGGGGACGAAAAGCACATGCGCGGTGAGCGATCCGAACGAAATGGTCTCGCCATCGCCCAGACACGTCTCCATATCGGGTATGCGGGCCACGTCGGCGCGTGCGCCGATCACGTCGGCGCCGGTGCGCGCCTTCAGCGCGTGGTTGCCGCCGATGTGGTCGTTGTGATGGTGGGTGTTGAAGATGTGCGTCAGCGTCCAGTCGCGCCGATCCAGCTCCGCAAGCACCGGCTGCGCGTCGCCGGGGTCCACGACCCCCACGGCGCCGCTGGCCGGATCGCGAAGCAGGTAGATGTAGTTGTCGGCGAAAGCCGGAACCAGGTGGATCTCCATGGCCTGGGGGTCCCTCTCAGGTGAATGGCCCAAGTGAATGGCGGTTGAACCGAATCGTGATAGCCTCGGATGACCATGTACACCGATATCGTCGATCTCCGTGAATTCTACGAGTCCGGACTGGGGCAGGCGGCGCGGCGGATGATCCGCCGGCGAATCCGCACCATCTGGCCCGACCTGCGCGGTCAGATCGTGCTGGGAGTCGGCTACACGACGCCGTACCTCCAGCCCTTCCGCGACGAGGCGGAGCGGGTGTTCTCCATCATGCCGGCGACCCAGGGCGTGACCTTCTGGCCGCCGGGCGGGCCAGGGCTGGTTGCGCTGGGCGACGAGGCGGACCTGCCGCTGGCCGACATGTCGGTGGACCGCGTGCTGCTCGTCCACGGGCTGGAGGGAACGGAGCAGCTCCGCCCGATGATGCGGGAGATCTGGCGCGTCCTGGCGGGCGGCGGGCGGGTGCTGGCGGTCGTGCCGAACCGCCGCGGCCTGTGGGCGCGGGCCGACTGGACTCCCTTCGGGCACGGCTTCCCCTATTCGGCCTCTCAACTGAAGCAGGTTCTGCGCGACACCATGTTCGTGCCGGAGCGCACCGGCCACGCCCTGTTCCTGCCGCCGCTGCGCTCCCGCTTCCTGATGAAGACCGCCCCGGCCTGGGAAGAGGTGGGCGGGCGCTGGTTCAAGGCCTTCGCCGGGGTCACCATGATCGAGGCGTCCAAGCAGATCTTCGCCGGGGTGTCGCGCAAGACCCAGCAGCCTGCCAAGCGCCGCCTGATCGTCCCGCTTCCCGGCGGCGCTGCCCCGGCGCGCCGCCCGGCGGGGTCCGGCGCGTGGCGGGTGTCGGAGGAGCCGTGAGGCGCCTGAACCGCCCTACTGCGGCTGGCCCGTCACCGTCTTCACGCTCTCGTGGTAGGTGAATTCCGGCGCCCGCGAGAGTTCGGAGGCCGGGATGTCCAGAGTCGGAGGCGTGGAACCGCCGGCATCCGGTGAAGCGCCCGCGATGTCGGTGCGCAGCATGCTGACCGGAAGGGACCGCAGCGTTCCGCCCGCCCCGTCACCCTCCGCCGGGGCCAGCACGATCCGCTCCACCGAGGCGGCGCTGCCGTCCAGGGTGAAATCCTTGATGGAGCCGCCGGGCTGGCCGTCGCGGGTCCGCACCTCCTTGCCGATCAGGCTGCGCGCCTCCTCCGGGGTCAGCAGATGGGGAATCGCGGCGACGGAGGGGGCGGCGCGCTGCATCTCGTCGGACGGGGCGGCGCCGCCGAAGCCGCTGGGCACGGCGGCGGGCGGGGTGGTGGGCGTGTCGTCCGGGCGCGGCGCCGTCATCAGCGGGGGGCGGGCGGCGTCCCCGGAAGAGTTCGGCGCCGCCTGCGGAGCCGTCTGCGCCGATGCGGCGGCGGACAGCAGCAGGGCGGCGGCCGATGCGGCCAGGACGGACGAGGGGACGAGGCGCATGGTGCGAAGCTCCCGCTGAACGGTTGTTGAACGGACTTCGCCTATCAACAGCGCCAGCGGGGCAGGGGTTGCATGCCGGGATCGGGCAGGGCCGGCGGTCATGCCAACGGCACCTGAAGGCACCGTTGGCATGACCCTCTCGATCAATGCTAAAGCATTGATCTGCCGGGTTTCACGGCTGGAAAATAATGGAAGTGATCATTTTCCAGCCGTATCAGTCCCGGCGCAGCAGGAAGACGCCCTGCTCGCCCAGCAGGTTGGCGAGGCCGGAATGGGCGTGGCCGGTCACCCGGCCGGCGCGGTTCACGATCATGCAGCGCTCGATGCGGATGCCCATCTCCTCCGCCAGGACGACGAAGTCCTTGATCGTGCAGAGGTGGATGTTCGGGGTTTCCCACCACTGGTAGCCCAGCGTCTCCGTCACCGGCATGCGCCCGGTCATCAGAAGCTGCAGGCGGATTCGCCAGTAGCCGAAATTCGGCACCGACACGATGGCCCGGCGCCCGATGCGGGTCATGGTCTCCAGAACCGTCCGCGGCTCCCGCATGGCCTGGAGGGTCTGGCTGAGGATCACGTAATCGAAGGCGCCCGGCGGATAGTCCTTCAGGTCGGCTTCCGCGTCGCCCTGGATGACCGACAGGCCCTGCGCCACGCATTGGTGCACGCCGTCCATCGACAGCTCGATCCCGCGCCCGTCCACCCCCTTCCGGCGGGACAGGAATCCCAGCAGGGCGCCATCGCCGCAGCCGACGTCCAGCACGCGGCTTCCCGGTTCCACCATCTCCGCGATCAGCTTCAGGTCGGTGCGGATGCCGTTGGCGGAGGCGGTGCGGGCGGAGGGCGGGGTGTCGTCGGGGGGGCTCATGGTCCGGATGTCCGTGTCAGGCCGCGGTGCTCCGCGCAGCCTTCCAGGAAGCCGCGGATCACCTGATGGAATTCCGGCTCGTCCAGAAGGAAGGAGTCGTGGCCCTTGTCGGTCCGGATCTCCACGAAGCTGACGTTGGCGGCCACCGCGTTCAGCGCGTGGACGATGGCCCGCGATTCGGAGGTGGGGAACAGCCAGTCGCTGGAGAAGCTGGCCAGGCAGAAGCGCACCGGCGTGCCCTTGCCGTCCTTGCGGAAGGCGTTGGACAGCGTGCCGCCCCCGTAATCGGCGGCGAGGTCGAAATAGTCCATCGCCCGCGTGATGTAGAGGTACGAGTTGGCGTCGAACCGCTCCACGAAGGTGATGCCCTGGTGGCGCAGGTAGCTTTCCACCTGGAAATCGGCGTCGAAGCCGTAGGTGACGGTTTCCCGGTTCTGCAGGTTGCGCCCGAACTTGCGGTGCAGCGCCGGCTCCGACAGGTAGGTGATGTGCGCGGCCATGCGCGCCACCGCCAAACCGCGGTGCGGGCGCGTGCCCTCCAGCAGGTAGTTGCCGCCGGCCCAGTCCGGGTCGGCCATGATCGCCTGCCGCCCGACCTCGTGGAAGGCGATGTTCTGCGCCGAATGGCGGGCCGCCGTGGCAATGGGAACCGCGGTGAAGACGGATTCGGGATAGGCCACCGCCCATTGCAGCACCTGCATGCCGCCCATGGAGCCGCCGATCACGCAGAAGAGCTGCTCGATCCCCAGATGCCCCACCAGCAGTTTCTGCGCACGCACCATGTCGCCGATGGTGATGACGGGGAAGCCGAGGCCGTAGGGCTTGCCGGTCGCCGGGTCGGTCTCCTTCGGGCCGGTGGAGCCCATGCAGCCGCCGATCACGTTGGAGCAGATGACGAAGTAACGGTCGGTGTCCACCGGCTTGCCCGGCCCGACCAGCATCTCCCACCAGCCGGACTTGCCGGTCACCGGGTGGCGGTCCAGCACGTAATGGTCGCCGGTCAGGGCGTGGCAGATCAGGATGGCGTTCGACCGGTCGGCGTTCAGCCTGCCGTAGGTCTGGTAGGCGACCTGAAAGGGACCCAGCTCCGCACCGCTGTCCAGCCGCATGGGCCGGTCCGCCCCGAGCGTGACGCGGTGACCGGGCGGCGTCGCGGTTTCGGCGGGATACGGCGCGGACATGGCGGGTCGCGGGGCCTCCGGGAAAACGGGAGCGTATAGCTACGGAGCGGCGGTTGGGAGTGTCAACGTTTTCTTTGATTTTGTGGAGCTTGCGGACTACTACTAACCGGCTTTGGATTCGCTCTGGATTTGACGGTTTCCCGCCCCATGCCTCCGCCCAAGTCCCCGCTCGACGATCTGCGCCGCGAGATCGATCACATCGACGATACGATCCACGACCTGCTGATGCGGCGCGCGGCGGTGGTGGAGCGCGTCGGCGTCGTCAAAGGCCAGATGGAAGCCGCGGAGGGGGAGGTCAGCGGGAATCCCCAGTCTCCGATCTATCTGCGCCCGGCGCGCGAGGCCGTGATCCTGCGCCGCCTGATGGCGCGCCACGCCGGTTCCTTCCCGGCCATCGCCGTCGTCCGCATGTGGCGGGAGATGATCACCGCCTTCACCCGGCTCCAGGGTCCCTTCGCGGTCGCCGTCTACGCGCCGGAGGACCGCCGCGGATTCTGGGACGTGGCGCGCGACCATTTCGGCAGCGTCGTCCCGATGACCGCCGTCAACTCCCCCGCCGCCGCCATCCGCGCGGTGTCGGAGGGCACGGCGACCGTCGGCGTCGTTCCCTATCCGGCGGAGGACGACGCGGACCCCTGGTGGCGCTTCCTGGTGTCGTCCGACGCGCGCACGCCGCGCGTGGTCGCCCGCCTGCCCTTCGCCGGGCGCGGCAACGCCCGCGGCGAGGACCGCGACGCGCTGGCCATCGCTCTCGTGCCGCACGAGCCGACCGGCGACGACCGCACCCTCCTGGGGATCGAATTGGGGCACGACCTCAGCCGCGGACGGCTGAAGGACCATCTGGAGACGAGCGGCCTCGCCCCGACCTATTTCTGCACTTGGCACGCGCGCGATCCGGGCGGCCCGTCCATCCATCTGGTCGAGGTCGCCGACTTCGTCGATCACACCGACCCGCGCCTGTCCGCCTTCGCCGCCCGGCTGGGCGAGATTCCGGTGCGGATCAACATCGTGGGCGGCTACGCCGTCCCGCTCCATCTTTCCGCCTCATCTTTCCAATGACGCCCGCCCAATAACGCCCGCAAGGCCTGAGACCTGACATGACCCAGCCGAACGACGGCCCGGCGCCCCGCCCGGGGATTCTCGACATCGCCCCCTATGTAGGCGGTGAGCATGCGGGGCACATCCGCCTCGCCTCCAACGAAGGCGCGCTCGGCCCCAGCCCGCGCGCGATGGAGGCCTACAAGGCCGCCGCGGGCGAACTGCACCGCTATCCGGACGGCGGCTCCGCCAAGCTGCGCAAGGCCATCGCGGAGCGTTTCGGCCTGGACGCCGAGCGCGTGGTCTGCGGCGCCGGCTCCGACGAGCTGATCGCCCTACTGATCCGCGCCTATGCGGGGCCGGGGGACGAGGTGCTGTATTCGCAGCACGGCTTCCTGATGTACCCGATCGGCGCTAAGTCGGTCGGCGCCACGCCGGTCCAGGCGCCGGAGACGAACCTGACCACCGACGTGGATTCGCTGCTGGCCCACGTCACGCCGCGCACCCGTCTAGTCTTCGTCGCCAACCCGAACAACCCGACCGGCACCTACATCACCGCCGACGAGATGGCCCGCCTGCACGCCGGCCTTCCGCCCAACGTCATTCTGGTCATCGACGCGGCCTACGCCGAGTACATGAACCACAACGACTATTCGGCGGGGCAGGAACTGGTGGACCGCTTCCCCAACGTGGTGATGACCCGCACCTTCTCGAAGATCTTCGCGCTGGGCTCGGTCCGGCTGGGCTGGGCCTACTGCCCGGCGGGGATCGCCGACGTGCTGAACCGCGTGCGCGGCCCCTTCAACGTCTCCTCCGCGGCGCAGGTCGCCGGGGTGGCGGCGCTGGAGGACACGGAGTTCCTGGAGCGCTCGCGCAGCCACAACACCGAATGGCGGGAGTGGTTCGTCGAGCAGGTCCAGGGGCTGGGCCTGAAGACGCACCCCAGCGTGACGAACTTCGTGCTGGTGGACTTCGCCGGCCAGACCCCCGGCAAGGACGACGCCGAGGCCGCGCGCCTGTTCCTGAAGGGCCGCGGCATCCTGGTCCGCCAGATGCCGTCCTACGGCCTGCCGAGCTGCCTGCGCGTCACCATCGGCACGGAAGCCGAAATGCGCGAGGTGGTGCGGGCGCTGAAGGACTTCCTCGCGGCGTGATGCACGCGGCTAAACGCTGGTCAGCAGAAAGTCCAGCGCGGCGATGATGTCGTGACGATGCTCGGCGAGGTTGGCGACGACCTCGCCGAGATCGCGTTTGGACACACCGGCGATGGCGTTGGGCATCATCACGACCTCGACGCCGTCAACGGTGAAGGAAGGGTTGAGGCGGCGGATGGGAGGGCCAAGCGTGTCCTTGCGCCGCAATGGAACGACGGCGACCGGTTCCAGGTCTGCGAGCAAATCGCATTGAACGATCAGGACATAAGGCGTGCTCGCGCGGCTGCGCGGTGACGGGTTCCGCCTGATGTCGAACTGAGCCATGCGGTGAAGCGGTTCTTAAAAAGAGCGAAGGTCGTCCCCGAAGGCACCTTCGTCCTCGACCAGCCTGTTCTGATGGGCAATGGCCTTGGCGTTTTCCGCCAGCCATGCCGCATCGTCCGGACGGCGTCCGTGGATCGCGGTTTCCTTGCCGGCTGGGGCCGGGACGGGCTTTCTGGGAGGCAAAGCGCTCATCGGACGGTCCGCACCGAAGGTTGAGGGATGCCGGACGATCGTAGGGCGTGTCCCGGTTGCTGACAAGCATACGATGGTTTCAACGCGGCCCCACGGGCAAAGTTTCACTTGGTCGGCAAGCGGCTTGGTGCTTTATAGCGGGGCGTTCTGCAACCCTTCCGCAGCCGGTGCCTTGATATCATGAGCGAGACCGCCACTCCCCTGTTCGACCGTGTCGCCATCGTCGGCATCGGTCTGATCGGCTCCTCCCTGGCGCGGGCGCTCACGCATTATGGGGTGGCCCGGCAGGTCGTCTGCGCGGACCGCAGCCCCGAGCATTGCGCCAAGGCGATGGAACTGGGCATCGTGGAGCGGGCCACCACCGATCTGGCGGAAGCGCTCGAAGGGGCGGAACTGGTCGTCCTGGCAACCCCGGTCGGCGCCTTCGCCGAGGTGGGGGAGGCGCTCGGCCCGCTGCTGCGCCCCGGTATGATCGTGTCGGACGTCGGGTCGGTGAAGCAGGCGGTGCTGCGCGACGTCGGCCCGCACATTCCCGACGGCGTGCATCTGATCCCCGGCCATCCGGTCGCGGGCACCGAGCATTCTGGGCCGGAGGCCGGCTTCGCCACCCTGTTCCAGGGGCGCTGGTGCATCGTCACCCCGCCCCCCGGCGCCAACGAGGGCGCGGTGGAGAAGGTGGTGGAACTGTGGCGCCGAATCGGCTCGACGGTCGAGTTGATGGACGCCAACCACCATGACCGCGTGCTGGCCATCACCTCGCACCTGCCGCACCTGATCGCCTACACCATCGTCGGCACGGCGTCCGACCTGGAGGACGACACCAAGTCGGAGGTCATCAAGTTCTCCGCCGGCGGTTTCCGCGATTTCACCCGCATCGCCGCCAGCGATCCGGTGATGTGGCGCGACGTCTTCCTGAACAACCGCGAAGCGGTTCTGGAAATCCTCCAGCGCTTCACCGAGGATCTGACCGCGCTCCAGCGGGCCATCCGCTGGGGCGAGGGGCAGCAGTTGCAGGACCATTTCGCCAAGACCCGCGCCATCCGCCGCGGCATCATCGACGCCAAGCAGGCCTGAGACTCCAAACAGAACTGACCGGGATCAGAGGCTTTTACCGGACCCGACGCAACGTCATCAGACCGCCGGTCAGCGGGTCCTTCAGCCGTGCCGTGTCGGCGTCGATCAGTTCGATGGCAAGTGTCGGCCCGAAGCTTTCCGGAAGGACGGTGACGGTGTTGCCTGACACGGAATAACTCACCGGCTGTTCGAAACCCAGGCCGCGCATGCGCATGCTGGACCGGCGGAACTCGTAGGTTCCCAAGGCCATGCCCACACCCCCGACTCCGGCATCGGCGGTGCCCAGACCGATGGGCGCGATCAGCGTCCAGCGCCCGATCAAGGGGTTCCCAGGGTCGTAGGTTTCGCATCCCGCGAGAGCCAGAAGCGCCAAGGCGGTGGTCAGAAGCGGATGAGGTCGTTGGAAAAGCTTTGTCCGCATGGACCAACAACAGCGTGAACCGCGGTTCGGTCCGCATTCCTCTATTTCACATAACAAAATTGATAAATTTTAGCTTCAGTTTTATGAATCACACAACTCATTTCAAAAGGCGACTTGTTCAATAGGGATAGTTGATGTTCAATGCCCCTCACGGCCCACCGCCGCCAAACGCAAGCCTTGGGGAATCCGTTCATGCCGTTGCGCTTCAGCCAGTGCCTTGTCGCCGTGGGCGCGATTCTGGCCGCTTTGGCAACGGCCAGCGCGGCGGTCCGAGACACGGTTCTGAACGTCTCCTACGACCCGACGCGGGAACTGTACGAGGAGTTCAACCCGGCCTTCGCCCGCGCCTGGGCCGAGGTGGCTGGGGAGACGGTGGTCATCCGGCAATCGCACGGCGGGTCGGGGGCACAGGCGCGTTCGGTCATGGATGGGCTGGACGCCGACGTGGTCACCCTCGCGCTGCCCTATGACGTGGACGCCATCGCCGACGCCGGGCTGATCGGGAAGGACTGGCGCACGCGGCTGCCGGACAACAGCTCTCCCTACACCTCCACCGTCGTGTTCCTGGTCCGCAAGGGCAACCCGAAGCGGATCGGGGATTGGGAGGATCTGGTGAAGCCGGGGGTGGTGGTGGTGACCCCGAACCCGAAGACCTCGGGCGGCGCGCGCTGGAACTATCTCGCCGCCTGGGCCTACGGCCTGAAGGCGAACGGCGGCGACGAGGCCAAGGCGAAGGCGTTCGTCGGCGACCTGTTCCGGAACGTCCCGGTGATGGACGACGGCGCCCGCGCGGCTGTGGAGACCTTCACGCGCAAGGGCGTCGGCGACGTTCTTCTGGCTTGGGAAAGCGAAGCCTTCCGGGCGCTTCGGGACCCCGGCGGCGACCGGTTCGAGATCGTCGTGCCGTCCCTGTCCATCCTCACCGAACCGCCGGTCGCCGTGGTGGACAGCGTGGTGGACCGCAAGGGCACCCGCAAGGTGGCGGAGGCCTATGTGCAATATCTCTACACCCGCGAAGGGCAGGAAATCGCCGCCCGGAACTTCTACCGGCCCCGCCATCCCGAGCTGGCGCGGCAGTATGCCGGGCGCTTCTCCCCGGTGGCGCTGGTGACGGTGGACGAGACGTTCGGCGGCTGGCGCAAGGCGCAGGCGGCCCATTTCGCGGACGGCGCCCTGTTCGACCAGATTCGGCGGACGGCGCGCTGACCCCCGGGTGTCGGCAAGGATTCATGAACGGGAGGGCCAAGGACCATGAGCACGACATCGACCCCACGGACGACGGACGGCGAAGCCAACCCGTTGAACGGCGTGATCGCCGGGAACATCCGCAATTTCCGGCTCCGCCAGGGCCTGTCCATCGACGCGCTCGCCAAGCTGTCGGGCAACAGCCGCGCGGATTTGGCGGCCATCGAGGCGGGGCAGGGGCAATCCAGCATCGACATCCTGTGGACCATCGCCCGCGCGCTGGACGTGCCCTTCTCCAGCCTGCTCAGCAGCGGCGGCAGCGGCGGGACCACGGTGATCCGGCGGGATGATAGCCAGCCGCTCGCGTCGCGCGACGGGCGCTTCACCTCGCGGGCGCTGTTTCCCTTCCGCGGGGAACGGCAGGTGGAGTTCTACGAACTGCGCCTCGCCCCCGGCACCGACGAGCGGGCGGACGCCCACACCATCGGCACCGTGGAGAACATCCTGGTCGGGCGCGGCGCGGTGGAGATCGAAACCGGCGACGGCACCCACCGGCTGGAGGAGGGCGACACGATCCAGTTCGACGCCGACGCCCCCCACGCCTACCGCAACGTGGGCGAAGGCGAGGCGGTGCTGTATCTGGTCATGACCTACGTGTTCTAATTCCAAATCCGCGTCAGGCCGCGTCCCGCACGCCGGCGTCGTCCCCGTTGGCCGGCGCCTGCGGGCCGTTGTCGCGAGCCATCTCCGCCTTCAGGGCGGCGGCGAGCTGCCGGAAGGTCTCCTTGCGTCCGGAGGTGCGGCGCCAGACCAGACCGATTCGGCGGTAGGGCCGTTCCCCGCCCAGGGGGCGGACCACAACATCCAGACCGCGAAGAATCCCCGAGTCGAGTGCCATCTGCGGCAGCAGGGTCACCCCAAGCCCATTGGCGACCATCTGGACGAGCGTGTGCAGGCTCGTCCCTTGGAACGTGGCGCTTTGCCGCGCCCCCTCCATGGAGCAGGCGGCCAGCGCGTGGTCGCGCAGGCAATGCCCGTCCTCCAGCAGAAGCAGGTCCTCCAGCGTCACGTCGGACGGGCGGGGGGCCGTGACCCGGCTCAGCCGGTGGTCGGGGGTGCAGACCACCGAAAACCGGTCTTCGGCGAGGTCGATGGACTCGACGTCGCCGGAGGGGTAGGGCAGCGCCAGGATGGCCGCGTCCAGTTCCCCCGAGTCCAGCCGGTCGAGCAGCCGGGCGGTCTGGTCCTCCCGCAGGAACAGCTTCAGCTTGGGGAAGGATTCCCGCAAGGCCGGCATCACGCGGGGGATCAGGAACGGCCCGATGGTCGGGATCACGCCCAGATGGAGCGGCCCTGACATCGGGTCCTCCACGGACCGGGCCATGTCCACCAACTCCTCCGCCCCCTTCAGAACCGTGCGGGCGCGGTCGGCGATCTCCCGTCCCAGCGGGGTCGGCAGAACGGTCCGCCGCGTGCGCTCCAGCAGCGGGGCGCCCAGCAGGTTTTCCAGTTCCTGGATGCCGGCGCTGAGGGTGGATTGGCTGACGAGGCACGCCTCCGCCGCCTTGCCGAAGTGGCAGCGGTCGACGACGGCGACGAGGTAGTGGAGTTGGCGCAGGGTGGGCAGGGGCTTCATGCACCGCACAATAATCGGTTTTATCGATCAAAGCGATTGGTATTTTTCGCTTCCATCGCTGATCCATTGCCCCTACCTTCCCTGGTGTCAAGCGACCAACGAGGGGGGAGCAGACTTCCGGCAGGGATGCCGCGGCACGGGTAGCCCCAACGGGACCCGGCGCCATGCGGGCAGGACACCGGAAAGACGCTTGCTCCAATCATTCAGACTGATGGAGAAATCATGTCCTTGATCAACACCGAGATTAAGCCGTTCAAGGCGACCGCTTTCAAGGGCGGCAAGTTCATCGACGTCAGCGACGCCGACCTGAAGGGCAAGTGGTCGGTGGTGTTCTTCTACCCGGCGGACTTCACCTTCGTGTGCCCGACCGAGCTGGAAGACCTGGCCGATAACTACAGCGAGTTCCAGAAGCTCGGCGTTGAGATCTACAGCGTTTCGACCGACACCCACTTCTGCCACAAGGCCTGGCACGACACCTCGCCGGCCATCGGCAAGATCGCCTACACCATGGTCGGCGACCCGACCGGCACGATCTGCCGCAACTTCGAGATCCTGATCGAGGAGAAGGGCCTCGCCGACCGCGGCACCTTCGTCGTCGACCCGGACGGCAAGATCCAGATCGTCGAGATCACCGCCGGCGGCATCGGCCGCGACGCCCGCGAGCTGCTCCGCAAGGTGAAGGCCGCCCAGTACGTCGCTTCGCACCCGGGCGAGGTCTGCCCGGCCAAGTGGGAAGAGGGTGAGAAGACCCTGGCCCCGTCGCTCGACCTCGTCGGCAAGATCTAAGCCTCTCCGGCAAGATCATCTGGGAACCGCCGGCCGCAACCGCGGCCGGACGGTTCGGCCGCGGTCACGCTGGCCGCGGCGCCACGGCTTCGGGCCCGGATCGATTCCGGGCCCGGATCACGAGTGGCCTTCATCCGTTCACCAAACTCTGCCGTTCACCAAACTCTGCTCAACGAAATTCTGCTGCCCGGACCCGCCCTGGCGCCACCGGGCTCGCTTCGAAAAACCACTTTCGGGAGCCCTCGCCGTGTTGGATAGCAACGTCAAAGGCCAGCTCAAGGCCTATTTCGACAAGATCACGCAGCCCATCGAACTGGCCGCCTCCCTGGACGACGGCGCGAAGTCGCAAGAGATGCTGGCTCTGCTGCAGGACATCGCGTCCCTGTCGGACAAGATCACCCTCGTCCGCACCGACGACGACGCGCGCAAGCCCTCCTTCGCGATCACGCGCACCGGCACCGACATCGGCGTCCGCTTCGCCGGTCTGCCGATGGGCCACGAATTCAATTCCCTCATCCTCGCCCTGCTGCAGGTCGGCGGCCACCCCTCCAAGGAATCGGCGGAGGTCATCGAGCAGGTGAAGGCGCTGGAGGGTGAGTACCGGTTCGAGACCTATTTCTCGCTGTCCTGCCAGAACTGCCCCGACGTGGTGCAGGCCCTGAACCTGATGAGCGTTCTGAACCCGCGGATCAAGCATGTCGCCATCGACGGCGCGCTGTTCCAGCAGGAGGTCGAATCGCGCAAGATCATGGCCGTGCCGTCCATCTTCCTGAACGGCGAGCCGTTCGGCCAGGGCCGCATGGGGCTGGAGCAGATCCTCGCCAAGATCGACACCGGCGCCGCCGCGCGCGATGCGGAGAAGATCAAGGCCAAGGACGCCTTCGACGTGCTGGTGATCGGCGGCGGCCCGGCTGGCGCCGCAGCGGCGATCTACGCGGCGCGCAAGGGCATCCGCACGGGCGTCGCGGCGGAGCGGTTCGGCGGTCAGGTGCTGGACACCATGGCCATCGAGAACTTCATCTCCGTCTCCCACACCGAGGGGCCGAAGCTGGCAGCGGCGCTGGAGCATCACGTCAAGGAGTATGAGGTCGACGTGATGAACCTCCAGCGGGCGGAGAAGCTGATCCCCGCCGAAGGGCCGGGCGGCCTGATCGAGGTCCAACTTGCAAACGGCGCCTCGCTGAAGTCGAAGACGGTGATCCTGTCCACCGGCGCCCGCTGGCGCCAGATGGGCGTCCCCGGCGAGGAGGAGTACCGGAACAAGGGCGTGGCCTATTGCCCCCACTGCGACGGCCCGCTGTTCAAGGGCAAGCGCGTGGCGGTGATCGGCGGCGGCAACTCCGGCGTGGAAGCGGCCATCGACCTCGCCGGCATCGTCGCCGAGGTGACCCTGATCGAGTTCGACAGCCAGCTCCGCGCCGACGAGGTGCTCCAGCGCAAGCTGCGCAGCCTGCCCAACGTGCGCATCATCACCTCCGGCCTGACGACCGAGGTGCATGGCGACGGCACGAAGGTGACCGGTCTCAGCTACAAGAACCGCAACACCGGCGAGGTGCACCGCATCGACCTGGAAGGCATCTTCGTGCAGATCGGCCTCGTCCCCAACACTGAATGGCTGAAGGGTTCGGTGGCGCTGAGCCCGCGTGGCGAGATCGAGGTGGACGCCCGCGGCCAGACCTCCGTCCCCGGCGTGTTCGCGGCGGGCGACGCGACGACGGTGCCCTACAAGCAGATCATCATCGCCATGGGCGAGGGGTCGAAAGCCGCCCTGTCGGCCTTCGATTACCTGATCCGCATGGCGCCGGTGGAGGCCGTGGCCGCGGCGTAAGGCGCCAGGTCGTCGCGTAGGGCCCCCACCCAAACCCTCCCCCGCTTTCGCAGGGGAGGGCTTTTTCTCTTTCCCCTGCGAAGCGGGGGGAGGTCGGGAGGGGGCGTGCCCGACCACTTCTCAAAGCAGACCCGACAGCACCTTGTAGCGTGATCGGGAAATCGCGCACACGCACGCCGGTCGCGTGATGGCGGCGCGCGGTTACTTCTTGGCGGCGCCGGGGATGCCCGACTTCTCCGCGGCGTCCAGCAGGGTGACGACCTCCGGCGCGACCCACCAGCGGCAGCGCTTCCGCTCGTCGCTCGACACGGCGATCACGCGGTCGATCAGGCGGGTCTCGCAGGCGTCAAACGTCCTCTGCTGCCTCAAGGCCGCTTCGATCACCCCGGCCAGGGCGATGTCGAGCGCCGTGATCTCGATGGGGAAGCTCAGCATCTCGGCCAGATCGGCAAGCTGCCCCAGCGTCTTCAGCCCGTCGGCGGACCCCGTGGAGGCGAGGCGGCGGAACACCCCGGCGACGTGCGTGCCCTCATCGGCCCGCCACGGCTTGCCGGACGACACGATGCCGCGCCGCCCCAACTGCGCCTGGAACTCGTTGACGAAGCGCACGCGCTCCATCAGCGGGTCCAGCACGCTGTGCATGGTCAGCGCCTCGATCCGCCGGGCCAGAACGGGGGCGAGATCCTCGTGCACCGCGTTGCTCAGTTCACGGAACGCCTGATGGACCAGATTGCGCTCGCGGTCGGTGGTGTCCAGTTCCTGCGCGTGGACGACGTCGTACCAGGCGAGGAAATGCTGCAACTGGAAGGATGGATGATCCTGGTCGTCCACCGCGTCGGCCACCAGCAGCCCGGGCTTGCTGAGGAAGCTGCCGGTCAGCGTGGTCTTCAGCCTCTCCGCCGCCACCAGAAGGCGCCCGACGATCGCGTCCTTCACCACGGCGATGGGAAAGGTCTCGTACAGGCGGGATGCCAGTTTGGGGTCGTCGCGGCGGTGCAGGCCGGCGACCGCGAACATGGCCGCCCCGTCGCGCGTGCAGTCGCCGCGCCGCGCCATGTCCAGCGCCAGACGCACCGGATCGCCGTGCAGCAGCGACGGCAGGGATTGTCCCGCCCAGGCGGGCGCCGCCTGAAGGACGGTCTCCATCCGCTCCAGATCCGCGCGGGAGACGCCTTCGCGCTGGCGGACGCCGTGGCGTTTCAACACCTGCGCGCGGAAGCCGGACACCTCGGCCAGGAATGCGGTCGCTTCGGCGGGAGCGGCACGCAGGCGGCTCAGAACGGCGAGGCTGCGCTGCCGCAACTCCTCCGCCCAGCTCTGCGCCTCGGCGGAGGCGAAGATCTCGTTCAGCGGCTGTTCCTTGGCGAGCCGGGACACCGTGTCCTGAACGTGGCTGACCTGCGGTTCAAGGCGGGGAGCCAGGGCGAACCACCACGCGCTGACATCCGCCAGATGCAGGGCGCCGGCCAGCCGCACGTCGCTTGTCAGGATGGCGTCGTCGCGCAGGATCAGCGCGTCGAACAGGCCCGTCCAGACCCGGCGCGCGTGCTCGGACCGGCGGCCGTTCAGCATGGTGACCAGCATCCGGGCGACCGGCTCGGACATATCGTCCAGATAGCCGTCGCGGATCATCTTGTAGAGCTGGAGCTTCTGGCCGTGGTCCAGGGGGGCCAGCACGTCGGACACGCGCTTCAGGCTGTTGTCCCGCCCGCCGGGCAGATCGGGCAGGGCCAGATGCACCGGCATCGGCGCCGCCGCATCGGGCGGAATGCCTTCGACAGCCTGCGTCTCTTTCGACATCCGGATCTTTGCCATGGTCGGACCCATCCGCGCGAAGCGTGTGGAAATTCAATCCAAGATCGATTGGATCTGGTCCTCACAATCTCCATAAAAAGCCTAACGAATCGCTAAGCGGTGACAATTGCCTGCTTTTCATCTTGTTTGTGGCGGAACGTGACGGGTTTGACACAGCAAGGACTGAGCCAATCCATTGACCGTAACATTTATCACACAACCCAAAGGTTGACGGATCAGCCTTTCAGCGGGCGGTTCCGTCCGGGTTCGACGGGCTTGCGGGCCGGGATCGGGGGAGCGCTGCGTTCCCGGCCTTCCTCCCCAAGGAAGCCCTGTGCCGCGACGATGGCGGAGCGCCACGGACGGTCCATCGCCATCAGGCTGTCGAAGGGCGGACGCTCGAAGGGAAGGCCCGGCCAGGAACTGGAAAACAGGCCGGAGATCATCCAGCCGGCCAGCAGCGTGACCGCCAACTGTTCCGAGAAGCCGCCGGTCTTCAGGATGGGAAGCGCGAAGTTCCGCCG
The DNA here is from genome assembly GCF_008365375.1 of Roseomonas genomospecies 6. Classification (GTDB taxonomy): domain Bacteria; phylum Pseudomonadota; class Alphaproteobacteria; order Azospirillales; family Azospirillaceae; genus Azospirillum. The sequence continues at coordinate 329,832 of NZ_QOKW01000001.1, read as the reverse complement.
CCGCTTGATCGGCCAGAGCAGCGGCAGCCCCGCCGGAGTCAGCAAATCCCCCGCCAAGTGGGTGAGGTAACCGACCAGGAAGGGCAGGATCAGGTGCGAGTAGTCCGCGTATTCGTGCAGAACCCACAGGCAACCGGCGATGGCGAGCGTGGAGTGGGTGATGCCGCGATGCCCGAAGATCGCGGAGATCACGTTGGACAGGGGCCGCATCAACTGGCCCAGGGTCGATTTGGGATGGTCGATGTCCGGTGCCAGCGAGCCGATCACCGCCGCGCCGAAGGCCACCGCGTCGAAGGGCAGGCCGAATCGCGCCGATGCGTAGAACCACGCCGCCCCGCCGACGATCATGTGGGAGGACGCCATCATGGGCGGTCACCGCAAAGCAAGCGATGCGGCACAGGGCGTGTGAACGCGCAAAGGCTGTGCCTGGATGACGGCCACTCTGTCGGATGCTCCCGGATTCCTGGTTCCTAACATTAGGACGGAAGTCGCGACCGCACAATCCCGGCGTAATCAAGAGGGATTCCGAAATGACATGGCGCCCATGCGTTCACGCCGGACCCCGGCAGAAGGGGCAGCGTCAGCCCGCCGGACCGCGGGTGCAGGTTGCGCCGATGGCGCGTAGGGCGTTGCGCACGCGCCCCACGCTCTCGCGGTCGGGCAGGCTGTACCATGTGATGGTCAGCGCGACCGGTGCCGCGCGTCGCAGGTGATGGACGTCGCCGGGCGCCGCCTCGACGACGCGGCCCTGGCGCCCGACAAACCAGCGCCAGCGCTGGCCGTCGCCGTCGGCCAGCGACTGCCAGACTTCGCGGGAATCCCGGTAATAGGCCCCGCCCCCCGCATCCGCCGGGTCGGCGTAGAGGTAGAGCGGGTTTTCCGGCGACAGGGACAGCAGAAGATGCTGGACGGACCGCGGTCCGCCGGTGCGGATGACGGCATCGGGAAGCGGCTCGTCGCCGTCCTGGCCATAGTCGAACATGGTGGAACCGCGGTGCATCGCTCGGTTGTGCTGAGCCTTGGCGGGTTGCGCCTTGACGATCAGCCGGGCTGGAGGAACTCGACCTCGACGAAGACGATGTCGCTGTCCCCGTCGTTGATGACGTTGTGGCTGACCCCGGCCTTGCGGAAGTAGGAGCGGCCCGGCTCCAGCGGGAACTGGCGGGCGTTGCCGTCCGGATCGACGATGGTGAAGGCGCCCGCCGTCACCGGCACGATCACATAGTCGTAGCCGTGCACATGGGCGCCGGTCTCGGCCCCCGGCACAAGGCGCCATTCGGTGACGCGGGTGCGCTCGTTCTCGACATGCTGGGTGGAAACCGCCTGCGGACGGGTGCTCATCTCCGTTGCCCTCTTGCCTTTGTTCTTGGAACAATTCGTGTACCACGAAGCCACGCCCGCGCCCAGACGGAAGCGCTACGGGCGGTTTTCCTCCGGGCTCCCGCCGGACTCCTTTGGCGAATGCCCCCCTCTTTCGAGAGTCGTCTACCTCCGATTGAATCCGTGACCCGGCGACTCCCCGCACCTTAGGCTTGCCCGTCCGTAGCGCGGAAACCATCGGGGAGGGGCGACAGGCCGGCATGCCACCGTTGAGGAGACACCAGACCATGGTCGCCGGCATCGCCGGGGCCATCGCGCAACGGCAGACGGACGTCCGGGACGTTCTGGCCGCGGTGACGCCGGGCGGGGGGAAGTCGCTGCTACCGGTCATCATGGGGGCGGCGCTGATGCGCGCCGGGCTGATCGACCGCATCTGCTGGATCGTGCCGCGCGACAGCCTGCGCCGGCAGGCGGAGGAGGCCTTCGCCGATCCGCGCTGGCGGGAAGTTCTGGGGCACGGCATCGCGCTGCGGGCGGCGGAGAACGGGCGCGATCCCTGCCGCGGGCTTCAGGGCTACGTCACCACCTATCAGGCCGTCGCGGCGGCTCCCGACCTGCATCTCCAGGAGTTCCGGCGCCACCGCTATCTGCTGGCGGTGGACGAACTGCACCATCTGCCCGCCGTGTCCGACACCGGCACCGTCACGGCGGCGTCGGACGAAACCGCCTGGAGCCGGTCCATCCTGCCGCTCATGGAATGCGCCGCCGTCCGGCTGCTGATGAGCGGCACGCTGGAGCGGGCGGACGGGCGTCCCATCCTGTGGCTGCCCTACCGCGCCCCGCAAGGCACCCGGCGGGTGCGGGAGATCGACTTCAAGGCGCCGGGCTGGGCCATCGTCGGTTATTCCCGCCGGCAGGCCCTGGCCGAGAAGGCCATCCTGCCGGTGACCTTCGGCGCGATGGACGGCTCCGCCACATGGCTGGACGCGGAGCGGACGACGCGCAGCGTCGAGGCGCTGTCCCGCGCCGGGGAGAACACGCGCGACGCCCTGTTCACGGCGCTGCGCACCGGCTTCGCCCAGGCCATGCTGCGCGAGGCCTACCGCTCCTGCCGCGAGCACCGGGCGAAGCGGCGGGCGGCGGGGAACGGTCCGGATGGCGCGGGGCATGACGGCGCCGGGCTGGGCAAGCTTCTGGTGATCGCTCCGGACCAGGAAACGGCGCGCAACTATCTGGACACGCTGCGCGGCTGGATGCCCGGCGCGCAGGCGGCGCGCATGGCGCAGATCGCCATTTCCGAACGGCGCGACGCGCAGGAGGTGGTGGCCGCCTTCCGCCTGCGCCCGGAGCCCGCCGTGCTGGTGTCCGTCGCCATGGCCTATGAGGGGCTGGACGCGCCGGCCATCTCGCACGTCGCCTGCCTCACGCACATCCGCTCCCGCCCCTGGCTGGAGCAGGCCATCGCGCGGGCCACCCGCGTGGACCCGCATGCCGGCGCCTACGAACAGCAGCGGGCGCTGATCTACCACCCGTCCGACGCGCTGTTCGAACGCTTCCGCCAGATGGTGGAGACCCAGCAGGGCACGCGGGCGATGGTGAAGGCCCGACGCCAGCACGAACTGCCCTTCGACCGGACGGTGGAAGCGGAACCGGAGATCATCCCGCTGGAATCCAACGCGACGGCCCTGCGCTTCGCCGTCGTGGCCCCCGGCCCGGACTTCGGCAGCCCGCCATCGGCCCGCGAGACTCCGTCCCGCGAGACGGCTGGACAGCCGGCGGAGCGCGCACCCCGCACCCCCAGCGTGGTGGAGCACCATCTTCGCCAGCGCATCGGCCAGATCGTGGCCGCCCAGGTGATCGAGGACCAGGACAACAACCTCGTCGCCGAAGGGCCGGTCAGCTACCACACCTACAACGCCGTGCTGAAGCGCTGCATGAACAAGGCGCGGTCGGAGATGACCCTGTCGGAACTGGAGTCCGCCATCGGCTGGCTGGAGCGCAACCGCATCTCCGATCATCTGCACCTGATCGCCGACGACCCGCAATATCGCTGGTCCAGCCGCCGCAAGGCGCGCGGCGCGGGCTCGGTCACCGCCTTCTCAAAGCCGGAACGTCGAGGGCAGCCCCCTGGCACGGTGAAGCCGGCGTCCTAGATAAGGTTGTCCGTCACACTTTTTTGCAGCAGCGAAGAGGCCTGCATTCGTGGAGAGTGGCGGCCCGTCCGCTGCCTGTGGAGGTTCCCGGTGCGTTTCGCGAGGCCGCTCAAGATCCTTCTCGTGGAGGATGATTCGCTGACCGCGATGGCGATGGCCCGCATGCTGGAAATGGCCCGCTGCACGGTCACCACCGTGACGGACGGGGAGGCCGGGCTGAGCGCCCTGGCCGAAGGTTCCTTCGACGCCGTCGTCACCGATCTGGTGATGCCCCGGCTGGGCGGCGAGCAGATGATCCGTCGCCTGCGCCTCGACTGGCCCGATCTGCCCATCGTCGTGCTGTCCGCCTCCCCGCCCGCGGAGGGACGGTTCGGGTTGCAGGATGGGGGCCGTGGACCGCTGGTGATCCTGAAGAAACCCGTCCTGGCCGGGGAGTTGCTGACGGCGATGGAAGAGGTGTTTCCGCAGGCTTGAGGGGAGGGGGAAAAGCGCCGGTTCTTCAGGCCTTCTTCTTGCCGGCGCCGATCTTTGGCTCCTCGCCCTTCAGCAGGCGTCTGATGTTCGCGGCGTGGCGGATGTAGACCAGCCCGGCGATGAACAGGCAGAGCCCCGCCACCAGCGGCCCGCCGAAGAACCAGCCGAAGACCGGGCTGAGGCCCAGGGCGGTCAGGGCGGACAACGACGAAATCTTGAACAGGAAGGCCGTCGCCAGCCACGTCGCGCAGGCGATCACGCCGACCGGCCAGGACACGGCAAGCAGGACGCCGAGCGCGGTCGCGACGCCCTTGCCGCCCTTGAAGCCCAGCCAGACCGGGAAGCTGTGGCCCAGCATGGCGCCGCCCGCGGCGAGGACCGCCGCTTCCGGCCCCGCCCAGGCCTGGGCCAACAGGGCGGCGATGGCGCCCTTGCCGCTGTCCAGGATCAGGGTGGCGGCGGCCAGCGGCTTGTTGCCGGTGCGCAGCACGTTGGTGGCGCCGATGTTGCCGGACCCGATCTGGCGGATGTCGCCCAGACCGGCCAGCCGGGTCAGCACCAGCCCGAAGGGGATCGAGCCCAGCAGATAGCCGAGCAGCGCCGAGACGAGAAGAGTCACCGCGTCAGCCCTCGAACTGCCAGACGGTGCGCCCGTCCACCACGGTGCGCAGCGGGCGGCCCTGGACGGGGCGGTCCTCGAAGGGGCTGTTCTTCGACTTCGACTTGAAGGCCGCGACATCCACCTTCCACGGCACCTCCAGATCGAAGGCGATGAGGTCGGCGGGCGCCCCCTTGGCGATGCGGCCCAGCGGCAAGCCCAGGATCTCCGCCGGCTTCACGGTCACGCAGGCCAGCGCCTTCAGCAGCGGCATGGCGCCCTTGTGCACCAGCTCCAGCGTCAGGGGGAACAGCGTCTCCAGCCCGATCACGCCGCAGGCGGCCTGGGCGAAGGGCAGGCGCTTCTGGTCCTGGTCCTGCGGCGTGTGGTCGGAGGCGATGGCGTCGATGGTGCCGTCGGCCAGACCTTCCACGATGGCGCGCCGGTCCATCTCGCCGCGCAGCGGCGGGGAGACCTTGGCGAAGGTGCGGTAGTCGCCGACGTCCGTCTCGGTCAGGGCGAAGTAGTGCGGGGCGGTGTCGCAGGTGACCTTCAGCCCGCGCGCCTTGGCGCGGCGGATCAGGTCCACCGACTCGCCCGTGGAGATGTGGGCGAAGTGCAGGCGACCGCCGGACAGTTCCAGCAGGCGCAGGTCGCGTTCGATCATGATGATCTCGGCCTCCCGCGGGATGCCGACGAGGCCGAGGCGGGTGGCCCGCTCGCCCGAATTCATCATGCCGCCGCTGGCGAGGCTCGGCTCCTCCGGATGCTGCACGATCAGCTTGTCGAAGGTGCGGGCGTAGCTGAGCGCGCGGCGCATCGCCTTGGCGCTGGCGATGGCCTTGGTGCCGTCGGTGAAGGCCACGGCACCGGCGCGGGACAGCAGGCCCATCTCGGTGATCTCGTTGCCGTCCGTCCCGCGGGTGGCGGCGGCGTAGGCGAAGACCTTGACCAGACGCACCTCGCGCGCACGGCGGGCGATGAACTCCAGACTCGCCACCTCGTCCGTCACCGGGTCGGTGTTGGGCAGAAGGACCACGGCGGTGATGCCGCCGGCCACCGCGGCGCGGGACGCGCTCTTTATGGTGTCCTTTTCCTCCTCGCCCGGCTCGCCGATCAGGACGCGCATGTCGACGAGGCCGGGGGCGAGGCATTGGCCCTGGAGGTCCACCACCTCGATCCCTTCCGGCACGCCGTCGCTGAATAGGGAGGGGCCGAAATCGGCGATCTTCGCGCCTTCGGTCAGCAGGTCGCCCCGCTGGTCCAGGCCGCTGGCGGGGTCGAGCAGGCGGGCGTTGCGGTAGGCGACGCGATTAGACATTGGAACCCCGGCGTTCGCGGGTGAGAAGATCAAGAACGGCCATGCGGACGGCCACGCCCAGTTCCACCTGATCGAGGATCATGGAGCGCTTGAGGTCGTCGGCGACCTCCGAATCGATCTCGACGCCGCGGTTCATCGGGCCGGGGTGCATCACCACCGCGTGCGGCTTCGCCACCGACAGCTTCTCGTAGTCGAGGCCGTAGAAGTAGAAGTATTCGCGGGTCGAGGGGATGTACTGGCCGCTCATCCGCTCCGTCTGGAGGCGCAGCATCATCACCACGTCGGCGTCCTTCAGGCCGGTCGCCATGGAGTGGTGGATCTCCACCCCCAGACGGTCGATCTGCGACGGGATCAGGGTCGGCGGCGCGACGACGCGGACGCGGGCGCCCATGGCGTTCAGCAGATGGATGTTGGAGCGCGCGACGCGGCTGTGCAGGATGTCGCCGCAGATCGCGACGATCAGCCCGTCCAGGCTTCCCAGCCGGCGGCGGATGGCCAGCGCGTCAAGAAGACCCTGCGTCGGGTGCTCGTGGTGGCCGTCGCCCGCGTTGATGACCGAGCAGTTGACCTTGTCGGCCAGCAGCTTCACCGCCCCCGAATCGGCGTGGCGGACGACCAGCGCGTCGAGGTGCATGGCGTTCAGCGTCATCGCCGTGTCGATCAGCGTCTCGCCCTTCTTCACCGAGCTGCCGTCCGACGACATGTTGATGACGTCGGCGCCGAGCCGCTTGCCGGCCAGCTCGAAGCTGGTGCGGGTGCGGGTCGAGTTCTCGAAGAAGAGGTTGACGAGCGTCCGCCCGTCGAGGAGCGACGACTTCTTCGAAGGCTGGCGGTTCTGCTCGACATAGCCGTCGGCGAGGTCGAGGATGGTGGTGATCTCGCCAGCCGTCAGCCCCTCGATGCCAAGGAGGTGGCGGTGCGGGAAAACCGTCGTGGAATGGGGCGATCCGGTCATGGGCCGGGACTATAGGAGCGGCGCGAAACGCCCGCAAGCGCGCCCTATGGCTTTCATCACACGTAGGCGATGAGCCGCCCGCAGGCCAGAACCGCGACCCACAGCGCGAGCGAGGCCGCGCCCGCGAAACGGGCGCCCGCCGGTGGCCGGTCCGACAGGCTCCAGTCCGCCATCCGCCGTCCGGCGAGGCCGTGGAAGGCCAGGATGTTCAGCAAGGCCAGCCCGATCAGGCCCAGCTTCGCCAGGAAGGCCGGGTTGCGGGCCAGCGCCGTCGCTTCCGTGATGAAGAGGAGGACTCCGGTGGGGATCGCCAGCGCGAATCCGGCGACCGCGACCGGCAGGAGCAGCCGCGACAGCGCGTCCGCCGGCAGCAGCGGCGCCCGCACCCCCATCAGCCGCAGGTCGAAGGCCAGGATCGACCCGACCAGAAGCGCGAATCCGAGGATGTGCGCGATCTCGACCAGCGGGTAGAGCCACAGCGACTGGCGCAGCGACTCGCCGAGCCCGGACGTTTCCAGCGCGACGAGCCAGCCGGGGCCGGTTGGGCCGAGATCGTGGTCCATGAAACGGGGGCCGTCAGCGCAGCTCGATGGTCTTGTCAGCGGCGGTGATCCGCTCCGCCCGCATCTCCGTCGGGTCCGCCTTGGCAGGATAGCCGACCACCGTCACCGTCTGGCCGGCCTTGATCGTGTCGGCGGGCAGGCCGCGCGCGTTCATGCGGCTGGGCGGGGCGAGCACGACGTGCCAGACCTTGCCGTCGGCCTGAAGGTTCAGCATGGCGTGCGGGTTGTCTGAGGCGATCTGCTGCACGGTCCCGGTCAGAGTCAGCACCTGCCCGGAGTCATAGCCGCCCCAACCGTGGTGAGCGGCGGCGGGCAGGGCGAAGGTCGCGGAGAAAAGGGCGGCGAGGGCGAATGGGCGTGCGGTGATCATGGCGCAACCTTTCCCCGTTCATGTGTCTGGGCGGGCGTCTGGGGAAGAGGTTGTGACGGACTCGGCCACGGACAAGGCCCGGCTGTGGCCGGCTGCCGGATCGGCGGCGGCCTCCTCGAACAGCCAGTCGCGGAACGCCTTCACCTTCGGGCGCGAGAAGTAATGGGGCGGGGCGGCGACGTAATAGGCGTAGTTGCCGGGCAGATGGACGTCGAACAGCCGCACCAGCCGCCCGGAGGCGACGTCGTCCGCCACCAGCACGCCGCGCGCCAGAGCCACGCCGCCGCCCTCCGCCGCGACCTGGAGCAGCAGCGCCGAATCGTCGAAGCGCGGGCCGCGGGCATGGTCCAGCCCCTCGACGCCCGCGGCCTCGCCCCAGGTGCCCCAGGTGATGAAATAGTCGTCGTGGAGCAGCGTGTGGTGGCGCAGATCCTCCGGGCGGAGCAAGGGGCGGGGACCGTTCAGGAGGGAGGGGCTGCACACCGGGTAGATGTCTTCGGTCATCAGCCGCTCGCAGCGCAGGCCGGGCCAGTTGCCGGCGCCGAAGCGGATGCCGATGTCCACGTCCTGCTGCGTGAAATCCACGAGCTGCGGGGTGGTGTGCAGACGCACCTCCAACTCCGGATGGCGGGATTGGAAGCGGCCCAGCCGCATGACCAGCCACTTCGCGGCGAAGCTGGGCATGGTGGAGATGGTCAGCGTGCCGGACCCGTCCATGCGGAACAGACGCTCCGTCGCGTGTGACAGCGTGTCGAGGGCGTCGCGCACCGGCGGCAGATAGGCTTGCCCGGTCTCGGTCAGGATCAGCGCGCGGTTCATCCGGCGGAACAGCGGCATGCCCAGCCATTCCTCCAACCCCTTGATCTGGTGGCTGACGGCGGCCTGGGTGACGTGAAGCTCCTCCGCCGCCCTGGTGAAGGACAGGTGGCGGGCGGCGGATTCGAAGGCGCGCAGGGCGTTCAGCGGCGGCAGGCGGCGGGACAAGCGAAGCCTCCGGGAAACGGTCTTCGGATTAGTTTTCCTAATCCAAACTATGAGAAAGCGTCGTTTGTGCGCAAGGACCGGGTGGCCCATCCTCCAGCCACGGAACACAGTTCGGAACGTCGGGCGACAGGCCCCGGCGGCAACCGGAAACAAGAGGAGACGCAGTCATGGCCCGGAGCATGAATAGCGGCATGAACGGCAGCATGAACACCGGTACGGACCTGCACGCGCGGTCCGGCCAAGGGATCGCCAGTCATGGGATGGGTGGCGCGCTGGTCGCCCTGTTCGATATGGTGGCGACCTGGAACGAGCGGCGGCGCCAGCGGCGCGCGTTGGAGGCTTTGCCCGATCATCTGTTGCAGGATATCGGCCTGTCCCGCGCCGACGCGGTGAACGAGGCCGACAAGCCCTTCTGGAGGGGCTGACCGAACCCTGGCGGCGAAACGGACGGGAGCGGACCAATGAGCGACGGCGGAATTCTGAAGGGCGGTTGCCTGTGCGGCGCCGTGCGGTACGAGGCGGCCGAGCGGCCCATGGGGGTGGTGAATTGCCACTGCGGCCAATGCCGCCGCTTCCACGGCCATTTCGGCGCCTACATCACCGTGCCCGACGGCACGGCGGCGGTGTCCGATCCGGAGGGAGCGCTGTCCTGGTACCGCTCCTCGGCCAAGGCCCGGCGGGGGTTCTGTTCGCGCTGCGGCTCGTCGCTGTTCTGGAAGGGTGACGAGGCCGACGCGCTGGACATCGCCGCCGGCAGTCTCGACCAGCCGACCGGCCTCGCCACGCTGCGGCACATTCATGTGGCGGACAAGGCGGACTATTACGTCATCGATGACGGGTTGGAGGCGTTCCCCCAGGGCGCTCCGGAACCGCCCTGACCACGCCTATCCCGCCAGCGCCAGGACGAGGGGAAGCGTCAGCGCGGACAGCAGGGTCTGCACCGTGATGATCCCGGCCATCAGCCCGTGGTCGCCCCCCATCTGGCGGGCCAGCGCGTAGGAACTGGCGGAGCAGGGCAGGGCGTTGAACAGGACCGCCACGGTCAGCATCGGCCCGCCGAGCCCCAGAGCCAGCCCCGCCGCGGCGGTCAGGCCGGGGACCAGCAGCAGCTTGAAGGCGGCGGACAGGGCCACCCCCAACCCGGCCCCGCGCGCCGCCCCGATGTCGAGCCCGGCGCCCACCGACAGCAGACCCATCGGCAGGGCGGCCCGCGCCAGGATGGCGACGATGTCGCCCAGCACGGGAACCTGCCCCAGCCCACCCGCGTTCATCGCCGCTCCCAGGGCGACGGCGACGATGATCGGGTTGCGGACGATCCCGCCAACCATCGCGCCGGCACCGGCACCGGTGCTTCCGGCGCCGCGTCCGTAGCGCACCATGGCCGGGACGCAGAGCAGGTTGACCAGCGGCACCACCACGGCGATCCCCACGGCGGTCATGGTCAGCCCCTCCGCGCCGTAGAGGGCGCTGGCGGCTGCCAGGCCGACATAGGTGTTGGGGCGCATCACCCCCTGGAAGACGGAACTGAAGGCCGGTCCATCCAGCCCGATGGGGCGGCGCAGGCCCAGGATCAGGACCGCCGCGGCGAGGACCCCGGCGGCCATCGCCGCGCCCATCGGCAGAGCGGCGATGCGTCCCAGATCGGCGCGGGCCAGTTCGTTCACGATCAGGCAGGGAAAGAACAGGAAATAGGTCATCCGGTCGATGCCCGCCCAGAGCGGATCGGCGACCAGACCGCCGCGCCGCAGACCCTGTCCGAACAGGATCAGCAGGAAGATCGGCGCCAACGCGCCGGCGAAGGCCGCCATGGCGGGACGGTCAATCCTCGTCCGCGTCGCGTTCGTCCCGCTCCGCCCGCTCCCGCTCCATCCGCCGGATGTGGGCCAGAGCGTCCAGCGCGCCCTGCAGGATGTAGGCGGCGGCCATCTTGTCCACGACCTCATCGCGGCGTTTGCGGGTCATGTCGGCCTCGCCGATCATGAAACGCTCCACGGCGGAGGTGGACAGCCGCTCGTCCCAGAAGGCGATCTCGGCGTCCCAGCCCAGCAGGTCGGGCCGCTCCATCAGATTCTTGGCGAAGGCGCGGGTGGAATCGGCGCGCGGCCCCTCCGACCCGTCCATGTTCAGCGGCAGCCCGATCACCAGCCCGCCGATGCCGTAATCGCGCAGCGTCCGCGACAGCTCGCGCGCGTCCTGGGTGAACTTCGTGCGTTTCAGCGTGCCGATGGGCGAGGCGACGACGAGGTTCGGGTCGGACACGGCCATGCCGACGGTCTTGGTGCCGACGTCGAGGCCCAGCAGGCGCTGGCCCCGGCCCAGACGGGCGGCCAGTTCGGGAAGCGTATGGATCATGCCGCGAACCATAGAAGCCGCGAGACCGGACGGCAAGCCCGCCGGGCGGCGGCGATCGGCGCGATGTCGCTTGAGTTGTTTACCGGGATATTTATTCTAGCGCGAATGTTTTTGGAGCCTCCCGCGATGACCTGCCCGTCTCCCGCCTCCCTCAGCCACCGTCTCCTGGTTGATGCGGATATCCCGCTGATCTGCCGTTTTCCCCGCGACCGGGATGAGTTGTACTTCCAGTTCCCGCGCGCGGTCTGGCCGCTGACGGCGGAACAGGTGCGGGATGTCGTGGCCATCCGCCGCGATCCCACGGTGGTGCTGAGCGATGGGGAGGTGGTCGGCTTCGCGACCTTCGCGACCTTCGAGGAAGGGCGCAGCGCCAGCCTCGGCAACGTCAGCGTGGCGCCCTGGGCGCGCCGCACGGGCGTGGCGAAGCATCTGATGCGCGTGATGATGAACCGTGCCTTCGCCCATCACGGCCTGCCGGAATTGCTGCTGCGCTGCTTCAACACCAACACGCCGGCGCTTCTTCTTTATGCCTCGCTGGGCTTCACCCCGGTCGCCATCGAGGAGCGGACGACTCCCTGGGGCGATCGGATCGCCCTGTTCACCCTGCGCATCGACCGCGCGCGCTGGGAGGCGGAGGGCCACGCCGAGGGGTGACGGCGCGCCTGGAGCCCGACATCCGGCGGCCCACATCCGGCGGTGGAAAGGTGCAGAACCCGGAATCATTGCGGTGACGGAATTCGGGTGATAGCTTCCAAGCCGTTTTTCCAGACGTTTCGGAAGAGAGTGGAAGGCATGTCGCTCGACAAGGCCACCGTGGCCAAGATCGCGCATCTGGCCCGCATCAAGGTGCCGGACGATGAACTGGATCACCTGGCGGGTGAGCTGAGCCAAATCCTGACCTTCGTCGAACAGTTGGGCGAGGTGGACACGAAGGACGTGCCGCCGATGACCAGCGTGGCCGCGCAGACGCTGCGCCGCCGCAAGGACGAGGTGACCGACGGCGGTTACCGCGAGGCCGTCCTCTCCAACGGCCCGGAGACGGCCGAAGGCTTCTACGTCGTTCCGAAGGTGGTCGAGTGATGAGCGGTCTTACGCATCTGACCATGGCGGCGGCCCTCGACGGCCTTGCCAAGAAGGAATTCACCGCGGTCGAACTGACCGAGGCCCACGTCAAGGCGGTGGAGACGATCCGCCCCCTGAACGCCTTCATCACCGAGACGCCGGAACAGGCGCTGGCGATGGCCAAGGCGTCGGACGCCCGCCGCGCGAAGGGCGAGGCCGGACCGATGGAGGGCCTGCCCATCGCGGTGAAGGACCTGTTCTGCACCAAGGGCGTGCCGACCACCGCGGCCAGCCACATCCTGGACGGCTTCAAGCCGGAGTATGAGTCCACCGTCACGTCCAACCTGTGGCGCGACGGCGCCGTCATGCTGGGCAAGGTGAACCTGGACGAGTTCGCCATGGGCTCGGCCAACATCACCTCCCACCACGGCAACGTGGTCAGCCCGTGGAGCCCGGGCGAGGTCGGCAACTGGTCGCGCCAGCTCGTCCCCGGCGGCTCGTCGGGCGGTTCCGCCGCGGCGGTGGCCGCTCGCGCCGCGCTGGGCGCCACCGGCACGGACACCGGCGGCTCCATCCGCCAGCCCGCCGCCTTCACCGGCATCGTCGGGATCAAGCCGACCTACGGGCGCTGCTCACGCTGGGGCGTGGTCGCCTTCGCCTCCTCGCTGGATCAGGCTGGGCCGATGACCCGCACGGTCGAGGACGCGGCGATCATGCTGCGCTCGATGTGCGGCTTCGACCCGAAGGACTCGACCTCGGTCGACATGGCGGTGCCGGACTTCCGCGCCGCCCTGACCGGCGACATCCGCGGCCTGAAGGTCGGCATTCCGAAGGAATACCGGGTGGAGGGCATGCCCGCCGAGATCGCCGCGATCTGGGACCAGGGCATCGAATGGCTGAAGGCGGCCGGCGCCGAGCCGGTGGAGATCAGCCTGCCGCACACCAAATACGCGCTGGCCACCTATTACATTGTCGCGCCGGCCGAGGCGTCGTCCAACCTCGCGCGCTACGACGGCCTGCGCTACGGCCTGCGGGTCGAGGGCGCGAGCCTGAAGGACATGTACGAGAACACCCGCGGCGCCGGCTTCGGCAAGGAGGTCCGCCGCCGCATCCTGATCGGCACCTACGTGCTGTCGGCGGGCTACTACGACGCCTACTACAACAAGGCCCGTCAGGTGCGCACGCGCATCAAGTGGGACTTCGACGAGGCGTTCAAGCAGTGCGACGTCATCCTGACGCCGACCGCGCCGAGCACCGCCTTCGCCATCGGCGAGAAGATGGACGACCCGATCCAGATGTACCTGAACGACGTGTTCACGGTCCCGGCCTCGCTGGCCGGCCTGCCGGGCATGTCGGTTCCGGCGGGCGTCGGGTCGGACGGGCTGCCGCTGGGGCTCCAGCTTCTGGGCCGGCCCTTCGATGAGGAGACCGTGCTGCGCGTCGGTCAGGTCATCGAGAAAGCCGCCGCCGTCACCGCCACCCCGCCGTTCATGGCCTGAGCCGGACGAGAGAAGAGACCGATGTCGTACATTCAGGGCGAAACGGGCGATTGGGAAATCGTGATCGGGCTGGAGGTCCACGCCCAGGTCATCTCGAACGCCAAGCTGTTCTCCGGCGCCGCCACCGCCTTCGGCGCGGAGCCGAACAGCCAGGTCAGCTTCGTCGACGCCGCCTTTCCCGGCATGCTGCCCGTCATCAACGAGCATTGCATCGAGCAGGCGGTGCGCACCGGCCTGGGCCTGAAGGCGCAGATCAACCTGCACTCGGTGTTCGACCGCAAGAACTACTTCTACGCCGACCTGCCGCAGGGCTATCAGATCAGCCAGTATCTGCAGCCCATCGTCGGCAAGGGCGAGATCGTTCTGGACCTGCCGGACGGCTCCTCCCGCACGGTCGGCGTCACGCGCCTGCATCTGGAGCAGGACGCCGGCAAGTCGCTGCACGACCAGCATCCCGCCAAGACCTATATCGACCTGAACCGCTCCGGCGTGGCGTTGATGGAGATCGTGTCGGAGCCGGACATGCGGACCGCGGAGGAGGCCGGCGCCTATGTGCGCAAGCTGCGCTCCATCCTGCGCTACCTGGGCACCTGCGACGGCAACATGGAGGAAGGCTCCATGCGCTGCGACGTGAACGTGTCGGTGCGCAAGCCGGGCGCGCCCTTCGGCACGCGCTGCGAGATCAAGAACGTCAACTCGATCCGCTTCGTCATGCAGGCGATCGAGTATGAGGCGCGCCGCCAGATCGAAATCCTGGAGGACGGCGGCAAGATCGACCAGGAGACGCGTCTGTGGGACACGACCAAGTTCGTGACCCGCTCCATGCGCTCCAAGGAGGAGGCGCACGACTACCGCTACTTCCCCGATCCGGACCTGCTCCCGCTGGAGTTGGACCCGGAGTGGGTCGAGGACATCAAGCGCACCCTGCCGGAGCTTCCGGACGACAAGAAGGCCCGCTTCATCGGCGAGTACAAGCTGTCGCCCTACGACGCCAACGTGCTCGTCTCCGAAAAGGCCCGCGCGGACTTCTTCGAGGCGGTCGCCAAGGGCCGCGATCCGAAGCTGGCCGCCAACTGGGTCACCGGCGAGCTGTTCGGCTATCTGAACAAGGCCGGCAAGGAGATCGAGGAGAGCCCGGTGTCCGCCGAGAATCTCGGTGGACTCATCGACCTGATCGCCGACAACACCATCTCCGGCCGAATCGCCAAGGAGGTGTTCGAGGCGATGTTCGAAACCGGCGAGAAAGCCGCGGACATCGTCGAGAAGAAGGGCCTGCGTCAGGTCACCGACACCGGTGCCATCGAGTCCTCCATCGATTCGGTGCTGGCCGCCAACGCCGACAAGGTGGCGGAGTTCCGGTCGGGCAAGGACAAGCTGTTCGGCTTCTTCGTGGGTCAGGTCATGAAGGCGACCCAGGGCAAGGCCAACCCGGCCCTGGTCAACGACATCCTGACCAAGAAGCTGAAGGGCTGATACGGGCGGCGCCTGAAGGCTTCGCCCGCATCACCCTGTCAATCAATGCTGTCGCGTTGATCCGTCGGGTCTGACCGTGGCGGATGATGAAAGTCATCATCCGCCACGGTGTGAGGCGAACCGGTCATGCCGCCGCACCCTGCGGCGGTGCGGCGACATAACCGTTGATTTTGTTCTCCCGCCGGTTTCAAGTGGGGTCGGCGGGAGGCCCTATGATTGCAGATTCGCTGACGGTGGCGCTGCTTGCGCTGTTCGCCGGTCTTCTGGCCGGATTTCTCGCCGGCCTGCTGGCGGCGCGGCGCATGGGGCGGCGGCGTCCTGCGGACGCTGCTTCGCCCGCCACCGGTTTCGGCACCCCTTCTCCCGGTGCGACCGAAGAGCGGCTGCGATCCATTCTGGACACCGCCCCCATCGGCGTGCTCATCAACACGCGCGAAGGGGACAACCTCTACCACAGCCCCAGCGCCGCCACCTGTTTCAAGGTCAGCGGGGAACAGCTTCAGCGCGACGGCATGTGGCCGCTCTATCGTGACCCGCAGGAGCGCCGAGCGGCCATCGACCGCCTTTATGCCGATGGTGTCTTCGCCGGGCAGGAGGTGCTGCTGCGCCGCGGCGACGGCGAGAACTGCATGGGCTCGCTGAGTTCGACGGTCATCGACTTCGAAGGGCGCCGCTGCCACATCAGTTGGTTTTATGATCTGACGGAGCAGAAGAAGGCCGACGCCGTCCGCCGCGATCTGGCCGACCGGCTGGAAATGGCTCTGGACGCCACCGGGGCCGCGGTCTGGGACTCCGACATCCTGCGGGGAACCTGCTGGTGGTCGGACAGCTTTCCGCGGATGCTGGGCTATGCGGAGCCGCCGGACATGCTCGCCGATTTCTGGGAACGGCGCCTGCATCCCGACGACCGCGAGCGCGTGCTGACCACCATCGACGCCCATCTGCGTGGCGAGACGGACGCCTACGCGTACGATTACCGGCTGCGCCGGGCGGATGGCGGCTGGATGTGGATCGCCGCCCAGGGGCGGGCGATCCGCGACGCCGCCGGCCAGGCCGTCCGCTACGTCGGCATCATGACCGACATCACCGAACGCCGCCGACAGGAGGAGGAGGTCCGTGCCGGCAAGGAGCGGCTTCTGCGAATCCTGGAGGCCAGCCCCATCGCCGTGAACATCACACGCCGCGACGGCCTTCTGGTGTTCTGCAACACGCAGTCGGAGATCATCCTCGGCCGGTCGCGCGACGACCTGCTGCCGATGCCCGCCGAGGTGTTGTACGCCGATCCGGCGGACCGTCTCGCCCTGATCGAACGGTTCGAGAGGGAGGGACCCTTTCGCGACGCGGAGGTGCGGTTCCGCAAGCCAGACGGAACGGTGATCTGGGTGCTCTCCAGTTGGGGCGAGATCGAGATGGACGGCGAGCCCGCGCTGTTGACGTGGCTCTACGACATCAACGACCGCAAGGCTGCGGAAGCCGCCATGGCCGCCGCCCGCGACGAAGCGGAGCGGGCGCTGGCCGAACTGCGCGCCGCGCAGGAAAGCCTGATCCAGGCGGAGGCCATGGCCTCGCTGGGCCAACTGGTCGCCGGGGTGGCGCACGAGATCAACACCCCCATCGGCATCGGCCTGACCGCCGCCAGCCACATCGCCGAGCAGGCCCGCGATCTGCGCGCCCGTTTCGATTCCGGCACGCTGAAGAAGACCGTCCTGGCCGAGTATCTGGAGACGGTGACGGAGGCCGCGCGCCTGCTGGTGTCCAACATGAACCGGGCGGCGGCGCTGGTGCAGAGCTTCAAGCAGGTGGCGGTGGACCAGACCTCCGGCGAGCGGCGTTCCTTCGACCTGCGGACTTACATCGACGAGGTGCTGTTCTCGCTCCGGCCGCGGCTGAAGCGCACTCTGGTCTCGGTCGAGGTGGACTGTCCGGATAGGTTGGAAATGGACAGCTTCCCCGGCGCGCTGAGTCAGGTGCTGACCAATCTCGTCATCAACGCGCTGATTCACGCCTATGGCGACGACCAGCGGGGAACCATCCGGATCGCGGCGCGCCCGGACGGCGGGGACCATGTGGTCATCGACTTTTCCGACGACGGGTCCGGCATTCCCGAGGACCATCTGCCGAAGGTGTTCGAGCCCTTTTTCACGACCAAGCGTGGGGAGGGCGGCTCGGGCCTTGGCCTGCACATCGTGCACAGCACGGTGACGGGCGTGCTGGGCGGTACGGTGGCGGTGCGGTCGGTGACCGGGCAGGGCACCGTTTTCACGCTGCGCCTTCCGCGTCGCATCGCGCGGGAGGCGGCTCAGCCGGCGGCGTTGCCGCCGCAGCCGAGTCCGGTGGCGGCGGTCTGACGGGCGGCGGAGCCCGGCGTCAGGCGTGCAGGTCCTGGAACTGCAAATGCTTGGGCCGGCGCCCACGGCGCTTGGGCGCCGCGAAGGCGGCCATCGCCCCGTTCTCGCCACGAAGTTCGGCGTTCAGTTCCTGAACGCAGCGCAGCAGCAGTTCCTTCTCCCGCATGTCTTCGCGGTCGGTGACCTCCAGGCAGCTCAGCTTGATCTCGACCAGATCGATCAGCGTTTCGGCGCAGCGACGTGACAGGCTCATGGCGTCCCCCCGACCAAAGATTGCTATCGCGTTCCGTTGACAAGCTAACCCCAATTCTCTAAAAAATACCTAAAATTTTATATAGATTTCATTGTTTTCGAGTTCCCTCACATTTTTGATGAGTAAGCGTTGACAGGCCCCATCCGGACCGTTAGAACGCACCCACGCCAGCGGCGCCACAGAGCGCCGACCCGGCAGGAGGGGTGGCCGAGAGGCTGAAGGCGGCGGTTTGCTAAACCGTTATAGGGGCTCAAACCCCTATCGTGGGTTCGAATCCCATCCCCTCCGCCACTTCCCCTCGCAGCTCCCAAAGCGTTGACTTTCCTCATTTTATGACCGCACCCAACGGCCTCGGTCGTGCACGTTGGTGATACATGGCATCACACGCGAGTGCAGCGCGTGGTCGCCAAGAGCCCTTGGCGGGTCGGCATGGTCATGCGCCCTGCGATGTCGGATTTTATGGTGAGACACGGCCCAAGTCCGCGTCCGGAGGCCGAATCCGCCGCGGCCAGTCGCCCGGTGCACATGATAGCCGCCTTGCATGACCGTTCGATGACGATTCGATGATGAGTGATTGGGCGGGCGCGCCGGGGGCTTCGGACCGGTAGGGTCGGTAAAGCCACAGTCTCTTCAATAATGTATCCGCCGCGGTTGTCAGCGGGCCGGTGCTCACCAATGTGTTCGGCATCCTGGCGGTTTCACGGCCGCCCGGTTCCCAACCGGCATGCCTGCCGTCCGACACTCCACAAAGGAGGCGGCCCGAGAGGCCGAAATTATATGCGTCGTCACCGCCGCGCGAAGATCGTTGCCACGGTCGGCCCCGCCAGCAACACGCCCGAGATGCTGAAGCGGCTGTTCCTGGCCGGCGTCGATACCTTCCGCCTGAATTTCAGCCATGGAACGCACGAGGACCATGCCAAGGTCCATGCCGCCATCCGCGCCCTGGAGGCCGAGATGGGCCGTCCCATCGGCATTCTTCAGGACCTTCAGGGACCGAAGATCCGCGTCGGCACCATCCGTGACGGCAAACTCACCGTCGCCTCCGGCGAGACGATCCGGTTCGTCCTGTCCGGCGCCGATGGCGACCGGAACGCGATCCCGCTGCCTCATCCGGAAATCTTCGCCGCGGTGTTGCCGGGCCACAATCTGCTGATCGACGACGGGCGCGTGCGCGTCACCGTCACCGGGATGGGCGACGACTTCATCGACGCCAAGGTGGTGATCGGAGGAACCATCTCCAACCGCAAGGGCGTCAACCTGCCCGAAACGGTGTTGGAACTGTCGCCGCTGACCGCGAAGGACCGCATCGACCTCGCCTTCGGTCTGGAACTGGGCGTCGATTGGGTGGCCATGTCCTTCGTGCAGAAGCCGGCGGACCTGCTGGAAGCCCGCGGGCTGATCGGCGACCGGGCCGGGCTGATGGCGAAGATCGAGAAGCCGGCGGCGCTGGAGCGGATCGACGACATCATCCGCCTGTCGGATTCCATCATGGTCGCCCGCGGCGATCTGGGCGTGGAAATTCCGCATGAGGAGGTTCCGGGCCGCCAGAAGGAGCTGGTCCGGGCTTGCCGTCTGGCCGTGAAGCCGGTGATCGTGGCGACGCAGATGCTGGATTCCATGGTCAACGCCCCGACCCCGACGCGGGCCGAGGCGTCGGACGTGGCGACCGCCATCTACGACGGCGCAGACGCCGTGATGCTGTCGGCGGAATCGGCCAGCGGCGCCTTCCCGGTGGAAGCGGTGGAGATGATGGACCGCATCATCCGCAGCACGGAGCAGCACAAGCTCTACCGCTCCATCATCGACGCCTCCGACCCCGGCGAGGAGCAGACCGCCCCGCACGCGGTCGCCGCCGCCGCCGCCGATCTGGCGGAGGTGATCCACGCTTCCGCCATCGTCGCCTACACCTCCAGCGGCACGACGGCGGCGCGCATCGCCCGGCGGCGCCCGGCGGTGCCGATCCTGGCGATCACCCCGCACCCCGCGGTGTCGCGCCGCCTGTCGCTTCTGTGGGGCGCCCACAGCGTCCTGTCCGCCGACGTCCACACCTATGAGGAGATGGTGGAGCGGGCGCTGGGCTTCGCCCGGGAAGAAGGTTTCGCGAAGCCGAACGATCAGATGGTCGTGGTGGCCGGCATTCCGTTCGCCCAGGCGGGAACCACCAACAACCTGCGCGTGGTGCAGGTGGAAGGGTAAGGGGCCGCACCAGATCGATGGAGGGGTGGCGCGGAGCCCGGCGGGAGCCATCCTCCTCGGGGTGGTCCTGGACGCCACCCCGCAGCGGTGATGGTCGCCGTCGCCGGTCGCCATGGTCAGTCTTGAAGGCCGCCCCTCATGGCATCGGGTCGATGACCGTAAAGCGGAGGTCCTGCGCCATCGCGTCAAGGACGAGGATGCTGTCTCCGCTTCCAAGGTCGATGTGCACGCTGCTCCCCCGTTCGCTGACGTGTTCCGTCCGCCATGCCGCGGTGCCGATGTCCCGCTCGAACCCCTTCAGGATGATGACGTCCAGCAGCGGGTCGAAGGCCGTCAGCACGTCGGCTCCGCTGCCGGGGGCAAAGAAGAACTGGTCGCTCTCGCCGTCCCGCTCGGCAATCAGCACGTCATCGCCGGCGCCGCCATCGACGATGTCGCGCCCCTTTCCCGGGATAAGGATGTCACGCCCGGACATGCCGTAGAGACGATCGTCGCCGTCCGCCCCATCGATGACGTCCGCGCCGGCACCGCCATTCAACCGATCGTCCCCGGCTCCGGCCAGGATGCGGTCGTCGCCGGCCAAGCCGTGAATCCGGTCCGCGCCATCCCCGCCCAACAGCGTGTCGTCGCCTTCAGACCCCCGGTGGATGCCGTCCGGCGCTGCGATGACGCCGAGCAGCTTGGCCGTATGGTCCCAGTAATCGTTCCCCATTCCAGGGGGTAGCTCGGCGAGCACGACGGTGCCGTCCGCGGTGCCGTCGGACAGGAAGAACCGATCGGTGTTGGCGAAGTGGTCGCGATCGAATCCCAGCATGCGGCCATCGAGGTCCCCAAGCAGTTTGTCGCCGAACGCTCCCCCCGCTGTATCCCGCACCTGCCGGGTGCCTTCCGGCGTGCCGTCGGTCACCCACAGCCCGCCGGGATCGGTTCCGTTTCCGTCCGTCAGAAAGAAGGCCCGGTCACCGGCGATCTCGATGTCCTGGTACATCCAATCGTTTCGGTGGAGTTCGGCGGTTCCCTCCGGTGTGCCGTCGGTCGCCATGAGGCGCTGGGAGCCCGACCAGTGGTTCTCGTCCAGGAAAAGCAGGCGGCTTCCTTCATCGGACGCCCCCTGATCGAGCCATCCGAGCGGGTTGGCGAGTTCCTGGCCGGGGAGAAAGCTTACCGTGCCGGTGGCCTCGTCCAGAACGCCGATCCGCGAGGCGGAACCTTGTTCGACCCGATAGGTGTCCATATCGCTTGAGAACACCACCTGGCCGTCGCGCACGCCGACGATCCGCACGAGGTCCCATCCCTGGGTCGTCAGGTCGCCAAGATACCGCGTGCCATCGGGCGTGCCGTCGGTGACCCAGAAGGTCGAATGCCGGACGGCGGTCGGCCACTCCATGCTTCCGGTCCAGTCGATCACATTGGTGACCGACGCCACGATCCCCTCGGGCGTGGCGGCATAGCGGACAGCCCCGCCGCCGGGGACGAGGTCCGTGAAGGCCGTCGCGGTGCCGTCGGGGTTGGCGACCGTGAGTTTGGAGGGCCATGACGCCGAACCCTCGTGGAAAGCCAGCCTTCCGTCACTCATGCCGACCAGCGTGATGCCGTAGGACCAAGGGGGAAGCGGTTCCATCTCATGGAAGAGGCGGGTTCCTGCGGCGGTGCCGTCGGAACTCCAAATCCCGTCCTGGGCGGCGCCGTCCGCGTGCAGGTAAATCCGGCCATGGGCGGCGGTCAGCGCCGAGGGGGAGGAGCCCTGGCTTCCCGGCATCAGATCGGCGACCATCCGGGTGCCCGCCGCGGTCCCGTCGCTCACCCACAATTCACGGCCATGAACGCCGTCCTCCGCGGTGAAGAACAAGCGGTCGCCGACCACGGTCAGATCGTCCGGAGCGCCGGATACGGCGCCGACCGCGACGTCGAACAGCCGGGTTCCGCCACTGGTGCCGTCCGTGACCCAGAGTTCGCGGCCGTGCAGGCCGTCGTCCGCGGTGAAGAAGATTTTGCCGCCCGCGACGACCGCGTCCTGGGGAGCGCTTCCCTGCTCGCCCGGCCGGATGTCGGCGAGGAGGTGCGTCCCCGATGCGGTGCCGTCGGTGATCCAGGGTTCCGTACCCGTGCCCTGCATCGTGGCTGTGAAAACTGCGATCTTCGTCTGTGCCATGCCCCCTCCAATCGGATGAAGCATTGACCTGAAGATTGAAAGCTATGGAATGACAATTCTGCGTCAAATCTCTCTCTGGAAAGTCAAATAATTCCAGATGTACTGGATTGTGATTTTATTTCTATTTTCAACGCTTAAATCTGTTGTGTCGTTTTGAAGTCGGAATGGCGCGCGCTGGTGTGGAGTGTCTCGTGTTGTGCATTGTGTTTTCTCCCATAGCCCTCGCCCCGGAGGCTATGGGAGCAAACGCAAGTCCGCGTCATTCTCCCGCGGGCGGGATCACTTCCTGTGGTTTTCGCTGTCCATATGGGCGAGCTGGGCCGCCGGGTAGCGCTCGCCCGCCGCGGCGCCCGGCGGCAGGGCTTCGGCCAACTGCGCCAGATCCTCCGCCGACAGGGCGAGGTCCAGCGCACCCAGCGCCTCGGCAAGGCGGTCACGACGGCGGGCGCCGACCAGCGGGACGATGTCCCGGCCCTGCGCCGCCACCCAGGCGATGGCGACCTGAGCGACCGAACCGCCGATGCGCCCGGCGATCTCCCGCAGACGCTCCACCAGCGCCAGATTCGCGTCCAGATTGGCTCCCTGGAAGCGCGGGCTGTGGCTGCGGAAATCCTGCCCCGTCCGGTCCTTGCTCCAATGGCCGCTGATCAGGCCGCGCGACAGCACGCCATAGGCTGTGACTCCGATGCCAAGCTCCCGGCAGGTGGGAAGGATGGCGTCTTCTATCCCGCGGGAGATCAGCGAGTACTCGATTTGAAGGTCGCTGACCGGATGCACCGCGGCGGCGCGGCGGATCGTCTCGGGGCCGACCTCCGACAGGCCGATGTGGCGGATGTGGCCGGCCTTCACCATGTCGGCCATGGCCCCGACCGTGTCCTCGATGGGAACGCTCGGGTCGAGCCGCGCCGGGCGGTAGATGTCGATGTGGTCCACCCCCAGCCGGCGCAGCGAGTAGGTCAGGAAGTTCTTCACCGCCGCCGGGCGGGAGTCGTAGCCGTTCCAGCCCATTTCGGGGTCGCGCAGGGCGCCGAACTTCACGCTGATCAGCAGATTGTCCCGGTCGCGCCCGCGCAGGGCGTCGCGGATCAGCAACTCGTTGTGTCCCATGCCGTAGAAGTCGCCCGTGTCGAGCAGCGTGATTCCGGCGTCGAGCGCTGCGTGGATCGTGGCGATGCTCTCCTCCCGGTCGGCGGGGCCGTAGAAGTCCGACATGCCCATGCAGCCGAGACCGATGGCCGAGCTGACGGGGCCGGTGGCCCCGAGCGTGCGCTGTTTCATGCTTTCCATCCTCTCCGTCTCTCGCGGCGCCGTCTCAGCGCCGCCTTGTCCCGGATGATGACCCGGCTTCATTGATCCGATAAGCTGGACAATGCCGAACGGACTGTTCGCCCACATGAACAATGGGGCCGGGAATGGACGACACCGACCTGCGCGACCTGCAAGCCTTCGCCGCCGTCGCCCGCCACCGCAGCTTCCGCCGCGCCGCGCTGGAGCAGCGGGTGTCCGTCTCCAGCCTCAGCCAGCGGATGCGGGAGCTGGAGGAGCATCTCGGCGTCCGCCTGCTGAACCGCACGACCCGCAGCGTTGCCCCGACGGAGGCCGGGGAGCAGCTTCTTCGCCGGCTGGAACCGGCGCTCGGCGAGGTGGCCGGCGCCCTGTCGGACCTGCGGGAGCGGCAGGGACGCCCGGCGGGGCGGCTGCGCATCAACGCGCCGGCCCCGGCGGTCGATCTGGTGCTGGCCCCGATGGTCGCGCCCTTCCTGACGCGCTTCCCGGACGTGGAGCTGGAAATCACCGTGGACATCGCCCTGATCGACATCGTGGCGCAGGGCTACGACGCGGGCGTGCGCTATGAGGAACATCTGGCTCAGGACATGATCGCGGTGCCGCTCGGCCCGCCGCAGCGCTTCGTGCTGTGCGCGGCGCCCTCCGTGCTGGAGCGCTTCGGCGTGCCGGAGCGGCCCGAGGACCTGCTGGGCAAGCCGACCGTCTCCACCGTCTACGCCAGCGGCGCGCATCCGCCCTGGGAGTTCGAGAAGGATGGGCGCATCGTGCGAATCCAGCCCGGCGGCCCCTTCCACGCGGGTCATACCGGCATCCAGCTTCGGGCGGCGCTGGACGGGCTGGGATTTCTGATGACCTTCGACGGGTATGTGCGGGACCACATCGCCGCCGGCCGCCTCGTCGCGGTTCTGGAGGAGTGGAGCCAGAGCTTTCCCGGCCCCTTCCTCTACTATCCATCGCGCCGCCAGCCCCCGGCATCCCTGCGGGCCTTCCTGGAGTTCCTGAAGGACTGGCGCCGGCAGTCCATGCCGTAGAAGGTCACACGGTGCAGAGGAAGCGGCGGTCCCCGCCCTCCAGCACCAGGGCGGTCAGGCGGTTGGAGGCGTAGGCGCCGGTGTCGATGCCGATGCGGTTGAAGCGGATTTCCGGCTGCTCGGCGATGGTGTGACCGTGCACCACGACCTTCCCATGGTCCAGATGGGAGGTCAGGAATTCCCGGCGTATCCACATCAGATCCTCGTCCCGCTGGCGGTGCAGCGGCAGGCCGGGGCGGATGCCGGCATGGACGAACAGGTAGTCGCCGATGGCGATGCTGGAACGCAGCCCCGCCAGGAAGGACCGGTGATGCGCGGGAAGCGCCGCGGCGAAGCGCTGGCGCGCCTCGGCCACATGCTCCGGCGGAGCATCCTCGGCGGGGGCCGGAACGCCGTAGCTGGCCAGCGTCGCCCGCCCGCCATACTCCAGCCAGTCCGCTCCGGCCTCCGGCTTGTCGATGAAGTCCAGCATCGCGGCTTCGTGGTTGCCGCGCAGATGGATGGCGCCGAAGCCGGGGAGGGGGGTTCCGGACAGCCGTTCGATCACCATCGCGGAATCCGGACCGCGGTCCACGTAATCGCCCAGGAAGACCAGATATTTGACGAGATCGGCACCGCTGGCCGCGTCGCGTTCGATCTGCCACAGCATCTGATCCAGCAGATCGAGGCGCCCGTGGATGTCGCCCACCGCGTAGACGCGCACGCCCCGCGGCACATGGCTCGCGGCGGGTTCCGGGTCCGACCACAGTTTGCGCGCAAAGCCGAACACGCTCCGCTCTCCTCCATCCTCGGTGGGTGGGTCCTGCGTTGACAGGATGGGGATGACGGCGCGCGCTCTCAAGCCGGACTCCCGCTTTGCCCGGACCGCCTCCACCGTTTCATCCGCAGGGGCTTACTTCCGCCGGTAAGGCGGGCTGTCGTCAAGCGGGCGGAGTGGTTAATCCGGATGGCGCCGTCAGGAGCCGGGCATGGCCCGGTCGAGCGCCTCCAGAAGGCTCCCCAAGTGGAGATCCACGGTCCGCCGGTCCAATCGCGGCCAGTGATAGACCTGGGTCGCGCTGTTCGCCTGCCTCTGGAACTCCAGCCGCACAGGCCGGCCCGAACGCATCAGCGGCAGCAGACGCTCCATGGGACCGCAGGTCAGGCCGATGCGCCGCGGCTCCTTGATCGTGGCGAAGCGTTTCAGCATCTCCGGCCCGGAGTCGTCTTCGGCGATGGCGCCCTCGGCCACCAGGGTCAGGAAGCGGGTGAATTCCGGCGGACCGGCCTCCGGAACGGCGCCGGGCTGCGGTCCCTCGTCCAGCGCGCCGGCAAGGTCGGAAAGCTGCCGCGGCGTGTAGAAGCGTTGCGGCGGCATTCCTTCCACCGTCAGGGTCACGGGGCGGGCAACCGCGATGGGTTCGTCGAAGACGATGTGCAGCGTGGTGCAGGAGGCGTCGCGCACCGCGCTGACGCTCAACTCGGCCAAGCCGCCCCGGTTGTCGGCGAAGGGCTGGACGGCGGACACGGTGCAGCGCTGCCCGGCGCCCTCCCCGGAGCAGACCACGTCGGAGAAGGGGGCTTCCATGGCCGGAACCGGGGCTGCGGCCCCCAGCCCGGCCAACATCAGGAGCAGCCCGATCCGGCGCGTCATCGGCACGTTCCCTCCTCCGGCGAGTGGTCTGAACAGAGGGGGACGCTACCAGGGCCGGGCTTTCGTCCTGGTTAATGGCAGGAACGACGGGGACGGCGAAAAAGCCCGGCAATCGTACCCCGGCAATCGTACCTTGGTGAAGCGTCTGCGCCGATCCGGTCTCTGCTACCATGTGGGAAAAGAAGGACAAGGGGAGAGAGGCGCCATGGCCGAGAGCCCGATCCGCGTGCGGCGGTTCCGCGAAATCCTGCTGTGGCCGGTGCAGTTGATGCCCTTGAAAGCGGGCGCGCAGGTCCAGAACCATTGGGAATGGCTGGGCGGTCCGGACTGTCCCTGGCAGGAGGTGGCGGACGAATTCACCCAGGACCCCAACGAGTTCAGCGAGCGCCATTACAGCGAGTTCGTGTCCTTCCTGCCCTATGTGCAGCGCTTCCTCTATGGCGAGGGCGAGTCGCGCGACCAGAGGCCCGGCTATGGCGGTTCCCCCATCCGCGTCTTCCGGCGGCGCGACGTGGCGGCGCTGACGGTGACCCTGCGGCGGGGGCAGGAACCGCTGCGCTTCGCGATCGCCCATGTCGATCTGCATTTCTTTCACGACGTGGATGTGGCGATCCTCGTGGTGGAGATGTTCGCCGCGGACCTGCCGCTGGACCGCGTGCAGGACACGCTGTTCCGGCTGGGCCGCACCTATCCGCCCGCCTGGGAACCGGACGGCAGCGCTGCGCAATGCCCGCACCGGGTGGAATGGCTCGGTGCCGACGGCGCCGTGCTCGCCGTCTCCGACTACGAGCGGAAGGCGGAGTATCTGTCCTTCGTGGGCCGCCACCGGGCGCCGCGCATCGCCGCCCATTGGTCGTTCCTTCTGCGTCCCCTGGTGCATCATCACTCGGAGGAAACCGGGCTGCTGCGCTACCGGCAGCTCGAGTATCAGCGGATGCCGGCCATGGCTTATCTCGCGCTGGACGAGCCGGAACGGCTGGAGCGAACGGACTGGGTGCGGCTGGGCTTCGCCACGTCACCGGGGCCGGGCGACGCCATGCCATTCGCGCCCGCCTTTCTGGAAGGGTTCGAACGGCGCTACTGCTACGACCGCTATTGGGACCCGCAGGCGCCGGGCGCCTGGACGCGCAGCCGCATCCTGTGCTGCGGCCATTCGCTGGTCATGGTGGGGCCGGAGGGCGACGCCTTCTACACCGGCGCGGAGACCGGTCTGCTGGGCCAGTTCCGGCACCAGTATTTCCTGCTCGGGCTGGTGGTGCATTTCCACCGGGCCGCGCTGGTGATGCTGTCGGACCGGTTGGTGCTGGCGGTCAGCCAGCTCGACATCGGGAATGTGGAGTCGGTCAAGCGGTTCAAGCGTGACATCCGGCAGGTGTTCGAGATCTTCCTGCGCTTCACCCACCGCTACTGGTTCCACGAACTGTCGATCCAGGGGCCGCTGCGCGACCTGTTCCGCCTGTGGGCCGGGCATCTGGGCACCGACCGCCTCTATGCCGAGGTGCGGGACGAGGTTCAGGACATGTCCGACTATCTGGACAGCGACGGGTTGCGGCGGCAGGCCAACACGGTGCTTCGCCTGACCGTGGTGACGGTGGTCAGCACCATCGGGACGCTGGTGACCGGCTTCCTGGGCATGAACCTGCTCGGCATGGCGGAGGACCCCCTGCCGGTGCGGTTTCTGTTCTTCCTGGCCGTTCTGCTGGCGACGGTCGGGCTGATCGCCTTCAGCGTGATGCGGTCCAAGCGTCTGGCCGATTTCCTGGAGGCCCTGTCGGACGAACGGCTGCCGGGACGGAGCAAGCTGGCGCTGCTGGCGAAGGTGTGGGAGCGCCCGTCCCGCCGTGCCGGCCCGCCGTCGTGATCGGGCGGGCGGCAGAAGAATCCGCGTCTGGAAAGAATCCGCGTCTGGAAAACAACCGGAAGGGTAGGGCGCCCTTTCCCCGAACGGTGGTCCCGGGGCGCCAAAGAACAGGCGCTGAACAGGAACAAGGCGGTCAAGCTCGCGTTCTGTTCAGCGAAAGCTCCACATTTGGGAGGGCGCCATGAGCCTCGGCACCATTCTGCTCATCATTTTGATTCTCGTTCTAATCGGCGCGGTTCCGGCATGGCCGCACAGCCGCGGTTGGGGTTACGGCCCCAGCGGTATCCTGGGCGTCCTGCTGCTGATCCTGATCGTTCTTCTGCTGATGGGCCGCATCTGACGGGCCGTCCATCGCGGGACGCCGGTGCGCGGGCGCCGTTCCCGTTCCGCCACCGGCCCTTGGGCATCATGCCCGGGTGCCGCGGCCGGGACGGGAACGGCGCCCGTTCCGCATGACGAACATCAGCCAGCCCACCGGCCCGAGAATCAGCACCATCACCACCCATCCGGCCCGCGGGCCGAAGGGGCAGCGCGTGCCGGGCGGGGGACGCCATGGGCCGCCACGCCGCGACAGCATCACATGCAGCAGGGGCGCGCCGTAGAGCGCGAACAGGATCAGCCAGGGTGTCAGTTCTTGTGCCATGGCGGCATCCTACCCCAGAACGGGTGGCCGCTCCCACCACGGAGCCGCGGAGGTGACGTTGCGCACCCTTGTCCGACGACCGGTTCAAATGGTAATACCGCAAAGCAGGAATGGACTTCATGCGTATGACGCATGATTGCGGCGCAGCATGAGGGCGAATATCCTCACCGGCGTCCGATATGCCGAAAGGCCGGTATCATGGCGGTTGAGATCGAGCGGCGGTTTCTGGTCAGGAAGGACATCCGTTCCCTGTGCCGAAACGGCGTTTCCATCGTCCAGGGCTACATGCCCTCCGACGACGGAGAAACGGTTCGGGTCCGGGTCGCCGGTCCGGACGCCACTCTGACCGTGAAGGGACCCCGGCGCGGCCTTTGCCGGGAGGAGGTCGAACACCCGCTTCCCCTCGGTCTCGCCTTGGACCTGCTGCGTCACAGTTGCCGGAGCGGGCTGATCGAGAAGACCCGCTATCTCGTCCATCATCACGGTCTCTGCTGGGAGATCGACGTGTTCGGAGGTGAGAACGCCGGTCTGGTGATCGCCGAGGTCGAACTGTCCCATCCCGAGCAGCTCGTTCCGCTTCCCGACTGGGTGGGGGCGGAAGTCACACACCGGGCGGCCTACAGCAATTCAGCCCTGTCCCGAACCCCGATCCGCCGCTGGGTCAGCGCCGCCTAATTATATTCTTGCGCTGCTTCTCGTGATTCCGCAATAAATGGCAATGCCGATGCATCCCCCGCGGGTGCGCGTGCAGGGATATGCCACGGGATTTCGAAGGGGAGCGGAGCGATCATGCTGAAGGGCAAAACCGCCATCGTCACCGGCTCGACCAGCGGGATCGGGCTCGGCATCGCGCGGGCTCTGGCCGGGGCCGGGGCGGATGTGATGCTGAACGGATTCGGCGAGGCGTCGGCCATCGAAACGCTGCGCGCCGGTCTGGCCGAAGAGTTCGGCGTGCGCGCCGGCTATCACGGTGCCGACCTGTCCAAGCCCGCGGAAATCGCCGATCTGGTCGCGACGACCGCGGACCGCCTCGGCGCGGTCGACATTCTGGTGAACAACGCCGGCATCCAGCACGTCGCCCCGGTCGAGGAGTTTCCGGCGGAGCGCTGGGACGCGGTGATCGCCGTCAACCTCTCCGCCGTTTTCCACGGCATTCATCATGCGCTCCCCGAGATGAAGCGGCGGGGCTGGGGGCGCATTCTGAACGTCGCCTCGGCGCATGGGCTGGTCGCCTCGGTCAACAAGTCGGCCTATGTGGCGGCCAAGCACGGAGTCGTCGGGCTGACCAAGGCGGTGGCGCTGGAAACCGCGGGGACGGGCGTCACCTGCAACGCCATCTGTCCGGGCTGGGTGCTGACCCCGCTGGTGCAGAAGCAGATCGACGCGCTGTCCGCCGACAGGAACATCCCGGAACCGCAGGCCAAGGCCGAACTGCTGGGCGCCAAGCAGCCCTCCGGTGAATTCGTGACGCCGGAGCAGTTGGGCGGGCTGGCGGTCTTCCTGTGCTCCGACTCGGCGGCGCAGATGACCGGCGCCAGCCTGACGATGGATGGCGGTTGGACGGCGCAGTAGGGCACCGGTTCCGTTCGGAAGGCAAGACCGCGGCAAAAAAAGCGGCCCCGGTCCGAAGAGGAACCGGGGCCGAGTGTGCGTGGATGACTGCGGGCGGTGCAGCAATCCGCATGCCAGACGCTGTGGAGTCTCCGGCGCTTCGCCGAATGGGGAACGCCGCCCGACGCCGTGCTGTTGAAAAAGGGCCGTCCGGAGGGGCGGCGGGCAACGGCGAACGGGAGTCTGGCACGATGGCTCAGCACGAGAACCGCTGGAAGGACGAGACCCGCAATGTGGACGGGGACGAGCGTCGGGAGGCCCGCGACCGCGGCGACTTTGGGCGCGGCGCCTACGGCGCAGGCGGTTATCCCGGAAGTGACTACGAAAGCGGCGGCTACGGCGACCGCGATCCGAGCCGCCGTTGGGGGAGCGACTGGGGCCATGCCGAGCGCGGCCGGCACGGCAACGACCATTTGCAGGGCGACCGCATGCGTGCCGAGCACCATCGCGACGAGCCCATCGGCTTGGCGAGCGAGCGCAACTTCTGGGAGCAGGCGGGCGACGAGATCGCATCCTGGTTCGGCAACGACGACGCCGAACGCCGCCGGGAGGACGATGAAATGCGCGCCCGGCACCGGGGCCGCGGCCCGCGGGGCTACACCCGGTCGGACGACCGAATCCGTGACGACCTCAACGACCGGCTGACCGAAGACCCCTATGTCGACGCCACCGACATCACGGTCTCCGTGGCCGGTGGGGAGGTCACCCTGGACGGCACGGTGGACCACCGCAAGGCGAAGCGCCGCGCCGAAGATCTGGCTGAATCCGTTTCCGGCGTCCGCCACGTCCAGAACAACCTGCGCGTTCGCCAGCAAAGCGGCTCGATGGCTTATTGAGGGGAACGGCGCAACGGCCCTCGCCCCGGTGGGGTGGGGGCTTCCGCGCGCCCGCTCAGTGTGCGGTCGCGCCGCCGTCTTCCGCCATGAAGGGGCTGTATTGCTTGTCCACCGACTGGATGTGCTCGATGAACCATTCCTTCAGAAGCAGGATCAGGTCGATGCGCAGCATCATCTCGTTGCTGTCGTCGTCGTCGAGGCACAGCTTCTGCACTTCGTCGATGAAATAGCGGTGCGCGGCCCGGTGGGCGTCGAGGGCGGGATAGCCCTGCTGCTCCATCAGCGCTTCCTCCCGCGCGAAATGCACGGTTGTGTATTCCCGCAAGCCCCCCAGCAGACCGGACAGGCTGGCGCGGTCCTTCTCCGCGATTCCGGCCTCCAGAAGCCCGTTGAACATGTCGAGCAATTTCCTGTGGTCGTCGTCGAGAACTTCGACGCCGACGCTCATCGATTTATCCCAGGCAACATGTTGCATCGGATCAATCCTTCCAGAGGGCCGGATCACGCGAATATAACGGGCGCGGAAATCTTGTATTGCGATGTTAAAACCGGCAACCCTGGAGGCACAAGCGGCAAAAAACCGCAGGCCATAGGTTGCAGTGCACCACGCTGAGCTTGCGGACCGGGCAAGGATGTGCTTTCCCGCGCGCCGTACAGGCATTATGAAAATGCAAGGGATCTGCGGAGTTCGGGACAATGGCGCTGCTGGACGATATTCTGGAAAAAAAGCGGGTTCTGGACGACGCCCGTCCCCTGCCGATGACGGTGGTCCGTGATCTGGCGGACCGCTTCGAACGCGGCCTGACCGGCGCCTGCCTCATGGTCGAAGGGGCGGACCTGTCGCCGGAGGACGTGCGCATGGTGCTGGACCGCGGCACGGTGCTGCGCAGCCGCCCGGCGGAGCCGCAGCGCCTCGTGCTCAACCACCGCGCGGCGCTGGAACTGATGGCCCGCCTATCCTTCCAGGGCGGCGGCGTGGTGACGGAGCGCACCATCGCGGCCTTCCACGGCGTGCTCTACCAGGGGATCGACACGAACGCCGGGCGCTACCGCGAGGGCGCGCTGAAGGACGATGCCGGCGCCTCGCCCGACCCGGCCAAGGTGCGGGTGTCCATGTCGGCCCTGTCGGGCTGGCTGCGCCGGACGGAGCCGGGGCCGGAGGCCGCCTTCGAGGCGCATCACCGGCTGATGAGCGTCCGGCCCTTCTTCCAGGGCAACGCCGCGACCGCGCTGTTGCTGTGCAATCTGATCCTGAACCGCGCCGGCTTCCCGCCGGTGGTGGTGACGGAGGAGGACCGCGACATGTACGCCGCGATGGTGGAGCGCGCCTGGTCGCTGGGCGACAAGACGCCCTTCCGCGACCTGATGATGCGCCTGCTCGACCGCAGCCTGAACCTGTGCCTGCGCAGCACCGCCCGCGCCGTCCGCGATTTCGAGCATGCGGACGAGGACGAGCACGGCCATGACGGCGACCACGACGAAGGCTACGTCATCCGCCCGTGAGCGGGGCCGGGATCAGCCTCCGCCCGGCAGCAGAAGGCGCGACGGGCGGGCGCCGCCGCCGTGGATCAGCAAGGTGATCGGCTGCGCGTCCACCAGCCGGGTCTCGCCCGGCTCCGCCCCCGTTCCCGGATTGATGGGATAGGCCGGGAAACAGGACCCGGCGAGGCTGAGCCGAAGCGCGCTTCCGGTGGGCAGCGTCGCGCAGAGGGCGCGCAAGGCCACAGGCAGGGGACGTTGCTCGCCGCCCGGCTCCACCCGCGCATGGCCCTGGGTCAGCGGCAGGACGCGCCCGTCCGGCAGAACGGCGGACAGGACGGCGCTGATGTCGAAGGATGGGGCATCCGCCTCCACCCAGACCTCCAAGACGGCCGGTCCGGACAGCGTCAGCGGCGCCGTGAGCGGAGCCGTGTCGTAGACCGCCACGTCGGGGCGGGCGTCAACGGCGGCGCGATCGCGGGGGCCGGCATCCGGCACGGCGTGACCTCCCACCGTGGGAACAGGGTTGCGCGGGTCATGGACCAGAACGTCGAGGAACTCCTCCTCCGGCGCGCCGTCGCGCAGGCTGCCGCCGCCACGCCGCTTGGCGAGGCCGTCGCTGGACAGATGCAGGGGATGCGCCGGGGGCGGCAGGGCCGGCAGGTCGCGCCAGCGATGTTCCAGAACGTCGAACAGCCGAATCGGGCCGCCACGCTCCGCCCCGTTCATCTCCCCCTTCAAAAAGCGCTCGAACCAGCCGAGCTGCAGGGCATCGAAGGAGGGAACGTCGTACGGTGCCGGGCCGCCCGTCCCCAACAAAGTCCCCGCAGGGGCCACCGCGCCATGACGGTCCCAGGGGCCGACCAGCAGGCGGACGGTGCCGCCGTCGCCGGACAGGGCCTCGTGGGCCTCCAGCGTGCCGGTCAGGCGCGGGTCGTACCAGCCGCCGATATGAAGGACCGCGACGTCCCCCGCGCCGCCTGACAGGGCGCGGCGCGGCGACAGGTCGTCCCAGCTTCCGCCCGGACCGGGCGTGGTCAGCCAGTCGTCGTAATGGCAATGGCGGGCGTAGTCGCGCAGCACCCGCGGGCGCGAGGGAATCTCGTCGTCCAGAGGCAGGACGCGCGTCGCCTCCAGAAGCGCGCGGTAGGCCGCACCATCCTCCAACCGGCGGGCGGACTCCGCCGCGCAGTGCAGAGCCCAGCCCATGGCGTCGGCCAGCCGGAACGCGCCGCCCTCCGTCGCCCAGTCGGTGAAGACGTCCCATCCGGCCAGCGCCGGAACCACGGCGCGCAGCGCGGCGGGTCGCTCGGCCAAAGCCAGAAGCTGCGCCATCCCGGCGTAGCCGCTGCCGTACATACCGACCGTGCCGTTGGAGCCGGGCAGGGAGGCTGCCCAGGCCACCGCGTCGGCACCGTCCTCCCGCTCCGCCTCGAAGGGACGGAAACGGCCTTCCGACGTGCCGCGCCCGCGCACGTCCTGCACCACGACCACATAGCCGCGGGCCGCGTACCAGCGCGGGTGCGCGTAATGGCTGGTCATCGCCGTGCGCCGCCCGCAGGCGAGCCGCAGCAGCAGGACGGGCCAGGGACCGACCGCATCGGGACGGTACACGTCCGCATCCAGCCGCAAGCCGTCGCGCGTCCGCATGGACACGGTTTCGGGAGGCCGGACGGACAGAAGGGGCGCCTGTTCGAGAATCACCGGGGCCATATGGGTCATGGAACACCGTGCCGAGCAACAGTGACCGGAGACTCACGCAAACCCTATGCCACGCCGTGCGGAAGCTTCCGGCATTTCCCTCTCCCGCCCCGGGAGAGGGAAGGGGCCCGCGCAAAGCGCGGGAAGGGTGAGGGTGCCGGCAAGGATCAGCGTATGATCCTCGATCGACCCTCACCCGGCGCCTGCGGCGCCACCCTCTCCCGGGGCGGGAGAGGGAAGCTCAAATGATGGGCATTCGCCCTTTCAAAAGGCGCTCTTTACGAATCGTACGCCATCAGCGAGACGCTGGGCACGTCCAGCTTGTCCCGGCCGTTGAGGAAGGTCAGTTCCACGAGGAAGGCGGCGGCGCGGACGTCGGCGCCGACGCGGCGCAACAGGTTGATCGCCGCGACCATGGTGCCGCCGGTCGCCAGCAGGTCGTCCAGGACCACCACGCGCTGGCCGGGCTTCACGGCGTCGGCCTGAACCTCGATCGTGTCGGTGCCATATTCCAGGTCGTAGGAGTGGGCCACCTTGTCGCCCGGCAGCTTGCCGTGCTTGCGCACCATGATGAAGCCGGTGCCGAGCGCCAGGGCCAGCGGCGCGGCGATCAGGAAGCCGCGGGACTCGATGCCCACCAGAAGGTCGGGCTTGTGCGGGCGCAGCGCCTCGGCCAACTGGTCCACCGCTTCCTTCCACGCCTCGGCGTGAGCCAGCAGGGGGGAGATGTCGTAGAAGAGGATGCCGGGCTTGGGGAAGTCGGCGATGCCGCGGATGTGGTTCTTCAGATCGATGGCGTTCGGCATGGTGAAAAGGTTCCTGTGCAACGGCGGCGCCATACTATCGGGCCGGCTGGCCGGGTGCAAACCACCCGGGCGGCAAACCACCGTTGTGCGGCTGATTTTCCCTGGCTTGAGGTTGACCATCGGGGTGGCTTGCGGCCAAGTTCCTCTGAACAAGCACGAACATCGCCGCAAGGCGGAACGGTATGGGAAGGGCAGGACGGGGCATGGCGCGCGAAAGGGCGTGGTTGGAATCGTCGCGCGCCGGCGACGGGGAATGGAGGCTGACGGCCCTGGGACACTGGGACCTGAAG
Source organism: Roseomonas genomospecies 6 (assembly GCF_008365375.1). Classification (GTDB taxonomy): domain Bacteria; phylum Pseudomonadota; class Alphaproteobacteria; order Azospirillales; family Azospirillaceae; genus Azospirillum. Next base: position 294,581 of record NZ_QOKW01000001.1, on the reverse strand, counting down.
GCCGCCGGCTCCCTGTCGGGCGCTCTGGACCGCTTCACTCTGGACGGGGGCGCCCTGGACGGGGACGGCGCGGTCAGCCTCGACCTGTCGCGGCTGGACGCCATGGACACGGTGGGCGCCTATCTGCTGTCCGCCCTGTCCGACCGGCTGAAGGCGGCGGGCCACGCGGTCGATCTGGCCGCCGTCCGACCCGAGCACGCGGCCCTGTTCGACGCCGTGCGCGAGGTCGGCCCAGCGCCGGTGGAGCGGGAGGAAAAGCCCCATCCCATCCTCGACATGCTGGAGCGCACCGGGCGCACCGCCGTGGAGGGCTTGCGCGAGGGACGGGACCTTCTGTCCTTCCTCGGCCTCATCACCATCACCTTCGGGCGGCTTCTGCTGAACCCGCGGCGGCTGCGCTTCCGCGCGGTGATGTTCCACATCGAGCAGACGGGTCTGAACGCCCTGCCGATCCTGGGGCTGCTGTCCTTCCTGATCGGCGTGGTGCTGGCCTTCCAGGGGGCGGACCAGCTCCGGCGCTTCGGGGCGGAGCTGTTCGTGGTCAACCTGCTGGGCGTGTCCATCCTGCGCGAGATCGGCATCCTGATGACCGCCATCATCGTGGCGGGGCGCTCCGGCTCCGCCTTCACGGCGCAGATCGGCACCATGAAGGTGAACCAGGAGGTGGACGCCATCAGCACGCTGGGTCTGGACGTGGTGGAGCTTCTGGTGGTGCCGCGCGCACTGGCCCTGATGATCACCCTGCCGTTGCTGGCCTTCTACGCCGACATCATGGGGCTGTTCGGCGGTGCCGTGATGAGCTACGCGACGCTGGACATCACCTTCGGGCAGTTCATCCGGCAGCTTCACGGCGCCGTCACCCTGCCGCATTTCCTGGTCGGGCTGGTGAAGGCGCCGGTCTTCGCGCTGGTGATCGCCCTGGTCGGCTGCTACGAGGGGCTGAAGGTCTCCGGCAGCGCCGAGAGCGTGGGCACGCTCACGACGAAATCGGTCGTGGAGTCCATCTTCCTGGTGATCGTGCTGGACGCGGTGTTCTCCGTCCTGTTCTCCTTCCTCAGGCTGTGAGGGGCCGTGGCGCCATTTGACGACATTTCGACGGATGCGCAGGACGCGGTGATCCGCGTGCGCGGGCTGGTCACGCGCTTCGGCCCGCAGGTGGTCCATGACGGTCTCGATCTCGACGTGCGGCGGGGGGAGGTGCTGGGCGTGGTCGGCGGGTCCGGCACCGGCAAGTCGGTCCTGCTGAAGGAGATTCTGGGCCTGATCCGCCCCGCCGATGGCCGGATCGAGCTTCTGGGCCGCGACACCGCCGATCTTCCGGAGGCGGAGCGGGTGGCGCTCCAGGCGCGCACCGGCGTGCTGTTCCAGAACGGCGCGCTGTTCAGCTCCATGACCGTGGCGCAGAACGTCATGGTGCCGCTGCGGGAGCACACCGACCTGTCCGCGGCGCTGGCGGCGGAGATCGCGCGGGTGAAGATCGCCATGTCCGGCCTGCCGCCCAACGCCGGGGCGAAGTTCCCGTCGGAGTTGTCGGGCGGCATGATCAAGCGCGCCGGGCTCGCCCGCGCGCTGGCGCTCGACCCCGACATCCTGTTCCTGGACGAACCGACCGCCGGTCTGGACCCCATCGGCGCCGCCGCCTTCGACCAGTTGATCCGCAACCTTCAGCGCAGCCTGGGGTTGACCGTCTTCATGGTCACCCACGATCTGGACAGCCTGACATCCATCTGCGACCGCATCGCCGTCCTGGTGGACAAGAAGATCAAAGTCGGCACGCTGGAGGAGCATCTCCGGGACCCGCATCCCTGGATTCACGACTATTTCCACGGACCGCGCGGCCGCGCCGCGCGCCATGCAGAAAGCTGACCGGACGCCATGGAAACCCGCACCAGCTACATCCTCGTGGGCAGCTTCGTGTTGGCCTTGCTGGCCGGACTGTTCGTCTTCACCGTCTGGGTCGCCAAGATCCAGTTGGAGGAGACGCGCCAGCCCTATTACATCTACTTCACGGGCTCGGTGACCGGCCTTCAGGAGGGCAGCCCGGTCCGCTACCGCGGCATCCCCGTGGGAACGGCGACCGACATCCGCCTGGACCCCAACGACGTCAGCCGCGTGCGCGTGCGGATCGAGGTGCAGGAAGGCACGCCGATCAAGACCGACTCCATCGCCTCGCTGGAGGTGCAGGGAATCACCGGCGGCGCCTATGTCCAGATTTCCGGCGGCACGGAGATGAGCGAGCTTCTGCGCACGGCGCATGACGGCGGCATCCCGGTCATCCCCTCGCGCCCCTCCTCCCTGACGGTGTTCGTGGACGCCGCCCCGCAACTCCTGAACCGCACGCTGGACCTGACCAACCGGGTGGCGGACCTGCTGACCCCGCAGAACCAGGCAGCCATCGCGGAGATCCTGGCCAACACCCGCACGCTGACCGCCGAACTGGCCAGCGCCAGCCAGGGGCTGGATGGCACGCTCGCCCAGGCCAACCGGACGCTCCAGGGGTTCGAGACGGTCGGGCCGCAACTCGGCGAAACCATGGAGCAGGCGCAGCGCACGCTGGCCGCGGTGGAAAGCGGCACCAAGACCCTGACGGGCGACCTGCACACGCTGGCCGGATCGCTGAACAAGACCGCCAACCAGCTCAACACCATGATCGGGGAGAACCGCGGCCCGCTGCGCGACTTCACCGGCACCGGGCTGTATGACCTGACCTTGCTGATCTCGCAGTTGCGCGACCTGTCGGGGCAATTGTCCCGCGTCGTCACGCGGATCGAGAACGACCCGTCGAACTTCCTGTTCGGCGGAACCCGCCAGGGCGTGGAGGTGCGTGGACGATGAGAAGCCGTTGGAAGACGACGACAGGAGCGGCGCTGCTGGCGCTCGGCCTGAGCGGATTGACCGCCTGCGCGGCGCTGAACCCCACCGCACCCAGCCTCTACACGCTGACCCCGGGAAGGGTGGCGGAATCCGGACTGCCGCGCGTGACCTGGCAATTGCTGGTGGAGCCTCCGGCGGCCAGCGCCGGGATCGACACGCCGCGCATCGCGGTCACCCGCTCCGCCACCGCGCTCGACTATTTCGCCGGGGTGTCCTGGGCCGACCGGGCGCCGGCCATGGTGCAGGGGCTGATCGTCCAGTCCTTCGAGGACAGCCGGCGGATCGTCTCGGTCGGGCGGGATTCCGCGGGCCTGCGCTCCGACTTCGTTCTGAAGACGGAACTGCGCGATTTCCAGGCGGAGTTCACCGGGAACAACGAGGCCGTGCCGGATCAGGTGCGGGTGCGGCTGTCCGCCAAGCTGGTCGCCATGCCCAGCCGGGCCATCGAGGCGAGCGAGACCTTCGACGCCGTGGTTCCGGTGCGCGGGTCCGACTTCACCGACGTGATCGCCGCCTTCAACACGGCGCTGGGGCAGGTGCAGGGCGCGCTGGTGGACTGGACGCTGGTCCGCGGCAACGCCGTGTTCCGGTCCGGTGCGGGCCGTTCCGGCTGAGGAAAGCGCTTGCCATGCGGTCAAAGCCTCATACGTAATAGGGATCAAGGACCGGCAGGGGCAACGGGGCAGAGCATCCGATGATGGAGCTTTCGGAGCTTTCGCGCGACGAATTGCAGGCGATGTCCGAGGCCGCGCGGGAGGTCCGGCTGTGCCAGCGCGTGCTCGCCAAGACCGGCGACACGGTCGTGGGGGAGCTTCTGCGCGGGCACGGCACGCTCTACGAATGGCGGCACTACCCGCCGGGCGACGTCTACGACGCCGAATACCACGCCCAGTACTACTACCACTGCCACCCCGAGGACGAGCGCCCGGACGGCGAGCACGGGCATTTCCATACCTTCCTGCGCCCGCTGGGCATGCCGCCGGGAATGGCGCCGGTTCCGCTGAGGGATTACGAGGAGCCGGACAACCCCAACGACGCCCTGTCCCATCTGGTGGGGATCGCCATGGACGTGGCGGGCCAGCCGGTGCGCCTGTTCACGACGAACCGCTGGGTGACGGGGGAGACGTGGTACGCGGCGGAGGACGTGATCCGCATGCTCGACGGCTTCACCGTCGATCACGCCCGCCCGTCCTGGCCGGCGAACCGCTGGATCAGCGCGATGGTGCGGCTGTTCCGGCCCCAGATCCACAGCCTGCTGCAGGAGCGCGACCGGACGGTCGCCGCCTGGGCCGACCGTCATCCGGATGGCTGGGTCTACGAGGACCGGTCGCTGGAGGTGACATCGCAGGTTCTGATTTCGGTCGAGGATCAGATCGCCGCCGTGGATCAGGCGCTGCGCGGGGTGCGGCGGCGGTCTTCCGTGCTGCCGGAACCGCCCCGCTTCGCCACGCCTTAGAAATCAACCCTCTCCCGCCCCGGGAGAGGGTTTTTCCTCACATCGGCAGCAGCGCCTTGCCCGAGGTTCCCGGAATCTGCCGGGCCTGGGCCATCACGGCCTTCTGGACCTTTTCGAAGGCGCGCACCTCAAGCTGGCGCACGCGTTCGCGCGAGACGCGGAAGTGCTGGCTCAACTCCTCCAGCGTCAGCGGTTCCTCGCGCAGGCGGCGGGCCACCAGGATCTGGCGCTCGCGGTCGTCCAGCACACCCAGCCCCAGCTTCAGGAACTGCTGGCGGCGCTTGCGCTCCTCCGCACCGGCCAGGACGGTTTCCTGGTCGGGACGCTCGTCGGCCAACAGGTCCAGCCATTCACTGTCGCCATCCTCGGCCAGGGTGGCGTTCAGCGAACGGTCGGTGCCCAGCCGACGGTTCATCTCGATCACGTCGGCCTTGGAAACGTCCAGCTCCGTCGCGATGCTCTCCACCGCCTCCGGCGACAGGTCGCCGCCAAGGGTGGTGCCGTTCTCGGCGTCGTGCAACTGGGCCTTCAGGCGGCGCAGGCTGAAGAACAGCTTCTTCTGGGCCGCGGTGGTGCCGATCTTCACCAGCGACCAGTTGTGCAGCACATATTCCTGGATCGCCGCCCTGATCCACCAGGAGGCGTAGGTGGCGAAGCGGAAGCCCTTGTCGGGGTCGAACTTCTGCGCCGCCTGCATGACGCCGACGTTGCCTTCGGCGATCAGGTCCGACAGCGGCAGCCCGTAGCCCTGATAGCCGCGGGCCATCTTGAAAACCAGCCGCAGGTGACTGCCGATCAGCTTGTCCAGGGCGCGGCGGTCCTGCCGCTCCCGCCAGCGGATGGCGAGGTCGCGTTCCTGATCGGGGGTGAGGTAGTCGTACTTGCGGGATTCTTTCAGAAAGAGGGTGAGGGGTTCGCCAGAAACTGCCAGTTCCGTCAAAGAGCTTCTCCTGATTCCGGCATCCTCGGGAAACACCCTGCAAAGGGCCGATGAGCCCCGGCCCGGCTGGCCGGCGGGGCCATCGGAGCGGGGTGGGATCGGCTGTGGCCCAGGGCCGGCCGTAAATGTGCGGATGTCGGCAAGAGCTTAGAAATAAGCGACCGCGGGCGCGGTTCAAGGGGGTGGGGGAAAGAAAGTATCCGCAGCCGGAAAATGGGAACTCCCCGGAACGGCCTGCGTTGGGGGTCGGGTCGGGTCGGTCCAGTCCGGCCCGGGTGACCGCCAACGGAGGACCGCGGCCATGGACCTCGATCCGCTGCTTCTGTCGCGAATACAGTTCGCCTTCGTCATTTCCTTTCACATTCTTTTTCCCTCCTTCACGGTCGGGCTGGCCTGCTGGATCGCGGTTCTGGAAGCGCGGTGGCTGATGACCGGCAGGGCGCTGTACCGCAGCCTGTCGGAATTCTGGACGCGGATCTTCGCCATCTCCTTCGGTATGGGCGTGGTGTCCGGCATCGTCATGACCTACCAGTTCGGCACGAACTGGAGCCGCTGGTCCGACATCGTGGGCAATGTGCTGGGTCCGCTGATCCAGTACGAGGTGGTGACCGCCTTCTTCCTGGAGGCCGCCTTCCTCGGCATCCTGCTGTTCGGGCGGGACCGCGTGCCGCGGGGCATCCATTTCATGGCGGCGGTTCTGGTGGCGTTCGGGACGGTGCTGTCCTCCTTCTGGATTTTGTCGGCGAACAGTTGGATGCACACCCCGGCGGGGGCGGAACTGCGGGACGGGCGGTTCTTCGTCACCGACTGGTGGGCGGTGGTGTTCAACCCCTCCTTCCCCTACCGGCTGGCCCACATGCTGACGGCGATGTTCCTGACCACCGGGTTCGTGGTGGCGGGCATCAGCGCCTTCTATCTGCTCCGCAACCGCTTTCTGGAGCACGCGCGGGTGGGGCTCAGCATGTCGCTGGCGCTCATCACCGTCCTGGCGCCTTTGCAGATCTTCCTCGGCGACCTGCACGGGCTGAACACGCTGGAGCACCAGCCGGCCAAGATCGCCGCCATGGAGGGCCATTGGGAAGGTGGGGCGCGGGCGCCGCTGATCCTGTTCGCCATCCCCGACAACGAGGCCGAGACCAACCACGCGGAAATCGCCATCCCTGCATTGTCCAGCCTGATCCTGACGCACGAGTGGGACGGCGTGGTTCCCGGCCTGAAGCAATTCCCCGTCGACGAGCGCCCCAATCCGGAAATCCTGTTCTGGACCTTCCGAATCATGGTGGCGATCGGCATGGTCATGCTGACGGTGGCGCTGATCCATCTGGTGCAGCGGGTGCGGGGCAGGCTCTACAGCCCGAACTGGTTCCACAGGGTGCTGATCGCCTGCATGCCGATGGGCTTCGTCGCCATCCTGGCCGGTTGGTTCACCACGGAAATCGGACGCCAGCCCTGGGTGGTCCAGGGTCTGATCCGCACGGCGGACGCGGTCACGCCGGCCCTGACCGGCGAGGCGGCGCTGACATCGCTGCTCGTCTTCGTCGTGGTCTACACGGTCATCTACGGGGCGGGGACCTACTACCTGTTCCGGCTGCTGACCATCGGCCCGGCGCCGCTTCTGGACGAGGATCTGGAAATCCCGGTGGTTGCGCAGGGCCACCAGCCGAAGCGGCCCATGTCGGTGCCCGGCGAATCCATCGAACCCGCGGAGTGACATCCATGGAAGGCAGTCTGCTCACCCTCGCCTGGGTCGCCATCGTCGGCTTCGCGGTGTTCATGTATGTGCTGATGGACGGCTTCGACCTGGGAATCGGCATCCTCTACCCCTTCGCTCCCAGCGAGGAGGCGCGGGATGTCATGATGAGTTCCGTGGCGCCGATCTGGGACTTCAACGAGACGTGGCTGATCCTGGGCGGGGCGGGGCTGTTCGCGGCCTTTCCCATCGCCTACGCCATCGTTCTTCCGGCCATGTACCTGCCGCTGCTGCTGATGCTGATCGCGCTGATCTTCCGCGGCGTGGCTTTCGAGTTCCGGTTCAAGGCGCGGAGCAGCCGCCATCTTTGGAACAAGGCGTTCTTCATGGGATCGCTGCTCGCCACCTTCGCACAGGGGGTGGTTCTGGGCTCCTTCATCCAGGGGATCAAGGTGGAGGGGCGGAACTTCGCCGGGACCATGCTGGATTGGCTGACCCCCTTCAGCTTGTTCTGCGGGTTGGCGCTGATCGCCGGCTACGCGCTGCTGGGAAGCACATGGCTGATCTGGCGGACCATCGGCATCCTGCAGGACTGGTGCTTCCGCGTGGCGCGCCGGCTGCTGATCCTCGTGCTGGTGATGGTCGCCGTGGTCAGCCTGTGGACGCCCTTCCTGGATGCGGACATCGCCGCGCGCTGGTTCTCGGTCCCCAACATCCTGCTGCTGTCGCCGGTGCCGCTGATGCTGGGCTTCCTGGCCTTCGGCCTGTGGCGCGCGCTGGACGAGGGGCGGGAGGTGCTGCCCTTCGTCTTCGCGATGGGGCTGTTCGCCCTGTCCTATCTGGGGCTGGCCATCAGCCTGTGGCCGGTGCTGATCCCGCCGGGGATCACGGTGTGGCAGGCGGCGGCCCCGCCGGAGACGCAGGTGTTCCTGCTGATCGGCATGGCCTTCCTGATTCCGACGATCCTGTTCTACACGGCCTACAGTTACTGGGTCTTCCGCGGCAAGGTGACGGGAGCCTTCGGTTATCATTGATTGCGGCTGCCATTGAGCGCCCGCCCATCCCTGGCGTACAACAGCCGACCTCATTCGATGGAGACCGCGCCATGACCCCAGCCACCGCCCCGGACATCAGCTTCGCCGAAGTGATGCTGCGCAAGGGCGCGGAGCTGTTGCAGGGCACCGTTCCGGACGACTCGGCGGAGGAGGCGGTGAACATCATGGCCCGTCGGCTCGCCATCGCCGCGACGGTGGACGCGCCTTTGGTCGTCCACGCCGAGGGCGGCGGGCGGCCCGAGATGTTCGAGGAGGCCATGCGGCTCGCCGGAGTCTCCGCCGGGGAGCGCGCCGCCGCCCTGGCCGAGGCCCGGCAGGCGGAACGCGCCGTGGTGTTCGAGTTTGACGGCACCGGCCCGCTGACCGGCAACCGCGTGGTCGCCGCCGTCCTGCGCCCGGAGGACCGGCCGGACCTTCTGGAAGCCTACATCGCCATCGGCCGTCTGCGCGACGGGGCCGCCCAGATGACCGTCGCCCCGGCGACCCTGCGCCTCGACGCCCGCGCGCTGGGGGAAACCCTGGCGCTGATCGGCCCGGCGGCGCAGCAGAGTGTGAACGCCGCCAACGCCGCCATGGCCCACGCGGCGGGCATCTCCGCCCTGCCGGGGCACGAGCTGGACAGCCTGCCGGGGGCTTTGGTCGCTTTGTATTGGCACGCCTTCTGCCTGTCCTCCGCCCGCACGCGGCTGCGGCCCACCGGGCCGGACGCGCCGACCCTGCATTGAGCGCGGAGATCAAACCCGTGAGGGTGCTGTTCCGCGCCGATGCCGGTGCGTTCATCGGAGCCGGGCACGTCATGCGCTGCCTTGCGCTGGCCGAAGCGGTGCAGGAACTGGGCGGCGAAGCCAGTTTTGCCGCGGCGAGCCTGCCGCCGGCCCTGGAGGAGCGCCTGCGCTCGGCGGGCATCGCCGTTTACCGGATCGGCGCGGACCCCGGCAGCGCCGCCGATCTCGCCGCGACCCGCGCCGTTGCGGAGGAGGCCGCCGTGTCCGCCGTCGTGCTGGACGGCTATGGTTTCGGTGAGCGCTGGCGGGCCGGGCTGGCGGAGACGGGGTTGCCGGTGCTCGCCTTCGACGACGTCGGGACGGGGGAACCGATTCACGCCGGGCTGATCGTCAACGCCGCGCCGGATGCCGGGCGATTGCCCTACAGGATCGGGAATCCGGACGCCCGGCTGCTGCTCGGCCCCGCCTACGCCCCGCTGCGGCGGGAGGTGCGGGAGGCCGCGGCGGCGCCCAAGCCGCCGCTTGAGGAGCGCCGCAGCCTGCTGGTGACCTTCGGCGGCTCCGACCCGCTGGGGCTGACGGCCCCGGTGATCGAATGCCTCGCTCCGAAGCTGCCGCCCGGTGTCCGGCTGGACGTGGCGGTCGGCGGCGCGGTCCAGGACGCGGGAGCGGTGGAGGCCGTGGCAGGGCGTTTCAAGGACAGCGTGCGGATGCATCGCGACACGCCGCGCATGGGGCATTTGATGGCGCAGGCCGGGCTGGCCGTCTCGGCGGCGGGCACCACGACCGGCGAGCTGGCCGCCGTCGGCACGCCCGCCGTCCTCGTCACCATCGCCGACAACCAGTTGGAAGCCGCCCGCCAGTCGGAGGCTCTGGGTTGGTGCGCCCTGGTGGCGGGGCAGACGGATGGCGCGGCTGAGCGGATCGCGGCCATGGCACTTGACCTCTGGGCCGATCCGGCGCGGCGGCGGGTCATGGCGGGCAAGCTCGCCGGGATTGTCGATGGCCAGGGCGCCGTGCGCATCGCGCGGGCGCTGTTGGAGGCGGCAACAATCGCAGATGAATACCCCTCTCCCGCCCCGGGAGAGGGAAGGGGCCCGCGCCATGCGCGGGAAGGGTGAGGGTGCCCGCAAGGATCAGGCTGTGATCCTCGCACGACCCTCACCCGGCGCCTGCGGCGCCACCCTCTCCCGGGGCGGGAGAGGGGAAGCAGGCCACGGTCATCCCGCGGTGAAGCCGCCGTCCACCGGAAGCACGGTCCCGGTCACCCAGCGCCCGCTGTCGGCCAGCAGATAGGCCACCGCGTCGGCCACGTCCTGCGGCGCGCCGTAGCCCAGCGGGTGGGCGGCGGCGAGTGCGGCGTTCTGTTCCGCCGGCAGCATGGCGAACTGCTTCTCCGCCTTGGCGCCAAGAACCACCGCCGGGGCCACCACGTTTACGCGGATTCGCCTGTCCGCCAGTTCCAGCGCCAGCGACTGCGCCACCGATACCAGCGCCGCCTTGCTCGCGGCGTAGAGCGAGCGGCCCTTCTGCCCCTTCAGCCCGGCGACCGAGCCGACATAGACGATGGACCCGCCGCCGGAGGCGAAGACACCCTTCTGGTGGAAGCCGCGCGCCAGCATCAGCGACGCCCCGACGTTCAGCGTGAAATAGCGGTCGAACTGCGCCCGGTTGATCTGCCGCAGCACCGAATAGCCCTGCTCCGACGCGGAATGGACCAGCCCGGCGAAGGGGCCGCTGGATTCCGTGAGCCCCTTCATCCAGCCGGGGATGGCGTCCAGGTCGGTCAGGTCGAAGGGGGCAACGGCGTGGCGGTCCGGTCCGTCCAGCAGCGCGCGGGTGGCCTCCAGCGCGTCGGCGCGGCGGCCCACCAGAGTCAGGGAGGCGCCCAGCCCGGCCAGGGTCCGGCAGATCTCCCGTCCGATGTCGCTGTCGGCGGAGGCCCCGGTCACCAGCAGGCGCCGTCCCGTGAGGTCGAGCGGGTTGCGCACGGTCCGGCGGCCCCTACAGGGTCAGCAAGGGAAAATCGTCGGGAATCTCCTGCACCTCCGGGGCCGGGATCGGCCCGACGTCGGCGACCACGGCGCCCCAGGACCAGCCGACGCCGAAGCCGGCCAGCAGCATCTTGCGCGTTCCGGTGGACAGCGCCTCGCCCAGCCGGTGGCTGACCGCCAGCGGGATGGAGGCCGAACTGGTGTTGCCGAAATCGTGCATGTCCACGACGAACTTTTCCGGCGGGAATTTGGTCTTCTTGCGCAGATGCTCCAGCATGAAGGCGTTGGCCTGGTGCATCACGCAGAGGTCGATGTCCTCCACCCCCACGCCCGCGAACTCCAGCGTCTCGCGGACCAGCGGCGGCACGGCGCGCAGCGTGAAGGCGAAGATTTCCGCCCCGTTCAGCGACAGGCGCGAGTCGGTGAACATCTGCTCCTGCTTTTCCGCCGGCCAGGGCTCGCGGTCCGGCACCAGCGAGTTGCGGCGCCCGCCGGCCTTGACCCAGATGTTCCTGGCCCCGCCGCCGTCCGTGCCGACGACGACATGGATCGGCGTTGCCCCCTCCGCGACCTCCAGCGCCACGGCGCCGCCCGCGTCGCCGAACAGCGGCAGGGTTGAACGGTCCCCCGGCACGAGATGGCGCGAGCTGGTGTCGCCGCACAGCACGATCGCCCGCCGCCCCGTCGATCCGCCGAGCAGCCGCCCGGCCATCCACAGCCCGTAGACGAAGCCGGAGCAGCCCAGATTGACGTCGAAACAGGCGGCGCCCGTCGCCAGCCCCAGCCGCTTCTGCATGACGCAGGAGGTCGCCGGCACGTTGTAGTCCGCGTCCTGCGACACGAAGACCAGCACATCCACGCTGGCCGGGTCCCAGCCGAGCTGCGCCAGCAGCCCTTCCGCCGCCGCCACGCACATGTCCGACGCGCAGATGTGGGGCGGGGCGATGCGGCGCTCGTACACGCCGGTGGTGGCGAACAGCTTCTCCGCCTCCTCCGCCGTGAAGAGGGAATGGTCTTCCATGAAGGAATGACGATGCGGCGGCACGGCGGCACGGAACCCCGCGATGCGCACGCCCTCGATGATGGCCTTCACCGGATGCTTCCTCCCACCGACGCCCGTCCTGGACTTGGACGAATTCGGAGACTATTAACCGAAGGAACGTTAGGGTCGAGTGATTAACGAACCGATAAATGGGATCAGCCATGGATGACCGGGTTCCGCAAAGCCGGCTTTCACCCCCGCCCGACATGGTGATCCCGCCGCAGCGTTATTCCGGTGACGCCAATCACGCCGAAGAGGCGGCGCGGGTCTTCCGCCGCTGTTGGATGTTCGTTGGATTTACGGATGACCTGCGCAACGACAACGATTTCATCACCGCGGACATCGCCGGCACCTCGGTTCTGGTGCAGAACTTCGGCGGCGACTTGCGGGCCTTTCACAACGTCTGCACGCACCGCTATTCGCTGATCCATCTGCGGCCCTGCGGCAACGGCAAGCCGGTCTGCCCCTATCACGGCTGGGTCTTCAACCGCGACGGCGTTCCGGTGGGCATTCCCGGCAACCGCGAGCATTTCGGCTTGGACGAGGCCGCCAAGAAGCGCCTCGCCCTGCCGCGCTTCGAGGTGGCGGTGCGGGGCCGCTTCGTCTTCGTCCGGCTGGAACCGGTTGGGGCTGGGCTGGCCGGGCTGGGGCTTGACGAGCAGTTGGGCGCCTATGGCGCCGTCCTCGACCATCTGTCGGAGATGTTCACCGACCGCATCGACGAGGGCGTGCTGCCCTGGAACGCCAACTGGAAGGCGGCGTTGGAAACCGCCCTGGAGGTCTACCACGTCGATGCCACCCACCCGGAAACCTTCAAGAGCTACGTCAAGAAGGTGTGGATCTGCTCCTACGAGGGCGAGCATTCGCGGGGCGTGAGCCAGCTTTCCGACGGTTCGGCGCGCTGGTGGGACGGGGTGATCCAGAAGATGGGGCTGCCGCGCAGCGACCGGCTGGAGAGCTACGACCACTATCTGATCTTCCCCAACCTCGCCATCGGCGTCTCCCACGGCGCGCTGATGAGCGTGCAGACCTACGACCCCGTCGGTCCCGACCGCTGCGAGCTGCATTACCGCCTGTTCCTGGGCGAAACCACCAAGCCGCAGACCAAGGGCGGGGCCGCCCGCAAGGCGGTGGAGGCCAACGTCTCCGGCTTCAACCGCACCATTCTGGGCGAGGACCAGCGCGTGGCCGAAGCGGCGCACAAAGGGCTGAAGCAGGTGCAGGCCCCGGCCATCCTCGGCTCCTGCGAGGAGCGGATCGCCGCCTTCCACCGGGCGTGGCTCGCCCGCATGGCCGCCGAATGAGTCCGCTGGTCGATCTCACCGGACGGCACGTTCTGGTCACCGGCGCGTCCGCCGGGATCGGGCGGGCGACGGCGCTGCTGGCCGCACAACTCGGCGCGCGGGTGACGCTCAACGGGCGCGACGCGGGGCGGCTGGGCGAGACGCTGGCGTCGTTGCCGGGGCAGGGGCACCGGGTGGCCGCCTTCGACCTGTCGGAGTGCGACGCCATACCCGGCTGGGTCAAGGCGCAGGCGGAGGCCGGCGGCCCCATCGCCGGGCTGGCCCACTGCGCCGGGGTGCAGATCGGCAAGCCGGTGCGCGGCGTGGACCGGGCCTTCTTCGACGGTATCCTGCACGCCAATCTGCTGAGCGCGCTCGCCCTGGCCCGCGGCCTTCGGCAGAAGGGCTGCCACGCAGAACCCGCCGCCCTGGTGCTGGTGTCCTCCGTCGCGGCGGAGATCGGGCAGCCGGGCAACGTGGTCTATTCGGCGGCCAAGGGCGGACTGGTCTCGGCCACCCGCGGTCTGGCCATGGAGTTCCTGCGCGACGGCATCCGCGTCAATTGCGTCGCCCCGGCGATGGTCGAGACGGAAATGATGGAGCGCTTCCGCCGCACCACCACGGCGGACCAGTTCGAGGCCATCCGCGCCGCCCACCCCATGGGGTTCGGCAGGCCGGAGGATGTGGCCTCGGCCATCGCCTTCCTGCTGTCGGATGCCAGCGGCTGGATCAACGGGGTGATGCTGCCGGTGGACGGCGGCTATCTGGCCAAATGACGCCGCGTTTGCTCGAAGGGTAAGGGGTCATGTTCCGCTTCCGCCGTCCGACGACCGACGATGCCGAGATGCTGCTGCGCTGGCGCACCGAGCCGTCGATCACCCGTTTCATGTTTACCGATCTGGAAAACCCGGACGTGGAGCGGCAGCGCGCGTGGCTGGCCGCGATGAACGCCCGCACGGACTTCCGCCATTTCATCATCGAGCATGAGGGGCGCCCGATCGGCTATCTCTCCTATTACGACATCGACCGGGTGCATCGGCGCTGCTCCTCCGGTTCCTACATCGTGGAGGAGAAGGACCGGCGGAAGCTCGCCGGGTTCCTGCACTGCTTCATCATGGATTACTGCTTCTACGGCTTGGGGATGAACAAGCTCTTCAACTATTTCATGGAGGGCAACGATGGGGTCATCCGCATTCAGAAGGTTGTGAAGGCGCGGGAGGTCGGGGTGCTGCGGCAACATGTCCACAAATATGGCCGTTTCCACGACGTCTTTGTGTTCGAGACGCTGCGAAGCGATTGGGAGGGGCACCCCCACATCTTTTCGCGCGAAACCACGCTGGCGGCCTTCGCGGAATAGGCCATGCGGCAGGGGACTTACGTTGGGCGGTCGGCCAGGAAAGTTCGCCGTCACCCCCACCGAATGTTTGACCAATCCACCGCCGACGCGGTATGCGGCGGGTGTTGGGACGGCGCCTATGCGCCGAGAGCATGAGGGGAAGCACGGTGCGGCCTGAGGAAGCCTTGACGGACATCGACGTCACGCTGCTTGCCGGCGGTCTCGGCTCGCGCATGCGGGGCGTCTCGGGCGATACGCCCAAGGTGCTGGCGCCCATCGCGGGCCGCGCCTTTCTCGGACATCTGCTGGACCATCTGGCGGCCTACGGCGCGCGCCGGGTGGTGCTGTGCCTGGGCCATCTCGCCGACCGGGTGACGGCATGGCTGGCGCAGGGCGACACCAACCGGTCGCTGGACGTCGTCTGCCAGATCGAGCCGAGCCAGATGGGCTCCGCCGCGGCGCTCGCCTACATCCGCAAGGACCTGAAGGCCGGCACCGTCCTGGTGATGAGCGGCGACACCTTCCTGGACGCCGACCTGCGCGCCTTCGTCGCCTCGCACCGCCTGTCGGGGGCGGAGGCGTCGGTCCTGTGCGTGGAGGTGGAGGACGCCGCCCGCTTCGGTCGGGTGGAGGTCGGGCCGGACAGCCGGGTCCGCCAATTCCTGGACAAGGCGCCGGGGCGGGGCGTCATCAACGCTGGGGTCTATCTCTTCTCCGCCGCCTTCCTCGACCGCATCGCGGCCTCCGGCGCCAGTTCGTTGACCCGCGACGTGCTTCACAAAATGCCGCCGGGCACGCTGCACGGCCACATCGCCAAGGCCCGCTTCATCGACATGGGCACGCCGGAAAGCCTGGCGGTCGCCGCCAGCGTGATCGGCGGCCGCGAGACCTGAGCGGAGCGGGCGCCGTGGCGACGCTGGACGAGGCGCTGGCCATCGCGCTCGATCTCCACACCGCCGGGCGGACGGAGGAGGCCGAGACCCTGTACGGGCGCATCCTCGACGCCGTGCCGGACGAGCCGAACGCCCTTCACCTCTACGGCCTTCTCTGCGCCCAGAGCGGGCGGCTGGAGCAGGCCGCCGGACTGCTGGTCAAGGCGGTGGCGCTGCGCCCCGGTCTGGCCGAATACCGCGCCAACCTCGCCATGCTGCATCAGGCCCGCGGCAACCCCGCGGCGGCGGCGGACGAATACCGGGCCGCCCTGGCGCTCTGCCCCGATTCGGCGGCGCTGGCCTTCCCGCTGGCCGGAACGGCGCGGCAGGCGGGAGACGGCGGGCTTGCCATGGCGGCCTATCGCCGCACCACCCTCATCCAGCCCGACCTCGCCGAACCCCTGGCCCAGGCCGGAATCCTGCTGCGCCGCGAGGGGCGGACGGAGGAGGCGGTCGCCGCCTTGCGCCGCGCCGTCCGTCTGCGCCCCGATCATGGGGAGGCGTGGCACCATCTCGGTGTCGCGCTTCAACGGCTGAAGGAACCGGAGGCGGTGGCGGCGCTGGACCACGCCGCGGCCCTGCTGCCCGAGGATGCGACCGTCCGGCTGAATCTGGGCCGCGCCCGCTTCGAGGCGGACCGCCGGGACAGTGCCGTCCTGGCCCTGCGGAGCGCGCTGGCGCTCGACCCGGCGAACGACGGCGCGCTTGAGCTTTTGGCCGCCGCCCTGCGCGACGCGGGCCGGGAGGGCGAGGCCGTGACGGTTCTTCGCCGTTTCCTCAGGCTGCGCCCGGATTCGCCGAACGGCTGGCACGCCCTGTCCCTGTCCGAACCGGGCGCCTTGCGCTCGCTTCAGCGTGCGTTGGCCCTCCGGCCGGATCACCGCAACGCGCTCGGCGCTCTGGCGAACCGGCTGCGCGACCGGCGGGAGGTTGCCGCGTCGTTGCGCCTGCACGACCGGGCCGTCGGCCTCCAGCCGGCCAACGCCGAAGCACGCTGGAACCGCTCCCTGACGCGGCTGCTGGCCGGCGACCTGCCCGGCGGCTGGGAGGATTACGAGGCGCGCTGGGGCGTGGCCGACTTCCCGACGAAGCCGCGCGGCCTGCCGCAGCCGCTGTGGTCCGGTCAGGACATCACCGGGCAAACCATTCTTCTGCACGAGGAGCAGGGGCGCGGCGACGCCATCCAGTTCGTCCGCTACGCACCGCTGGTCGCTGCCCGCGGTGCCCGCGTTCTGCTGGAGGTGGGGGCGGATCTGGTTTCCCTGTTCCGTAGCCTGCCGGGAGTGGAAAGGGTCGTCGCGCGCGGCGAGCCATTGCCCGCCTTCGATTGGCAATGCCCGTTGCTGAGCCTTCCGCGGGCCTTCGGCACCCGGTTGGAGAGCATTCCCTCCGCCCCCTACCTGTCCGCGGGCCCGGCGCGCGCCGCGGCGTGGCGGGACCGGCTGGCCGGCGACGGCCTCAGGGTCGGCTTGGTCTGGGCCGGCAACCCGCATTTCGCCGGCGACCGGGAGCGGTCTCCGGGGCTGGCGGCGCTGGCCCCGCTTCTGGACGTGCCGGGCTGCCGCTTCTTCGGCCTGCAACTCGGCCCTGGTCATGACGAGTTGGCGCGGCGGGCGATGCCCCCGTCCTTCACCGATCTGGCGCCGGAAATCCGGGACTTCGCCGACACCGCGGCGGTCATGGCGTCGCTGGATCTGGTGGTGTCCTCCTGCACGGCGCCCGCCCATCTGGCCGGAGCGCTGGGTGTCCCGCTGTGGGTGCTGCTGTCCCACGTTCCGGACTGGCGCTGGCTGCTCGACCGCCCCGACAGCCCCTGGTACCCGTCCGCCCGCCTGTTCCGCCAGCCCCGCCCCGGCGACTGGGCCGCGGTGGCGGCGGAGGCCGCGGCGGCGCTGACGGCGCGTGTGGCGGTGCATTCGTGAAACCTTAACCACGCCGGGGCTATCAGGAGGCGATGCGCGCATCGGGCGCCGGTTGGGGGAACAGCATGTCCGACATCGCCGGGGAACAGGCCGCCACGCTGAAAGCCCTTCTGGCCGAGCGCCAGTTCAACGCCGACCGGCTCAACGCCCTGACCGCCCACTGCGAGCGTTTGCGCCGCGACCTGGACCTGGACGCCCGCCTGACCATTGCCGAGGACCTGCGCCGCAACCCGCCGACCGGAGATACGGTGCTGTTCCAGTCGGTCCTGTTCCAGTTGACCGGCGATCTCTACCACTACGAGCGGATTCTGCATTATCTGCTGCTGGGAGGGGAGCGGGTCGGGCCGGAGCTGATGCACTACACCTACTGGTGCATGGCGCGGCAGCTCTTCCTGGCCGCGTCGGCGCCGGAGAAGCTGGGTGCCTTCGGCCCCTGCGACCTGTTCCGCTTCTATGAGGAGCTGGTGCGGGCGGTGGCGGGGCGCTGGGGAGTCGTTCCGCCGCGGCGGGCGCCGCATGACGGGCCGATCCGCCGGGTGGCCGTGCTGACCAACCAATTCACCAACGACCAGCACCAGCCCTCGCGCGACTGCTTCGACTACGCCAGCCGGCTTCAGGACGACTTCGGGCTCGATGTCGCGATCATCAATTGCAACACCATGCCGTTGCGGGCCGAGAACCTGTTCGTCCCGCCGATGATCGCGGAACTGGTCGCGGATTACGAGGGCGTCTTCGCGCTGAAGATGTTCGGGCGGCAGGTGAAGATGGCGTCCTTCACCAGCCGCGCCTTCTCGAAGGACAAGCTCTCCACCATCGTCGGCGCCATCGACGGGTACGACCCGGACCTGCTGGTGACCTTCGGCGGGGCCAATGTGGTGGGCGACCTGTTCGCGGTGACCGACGCGCGGCCCGTGGTCTGCCTGCCGACCACCTCCGGCATGACCGTCTCGCTGGCCCATCTGGTGCTGGGCTACGAGGAGGGGAACCACACCGACACCATGCCGGCGCTCTACCGCGGCCCCTTCGCGCGGCGCTTCCGGCCCTTCACGCTGGGCTTCTCGCCGCCGCCCACGGCGGGGGACGCGGGCGATTTCGGGCTGGGCGACGCGGCCTTCGTCTTCGCCGTGGTCGGCACCCGCCTGGATTTCGAGGTGACGGCGGAGTTCCTCGCGCTGGCCGATTCGATCCTCGACCGCTGCCCCGGCGCGGCGATCGTCTTCGCGGGGCAGGTGGACCAATTGCCAGCCCGCCTGAAGGCGACGCGCAACGGCGCGCGCATGCGCAGCCTGGGCCATCTGACGGACATCCGCGCTTTCTACCGGCGCTGCCACGCCTACCTCAACCCGTCCCGCCAGGGCGGCGGCGGCAGCGCCGCCTACGCCATCGCGGAAGGGCTGCCGGTGGTCACGCTGGCCTGGGGCGACGTGGCGAGCGTGGCGGGGGCGGGAATCCCCGTGCCGGACGCCGCCGCCTATGTGGAGCGCGCCGCCGGCCTCTTCGCCGACCCCGCGCTGCGGGAGCGGCAGGCGGAGCTGTCGCGCCTCCGCTTCCGCACCGTTGGCGACCGCCACCGCTGCACCGAACGGCTGCTGGCCTATGGCGAGGAGGCGCGGGACCTTCTGCGGGCTGCGTCACAAAAGCAAGACCCGTCAGCGGCTTCCGTGGCAGAGTGACCCCGACCATCACAGCGAGACCGCCATCCCGTGCCGCGCGACGTCATCATCAACGGCCGCCCCATCGGCCCCGGCCACCCGCCCTATATCATCGCCGAGATGTCGGGCAATCACAGGGGCGACCTGAACCGGGCGCTGGCCCTGGTGGACGCCGCCAGGGAGGCCGGCGCCGACGCGGTGAAGCTCCAGACCTACACCGCCGACACGCTCACCATCGACCATGACGGGCCGGGTTTCCTGCTGGAGGGCGGGCTGTGGAAGGGCCGCACCCTGCACGACCTCTACCGCGAGGCGCACACCCCCTGGGAGTGGCACGGGCCGCTGTTCGAGCGCGCCCGCGCCATCGGGCTGACCGTCTTCAGCTCCCCCTTCGACGACACGGCGGTGGAACTGCTGGAGCGGCTGGACGCGCCGGCCTTCAAGATCGCCTCCTTCGAGTTGAACGACCTGCCGCTGATCCGCCGGGCCGCCCGGTCGGGCAAGCCGCTGATCCTCTCCACCGGCCTCGCCACGCTGGGCGAAATCGCGGAAGCGGTGGAGGCTGCGGGCGACGCGCCGCTCGTCCTGCTCCATTGCGTCAGCGGCTACCCGACGCCGCCCGAAGACTGCAACCTGCACACCATTCCCCATCTGGCGCAGGCGTTCGGCGTCGATGTCGGCCTGTCCGACCACACCCACGGCGTGGCGGTGCCGGTCGCGGCGGCGGCGCTGGGGGCGGTGGTGATCGAGAAGCACTTCACCCTGTCCCGCGCCGACGGCGGGGTGGACAGCGCCTTTTCCCTGGAGCCGGCGGAATTCAAGGCGATGGCCGAGTCCGTCCGCACCGCCTGGGCGGCTCTGGGCCGCGTCCATTACGGGGTGAAGCCGAGCGAGGCGGGCGGGCGCGACTACCGCCGTTCCCTCTACGTCACCGCCGACGTGGCGGCGGGCGAGGCGCTGAGCACCGCCAACGTCCGCTCCATCCGCCCCGGCTTCGGCCTGGAACCGAAGCGGCTGCCTGCCGTGCTGGGCCGCCGCGCCGCCCGCGCGCTGCGGCGCGGGGAACCGCTGCGCTGGGACATGCTGGCCCCGGAGGACTGATGAAGACCGCTCCCAACACCAAGCCGCGCGTCGTCTGCATCTCGCAGGCCCGCATGACCTCCACCCGCCTGCCCGGCAAGGTGCTGATGGCGGCGGCGGGCCAACCGCTGCTGGCGCATCATCTGGGCCGTCTGGCGCGCTGCCGGACGCTGGACGGGCTGGTGCTGGCGACCACGGTGAACGGGACCGACGATCCGGTGGCGGAATTGGCCGCGGCGATGGGCGTGACGGTCTTCCGGGGCGGCGAGCACGATGTTCTGGCGCGCTTCGCCGGGGCCGCCGCCATGGCCGAGGCGGATGTGGTGGTGCGGGTCACCGCCGACTGCCCGCTGATCGACCCGGCGCTGGTGGACCGGCTGGTGGCGGAATTCCTGGGGGCGGCGCCCGCGCTGGACTATCTCAGCCTCGACGTCACCCGCTTTCCGCGCGGGCTGGACGCGGAGATATTCACCCGCGCCGCCCTGGACGAGGCCGCCGCGAACGCCGCCGACCCGGCAGAGCGCGAGCATGTGACCGCCCACCTCTACCGCCGCCCGGAGCGGTTCCGCATCGGCGCCCCGCTGGCTCCGCCCCCCCCGGCGCCGGAGGACGGCACCGTCCTGGGGCAGCGCTGGTGCGTGGACGAGGCCGCCGACCTGGAGCTGGTCCGCCGCATGCTGGGCGCCCTTCTTCCCGAAAATCCGGGCTTCGGCTGGCAGGATTGTTGCAAAGTCCTGCGCCAGCACCCTGAATGGGCCGACTTGAACGGCAGCGTGCGTCAGAACACGCTCCACTGAATTGGAGACACCACCATGGACCGCAAGGAATTCCTGCTCGCGCTCGACGAAATGCTGGAGCTGGACGACGGCACCCTGACCGGGGCGGAAGAACTCGAATCGATCGACGCCTGGGATTCGCTGGCCGTCATCAGCTTCATCGCCCTGGTCGACGAGAGGCTGGGCCACGTCGTGGAGGGCGAGAAGCTCGTCAAGGCGAAGACGGTCGAGGATCTTCTGGGTCTGGCCGGCATCGCCGTCGCCGCCTGACCGTCCGGTGAGCGCGAGCGCCGCCCGGTCGCCGCGGCGTGGACAGGCCGACATCGAGGGCGGTCCCGCCGCCTATCTCTCGCTGGGGCAGGGCGGCGTTCCGGCGCTGCTGCTGCATGGCTTCGCCGGAGATTCGCTGACCTGGCAGTTCAACGCCGCTCCGCTGGCCGTCGGGCGCCGGGTGCTGGCGGTCGATCTGCCGGGGCACGGCGCCTCGACCCTGGAAGTCGGGGACGGGAAGGTCGGGGCTTTCGCGCCGTGGCTTCTGCGCCTGCTGGACGCGCTGGAGATTCCGCGGGTCCACGCGGTCGGCCATTCCATGGGCGGCTGCGTCGCGCTGGAACTGGCGCGGCTGGCGCCGGAACGGGTGGCGAGCCTGTCGCTGATCGCCAGCGCCGGCCTCGGCCCCGACTTCGACCTGGAGTTCCTGCGGCGGGTCACGGCTCTGGAGACGGCGGAGGAGGGGCGGGACTGCGCCGCACGCCTGTTCGCCCGGCCCTTCCTGCTGGCGGGCCGCGTGGGCGAGGTGATGCACGCACAGGCCGCCGACCCCAAACGCCGCGCGGCCCTGGAGCGGATCGTCGCCGGCTCCTTCGCGGAGGCGCACCGGTCGCCCGCTCCGGTGGACTGGTCGGCCTTCCGCATGCCGATCCAGCTTCTGTGGGGGCGGGAGGACCGCATCATCCCCGTGCCGGCCGCCGACCGGCTGCCGCCGGGGGCGCCGCTTCATCTCTTCGACAAGGCTGGGCACTTGCCGCATAGTGAGGCGGCAACCCCCGTCACGGCCATCCTCCGCGACTTCCTTTCCGCATGCGATTCCCCATGACCGATTCCATTCTCGCGCTGATCGCCGAAGAGCTTGCCCGCATCGCCGCCGACAAGGGGGAGACCCTGCCGGCGCTGGGACCCGACACGCGCTTCCTGGGCGGGGATCTGCCGATCGACTCCCTCGACCTCGCCACCCTGCTGGTGGTGCTGGAGCAGCGCACCGGCCAGGACCCCTTCCGCGCCGGGTTCGTCCAGTTCAACACGGTCGGGGAGCTTGCGGCGCTCTATCGCCCCGGCGTGACCGCCGCGTCCGCATGAGCCTGCCGCCGCCGCCCCCCTGGCTGCATCCCGGCACCCGCCTGATCGAGGCGGAGCGCACGTTCCGCTGGCCGGACATCGCCGCGCAGGCCGATGCCTTCGCGGCATCGTTCCGGGAATCGGGCGGGCGGGCGGTGTTGCCGCCACAGGGCGTGCCGGCGGTGGTCGCGGCCCTGGTCGCCGCGGAGCGAGCCGGGATCGAACTGCTGCTGTCGCGCCGTGGGGCTGTCCCGGTCGAGACGGCACCGAAGGCGGGCTTCGCGGTTCTTCTGGAAACCTCCGGCACCACGGGCGCGCCGAAGCTGATACGGCACGATTTTCAGAGGCTGCGCGGGCGGCTGCGCGGCGCCGACGATCCGGACGCGCTCTGGCTGCTGGCTTATGAGCCGGCGGCCTTCGCCGGGCTTCAGGTGATCCTGACGGCGCTGGCGGCGGGGGCGACCCTGCTGTCCGCTCCCGGCGCCGGGGCGGCGGAACTGGCGCGCCTCGCCCTGCGGCACGGGATCACCCACATCAGCGCGACTCCCAGCTTCTGGCGCGCATTCCTGCTGGCGCTGGACGGGGAGGCGCCGCCACTGGCCGCCGTCACGCTGGGCGGGGAGGTGGCGGACCAGCCGCTTCTCGACCGGCTGGCGGAGCGCTTCCCGGACGCGAAGCGGCGGCACATCTACGCCTCGACGGAGGCCGGCGCCCTGTTCGCGGTGGGCGACGGGCGGGCCGGCTTTCCCGCCGCATGGCTGGACGGCGGCGTCGATGGGGTGGGGCTGCGTGTCCGTGACGGCGTGCTGGAGGTGAACAGCCCCCGCGCGATGCTCGGCCATCAGATCGGGCATGAGATCGCCCATGAGGGCGGCTGGCTGTCCACCGGCGACGTGGTGGAGGTGCGTGGCGACCGCGTGCTGTTCGCCGGGCGGCTCGACGGGCGGGTGAATGTCGGCGGGGTCAAGGTCTCTCCGGAGGCGGTGGAGCAGGTTCTGCTGGATGTGCCGGGCGTGCGGGATGCGCTGGTTCAGGCGGCGGCGAACCCCGTCACTGGCCACATCCTGACCGCCCTGGTGGTCCCGGCGCCGGGGGTGGAGGAGACCGCCCTGCGCGCCGCGATCCGCGCCGCCGTGGCGGACCTGCCGCCCGCCGCGCGCCCCCGTCTGGTGACCATGACCGATAGCATCGCCCTGGGGGCGGCGGGCAAGAAGACGCGGAAGGGAACGGCATGAACGGCAAGCGGCACGTCATCGTCACCGGCGGCAGCCGCGGGCTGGGATTGGGCATCGTGGAGTCGCTGCTGGCCGACGGCTACCGCGTGTCCACCTGCAGCCGCCATCCGGGCGAGGCGCTGGAGCGGCTGGCCGGGCCGGATCTGTTCTGGCGGCCCTGCCGGATCGGCGACGGGGAGGAGGTGCGGGCCTTCGTGGACGCCGCGCTGGACTGGGGCGGCGCGTCGCCGTTGTGGGGGCTGGTGAACAACGCCGGCATCGCGCGCGAAGGGGTGCTGGCGACCTTCCCGGAGATCGACGTGGAGGAGGTCGTCCAGGTCAACCTGACCGGCGCCATCCAAGTGGCCCGCGCCTTCCTGCGCGCGAAGCTGGTGAAGCGGGGGCCGGGGCGGATCGTCAACATCTCCTCGATCATTGGGCAGCGGGGCTACACCGGGCTGTCCGCCTATTCGGCGTCGAAGGCCGGGCTGGACGGGCTGACCCGCGCGCTGGCGCGCGAGGTCGGGCGGCTCCAGGTCACCGTCAACTCGGTCGCACCCGGCTACCTCGCCACCGAGATGTCCGGCACTCTGGCCGAGGGGCAGCGCGACCAGATCGTGCGGCGCACGCCGCTCGGCCGGCTGGGCGAGGTGGCCGACGTGGTGCCGGTGGTCCGTTTCCTGCTGGGCGACGGGGCGGGCTTCGTGACCGGCCAGACCATCGTCGTGGACGGCGGCATCACCGGCTGACGGAAGGAGACGCCCCATGGTGGCCAGCGTGATCGAGGGCGTCGGCCTGTCGGGAATCGTCGCCTGCGTGCCGGAACGGCGCGAGACGGTGGAGGATCTGGCCGCCCGCTTCGGCGAGGACGCCGCCCGCCGGATCGCCAAGGCGACCGGCATCGAGGCGCGCCACCTCGTCTCCCCTCACCAATGCACGTCCGATTTGGGGGAGGCGGCGGCGCGGCGCCTGCTGGACCGGCTGGGTTGGGCGGCGGACAGCGTCGATCTGCTGGTCATGGTCACGCAGACCCACGACCACATATTACCGGCGTCGGGCTATCTGCTGCACCGCCGGCTGGGGCTGGGCAAGGGAGCGGCGGTGCTGGACCTGACGCTCGGCTGCTCCGGCTACGTCCACGGCCTGTGGACAGCATCGGCGATGCTCAAGGCGGCGGGCGGCAAGCGGGCGCTGCTGATCGCCGGGGACACCACCTCCCGCGTGCTCGACCCCGACGACCGCGCCGTGGCGCCCCTGTTCGGCGACGCCGCCACGGCCACGGCGCTGGTGGCGGAGGAGGGGGCGGCCCCCATGGCCTTCGCGCTGGGCAGCGACGGCGCCGGCGCTCCCTACCTCGCCGTGCCCGGCGGCGGCCTGCGGCGGCCCGGCGAGCCGGCGCACCTGTTCATGGACGGCACCCAGGTCTTCGCCTTCACCCTGCGCGAGGTGCCGGGCAACATCCGCGCCGCGCTGGAGCTTGCCGGCTGGACGATGGAGGCGGTGGACCGCCTCGTCCTGCATCAGGCGAACGCCCAGATGATCCGGCATCTGGCCCAGAAACTCGGCGCCGCGCCCGATCGGACGGTGGTCGGGCTGGCCGGATTCGGCAACACCAGTTCGGCCTCCATCCCCCTGGCGCTGGCCTCGGAACTGGAAGGGCCGTTGCGCGACGGTCCGCTGCGCCTTCTGCTTTCGGGTTTCGGCGTCGGGTGGTCCTGGGGCAGCGTGGCGCTGACCGCCGGTCCACTCGCCGTCTGCGAGGTGATGACGCTTTCCGCAAGCCCGGCAGAATCTGCCGGTCCGGATGCGCAACCGGCAAAGGGTGCCGGGTGACCGGCAATTTCTGCCGACCGACCGGCAAGAATTGCCGGGTCTTGTTTTCCCCGGGGCAGGAATTTCCCCGCCCCACGGCAATTTCGATCTGGCCCGTTTTTTGCCTACCGGTAGCCCGAGGGAATTAGTCCCTCTCCGTGCGCGCAAGGCCGCACGGAATGACATCCTCCAAAAGGAGTGACTTCCATGGCTGCCAGCGACATCTCCCTCTCTTCGTCGATGCGTACGAACCTGCTCCAGTTGCAGGGCGTCCAGGACTCGATCGCGAAGAAGCAGAACATTCTTGCCACCGGCAACAAGATCAACACGGCCCTCGACGGCCCGACCTCGTTCTTCGCGGCGAAGGGTCTGACCCAGCGTGCGGGCGACCTGACCGCGCTGAAGGACACGATGGGTCAGGCCATCAGCACCATCAAGGCCGCCGACAAGGGCTTGACCTCGATCGACGACATGATCGAGCAGGCTCGCGGTCTGACCACCGCCGCCTATTCCGCTCTGGGCACCGACGCCGGCTCCGTCGCCACGCGCAAGTCGCTGGCCTCGCAGTTCAACGCGCTGAAGGATCAGATCGACAAGCTGGCCGGCGACTCCAACTACGGCGGCAAGAACCTGCTGGCCGGCAACGGCCTGCGCATGGACTCCACCAGCGCGTCGCGTCAGGCCGTCAACACCATCCAGGGCATCGAGAACGCCCGCGTCACCAACGTGGTGTCCCCGGACACCTACACGGTGCGCGTCAAGGGCGACGGCTCCATCGAGGGTGCGGCCGGCGACATCAACAGCGCCGAAATGGCCCACGGCCTGGTCGGCCTGAAGCTGTCCGGCACGATGGCGACCTCGTCCGGCAGCTTCTCCGACGTGCAGATCGAAGTCCGCGGCGCCGCGGGCCGCGAGCGGTCCTTCATCGTCACCGACGGCAACGAGTCGCGCACCGTCACCTACTTCGACAACAGCCAGACCATCGCCGCCAACACCACGACGGCAGCGAAGACGGGCTCGGCGCAGGTCACCCAGGTGGCTCTGGGCGGCACGGTCGAAGCCGGCGACAGCTTCACCATCACGGTCGAAGACCAGACCTTCACCTACACCGCCACCTCCGGTGACGTCGCGGTCGGTCAGAACGCCCGCGCCAACGTCGCCTCGCAGCTCCAGGCCTCGATCTCCAACGCCCTGAACAGCGGTGGCCGCCTCAGCGGCAAGGACGTCCAGACGGTGTCGGTCAACGCCACCGGCACGATCACCCTGTCCGGTGCGACAACGACCAACGCCGCCCGCGAGATGACCGTCAAGGCCAGCGCCGAGAACGCCCTGACCAAGCGCATCTCCGAGAGCTTCGCGTCGGGCACGGTCGTGTCCTTCACGGTGGACCGCAAGCTGCTGGAGCAGGCCTCCAACGGCGGCAACGGCATCTCGACCATCGAGAAGAAGGTCGACATCCAGATCCAGGTCAGCAACCTGAGCGGCTCCACGACGACCCGCGACGGCATGGCCAACCGTGGTGAGGGCAAGCTTTCGAACGGCGAGAACGCCTTCGCGTTCGACACCGGCACGGTGCGCTTCAACGTCGACCAGAAGACCATCAAGCAGGCGGCCTCGGCCAACTCGGCGGCCAACCTGGTGACGGTGCAGGTGACCGACGCCAACACCTCGAACGATCTGTCGGTGCAGCTCAACGAGCGCAACACCAACTCGATCACGGTGAAGGCCCAGAACCTGACCACCAGCGGCCAGGGCCTGCGTCTGGACTACGCGCAGAACGACTGGACCGACCGCGCCGACATCGACAAGGCGGTGGCCAGCATCGACTACGCCAAGCAGACGCTGCGGTCGTCGTCGCAGACGCTGTCCACCAACCTGAACGTCATCACCACCCGTGAGAACTTCACCAAGGAGTTCAGCGACGTGCTGACGGAAGGCGCGAGCAAGCTGACGCTGGCCGACCAGAACGAGGAAGGCGCCAACCTGCTGATGCTGCAGACCCGTCAGCAGCTCGGCACCATCGCCCTCTCGCTGGCCAACCAGTCGCAGCAGTCGATCCTGCGTCTGTTCTAAGCCTGAGACTTCGGGTAGGATCACGCCCGGCGGGCGGCGGCGCGAGCCGCCGCCCGTTCTATTTGGTGCGGCGCCTACCGGACTGCGCTTTCCGCTTCCGCGCGCTGCCGAGACAAGGACCGGGTCCGTTTCATGCCTCTGAAGTTCGTTCTCCGCCCCAACGAAAAGGTCATCATCAACGGTGCGGTCATCGGGGCCGGCGACCGTCCCGGCTCGTTCTTTCTGTACAACACCGCCAACTTCCTCCGCGGTCGTGAAGTGCTGAAGGAAGAGCAGATCGATTGCATCGAGAAGAAGCTCTATTTCGTCATTCAGCTCGTCTATATCTTCCCCGAAGATTCGGTGCTCAACCTGCAGCGCTTCGCCTCGATCATGGCCGAAACGCGCGAGGCCCGTCCCGATTGCCGCGACGACCTTGAAGAGATCGAACGGCTGGTGGAAGCGCGCAACTACTATCGTGCGTTGAAAATCTGCCGGAAGATGTTCAAGGGCGGCTCCGATGCTTCGTCCGGCGCCGGCGAAGGCGCGGCAGACGGTCCGGCAACCGATCCGGCACCGTGACCGACACGGAGTTTCGGGACCGCGAAGGCCGTTCCACGGACGCGCTTCTGACCGACGCCGTCGCCCTCCACCGGGCGGGAAATCCGGACGAGGCGCAACGGCTCTATCGGCGCATCCTGGCCGCCGACCCGGCCCACGCCGATGCCCGTCACCTGTCCGGCATCGCCGCCTACCAGACCGGACATGCCGATCTGGCGATGGCGCGTTTCCGGGCGACCCTGGCCGCCGATCCATCCTTCGCCCCGGCCTACAACAGCTTGGGCAATCTCCTGGCCGACCGGAACCGTCCGGACGACGCGGCCCGCGCCTACCGCCGCGCCATCGCCCTTCAGGACGGCTATGCGGAGGCCTTCGGCAATCTCGGCCTTCTCCTTCAGGCGCAGGAGCGGATCGACGAGGCCATGACGGCCTATGGCGAGGCTCTGCGCTTCGATCCCGGACGCACCGCGATCCGCTTCAATCTGGCCGTTCTGCATCGGCGCCGGGGGCATCTGGACGAAGCCGCGCTCGGTTTTTACCGGGTGGTGCAGGCGCAGCCGGGTCATGCCGAGGCATGGCGCAGTCTGGCGCTCGTGCTGCGCGCCTTGAACCACTCCGACGCGGAGCCGTGCCTGCGCCGCGCGCTGTCCGACGACCCGACCGATTGCGAGGTGGCGCGCGAACTGGGCGCGCTTCTGAACGAGCGGGGTGAGTTCGGCGAGGCGGTGGCGGTTCTCACCCCGGCGGCGGATGCCGGGCCGGCGCGGGACGCGCGGCTTCTGTTCCATCTGGGCAGCGCGCTGCAAGGGGATGGACGGCTTGAGGACGCGGTTCCCCGCTACCGGCAGGCGCTGTCCCTGGACCCTCTGGTGGCAGGGGCGTGGAACAATCTGGGCGTGGCGCTGCTCGATCTCGGCGACCACGCCGCCGCCGTGGCCGCGCTGCGGATGTGCCTCGCGCTGCGCCCGGCCGACGCGGTGGCCTTCAACAATATGGGCACCGGCCATGACGGCGTGAATCAGCCGGAGGTGGCCGCCTGCGTCTTCCGGCGTGCCCTGACCATCCGGCCCGATTACGGCAAGGCGCTGAACAACCTCGGCAATTCCCGCAAGGCCGCGCGCCGGACGGATGCCGCTGCCGCGCTGTACCGCCGGGCGCTGATCGCCCAGCCCGACTATCCCGACAGCTACACCAACCTCGGCAACGTCCTTCAGGAACGGGACGACTGGCCGGGGGCGCTGCGCCTGCACGAGCGCGCGGTTCGTTTGGCGCCGCGCAGCCCCATCGCTCTCACCGCCGTCGGGCTGGCCCTTCATATGCTGGGACGGACCGGAGAGGCCGAGGCCATGCATCGGCGCGCGCTGTCCGTCGACGCCCGCCATGCGGAAGCCCATGCCAATCTCGGCATGCTGCACTGGCAGTCGATGCGCGTGGACGAGGCGGAGGAAGCCCTGCGCCGCGCCTTGGACATCGATCCGTCGCTGGCCGCGGCGCGGCTGAACTTCGCCCTGGTCAGCCTTGCCAAAGGCAATCTGCGGGAGGGTTGGGACGCCTATCGGGACCGGTTCCGCGCCAAGGATTATCGGGAACGCAGCATCGCGGCGCCGCTCTGGCGGGACTCTTCCGAACCCGTCGGACGCTTGCTGGTCTGGCGGGAGCAGGGGGTGGGGGACGAGCTGATGTTCGCCTCCTGCTATCCCGCTCTGGAGGAGCGGGTGGCGGCGGGTCGGATCGGGCAGGTGATCCTGGAGTGCGACCGCCGGCTGGTCGGCCTGTTCGCCCGGTCCTTCCCCTGGGCCACCGTCCGGGCGGAAAGTGCCGCTCCCGACGGGACCGAAACGCTGGTTCCGCCGGATTGCGACGCCCAGATCGCAGCCGGCGCTCTTCCGCGCCTGCTGCGTGCGGACCTGGCAAGCTTTCCGGCGCAGCCCTGGCTGGTGCCCGATCCCGCCCGCCTCACTCTCTGGCGGGACCGGCTGGCCGCTCTGGGACCGGGGCTGAAGGTCGGAATCGCGTGGCGCAGCCAATTGATGACGACCGAACGCCGGGGCGCCTACATCACGCTGGACGCCTTCGCTCCTCTCTTCGCTCTGCCGGGTGTGGTCTTCGTCAATCTGCAATACGGCGAATGCGCGGCGGAGATCGCAGCGGCGGAGGCACGCTTCGGCGTGACCATCCACGGTTGGGACGATCTGAACCTGAAGGACGATTTCGAAGGGGCCACCGCGTTGACCGCCTCACTCGACCTCGTCATCGCGCCCGCCGTCTCGTCCGGCGAACTGGCCGGGGCCGTGGGTGTGCCGGCTTGGCGGATCGGCAGCCGCGACTGGACCCAGCTCGGCACCGCTGTGCGCCCCTGGTTTCCGACGATGCGCCTGTTCCAGCCGCGGCCCGGCGAGACGTTGGACGGCGTCATGACGCGCCTTGCCCGCAGCTTGCGTCAGTTGCTTCCATCGGCGGAGGCCGCGACGCACGGCCCGCCAAAGGACGTCGCGCCGCTGTTGGCCGACGCCATTGCCCGTTACCGCTCCGGGGAGATGGGGGAGGCGGAGGCGCTCTGCCGGTCGGTCCTGGACGCCGTGCCCGAACATTCCGTGGCCCTGCACCTCCTGGGCGTCCTTCGGCTTCGCGCGGGCGATGCCGTGAAGGCGGAGGCCGTCCTGATGCGTGCGGTGAAGGCCGATCCCGGCAACGCCGCCGCCCACGCGGCCCTGGCCGATGCCTGTCAGGCGATGGAGCGGCATGACGCCGCCCTGGCGGCGCAGCGCAACGCCGTGCTGCTCTGCCCGGACATGGCGGAGCATTGGCTCAACCGCACCGCGCTTCTGCGGGCACGGGGCGACGGCGGCGAGGCGGAAGCCTGTGCGCGGCGCGCCCTGCGGATTCGTCCGTCGCTCGGGCTGGCGCACACCCATCTGGGGCATCTGCTCGCCGACCGCGAGGATCGGGCGGGGGCGGAGCGGAGCCACCGGCGGGCGCTCGCCCTGGCGCCATCGGGGGTGGATGCGCTGGTGAGTCTCGGTGCGCTCCGCCTGACGGCCGACCGGCCCGCGGAGGCGGAGCGGCTTCTTCGGCGCGCCACCGCGACCGCGCCGGACGAGGCCGCCGCCTGGAGCCACCTTGGCAGCGCTCTCGACCGGCTGGGCCGTATTGACGAAGCACTCGCCTGCCACCGGCGCGCTGTCGACCGGGCGCCGGACGGGGCGGAGGCGCAGGCGAACCTTGCCATGCATTGGGCGCGGCGGCAGCGCCCGGCCGAGGCCATCGCCGCATATCGCCAAGCCATCCAGGCCGATCCGGCGCTTCCGACGGCCCATTACAACCTGTCGCTTCTGCTTCTGGAGCAGGGGGATCTGCGGTCCGGATGGGCGGAACACGAATGGCGGTTCGGCACGCCCCAGTTCCGTGGGCAGGAGCGTCGCCTTGCCGCGAGGGCGTGGCGCGGTGAGAACATCGCCGCCGCTCGCCTGCTGGTCTGGCGGGAGCAGGGTGTTGGCGATGAAATCCTCTTCGCGTCCTGCTATCCCGACCTGCTGCGCCGCGCCGGGCATGTGGTGATCGAATGCGACCGCCGCCTGGTCTCGCTCTTCGCGCGCTCCTTTCCCGGCGCCACGGTGCGCGCGCCAACGGTGGAGACGCGCGACGTGGACGTGCAGATCGCCGCCGCGTCCCTTCCACGGCTTCTGCGGACGGATCTGCGGCGGTTTCCCGACCGGCCCTGGCTGGTGCCCGACCCCGCCCGGCTGGACCGCTGGCGGGATCGGGTGGCCGCGCTCGGGCCGGGGTTGAAGGTCGGGATCGCGTGGCGCAGCCAATCGATGGAGGGGGAGCGCAAGGCCGCCTACGTCACGCTGGACGCCTTCGCTCCGCTCTTCGCGCTGCCGGGTGTGACCTTCGTCAACCTGCAATACGGGGAGTGCGCGGCGGAGATCGCGGGGGCGGAAAAACGCTTCGGCGTGGCCATCCACCGCTGGGACGATCTGGACCTGAAGGACGATTTCGAGGCCGCGGCGGCGCTGACGGCAAACCTGGACCTCGTCATCACGCCTGCGGTCTCGTCGGGCGAACTGGCAGGGGCGCTGGGCGTGCCGGTGTGGAAGTGCGGCCACCGCGACTGGACGCAACTCGGAACCGGCGCCCGTCCCTGGTTCCCGACGATGCGCCTGTTCCAGCCGCGCCCCGGCGAGGAACTGGACGCCGCCGTGGGGCGGATGGCCGCGGCCCTTCGCCGGCTCATGCCCGTGGACGGCGGTCCGCCACCCGCCACACCGGACAATCCCGACACCTTGCTGGAGACCGCCGCCGCCCATCACCGCGAAGGGCGGCTGACCGAAGCGGCTCCCCTTTACGAGCGTGCGTTGAAGGCGCAGGCGGACCACCCGGTCGCGCTCCATCTGTCGGGGCTTCTGGCGCACCAGACCGGCGATTCCGCCGGGGGCGCGCAACGCATCGCCCGCGCCCTGGACAGGATGCCCGCCTACGGCGCCGCCCAGTCGAGTCTGGGGACCGTCCTGCTGGCGCTGGGGCGGGCAGCGGAGGCGGTGCGCTGGTTCCGGCTGGCGCTCGCCCTGCAACCCGCGGCGGCGGGGACCCTGACCAATCTTGGAAACGCGCTGGAGGAGGTGCAGGACCTGCCCGCCGCCGCCGCCGCGCACCGCCGGGCGACCCTGGCCGAGCCGTCGCTGGCCGTGGCGCACGACAACTGGGGCGCCGTGCTGACTCGGCTGGGCGCGCTGGATGCGGCGGAGGCGTGCCATCGCCATGCCCTGCGGCTGGCCCCGGACCGGGAAGACGGCTGGCTGAATCTGGGGGTGGCGTTGCGCCGGGCCGGACGGCTGGACGGGGCGCGGCAGGCGCTGGCCCGCGCGCTCGCTCTTGCGCCGGGACTGGGAGACGCGTCGGCCAATCTGGGCCGCCTGCTGCGCGACCGGGGCGAGGATGTCGCGGCGGAGCGCTGGTGCCGGCGCGCCCTGGTTGTCGAGCCGGATCACGCGGCCGCAGCCTTCAACCTGGGGCTTCTGCAATTGGCCCGCGGCGATCTGGCGGCGGGCTGGGCCGGCTACGACGCCCGCTTCCGCGCGCGGGAGCTGTCCGGCGCCGCCCGGTCCCTGCCGGTTCCCGCCTGGGAGGGGGAGGACCCGTCCGGCCTGCGCCTGCTGGTTTGGGCGGAGCAGGGGATCGGCGACGAGATCCTGTTCGCCGGTTGCCTGGACGAACTGATCGACCGGGCCGGCGCCGTGGTGGTGGAGTGCGACCGGCGGCTGGTGCCCCTGTTCGCCCGGTCCTTTCCGCGCGCGGAGTGCCGCCCGGCCCCGCCGGACCCGGCGGCGCCCTGCACCGGCATCGACCGGCACGTCGCCATGGGATCGCTGCCGCGCCGGCTGAGGCCGCGTCTGGACGCCTTTCCACCTCACCCGTCCTTCCTGGTTCCGGACCCGCAACGGGCCGCCCTGTGGCGCGGGCGGGTGGACGCGCTCGGTTCCGGCCTCAAGGTAGGGATCGCGTGGCGCAGCGGGCTGATGACGGCGGAGCGCCGCGGCGCCTATGC
This sequence comes from Roseomonas genomospecies 6, assembly GCF_008365375.1. GTDB lineage: Bacteria > Pseudomonadota > Alphaproteobacteria > Azospirillales > Azospirillaceae > Azospirillum. The sequence goes on along the minus strand of NZ_QOKW01000001.1, from coordinate 261,302 downwards.
GCCGCTCGCCGATTGGGGACCGGTGTTCGCGGTGCCGGGGGTTCGCATCGTCACCCTTCAGTATGGGGATTGCGCCGCCGAGATCGCGGAGGCGGAGCGCCGGTTCGGCGTGCCCATCCACCGTTGGGACGATCTGGACCTGAAGGACGATCTGGAGGGCGTGGCGGCCCTGATGTCGGCGCTCGACCTCGTCGTCACGCCGGCCAGCTCGGTCGGGGAACTGGCGGCGGCGCTGGGGGTGCCGGTCTGGCGGTTCGGACCGCGCGGGGATTGGACGGCGCTCGGCACCGGGACGCGGCCCTGGTTTCCGGCGATGGCGCTCATCCCGGCCCCGCCGGGTCAGCCTGCGTCCGGCGCCCTGCCGACGATCGCTCGCCGTCTGCGCGCTCTTCGGTCGGGCTCAGCTCCGGTCGCCGTGGGGACGGAATAACGGCGAGGGCCGAATAAAGAAAGCCGGAGGCGAACCGTCGCCGCCCCCGGCTTTTCGAATTGGGATCGATCCGGAAGGGTGTTAATTCACCCTGCGACTGGTTCTGGCCAAGCGATCAATTTCTTCCTTGAGATGCAATTTCTCAAGCTTCATGCGCTTGATGGCACTTTCGTCGGGCCACGAACGCTTCTCCTCGTCGAGGATGGCGCGGTCGAGACGCAGGTGCTTTTCCTGCAAGGAAGATAGGCGAGCATCAGTGTGCATGGGCTGCTCTCCGTCAGATCGAACCGGCTCCTGCCAAGTCCGGCAGGCCGGAAACCATAGTGTTCACCCATCCGTGCCGCCAAACAACCCTAAACTTTTGTCCTAGTACTCCAAAGACGGGGTGTGACCGCCCCTTATGATAGCGGATAGGACAATACGCCGCATAGGTCCGCTTCATGCCGTTCGTTGCAGGAATAGGCCGCAGGGTTGCGCTTTCTTGCGAGGTCATACCCGTTCGGGCATAGGGGCTTTCCCTCCCGTCCGGGACAGAATCCTTGCGACTCGGCGGAGAATGTCGGCGGAGGTTTCCCCTGCGCGGAGCGGTATCAGACGTTGGGACGGGAACCAAGGACGTGTCCCAGTGCCCATCCAGGTCCAGTCCCGCCCGCCGAGACGCCAGACCGGCACCCCCAGCGCGCCGGCCAGTTCCCCGGCGGCGGTGGCCGGCAGGATGACGAGGTCCAACGCCGACATCAGGGCCGCCACGCCCTCAAGATCGTTCTTCAGGTCCAGATCGTCCCAGCGGTGGACCCGGCGGACGCCGCCCCGCTCGATGGAGGCCAATTCGGCGGCGCAGTCGCCGTATTGCAGGTTGACGGCGTGAATGCCCGGCACATCCAGCAGCGGCAGCCAGTCCGTGATGCGGGTGTAGGCGCCTTCGCGATGCGCCGTGACGATCTGGCTGCGCCAGCCGATGCCCACCTTCAGGCCAGGGCCAAGCGCGTCCACCCGCGCGCGCCACAGGGCGGCCCGTTGCGGGTCGGGGGTCAGGAAGGCCGGGCGGGCGGGAAAGCGGTCCAGCCGGTCGCGCCGCAGGGCCGGAAGGGAGCCGGCGGCGATCTGCACATCGCAATCCGGCGGATCGAAGCGCTCCCGCCCCTCGGCGGTGACGGATTCCGCCCGCACCGTCGCCCAGGGGAAGGCGCGGGCGTAGAGGGGCACCAGGCGCGGGTCGCATTCCAGCACCACCGGACCGCCGCAGCCCTCCAGGTCGCCGAAGACGGACGCGAACATGATCTCGTCGCCCAGCCCCTGTTCCGGCCAGACCAGCAGGCGGCGCCCCTCCAGAGGCTCGCCGTTCCAGACGGGCAAGGGGATGCGGCGCGCCCGCTGAAGCTGGCGCGCGGAGAAACGCCGCTCGTAGCCGGCCCAGCCGGTGGCGAGGTCGCCGTCCGCCAGCGCCAGCAACCCGACGTTCCAGGCGGCGAGCGCCAGACCGGGGTCCACCCGCAACGCGCGTTCGAGGAAGCGCCGGCTGAGGCCCGGCCGGTCGTCCATCTTGGCGAGGGTGCCCAGATTGTTCAGCGTGTCGGCGGTGTCCGGGCGCAGGGTCAAGGCGCGCCGGTAATGGGCCGCGGCCTCCGCGAAGCGTCCCTCCACCTCGCAAGCGTGGCCGAGGTTGGTGTGGGATGCCGGGTTGGCCGGGGCGAGACGGATGGAGCGGCGATGCCACCGCTTCGCCACCGCCACGCGGTCGGGCTGGTGCATGCCCAGCCCCATATGGGTCATCGCCTCCGGAAAATCCGGGCGAAGGACCATGGCGCGGCGGAAGCAGGCCAGCGCCCGGTCCGGACGGTCCAGCGCCTGCTGCACGAGGCCCAGATGATTCCAGGCCGTCGGGAAGTCCGGGTCGAGCCGCAGCGCCTCCGTGATGTGGCGTTCCGCCTCCGCGTGCCGGCCCGTCTGATGCTGGACCAGCCCCAGAAGGTGCAGCGCGTCGCTGTGGCGCGGCGCAAGGTCGAGGACCACGCGGTAGGCCGACACGGCGTCGTCCAGCCGGCCCGTTCGGTGAAGGGCGATGGCTTCGGTCAGCAACGCTTCCGGATCGCTGGCGGGCGGCGGCGGTGAAGGAGGGGAGGTGGGCGCGGGGGCGGGCCGCATCGCGGTGAGGCAGCGGGCGATGCGCGTCAGGACGTTGTCGAAGGTTTCGCCGGAGAATGGCTGGAAGAGGCGCATCGACGGGAACCAGGGGCGCACGCCGGTTCCGAGTTGCGTCCAGTCGCGGTGCCCGAACCGCCAGACCGGCACCCCCAGCGCTCCCGCCAGTTCGCCCGCCGACATGGCTGGGGTGATGACGAGGTCCAGGTTGGCGGTCAGGGCCGCCGCGGCCTCGAAATCGTCCTTCAGGTCCAGATCGTCCCAGCGGTGGATGGTCACGCCGAAGCGCGCCTCCGCCGCCGCGATCTCCGCTTCGCACGCGCCGTATTGCAGGTTGACGAAGACCACACCCGGCAGCGCGAACAGGGCTCCCCACTGGTCCAGGGTGGTGTAGGCGGCCTTGCGCTCCGGCGTCATGAGCTGGCTGCGCCAACCGATCCCGACCTTCAGCCCCGGCCCCAGAGCGGCCAGCCGGTCCCGCCACAGGGCGGCGCGGGTCGGGTCGGGCTTCAGCCAGGGTTCGAACTGGTCGAAACCGTCCAGCGTCCCGCGCAGCAGGTGGGGCAGGGTGCCCGCCGGCGCTTGGACGTCGAAATCCGGCGGCTCCACCGTTTCCCGCCCTTCGGCGTCGATGGTCTCCGCCCGCACCGTCGCGCGCGGGAAGGAACGGGCGAAGAGCCCGACCAGCCGCGGATCGGTCTCGATGATCACCGGCCCGCCGCCCCAGGCGATCACGTCGCCGTAACAGGAGGCGAACATGATCTCGTCCCCGATGCCCTGCTCCCGCCAGATCATCAGCCGGCGCTTGCGCAGCCCTTCGCCCTGCCACAGGGGGGCGCCGATCCGGCGGTTCGGCAGGACCTGTCCCGCGGCGAAGCGCTGTTGGTAGCCCTTCCAGCCGCGCTCCGTCTGGCCGTGCAGAAGGGCGATGAGGGCGAGGTTGTAGCTGGCGGTGGCAAGGTCCGGGCTGTGGGCCAGCGCCTCCTCGTAGCAGGCCTCCGCCTTGGCGAGCTGCCCCTGCGCCTGAAGCGCGTTGCCGAGGTTGTAGATGGCCTCGACGGAGTGTGGGTTTTGGCTCAACACCTTGCGGAAGCACTGCTCGGCCTGGGCGGCGCGGCCCAGCTTCTGCAGCACGCTGCCCAGATTGTTCAGCGTCATCGGGTTGTCGGGCGCGCGCTTCAGCGCTTCGCGGTAGGCGATCTCCGCGCTCTCGTAGGCTTCCTTCCGTTGCAGGACGGCGCCCAGATTGTAATGGGCCTTGGGGTCGTCGGGCCGCAGCCGCAGCACGGCGCGGGCCTGGGCCAACGCCTCGTCCAGCCGTCCGGCGGCGGTCAGCGCGTCGCTGAGGTTGGTGTGGGCCTCGACCATCGCGGGGGCGAGGCGCGCGGCACGGGCGAAGGCCGTCACGGAATCGGCGAGGCGGTTCTGGGCGCGCAGGGCGTTGCCCAGATTGTACCAGGCCTTGGCGTAGCCCGGCTGAAGCTCCACCGCCGCGGTGAAGGCCAGCGCGGCGAGCCCCGGCAGATCCTGCGCCTGAAAGGCGTTGCCCAGATTGTAGCGCGGCTGGGCCGACAGCGGGTTCAGGGCGGCGGCCATGCGGTGGGCCTCCGCCGCTTCGGCGTGGCGATCCAGGGCGGCGAGCGCGCTACCCAGATTGTCGTGGTAATCGGCGACTCCGCCGGCAAGCCGGATGGCCTCCCGGATCAGCTCCACGGCGGGGCCGGGATGGTCGACCTGGAGCGCCAGCACGCCCAGAAGATGCAGCGCGTCGGGATGCTCCGGGTCCGCCGCCAGAACGGCACGGTAATCCTTCTCCGCCTCCGCCAGCCGGCCCGCCCGATGGTGGGCGACGGCGTGGCCAAGCCGGTCGGCGATGTCTTCCGGCGTCATCGGCGATTCCTGTTCCGGGTGGTGTGCCATGGGTTTCGCCTTGTCCGTTTGCCGGGGCCGTTTGCCGGGGCCGTGTATCGGTCCGTCGCCGGAAGGGAGTGCCATGTTCTCCCGTTCCCGGTAAAGATGCTGTTAGTTCATTTTCCTATCAGGAGCCGTTCCGTGACCGAGCCGAGCGATCCGCCCCGTTCCCCGTCGCCGCGTCCGGGCCTTCTCGCCCGCGGCGGTGGGCGGCTGGGCGGCTTTGCCGCTCAGGCGGTGCGCCTGTACGCGGAGGCCAACACCTTGGCGACGGACGGGCTGGCCATGGAGGCGGAGGCCGCGTACCGCCGCACGCTGGCGTTGAACCCGCGCTTCGCGGAAGCGCACAACAACCTCGGCAACGTGCTGCGCGCCCAGGGCCGCGCGGAGGAGGCGGTGGCCGCCTATCGGGAAGCGCTGGCCTGCGGGCTGGACCATCCGCTGGTCCATTACAATCTGGCCTCGGCCCTGAAGGCGGCGGGCGATGCGGTGCCGGCGGAGCGGCACTTCCACCGGGCGCTGGCGGAGGAGCCGGCCTATGCGGAGGCGTTCAACAACCTCGCCAACCTGCTGCGCGACGGGGAGCGGCTGACCGAGTCCGCGACGGCCTACCGCCGCGCGCTGGCCCTGCGCCCTGATTGGGACGAGGCGCATGACAACCTGTCCGGCGCCCTTTACCTGCTGCACGAGGAAGGCCGGCGTGAGGAGGCCGCGCGCTTCGCCCGGTTGTGGCTGCGCGATCATCCGGACCATCCCGTGGCCCGCCACATCGGCGCCGCCATCGCCGGGCTGGCGACCGGGGACCGGGCCTCCGACGCCTATATCCGGCAGGTGTTCGACCTGTTCGCCGGGGAGTTCGACGACAAGCTGGTGGGCGAACTGGGCTACCGGGCGCCCGCCCTGCTCGCCGAGGCGGTCGCCGGGGCGGGGATCGCGGCGGACGGAAGCCTGGAGGTGCTGGACGCCGGCTGCGGCACCGGTCTTTGCGGTCCCCTGCTGCGCGGCTTCGCCTGCCGGCTGGAGGGGGTGGATTTGTCCCCCGGCATGCTGGAGCGCGCCGCCGCCCGCGGCCTCTACGACGCGCTGGAGGCGGCGGAGTTGGGGGCCTTCCTGACGGGCCGCCCGGGGGCCTTCGACCTGATCGTGGCCGCCGATGTGCTCTGCTATTTCGGCGCGCTGAACGGGGTGCTGGGGCAGGCCGCCGCGGCGCTGCGCCCGGGCGGGCGGCTGGCCTTCACGGTGGAGCGGCTGGAGGAGGGTGGGGCGCCCTGCCGGGTCGGCCCGCACGGACGCTACGCCCACGCGGAACGTCATGTGCGGGATTGCCTGACCGCGGCGGGACTGACCGTTCTGCGCATCGCCCACGACACCCTGCGCCACGAAAGCGGGGAGCCGGTGGCGGGGCTGGTGGTGCTGGCGGCGCGTTCCTGAGCGACGCGCCCGATCAGCCGGGCCCGATCAATCAAGCCCGATCAATCAAGCATCGGCAGGCCGGTCTCGATCCGCACGAGGGCGGCGAGCAGCGGGGCGCCGATGTCGCGCCGGACGAAATTGCTCGCCCGGTCCGCGGCATTGAGCGAACCCTGGAAGCTCTTGCGCCAGCGGTCGTCGCCGTACATCACCTTCTCCGCCTTGGCCTTCTGGGCGAGCAGGCCGGGGCGGCGGCCGGCGGATTCATCCACCAGACGGGTCAACCGCTTCATCAGCTCGTTGGCGCTGGTCGGGTCGCCGCGCTTCAGCGCCGCCTCGATCAGCTCGGCCAGGGCTTCGCCCCGGATGTCCAGGTCCTGCACCTGCTCGGCGTAGGACAGCGCCACGGAGGCGTCGGAGCGGCGGGCGATCCGGCCCAGAACCGCCGGGATGGTCCAGGGATTCTCGTCCTGCACGGTGCGCAGCAGGCCGAGCGCCAGATTGGTGTCGCCCAGATCCGCCGCGGCGACGGCCAGTTCCGGCGGGCAGCAGTCGGTCTTGGTCTCGCGGAACTTGGAGAACTGCGTCTCCACCGTGTTCAGGAACAGGGTGCGGGCCGCTCCCTCCTTGCCGGCGCGCAGCAGCGTCTGGGCGACCAGCCCCAGTTCCCAACCGCAGTTGCGGGCGGTGGCGTAGGCCTTGGCCTCCTCGGCGAGTTGGCCGGCCAGCGCCATGTCGCCGCGCCACGACGCCGCCTTCGCGATGTCGGCGAGGTTGTAGATGCGGGTCGAGCATTCCGGGATCTGCCGGGTGATGTCGAGCGCGAGCTGGCTCTGCCCCATCAGGGCGAGCGCGCGGGCGACGAACAGGTCCTGCCCGGCCCCGTCGGACGCGGCGCCGCGCCGCACCGCGCTGACGAAGGGGGCGATGATCTCCTTCGCCCGCGCGCCGTCGCCGATGGTGTTGTAGGCCACGGCCAGCGACAGCCAGTCCCAGCGGGCGGCGGTGATCGGCGTCTCCACCGGGGGCAGCATCTCCGCCACCCGGTGCAGGAAGCAGAGCGAGGTCATCGGCTCGTTGCAGACCAGCGAGCGGATGCGCGAGCGGAACTCGAAGAAGTCGAAATCGCCGACGAACTGGTTGGTGACCAGTTGGACGGCCAGCGCGCTGTCCGGATACTTCACGACGATTTCGTTCAGCAGCCGGTCGGCTTCCTTCAGGAAGCGGCTTTCCTCGGCGATGTCGTAGGTGTTGTCCGCCTGCCGGATCGCCTGCATCGCCTGGACGAACAGGCGGTTGGCCGGCCCCTGGTCGGGCTGGGGCTGCTGCGCCGCCGCCGGGGTGCCGGTCCCTCCCGCCGCCACGGTGAAGACCGCCAGCGCCATGAGCAGACTCATGGCGGCGGAGGCGGCAAGGCGGCGGACGAAGGCGGGCAGGATGGCCATGGCGGTGCGGAGACCCTGGTGCGCTAGAGGACGCGGGCGTAGTTGACGACGCGCTGGACGTTGGGAAGCGTGCGGGCGTGCTCGATCACGCGGTCGAGCTCGCCCTGGTGGGTGGCCAGACCCATGAGATAGACGACGCCGTTGACGGTATCGATGCTGAAATTCTGGCTGTGGATCTGAGAATCGAAGGTCAGCTTCGTGCGAAGTTGCGTCGTGATCCAGGTGTCGCGGGCGCTGTCCATGATGCCCGAGTCCGTGTCCACCTGGATCTCGTTGATCACTTCCTTGACGCCCTCCACCTGCCAGCACAGGCGCACGGCGTCCAGCCGCATCTGGGCGTCGGCGGCGCGCCCCGTCAGCAGCACCCGGCCCTGATCCACCGTCAGGCCGATGCGGCTGTGAAGGTCCATCGAATGCTGGAACCACAGATGGTTGATCTGGGCCTTGATCTGGGTGTCCGACGCGAAGCCCGACAGGCCGCGGTGCTCGCTGGCGGCGATGGCGGCGGTGCCCCCGGCGGCGCCCAGCACCACCGGCGCGCAGCCAGACGCGAGGCCCGCGACAGCGGCCATTCCGACCAGCGCCAAAAGGCGGCCAAACCCCGACACGCTCTGCCTCCGATCCCCGGCCCGCCGAAGGAACGGGCGGGCGGAAAAAGTCATGCCGCAGGTGCGTTGGCAATGGGTAATCTTGGGAGTGCTGTGCTTCATCGTCGTTTTGTTCCGGGGTGATGCACGAATGTTTCACTCGCTGCAGGCGCGAAGGAAACCGGCTCAGGCAAATGGCGCGCGCGTCACCAATCCGGCGATTTCGCGCGCCAGAACGCGCGCGATCTTCTGCCGCGCCTTGGGGTCGCGCAGGAGGGCCTCGTCCTTCGGATTCGACAGGAAGCCGGTTTCCAGCAGGACGGACGGAACGTCCGGCGCCTTCAGCACCGCGAAGTTGGCCGACCGCATCGGGTTGTCCAGCAGAAGCATGTCCTTCCCCGCACCCTTCACGATGGAATGCCGGGCCACCAGGGCGGCGTGCCGGGTGTGGCGCGCCGTCAGATCCAGCAGGATTTCCTTCACCGCCTTCTTGGCGTCCTTCAGGTCGGGGCCGCCGAGGCGGTCCACGGCGTTCTCCTTGCGGGCCAGCGCCGCGGCGAAGGAGTCGGAACTTTTTTCGGACAATGTGTAGGCGGACAGGCCGCGGGCCTCGCGGTTGGGCGCGCTGTCGGCGTGGATGGACACGAACAGGTCGGCACGCGCCTCCCGCGCGGCGTCCACGCGCTCGCCCAGCGACAGGAAGCGGTCGCCGTCGCGGGTCAGCCGCACGCCCAGCCGGTGCTGCCGGGTGAGCAGCCGCGCCAACTCCTGCGCGATGTGCAGGGTGATGTCCTTCTCCAGCGTGCCGCGCGCGCCGACGGCACCGGGGTCGATGCCGCCATGGCCGGGATCGACCACCACCATGCGCGGCCGAGGCGCCGGGCGGGTCTTGGTCTGTGCCCCGGCTTCAGCCGGGAACAGCATGGCGCCGGCCCCGGCGAGGGGGACGGTCAGCGCCAGTTGAAGGAGACGTCTGCGTTCCATTCGCCCCTGATTCCGCAAGGGTTTGGGGCCGCCGAAACCAAAAGTCCTAAGCGCGATCGGAAAGGCGGCGTCCGGCCCCGAGGAGGCCTGAGGTTCGAGCCCAAAGGGTGAGCGTTAACCAATGGGGACGCGCAAAAGGGTTGTCAAGGTTGGTCGGGCCAGCTCCGCCAATTGTCGCCGGGGGACCCTCCTGGGGGTGCGTTTCGACCTATGAGGAATCGACCCTTTTCAAGAATTCCTTGATGATGGAGGCCGAAAGCGCTAAAATTTTAGAAATAAGCTCGGGAGGTGGCGATGTTGAGGAACGCCTTGTTCAACATCATCCGGCAGGAGCAGCGCGAAGTCGAAGACGAACTCGAAAAGGAAGAGCGCAGCACGACTCCCAACGTCGGCCGTCTGGTCGCGCTGAAGCGCGAGGTTACCGACTTGCGGCGTGAGCTGGAGCATTTCCGCGACGTCAGATAATACGAATACGAACTGTTCCGCGCATCCGGCCCCTTTCCCACAATGGCGGGAAAGGGGTTTTCTGTACGCGCTGTTCCGTTACCCCGTGAACGAGCCGGCCGGAGGCAGCCGATGATTCCGTGAGGGGGGAGCTTCCCTCTATCCCAGCTTCCCTCTATCCCAACTTCACGTATCCCCGCTCGATCACCCGCTCCGCCGCTTCGAAGACAGCCAGCATCTCCTCGTAGGCGTGGCGGACGCGGGCCAGTTCCTCGATGGCGGCGGCGTTGGGGTGCCGCTGTTCCGATATCTTGAGTCCGGCGCGCAGATAGTCGGCGCGCAGTTCCGCCACCCGGACGGCCATGCGCAGGAAGGAGGTCTGGTCGAGGTTGGGAAGCTCGCGTCCCATCACCTCGCAATTCGCCTCCAGGATCGCCGCCTCCATGTTCTCCAGGAAGTGCATGATCCGGTGCCGCGAGGTGCTTTCCGCCGCTTCCGGCGTCAGCAGCTTGTCAACCTTGCCCTTGGCGTATTCGCCGACGATCTTCCCGCTTCTGCCCATGGCTTGCCCCTCCGATCGGCCCAATGCCGAAACGGCTCATTGTCGCATGGGAATCCTTACCAATTGCTGCCGGAAGGGCGATCCCGCATTCCCACATTTCACGATGCATTCCGCGGATGACCGTGCTAGGGAATTCGCCCTCGATTCCAGGCCGCAACGGTAGGCGCGCATGTCCGGCAACGGTTCCGAATACATCCTCACCATCTCGTGTCCCGATACGGTGGGCATCGTCTACGCCGTTTCGGGTTTCCTGGCCGAGCGGTCGTGCAACATCATCGACAGCGCGCAGTTCGGCGATCGAGGGACCAATCTGTTCTTCCTGCGCGTCCATTTCTCCGCCGCGCCGTCCGGACCCTCGCAGACGGAGCTTGAGGCGGCCTTCGCCGAGCAGGTGGCCGAACGGTTCGGCATGACCTGGAAACTGCACGACGCCGGACGGCGCCAGCGGGTGCTGATCATGGTGTCGAAGTTCGGGCATTGCCTGAACGACCTGCTGTACCGCTACCGCACCGGCTATCTGCCGATCGAGATCCCGGCCATCGTCTCCAACCACCGCGACTTCTACCAGCTCGCGGCGTGGCACAACATTCCCTTCCACCATCTGCCGTTGACCAGCGACACCAAGGCCCAGCAGGAGGCCCGTCTGCTGGAGATCGCGGAGCAGGAGAAGGTCGATCTGGTCGTGCTCGCCCGTTACATGCAGGTGCTGTCCCCGGCCCTGTGCGAGCGGATGGCGGGGCGGATCATCAACATCCACCACTCCTTCCTTCCCAGCTTCAAGGGCGCCAAGCCCTACCACCAGGCCCACGCCCGCGGCGTGAAGCTGATCGGCGCGACGGCCCACTACGTCACCTCGAACCTGGACGAGGGGCCGATCATCGAGCAGGAGGCGGAGCGCGTCGACCACACGATGACGCCCGACGACCTGGTGGCCATCGGGCGGGACATCGAGAACATCGTTCTGGCTCGGGCGGTCCGCTATCACGTCGAACACCGCGTCCTTCTGAACGGCGGGCGCACGGTCGTGTTCAAGTAGCGGGGGCTTTCCCCCGCCAGGGTCAGTGCCCCCGGGTCAGTGCTTCAGGGCGAGCGAGACTTCCTCGGGGTGGGGGGTGAAGACGGCGCGGGTGATCGCCTGTTCGATCTGTTCGCGGGTGAAGGGCTTGGGGATCACCGGCCCCAGATGCTCCAACCCCTGCTTGGCCAGTTCGTTGGGGAAGGCGGTGACGAAGATCACCGGCAGGAAGCGCTGGCGGCGAAGCTCCCGCGCCACTTCGATCCCGTTGTCGCCCTCGGCCAGACGGATGTCCATCAGCGCCAGCGTCGGGGAGTGGCGGGAGGCCAGCGTCAGCGCCTGGTCCATCGTGGCGGCGTTGCCGCAGACGGTGTGGCCCATGCCGCGGACCGTCTCCGCCAGATCGAAGGCGATGATGGCGTCGTCCTCGACGATCAGGATCGTCGCCGTCAGCTTGGAGCGCACCCGTTCGCGGGCGTAGTTCAGCCGTTCCACGGCGTCTTCCGGCGCGATGCCCAGCACGGCGGCGGCGTCGGCCAGCGGCAGATCCTCGAGATTGACGAGAAGGTAGAGCCGGCGGTCCATCTCCTCCAAGCTGTGCAGGGCCGCCTCCACCGGGTGGGCGCCGGGTTCTCCGGCGCGGGCACCGGAGCTGTCCTGCAATTGATTCAGGTGCCGGTACAGCGAACCCCGTGACAGGTCAATGGACGCCGACCCGCCCGGTCCGTCCAGATACCATTCCAGTGTGCGCGTCACCAGGGCATCCCCCTGCGTCGGCGTGCCGGTCAAAGCCCGGGCGTATCGCCGCAGATAAGGCAGATGTTCCATCAGGTGGCGGGTGTTCTGATCCATGTCTTTCCCCGTACTCCCAGCCAGAGCGGACCGCCGGGGCGCTGGCTTGCCCGCCGCGTTTCCCGGTTTTGCCGAAAGTTCCCGTCCGATCCCTTACAAAGTTAATTTCATATGGCGCAGTTCGCGCCGTTTCGGGAGAGACGACGAAAGGCTTATTCGGGATAGCTTGAACGGATTAAGTTCCATCGCCGGTCGGGTGGGGCCGCAACCCCCCCGTTCGCGCCGCCGTTCGGTCTGCTGCATATGCGAGGGATGGTGGAACAATCGGTATCGGCGAGATGTTGGGAGTGCCAATGGTGTGATTCCTCCCTGAACCGCCAGTCACTGCCGCCGCAGCGCCTGTTCCCACCGGGAACGCGCCGGCGGCGTTTTTTTTGCCCGGCGGTGTATTTTTGCAATGCATCGGAGAAAAAAAGTGCTCGTGGGCTTGCGCGGGGATTAGTGCGATATTACTGACTGTCCCCGGCGTCGCGCACCGGTGGCGGATCGGTCTCGCGGCCGTCCGGCACCGCCTTGCCAGACCCGTGCACGTCGAACCGCGTATGCCAGAGTCGCGCATGCCAGAGCCGCGTATGACCGAACCCGACTTCGACCCGCCGGACTTCGATTCCGCGGTGACCGACGGCATTCCGCCGGACGAACTGGCGGACTTCCACGCGTGGCGGCAGCGCGTGGTCGGCACCAACATCTCCGACAAGACCTTGCTGGCGACCGATTATCTCAATCACTTCAACGAAATCGTGATGCTGATCGAGATGATCCCCGACATGCCGGACATGCTGGAGGAATGCCTGATCTGGCAGCCCAAGAGCTATCCGGAGCATTTCAGCGACAGCGGCTTCTCCGACAAGGAACTGGCCATCGAGGCGTATGGCCACGTCCCGGCCAAGTTCAAGCGCCCCTTCGAAGACACCATTTCCCAGGCGCATCAGGTGGTTCGCCACACGTTGGAACGCGTTTCCGCCGACATCCATGACGGAGCGACCGACAAGCTGCGGCAGGATTGCCAGACCTCCGTCGCCATGATCCACCGCATCATCCAGGTCGCCAACGGCATCATCCACGGCACCGCCCACGTCATGGAACAGGCGGAAATCGACCTTTATCTGAGCGCCGGGTAGGCCGCGCGCGTCCACGCGCGGAAGCGCCCGGTCCCTGCGCAAATGACTATTGCTTGTGCACCAAGCATTCCTTCCTTGCATGGCTCAAAGGCCGAGCGTCACACTACAGTAAGTCTTCGAACGAAGAGGAGGCGGCGCTGCGGCGGATGCCTCCCACCGGGAGTGGAGACAGACCGTGAAGGGACCCGCCACCGCATCGGCCGATTCATCGGTCGAGGCGCAGGGGGACGTGTCGGTCGATGTGGAGGCAGCGGCCGACCTTGCCGCCTCCCCGGAGATGCGCCTCTGGTTGCGTCTTTCGGCGTGCGCCGTTCTGATCGGCGCCCGGATGCGCAGCCGTTTGCGCGATGAGTTCAGCACCACCCAGCCGCGTTTCGACCTGTTGTGCCTGCTCGACCGCCAGCCGGAGGGGCTGACCATGGGCGAGTTGTCGAAGCGCATGATGGTCACCAACGGAAACATCACCGGCATTGTAGAACGGCTGACGAAGGACGGGCTGGTCACGCGCGCGGCGGCGTCGAACGACCGGCGCATGCAGTTCGTCCGGATCACTCCCGAAGGCAGCGCCCTGGCGCAGGCCATCACGGCGGCGCAACGCCGCTGGCTGGCCGAACTGACGGCGGAGATGCCTCACGGCGACGTGGTTCAACTGATGGGGCTTTTGGGAAAGCTCAAGAAAACGGTGCGTGGCGGAGGCGTCAGGGGATGATTCGGTCCGGTCATATCGACAGCTTCACCCGCGACCGGCTGCCGCCGCCGGAGCAGATGCCCGATTTCTCCTACGACCGGCCCGAACTCACTTATCCCGAACGGCTGAACGCCGCCGCGGCCCTGCTGGACGTCTGGCGGGAGCGCGGCTGGGACGAGCGGCCATGCGTCATCGGAAACGACGACGTGTGGAGTTATGGCCGGTTCCGCGACACGGTGGACCGCATCGCGCGGGTCCTGACGGAGCGGTTCGGGATCGTGCCGGGCAACCGGGTGCTGGTGCGCGGGACCAACACGCCGATGCTGGCCGCCTGCTGGCTGGCGGTGCTGAAGGCCGGGGCCGTGGTGGTGCCGACCATGCCCCTGCTGCGCGCGGCGGAACTGGACAGCATCATCGAGCGCGCCGCCGTCTCGCTGGCCCTGTGCGACGCGCGATTCGTGAAGGATTTGGGCGCGGCGGCGGAAGCAAAGGGCGGGCGGATGCCCGTCGCGACCTTCAACGGCGGCGATCTGGAGGCGTGGCTGGAGGGGACGCCGCCGGGCTTCGACGCGGCGGACACCGCTGCCGACGATGTGGCGCTGATCGCCTTCACCTCCGGCACCACGGGCAAGCCGAAGGCGACCGCGCATTTCCACCGCGACCTTCTGGCCGTGGCCGACCTGTCGCCGCAATCTCTGCTGAAGACCAGCGGCGACGACGTGTTCTGCGGCACCCCCTCGCTCGCCTTCGCCTACGGGCAGGGGGGGATGCTGCTGTTCCCGCTGCGGGTCGGAGCCGCGGTGGTGCTGCTGGACCGGGCCACGCCGGAACGGCTTCTGGAGGTGACGGCCCGGCACAAGGCGACGGTGATGTTCACCGTGCCGACCGTCTACCGCGCCATGACCGCGCGCATCGAGGAGAACCCGGCGCTGGCGGAAGGGCTGCGCACGCTGCGCGCCTGCGTCTCGGCGGGGGAGCCGCTGCCGGCCACCACGCTGGAAGGTTGGCAGGCGGTGACGGGGATGGAGATCCTGGACAGCTTCGGCACCACGGAGATGCTGAACGCCGTCCTGCATTCCCCGCCCGGCGCCGTCCGGCCCGGCGCCACGGGCAAGGTGGTTCCGGGTTACGAGGCCCGTGTGGTGGACGACAGCCTGACCCCGCTGCCGCCCGGCCAGATCGGGCGGCTGGCCGTGCGCGGCCCGACCGGCTGCATCTATCTGGACGACCCGCGCCAGGAGAATTACGTGCAGGGCGGCTGGAACCTGACCGGTGACGCCTTCCGCATGGATGAGGACGGCTATTTCTGGTATCACGCCCGGACCGACGACCTGATCGTCTCCGCCGGCTACAAGATTTCCGGCCTGGAGGTGGAGGACGTCCTGCTTCGCCACGAGGCGGTGGAGGAATGCGCGGTCATCGCCGCACCCGACCCGTTGCGCGGCTCCATCCCCAAGGCCTTCATCGTCACCCGCGACGGCGTGCGGCCCAGCGACGATCTGGCGGAACGGCTGCAATGCTACGTCAAGGACCGGATCGCCCCCTACAAGTACCCGCGCGCGGTGGAGTTCCTGGACCAGTTGCCGCGGACGGAAACGGGCAAGATCCAGCGCTACAAGCTCCGGCAGAGGGAATGGGTGGACGGCGAGGATTGACGCCGGAACCGGCGGACCGCCGAACGGCGCATGCCCCCCTGGTGCAGTTCCTGCTGTTCGTCGTGGTCGGCTGCGCGGCGGCGGTCGGCCACTACGGCGTTCTGATCGCCCTGTCGGAACTGGCGTCGGCTCCGCCGGTGCTGGCCTCGGCGGCGGGGTTCATCGTTGGCGGCGTCATCAGCTACCTGCTGAACTACGGCCACGTCTTCCGCAGCGAGCAGGAGCACCTGCCCACCGCCACCAAGTTCGTGGCCGTCGCGGCGGTCGGGCTGTGCCTGAACAGCGCGATCATGTGGGGGCTGGCGCAGCGGCTGGGCCTGCATTACCTGCCGGCCCAGCTCACCGCGACGGCGCTGGTGATGCTGTGGAGCTTCGGCGCGAACCGCTTTTGGACCTTCAACGCCGGATCACCCGCCCGCTGAGCGCTCTCCTACTGAGCGTGGGAACGGGCGATGAAGGAGTGGCGGTGCGGGGTCGGTCCGATGTTCTTCGGCAGCCGTTCGGCCCGCAGCCCGGCGGCGGACAGCCGCGATTCCAGGTCCGCGGGCGTGTAGGTGGAAAACCCGGACTCGCGCCGGATGCGGCGGTAGTCGGACAGCGCCATCCGCCCCAGCCCCATCAGGGCGGCCATCAGGAAACCATGCCGCCGCGCCATGCCGAGCTGGCTGGCGATGTCGCGCAGCATCGGCGTGTCGGGGTCGACCACATCGGCGATCAGGACGCGCCCCTCCGCACCGACCAGACCGCGCCAGAGCCGGAGGACGCCGTCCAGCTCCTCCCGCGGGATGTACTGGAGGACGGAGACGGCCAGCACCAGATCGATGCTGCCCGCTGGAAGGGCGGCGAGGTCGTCGTCGTCCAGAACCCGGATTCCCGGATGGCCGGACAGCCGCTCGCGCAGGCGTTGCCGCACGGCCGGGGCGGCGTCGTAGAGCCAGACGTTCCGGCAGCGCTTCGCCATGGCCTCCGCCGCCAGCGCGTCGCCGCACCCGAAATCCAGGACGGTCCCCCCCTCCGGAAGATGGGCTTCGATGTCACTTTGCAGGCAGGCGAAGTGTGCCTCGAGATTGCGCTGATTCGCGTAGATGGCGTTGGGCCGGTTCCAGAAATCCACCCAGCCGCCAGCCCCCTGACCGCCCGGCGGCCCGGACGGCATCCCGCCCGAAATCCCGTTGTCGTGCATTCCCGCATCCCCTCATGTGGGTCGATTCTTGTCGAGGGGATGTTGTTCGTCGTCCCTCCGGATGGAAGAGCCCCCTCGTTCCGACCCTATGTGTACCATCGTAGGGACGAACCGTCGGAAGGGTCAAGAATGACCGCTGGAACTCATGCCGCCGGAAAGTCGGCGAAGCGGGCGAGGCGGATGTTCCGCTCGGCGAGCAGGGCGGCGAAGGCCGGACTTTTCAGATAATCGTGTTCCACCTTGCGCTGGTCCACCAGAGGGTCGGCGCGGCGCAGGGCCTCGTCAGGGATGCCGGGATGCACCATCACCAGCAGGCGCCCGGTGGGGCGGTCCAGGAAGCGCGCCATCAGATCGGGGAAGGGCCGGCGTCCGGAGAAATCGTAGACCCCGGCGAAGCGGTCGTTGGCCGGAATGCCTCGCGCCCGCGCCAGCCGCGCCAGACCGCCGCCCAGCCCGCCGATCAGCAGGGTCTTCGGAACGGCCACGCCACGCCGCAGGACCGCGGCGACCGGCTCCGCGCACAGGCGGACATAGGCGCCGGGCAGGGCCGCCAGGGCGTCCGCCACCGCCTCGCGCACGGTGGGAAGCTGGTGGACGTGCTGGTGCCCGTCGATGTAGGCCGGCGGGCCGCCCCAGGCGGCGGCGAAGGCGTCGATCTGACGGGCCAGTTCCTCCCGGATCTCCTGGGGGGCGAGCCCCCCGGTGTAGGCCAGCTTCATCAGCGTGCCCAGCGGCGGCAGCTTTCCGCCGGGGGCCAGCTTCGGCAGGGAACCCAGCGGCGTCTGGTCGGTCAGGGTGAAATGCAGCCCGACGTCGGCCTTTTCGGACAGCGCCTTCAACGGCGCCGCTCCCTCCGCCCAATAAGGGCAGAGCGTCATGGCCGAGATCGCCGTCAGGCGCCCGGCGGCGATGAGATCGCGGATGGCCTCGTTGACGCCCGGCGACAGACCGTAGTCATCGGCGCAGAGCAGGACCGGATGCGCCGAGCGCAGGGATGGGGAGGTGTCGGTGATTGGCATGGCGATGTAAGGTGGGGCGGACAGCGGCGCGAAGCCGGGGAGGGGGATGATGGAGTGGGACAGCCTGTGGTTCAACGGTCATGCGGCCACCATGGCGCCGATGGGCAATGTTCGGGATGCGGTGATCGCCGTGAAGGACGGCCGGATCGCCTGGATCGGCGCCGCCAGGGACAGGCCCGCGGGATGCGCCGCGGAAGAGCATGATCTGGGCGGACGCTGGGTCACCCCCGGCCTGATCGACTGCCACACCCATCTGGTCTTCGGCGGCAACCGCGCCCGCGAGTTCGAGATGCGGCTGGAGGGTGCGACCTACGAGGAGATCGCCCGCGCCGGCGGCGGCATCGCCTCGACCGTCGCCGCCACCCGTGCCGCCGACGAGGACAGCCTGATCGCGAGCGCCGCCGTCCGCCTGCGCCGGCTGCTGGACGAGGGCGTGACGGTGGTGGAGGTGAAGTCCGGCTACGGCCTCGACCTCGCCACGGAGCGGCGGATGCTGCGCGCGGCGCGGGCGCTTGGCGAGCGCTTCCCCGTGACGGTGCGGACGACCGGTCTCGCCGCCCACGCCCTGCCGCCGGAATTCGCCGGACGGGCCGACGACTACATCGCGCTGGTCTGCGAGGAGATGCTGCCCGCCCTGGCGGCGGACGGGCTGCTGGACGCCGTGGATGCCTTCTGCGAGCGGATCGCCTTCTCGCCGGAGCAGACGGCCCGCGTGTTCGACACCGCGCAACGGCTGGGTCTGCCGGTGAAGCTGCACGCCGACCAACTCTCGGACGGCGGCGGGGCGGCGCTGGCCGCCCGCTACAAGGCGCTGTCCGCCGACCATGTGGAGCACACGGGCGAGGAGGGCGCGCGGGCGATGGCCGCGGCGGGGACGGTCGCCGTGCTGCTGCCCGGCGCCTTCTACATGCTGCGCGAGACCAAGCTGCCGCCCATCGAGCTGTTCCGGCGCCACGGCGTGCCGATGGCGGTGTCCACCGACTGCAACCCCGGAACCTCGCCCGCCGTGTCGCTTCTGTTGATGCTGAACATGGCCTGCACCCTGTTCCGCCTGACCCCGCAGGAAGCGCTGGCCGGAGTCACCCGCAACGCTGCCCAGGCTTTGGGCATGGCCGGCACCCACGGCACGCTGGAACCCGGCAAGGCCGCCGATCTGGCCGTGTGGGACGTCGGCGACCCGGCGGAGCTGTGCTACTGGCTCGGAGCCAACCCCTGCGCGGTGATGGTGCGGAGCGGGCGGCTGGTGAAAAGGCTCCAAGGGTAGACTATCATCGGGACGACGCGGACGGAGGTGACTTGGCCATGGGCGAGATCACGCTGAAGATCGAAGAGGACGTGCTCGACCGCTTGAAGATGCGGGCGAGCATCGCTGGGCGGTCCATTGAGGAAGAAATCGGAAAGATCGTCGAGGATGCCGCGGCGGAAGCCCCGCCCGACCGCCGGGCGCTCGCGGAGGAATTCCGGCGCATCCGTGCAATGACCCCACCCGATGCTTCGATCGACATCGCCGCCATCATCCGTGAGGACCGGGAGCGATGACGTTCGTGGTGGATGCCAGCGTCGCGGTGCTGTGGGGCATTCGAGACCCGATGGCGGAAACGGCGGAAGCCCTTCTTCTCTCACCCAGATTCTTGATCGCCCCGGATTTCATTCTGATCGAGGTCGCCAACGCTGTCTGGAAAATGGCACGGCGTGGTGACATTCCAGGGGATCAGGCCGAGAGCTTCGTTAACAGGCTTCCCCATGCCCTGTCCGAACTGGTGCCGCCAACCGTCCTGTGGTCACAGGCGTTCGGCATCGCCCGTCGCCTTGATCACCCGGTGTATGATTGCGCCTATCTCGCACTTGCCGAATTGCGAGGCGCGCCGCTCGTCACACTGGACAAGCGCCTGCACGCCCGCACGCGCTCCACCCCTTGGGAGACGTTGACCGTCCTCCTGGGCAGCGGCACTGTTCCCGCCTGAAAACAACAAGCCCACCAAGCAAAATACGAGAGGGACGAGTCACATGACCGACACCAACGCGCCGGTCGGGCAGCCGGCCAACCGCCGAGTCATCCGGGCGCCGCACGGCACGGAGCTGTCCGCCAAATCGTGGCTGACCGAGGCGCCGCTGCGCATGCTGATGAACAACCTCGACCCCGACGTCGCGGAGAATCCGGACGAGCTTGTGGTGTATGGCGGCATCGGGCGGGCGGCGCGGAATTGGGACTGCTTCGACGCCATCGTGGCGACGCTGAAGACCCTGAACGAGGACGAAACGCTGCTGGTCCAGTCGGGAAAGCCGGTCGGCGTCTTCCGCACCCACGCCGACGCGCCGCGCGTGCTGATCGCCAACTCCAACCTCGTGCCGCACTGGGCGACCTGGGACCATTTCTGGGAGTTGGATGCCAAGGGCCTCATGATGTACGGCCAGATGACCGCCGGGTCCTGGATCTACATCGGCAGCCAGGGCATCGTGCAGGGCACCTACGAGACCTTCGTCGAGGTCGGGCGGCGGCATTACGGCGGAGACCTCAAGGGGCGTTGGATTCTGACCGGCGGGTTGGGCGGCATGGGCGGTGCGCAGCCCCTGGCCGCCACCATGGCCGGGGCGTCCATGCTGGCCGTGGAATGCTCCGCCCGCAGCATCGAACGGCGGCTTGAGACCAAGTATCTCGACCGCTCCGCCACCAGCCTGGACGAGGCCATGGCGATCCTCTGGGAGGCCAAGGCCGCCGGCAAGGCGGTGTCGGTCGGCCTGCTCGGCAACGCGGCGGAGGTGTTCCCGGAACTGGTGCGCCGCGCCAAGGCCGACCCGCGCTTCCGCCCCGACGCGGTCACCGACCAGACCAGCGCCCACGACCCGCTGAACGGCTATCTCCCCGCCGGCTGGACGATGGAGGAGGCGGAGACGAAGCGCCGCACCGACCCGGCGGCGGTGGTCGCGGCGGCCAAGGCGTCGATGGCGACGCACGTCCGCGCCATGCTGGACTTCCACGCCATGGGCGTGCCGACGCTGGATTACGGCAACAACATCCGGCAGGTCGCCAAGGACGAGGGGGTGGCGGACGCCTTCGCCTTCCCCGGCTTCGTTCCGGCCTACATCCGCCCGCTGTTCTGCCGTGGCATCGGCCCCTTCCGCTGGGCCGCCCTGTCCGGCGATCCGGAGGACATCTTCCGCACCGACGTCAAGGTGAAGGAGCTGATCCCCGACAACCCGCACCTGCACAATTGGCTGGACATGGCGCGGGAGCGCATCCGCTTCCAGGGACTGCCGGCGCGCATCTGCTGGGTGGGGCTGGGCGACCGGGCGCGGCTCGGCCTCGCCTTCAACGAGATGGTGGCGAAGGGCGAACTGAAGGCCCCCATCGTCATCGGGCGTGACCATCTGGACAGCGGCTCCGTCGCCAGCCCGAACCGCGAGACGGAGGGGATGATCGACGGGTCGGACGCGGTATCCGACTGGCCGCTGCTGAACGCGCTGCTGAACTGCGCATCGGGGGCGACCTGGGTGTCGCTGCACCATGGCGGCGGCGTCGGCATGGGCTTCAGCCAGCACGCCGGCATGGTCATCGTCGCCGACGGGACGGACGCCGCGGCGAAGCGGCTGGAGCGGGTGCTGACCAATGACCCGGGCACCGGCGTGATGCGCCACGCCGACGCCGGCTACGACATCGCCAAGGACTGCGCGAAGGAGCAGGGGCTCAGGCTTCCGATGATCGGCTGACCGGCTTGGCGGGGGCGGCGCGCGGCGGCAGGGTCGCCAGCGCCACCCCCGGCAGCACCAGCAGCACGCCCAGCAGGTGGAACATCTGCAACCGCTCGCCCAGCAGCGCCCAGGCCGCCACCGCCGCCCACAGCGGCATGACATAGAGCGAGGTGCCGGCCCGCGCCGGACCCATCAGGTTGATCGTCTTCTGGTAGGTTAGAAAGGCCAGGACGGAGGCGAACAGCGCCACCCCGGCGATGCGGATGGCGGCCTCTCCGCTCAGCGGGACGGGGCGCAGGGCCAGCGTCTCCCACGCGTAGAAGGGAGCCAGGACGATGGCCCCGGCCAAGGCGTTCGCCGCGAACATGGTCACCACCGGCAGCGAACTGCGCGTCTGGCGCAGCAGCACCGTGTAGACCGCCCAGGCCGCCGACCCCACCAGGATCAGAAGATCGCCCGCGTTGAAGGACAGATGCAGCAGCGCCTGCGCGTCGCCGCGGGTCAGGATCACCAGCACGCCAGCCATCGCGACGGCGATTCCCACAGCCTGCCGCGGCGTGACCTTCTCGCGCAGCCACAGGGCGGCGATCATCAGGATGATGACCGGGCTGGTGGCGTAGATCAGCGCGGCGTTGGTCGCGCTGGTGCGCTCCAGTCCCATGTAGACGACGGCGCCGCAGATTCCCTGCGCCAGCGCGCCCAGCAGAAGGAAGCGCTTCCAGGACGCGCGCAGAACGTGGCGGTGCTGGATCAGACCGGGCAGGGCCAGCGGCAGGATGATGAGGAAGGCCAGCACCCAGCGCCAGAAGGCCAGCCCGACCGGCGGCACGATGGAGGCCGCGGCCCGCCCGATCACCACGTTGGACGCGAAGAAGGCCGAGGAGAGAAGGTAAAGGCCGTAGGCCATCAGGGCGGCGTTGCGCGGCTGGTTGTCCATGGGGCGTCCGGGCGTGTCGGTGGGCGTCTTACGGAGCCTGCGGCCCCAGCAGCGTCTTCAGCTTGTAGTCGGATCGTCCGGCGGGGCACAACGTCACTTGTTCGTAGATCAGCGTCCCACCCTGGGGATGGGTGAGCGGCGGGCGCCCCGTGCCATAATGCGGGGCAGAAGGAGAGCCATCGCCATGACCAACAGCCACCACGGCGTCGTCGCCGAACAGTACGGCCAGCGTGCCGACGCCTATGTGACCAGCGCGGTCCACGCCTCCGGCGCCGATTTGGACCAGATCGAGGACACGCTGCGTGGGAAGAACGCTGCCCGCGTGCTGGATCTCGGCTGCGGCGGCGGTCATGTCGCCTACCGCGCCGCCCCTCACGCCGCCGAGGTGGTCGCCGTGGACGTCACCGCCCAGATGCTGGAGGCGGTGGCCCGCAACGCAGCGGAGCGCGGCCTGACCAACATCGTCACCACCCAGACCCCCGCCGAGCGGCTGCCCTTCGCGGACGGTCATTTCGACGTGGTGCTGAGCCGCTTCAGCGCGCATCACTGGCTGAACGCCGAGGCCGGCCTGCGCGAGGCGCGGCGGGTGCTGGCCCCCGGCGGGCGGGCGGTGTTCGTGGACATCGTGGCGCCGGGGCATCCGCTGCTCGACACCCATCTCCAGGCGGTGGAATTGCTGCGCGACACCTCGCACGTCCGCGATTACAGCGCGGCGGAGTGGCTGGCCGCCCTGTCCCGCTCCGGCTTCGCCGTGACCGGCCTGACGCCGCGCCGCCTGCGCATGGACTTCGCCGTCTGGACCGCCCGCACCTCCACCCCCGACCTGCGCTCCCAGGCCATCCGTGCTTTGCAGGATCTGGCTTCCGACGAGGTGCGCCGCCACTTCGCCATTGAGGAGGACGGCAGCTTTCTCCTGGACAGCCTGACCATCGAGGCGGAGGCTTGTTGACCATAAGATGGGGTAATGGGGAGGACCGGTCATGACCGACGTTCGTGTGCGCAGGGCCGGACTCGCCGACGCGGGGACGGTCGCCACGCTCGTGGCGGCGCTGCTGTCCGAACTCTCCGCCGGGCAGAACGACACGCCGCGGGCCGTCATGCTGGCCGTCGCGGAGTCGCTGCTGAGCGGCGACGGCGTGTCCTGCACCGTCTTCCTGGCCGAGGATCGGGCGGGCCGCGCGGCCGGCGTGGCGACCTTGTCGGAGGGGGCCTGCATCTCCGCCCTCGGCCGGTTCGGGACCATCCGGGAACTGTACGTGACGCCGGAGTCGCGCTCCGCCGGGGTGGGGCGGGCGCTGATCCGGGCCGTTCTGGACCATGGCCGCCGCCACGGCTGGACGCGGGTGGAGGTCGGCGCGCCGTCTGCCACGGAATGGCCGGATTCCTTGCGTTTCTATAAGCGCGAGGGCTTCACGGAGATCGGGCCGCGCCTGAAGTTCCGGCTGGGCTGACGCTTGCCATAGACCTTGCGTGATGCCATCCGGTTGCGTGTTGACAGACGATTCGGCCACGAGCCAAATGAACGGCACATCACAGGCCGACCGGAGAGAACCGGCGGCCCTTTCGACCGAACACGGGAGGTTGTTAGGAATGAAGCGCATCCTGCTGGGTGCCGGGCTTGGCGTTGCCGCCACCTTGGCGCTTGCTGCGCCGGCCCAGGCCGCCAAGACCCTCGTCTATTGCTCCGAGGGCAGCCCCGAAAACTTCAACCCGATGGTCAACACGACCGGAACGAGCTTCGACGTCTCGCTGCCCGTGTACAACAATCTCGTGCAGTTCGAGCGCGGCGGCACCAAGGTCGTCCCCGGCCTCGCCGAGAAGTGGGAGGTGTCGGAAGACGGGCTGACCTACACGTTCCACCTCCGCAAGGGCGCGAAGTGGCACAGCAACAACGACTTCAAGCCGACCCGCGACGCCAACGCGGACGACGTTCTGTGGTCGTTCAACCGTCAGTGGAAGAAGGATCATCCCTTCCACAAGGTGTCCGGCGGCGCCTACGACTACTTCAACGACATGGCGATGCCGGACCTGCTGAAGTCGATCGAGAAGGTCGACGACCACACGGTCAAGTTCACGCTGAACAAGGTCGAGGCGCCCTTCATCGCCAACCTCGCGATGCCCTTCGCGGCCATCCAGTCCGCCGAGTATGCCGACGCTCTTCAGAAGAAGAACCAGATCGACAAGATCGATCAGGCCCCGATCGGCACCGGCCCGTTCCAGTTCGTCGCCTATCAGAAGGACGCGGTCATCCGCTACAAGGCGTTCGACCAGTATTGGGGCGGCAAGGCGCCGCTCGACAACCTCGTCTTCGCCATCACCCCCGACGCCGCGGTCCGCTACGCCAAGCTGAAGGCGGGCGAGTGCCACGTCGTGCCGTACCCGAACCCGGCCGATCTGGAGGCGATGAAGAAGGACACTTCCATCACGCTGATGGAGCAGGAGGGCCTGAACGTCGGCTATCTGGCCTTCAACGTCACCAAGAAGCCCTTCGACGACGTGCGCGTCCGCCGCGCGCTGAACATGGCCATCGACAAGAAGGCCGTGGTCGATGCGGTGTACCAGGGCGCCGGCGTGCCGGCGAAGAACCCGATCCCGCCGACCATGTGGTCGTACAACAAGGAGATCGAGGACTACCCCTACGATCCGGAGCGCGCGAAGAAGCTGCTGGCCGAGGCCGGCTTCCCGAACGGCTTCGAGACCGACCTGTGGGCCATGCCGGTGCAGCGCCCCTACAACCCCAACGCCAAGCGCATGGCCGAGATGATGCAGGCGGACCTCGCCAAGGTCGGCATCAAGGCCAAGGTCGTGCAGTACGAGTGGGGCGAGTACCGCAAGCGCCTCCAGGCCGGCGAGCACCAGATGGGCATGCTGGGCTGGACGGGCGACAACGGCGACCCGGACAACTTCCTGCACGTCCTGCTGGGCTGCGAGGCCGCGCGTCCGGGCGGGTCGAACATCGCCAAGTGGTGCTACAAGGAGTTCGACGACCTCGTCCTCCAGGCCAAGCGCACCACCGACACCGCCGCCCGCACCAAGTTGTACGAGCAGGCGCAGGTCATCTTCAAGGAAGAGGCCCCGTGGCTGACCGTCGCGCACTCGGTCGTGCACATGGCGCTGAGCAAGAATGTGGTCGATTACAAGATGGACCCGTTCGGCATCCATCGTTTCTACGGCGTCGATTTGAAACAATAATATCGGCGTAGTAAACGGCTTTACAAAGTGGTGGCCGGGGCATTAAACCCCCGGCTTCCCTTTGCGGACGCAGAGGAAAAGGGGGGCGCATGCCCCCTGCTTTCGTTTCGAGCCCCGGTGACGATCCGATGCTACGCTTCATCCTGACGCGGGTGAGCCTGGTGATTCCGACCTTTCTCGGCGTCACCTTCCTGACCTTTCTTCTGATCCGCCTTGTCCCCGGCGACCCCATCGAGGTCCGCGTGGGCGAGCGCGGCATCCCCCCCGAACGGCTTCTCGAACTGCGGCGCGAGCTGGGGCTGGACCAGCCCCTGTGGCAGCAGTTCTTCGACTACATCGGCGGGGTCCTCCAGGGCGACCTCGGCACGTCGCTGGTGACGCGCAACTCGGTCCTCAGCGAATTCCTGACGCTGTTCCCGGCGACGCTGGAACTGGCCGCGCTCGCCATGCTGTTCGCGACGGTGGTCGGCCTGCCCGCGGGCATCATCGCGGCGGTCCGGCGCGGCTCGATCTTCGACCACGGCGTGATGGGCATCAGCCTGACCGGCTATTCGATGCCGATCTTCTGGTGGGGCCTGCTTCTGATCCTGTTCTTCTCGGTCGGGCTCGGCTGGACGCCGGTGTCCGGACGGCTGGACCTGCTCTATTACGTGGAGCCGGTGACCGGCTTCATGCTGATCGACACGCTGATGGCCGGCGAATACGGGGCCTTCTGGTCGGCGCTGCACCACCTCGTTCTGCCGATGATCGTCCTGGGCACCGTTCCGCTGGCCGTCGTGGCGCGCATGACGCGCTCCGCCATGCTGGAGGTGCTGGGCGAGGACTACATCCGCACCGCGAAGGCCAAGGGTCTGGCGGGCAAACGGGTGATCGGCATGCACGCCCTGCGCAACGCGCTGATCCCCGTGGTGACCGTGATCGGGCTTCAGGTGGGCACGCTGCTGGGCGGCGCGATCCTGACCGAAACCATCTTCTCCTGGCCCGGCGTGGGCAAGTGGCTGATCGAGAGCATCAACCGCCGCGACTATCCGGCGCTCCAGGGCGGGGTGCTGCTGATCGCGACGACGGTGATGACCGTGAATCTGCTGGTGGACGTTCTCTACGGCGTCCTGAACCCCCGCATCCGCCATTCGCGGTGAGGTGAGCCATGACGACTCCTACGACGACGGGCCTTCCGGAAACCCTTCCGGCCGCTTCTCCGCCGGTTTCCCAGCCGCCGCACCCGCTGGTCGAGTTCTGGTACCATTTCCGGCAGAACAAGGGGGCCATGGCCGGGCTGGCCGTGATCCTGGTGATCGCCCTGGTGGCGTTGTTCGCCGACGTGGTGGCGCCGCACGATCCCAACATCCAGTACCGCGACGCCATCCTGGTGCCGCCGGTCTGGCAGGAGGGCGGGCGCTGGGCCTTCCTTCTGGGCACCGACGACATCGGGCGCGACATGCTGTCCCGCCTGATCTTCGGGGCGCGGCTGTCGATGATGATCGGTCTGATCGTCGTGACGCTGTCGCTGGCGGTCGGGCTGGCGCTGGGCATGATCGCCGGCTTCTTCGGCGGCGTCACCGACGCGCTGGTGATGCGCTTCATGGACATCCTGCTGTCGCTGCCCAGCCTTCTGCTGGCCGTGGTGGTGGCGGCGATCCTGGGGCCGGGGCTGGTGAACGCCATGCTGGCCGTGTCCATCGTGGTGATCCCGCACTACGCCCGCCTGACCCGCGCCGCCGTGATGGCGGAGACGAACAAGGACTACGTGATCGCGTCGCGCGTCGCCGGGGCCGGGCCGCTGCGGCTGATGCTGGTGGTGATCCTGCCCAACTGCGTGGCGCCGCTGATCGTCCAGGCGACGCTCGGCTTCTCCACGGCGATCCTGGACGCGGCGGCCCTGGGCTTCCTCGGCCTGGGCGCGCAGCCGCCGACTCCGGAGTGGGGCACCATGCTGGCCTCCTCCCTCCAGTTCCTCCAGCGCGCCCCCTGGGTCGTCACCTGGCCCGGCGTGGCCATCCTGGTGACGGTGCTGGCCTTCAACCTGCTGGGCGACGGGCTGCGCGACGCGCTCGACCCCAAGCTGAAACGCTGATGCCTGCCATGCCTCTTCTCGACATCAAGAACCTGTCCGTCGAGTTCACCACCCGCGCCGGCACCTTCCGCGCGGTGGACGGGATCGACCTCACCGTGGACGAGGGCGAGGTGGTGGGCATCGTCGGCGAGTCCGGGTCCGGCAAGTCCGTGACCTCGCTCGCCGTGATGGGCCTGCTCGGCTCCAACGGCACGGTGGTCGCCGACCGCATGACCTTCGGCGGCAAGGACCTGCTGGCGATGAGCCCGTCGCAGCGCCGGAAGATCACCGGCAAGGACGTGGCCATGGTCTTCCAGGAGCCGATGACCAGCCTGAATCCCTGCTTCACCGTCGGCTTCCAGATCATGGAGACGCTGAAGGTGCATGAGGGGCTGTCCGGCAAGGCGCTGCGCAACCGCGCCATCGAACTGCTGGAGCAGGTCGGCATCCCGGCCCCGGAAAGCCGCCTGTCGGCCTTCCCGCACCAGCTTTCCGGCGGCATGAACCAGCGCGTGATGATCGCCATCGCCATCGCCTGCAACCCGCGCCTGCTGGTGGCGGACGAGCCGACGACGGCGCTGGACGTGACCATCCAGAAGCAGATTCTCGACCTGCTGGTCCGCCTCCAGAAGGAGCGGGGCATGGCGCTGATCCTCATCACCCACGACATGGGCGTGGTGGCGGAGACGGCGCAGCGGGTGGTCGTCATGTACGCCGGGCAGGTGGCCGAGACTCGCCCGGTGGACGCCCTGTTCAAGGCGCCGCGCCACCCCTACACCGGCGCGCTGCTCGACGCGCTTCCCGAACGGGCGCTGGGCAAGCGCCGGCTGCCGACCATTCCCGGCGTGGTGCCGGGCATCGGCGACCGTCCGGAGGGTTGCCTGTTCAACCCGCGCTGCCGCTTCGCCACCGACCGCTGCCGCATCGAGCGGCCCGCCCTGTTCGACGTGGACGCCGGCAAGGCGCGCTGCTTCTACCCGCTCGCCGATGCTCCGGTGGGCGCCGGGGAGGTTCTGTGATGTCCGATATCCTCACCGAGGTCATGCCGGCCACCGGGCCGGTGGTTCTGGAAGCCATCCATCTGCGCAAGCACTACGCGGTGAAGCGCAGCGCCTTCAAGCCGGCGGCCACCGTCAAGGCGCTCGACGGCGTGTCCTTCCAGCTCGAAGCCGGTAAGACGCTGGCCGTGGTCGGCGAGTCCGGCTGCGGCAAGTCCACGCTGGCCCGCTCCGTCACCATGATCGAGCCGCCCTCGTCCGGCCAGCTTCTCTACGACGGGCGCGACGTGGTCGGGCGCACCGCGTCGGAGATGAAGGAACTGCGGCGCACCGTCCAGATGGTGTTCCAGAACCCCTACGGATCGCTGAACCCGCGCAAGACGGTGGGCTCCATCCTGTCGGAACCGTTGGTCATCAACACCCCGATGGGCAAGCAGGAGCGGCGGGAACGGGCCGTCGCCATGATGGCGAAGGTCGGCCTGCGCCCCGATCAGGTGGACCGCTACCCGCACATGTTCTCCGGCGGCCAGCGCCAGCGCATCGCCATCGCGCGCGCGCTGATGCTGAACCCGCGGGTGGTCGTGGCGGATGAGCCGGTGTCGGCGCTCGACGTGTCCATCCAGGCGCAGGTGCTCAACCTGATGATGGATCTTCAGGAGGAACTGAACCTCGCCTACCTGTTCATCTCCCATGACCTTAGCGTGGTGCGGCACATCGCCGACGCGGTCATGGTGATGTATCTGGGCCGTCCGGTGGAGCACGGTCCGAAGGACACGGTCTTCACCCGCCCGCGCCACCCCTACACCCGCATCCTTCTGGCGGCCACGCCGCGGGTGAACCCGGCGCTGCGGGCGGAGCGGGTCGTGCCGAAGGGCGAATTGCCTTCGCCCCTGAACCCGCCGCCGGGTTGCCCCTTCCACAAGCGCTGCCCCTACGCCACCGAACGCTGCGCGGCGGAGGTGCCCGCGCTTCGCCCGGTGGACGGGCGGCTGGTGGCCTGCCACTTCGCCGAGGAGATGGCGTAACGCGGCCATTTGGCCGCGGACTGCCGGACGTTGAACCGTTGGGAGGAAAGGGATACCCTTGCGCCGGCCGTGGTTATTGCCCACGCCGCTGGGGGAACCGAAGTCCGGCAGAAGGGGAAATGGCGCTATGCCGCTGATGGTGTGGAACGACAAGCTGAGCGTCGGAATCGCGCAGTTCGACGAGGAGCACAAGCAACTGGTCGCCCTGGTCAACGACCTGTTCGACGCCGTCCAGGCGGGGCGCAGCAAGGAGGCGCTGGGCGGCATCCTCGACAGTCTCGTGGCCTACACCAAATCGCATTTCACCAACGAGGAGGAGCATTTCGCCCGCCTCGGCTATCCGGACCTCGACGCCCACAAGGCGGAGCACGACGCCCTGGCCAGCCAAGTGCTGGAGGTGCAGCGGAAATACCATGCCGGCGCCACCGCCACGCTCAGCATGGAGGTCATGAACTTCCTGAAGAACTGGCTTATCAAGCACATCCAGGGCACCGACCGGAAATACGGCCCCTTCCTGAGGAGCCACGGGCTGGCCTGACCGGCTTCCATTCACCTTCCGGGAGAAGCCGGAGGAGGGGATTGCCTGTCCGAAAGTTCCGGGATGACCGCCTCGACCCGTCGTCAGGCCGCGGGAACTCTTGGCCCAGGTCGGGGTTCATTGGCAGACGGATGAATCCTTTTTGCCTCCGTCATCGCGCAAATCCCGGAAGGTGCGCCGATGAACCAGTGGCTTTTGTGGAGCCGTTTCGCCGCCATCAATCTGTTCGGGGCGGCGGGCCTCGCGCTGGCATGGCTGAACGGTTGGGTGGACACCATCGTTCAGGCCGACAGCAGCCGGATCTGCATCCTGATCTTTCTGCTGTTCCTGGCCGGCCTCGCCGCCGTCGCGTGGCGGATCGAAAAGGTCACGTCGGAGCTGGATCACGTCGAGCGCGGTCAGGGCGGGCGGCTGGACGCCTTCCGTCAGGCCATCGTCCGGTCCGGCAGCGCGAACGCCACGCGGGCGCTGGAACTGCGCCTGTTCGGGCGGATCATCTTCATCCGTCAGATCGGCAACGCCCTGGTGATGCTGGGGCTGATCGGCACGGTGGTCGGATTCGTGGAGGCTCTGAAGGGCGTGGACCCCGCGCAGGCGTCGGACGCCGGGGCCATCGGCGGCATGGTCGGCGGGATGATCCACGGCATGGGAATCGCGCTCTACACCACCCTGGTGGGGTCGGTGCTCAGCCTGTGGCTGACGGCCAACTACCAGCTTCTGGCGACGGGCACGGCGAATCTGGCCGCCGCCCTGATCGACGCCGCCCACGGAGTCGATCCCGAAGGCGGAACCGGCGCACCGAACCGCTCCACGCTTCCGATGACAGGGGAGGCCGGCCTGAGCCGCCCAGCCCCGGGAAGCGCTCATGTATGATCCCTGGCACGAAGGCGACGACACCGGGACGGTGTTCCGCGACATGATCACGCTGGCGCTTGCCGGCTTCATCTGCATGGTCCTGCTGCTGCTGCCCCATGTGAATCCGAAGGGGAAGGAGGGAACCGGGAAATCGTCGGAAGACCCGCCGGGGAACGTCATCATCGAAGCCCGCTGGGACGACAAGCTGCGCAGCGACGTGGATCTGTGGGTCCAGGCGCCGGGCGACGTGCCGGTGGGCTATTCGAACAAGTCCGGGCTGATCTTCAACCTTCTGCGCGACGATCTGGGCGCCTACGCCGATCCGACCGAAGTGAATTTCGAGACCTCCTATTCCCGCGGGATTCCGCCGGGGGAATACACGGTCAATGTGCATATGTTCCGCAATCTTGAGAACGTCTTCCCAATCTGGGTCAGGGTGGTCGCCCGCGTCAAGGCGGAGCATGAATCGGGGGCCGCCACCATCGCCGCCACACGCGTCCGGCTGGACCACGAAGGTCAGGAGATCACCGCCTTCCGCTTCACCCTGACGGAACGGGGGGAGTTGGTGCAGGGTTCCCTGAACGCCGTGTTCAAGCCGTTGCGCGCCGCCAAGAACTGACCCGCCGGATCGAGAGAGCGCCATCATGGAAAGCCTGACCGTCCTTTTCGGCTTCTTTGCGATCGTCACGCTGCTGCTCGTCCTGTCGGCCCTGCGCTGGGCGCGCCACCGGATGGCGCGCGCGCTGATCCTGCTGCTGTTCGCGCTGATGCTGCCGGCCGCCTATGCGGCGCCGGCGACCCTGCTGGGGAGGGCGAAGCCGGTCACGCTGGAATGGATGGGCGCCAACGTCCCCGAGGCGAAGGTGCTGAGCGCCACCATGATCGAGAACGAGGCGATCTACCTGACCCTGATGTGGGATCAGGCGCCGAACCTCTACCGCCTGCCGTGGGACCGCCGCATGGCGGAGCAGCTCCAGGAAGCCCAGAGGGAGGCCCAGCGCAACGGCACCAACCCGATGATGCGCCTTCCCTTCGAACGGTCCTGGGACGACCGGGAGCCGCGGTTCTACGCGCAGCCGCAGCCCAAGATGCCGGAAAAGCCCTATGAGAACGCGCCGGGCAACGGCGGGCCGGGCGGCAACCCGGGAATCGAGTTCCAGCATCCCGGCCAGCCGACCTGACGCTCTTGATGACGAATTCGGCGCACCCCCCTTGAAGGCGGGGTGCGGCCTCGTCTACGGTTCCGGCACTTCCGTCCGCCTGAGCAAAGAGGGCTTCATGCCGTCCTTCGACATTGTGTCCAAGACCGACATCCACGAAATCGACAACGCGCTGAATGGCATGCGCCGCGAGATCGAGACCCGTTTCGACTTCAAGGGGTCGCGCTGCACCGTGGAGCGCACCGAGAACGACATCGTCCTGCTGGCCGACGATGCCCCCAAGCTCGAACAGATGCAGGAGTTGCTGCGGGTCTATGTGACGCGCCGCAAGCTCGACGCGGGCGCCCTGGATTATTCCAACAAGCCGGAACGCGCCGCGGGCGACGCGCTGCGCCAGGTCGTCACCGTCAAGCAGGGCATCGCCCAGGATCTCGGCAAGACCATCGTCAAGGCGATCAAGGACAGCAAGATGAAGGTCCAGGTCTCCATCCAGGGCGATGAACTGCGCGTCACCGGCAAGAAGCGCGACGACCTGCAGGACGCCATCGCCGTGGTGCGCGGGCTGAAGATCGAGCAGCCCCTGCAGTATGTGAACTTCCGCGATTGAGAGAGCCGCACCGGTCGGTTTTTGCCGGGCGGCGGGTTATTTTTGCCGGGTGAGGGGAAAAATCTGCCGGGTGCGCGGAACGCCATCACGCGCCGCATCCCGGCTTTCCCATTCATCCGGTCCCTTCATCCGGCGGTGGCCCGGCCCTTGCTTGCCATGATGCGGTAGCCGAACGCCCCAGGGTTAACGCCGCAAGGGTCCACGCGCCATGTCGATACCGGCCAACGCCGACGCTTCCCAACTGATGCGCATCCGGGCCGAAGAGCTTCTGGAGCGCAAAGGCACGGGCGCGCCCAGGCAGGCGGGGGAACTCGCCGGCCAGTTCGCCGCGATGCTGGAGCAGTTGAACGGAGTCGGCGGCGGCGAGGGCGGCGATGGGCTGATGGCCTCCGCCGCGGTTGGGCCGGTCACGGGAAGCTCCGCCATCGCCCATCGGCTCGGAATCGGTGCCGTCAGCGTCTTCGCGCAGAGCGGGGCGGACGAGGCGTCCGGCGGCCATGCCTATGAAGGGCAGCCCCCCGACCTGCCGGCGCCCGACGCGCAGGAGGCCATGCAGGTGGTGCAGAGCGCGCTCCGGGCCGAAAGCGCGCCGAACTTCCGCTGGCTGACCACGCTGCTGACCCAAGGGGTTCCCGACGGCATGACGCCGGGGGCGACGTCGTAACCGGCATCCGCGGCCTCAGCGGACCTCCAGCCGGCGTTCGAGCGTGACGACCGTCTCGCCGCCGCGGGTCAGAGTCACGATCCCCCGATAAGGTCCTGGGGGCCAGCCTGCCGCCGGGCGCTTCAGCCCCTGATAGGCGAACCAGGCGGCCTTGTCCCCCGCAATCGCCTTGCTGTTGTCGAACAGGGTCCGGCCCTGGCCGTCCAGGATGCGGATGCGCTGGGTGTCCCCGTCGCGGACGCCCATGATGTCCGACCACAGAACCAGCAGGGGCGAGGCCGCGGTCAGCGCTTCCTTGGCGAAGTCGCCGCGGCGGGCCGGCTCGGCCTCCGGAACGCGGGTGGCGAAGCCGGCGCCGAGGCCCGCGGTCGGGCGGTAGGCCAGCGCCTTTGCCGTGGCGGCGTTCCACAGGGGCGTCACGGACTGGCCGCAGGCGGTGACGGGCTGCTGGCCGACGAAGGGGTCCACCGCCGTGCCGTTGTGGCGCACGCCGAAATGCAGATGGGGGAATTCGGTCAGCCCCGACAGGCCGATCTCGCCCAGCCGCTGCCCGGCCTCGACCCGCTGGCCGGGGGTGACCGCGACGCTGCCGCGCTTCATGTGCAGGTAGGCGGTCTGCCAGCCGTCGCCGTGGTCGATGATGACGGCGTTGCCGCCGCCGACCTTGTCCACCGTGTCGCGCCCGATGACGTTGACGTTCACGTCCTCCATGCCGTCGCGCACCCGCAGAACGGTGCCGGCGGCGGCGGCCAGAACGGCGACGCCCTTGTCCATGGCCGTGTAATCGGGCAGGCGGAAGTCCGTGCCGTCGTGGCCGTCGTAGCTCAACCGCCCGCAGGCGTGGTCCCGCCAGCCGGGACCGGGGTCCTCATCGACGTAGTTCTGCACGAAGCAGGTCTCCCCAACCCGGCAATCCACCGGCAGGCCAAAGGCGGGCGCCTCCGCCGCCGCGGAGCGGGAGCCTGCCGGCAGACCCGTGGTGGCGATTGCGAACAGAAGTGTTGCGAAGGCGGCGCGGATCATGCGGGCGACCGTCTGATGGGGGTTCGGGTGCGCCGGAACAGGGTGCGGCAAGGCCGGCCCCGATGCAACCGCTCCAATCCAAACCGAAAGCCTGTCATCGTCCACACGGCGTTGACTTGCCGCAGCCCCCGCGTAAACTATGGATGCCTTCACGGTGAAGGTACCGGTCGCCCAAGACGGGGGCCGGTGGATTGGGTCATATCGCTTGCCTGAGGATGTGACATGAGCACCGCAGTTGCGCTGAGCGCGCCGTTTTCCGGCGAGTCGCTGTCCCGTTACGTCGAGCAGGTCCACCGCTTCCCCGTGCTGGGCGCGGAGGAGGAGTATGTGCTCGCCACCGCCTGGCGCCAGCATGGCGACATGGACGCCGCCCGCAAACTGGTGACCAGCCATTTGCGTCTGGTCGTCAAGATCGCCACCGGCTTCCGCGGCTACGGCCTGCCGATGACCGACCTGATCGGCGAGGGGAACATCGGCCTGATGACCGCCGTCCGCAAATTCGAGCCGGACCGCGGCTTCCGCCTGTCCACCTACGCGATGTGGTGGATCAAGGCCTCCATCCAGGAATACATCCTGCGCTCCTGGAGCCTCGTGAAGCTGGGCACCACCGGCGCGCAGAAGAAGCTGTTCTTCGGCCTGTCCCGCCTGAAGCGCAAGCTGGGCGAGTTCGGCAACGGCGACCTGAAGCCGGAAAGCGTCACCCGGATCGCCCGGGAACTGGAGGTGCCGGAGAGCGACGTGGTGGCCGTGAACCGCCGCTTCGTCCAGCCGGTCGCCTCGCTGAACGCGCCGCTCTCCGCCGGGGAGGGCACCGCCGAGATGCAGGACTTCCTGCCCGACGAGCGCCCGAACGCCGAGGACGCCCTTCTGGAGCGCGACGAGGCGGCGCACCGCAGCGCCATGCTGCGGGAGGCGATGGAGGTGCTGAAGGACCGCGAGCGCGAGATCCTGACCGCCCGCCGCCTGAATCCGTCGCCGAAGACGCTGGAGGATCTGGCCGCCGTCTACGGCGTCAGCCGCGAACGCGTCCGCCAGATCGAGGAGCGCGCCTTCCAGAAGCTTTCCCAGCGCGCGCGGGAACTGGCCGCGGCGGCGTGAGCCGGGGGCGTCTTGCCTCCGGTTGCGCCAGGGTGTATATCGAAAGGTGTAGACCCTGGTCGAGCGCGCTCTCCGCCGACAACGTTTCGTTCAGGGGAAACAAGACGGCGCATCCCAGCTTCAGATTGTGAAGTCGGGGTGAGGGGACCGCGACAAATGTTGTGAATTCGCCGCAATTTGTTGGAAAACGGGCCGCGAGCCGTCATAATGACAACTTAATTCAGTGCTCCCCGGAACTGCGCTTCGGGGGCCATGGTGGACGGGTGCGGTGTTGTCCAACGAGTCTTCGGCAGAGAATCAGGGCTACGGCGGCCTGTCCGCACCGGAAATGCCGCGCACACCGGCGTTCCTCGCGTCGCTGGCCGAAAGCCTTCTGAACCGGGCCTCCCTTGCGCTGGTCTATGCCGACGCCGGGGGGCGCTGCCTCTTCGCCAACGCGACCTTCGCCGCCGCCCTGAACACAACGCCCGAAGCCCTGGCGGGGCGGACGCTCGACGCGTTCGATCATCCCCTGGCGCGCGCCGTGGCGCAGGCGCTGGAGCGGGCGGCGCAGACCGGCGAGTCCGCCCCCGTCGATGGCGAGTTCGAACGGTCGGGTGGCGGGCGCGGCGTGCTGACCGGCTGCGTCCTGCCCCATCGCACGGGCGACTCCGCCGCCGAGGGCTTCCTCGGCCTGTTCCAGGACGTGACCGACCCCGCCCGTGTCGCCGACTTCGTCCTGCGCCGCGACCCCTTCGTGACGACCCTGCTCGACGCGGCGGTGGACGGCGTGGTGGTGGCGGACCGCAAGGGCATCATCCGCACGGTCAACCGTTCCTGCCGCGACCTGTTCGGCTATGACGAGGAGGAACTGATCGGGCGGAACGTCTCCGTCCTGATGCCGCCTCCCTTCTCCCGCGACCATGACAAGTACATCAGCTCCTATCTGGAGACGGACCGCGCCAAGATCATCGGCATCGGGCGCGACGCGCTGGGCCGGCGCAAGGACGGCGCGGTGTTCCCGATCCACCTCAGCGTGGGCGAGGCCCGGCTGGCGCGCGAGGTCGTGTTCGTCGGCATCATCCGCGACATCTCGGAACGTCTGGCGGCGGAGCAGCGGGCGACCTACCTTGCCCGGCACGACCCGCTGACCGGAGTTCTGACCCGCACCGCCTTCCTGGAGGAGTGCGAGGCCGTGCTCGCGGCCCCCTTCCCCGGCCAGGAGGGCGGGCTGTTCGCCCTCTACGCGCTCGATGTGGACCAGTTCAGCGACATCAACGAGGCGTTCGGCTTCCATGTGGGCGACGCGGCGCTGAAGGCGATGGTCAGCCGGGTGACGGAGGTGCTTCCGCAGCAGACCTACGTCTGCCGCATCGCCGCCGACGAGTTCGCCGCCCTGTCCCGCGTGGAAAGCGCGGAGCAGGCGGAGACGCTGGCCGACCTTCTGCACGACCGGCTGACCGCCTCCATCTACGCCGACCGCCATTGGGTCCGGCTGCGGCTGTCCATCGGCGCCGCGGTGCAGGACACTGACATCCGGACGCTGGAGGAACTGAACGCCAAGGCCAAGCTGGCGCTTCAGGCGGCACAGCACAACGGCGGCAATTCGGTCTGCTTCTACACCCCGGAAATGGCCGCGGCGGCGACCCGGCGCATGTTCCTGACCATGCATCTCGCCCACGCCATCGAGCGGAACGAGCTGCACATGGCCTACCAGCCCATCGTCGAGGCCCGGTCCGGGCGGATCGTGGGGGCGGAGGCGCTGCTGCGCTGGAACCAGCACACGCTGGGGCCGGTCTCCCCCGGCGAATTCATTCCGGTGGCGGAGGAAAGCGGCCTGATCGTTCCCATCACCGATTGGGTGCTGAGCACGGTCGTGGAGCAGATGGCCGTATGGGAGCGGGCGGGCACCCTGCCGGATCAGGTCTTCATCAACATCTCCGGCCCCCAGTTCCTGCGCGGCAATCTCAGCGCCCGCCTGGAGGAACTGCTGGGCCAGCACCCGGCGCTGCGGGGGCGGCTGGGGCTGGAGATCACCGAGCAGGCGGCGGTGCGCGACCTGAAGACCGCCGTGCAGACCCTGACGGAACTGGAAGCCATCAGCGTGCAGGTGGCCATCGACGATTTCGGGTCGGGCTATTCCTCGCTCAGCTACGTGCAGCAGCTTCCGGTGTCGAAGCTGAAGATCGACCGCGCCTTCATGGTGGACATCCCCGACAATCTGAAGAACGGGGCGCTGGTCCGCGCGGCGGTCGGCATGGCGCACGGCCTCGGCCTCGTCACGGTGGCCGAAGGGGTGGAGACGGTGGAGCAGCGGGATTTCCTGGTTTCCATCGGCTGCGACCTGCTCCAGGGCTACCTGTTCGGCCGCCCGGTGGCCCCCGACGCCTTCGCGGCGATGGTCCGCGACCAGCAGCCCGCCATGGCTTGACGGTCCGGAGTGGCCGGAGGGGAGTTATCCCTCCAGCCGTTCCGGCTCCCTTCCGGACACCAGCGGCGCGTCCGCCGTGTGGACGGGCAGGCGTTCCCGGCGGGTTTCCCGGCGCTGCCAGCGGCGGAAGGACCGCTTCGACCACCAGGACACGATCTTCTGCCACAGCCGCGTCGGACGCTGGAACAGGGGCACGCGGGCCTTGTCCATCGCCGACGGCTCCAGCGCCAGACCGACGGAGGTGATCTGGCCGTCCTGCATGTCGCGGACGATCAACTCCACGCCGCCCATGCGCATCCGGTCGCCCAACTCGCAAGAACTGCCGAACTCGTTGCGCAGCAGGTCGCGCAGGGACCGCTTGGCGTTGGCCAGCGAAAGCGGCAGGCCGTACATCTCCGCGATCTGCTCCACCGTCGCGTCGGGGCTCAGCACGAGGTCGCCGTAGAACTCGCGGTCGTCCTGGTCCAGCGGGCGGCTCTCGGCGAACAGCTTGTCGATCAGCGGCAACTGGGCGGGCGGGGTGAAGAGATAGACCATGTCCCCGGCCTGGAGCGTCCGCGCCTTGTGCAGAGGCACCACGCCCCCCTCCCGGATGACCAGCGATGGCCGGGCGAAGCGCGGCATGCGCTGCCCGCGGGCGGCGGGGCTCTTGGGGTGGACGGTGTAGGCGACCATCTCCTGGTCGGCCTCGCCGGGCAGTTCCAGCTCGAACCGTTCGACCGGGCCGCGCCGCGGCGGCACGATCAGCTTCAGCCAGCGCGCCATGGGGCCGATGGTCCAGCCCTGCACCACCAGCGACACGATCACCACCAGGAAGGCGGTGTTGAAGATCACCTGTCCGCCCGGCAGCCCGCCCAGGATCGGGACCAGCGCCAGCAGCATCGACACCGCCCCGCGCAGCCCGACCCAGGCCATGAAGGTCGTCTCGTTGGCCGAGAAGCGGAAGGGCAGCAGGCACAGCCACACCGCCAGCGGGCGCGCCAGCAGGATCAGCAGGGCGGCCAGCGCCAGGGCGGGCAGGGCGATCGACCCGAAATCGTGCGGGGTGGCGAACAGGCCCAGCATCACGAACATCACGATCTGGCTGAGCCAGGTCAGGCCCGAATGGAACTGCCGCAGGCCCAGCGCCCCGCGCAGCTTCACGTTGCCGGCCACCAGACCGGCGGCGTAGACGGCCAGGAAGCCGCTGCCCCCAAGCTCGTTGGTGCCGGCGAAGAGAAACAGCGCGAAGGCCAGAGTCACCACCGGGTTCAATCCGGGGTCGAGGCGGGCCTTGTTGATGAAGGCGGCCAACCCCGCACCGCCCAGGATGCCCAGAACGGTTCCGCCCACGATCTGCATCAGGAGGAAGCCGGCAAGCTCCAGCGGCGTCCCCCAGCCGTGCAGCGCCGCCTCCACCAGCATGACGGTCAGAAGGATCGCCATGGGATCGTTGCTGCCGGATTCGATCTCCAGCGCCGAGCGCACGCGGTCGCGGATGGTGATGCCGCCGACCCGCAGCAGGAAGAAGACCGCCGCGGCGTCGGTCGAACTGACCACCGCCCCGACCAGCAGGGATTCGATCCAGGGCAGCCCCAGCAGGAAATGCGCGGCAACCCCGATGACGCCGGACGTGACGGCGACGCCGAAGGTCGCGAGGCTGAGCGCCGGCCACGCCGCGGCGCGGT
This sequence comes from Roseomonas genomospecies 6, assembly GCF_008365375.1. Lineage (GTDB taxonomy): Bacteria > Pseudomonadota > Alphaproteobacteria > Azospirillales > Azospirillaceae > Azospirillum. Next base: position 221,937 of record NZ_QOKW01000001.1, on the reverse strand, counting down.
AGCTGGACAGCTTGGTGTCCAGTCCGCTTTCGAAGAGAATCACGGCAAGCGCGATGGAGCCGATCAGGAACGCGCTGTCCGCGTCGTTGAAGCTGATCCCGCCAACCCCGTCCACACCGGCCACCAACCCGACGCCCAGAAAGATCAACAGCAGCGGCGTGCCGATCCTCAGCGCCAGATAGCTGGTCAGGATGCTGACGATCAGCAGGGACGATCCGATCAGGATGATGGTGCTCGCCGTCTCCATTGTCCTCGCCAAGGTAGGGAAATGCCGCGTCCGGGCTTCATCCGATTTTGGCAATTCTTGGGCGCCAGTGCAACGCAGCAGCCATAATTGTCCAATGTTCATAAAATAATACAGAAATGTCTCCCGCAATGCAGCATTGCGGCGGGCTACAATCCTTTCGGGTTAATGCAATGGGCGAGGGGACATTTCATGGTTCGTGCACGGCGTATTCCGGCGATTCCCCTCGCGGCGCTGACGCTTGTCCTGTCGTCCGCGGCGGCGGCCGGGTCCCTGCCCGATTATGACCGGCCCGATCTCGACCGCACGGCGGCGGGCGGCGGTGCGGCGTCCATCCGGTTCGACAAGAAGGCGATCGACCTCGGCGGCTGGGGTGCCCTGGAGGTCGGGCAGACGGAAAGCGCGTCGCGCCGGATGGTGGCGACCACGCCGGTGCGGGACCAATGGTTCTCCGATCCCGTCTTCATGAACGACGGCGCCTTCGGTGGACCGGACGCGCGGGCAACCTATTATTCGCCGAGGCTGCACGGATTCAACATCGGCCTGGGCTATACCCCTGTCCGCACGGAGTTGGGGGCCGCCGATCCGCTCGCCCGCCATGTGGTGGAAGGCGTGGTCCGGCACGACGGCCGGATGGGCAAGGCCCGGCTGCGCATCACCGCGGGGGCGGGCAGGGCCGCCACCGCCAAGGATCGCGGCACGCCCCGCAAGTCCTGGGTGGTCGGCGGCCAGGTGGCTCTTCCCGGCGTGACGGTCGGCGCCGGCTACCGGGAGCAGATTCCCGACGACGGCTCGGCCCGCCGGACGCTCAACCTCGGCTTCACCCTCGACCAGGGAACGCCGGTGCGGGGGTGGAGCGTCATGGGCCGTCTGGCCCACACCCAGGTCGGCGGCGAGGCTTTGCAGGAGGTCTGGTCCACGGGGTTGCGTTTTCGCATGACGCCGAAGATCAGTCTCTCCGCCGATCTCGGCACCATGACCTACGGCGGCGACCCATCCGACAGCACCATGCTGCGCGTCGGCACCCGCGTGCTGTTCTAGAAGGGCTTATCAGGGGCGCGGCAGCCGATCCAAGACCTATCCAGAGGTGGTTTCCCGACGGAATCGCGGTGTCGTGGAAGCAATTTGCAGTTTCGCGTGTTTACAGAAGCGAGAAACACCACAAGGAGGGTTTGGACATGTCTCGTTTGCGCCTGATCGGGTCCGCCATTGCGCTGTTGACGCTCGCGGCCTGTTCGACCGGCGGCGTGGTGGGTGGCACGGCTGGCGCCGCGGGCGGTTACGCGGTGGACGGCAAGCGCGGTGCCATCATCGGTGGCCTGGGCGGCGCCGCCCTGGGCACGGCTCTGGACAACTGACCCCTTGGACAACTGACCAGAAGGGGCGGACCCGCCGCGGTGGCCTAGAAGCCCCGCGGCGGTTCGCGCGATCCGTTGCCGAAGACGGCGAGCGCGTCGTGCAGATCGGGCAGGGCGCGCTCGACCGCCGCTTCCCCCTCGCGGATGCAATCGTCCGCCCGGTCGAACTCCGACAGGCCGATGTGGCCGAGCCGGGGCGTGATGTGCACGTCGGGCGGCTCGCCCGCCAGACGGGACCGCGCGATGCGGTCGGTGACGATGCCCAGCGAGGAGACCATGACGCCGAACAGGCTCGGCCCCTCGTAATCGCGCCGGAAGATGCGGCGGCTCAAGGCCCCGATGGGCACCCGGAACCCCGCACGCGGCTTGGCCTCCTCCTCCGGCGGTCCGTCCTCGATCAGCTTCAGAAGATCGAACCCCGCCGCGGTCGGCACGGCGGCGCCGGGGCGCCGCGCCTTCCCCAGAATGTCGGCGGAGAGATTCACGGCGATCACCATCTGGGCGCCCAAGGCCCGGCAGGCCGACACCGGCACCGGATTGACCAGGGCGCCATCGACCATCCAGCGCCCCTCGAACCGGACCGGCGGGAAGACCCCCGGCAGGGAGAAGGAAGCGCGCAGGGCGTCGACCAGCGGGCCATTGCGTATCCACACCTCGTGCCCGGTGACCAGATCGGTGGCGATGGCGGCGAAGGGGGCGGGAAGCTCCTCGACCAGGACGTCGCCCAGATGGTGGCGCATTTCCGCGACCAGCCGTTCCCCGCCGATCAGCCCGCCGCCCTGGCGCAGCCGCAGGTCCAGATAGCCGACGATCTTCATCCGGGTCAGGCTGCGCGTCCATTCCTCCAGCGCGTCGAGCCGTCCGGCGAGATGGACCCCGCCGACCAGAGCCCCCACCGAGCTTCCGCAGACGATGTCCGCCTCGATCCCATAGCGCTTCAGCGCCCGCAGCACGCCGATGTGCGCCCAGCCGCGCGCCACCCCGGCGCCGAGCGCCAGACCGATGCGGGGCCTGTGATGCCGGCCCTGTCCGTTCCCGTGGTCCTGGCCGTTTCCGCCGTCCGCCGCCATGGCGCCTCCTTTGCACATGGTGAAGCGCGTTCCTGCCCATACTGTGCCGCCCCACCGGTTAAGGAAGCTTGATCGGGCCGGGCCCCATCGACAAGGTTGGTCGGCAAGGTTGGTTGAACAGGGCCGGGTGGACAAGCACCGGCGCCATCGGCTAAGCCATCGCGATTGCGCTACAGGAAGATCGGCACGTGAGCAAGAAGAGCGGAGAACGGCTGCGCCTGGACGCGGCGACGGAGCGGCTGGTGTTGCGCATGCTGCGGGAATGGGTCCGCCCCTACACCGGCAAGCTGATGCTGTCCTTCCTGCTGATGGCCGTGGTGGCGGCGGCGACCGGCGCCTATCCGCTGCTGATCGACCGGGCCTACTCGATGTTCTCCGAGCAGGACCGGACCATGCTGCTGGTCATCCCGGTCCTGATCGTCGCGGTCACGGCGATCAAGGCGCTGTCCATGTATTCGCAGACGGTGGTGACCACCGACATCGTGCAGCGGATCATCAGCGACGTGCGCCTGTCGATGTTCGACCATCTGCTGAAATCCGACACGGCGCAGCTTCACGCGGCCCCCACGGGGACGATGACCTCCCGCTTCATCAGCGACGTGGACCTGATCCGCAACGCCCTGTCGCGGACCCTGACCGGGCTGGTGCGCGACATCCTGACGGTGATCGCCCTGGTCGGGTCGATGTTCTATCTGGATTGGGTTCTGTCGCTGATCGTCTTCCTGATCTACCCCATCGCCGCCATTCCCATCGTGAACATCGGCAAGCGGCTGCGCCGCGTGTCACGCGACACCCAGGCGCAGATGGGCGACATGACCGCGCTGCTGACGGAAAGTCTGGCCGGCGCCCGCATGGTGAAGACCTATTGCCTGGAGGATTACGAGCGCGCCCGCGCCGCCCGCGCCTTCGAGGACAATTTCGCCCTGACCATGAAGGCGACCCGCGCCCGCTCGCGCATCGACCCGATGATGGAGGTGCTGGGCGGCGCCGCCGTGGCCGGGGTGATCGCCTTCGCGGGCTACCGCATGGCGTCGGGCGAGGGCTCGGTCGGCGCCTTTTCCGGCTTCGTCGGCGCGCTTCTGATGGCGGCGCAGCCGGTGCGGGCCATCGGCACGCTGAACGCCGTGCTTCAGGAGGGTCTGGCCGCCGCCCAGCGCATTTTCGAGCTGGTGGACGAGAAGCCGACCATCACCGAGCAGCCCGGAGCCAAGCCCCTGGCGGTGGAGCGCGCCGCCGTCAGCCTGCGCGGTGTCCGCTTCGCCTACGAAGAGGGGACGGAGACGCTGAAGGGCATCGACCTGGAGGTTCCGGCGGGGACCACGGTGGCTCTCGTCGGGCGCAGCGGGGCCGGCAAGTCCACCGTGTTCAACCTGATTCCGCGCCTTTACGACGCGACGGGCGGGCAGGTGCTGATCGACGGGCAGGACGTGCGGTCGGTGACGCTGGGCAGCCTGCGCGGCGTGATCTCGCTGGTCAGCCAGGACACGGTGCTGTTCAACGACACGGTGCGCGCCAACATCGCCTTCGGGCGGCTGGACGCACCCTTCGACGACATCGTGGCCGCCGCGAAGGCCGCCGCCGCGCACGACTTCGTCGCGCGGCTTCCGGAAGGCTACGACACGGTGATCGGCGACCGCGGCGTGAAGCTGTCGGGCGGCGAGCGCCAGCGCCTCGCGCTCGCCCGCGCCTTCCTGAAGGACGCGCCGATCCTGCTGCTGGACGAGGCGACGAGCGCGCTGGACAGCGAATCCGAGCGGCTGGTGCAGGGCGCCTTGGAGCGGCTGACGAAGGGCCGCACGACTCTGGTCATCGCCCACCGGCTCGCCACCGTGCGCAACGCCGACCGGATCGTGGTCATGGACGGCGGGCGCATCGTGGAACAGGGTGCGCACGACGCCCTGATCGCGCAGAACGGCACCTACGCCCGCCTGTGCAAGCTCCAGTTCGGGGAGGACGGGGAGGCGGCGCTGCTGGCTCCCTAGCCCAAATTCGAGTCCCGCGGTTGGCTGCCCGCGCAATCCGCGTTATGGTCGCGCATCATGGACAATCCCCTCGACGCCGCCATACGCCTGCACAAATCCGGCAACCACGCGGACGCCGAACCGCTCTATCGAGCTGTCCTGGATCGCGAACCGCAGAATCGCGGCGCGCTTCAGATGCTCGCGATGCTTCTGGTGCAGACCGGCCGCGCCGGCGAGGCGGTTTCCCATTTCCGACTGGTCGCCCGGCTCGATCCCAACGGGGTCGGCGGCTACAGCAACCTCGCCGCAGCCCTGCGCATGGCGGGACAGGGGGAGGCCGCCGCCGCTTGCCTGCAGCGCGCCTTGTCCCTCGACCCGGCGCATGCGGCCTCCTGGTTCAATCTCGGCAATGGGCTGAAGCAGCAGGAGAAGGCCGCGGGGGCGGCGCGAAGTTACGGGCGCGCCCTGAGGCTGGAACCCGGCCATGGCGGGGCGGCGGCCAATCTGGACAGCCTGCGGGGCCAGTGGGGAAAGCGGCTGGACGAGGCGGAGCGGCTGTCCGCGGCGGCGCGCCATCCGGCGGCGGACGCCTCGGCCCACGCGGCCGCGGCGGAGGCATTGGAGGCGGTTGGGGACAGCGCGGCGGCGGAATCGGCAGCCCGCGCCGCTCTGGACCGTGACGACCGCAATTACCGGGCCAACCGGTCGTTGGCGCGCCTGCTGCTGGATCGCAGCGGGGCGATGGATGTCCAGAATGGAAAGCCCTTCGAGGTCGATCCGTTGCTGGTGGAGGAAGCGATCCGCGCGTTGCGCCGGGCCGTCACCATCCGCCCGGACGATGACGAAGCCGACTGGCTGCGCGTCGCCGCGGTGGCGACGCTGGTGCAGGTTGGCGTGGCGTCCGACGCGGTGCTGTGCGATGGGGCGAAGGCCGCCTGGATACGCCTGCGGCGCCACCCCAAGGACACGGTGGCGGCCTCCGTCATCGGCTTCCACGTCTACCGCCGGGACCGGCTCGTCCTCGCGTCCTGGCTGAGCCGACGCTTCCGGCGGCGCTTCACCGCGGCGGAGGTTGCGCGCGAGCACGAGTTGGGCCTCTGGAGCATGCTGCGCGCCGATGACGCCTTCCTCCGTGCCCTGCCGCCGGTCGAAGCGGTGCTGGAGCGCATGGCGCCCTTGGAGCCGCGTTTCGAGCCGCAGGAGAGCGCCTCCGGCAAGGCGGCGGTCTTCCTCTGCTGCGACGACGTCTATTTCCGCCGTTTCGCCCCGGCGCTGCTGGAGTCGCTGGCGGAGCGGATGACGGGCGCCACGGTCGTCGTCCATGTGGTCGCGCCATCGGCGGAGACGGAGCAGGCATTGGCCCGCTGGCGGGAAGACGGGCGGTTGGCGGTGGGATACTCCGTCGAATGGCCGGACATGACCGGGTGGACCGACATCAAGCGCATCACCTACTACGCCTCCGCCCGCTTCATCCGCGCTTTGCAATGGATGCGCCGTCTGGACCGCCCGCTCATGGTGATCGACACCGACGCCTGGATCACCGGAGATTTGCAGGCTCTCCAGGCGGAGATGGCCGGGTACGACGTGGGCCTTCTGCTCGACGGGCGGCGCCGCGGCCCGTCCCGGGAGATTCCGGTCGGCTTCACCTTCTACGCGAACACGCCCGGCGGCGACCGCTTCCTGTCGCTGGTCGGCTCCTACATCGGGCATTTCCTGGCGGGGGCGGAGGTCTATTGGATGCTGGACCAGATGGCCCATTACGCGGTGCTCGACTGGCTGAACCGGAACGAGCCGATCCGGGTGCGCCGCTTCGACTTCGTGACCTTCCCCTATTGCCACTTCGTCGGGGCGAAGTGACACGCTGCGGTCACTCCCGCCCCAGCACCCGGTCGACCACCGTGTCGGCCCATTCGCGGGAGCGGAAGCTGGCCTTGGCCTCCACCGGGTCGTAGACGCGCTCCACCCACTCCCAGAAGGGGGTGGGGCGCTTCTCGTTGTAGGCGGCGTAGAGGTCGAAGAAATAGTCGAGGATGCCGGTCTTCGCCTGTTTGAAGTGGCCGTATTTCCAGTGGAGCTGCCTGGTCGCACGCTCCAGCGGCGCGCCCTCGTGGATGAAGAGGTAGAGGGCCGACATGAAGCCGGCGCGGTCCGCCCCTGACTTGCAGTGCATCAGCGCCGGATACTGCATGGTGGCGAACAGGTCGCGCGCCTTCAGCAGCGTCTCCTTCTTCGGCATGTCGCGGGAGTTGACGGGGAAGTCCACCAGCGTCAGCCCCGCCGCCCGGCAGGCCTCGGCCTCCAGGATGTAGGAGGCGCAGTCGCGGCTGCCGCGCAGGTTCAGGATGGTCTTCACCCCGCGCCGCGCCGCCTCCCGGATGTGCGAGGGGGAGGGCTGGCTCGCCCGGAACATGTTGGGGGAGATGCGATAGGTGTTCGAATAGATCAGCCGGAAGCAGGCGTGGTCGATGAACACGCTCTCGAAATGGCCCAGCGCCCGTTGCAGCGGGGAGATCATGCGCCCGCGCGCCCGCTTGATGCCATCGGCCAGCGCGGTGGTCGTGTAACGGCGCAACATCTTCCTGGTGGTGGCCACGCAGAACTCTCCCATTCGACAAGGCCGCCAACATAGGCACACTTCCCGTGGCGTCAAGACCGCCGCGACGCGGGGCAGTGCGGCGGTTTGGTCAGCCGGCGCGCTCGACGCGCTCGTAGATGCCGTAACGCGCGGCCACCGACAGCACGATTTCCATGTACAGGTTGATCAGGCCGTTGGCGTAGAAGGCCGGACAGCCGGTGTAATGGCGCTCTCCCGGCTGGGCGGTCGGCTCGATCAGGTCGGGGTTCAGGACGATCATGCCGCCCGGCGCCTCCGCGTCGTAGACGAAGGCCGTCTGGTGCCGGGGCAGGGGATGGATGGCCTGATGGTCGTCGGCCTCGATGTGCCCGGCACCCATGAACTGGCACAGCATGCCCAGGCTGCCCATGGCGAGCGGAAGCACCTGCTTCAGGCTGCGGCGGGACAGGTCGTCGTACTCCGCCGGCGTCAGGCCGGGTTTCAGCATCGGCGCGGATTCGCACAGGTTCCAGCAGACGTGGAGCGCCGTGTGGCTGCCGGTCTTGGTGATCGACAGCATGTCGTAGCCGGACGGCGCGTGCAGGACCGACGCCTCCAGCGTGCCGGCGAGCACGAAGCCGGCGGCGGCCAGCGGGGTGATGGCGCCCTCCGCCCGGCAGCGCTCCTCCTCCAGCGTCACCTTGATCGCCCAATCCTTGATGATGGCGTCCAGCAGGTGGCACACGCTGTCGCGCAGGAAGCCGATCAGCGTCTCCGCCGGGGCGGCGTCCAGCCCGGCGGTGTCGGCGATGTCCAGCCCGTGCGGGGAATCCGGCGGGTTGCACAGCAGCAGATGGCCCTCGGCGTCCAGCGGCATCCGGTTGGTGATGTGGTTGCGCAGGTCTTCATAGAGAAAGGCCAGCAGCGTGTTGATCGCCACCTTCTCGTAATCCTCCTTGCGCGTGTCCGCATGGGCCGGGCAGTGGCCGGCGAGGGACTGAAGCTCCTCCGCGAAGAGGTAGTTCGGGTCCTCCGCGATGCGGTGCAGGATCGGCGCGAGGTTGATCCGGGTCATCCCGGCTTTCTCATGCGCGGCGAGATAGGTCAGGGCGAAATCGTTGGAGCGAGCCATGGCGGGGAAACGTCTGTCTGTGGAAAAGGACGGTCAGCGGTCGCGAAGCCGGTCGTAGACGCCGTAATCCATGGCGATGCTGGCCACGATGTCGAGATACAGCTTGATGAAGCCCGGCGTGTAGAAGGCCGGACAGCCGGTGTAGTGCCGCTCCTCCGGCTTGGCGAAGCGGGTGATCGGCTCCGGGTTCAGGCACATCAGCCCGGCCTCGTCCAGGACGAAGGCCGTCTGGTCCTTGGGCAGCAGATGGATGGCGAGCCCGTCGTGGGGCTCGATCCCCGATGTTTCCATGTAATGGACCAGCATGCCCAGACTGGCCATGGACAGCGGCACCACCTGCTTCAGGCTGCGCCGCACGAGGTCGTCGTAAGCCGCCGCCTCCAGCGCCGGCTTCAGCAGGGGGGCGGCCTCCACCATGGCCCAGCAGATGTGGATGGCGGTGTGGCTGCCGGTCTTGGTGATCGACAGCATGTCGTAGCCGGCACGCTGGTAGAGGGGCGAGTCCTCCAGCGTCATGCGCAATATGAAGGTGGCGGCGGCGGCGGCGGAGATCTCGCCGGAGCCCTGGGCGCGGTAATGCTCCTCCTCCGTCAGCAGGTCGGCGGCCCACCCGGTGATGAGGCCGTCCAGCAGATGGCAGGTGGCGTCGCGCAGGACCGAGCCCATGACGTCCAGCGGAGCCGCCGCCATGGCCGCGCGGTCGGCGGGGTCGAGGCCGTGGGGGGAGCGCGGCGGAATCGGCAGCATGACCTGCCCGCGCTCGTCCAGCGGCAGCTTCGACGCCACATGGTCGCGCAGCCGTTCGAACAGATAGGCCAGCAGCGTGTTGACCGTCACCTTGTCCGCGTCGTCGGCGTTGGGCGCCGCGTGCATGGGGCACTGGCCGCCGCCCCGCCGCAGATCCTCGCTGAACAGGAAGGCGGGGTCCTTCTGGATGGTCTGGAGGATGTGCGCGACCGACACGCGCTCCAGCCCCGCGTCGGCGTGGGCCTTGGCGAACGCGCTGGCGAAATCGTTGGAACGGGACATCGTGGCCTTGCCGGAACGGGTTAGTCCCAATCACCCTATGGCGAGTGGAAGGCCCGTGCAACGGCAACCTCTGTGACCGCTTGCCGCTTTCCCGTTGAAATGTGCGGTTTTAAGCCTCCGGAACCAGCCAGTCGACCGTCCAGCCGCCCCCGGTTGAGGGCAGGGCGGCGTGCAGCGCCGGCAGCATGGCGCGCAGCGTGTCGTCCAGCATCCAAGGCGGGTTGACGATCAGAAGCCCGGACCCGTTCAACCGCGTGTGCGTGTCCTCCGGGTGCCAGGTCAGCTCGACGGTCAGGATCTTGCGGATGCCGGTGTTCTCCACCGCCTCCTGAAAGCGCCAGACGGCGGGGCGTTCCTTGATCGGGTACCACAGGGCGTAGATGCCGGTGGACCAGCGCCGGTGCGCGGCCTTCAGCCCCTCGGCCATGCGGGCGAACTCGTCCGGCTGCTCGAAGGGCGGGTCGATCAGGACGAGGCCGCGCTTCTCTCGCGGCGGCAGATGGGCCTTCATCGCCTGATAGGCGTCGGATTTATAGGTGGAGACCTGCCGGTCCCCGGCGAATTCCGCCTTCAGGGTCTGCCAGTCGTCGGGGTGAAGCTCGTTGAGGAGCAGCCGGTCATGGTCGCGCAGCAGCGCCCGCGCCAGCCGCGGCGATCCCGGATACCAGCGCAGTAGCCCATCGGGGTTGAGGGCGGCCACCGCGTCCAGATAGGGCTGAAGCGCCGGGTGCGGCGCCGGTCGGCCGAACAGCCGCCCGATTCCCTCCTGGAACTCCAGAGTCTTGCGCGCCGGTTCGGAGTCCAGGTCGTAGCGCCCGATGCCGGCGTGGGCGTCGAGCACGCAGAAGGGCGCCGGCTTGGCGCGCAGGTGATCGAGGATCAGCGCCAGCACGGCGTGCTTCATCACATCGGCGGGGTTGCCGGCGTGGAAAATGTGACGGTAGTTCATGGTGCAGGGATTTAGCCCAACATCGCGGGCGGCGCCATCCCCTGCGAGCGCCCCTGGTCAGTCGAGAGACGCAACCTGCTGGGCGTTGCGGAAGGTGCGGCGGGTGCTGGGCGCGATGCTGGCGGGTTCGGAGTCGCCGCAGCGGGCGGATTCCAGCAGCTTGGCGCTCTTCGCGTCGAGTTCGTTCAGGTGCTGCCAGATCTTGCAGATGTAGTTCTGCGCCTGACGGGTGGAGCCGCCATTGTAGCGGGCGACGGCGGTCTTCCAGCTTCCCTGTTCGCCATGGAGGCGGAGCAGAAGGCGGCCGGCGTAGTGGACGTTCTCGCGGGGATCGACGATGCGCTCCACCGGCTGGAACTCGCCGCGGTGGGTGGCGAGGGAAATCTGCATGCAGCCGACATAGACGTTCTGCCGAAGCTGACCGCGCTTGTCGCGCAGATGCCGGGCGGCGTCGTTGGCGTTGCGGGCGTAGACCGGGCGACCCTCGACGCTCATCGCGAAGGGGGTCGGGGCGCCGTCCTGGCCGCTCTCCACCAGGGCGATGGCGACCAGAAGGCCGGAGGGGATGTTGAACTTGCGCTCCGCCTCGACGGCGTGGGAGACGCAACTGCTGTCCTGGGCGGCGGCGGGCTTGGCGACGAGGATCGGGGCGGCGGCTAATCCCAGTGCAAGAGCGATCCAGCCGCCAAGCGTGCGTCGCACGCGCTGAGTTCGATCCTGCATATCCTCGGTCCCCTCGTTCGTTGCCGGTGTTCATCCGGCTTCGTTTTGGCCCCCCGCGCGGGGCCGTCATCACCGGTCACCGAGTCGCTTACGGTGACCGCCTCCTACCCAGAAGTTCAGCGCCCACCATCGGGCGCCGAAGCCACACTTCCAAAAATTTTATACAGCGTCAATCAATTTGCTGCCCGGTAATACCACGCCTTTCGATCGTCCGATGTCACAGGGCAGGGGGCGGAGCCCTCTCCATGTCATGACCGTGGCCATTAAGGCGCTGATTCCGAAGAGATTTGAAAAACCGAAAGGGGAGGGTTGCGCATAGGGTGCGCCGGGCCTCCCATTCAGCCTAATGCGACGGTCTGACGCTCGTTTAGGGCGCGCATGACCTTTTTCGGAAGCCACTTGCGCGCGCCCCAAAGCTGGTGCAGTAGACGATGTCGTCTCATGTCGCCCGGAGTCCCGGGGCGGGGTTGGCGGCAGCGCATCTTCCCATAGCGAAGTGATCGTGGATCGCGATTCAACGGCTTACGCCGACCGTGAAGGGGCGGAACCCCTCGTCCAACCCGGAGACGTTCCGGGCATCTTCTTCCAGACCGGCTACGACCGCCTCTACGCCGCCGACGCGGCGGGGGCCAGACGTGCCTTCCGTCTCGCCTGCGCCGCCGACCCGGCGTCGGCGGAGGCCTGGGGCGCCCTGGCCGACAGCGCGCGGGAGACGGGGGAACCAGCCGAATCCCTGTCCGCCTGCGGGCGCGCGGTGGCGCTGGACCCCGGCGCGTGGTCCTGGCGCACGGTCCTGGCCGAGGCGCTGCGGGCCGCGGGCCGGTTGGACGAGGCGGTGGCCGCCGGGCGGACCCTGGTGGCGGAGCGTCCGGATTCCGCCGCGGCCCGGCTTGGCCTCGCCCGTGCTCTGGCCGCGGCGGGCCAGCGGGACGCCGCGCTGGAGGAATACCACGAGGCCGTGGCCCTGCGCCCCGGCGACCTGGAGGCCGTGCTCGAACTGGCCGCCCTGCTCGTGGAGACGGGCGACGCCCTGGGCGCGGTCGAACGGCTCCAGCCGCTGACCCGCCGGGACCCGGAGGACGCGGACCTGCACGCCGCCATCGGGCGGGCCTGGATCGCCTTGCAGGAGCCGGAGAAGGCCCTGACGGCGCTGCGCCGCGCCAACGGGCTGGACCCGGACGGGCGGCTCGGCTGCGCGGCGCTGATCGCGGCGCTGGAAAGCGGTGCGGGGGAGGAGTTGTCGGCGGCCCCATTGTCGGCAGCCTATGTGCGCGCCCTGTTCGATCGCTACGCCGACCGCTTCGACCAGGATCTGGTGGGCAAGCTGGGCTATTCCGCGCCGGGCCTGCTGCGCGGGGCGATGGACCGGCTGGGTCCGGCGTCGGGGTTGCGGGTGCTGGACCTCGGCTGCGGGACGGGGCTGGCCGGGGAGGTGTTCCGCCCGCTGGCCGTGCATCTCGCCGGGGTCGATCTGGCCCCGCGCATGGTCGAGAAGGCCCGTGCCCGCAACCTGTACGACACGCTGTCGGTGGGTGACGTGGTCGCGGCGGTGGCGGCGGCGCCCGGCGCCTGGGACCTGCTGGTCGCCGCGGACGTGCTGGTCTACATCGGCAACCTCACCGCCCTGTTCGAGGGGGCCGCGAGCGCCCTGCGGCCGGGCGGGCGGTTCGCCGCGACGGTGGAGCGGCTGGACGGCGAGGCGGCGGGCGGCGGCTACGCGCTCGGCCCGTCGCGGCGCTATGCCCACGCCGAGTCCTATCTGCGTGCGACGGCGGCGGCGGCCGGGCTGGAGGTGTTGCTTTTGGAACCCTGCTCTCCTCGCCGGGAGAAGGGCGTGGGCGTGCCGGGCCTGCTCTTCATTCTGGAGAAGCCCGTCACGCCTCCGTCTTGAACGGCTTCAGGCTCAGAAGGGCGCAGTCCCAATAGGGGCGCGGGCCGAAACGCTCGGCCAGGAAATCCACGAAGACGCGGACCTTCGGGGACAGGTGCCGGTTCTGCGGATAGACCGCGAAAACGTTCGATTCTCCCGTGTAATAGTCCAACAGCAGGCACTGGAGCTGCCCCTTCGACAGCGCCTCCCCGCACAGGAAGGTGGGCAGCACGATGATGCCGACGCCCGCAATGGCGGCCTCGCGCAGCAGGTCGCCGTTGTTGGTGCGCAGCGAGCCGGAGACGCGGACCGACCGCATGGCCTCCCCGATGCGGAACTGCCACTGCTCGGCGGTCGGAATGTTGGTGTAGATCAGGCAGTTGTGGTTGGACAGCTCATCCGGAGTCCGGGGCGTTCCGTGCTTCTCCAGATAGGCGGGGCTGGCGCAGACCACCTGACGGTTCGGCGCCAGCCGCTTGGCGATCAGCGAGCTGTCGCGCAGCCGCCCGATGCGCACCGCCAGATCGTAGCCCTCGTCGATCAGGTCCACGTAGCGGTCGTTCAGGTCCATCTCGATCTCGATGGACGGGTAGCGTTCCAGGAACTCCGCCACCGCCTTCGCCAGATGCAGCAGCCCGAAGGAGACCGGAGCGTTGACCTTCAGCCGCCCGCGCGGGGCCGCGTGCAGATCGGCGACGGCCTGCTCCGCCTCCTCCAGGTCCGCGATGATCCGGGTGCAGCGCTCGTAATAGGCCTGCCCGACCTCGGTCAGGCTCAGCTTGCGCGTGGTTCGGTTCAGCAGCCGAGCGCCCAGCCGGTTCTCCAGCTCCGCGATGCGGCGGGAAACCACGGACTTGGACAGGTTCAGGCGCTCCGCCGCGCTGGTGAAGCTCTTGGTGTCCACGACCTTGATAAAGGCCATCATATCGTCGAGGCGATCCATTTCATTGTTCTACACCCGGGAACAATGAAGTTCCAGCGCCCTGGATTTGCTGGCGCGCGGCAACGCGCTATCTCAGTGGGACACCGACGCCATCGGGGGCGCGGCCACAACCACAGCGAGGGGAGTCGAGACATGGCGAAAGTCCTGGTGCTCTACTACAGCAGCTACGGTCACATCTCCACCATGGCCCAGGCGATGGCGGAGGGCGCGCGCTCCGTTCCGGGCACCGAGGTGACGGTCAAGCGCGTGCCGGAGCTGGTCCCGGAAGAGGTTCGGAAGAAGGGGAACTTCAAGGAAGAGCCGCACATCCCCATCGCCCAGCCGAACGAACTCGCCGAATACGACGCCATCATCCTGGGCGTGCCGACCCGCTACGGCAACATGCCGGGCCAGATGAAGAACTTCCTCGATCAGACGGGTGGCCTGTGGGTGAAGGGCGCCCTGGTCGGCAAGGTGGGCGCCGCCTTCACCTCGTCCGGGACGCAGCATGGCGGGCAGGAGAGTACCATCCTCAGCACCCACATCGTGCTTCTGCACCACGGCATGGTGATCGTCGGGCTGCCCTACAGCTTCCAGGGCCAATCGGGCGTGGACGAGGTGATGGGCAACAGCCCCTACGGCGCCAGCACCATCGCGGGCGGCGACGGCTCCCGTCAGCCGAGCGCCGTGGAACTGGACGGCGCCCGCTACCAGGGGCGGCACGTCGCGGAGATCGCCAAGAAGCTGCATGGCTAAGCTGCACGGTTGACGGTGACGCGCTCCTCTCCCGCCGTCCGGGCGGGAGAGGGCGCCGGGAAGAGGGCAGCGGTAAGAGGGGAGTTCAGGATATGGGTCTGCTGATCGACGGCCGCTGGCAGGACCAGTGGTACGACACCAAGAACACCGGCGGTGCTTTCGTCCGTCCGGAAACCCGGTTCCGGAATTGGGTGAAGGCCGACGGTTCCACCCCCTTCCAGCCGGAGGCCGGACGCTACCACCTGTTCGTGTCGCTGGCCTGCCCCTGGGCGCACCGCACCCTGATCGTCCGCAAGCTGAAGGGGCTTGAGGACGCCATCGGAGTCACGGTGGTCGATCCCCTGATGCGGGAGGAGGGCTGGACCTTCCCCGAACCCGATCCGGTCACCGGCTCCACGCGCCTGTACGAGGTCTACACCAAGGCCGATCCCGCCTACACGGGCCGTGTCACCGTCCCGGTCCTGTGGGACCGGAAGACCGGGACCATCGTGAACAACGAGTCCGCGGAGATCATCCGCATGCTGAACCGGGAGTTCGACGCCATCGGCGACGCCTCGCTGGATTTCTACCCGGCGGAACTGGCGGAGGAGATCGACCGAATCAACGCCTTCGTCTACGACCGCGTCAACAACGGGGTCTACAAGGCCGGTTTCGCGACCAGCCAGGAGAAATACGAGCAGGCGTTCGACGCCCTCTTCGCGGCGCTGGACGAGTTGGATGAGCGGCTGGCCGGGCAACGCTATCTGCTTGGGGACAAGCCAACCGAGGCCGATTGGCGCCTGTTCACCACTCTGGTGCGCTTCGACGCCGTCTATGTCGGCCACTTCAAGTGCAACCTGCGCCGAATCGCCGACTATCCGAACCTGTCCGGCTATCTGCGGGACCTCTATCAGGTTCCCGGCGTGGCGGAGACGGTCGATTTCCACCACATCAAGCGGCACTATTACGCCAGCCACACCATGATCAACCCGACGGGCATCGTGCCGAAGGGGCCGGCGCTGGATCTGGACGCGCCGCACGGGCGGGAAAGGCTGGCGTAACGGGGCCTCAGGGCTTGAAGCAGCGGGCCAAGTCCTGCTCCTGCCCGATCATCTCGCACAGGAAACCGTTGGAGAACTTGAAGCGGAACGGCCCGGTCTTGCGCACGCTGACCATGGTCTGGCCGGAGGGATTCTTGAAAGCCACCCAGGCCGAGGAATCGAAATGGGTGGTGATCCCGTTGCTCAGCCGCACGCGGCCCTGGTTGTCCTTGAGAACCTGCACGCCGGTGTTGAAGGCCATCACTCCGTTCGGCGACTCGGACGCCACGGCGAGGCCGTTCGTGCAATTCACCCCCTCCGGCTGCACCGCCACGCATTCATAGGGGCGCGGCTGCGACGCGGTGAGCACCATGGCGTAGATCGCCACTTCCAGAACGTTCATCGGCATGCGGAAACTCCCGGCGGTCCGCACAAGGGTGCCGTCAAGCACCGTGTACAGGGTAATTCCGCCGTGGTTACGAAAAGTATAATGTCGCGGTCAAGGTTCTAATCTTTGGCGGACAGCGCTTTTTCCAACTTCTCGCGCAGGCCGAACGGCGTCAGCGGCTTCACCAGATAGCCGGTGGCCCCGGACCGCAGGGCCGACAGCACCACGTCCGATCCGTCGTGCTTGGTCAGCATGATGACCGGCGCCCGCCCGCCCAGCGCCTCCAGAAAGGCGAGGCCGCCCATCGGCGCCATGTCCACGTCGCAGAAGATCGCGTCGAAATCGACCCGGTCGCAGCGGGCCAGCGCCTCCGCCCCGTCGGCGGCCTCGATCACCGTGCCGACGCCGAGTTGCCGCAGCAGGCGCACCGATGCGCTGCGGGTCACCACCTCGTCCTCGACGACCATCACCGTGCAGGAACCGAGCGACACGGCCACTCCCGCGCTTCGCCAATTGGATTACCTCAGCATGGTATATCAGTGCGAAGAAAACTCAAATGCGTGCGATGAGAATTTTCACGTCCGCGAGCGCGCGGTCCAGCGCCGCGGCGTCCCGGCGCGCCACCGCCATGTCGCCGCGCAACGCCGCCTCCTCCACCGAGGCGAAGAGACCGGCGACCCGCCCGGCCCCGGCGGTGCGGGCAGCCCCCGCCGCCGAATGGGCGGCCATCCGCGCGCCGTCCAGGTCCCCGGCGGCCAGACGCTCCTTCAGACGCCGGGACAACTCGTCGGCGTTCTCCAGGAACAGGGCGTAGAGCATGGAGACGGTGGGGCCGAAGCCGCCGAAATTGCGCAGCATCGGCTCCACGTCGAGGATGTCCCGGTCGAAAAGAACGGATTCGGGCGGACGCGGCTCGGCACGGTTGGCCAGAGGCTTGAACTGGGGCTGCAACTGGGGCTGGGGCACGGCACGGCTCCCGGCAGGACACGGCATGGCCGTACTGTGCGTATGGTAATTCAACCCGGTCAATCATCGTAGGGCGCGACGAATGGACGCTTCGGCGCCGCAACATCCGGCGACGGAACCGGGTGGCGCGCCGTCTGTTCCTCCAACTCCGTCAAAGACGCGTGGAACGCCCGACCGATGACCGACGCACCCGAACCGCAGGGCGACGCTCTTCAACCCCTGGACACCCTGATCGTCGGCGGTGGTCCCGCGGGGCTGACCGCGGCCATCTATCTGGCGCGCTTCCGGCGCCGATTCGTGGTGGTGGATGCTGGGAAAAGCCGGGCATCCTGGATACCCCTGTCCCACAATCACGCCGGTTTCCCGGACGGGGTGACCGGCGACGACCTGCTGGCCCGCATGCGTGCCCAGGCGGAGCGTTACGGCACCCGGATCGTCCCCGGAACGGTGTCGTCGGTGGAGCGGACCGAGGGGGGATACCGCGTGCGGACGGACGATGGGCGGGAGTTCCGCGCCCGCACCGTGTTGGCCGCGACCGGCGTGATCGACCGGGAACCGCAACTTCCCAACCTCTATCAAGCCGTGCAGCGGGGGCTGATCCGCCATTGCCCGGTCTGCGACGGGTTCGAGGTGACCGGCCACCGCATCGGAGTCATCGGCCATGGCACCGGCGCGCTGGGGGAGGCGCTGTTCCTGCGCACATGGTCCCGCGACATCACCCTTCTGACCCTGGGCGAGCCGATGAAGCTGGAGGAGGCGGAGGAGCGCCGCATGGCCGACGCCGGCATCCGCGCGGTGGAGGACCCGGTGGTGGAGGTCCACACCGAATCCGGGCGGATCGCCGCCCTGACCACGGCGTCGGGCGAGCGACTGACCTTCGACACGCTCTACTCCGCCCTGGGCTGCCATCCCCGCACGGAGCCGGTGAAGGGGCTGGGGGTGCGCATCGGGCCGGACGGGCGGCTGGTCACCGACGGGCACCAGCAGACGGGGATCGAGGGACTCTACGCCGCCGGCGACATCGTGGAAGGGCTGAACCAGATCTCGGTCGCCATGGGACAGGCCGCGATCGCCGCCTCCGCCATCCACCGCCGGCTCCTGCTGGAGGACGGGGACCTGTAGCGCCCCTGTCCGGTGCTGTTGGGGCTATGCCGCCGGTCAAAATGTCGCATTTGATGTTAATCAGCGGTAATACCAGGCGAAGGGCTTGAGCTACGCCGTTGGTTTGATGGGATTCCCGGAAAGGTCATAAAGGGTTATGCCTTTCGGGATCGGCCGGGCGTTTACACCTGATTAAGATTTTGGGCCGTAGGAGTCTCGCCATCGCGAAAGGCGGTCGTGCGGCGGGGTGTGGCCCGGTGCACAGCGGGAAGGGCGGAGGAACGGCATGATGCCGCCATCGGACAACCCGGCCAGCCGCCAGCCCGGTCAGCTTGCCAGAACGAACGGAACCTGCTTCATGGCCCAATCCGTGACCCGTGCGCTTCAAGCCATCAAACGCCACAACGCCAAGCCGGAACAGATCGACCACGCCATTCTCAGCGCCATCAACGTGACGCTGTGTCTCCTGTCCGGCGGCAACGACCGCGTGGCGGAAGGTTTCAACCAGGATGTGGCGCTGAGCGGACGGGGTTTCGGCGTCCAGGGCTGACCGTCACTCGTCCCGTTCCTCCCGCCTTCTCAATTCGTCCTGAAGGAGATAGCGGGCTTCCGGCGGCAGATCGCCGATGGCTTCGGCCAGAACCCGCAGGCGCCGCCGCAGCGCGTAGACGGTGTCCAGCAGGGACAGCACGACCGGCATCGCCTCGTCGTCGAGCGCCAGATCCTCCCGCAGATCGCAGATCAGTTCCAGCCGGGCCACGTCGGCCTCGCTGAAGACGAAGCTGTTTCCCTCGTGCCGCGGCCTCAGCCAGTGCCGCTCCACCCACACCGTCAGTTCGGCGGAAGAGACGCGCCGGCAGGCGGCCAGCACCTCCTCGATCCTTCGTCCGCCGTCCTGCTGGCCCACGTTCCGCTGGCCCATGTCCTGCTGGCCCATGTCCTGCTGGCCCATATCACGCGGCCTCCATGTCCCGCCTGGGGTTGTGGTCGGTCTTCCACTCCCGGACGAACGCTTCCAACGCCGGGTCGGGCGCGTCGGGCAGGGCGATACGCAGAGTCACATACTGGTCGCCGCGCGCCCCGTTCGCTCCGGGAAGACCCTTGCCCTTCAACCGCAGGCGCGTGCCGTTGTTCGCCCCCTTCGGAACGGTCAGCATCACCGGCCCGTCGATGGTCGGGACGCGCACCTTGCCGCCCAGCACCGCTTCGGCCAGCGTCACCGGCAGGTCGAGCTGCACGTCGTCCCCGTCGCGCCGGAACCAGGGGTGGGGGGAGACCGTCACGGTGACGAGCGCGTCGCCGGGCGGCCCGCCGTTGGTTCCGGGCAGGCCCTGGCCCTTCAGGCGGATGGTGCCGCCGTCCTCCAGTCCCGCGGGCAGGTCGATGTCCAGCGTCCGCCCGTCCGGCATGGTGACGCGGCGCTTGCCGCCCTTCGCCGCGGCCAGGAAATCCACGGTGAGCGCCATGCCGAGGTTGCCGCCCTTCATGGGCACGGCACCGCCACGGGCGAATCCGCGTCCGCCGAACAGGTCGGCGAAGATGTGCTCCAGATCGTCTGAGGCGAACCCTTCCGCATGGGCGTAGCGGGCGCCCGCCGGGCCTTCGGCGAAGTCGCGGTAATATTGGCGCTGCGGCCGCTCCTGGCCGGAGGCGTCGATTTCGCCGCGGTCGAAACGGGCGCGCTTGTCCGGGTCGGACAGCAGGCTGTAGGCCGCGCTGATGTCCTTGAAGCGCTGTTCCGCCTCCGCCTTTCCGGGGTTGAGGTCGGGGTGATGCTTCTTGGCCAGCTTCCGGTAGGCCTTCCGGATCTCGTCGTCGGAAGCGGTAGGGGAAACGCCTAAAATCTCGTAAGGATTGCTCATGGCGATGACCGTAATCGGAAATCGGGGGCCAGCGGCAAAGGGTTGAGCACGTTCGACGTGTATGTGTTCAACGCCCGCCGGCAAATCAAGAGGGCCTCCCTTCTGCTCCGCGCACGGCGCCTGTGCTTGCGGTCGGGGTGACGAGGGGGGAGGCTGCACCAATATATCGCCGTGCCGGACTTGGTTCCGCCGGAATCGATTCCGGTCGAGTGTTTCCGAAGGGAGAGGATGAGGGAGGAAGCGCCCCGTGATGCCCCACACGCATCGGTCCCTTATGCCCACAGACCGGGCGGTCGCCGAGTTGCGGCGGCGCCACAAGACCGCGAACGTCCTGCATTCCCTGCTCCTGCTCGGCGGCATGGTGCTTCTTCTGGCCTTGTGCGGCTTCATCCTGGCGGGGGTGGAGGGGGTGCTGTGGGCGCTGCTGGGCGGCGGCATCAGCCTGCTGTTCAGCCCGCGCCTGTCGCCGCGGATGGTGCTGGGCATGTTCGGCGCCCGCCGCCTGTCCCATGCGGAGGCCCCGGTCCTGTTCGACGCGCTGGCCGCCATCGCCCGGCGGGCGGAGTTGCCCGCGGTGCCGGAGCTGTGGTACGTGACCAGCCCGGCGCTGAACGCCTTTGCCGTGGGCAACCGCCGCCAGTCGGCCATCGCGGTCACCGACGGGCTTTTGCGCGCTCTCAGCCTGCGCGAACTGGCCGGCGTTCTGGCGCACGAGATCAGCCATGTGCGCAACAACGACCTGACCGTGATGGGGCTGGCCGACACGGTGACCAGCCTGACGCGGCTGATGTCCGTCTTCGGCATGGCCTTGCTGATTCTCAACCTGCCCCTGCTGATGATGCGGCAGGAGGGGGTTCCCTGGCTTCTGGTGCTGCTGCTTATCGCCGCACCCTGGATCGGCGTGCTGCTGCAACTCGCCCTGTCGCGGACGCGGGAGTTCGACGCCGATCTGGACGCCGCCCACCTGACCGGCGATCCGGAGGGCGTGGCGTCGGCGCTCGCCCGGATCGAGCGGCTTCAGCACGGCCCCTGGGAGGGGCTGCGCTTTCCGGGCCGCCGCCGCGCCCAGAACATCCCGTCCCTGCTGCGCACCCACCCGGAAACGGAGGAGCGGGTGCGCCGCCTGATGCAGCTTCGCACCCCGCCGCCGGTCCTGCCGGGGCTGGACGCCTACGCCCTGCACGCTCCGCCGCACCTCGCCATGCCGGCGGCGCTGCGGCGCCCGCGCTACCGGATCGGCGGCTACTGGTACTGAAGGTCACGGGCCGGGCGTCCGCCTCTCCTGGACTCAGGGTGCGCGGCTGGGTAGAACCGGCTGGCGCCATCGGGCACCTCCTCCACATCCCAAGCTGATTTTGGGCAGGAGGCGAGGCCCGCGGCGGTCGGTTGGCTACAGAAGGCGGGTCCCCTCCATGACCTTTCAAGGGCGTTTGATCCTGCTGATCTCCGGGCTGGTGACGCTGGCGGTGGCGGCGGTCACGGTGCTGCTGGCCTGGACGACCCATTCGGCGATCCAGTCGCGGGTGGAGGCGGACGGCCGCATGGCGGCGACCCTGCTGGCCCGCAACGCGACCCTGGCGCGCGAGGTCCCGCGCGACGTGGAAGCGCTGCTGGGCGACCGGTTGCTGTCGGAGGCGACGCTCGCCGCCCACCTCGTCGCGGTGATGGAAGCGGGCAAGGCGCCGATCAGGACGGTGACCGACCGGCTGAAGTCCGTGGCGGAGAGCGGCGGTCCGGACGAAATCTGGGTCACCGACAACCGCGGACGCGCCTATCTGCACAACATTCCCGGTCCCGACATCACCTTCGGCCCCGACCCCAAGGCGCAGCCGCGCCAGGCTCCCTATTACGGGCTGCTGAACCGCGCGCCGGAGAAGGTGGTGACCGACGCCGCCACCGAAGGCGGAAAGCTGATGAAATTCGCCGGCGTGGCCGGCGTGGACAAGCCGCGCATCGTCCAGGTCGGCGCCGACGTGCGCAGGCTGGGCGACATCGCCCGCAAGGCCGGCGTGGACGGGCTGATGGCCGCCCTGCTGGCCGGCGGCACGGTGGAGGGCGCGTGGCTGCTGGAGCGCGACGGGCGTCTTGCCGCCCACGCCACCGGCCCCAGCGCCGGACCCCTGTCGGAGCAGGCCGTGGAAGCGGCGAAGGCCGCCGCGGCGGCAGGCGAGACGGGCGTCCTGCACGAGGGCGGCCGCTTGACTGCCTTCGCCCCGGTGCCGGCGGTGGCCGGGCAAGGGGCGGGCATCGCGGTGGTGCGCCTGCCGGCGGAGGACCTGTCGTCGGTGGTCGGGCGCCATGTGAAGATCGGTGTGCTGATCGGGGCGCTGGTCCTGGCGCTGGGCGTTTACGGCGCGGTCCGCTTCGCCCGCAGCCAGATGGCGCCGATCGAGCGGCTGGGCGAGGCCGTGGCCGCGGTGGAGGCCGGACGCTTCAACCCCTTCACCCTGAACGAGGCGATGGAGCGCAACGACGAGATGGGCCGCCTCGCCCGCGTCTTCCGCAGCATGGCGCTGGAGGCGTCGTACCGCGAGGAGACTCTCGACGCCCAGCTCCTGATGCGCACGGCGGAGCTGGAGACCAGCACCGAAAAGCTGACCGCCGCCGAGAACCTGATCGAGGAGGAGCAGCGCGCCGCCCGCGATGTGCAGGCGAACCTCCTGCCGCAGCAGCTTCCCGCCGGGCGCGACAGCCAGTTCTTCGGCCTTCTGGTCCCCGGCCCGGCGGTCAGCGGCGACTTCTACGACGTGATCGAGCTGGACGAGCGCTATTGCCTGCTGGTGGTGGCCGGTGTGTCCGGCTGCGGCGTGCCGGCGGCCTTCCTGATGCTTCTGGTGCGCGGCGCGATCCGCGAGGCGGCCGCCCGCTCCGGCATCACCCCCGCCGCCATCCTGGCCGCGGCGAACGACCGGCTGTGCGGGCAGAGCCCCTTCGACGGCTTCGCCACCGCCTTCGTCGCGCTCTACGACCGGGAGACCGGGATGCTCAGCCATTCCAGCGCCGGCAACCGCGCCCCCTGCCGCATCCAGGCCGACGGCACCGTTCTGGCGCTGGCCGACGCGGGCGGCCCGGCGCTGGGCGTGCGCAAGGGCGTTCCCTATGGCGAGGCGGTGACCCGGCTGGAGCAGGACGACACGCTGTTCCTGTGCACCGAGGGTGTTTTGCGGGCGGTGAACGCCGCGCGCGAACCTTTCGGGGAGGAGCGTTTGGCGGCCATGCTGCACCAGGGCCGCGGCCTGTCGGCGCGCGACCGCTCCGAACTGCTCCTGCGCGCGGTGGAGGCCCATGTGGGGCCGGGCGGGCAGACCGGCGACATCGTGTGCCTGACCGTCCGCCGCCTGCTGCCCGCCGCCGAACTGGCCCCGGAGTCCGAAGCGGCGGTGTGATGCCCCGCGGCGGGTTCGGTCATCGGTAACGTTCCAGCCTGATGGAGGTGACCCGGCTGCCACGCCGGGGCCTCCTTGCGGCCATGACGCGGACCCGCCCCGCGCGCACCATCTGTGTGCCGGGTCCCGCCGTTCAGCTTCGGTTCAGTCGCCCCCGGACAGGATCGGCAGGACTTGCCCGTTTCGCCGATGAGGGGGACTTCCGATGTCCAACACCTTGACCGAGGTTGCCGCGCCGCCGCCCGTGAAGACCCGCCACGACGGGGTCACGATGTTCCTGCATTGGAGCGTCGCCCTGCTGATCCTCGTGGCCTTCGCCATCGCCCAGGGGCGCGGGCTGGTGCCCCGCGGGCCGGAGCGGACCGCGCTGATGGACCTTCACCGGTCGATCGGCGTCCTGGTGCTGGCTCTGGTCGCGCTGCGCATGGTCTGGCGCGCCGTCAGCCCGCCGCCGCCCATGCCCGCCGGCACCGCGCCGCTGCTTCTGCTGGCCGCGAAGGCCGGGCATCTGGCGCTCTACGCCCTGATGGCCGCCGTTCCGCTGGCCGGCGTGCTGATGACCCAGGCCCACGGCCATCCCGTGACCGTTTTCGGCCTGTTCGCCGTGCCGACGCTGATCGGGGAAAGCCATGCCGTCGGCGATGTCCTGGAGAAGCTGCACGAGCTTCTCGGCACCGCGATCATCCTGCTCGCCGGGCTGCACGCCGTGGCGGCGCTGGTCCACCAATATGTTCTGAAGGACGGCACCCTCAGCCGCATGTTGCCTTGGGTAAAACGCTGAGAGGAAAGGAGCGGGCGGCGTCCGCATCGGAAAGCCAAGGGGCGCCGCCCGCCGAGTGATGAGGTCCTGCCTCCTCCATGGGACAGACCCATGCCTGGGTCCCCCATGGTCGGATGAACCCGTACAAGCGGCATCCCTTCCCGGCGCAATGGCGGTAACGCCCCCCGATCGGCGCCCCATCCCTGTTTTCCCGATGCGCATCGGGGGAGGGATCATGGCAGCGGTCAGAGCGATGAAGGGATTGGCGGTGGGGGCCGTGCTGATGGCCTCCGCACCCGCCGGGGCGGTGCCGTTCGACCGGGTGTTCGTCTTCGGCGACAGCCTGTCCGACACGGGCCGCGTCTACGAGCTGACGCGCGGCGGCATCCCGCAGAGCCCGCCCTATTACGACGGACGCTTCTCCAACGGCCCCGTCTGGGTGGAGCGGCTGGCCCCGCTGATCGGCGGCCAGCCCGACCAGAAGACCAACTTCGCCTACGGCGGCGCCGAGACCGGTACCCTGTCCCAGACCGGCGTTCCCGGCATCCAGGGGCAGGTGGGGCAATTCCTGATCAGCCGTCCCGGCGGAGCGGGCGGCGGGCTGTTCGCGGTCTGGGCGGGCGGCAACGACTACTTCAACCGCGTCTCCGCCGGGTCGGACCCCTCCGGCCTCGTCAACCAGACGGTCGGCAACATCGTCACAACGGTGGAGCGGCTGGCGGCGCTGGGCGGGAAGACCTTCCTGGTGCCGAACCTGCCGGACCTCGGCACGGTCCCGGACACCCGGAATTCCGACCGCGCCGCCCTGCTGAACGCGGTCACCGCCTCCCACAACACGCTGTTGGCGCAGGCCATGGCCGACGTGGAGCAGCGGTTGGGGGTCACGGTCGTGGTGGCGGACGTGAACGCGCTGTACCGCGCGGTGGCGGCCAACCCGACGGCCTACGGCTTCACCAACACCCTGACGCCCTGCCTGTCGGACAACAGCCCGACCGGCGCCTGCGCGACCGAGGCGCAGGCCGACCAGAGCGTCTATTGGGACGAGATCCACCCGACCCGCGCCGCCCATCTGCTGATCGCGCAATACATGCAGGGCGCCCTGCTGGCCCTGAACGACGCGGCGGAGACGGTGGCGATGCAGCCGGAACTGGCCTTCGAGGCGACGCGGAGCTGGCACCGCGCCCTGCTCGGCTCCATCGCCGGCCCCGCCGCCACGCGGGTGGAGGCGCCGCTTGGCTCCGGGGAACTGACCGCCTTCCTGATCGGCGACGCCTCCTGGGGCCGTCTGGGCGGCACGGCGGAGCGGCAGGGCTTCCGTTTCAACACCCAGTCGGGCGGCGTGGGCGCGGAGCTGCCGGTCGGTCCGGCTTCCCGCGTCGGACTGTCGGTCGGCGGATCGCGCGGCCACGCGAAGCTGGACGAGGGGGCGGGCTCGCTGGACATGACCAGCACCATCATCGGCCTGCACGCGGTGACCGAGGCGCGGGGCTTCCTGCTGGCCGTGGCGGGCAGCGTGTCCTTCGACCGCTACGGCGACATCGACCGGACGACGGGATTCGCCCCGTTCCCCACCGCGTCCGCCGAGACGGACGGGCGCACCTACGCCTTCTCGGTGGCCGGAGGCTACACGGCGCTGCTCGGGCCGGTGGCGCTGGGGCCGCGGCTGGGCCTGCGCTACATCCACACGCGCATCGACGGCTATCAGGAGAGCGGCGCCGGGCTGCTGTCGCTGGGGGTCGAGCGGCAGAGCGCCGAGTCGCTGGAGAGCAGCGTGGGTGCGGAAGCCTTCACCATCGTGGAGATCGGGCGGGCGGTGCTTCAGCCCAGCCTGGGCATCGCCTGGGAACACCAGTTCGCCGAGGATTCACGCACCGTCACCGTCCGCCTGCCCGGCGGGGGCGCCAACAGCGTCAGCCCCGGGGGCGACGCGCGCGATTCGCTGGTGATCGGCGCCGGATTGTCCGCCCAGCTCTGGCAGTCGGTCAGCGGCGCGGTCGGCTACCGCGGCGAACTCTCCGGCGCGGACGGCCACAACCACGCCTTCACCGCCCGCTTGCGGATGCGCTTCTGACGGAGCGCCGCCACCATCCTTCCGGACGGCTTTTTCCTGCTGGCGTTGCGCCGCCGCAAGAGGAACAATCAGAGCCGGAGCGGAGCCCTGGCGGCACGCCCGTCCGAAGAAGAAGAACGGGAGGAACTCTATGGCCTACAAGCACATCCTCGTGCATCTCGATTCCGGCCCCCAGGTGGAAGCCCGCCTTGACGCGGCCATCGCGCTGGCGAAGGGCAGCGGCGCCTTCCTGCGCGGCCTGTTCGCCCAGCCGGACCGCAGCGCCACCAGCATCATCGCCCGCCGTTCCAGCGACCATCTGGAGCAGGCCGCCGCCCGCAGCGAGGCGATGTTCCGCGACAAGCTCCAGGCATCCGGCCTGCAGGGCCAGTGGCACGGCCTGACCCACGGCGAGCACAACCACGTCATCCGCGAGGTCATCATCTGGTCGCGCTTCGCCGACCTGACGGTGCTGGGCCAGTTCGACCGGACCGCCGGAGACGGCGTGGCGCCGGAGGAGCTGAACGAGCAGGTGGTGCTGAATTCGGGCCGCCCGGTGCTGGTGCTGCCCTTCGCCGGCAGCGTTCCGGTGATCGGCAGGCGAGTCGCCGTCGCCTGGAACGCCGAGCGCGAGGCCGCCCGCGCCCTGGCCGACGCCATGCCCTTCCTTCAGACCGCCGATGAGGTGACCGTCATCACCGTGCTGACCCACGCTGCCGGGTCCGGCGGGGCGGAGCCGCAACGCATCGGGGTGCTGGACCATCTGGCGCTTCACGGCGTGAAAGCGGAGCAGACGCACTTCACCGTCTCGGACATCGGCGCCATGGACGCCCTTCTGGCCCGCAGCGCGGACGCCGGGGCCGACCTTCTGGTGATGGGCGCGCACGGCCATTACGGCTTCCCCTTCCTGCACCGGGGCGGCGGGACGCGCCATGTCCTGCGCACCTGCCCGGTGCCGCTGCTGCTGTCGCACTGACGGCGGGAGCGGCGGGCTTTCCGCGGCGCTGCCGGGCGGCCATGTAGAGAGGCTGACCCGGCCCCGCTGGAGAGCGCGCATGCCCTGGCTCCGCCTGTTCCTGATCGCCTGCCCCGTCCTCGTCCTCGTGGCGCTTCTCGCCGCCTGGGCGGCGACGGGGTTCGACCTGTTCGGCCTCAGCCTGCCGGGCCTGCTCGCCCTCGTCGGCGGGGCCGTGCTGACCAGCGCCGTCGCCATCGGCTTGATGGCGCTGGTCTTCCTCAGCAACCGCAGCGGCCATGACGAGGATGTCGGCCGCCCGGACCCGCCGGAGTGATCAAAACCACCGGCCAGAACTTCCGATGAATGTCCGCAAGGTCGGCGGAACGCCTGCGACTCCCCACCGTTGCTAAGGCGACGAATGAGCCCCGGCTCTTGCGGCCAGATGGACTGTGTCCGCTGTCGGGGCGGAAAGGAGGGGGAACGCCGCGATGGATGAGCACCGCATCCGCCACCGAGCCTACGAGATCTGGGAGCGGGAAGGGCGCCCGGAAGGCCGCCGCGCCGAGCATTGGGATCGCGCTTGCCGCGAACTTGAGGAGGAGGAGGAGCGGGCCAAGCAAAACGCCCCCGAGACCGGCGGCACACCTGCCCACGCGCCCGCGGATTCCGGCGCCGGCATCTGACGTTCACCACGCCCGTTGCTCCAAGGAGATCCCATGCCGCCCCGCCGCGATCCCGCTTCCTTCATGTGGTCGGAAGCCGTCGAACTTCTGGACCGCGCCGAGCGGCTGCACCGCCAGTTCTTCCGCCCGGCCCCGCCCGGCCCCCGCCGCGCCTGCTGGACTCCGCCCATCGACGTCTACGAGACGGAGGACGCCGTGACCATGGTGGTGGCCCTTCCCGGCGTCGGCGCCGACCAGCTTCACGTCGCCATCGAGGACGGCGTTCTGGTGGTCGCCGGGGAGCGGACGCTGCCGCTGGGCTGCGACGGGATCATCCACCGGCTTGAGATTCCCCATGGCCGCTTCGAGCGGCGGATCGAGCTGCCCGCCGGGGCTTTCCGCATGGGACGGCGCGAGCTGTCCGCGGGCTGCCTCGTGCTGACGCTCGACAAGATGGGATGAAGGACACCCGAATGACTGACGAGCACGCCGCCGAAGCCACGCCCAATCCCCGGACGCCGCCGGACTCCGGGCTGCCGGAGGATGTGATCCCGGTGATCCCCGTGCGGAATCTGGTGCAGTTTCCGGGGGTGGTGCTGCCGGTGACGGTCGGTCGGGCGCGCTCGGTCGCCGCCGCTCAGGAGGCGGCCCGCACCGAGCGCCCGGTCGGCATCCTGCTCCAGCGTGACGAGGCGGTGGAGGAGCCGACCGGCGCCGACATGCACCGCGTCGGGACCACCGCCAGCATTCTCCGCTACGTCACCACGCCCGATGGTTCGCACCATCTGGTGTGCCAGGGCCAGCAGAGATTCCGCATCGTCGAATGGGTGCCGGGCCATCCCTTCATGGCCGCCCGCGTGGAGATGGTGGAGGAGAGCGACACCGCCACGCCGGAGGTCATGGCCCGCTTCCTCAACCTTCGGAACGAGGCGGTGGAGGCGCTGCAACTGCTGCCCCAGGCGCCGCAGGAGCTTCTGGCCGCCGTGCAGGCCATCGAAAGCCCCGGCGAACTGGCCGACATGACCGCCAGCTACATGGACCTGAAGCCCGCCGAGAAGCAGGAGGTGCTGGAGACCGTCGAGCTTCCGGAGCGGCTGGACAAGGTGGGCGGCCTGCTGGCTCGGCGGATCGAGGTGCTGCGCCTGTCCCGCGACCTCCGCGAGCGCACCCGCGAGGCGATGGACGAGCGCCAGCGGGAGTATCTGCTGCGCGAGCAGCTCCGCGCCATCCAGAAGGAATTGGGGGAGGCCGACGAGGGCCGTCAGGCCGAGATCGGGGAGCTTCAGGACGCCATCGCCAAGGCCGGCATGCCGCCGGACGTGCGGGAGCACGCCGAGAAGGAGCTGCGCCGGCTGGAACGCATGCCGGAGGCGGCGGCGGAATACTCGATGGTCCGCAGCTATCTGGACTGGCTGATCGAGATGCCGTGGGACCGCCGGTCTGAATCGCGCATCGACATCGCCGAGGCGCGCCGCATCCTGGACGAGGACCATTACGGGCTGGAGAAGGTCAAGCGCCGCATCCTGGAATTCCTGGCGGTGCGCAAGCTGAACCCGGAAGGGCGCAGCCCCATCCTGTGCTTCGTCGGGCCGCCGGGGGTTGGCAAGACCTCGCTCGGCCAGAGCATCGCGCGGGCGACCGGGCGGGCCTTCGCCCGCGTCTCGCTGGGCGGCGTCCATGACGAGAGCGAGATCCGCGGCCACCGCCGCACCTATGTCGGGGCGCTGCCCGGCAACATCGTGCAGGCCATCCGCAAGGCCGGAACGCGTGACTGCGTGCTGATGCTGGACGAGATGGACAAGCTGGGCCAGGGCTTCCACGGCGACCCGTCCGCCGCCCTGCTGGAGGTTCTGGACCCGGAGCAGAACGCGACCTTCCGCGACCATTACCTGGGCGTGCCCTTCGACCTGTCGAAGGTGATGTTCATCGCCACCGCCAACATGCTGGACACCATCCCCGGCCCGTTGCGCGACCGCATGGAGGTGATCGAGCTGTCCGGCTACACCGAGGACGAGAAGCTGGAGATCGCCAAGCGCTACCTGATGGCGCGCCAGCGCGTGGCCAACGGGCTGAAGCCGGACCAGTTGGACCTTCCCGACGACACGCTGCGGACGATCATCCGCGACTACACGCGGGAGGCCGGGAACCGCAATCTGGAACGGCTGATCGGCGCGGTCGGGCGCCACGCCGCCGTGCGCATCGCCGAGGGCGAGGTGGAGCGGCTGCGGGTGGAGCCGGCGGACCTGACGGCGATCCTGGGGCCTCCGCGGTTCGAGAACGACGTGGCGATGCGCACCAGCGTGCCGGGCGTGGCGACCGGCCTCGCCTGGACGCCGGTCGGCGGCGACATCCTGTTCATCGAGGCCAGCCGCTTCCCCGGCTCGGGCCGGCTGATCCTGACCGGCCAGTTGGGCGAGGTGATGAAGGAAAGCGCGCAGGCGGCGCTGAGCCTCGTCAAATCGCGGGTGAAGGACCTCGGCCTCGACCCGGAGGGGCTGGACCGGTTCGACATCCACATCCACGTTCCGGCGGGCGCCATTCCGAAGGACGGGCCGTCCGCCGGGGTGGCGATCTTCACCGCTCTGGTGTCGCTCCTGTCCGGGCGCTGCATCCGCTCCGACACGGCGATGACCGGGGAGATCAGCCTGCGCGGGCTGGTTCTGCCGGTCGGTGGCATCCGGGAGAAGGTGGTGGCGGCCCAGCGCGCCGGGTTGAAGACGGTCATGCTGCCCGCCCGCAACCGCAAGGATTTCGACGACATCCCCGCGGCGGTGCGCGAGCGGCTGAGCTTCGTCTGGCTGGAGCGGGTGGACGACGCCGTCCGTGCCGCCCTGGTCCCGGAGGCCGCCCCGGCGGCGGAGCGCAAGGCCGGATGATGGATTCGAAGGAGCGCGCCTCTTGCGCAGCGGGGGTGGGGTGAGCCACATGTTGGGCGCGCCCGCAGGGAGCGCGCACAGGAGACGACCACCATGATGCCCGAGGAACGCACCCTCCTTTCCGATCTCTTCACGCATCTGCGCGAGGCGGAATCCCAGCCCCGCGACCCGGAGGCCGAGCGCTTCATCCAGCAGATGATCCAGGGCCAGCCCGCCGCCCCCTACTACATGGCGCAGGCCGTTCTGGTGCAGCAGCAGGCGCTGACCGCCGCCCAGCAGCGCATCGAGGATCTGGAGCGGCAGGTGAAGGAGGCGCAGGCCCGCGCCCAGCAGACCCAGCAGCAGCCCTCCGGCGGGGGCGGCAGCTTCCTGTCCAACGCGCTGGGGCGCAGCCCTTGGATCGGCGGAGGGAACCGCCCGGCGGAGCAGCCTCCCGCTCCGGTTCCCCAGGGAAGCCCTCAGGGTCCGGCGTACAACCCGATGCAGCCGCCCGCCGGCCCGTCGCGCAGCCCGTGGGGGGCCGCGCCGCAACCCGGACTTGGCCGGCCCGGAGTCGGGCAACCCGGAGTCGGGCAACCCGGAGTTGGTCAGCCCGGCTATCCGCCGCAACCCGGCTTCGGGCCGCAGGCCAACGCGCCGCGCGGCGGCGGGTTTTTGAGGGGTGCTGCCCAGACCGCGGCCGGCGTGGCCGGCGGCGTGCTGGCCGCCAGCGCCATCTCCTCGCTGCTCGGCAATTCGTCGGGGCCGTTCGGCGGCGGCGACGCTGCGCAGACGGCCAGCCACGAGGATGCCGGGGCCGGGGCCGGGGCCGGGGCCGGGGCCGACCACGCCGCCGCGGACCAGGGTTTCCCGCCGGAGGACAGCAACCTCCAGACCGTCGATTACCAGAGCGACGATTCGTTCTTCGATGACGGCGGCGGCAGCGACGAAAGCTGGATCTGACCGATCGCCGAGGGCGCGCGAAGCCGTCGAACCGGCCCGGCGCGCCCTCGGCCCGTCATCACAGTTAATATAAATTAAACAGTTAGGTCCCTACGGTGCGTCGGGTAAGGAAGGCTACGACTCCCCCGCCCCCACGCAGAACCGAGGCCCATGACGACGCTCGTCCAGCCCCAGCCGACCGAAGACGCCGCGCCCAAGGACAGCGAGCGCAAGGACAAGGCGTCCGCCACCCAGATGTATCATGAGGTGGCGCGCATCATCGAACGGATGCACCGCCGCTTCCTCGACGTTCTGCGAATCGAACTGGCCCGCATCAGCATCGACGACATCAGCCCGGTGCAGGTCATGATGCTGCTGAACATCTCCAACGGGGAAATCAGCGTGCGCGACCTGATCGAGCGTGGCTATTACCTCGGCTCCAACGCCTCCTACAACCTGAAGCAACTGGTGGACAGCGGCTATGTCGACCGCTCCGCCTCGCCGCGGGACAAGCGGGCGGCCCGGCTGAAGCTGTCGGCGAAAGGGCTGGAGCTGTGCGAGCGGCTGCGCCACATGGCGTCGGTCCATTCCGAAGGGCTGATCCGCACCGACGGCGACAGCCAGGATTTCGAGGTCACCTACCGCACGCTGCGCCGGCTGGAGCGCAAGTGGACGGACGTCATCCGCTCCGACGAAACGGAAATCCTGTAACGCGCATTGACCTCCCTCAGTGTGCGCGGCGGTAGTCCGTGCCACCCTGGCTCCGCTGAACCGTCAGGGGCTGAGCCTTCAGGGAGTGTGTGGGATGAAGTTCGCCGTCGGCACCCAGGATTTCCGCAGCATCGCCACCCACGGCGGCCGCACCCGCCGGTTCCTGGTCTTCGAGGCCGACGCGGGCAGCGACCCCGTCGAGGTGAAGCGGATCGAGCTGGCGGAGGACGAGGTGCTCCATCTCGCCGGCGACGGGCGCCCGCATCCCATCGACGAGGTGCGGGTGGTCATCACCGGTGCCTCCGGCCAGGGCTTCATCAACCACATGAAGCGTCGCGGCATCGAACCGGTGACCACGCTCGAGACCGACCCGGTGCAGGCGATCCGCGACTGGTTCGCCGGCACCGTCAAGGCGGCCCCGCTGCCCGAGCACCCGCACGAGCACCACGACCAGGGACCGGACGAGGCGCCTCACGAGTGCCACAAGGCCCCGGCCTGAGGCGGCGCGTCTAGACCGGAAAGGACACGCTGGCCGTCGTGCCGGCGGCGTCGCTGTCCGTGTTCAGCGTGTCGCCCAACTGGGCGGCCAGAGCTTCCGCCAGCATCAGCCCGTCCTCCGCCGTCGTGTCGAAGCCGGCGGGCAGGGCGCGCCCGTTGTCCTCCACGATCAGGCGGGCGCGCCCATTGTTCTCCTGCGTCACCGACACGCGAATCCAGCCCTGCTCCGGATAGGCGTGGTGCAGGCTGTTGGTGATGAGTTCGGCGGTGATGAGGCCCAGCGGCATCGCCTCGTACAGGCCGATCTGGATGGGATCGCTCTTCACCTCGATGGGCACGTTGGCGAGACCGCCGGGCGTGCCGTGCTTCACCGCGTCGGCCAGGGCCTCGATGTAGCGGCCCAGATTCACATGGGTGCCGGTGCCCGATTCGTGGAGCTGGCGGTAGAGGATCGCCAGAGCCTCGATGCGGACCAGGGTCTGTTCGTAGGCGGCGCGGGCGTCCGGGTCGCGAATGCGGCCCGTCTGCAGCTTCAGCAGGCTGATGACGAGCTGAAGGCTGTTCTTGGCCCGGTGCTGAAGCTCGCGCAGTTCGGCCTCCAGTTCCCGGATGCGTTCCGAGACTGGGTCCTCCGGCGCCCCCGGACCGGTGGCGGGGCGATCAGCAGGCAGGGCGACCGGCTGGAACCGGAGGGGATTGAGCATCACGCGATTCTCGGCTGAGGCGGGGCAATGTTTTACTTAGGTACAGAACAATTTATGCGCTTGAACCCACTCCCGGATTGGTTCTGAGGAAGTAACCCGCTGCGCATATCCACTTCGTTCGTTCACGTTCGGACGGAGGGGCAGGGCCTATGAGCCCTCAGTGGGAAGAGGCAGGATGCGGGGCAGGAGGGGCACGCCGGAAAAAGCGTTCCCCTGGGAGCCCCGCCGTGCTTGATTGGCGCCATGCGTTTGAGATCCTTGGCAATTCCCCTTTGCGCCCTGCTGGCGGTGGCCGGCGGCTGCGCCGCGGTGGCCGGCAATGACGGGCCGTCCGCCTCCTCCATTCCGGTCGCGCTGACCCCGGATCGCCCCGCCCCGGCGGAGGTCGGTGCCCTGCGGTTCCGCGGTGCGCTGCATCTGCCCGACGGGGCCGGTGTCGGGGGCTTGTCCGGCCTCTGGGTCAGCGACTCGGGCGACCGCTTCGTCGCCGTCGCCGACAACGGCAAGAGCGTGACGGGACGGCTGACCTATGACGCGCAAGGGCAACTGGCCGGCGCGGGGGACTACGCCGTCCGCCCCCTTCCCATCGACAAGGACCCGGATTACCGGGGACGGCGCAACGACTCGGAAGACCTCGCCCGCCTGCCCGACGGCGGCTGGCTGGTCCCGTTCGAGCGCAACCACCGCATCCTGCGCTATGGCGGCACCAACCGGCCGGAGGGAACGCCGCAGCGGCTTCCCACTCCGCCGGGGTTGGAGAACGCCTCGTCAAACGGCGGAGTCGAGGCGCTGGCCGTGCTGCCGGACGGGCGCATCCTGGCCATCGAGGAGGGAGACGACGACGGCGTGCGGGAACGCCGCGTCTGGATCGCTTCCGCCGACCTGAAGACCCGTGCCGATTGGCAGCCCCTGACCTATCGGTCGGCGCCGCGCTTCCGCCCCACGGCGGCGGCGGCCCTACCGGACGGCGGCGTTCTGGTGCTGGAACGGCGGGTGACGCTGTTGGGCGGCTGGGGTGCGCGCATCGTTCATGTGCCGGCGGAGTCTCTGCGCGGCGGCGCCACGATGGACGGTGTCGAACTGGCGCGGCTGGAACCGCCGCTGCGGGTCGACAATTTCGAGGGAATGGCGGTGCGTCCCGGGGCGGACGGTGACACGCTGGTCTACATCGTTTCCGACGACAACCGCAGCCCGCTCCAGCGGACCTATCTGATGATGTTCGCGATTCCGGCCGGGGCGCTGAAGGCGACCGTCGCGGGGCGCTGACCGGACGCGCGCCCCGCGGTAGGAAGACGGCCGGAAGAAGGCGGCCAGAAGAAGGCGGTCAGAAATTGCTGCCGTACATCCCGCCCTGACTGGGCATCTCCGTCGTACCGGCGGGACCGCCGGTGTTCGCCATCGGGTCGCGGTGATGATGGACGCGCGCGATGCTGGGGGCGAGGTCCTGAAGCTCGATGAAGTTGTCGGCCTGACGGCGCAGCTCGTCCGCGACCATCGGCGGCTGGGAGCGCACGGTGCTTATGACGCTGACGCGCACGCCCTTGCGCTGCACCGCCTCCACCAGCCGGCGGAAGTCGCCGTCGCCGGAGAACAGCAGGATGTGGTCCACCCGCTCCGCCATCTCCATCACGTCGATGGCCAGCTCTATGTCCATGTTGCCCTTGATCTTGCGCCGGCCCGAGGCGTCCGTGAACTCCTTGGTCGGCTTGGTCACCATGGTGTAACCGTTGTAGTCCAGCCAGTCGACCAGCGGACGGATCGGCGAATATTCCTGATCCTCGACCAGCGCGGTGTAATAGAAGGCGCGCACCAGCCGTCCTTCGGAGGCGAAACCGTCGCGAAGACGCTTGTAGTCGATATCGAAGCCCAGCGACCGGGCGGCTGCGTACAAATTGGCGCCGTCGATGAACATCGCCAGCCGCTCTTCCTTGTAAAACAGCTTTGTAACATCTTTGGGCAAAGTCGTATTCCGATCCAACTCCGTAATCCTTCCACGATGGATTGAATTATATGTCAGGCATACGCGAAATTGCGATTCACCAGATAAGTAAAGTAGGGATTCATCTACGCGCGAGCAAGGGGGAGCGCAGGTGCCGGGCGGCCGCGGGCGGGGTAAGGCGGGCGCGTCCGGCCCAGGCTCGAAGCGCTTGCGCAGGCGCGAACGCATCAATATATTCGGTTGCCTTCGTAGATCCCGGAGTTGGTTTGGTATGGCCCGCGTAACCGTCGAAGATTGCGTCCTCAAGGTTCCGAACCGGTTTGAACTGGTGATGATGGCGGCCCAGCGCGCGCGTGAGATCGCGTCCGGTGCCCCGCTGTCGATCGACCGCGACAACGACAAGAATCCCGTCGTTGCCCTGCGCGAGATCGCCGATGAGACGGTGCTGCTGGAGCATCTGAAGAACGCCCTGATCAAGGGCCACCAGAAGCATGTCGAACCGGACGAGCCGGAAGAGGAGATCGTCGAGCTGATGGCCGGCGAGCACGACTGGGCCGCCCGCGGCGACACGTCGCTGGAGGACGAGGACGGGATGAGCGAGGCGGAGGAGGTCGGCGAAGGCGACGACCTGCTGTCCGACATGGAGAGCGACCCGGCCGCTGCCTTCGGCATGACCGAAGACGACGTCGTCGGTCGCGATGCCGACGGGGATCTCTGACGCTGACCTTCCGCGACCGGGGTCGGGGTCGGGGGCCGGCAGGCCCCCTTTCCGTCTACGAAACAACCGTTTTCGAAACTTCATGGCGCACGCTGCGCCGGGTCGGGTGGCATGATCCGGCAATATGAGCTTGTCGAGCGCGTCAAGGCGTACGACCCCTCGGCGGACGAGGAGTTGCTCAACCGCGCCTACGTCTTTTCCATGAAGGCGCACGGCTCGCAGACGCGCGCCTCGGGCGATCCCTATTTCCTCCACCCGCTGGAAGTCGCCGGCATCCTGACCCAGCTCAAGTTGGACGCCGGGACCATCGCGACGGCGCTGCTTCACGACACGGTCGAAGACACGGTCGCGACGCTGGAGGACATCGAAAAACATTTCGGCAAGGAGATCGCCCGGCTGGTCGACGGCGTGACCAAGCTGTCGCGCCTGGAACTGCACAGCGAGCAGGCCAAGCAGGCCGAGAATTTCCGCAAGCTGGTGCTGGCCATGTCGGAGGACATCCGCGTCCTTCTGGTCAAGCTGGCCGACCGGCTGCACAACATGCGCACGCTGTTCCACCTGAAGAATCCGGACAAGCGCAAGCGCATCGCCCGCGAAACGATCGAGATCTACGCGCCGCTCGCCGAACGCATCGGCATGCATCAGGTCAAGGACGAGCTGGAGGATCTCTCCTTCGCGGAGCTGAATCCGGACGCCCGCGACAGCATCCTGGCCCAGCTTTCCCGCCTGCGTTCCGAAGGGGAGAACCGCGTCCAGCGGATCATCCAGGAACTGCGCAGCACGCTGGCGGAGGAGGGGCTTCCCGACGCCGCGGTCACCGGGCGCGAGAAGACCGCCTATTCGATCTGGCGCAAGCTCCAGCGCAAGAACGTCAGCTTCGAGCAGCTCTCCGACATCATGGCCTTCCGGATCATGGTGGAGACGGTGCCCGAATGCTATCAGGCGCTGGGCGTGATCCATGCCCATTACCCGGTCGTGCCGGGGCGCTTCAAGGACTACATCTCGACCCCCAAGCCCAACGGCTACCGGTCGCTGCACACCGGCGTCATCGGCCCGGAGCGCAACCGGATCGAGGTGCAGATCCGCACCCGCGACATGCACGAGATCTGCGAACTCGGCGTCGCCGCCCACTGGGCCTACAAGCAGGGGGAACAGCGAACCCAGCAGGGGCGCGAGTACCGCTGGCTGCGCGAGCTTCTGGACATCCTGGAACACGCCCAGAAGCCCGAGGAGTTCCTGGAGCACACCAAGCTGGAGCTGTTCCAGGATCAGGTGTTCTGCTTCACGCCGAAGGGCGACCTGATCGCGCTGCCGCGCGGGGCGACTCCGGTGGACTTCGCCTACGCCGTCCATTCGGAGGTCGGCGACCATTGCGTCGGCGCCAAGATCAACGGGCGGATGCTGCCGCTGCGCACGCAGCTCCAGAACGGCGATCAGGTCGACATCATCACCTCGAAAGCCCAGTCCCCGGTACCGGGCTGGGAGCGCTTCGTCGTCACCGGCAAGGCGCGGGCGCGCATCCGCAAGTTCCTGCGCACGCAGCAGCGCACCCAATACATCGAACTGGGCCGCGCCATCCTGCAGCGCCAGTTCAAGTCGGAAGGTTACGAGTTCTCCGAAAAGGCGCTGGAAGGCGTCATCAAGATCTTCCAGCAGCCGAGCGCCGACGACCTGCTGGCCAGCGTCGGCTCCGGCCTGCATTCGGGCCGCGAGGTCTTCCACGCCGTCTTCCCCGGCCATAAGCCGCAGGTGGCGACTCCGAAGGAAGGCGACGACAAGAACCTCATCACGGTGCCGAAGCCCAAGCCGAAGGCGAAGGGCAACAACGCGCCGCTGCCGATCCGCGGCCTGATCCCCGGCATGGCGGTCCATTACGCCCGTTGCTGCCACCCGCTGCCGGGCGACCGCATCGTCGGCATCGTCACCACCGGCAAGGGCGTGACCATCCACACCATCGACTGCGAGACGCTGGAGAGCTTCCACGAGTCGCCGGAACGCTGGATCGACGTCGCCTGGGACATCGGGCCGGACAGCCCGGAGGAGCATGTCGGGCGCATTTCGCTGGTGGTCAACAACGAGCCGGGATCGCTCGGCACGCTGTCCACGGTCATCGGCAAGAACGGCGGCAACATCACGAACCTGAAGATCACCAGCCGCAACACCGACTTCTTCGAGCTGCTGATCGACATCGACGTGAAGGACGCCAAGCATCTGACCAACATCATGGCGGCCCTGCGCGCCACCCCCGCCATCAACGCGGTGGAGCGGGCGCGGGGGCGGTGACGCCCGCTGGGAGAGCGAGGGAAGCATGTCCACCCCCACCATCTTCAGCCGCCTGATCGCCGGGGAACTGCCCTGTGCCAAGGTCTATGAGGACTCTCAGACCTTCGCCTTCATGGACGCCGGGCAGGTCAACCCCGGCCATGTGCTGGTCGCGTTGAAGCGCCCGGCGCCGACCATCCTGGACGTGACGGAGGACGAGGCGGCGGCCCTGTTCCGCACCGTCCACAAGGTCGCCCGCGCCGTCCAGGCGGCCTTCTCGCCGGAGGGAATCACGCTGCTCCAGGCCAACAAGCCGGCGGGCTGGCAGACCGTTCCGCACATCCACATCCATGTGGTGCCGCGCTACGAGAAGGATGGCGCCGATCTCGTCTGGCCGCGCCACAACCCGCCCATCGAGGAGTTGAAGGCGCTCGCCGCGCGGATCGCCGCGCATCACGTCGTCGAATGACGGCGTGACGCGACGCCGCACCGCCGCTATATAGCAGGGATCGCCGGTGCCCGCCGGAAGCGTGATGCGGGACCGGCGCGACACCGGAGTTTCGAGCCTATGCCCCGTCCTTTGCGCCTTGGCGTGAACATCGACCATGTGGCGACCGTCCGCAACGCGCGGGGCGGGCGTCACCCCGATCCCGTGCGCGCGGCGAAGCTCGCCGCCGAGGCCGGGGCCGACGGCATCACCGCTCACCTGCGCGAAGACCGCCGCCACATCGTCGATTCCGACATCGACCGGCTGATGGCGGAGATCCGGCTGCCGCTGAATCTGGAAATGGCGGCGACGGACGAGATGCTGGGAATCGCGCTGCGCCACAAGCCGCACGCCTGCTGCCTCGTCCCGGAAAAGCGGACGGAGGTCACCACCGAAGGCGGGCTGGACGTCACCGGACAGATGGAAAATCTGAAGCGCTTCGTGGGCGGCCTCGGCGCGGCGGGCATCCGCGTCTCCCTGTTCATCGATCCGGACCCTGTGCAGCTCGACGCGGCGAAGGCGCTGGGCGCTCCTGTGGTGGAACTGCACACCGGCGCCTATTGCGACGCGCCCGCCGGGGCGGAGCGCGCGGCGGAGCTGGAGCGGATCGTCCGGGCGGCTGCCCACGCCGAGGCCATCGGCCTGGAATGCCACGCCGGCCATGGGCTGAATTACGAGACGGTCGGAGCGGTCGCCGCGATCCCGACCATCGTGGAGCTGAACATCGGCCATTTCCTGATCGGTGAGGCGATCTTCGTCGGGCTGGGCAACACGATCCAGCGCATGCGCGCCGTGATGAAGGACGCCCGCGCCGCTGTTGAAGATCGTGGGGCTGGGGGCGCTTCATGATCCTCGGCATCGGGAACGACCTGATCGACATCCGCCGCATCGAACAGTCGCTGGACCGTTTCGGGGACCGCTTCATCGCCCGCGTCTTCACCGACGTGGAGCGCGCCAAGTCGGAACGCCGCGCCGGGGCCGCCGGAAAGCACAGCGCGCGGGCCGCCACCTACGCCAAGCGCTTCGCCGCCAAGGAGGCCTGCTCCAAGGCGCTGGGCACCGGCTTCCGCGACGGCGTGTTCTGGCGCGACATGGGGGTGGTGAACCTGCCCTCCGGCCAGCCGACCATGCGCCTGACCGGCGGGGCTCTGGACCGGCTGAAGGCCATCACCCCGGCGGGCATGCAGGCGCGCATCCATGTGACGCTGACCGACGAGTATCCGATGGCCGAAGCCTTCGTCATCATCAGCGCCGAACCTGCCGATACCTCCATCACCAGCTCCACGGCTTCCCCCGCATGACCATGAACAAAGAGACCGCCTTGACCGGCAAAACCAAAGAGACAGGCGGCTTTGCCGAGACGGTGAAGACGGTCTTCTACGCGGTCATCATCGCCTTCGGCGTGCGGACCTTCGCGTTCGAGCCCTTCAACATCCCGTCCGGGTCGATGATCCCGACGCTGCTGATCGGCGATTATCTGTTCGTGTCCAAGTTCTCCTACGGATACAGCAAATACACGGTCGGTTTCGGCCTGCCGCTGTTCGAGGGCCGCATCCTGGGCCACACGCCGGAACGCGGCGACGTCGCCGTCTTCAAGCTGCCGCGCGACAACAAGACCGACTACATCAAGCGCGTGGTCGGCCTGCCGGGCGACACCATCCAGGTGACCGGCGGCGTCCTGCACATCAACGGCCAGCCGGTCAAGCGCGAGCGGATCGAGGATTACGTGTCCCGCGACGCGCTGGGCCGCGAGGTGCGCATCGCTCAGTATGTCGAAACGCTTCCGGGCGGGCGCAGCCACCGCATCATCGAGGAGACGGACAACGGTCCGCTCGACAACACCCCCGCTTTCAAGGTGCCGGCCAACCACCTGTTCATGATGGGCGACAACCGCGACAACTCGCTGGACAGCCGCGTCCCGTCGCAGGTGGGTTATGTCCCGATGGAAAATCTGGTCGGACGCGCCGAATTCCTGTTCTTCTCGCTGGAGGACGGAACGCGCTTCTTCGAGGTGTGGCGCTGGCCGGTTGACCTGCGGTTCAGCCGCCTGTTCAGCGCGGTGAAGTGAGCCTTGTAAAGCCTATTGGGGCGCGGAGAGTTTATTGTGAGCGCTGAAGAACGGGGGACCCCCATGGCGTCCGATTCGGACGTGAGCGCCGATTCCGCCGACCTCGCGGAACTGGCCGCGGCGATCGGCCATCGCTTTTCCGATCCGCAGCGGTTGGCCGACGCGGTGACCCATCCCAGCCTGATGGGGCTGGAGCGCAACGCCCGCGGCGGGCGGCCCGAGCAGGGGCCGGGGCTGGCCTACGAGCGGCTGGAGTTCCTGGGTGACCGGGTGCTCGGCCTCGTCGTCGCGGAATGGCTGCTGGAACGCTTTCCCGACGAGCGCGAAGGCGCTCTCGCCAAGCGGCACGTCTCGCTGGTCCGGCGGGAAGCGCTGAGCCGAGTCGCGGACACGCTCCGGCTGGGGCGCTACCTGCGCCTGTCTCCGTCGGAAGCGCAGGGCGGCGGTCGCAACAACCGCACCATCCTGGCCGACGCCTGCGAGGCGGTGATCGGGGCGCTCTACCTGGACGGCGGGATGGACAAGGCGCGGGCCTTCATCCGCTCCGGCTGGGCCGGGCTGATCGACCGGGCGGAACCGCCGCCGCTGGATTCCAAGACGGCGTTGCAGGAATGGGCGCAGGGCAACGGGCGGCCCCTTCCCACCTATGAACTGATCGAACAGAGCGGCCCGGCGCACGAGCCGGAGTTCCGCATCGCGGTCCGGCTGAAGGGCATGGAGCCGGTGACGGCCACCGGCCCGTCCAAGCGGGTCGCCGAACGGAAAGCGGCCAGCGCCTTGCTGCGCCAATTGGGAGTGCAGGTCGATGACTGACGGCCGCGACAAGATCGAAGACGAAGAGTTCGAAGCGATGGAAGACGGTACGGAAGACGGCCCGGAAGACGGTGTGGAGGAGGGCGGCTACGTTCCCGAGAACCCCCGCTGCGGCTTCGTCGCCCTGGTCGGTGCGCCGAACGCCGGAAAATCCACCCTGCTGAACGCGATGGTCGGCTCCAAGGTGTCGATCGTCAGTTCCAAGGTGCAGACGACCCGCACGCGCGTCCTGGGCATCACCATCGCCGGCGACAGCCAGATCATCTTCGTGGACACCCCCGGCATCTTCAAGCCGAAGCGCCGGCTGGACCGCGCCATGGTGGCGGCGGCCTGGCAGGGGGCGGAGGACGCGGATCTGGTCGGCCTGCTGTTCGACGTGTCGCGCCGCGGCATCGACGAGGACACGCGCCGCATCATCGCCCGCCTGAAGGAGCAGGGGCGCAAGGCCATCCTGATCCTGAACAAGATCGACCTCGTGCCGCGGGAAAAGCTGCTGGGCCTTGCCGACAGCTTCAACCAGGAAGGCATCTTCTCCGACATCTTCATGCTGTCCGCCTCCACCGGCGACGGGGTGGAGCATCTGCGCGGCTTCCTGGCCGCCCGCATGCCGGAAGGCCCCTGGCACTATCCGGAGGACCAGATCTCCGACATGCCGATGCGACTCCTGGCGGCGGAGATCACCCGCGAGAAGCTGTTCCAGCAGCTTCACCAGGAACTCCCCTACGCCGCGACGGTCGAGACGGAGCAGTGGGAGGAGTTCGAGAACGGGTCGGTCAAGATCTCCCAGGTCGTGTTCGTCCAGCGCGACAGCCAGAAGGCCATCGTGCTCGGCAAGCAGGGCAGCCGCATCAAGGCGCTGGGGCAGGCCGCCCGGACGGAATTGGAAGAGATGCTGGAACGCCGCGTCCATTTGCTGCTGTTCGTGAAGGTGCGCGAGGACTGGGAAAACGATCCGGAGCGCTACGAGGCCTGGAACCTCGACTTCGGCGCGTCCTAAAGCGCCGGTCAGGGTATAGGCGTGGGCATGCGGTCTCCCATATAGAAGGGCGATCGTTCCTTCCACTGACCGGCTGACCGTGCGCGTTCCCATCATCAACGACCTGTACGACGCCGGCTCGCGCCTGTTGGGGCGGGCCGGCGATCTCGTTTCCGGTGGCATCCTGGAACAGGACGTCCGTCTCGGCGTCACCGGGCTGCGGCGGGCCGGCAAGACCGTCTTCGTCACCTCGCTGGTGGACAACCTGCTGAAGGCCGGACGGCTGCCCTTCCTGGACGTCGTGTCCTCCGGGCGCTTCCAGGCGTCGCGCCTGCGTCCCCAGCCCGACGCCCAGGTCCCCCGATTCGAGGTGGAGCAGCGGCTGGCCGAGCTGACCGGTCCGGCGCCACATTGGCCGACGGAAACGCGGGGCATCAGCCAGCTCCGCCTGTCCATGCGCTACCGCCCGAACGCGGTGCTGAAGCGCACGGTGCAGCCGGTCGCCACGCTGAATCTCGACATCGTGGACTATCCCGGCGAATGGCTGCTCGACCTGCCGCTGCTCCACCAGTCCTTCGCGGAATGGAGCGCGCTGACCCTGGAACTGGCCGGGCGGGCGCCGCGCGACGAATTGTCCGTGTCCTGGCGCGGCTGGCTCGCCACCATCGACACGGCGGCCCCGGCGGAGGAGGAGCAGGCGCGGCGCGGGGCGGCACTGTTCACCGATTATCTGCACGCCTGCCGCCGCTCCGACAATCTGCTGAGCCTGATCCAGCCGGGCCGCTTCGTCGAGCCGGGCGACATGGCGAACGCGCCGCTGCTGACCTTCTGCCCGCTGCCGGGGGAGCGCCCGCGCGTCCGCGGCAGCCTGTGGGCGCTGATGGAGGACCGGTACGAAGCGTACAAGTCCAAAGTCGTCCGCCGTTTCTTTGCCGAGCATTTCGCCCGGCTCGACCGCCAGATCGTCCTGATCGACGTGCTGGGGGCGCTGAACTCCGGCCCGGCGGGCATGGCGGACATGAAGCGCGCCCTGGAATTGAGCCTGGAGCCCTTCCGCCACGGGTCCAGCAGTTGGCTGGACTGGCTGCTGGGCCGGAAGATCGACCGCGTGCTGTTCGCCGCGACCAAGGCCGACCATGTGGCCTCGCACCAGCACAACAGCCTGCGCCATCTGCTGGACCGGCTGGTCTCCGACGCCCGCGCCGGCATCCGGTTCGAAGGGGCGCAGGTGGAGACCATGGCCATCGCCGCCCTGAAGTCCACGGAAACGGTGGTCACCGAGCATGAGGGGCGACAACTGCGCTGCGTGCGCGGCGTTCCTCTCGGGCGCGACCGCCCGACCGTGCTGTTCCCCGGCGAGATTCCGGAGGATGCCGACTTCCCGCCGGGGCAAGAGCGGCCTTACAACTTCATGGCCTTCCAGCCGCCCGCCGACCTCGCCCGCGAGGCGCG
The DNA here is from genome assembly GCF_008365375.1 of Roseomonas genomospecies 6. GTDB lineage: Bacteria > Pseudomonadota > Alphaproteobacteria > Azospirillales > Azospirillaceae > Azospirillum. The sequence goes on along the minus strand of NZ_QOKW01000001.1, from coordinate 177,792 downwards.
CGGCCTGCCACACATCCGGCTGGATCAGGCCATGCAGTTCCTGCTGGGGGATTATCTGGAATGAGCGAGCGCACGCGCGACCGCCAGTGGGTCCCGCCGATGGAGTTGGACCCCGCCCGCGCCGCCCCCGTCCCCGCGGCGGAGGAGGAGGCGATCATCGCCGGCCCCCTGGCGGGTTCGGCGGCGGAGCGCCTGCCCGCCCTGCTGGCGGAGGACCGTCCGAGACGCCGTTGGGGGCGCTGGCTTGCCGGGTCGGTCGCGGCCCTGGTGCTGATCGCGCTGGGCTTCGACACCTGGGACCTGTTCAGCCGCGCCTTCGCCACCAGCGCCGCGCTGGGCGTTCTGGTGGCCGCCGCCGTGACGGTGGCGGGCGGGGCGGCTCTGGCGATGCTTCTGCGCGAGTTCCGCGCGCTGCGCCGCCTGCGCAAGATCGAGGAGTTGCGCGGCGAGGCCGGGCGCCTGTCCGCGGAGATCGTGACGGAGGCCGGGGAGCCGGGCCACGCCGAGCGCTTCGCCGGATCGCTGACCCGCCTCTATGACGGGCGCGCCGATCTGGCGCCCGCGCTGGAGCGGGTGCGCGACCATGTGACCGACGCCCACGACGACGCCGAAATCCTGCGGCTTCTGGACCGCGAAGTGATGGCGCCGCTCGACCGGCGTGCCTACCAGACCGTCCTGCGCGCGTCGCGCGACACGGCGGTGGCGACGGCGCTCAGCCCGGCGGCGGTCGTGGACCTCGCCGTCGTGCTGTGGCGGAACCTGAAGCTGGTGCGGGAGATCGCGGCGCTCTACGGGGCGCGGCCCGGCTATGTGGGATCGCTGCGGCTGCTGCGGCGGATGCTCGCCAACCTCGCGGTGGCCGGGGTGGCGGAGAGCGCCCACCATGTGGCGGTGGAGGCGCTGGGCGGCTCCATCGCCGCAGCCATCTCCACCCGCATGGGGCAGGGCGTCATCAACGGTCTGCTGACCGCGCGGATCGGGCTGACGGCCATGCATCTGTGCCGCCCCATCGCCTTCGGTCCGGACAACCGCCCCAGCATGGGCCAGATCCGCAAGGAGCTGCTGTCCCTGCCGAAGCAGGTGCTTTAGCCGCTCACACCTTCGGGAAGGGCCGACCGTGCCGGGGATGGGCGCGGTCGTGGATCAGGGCGCGGTCACGGATCATCGGCCAGACGATGCGGCGCAGGAACCGGTGGTCCCTCAGCCGGTCCGTCTCGGCGGCGGCGTGGCGCTCGGCAAGGGGCAGCAGGTCGGGGAGCAGCCCGGCGACGCCGCCCCAATGGCCGCCCGCCATCACCTCCGTGTGCAGCACCCCATCGCGCATGACGTGGAAGGGCAGGCCGGAGGCGATCCAGGCATCGACCGCCGCCTTCCCGTCCGCGGTCGGCGGACCGTCCCAGTCGCGGCAGAGGAAGCGCAGCACCTCCGGATCGTCCGCGGCGGCCAGGCGCCAGTAGGGACCGCCCGCCGACACGTCGCCCCCAACCGCCACGAGGGCCGCCCCGGCTGCCGCCAGTTCGGCCAGCCGCTCCGCCGGGACGGAAGCATCGTGATGCACCCGGAGAACCCAACCCGGATAGAGCGCCGCCGTCTGCCGAAGCACGTCCGCCAGATCCTGGGCACCGGTCGGCAGGCCGCTCCACAGGCTGAAGGCAATGACGTTGCGGTGACGCCGCCCGGCTTCGCGCGGTTGGCCGGGCAGCGGAGGCAGCGCCGGAGCGGTCTCCACCGCCGTGCGGTCCTTCAGGTCCAACGCCTGCTCGCCCCAGAAGGCCGCCTCCGTCTCGCGCCCCAAAAGGGCCAGAGCGACGACCAGCCGGTCGATGGCGTCGAGATGCCGGGGGTCCAGCCGGGCGGCCTGTTCCAGCGCGCGGACGGACTCCGCCAGCCGATCCACCACACCCAGCGCGACGCCCAGATTGAAGGCGGCGGACGGAAAGTCCGGCGTGATGGCCAGCGCGTTGCGGTAGGCGGCGGTGGAATCCTCCCGCAGCCCCATCGCGAACAGGGCGTTTCCGTACAGAAAGGCGATGTCGGCATCCAACGGCAGCAGTTCCGCCGCACGGGCCAGAGGGGGGAGGGATTCGACGCCGCGCCCCTGTTCCACAAGGATGCGACCCTGCTCGTGAAGCAAGGCCCCCAGCCGTTCGACCGCAATGGCGAGGGTGGGCGTGGAGGCGACGGCGCGCTCCAGGGCGGCGATGGCCCCGTCCGACTTGCCCAGACCGCGCAGCGCGTTCGCCATGTCGGTCCAGGCTTCCGCGAAATCGGGCTGCAACGCCACGGCGCGGCGATAGTCCGCCACCGCCGCCGACGGATCGCCGGCGGACCGGCGGATGTTGCCGCTGTTGGCGTGCATGTCCGCCGCCTCGGGCCGCTGGGCGATGGCGCGGGCGATCAACTGCAGGCCCAACGCCTGCTCCCCCACCTGCCCGGCGAGAACTCCCAGGAAATGCAGCGCGTCCGGCTGGTCCGGTTCCACATCCAGGATGCGGTGGTAGAGCTGCTGGGCCTCGGCCAGACGGCCGGCCAGATGGTGGTCAAGGGCGAGCGTCAACGCTTCCGCGATCGTAGCCATGCGCACAGGCTTAAGCACACCGGCGTCTCTCCGCAAGCGCCGCGGCTGTGAGAAGGGTGGGGATCGGCACCGACGGTCCTTCGATGCGAACCTTTGGTGCCGGAATCAGCCTATGAGGTTTCGTCCTTTGGCATAGCCGGAAAAAGGGTGAACAAACCCTTTACAATGCACGAGAGCGGCTGCAGTATGACTGCGGGATTGTCCAGTCATCGGTGTAATGTCATGAACGTGGCCACAGCCACCGCAGCGGCCGTGAAGCCGTTGACCGTCATGACGGCCCGCAACAGCGACGCTGTTGAGCCAGGGGCCGGCACCGGGACTTCGTCCGCAAAGGACCCGGCCACCGCGCAGACCGACCCTCTCTCCGGACGCTACACCAAGACCGCTTACCGCTTCGACGCGGAAGCCTCGCGGCTGGTGCTTCTGTTCCGCAATCCGGAGGACGGGGCGACCCTCGACCAGATTCCGACCGAAGCGGCGTTGCGGCAGTACCGCGAGGCGCAGAAGGACCGGAAGAGCGGCAAGGCATCGCTGGAACTGGTGGTTGGCGGTTCGGACGGGCAGGACCAGCAGAAGGGCGCCGGCCAGAGCGGCGCTCATCCGGGAGCCGCCGCCACGCATCGCGGAACGTCGGGCCAGACGGGGACCGTGACGGGCCGCACCGGCGTGTCCCAAGGCTCTTCCGCGCCTCCCCCTTCGGTGGTAGTCTCGACCCCGATGACGACCCGGGCCGCACCCGCCGCCTCGCCGGGCGCCGCGTCGGGGGCCGGGATCAACATGGTCATCTGATCCGCGCGCACAGCGGTCCGATTTCTGAAGGCATTCTCCGATGGCCCTCGATATTTCCTCCTCGACTCTCGGTGCCGCGATCGGGCTGCGGCAGGCGCAGGGGCAGGTCGATTTCGGCGTGAAAGCGCTCAGCCAAACCGCGCAGCAGCAGGATCAGGCCGTCGCCACGCTGCTTCAGGGCGGTTCCATCGGGTCCTCGCCCGGCGGCAACGTCACGGCCACCCGCGGGCAGAATCTCAACATCGTCGTGTAAGCCGCCGATCCGTTCGGTCGGCCGCGGCGGCGCAAGCCGTGTGGCAAGCATAAAAAAAGCCCCTCTCGGTTGAGAGGGGCTTTGTGCGTTCCGACGGTCCGCTTACTTCAGCTCGTCGAAGGACTCGATGATGTGGCTGACGATCCCGTATTCGCGGGCTTCATCGGCCAGCATCCAATAGTTCCGGTCGGTGTCCTTGGCCACCTTCTCGACCGACTGGCCGGTCTCGCGCGCGATGATGCGGTTCAGGCGCTCGCGCATGCGGATGATTTCCTTCGCCTCGATGGCGATGTCCGTCGCCCGCCCGCCGGTGCCGCCCAGCGGCTGGTGGATCAGGAAACGGGTGTTCGGAAGGCAGAAACGGTCTTCCTTCTTCGCGGCCAGGAAGATGTGGCAGCCGGCGCTGGCGACCCAGCCGGTGCCCAGCATCTTCACGCGCGGCTTCACGAAGCGGATCATGTCGTGGATGGTGTCGCCCGCCTCGACGTGGCCGCCGGGGGAGTTCACCACGACGGTGATGTCGTCGTCGCTCTCATGGGCCAGCGCCAGCAGTTGAGCCGATACGGCCTGGGCCAGTTTCATGTCGATCTGGCCGAAGATCAGCACGGTGCGCGCCTTGAACAGGTTCGTCTGCACGGCAGCGAACGGCGGCGGGGCGCTTTCCTTCGACTTCTCGTCCGGCTCCTGCTCGGGTTCGTCGTCGAAGCGGGTGTATCCGTCTTGCGCCATCGTTTTTGAACTCCCTGACGTCGGCGTGTCTACCGGGGGGCTTTTGGCTTGCGGGGCTTGGGATGTCGGATGGGGACCGAACCACGCCACTCGGTTCTCCACATAGCCCGTATCGGTTCCATGTTCAACGGGCCGCGACGCCAAAACCCTCCCCGAGCCTTCATAGCGACGCTCTGGCTAACCGCAAAGGCGTGGCTGGGCGCTTGCGTACCCTCGTGGAGGAGCGGCACACTGGACCCGGCACAATCGGGAGGTGGTCCATGGAGGGGCGCGGCGTCTCGGTCATCATTCCGGCCTACCGGGCGCAGGACACCGTCGCCCGCGCCGTGTCCAGCCTTCTGGCGCAGAGCTTTCCCCATTGGGAGGCGGTGGTGGTCAGCGACGACGGCGCCGATTACCGCGCGGTTCTGGAGGCCCAGGGCATCGCCGATCCGCGCCTGACCTTCACCGGAACGGGCCGCGTCGGCTCCGGCGCTCCGGCGGCGCGGAACGCCGGGCTGCGGGCGGCGCGCATGCCGCTGATCGCCCCGCTCGACGCCGACGACCGGTTCGAGCCCGACCGGCTGGCCCGGCTCGCCCCGCTGGCGGCGGAGCAGGGGGCGGCGGCGGACAATGTGGCGGTGGTGCGCGACGGCGACGGGTCTCCGCTTTCCACCCTCTTCCCGCCCGGCGCCGGAGTCGCCGTGCTGGACGCCGCGGCCTTTTTGGAAACCTCCATCCCGATGTTCTTCGTGGTCCGCCGCGATGCCGTTCCGGGATGGGAGGAGTGTGTCGATTTCTGCGACGACGTGGTCTTCAACGTCCAGGTCCTGGACCGGGTGGGGCGCCTGCCGCTGGTGCTGGAGCCGCTCTACGAATACCGGCAGCGCGAGGGATCGATCACCTGTTCCGCCGACAGCGGGACCCGGGCGGACCATTGTTACCGTCATGTGCTGGGGCGGCTGGCCGGCGACGGGCTGAGGATCGCCGACGACTCGCTGCGGCTCCGCTTCGCCGCGGCCCTGGAGGCCAAGCGCGCCCTGAACGCCGCCTACATGGCCGCGCACGCGGCCGGGCGCTGCACCAATTTTCAGGAGTTCCTGGCCTTGCGGGAAAACTCCCTGGCCGGATAGCCGCCGATCACGCTCAGATGCGTCACCACCGCGCCGTCCGGGCGGAACAGGTGCAGGGCGAGCGCAGAGGGTTCCTCCGTCCAGCGGTAGGGCGGCTCCGGCGCCAGATCCAGCGCGATCTGATAGGCGATGGAGGGAGCGACATAGCCGTGCGCACCGTTCCAGGCGACCGCCGTCTGGCGGTGGGTGTGGCCGCACAGGACGGCCTTTACGTTCGGATTGCTGCGCACCAGCCGTCCCAGTTCCTCCGCCCCCTCCCGGCAGCGCAGCGTGTCCAGGAAGGCCAACCCGGTGTCGAAGGGCGGGTGGTGCAACGCCAGAACCGTGGGCCGTCCCGGCTGCTCGGCCAGACGCTCCGCCAGCCAGGACAGACGGTCGGCGCACAGGCCGCCCACCGCCTGTCCGGGAACCACCGAGTCGAGCACCAGGATGCGGACCGGGAACTCCTCCACCGCGTAATGGATGAAGGCGCCCTCCGTGGGCATCCAGCCGGTTCCGGAGAAGCAGCGGCGCAGCTCTTCACGGTCGTCGTGGTTTCCCGCCACCACGCGGAAGGGAACGGCGAGCGGCTCCAGCAGGGCGGACAGCGCCTCGTACTCGCCGGGCTTCGGCCCGTTGACGAGGTCGCCAGTGATGAGCAGGAGGTCGGGGCGCGGAGTCATCGCGTTCAGATGAGCCACGGCGGCGGCCAGCCGGGCGTTCGTGTCGTAATCGGTCGCGGGGGCGGTGCCGGGGGCCGTCACATGCAGGTCGGACATCTGGGCGATCAGCATCGGGTGGGCGATCAGCATCGGGCACCCCTTTGGGAACGAGGGTCGGCGGGCCAAGGATTGTCACATCGCCGATTTTCCCGACTTCTTCAAGATTCCAAGCGGTGCAAAACTTCCTTTACGCTTCTGTGACAGCCTGGATTCACCCGCAGAACCATACCCTTGCCACCAATGCATCGGATCAGGGAATGAGCGCGTCCACCTCCTGCCTGCTCGCACGGCTGACGGCGTCCGGGAAGTTCTGGCTGAAGCGCGCCCGCATCGAATCCTCCGATCTGGGGGACGGCATGCCGCATCCCGGCGCGGATGGCACGCTGCTCGCCGATCTTCGCATCGAAGGCGATCGGATTCGCGCGGTTCTACCTGCGGGTGAGGCGCCTTGCTGCGCGCCGGGCCTTTGCCTGGACGGCGGGCCGGTTCGCCCGCGCGGCGCCTGCCGTGGCGTGGCCGCTGGGCAACCCGCTGATTTGACTGTGTTTCTTCCCGATGGCCTTCGGCTGGACATTGAAAAGGGGCGGGTGATGCCGCCCGATCCGCCGCCCTCCGGCGCCTGATTTCGTGCAACCGTCTCGACTCCGGAACTGAACTGAACGATATAGTTCAGTTTACCGACCGACGATTGAGGCGGGCCGGTTGACACGAAACGCCCCGCGCGCGCCTCCTGCGCGCCGACGGGCCTGTGCGGGTTTCCGTATCCATGCGCCACACGCTTCGCATCGTCGCCCTTCTGGTCCTGGTCGCTCTCGGCGGCGGCGCCTATTGGTACTTCGTCAAGCAGGGCGGAACCATCAACACGCTGCTCGCCGGCAAGGTTCCGGCCCCCGGCGGAGCCTCCGCCGCCGGCCCGGCGGCGGGCGGACCGCCGGGCGGTGCGCCGCCGATGCCGGTGGAAGCCTCGCCGGTCAAGACCGGCACCGTGTCGCGTCAGGTCACCGCGGTCGGCTCGCTGCTGTCGAGCGAATCGGTGGTGATCCGGCCCGAGGTGGCCGGCAAGGTGTCGGAGATCGCCTTCCAGGAAGGGCAGGCGGTGAAGAAGGGATCGGTGCTGATCCGCCTGGACGACTCCATCGCCCGCGCCACGCTGGCCCAGGCGCAGGCGAGCATCGCCTTCTCCCGCGCCGAACTGTCCCGTGCGGAGGAGCTGTACCGCCAGCGCACCGGCCCGGCCCGCAACCGCGAGCAGGCGCTCGCCAAGCTCCAGGCCGACGAGGCGGCGGTGCAGCTCGCCAAGGCGCAGTTGGAGAAGCTGACCCTGACGGCCCCCTTCGACGGCGTTCTGGGCCTGCGCAAGGTGTCGATCGGCGACGTGGTGGCCGCCGGCAAGGACATCGTGAACCTGGAGGCCATCGACACCCTGAAGCTCGATTTCCGGGTGCCGGAGCTGTATCTGCCGACCGTCCGCACCGGGCAGACCCTGAAGGTCGCCGTGGACTCCTTCGGCGGGCGGACCTTCGACGGCACGGTCTACGCCATCGATCCGCTGGTGGACGTGAACGGGCGCGCGGTGGTGATCCGCGCCCGCGTGCCCAACAGCGACGGCACGCTGCGCCCCGGCCTGTTCGCGCGCGTGACCCTGACGCTGGACCAGACCCCGAACGCCGTTCTGGTGCCGGAACAGGCGGTCAGCGCCTTCGGCAATCGCCAGTTCGTCTTCAAGGTGGTCGAGGGCAAGGCGGTTCAGACCACCGTCACTCTGGGCGAGCGCCGCAACGCCGAGGTGGAGATCACCGCGGGCCTTCAGCCCGGCGACGTGGTGGTGACCGCCGGACAGTTGAAGATCCGCGACGGTGCCCCGGTGACGGTCATCAACAACAAGCCGGCGGGGAGCTGAACACATGGTCCTCTCCGACATCTCCATCCGCCGGCCCGTCCTGGCGACGGTGATGAGCCTCGCGATCATGCTGATCGGCATCGTGTCGTACCAGCGCCTGTCGGTGCGCGAGTACCCGAAGATCGACGAGCCCGTGGTCACGGTGGAAACCACCTACAAGGGCGCGTCCGCCGAGATCATCGAAAGCCAGGTCACCCAGATTCTGGAGGACTCGCTGTCGGGCATCGAGGGCATCGACGTGATGTCCTCCATCAGCCGCGCGGAGAAGAGCCAGATCACCCTGCGCTTCCGGCTGGACCGCAACGTGGACACGGCGGCCAGCGACGTGCGCGACCGCGTGGGCCGCGTGCGCGCCCAGCTTCCCAACGAGATCGACGAGCCGGTCATCGCGAAGGTGGAGGCCGACGCGCAGCCGATCATCTATCTGGCCTTCTCCTCCGACCGCCATTCGCCGCTGGACGTGACGGACTTCGCCGACCGCTACGTCAAGGACCGTCTGCAGAACCTGCCCGGCGTGGCCCAGGTGCGAATCTTCGGTGAGCGGCGCTTCGCCATGCGCCTGTGGCTGGACCCGCAGCGCATGGCCGCCTACCGCGTCACCCCGCAGGACGTGGAGAACGCGCTGCGCAAGCAGAACGTCGAAATCCCGGCGGGCCGCGTGGAAAGCAAGGCGCGGGAGTTCACCGTCGTCTCCGAAACCGACTTGCGCACGCCGGAGGAGTTCGACCGCATCATCCTGCGCGACGAGGGCGGCTATCTCGTCCGTCTGAAGGACGTGGGCCGGGCCGAACTGGGCGCGCGGGACGAGCGCGTCAGCGCCCGCTTCAACGGGCGCGGCGCCGTCGCCATCGGCGTGGTGAAACAGTCCACCGCCAACCCGCTCGACGTGTCCAAGGCGGTGAACGACGCGCTGCCGAAGATCCGCGGCGCCCTGCCGGAGGGCATGGGGGTGGATGTCGGCTACGACAGTTCCGTCTTCATCGCCAAGTCCATCGACGCGGTGTTCAGCACGATCTTCGAGGCCATCGTGCTGGTGGTCCTGGTCATCTTCGTGTTCCTGCGCAGCTTCCGCGCCACGCTGGTGCCGCTGGTGACCATCCCGGTGTCGCTGGTCGGCAGCTTCGCGCTGATGTACGCCTTCGGCTTCTCGGTCAACACACTGACACTACTGTCCATGGTGCTGGCCATCGGCCTCGTCGTGGACGACGCCATCGTGATGCTGGAGAACATCTACCGCCACATCGAGGAAGGCGTTCCACCCTTCCAGGCGGCCTTGCAGGGATCGCGGGAGATCGGCTTCGCGGTCATCGCGATGACCATCACCCTGGCCGCGGTCTACGCGCCCATCGGCTTCATGACCGGGCGCACGGGCCGCCTTTTCTCCGAATTCGCCCTGACGCTGGCGGGGGCGGTGATCGTGTCGGGATTCGTCGCCCTGACCCTGTCGCCGATGATGTGCTCCAAGCTGCTGAAGCACCAGACGAAGCACAACGCGCTCTACAACGCCATCGAACGGCTGCTGAACGGGCTGACCAACGGCTACCGGTCGCTGCTGCGCCTGTCGCTGAAGGCGCGTCCGCTGGTGCTGCTGGTCGGCGCGGTGGTGGCGGGGCTCAGCTACACGCTGTTCGCCGGGCTGAAGTCGGAGCTGGCGCCGGTGGAGGACCGCGGCACCATCGTCGGCATCGCCATCGCGCCGGAAGGCTCGACGCTCGACTACACGGAAAGCTACGCCAAGCGGATGGAGGACCTGTTCCGCCAGATCCCCATCGTCGAGAAGTTCTTCGTCGTGGTCGGCTTCCCCGTCGTGAACCAGGGCATCTCCTTCGTCCGCCTGATCGACTGGGACGAGCGCGACGTGAAGCAGCAGGCGATCACCGCCCAGCTCTTCCCCAAGATGTTCGGCATCCCCGGCATCCTGGCCTTCGTCACCAACCCGCCGTCGCTGGGCCAGAGCCCGGTGGACAAGCCGATCAATTTCGTCATCCAAAGCTCGCTGCCCTACAACGAGCTTCAGACGATGGTGGACCGGCTGATGGCGGAGGCGCGGAAGTTCCCCGGCCTGACCAACCTCGACACCGACCTGAAGCTGAACAAGCCGGAACTGCGCATCACCATCGACCGCGACAAGGCCGCGGATCTGGGCGTGGATGTGGAAACGGTGGGCCGTACGCTGGAAACGCTGCTGGGCGGGCGGCAGGTCACCCGCTTCAAGAAGGAAGGCAAGCAGTACGACGTGGTGGTGCAGGTGGGCGACGTGGACCGCCGCAACCCGGACGACATCGCCTCCATCTACGTCCGCGGCACCCCGACCGCGGCGGCGGAAGCCGGCGTCGCCACCAGCACCGGGGCGATGATCTCGCTCGCCAACCTCGTCCACATCGAGGAGCGGGTGGCGCCCAAGGAGCTGAACCACTTCAACAAGCTGCGCTCCGTCACCATCACCGCCACGCTGGCGCCGGGCACCTCGCTGGGCGAGGCGCTGGGCTATCTCCAGGAGGCGGCGAACCGGGTGCTTCCGCCCACCGCCCAGACCGACTATGCGGGGCAGAGCCGCGAATTCCGGGAATCGGCGACGGGGCTGTACTTCGTCTTCGTGCTGGCGCTGGCCTTCATCTATCTGGTGCTGGCCGCCCAATTCGAGAGCTTCATCGACCCCTTCGTCATCATGCTGACGGTGCCGCTGTCGATGACCGGCGCGCTGGCGGCCCTGCACTTCACGGGCGCGACGATGAACGTCTACAGCCAGATCGGTCTGGTGACGCTCGTCGGCCTTATCACCAAGCACGGCATCCTGATCGTGGAGTTCGCCAACCAGCTCCAGCGCGAGGGGGTGAACATCCGCAAGGCGGTGGAGGACGCCGCCGTGCTGCGCCTGCGCCCGATCCTGATGACGACGGGCGCCATGGTGCTGGGCGCCGTTCCGCTCGCCAACGCCCATGGGGCGGGCGCGGAGAGCCGTCAGGCCATCGGTGCGGTGATCGTCGGCGGCATGCTGCTGGGCACCTTCCTGACGCTGTTCGTCGTGCCGACGGTCTACAGCTACATCGCCAAGAAGAAGCCCCTTCCGACGGTGGATGACTCTGCCAGCCACCCCACGGGCGCGCACCCGCAGCCGGCGGAGTGACCGGCGGGGCGTGAAAAGCAACGTGATTGGAGGGTGGTTGCGTTGGGCCCCCTCCCTAACCCTCCCCCGCTAACGCAGGGGAGGGGACTGCCGCCGCTTCGCTGAGGGCACCCTCCCCTGCGAAAGCTCTCGCGCAAACCAAAGGTTTGCGCTGACGCGGCAGGCGGACCTTCGGTCCGCCGAGAGCGGGGAAGGGCCGGGGTGGGGGCAATGCGAGGGGCTGTTTCCTGTCAGGGGAGGGAGGGCGCCCCGTTTTCCTCCAGGGGCTCCACATCGACGCTGACGGACAAAGCATGGCCCGCAGCGCCCATCAGCACGCCGCGGGCGGGGCTGACGTCGTCGTAATCGCGGCCCCAGGCGATGGTGATGAAGTCCTGGTCGGCGCGGCGCGCGTTGGTCGGGCAGACATCCACCCAGCCGGTCTCGGCGCCGCACCAGACAGAGGCCCAGGCGTGGCTGACGTCGGCGCCGATCAGGCGCGGGCGGCCCGGCGGGGGCAGGGTGCGCAGATAGCCGGAGACGTAGCGGGCGGGCAGTCCCATCGCCCGCACGCAGCCCACCACGATGTGGGCGAAGTCCTGGCAGACGCCACGGCGGTGCCGCATCACCTCGGCCAGAGGGGTCGCGATCGTCGTGGCGGTGGGGTCGAAGATGAAATCCCGGTGGATGCGGTGCATCAGGTCCAGTGCCGCCTCCGCCGCCGGGCGGCCGGGCGTGAAGGATTGCGCGGCGTAGTCCTGGAGCGTCGGGCTGGCCGACACCAGCGTGCTGTCGAAGCGGTACTGGACCACCTCCGCCCCGTCCTCCGGCCCGGTCAGGCTGCCCAGCGAGTCCCGCACGCTCTCCCAGGACGGGGTGGCGGCGGCGTCGAGCGGCGGCGGGGGACCGACCTCCACCTCGCTCTCCGCCGTGATGTCCAATTGCCGGTGCGGCTCCTGCATCTCGACGTAGGTGACGGTGTTGCCGAAATAATCGGTGTGGGCGGCCTGCACCGCGGGGTTCGGCAGGATGGTCAGGGTGCTGTGGTGGACACGCTGGCGCGGGTGGGGGCGGGCCGTCAGGTGCAGAAGATGGTGCGACACCGACACGTCCTCGCCATAGTCGTAGCGGGTCGTGTGGCGCACGCGGAAACGCACGCCGAAACGGTCACGATTCACGGCCTCGCCGGCCACGGTCGGGAGGAGGTCAGGCCGGTCGGGCAAAGGCATGGCTGAAATAGGCGTGGGTCAGGAGGTTGGAGATCTCGGGCAGCGACAAGGCGAGCGAGTCGAGCAGAGTGTGCAGGGCGGTGCCCGATCCCAGCGCGTCCGGCGCGCGCAGGGAGGAGCGGGCGGCGCGGAGGATCGACCGGGCCGAGGCCGCCGTGTCGCCCGGCAGCGCCTGCGATCCGCCGGGCAGGGCGGCGACGTGCCGTTCCAGCGCCGCCAACTGGAAATCCAGCGCGCGCGGATTCGATTCGTCGGCCAGAAGCAGTTCCAGCACGGGCCGACGCCGCACGCTGGTCAGGTAGCGGGACCGGTAGGTCATCACGCTTTCCCCAAGCTCCAGCAGGACGCTCAGCGTCGCCACCTGCACCGGCTCGTCTTGCCGTTCGAGCGCGTGGACCTGGATGCCGCGCATCACCGAAATGATGTGGAGCGCCCGCTCGATCCGCCGCCCGATGTCGAGGAAGCGCCAGCCCTGGCCGCGCGTCATGCTTTCCTGCTCCAGCCCGGCGATGGCGGCCAGACAGGTCATCAGGTCGTCCAGCCGCAGCAGCATGGCCGCGGCGTCCAGCTTGTGCACCGGGGGCTGGCTCTGCCGCTCCAGCATGGTGACCACCCGCCACATGTCGAGCGACAGGCGGTCGCGCACCGAATAGGCGGTGCGGTGCACCCGCTGCACCTGGGCGCGCAGGCTGTTGGGATGGTCCGGGTCCACGACGGAGGTGTAGAGCGCCGCCCGCAGCGCCCGCCCGCCGCCGAGCGCCGTGACGCGCGTCAGGTCCCAGGGGATCATGCCCTCCCAGGCCATCAGGTGGAGCAGCGGGCGAAGCTGCAACGACGCGCCCGGCACGTTGCCGTCGGTCAGGCGGGAATGGGTCGAGCGGAGAAGCCGGACCGTTCCCTCCGACCGTTCCGCGTAGCGGCCCAGCCAGTAAAGGCTGTCGGCCACCCGGCTGGGCAGGTCGGCGGAGGCCGCCTTCGGCACCGGCTGCGGCTCCTGGACCGGCTGCGGGCGCGCCGGGGTCGGGGTGGCCTCCGCCCGGCGCCCGGACAAGATCCAGGTGTCCTTGCTGCCGCCACCCCGCTGCATGGAGACGACCAGCTTGCCGGATTCGGTGGACACGCGGGTCAGGCCGCCGGGCATGACGGTGTAGCTTCCGTCCGGACGGGCGCAGAGGAAGACGCGCAGCACCAGCGGGCGCGGCTGGAGCCGCCCGCCCTGCCAGACCGGCGCGGTGGACAGCGCCAGCCGCTCCTGCGCGACGTAGCACCAGGGGCGGGCGTTGATCCGCTCCACCAGGGCGGCGCGCTCCGCCGCGGACAGGTCGGCGCCGAAGATCGGCTCGAAGGACAGGGAGGGGAAGGCCGGCTTCACCACCAGCCCGTCGAGATGCTCGATGACGTAGGCGCGCTCGTCGTCGTTGCCGCACCACCACACGGCCACGCCGGGCATCTTCAGCTCCTCGCCCAGCATATGGCGGCAGAGCATGGGCAGCGACGGCTTGACCGCCATGGACTCCAGGAAGCCGGAGCCGAGCGAGTTGGCCACGACCACGTTCCCGGCGCGCACCGCCTCGATCAGCCCAGCGACGCCCAGCGAACTGTCGGCGCGCAACTCCAGCGGGTCCGCGAAGTCGGCGTCCAGGCGGCGCAGGATCACGTCCACCGGCTCCAGCCCCGACAGGGTCTTCAGAAAGACCTGCCGGTCGCGCACGGTCAGGTCGCCGCCTTCCACCAGCGTGATGCCGAGGTAGCGGGCCAGATAGACGTGCTCGAAATAGGTCTCGTTGTAGGGGCCGGGGGTCAGCAGAACGATGCGCGGCTGGTCGCGGCGCGGGCTCAGCGACAGAAGCGTTTCCTTGTACGCCTCGAAGAAGGGCGACAGATGCTCGACCTGGCAATGGCGGAAACTGTCCGGCAGGACCTTCGCCAGCACCGCCCGGTTCTCCAGCGCGTAGCCGCTGCCGCTCGGCGCCTGGGTACGGTCGGACAGCACCCACCAGCGCCCGTCCGGCGCGCGGGCGAGGTCCGCGGCGTAGAAATGCAGGTGGATGCCGTTCGGCACCGGGATGCCGTGCACGGCGCGGCGGAAACCGGGATCGGCGTGGATGACCGCAGGCGACAGCCGCCCGCTGCGCGTCAGGGTCTGCGGGCCGTAGATGTCGGCGAGAACGGCGTTCAGCAGAGTGGCGCGCTGGATCAGGCCGGATTCGACCGCCTTCCACTCGTGGGCGGGAATCAACAGCGGCACCATGTCGAGCGGCCAGGGCCGCTCCATCCCCTTGGGATCGCCGTAGATGTTGTAGGTGACGCCGTTCTGGTGCAGCAGGCGCCGCGCCTCTTCCCACCGCTCGGCCATCAGCTCCGGGTCGAGGGGACCCAGCGTTCCCATGAAGGTCTGCCAGTGCGGGCGCAGGCGGCCCTGCCCGGTGACCATCTCGTCATAGACCTGACCGCGGCCATAGCCGATGGCGTCGGCCTCGCCGAACAGCGATCCCTGGAGGAACGGCACCGGACGCAGCCCCGGCTGGGCCGGCGTGCTCGGGTCAAGAAAGGGGGAGTCGCGCTCGGACAAGGTCTGGATCGTATGTTCACGGCTGTGCAATGCGCTGGGAGTGTGAACGCCCGGTCCCGCCGATGCAAGCGGCGCATCGGCGCCCTCGTCCCGACTTTCCCGCGGGAGGGGAAAGGAACGGGGATTGCGTGCCTCGAAACCCATTCATTGTCCATTCCTGCGAAGGGGGGCGGCGTGCTAACAGGCGTGGAGACGACGACCACCCCTGCTCCTTTCCGGACCCATGGAACTTCCCCCTTCGCTCCGCCATGCGGTGGATCGTGCGCTGGACGGCATCGCCCTGTCCGACCTCAAGCGCGCGGCGGACCGCCTGTCCAAACGCTACCGGGCGGAGGTGCGGGACGGGCGCTTTCACCTGTCGGACGATCTGGCGGCGCGGGCCTATCTCGCCACCCGCCTGCCGGCCACCTTCGCCGCCGTCCGCTCCGGCATGGAGGCGGTGGCGGAAGCGCTTCCCGGCTTCGCCCCGGTCACCGCGCTGGACGTCGGTGCGGGGCCGGGAACGGCGCTGTGGGCGGCCTCCGATTGCTGGGCCAGCCTGGACGACGCCCTGCTGATCGAGGGCAGCCCGGCCATCCGCGCCGTGGGGGAAACACTGTCGCGCGAGGCCGCACCGGCGCGGATCGAATGGCGGGCCGGGGACGCGGCGGGCGACCTGCCGGGTCTGGCCCCGCGCGATCTGGTGACTCTGGCCTATGTGCTGGACGAACTGGCGGAACCGGCGCGCGACCGGCTGGTGGACCGGCTGTGGGACCTCACCGCCGGGGCGCTGCTGATCGTGGAGCCCGGCACACCCGCCGGCTGGGCGCGGATCGTCCGGGCACGGGACCGTCTGGTTGCCGCGGGCGCCCATCTGATCGCCCCCTGCGTCCACAGCCTGACCTGCCCGCTGGCCGCGCCGGACTGGTGCCATTTCTCCCGCCGGGTCGCCCGGTCCCGCCTGCACCGTCAGGCCAAGGGGGCGGAGGTGCCGTGGGAGGACGAGAAATTCGTCTACATCGCCGCCTCCCGCCAGCCCGGCGCGCATCCCGACGCCCGCATCATCGCGCCGCCCTGGAACGCCGGGAACGGGCGCATCGGCTTCAAGCTGTGCAGCGGCGACGGCACGCGGACGGAACGGATTCTGGGCAAGCGGGACGGCGCCGCCTTCAAGACCGCCCGGCGGCTGGATTGGGGCGACGGCCTGGCCCTTCCGGCCCCGCCAAACGCCTGAGGCCCGCTGCCTGACCGTCCCTACGCCGCGCGCCTCCGCCGGTTCTCGCCGGCGCGCGACCGGCGTTCGCGCTCCAGTCGCTCGCGCAGGAAGGCCAGAACGGCGACCTCCTCCGCCTCCAGTTCGGGAAGCTCTTCGCGCAACTCGGTCTCGACCTCCCGCTTCAGCGAGTCCAGCAGGTTGCCCTCCAGATAGGCGCCCAGGATCTCGGGATGGACGTAGCTCTTGCGGCAGACGCTGGCGGTGTTGCCGAGGCGGGCGGCCACCTGCTCGATGGCTTGGGTGACGTTGCGCTTGGCCTTGGTGGCGCTGTCGAAACTCTCGAACTCCCGCAGCGCCATCGCCGCCAGGACGGTTCCGGCCCAGGTGCGGAAGTCCTTGGCCGTGAAGTCCTGCCCGGTGACGGCGCGAAGATACTCGTTCACGTCGCCGGAACTCACGGCGTGGCGCTGCCCGTCGCGGTCCATGTACTGGAACAGCTCGTCCCCCGGCACGTCGCGGCAGGCGCGGACGACGCGGGCGAGGCGGCGGTCCTTCAGCGCGACGTTCCATTCCTTCCCCGACTTGCCCTTGAAGGTGAAGCGGATGTCCGCCCCCTCGACGTCGGCGTGGTCGTCGCGCAGGGTGGTCAGGCCGTAGCTGCGGTTCTCCCGCGCGTAGGTTTCGTTGCCGACGCGGATCAGCGTGGTTTCCAGCAGGCGGACCACCGCGGCCAGCACCTTTTCCCGCGGCAGGCCGCGGCGCGCCAGATCCGCGTCCACCTGACGGCGGATGGCGGGCAGCGCGCGGCAGAAGTCCAGCATCCGCCCGAACTTCGTGCCCTCCCGCATCTCGGTCCAGCGGGGGTGGTAGCGGTACTGCTTGCGCCCGCGCGTGTCGCGGCCCGTGGCCTGCAAATGGCCGTCCGGGTCCGGGCAGATCCAGACGCCCCGATAGGCCGGAGGAATCGCCAGCCTGCGGATGCGCTCCAGCGTGTCGTCTTCGGTCACCCGCGCGCCGTCGGGCCACAGATAGTAGAAGCCCTTGCCGGCGCGGCGGCGGCGGATGCCCGGCTCGTCGTCGCAAACATAGAGCAGGCCGGCGCAGGCCGCGGCTTCCTCCGCCTCCGTGCGGGGATCGGTGACGGTCGGTCCATCCATGGCTGCATCCCCATAGGTTGCCTGCGGAGAAACATCGGCCCGGCGTTTTGGTTGCATGGTTGCGGCGGGCCTGCCATTCGGCGACCATGGCCCCGACCTCGAATCCCGCCGGCACCGAAGGGAAAAGGACGATGGAAGAGACCAAGCTGACCGCCGCCCTGCCGAATCTGGACATCCAGGTCCTGCACCGGGACGACCCGGAGCGCGGGGCCGAGACGATCGCCATACAGATCACCGCCACCCCTTCCTTCGACGCGCTGCGCGGCATGATGGGACCGGCGCTGCTGGCCTCGGCCAACCCGATGCTCAACTCGGCCTTCGCCGGCGCGAACCCGATGCTGGCCCTGTGGGCGGCGCCGATGCGGATGTGGACGGACGCCGTGCGGCAGGCCTGGGCGCCCTGGCTGCGGCTGACTCCGCCGAGGCGGGAGCCGTGACCAAGTTCGGGCGGTAACCGATCGTTAGGGGTATGGGCTGACCCTTTCCACGAGTCTCTTGTGGAGGGTCCTCATGTCCCAGGCGTCTTCCTGGCTGCGCGGTGCGGCGCTGTACCAGATCTACCCGCTCAGCTTCCTCGACCGGAACGGCGACGGATGGGGCGACCTGGACGGCGTTCTGGAAGGGATCGGCCATGTGGCGTCGCTTGGCGTCCAGGGGGTGTGGATCAGCCCCTTCTACCCGTCGCCGCAGAAGGATTTCGGCTACGACATCAGCGATCACCGGGCGGTCGATCCGCGGATGGGCCGGCTGGAGACGGTGGACCGCATCATCGAGGCGGCGCACGGCCACGGGCTGAAGGTGATCCTCGATCTGGTCTGCGGCCACACGTCGGACGCTCATCCCTGGTTCACGGCCAGCCGCCGGTCGCGCGCCGGGGAGTTCGCGGACCGGTATGTGTGGGCCGACCCGCGGCCGGACGGCACGCCGCCCAACAATTGGCTGTCGGTGTTCGGCGGCCCCGCCTGGACCTGGGAGCCGCGGCGGCGCCAGTATTATCTGCACCATTTCCTGTCCAGCCAGCCCGCGCTGAACCTGCACGACGAGGCGGCGTTGCAGGCCCTGGAGGACACGGCGGCCTTCTGGCTGGAGCGCGGCGTGGACGGATTCCGCATCGACGCGGTGGATTTCTTCGCCCACGATCCGCAACTCCGCTCCAATCCCGCGGCGGCCTGGACCGCGGCGGAACCGCCGGCCAAGCTGTTCGCCCTGCAACAGCATCTGTACGACATGATGCACCCCGCCATTCACACCGTGCTGGGCCGGTTGCGCGCGGTGGTGGACCGCTATCCGGACCGGGTGCTTCTGGGCGAGTTGTCGAGCCAGCCGGGGGCGGGCCGGCGCATCGCCTCCTACTGCGGGCCGCACGGGCTGCACGCCGCCTACACCCTGTCGTTGGCGAAGCACCCCTTCACCGCCGGGAACTTCGCCGGGGCGCTGACCGGCACGCCGTGGCCCGAGGCGATCTGCTGGAGCTTCTCCAACCACGACGTGGAGCGCGCCGCCAGCCGCTGGCTGCCGCCCGGTGCCGATCCGGAGCGCTTCAACGCCCTGCTGGCCGCCCTGTTCGCCGCCCTGCCGGGCACCGTCTGCCTCTATCAGGGAGAGGAACTGGCGCTGCCCAACGCGGTGCTGGCGCAGGAGGATCTGCGCGATCCCTTCGGCATCGCCTATTGGCCGGACTTCCAGGGGCGCGACGGCAGCCGCACGCCGATGCCCTGGCGGGCCGGCGCCGCCAACGCCGGCTTCTCCAGCGCCGCCGAGACGTGGCTGCCGCTGGCCCCGCCGCACCACGCCATGGCCGTGGACCAGCAGGAGCGGCGCCCCGGCAGCCCGCTGCACGTCTGGCGGGAGGCCATGCGCCTGCGCAGCCGCCATCCGGCCCTGAGGCTGGGCAGGGTCGACGCCGTGGAGGACAGCGGCAGCGTGCTGGCCTTCGAGCGGGCGGCGGACGGCGAAGAGTTGCTGGCCGTCTTCAACCTTGCCGACCAGCCGGCGGAATACGCGCTGAAACGCAAGCCTCCGATGGTGGCGCTGGACCTGCCGTGCCCGCCGGGAGCGCCGGTTCCCGAGGTCACCGCGGACGGGCGGACGCTGGTCCTGCCGCCGCTCTCCGCCTTTCTGGGACGGCGCGGCTGACGCGCAAGCCTAATCCTTAGGGCCAGGGTAGACCTGTCATGCGCATTTGTGCGATGAATCGGAACGAAAACGCTGCTTTGTTACGCTCGTGAAAATTCCCTCGCAACAAGTGGTCCGGTGGGCTGCTTGAATCGAAAAGGGAAGGCCGAGTCCATGGGAGAAGAATCGTGAAAAGACGTGCGTTTCTGAAGTCGGCGGGTGCGGGCGCTGCGGCCGCGGGTGCGGGGCTGGCGGTGTCCGGTGTGGCCGCGCCGGCCATTGCGCAGTCGCAGCCGGACATCCAGTGGCGCTTGGCGTCGAGCTTCCCGAAGAGCACCGACATCCTGTTCGGCGCCTCGGAACTGATCGCCCGCCGCGTCGCCGAGAGCACGGACGGCAAGTTCCAGATCCGCGCCTTCCCGGGCGGCGAGCTGGTGCCCGGCCTCCAGGTGCTCGACGCCGTGCAGAACGGTTCGGTCCAGTGCGGCCACACCTGCGGCTACTACTATGTCGGCAAGGACCCGACCTTCGCCTTCGACACGGCCATTCCGTTCGGCCCGAACGCGCGCCAGACCACCGCCTGGTTCCAGGCCGGCGGCCTGGACCTGATGCGCGCCTTCATGAAGAACCACAACGTCATCCAGTTCCCGGCGGGCAACACCGGCGCCCAGATGGGCGGCTGGTACCGCAAGGAAATCAAGACCGCCGCCGATTTCCAAGGGCTGAAGATCCGCATCGCCGGCATCACCGGCCAGATCATGGCGAAGATGGGCGCCACCCCGACCCAGATCGCCGGCGCGGACGTCTATCCGGCGCTGGAGAAGGGCACCATTGACGCGACCGAGTTCGTCGGCCCCTACGACGACGAGCGGCTGGGCTTCCATCAGGTCGCCAAGTACTACTACTATCCGGGCTGGTGGGAAGGCGGGCCGAACGTCTCGCTCTACGTCAACCTGCAGGAATGGGAGAAGCTGCCCAAGTCCTACCAGTCGATCCTGACGGCGGCCTGCGCCGAGGCGAACACCTACATGATCGCCCGCTATGACGCCGAAAACGCCAAGGCGCTGAAGCGTCTGGTCGCCAAGGGCACCATCCTGCGCGCCTACCCGCGCGACCTGATGGAGCAGGCCCACAAGATCGCCTTCGACCTGTACGACGAACTGGCGAAGACCAACCCGAACTTCAAGACCATCTACGAGAGCTGGAAGCCGTTCGTGGACGAGGCCCAGCTCTGGTTCCGCGTCGCCGAGCTGCCCTACGACAGCTTCATGGCGTCCGCCGGCAGCAAGAAGTAAGCGTTTCGGGAAGTAAGCGTTCCGGTTCGAAGAAAGGCCCCCATCCGTTCCGCGGGTGGGGGCCTTTTCCTTTCGGACGTCAGCCGACGTCCCGCTGCGGCATCAGCTCCATCTGGCGCTTGGCGCCGGGCTGGGCCAGCATGCGGGCGTGCCACGCCTGGACATTGGGGTAGGTGGCGATGTCGATGTTCGACTCGTCCACCAGGTCGATCCAGGGGAAGGCGAAGATGTCGGCGATGGTGACCCGCTCGCCCTCGATGAAGGTCCGGCCCGCCAGATGACGGTCGAACTGGGCGAGCCCGCTGGCCGCCGCCGCGTCGATCCAGGGCAGGGCGTTGGGATCGCCGTTGAACTTGCGCACCGCGCGGGCGCGCTGGACCGGCAGCAGGACGTCCGCCAGCCAGGACAGCCACTCGGCCAGCTTCACCGTCTCGCGCTCGTCCCGTCCGCCGAACTGGCCGGTCTTCTCGGCGAGGTAGGTCAGGATCACTCCCGATTCGGAAATGCTCAGGTCGCCGTGGACCAGGGTCGGCACCCGCCCGAAGCGGTTGATGGCGAGATAGTCGGCCGACTTCTGCTGGCCGCCGCGCAGGTCGACATGGCGGTAGGCGAAGGGCACCCCGGCCATCGACAGGAACAGCACCACGCGGGTGGCGGGTTGCGAATTGAAATTGCCGTAAACGGTGAATTCGGCGGACACGGTTGAAACTCCCTCCTCGTTGATCGCGCTCAATGGCGCGGATTGCCGAAAACCATGACGGCAAGCCCGCCGGGACACCAGAGCAAATCGCGGGTCGGCAAGGGGGTTTCGTACCCCTGCCACCATCCCACATGTTATCAGACGCAGCTTATCAGACGCAGGCCGGGGCCGGAGGCGTCGGGGACAACGAAGGGGGCGGGGCATGCGCCGTGTGGCCGTTGGAGTGTTGATCGGGCTGATGGCCGCCATGACCGGACCGGCGGGAGCGCAGCCGCGCCACGGCATGGCCCTCTACGGCGAGCCGAAATACGGGCCGGATTTCCGGCATTTCGATTACGTCAATCCGAACGCGCCGAAGGGCGGGAAGGTGACGCTCCAGGCCATCGGGTCGTTCGACACGTTGAACCCCTTCACGCTGCGCGGCGTTCCGGCGGCGGGGGCCACGCTGATCTACGACACGCTGATGAGCGGCTCGGCGGACGAGCCCTTCACCGAATACGGCCTGCTCGCCGAAAGCGTGGAGATGCCGGAGGACCGTTCCGCGATCACCTTCACCCTGCGCACCGGCGCCCGGTGGCACGACGGCAAGCCGGTCACCGCCGAGGACGTGGTCTTCTCCTTCAACATTTTGACGGAAAGCCATCCCTTTTATCGCAGCTATTACGGCGCCGTGGACAAGGTGGAGGCGGAGGGGGAGCGCCGCGTCCGCTTCACCTTCAAACCGGGCGACAACCGTGAGCTTCCGATGATCGTCGGACAGTTACCGGTGCTTCCCAAACATTACTGGGAGGGCAAGGACTTCCAGGCGACCACGCTGGACCCGCCGTTGGGCAGCGGTCCCTACCGCATCGCCGCCTTCGATCCGGGCCGCAGCATCACCTATGAACGGGTCGCGGACTATTGGGGCACGGATCTGCCGGTGAATGTCGGGCGGAACAATTTCGGCACGATGGTCTACGAGTATTACCGGGACACCAGCGTCGCCCTTCAGGCCTTCCGTGGCGGGCTCTACGATTTCCGCCAGGAGAACGTGGCCAAGACCTGGGCCACCGGCTACGACTTCGACGCCGTGCGCGACGGCAGGGTGGTGAAGGAGGAGATCCCGAACGAGGTGCCGGCGGGCATGCAGGGCTTCGTCTTCAACACGCGCCGCCCCGTCTTCGCGAACCCACAGGTGCGCTGGGCCATCGCCCACGCCTTCGACTTCGAATGGACCAACCAGACTCTGTTCTACGGCGCCTACAAGCGCACCGAGAGCTACTTCGAGAACTCGCCGCTCCAGTCCCGCGATTTGCCGAAGGGGCGCGAACTGGAAATTCTGGAGCCGCTGCGCGGAAAAATCCCGGCCGAGGTGTTCGAGAAGCCCTATCACCCGCCCAGCACCGACGGCCAGAACGGGCTGCGCCGCAACCTTCTGGAAGCCAAGCGGCTGCTGGACGAGGCCGGGACGGAGGTGCGCAACGGGGTGCGGGTCGATAACGCGACCGGCAAGCCGCTGGAGTTCGAAATTCTCCTGGACAGCCCGACCTTCGAACGGGTGACCCTACCCTTCATCGAGAATCTGAAGCGTCTGGGCATCCGGGCCGGCATCCGCACGGTGGACACGACCCAGTACGAGAACCGCACCCGCGACTTCGATTTCGACATGGTGGTCCATGTCTGGCCGCAGTCCCTGTCGCCGGGGAACGAACAGACCGGCTATTGGGGTTCGGCCTTCGCCGACCGCCCGGGCAGCCAGAATCTGGCCGGCGTCCGCAGCGAGGCGGTGGATCATCTGATCGGGGAGATCGTCCGCGCCAACAGCCAGGAGGATCTGAAGGCCGCCGTCTCCGCGCTCGACCGCGTGCTGCTGTGGAGCCATTACGTGGTGCCGCATTGGTACTCCGGCGTCTACCGCGTCGCCTATTGGAACCGGTTGAAGCGTCCGGAAACCCTGCCGCCCTATTCCCTCTCCTTCGATTCCTGGTGGCTGTCGGACGCCTCGTCCGCCGGGGCCGGCAAGGCGCCGTGACGGGAAGGACGGACCCATGACCACGCACCCGCCGGACAAGGCGCGGACCATTCTCGTCGTCGATGACAACGCGCTGATGCGCAAGCTGCTCGTCCGTTGCCTGGAGGAAGGCGGTCATCGCGTCGTGGAGACGGACAACCCGCGGGGCGTGCCGGATCTGATGCGCGGGCTGAGGCCCGATCTGGTCATCATGGACGTGGTCATGCCAAGCCTGTCCGGCGTCGAACTGGTCCGGCTGATCCGCGCCGACCGCGACTTGGCGCGAACCCTGGTGGTCGCGGTGACCAACCTGTCGACCCCCACGGACATGCGGCGCTTTTCCGACGCCGGCTTCGACGGGCATGTGCCGAAGCCCATCCGTCCGAAGGACTTCCTGTCGACGATCACCCGCTATCTGGAGGGCGAGGGGGAGAGGATACGGTAATGCTTTGGGTACAGCGCCTTATGATGGTTTCATGAGTTTCCACATGAAGGTTATGACCGGTCTATCGGCTGATAAGGCGCTTTAGAAAAGCCGTTCAGAGATTTGATTTTAAAGAAGTGATTGCGCCTTTCTGGAGCCATTGAGGGGTTAAGCGCTCCTCCCCGACAGGCAGTCCGTGCTATGCTTCCGGCACCGTTGCCGTTTCAGCCGCCCGCGCCATGAGAGCCCTCGCCGCCGTTCCGCTGGTCATGATCCTGCTTGCCGTGCCCGCGGCGGCGGACCCGATGCGGGTGGAGCGGACCGAACCCGACCATCTGCGCGCCCTGAACCGTCCCTCCATCCCCAAGGAGGTCATACCGCCCCGCGCCCGCTTCGTGCGGAGCCAGGCGGTCTACAACCTGCCGAACGGGCTGAGCGGGCTGGCACGATACGACGCGGCGTTGTCGCGCCTCTGCCAGCGCGGCGCCTTCGGGCAGGAGTTGGATGGCTTCTATTGGGCGCGGACGCCGGACAAACGCTATGGCGTCGCCTTCTCCGGCGGGGCGAACCTGTCGGACCCTCAGAACCGGCGCAAGACCGGTCAGGTGTATTTCTTCGACGGCCAGGACAGCCGTTGCGAGGTCCATGTCGGCGATCAGGCGAGGCTGATGCCGCATTATGTGGGGCCGTGAGCGGGTCCCGCCCGGCGCTCACCGGGCGGGACGGAACGGTCAGGGCGACGTCGCCGGCTGCTGCGCGTAGGGAACGTTCGCGTTCACCCGTGCGACCGCGAAATAGGCGCCGTTGCCCGCGGTCGAGATGACCGGGTCCTTCACGTTGAACTGGAAGCTGTTGATGGCACCGGTGCTGTCGGCGCCGAACAGGATGAAGCCCGGACCGACGCCGCTGGTCGCCGTCTTCGTCCCTGTGGCGGTGGTGGTCGTCGTCGTCCGCGCGTTGGGAAACTGCGAGTAGAGGCTGATCTGGGCCTGGGCGTTGGCGGCCACGGCGGTGGGCAGATCCGACGGGCTGTAGTGCGTCACGGTCGAGGAGTCGAGCACGAGGACGAAGGCGCCGCCGTTGCCGTCGCTGACCGGCGCTCCCATCACGACCATGGCGTGTCCGGTATCGCCGGTCGCGGTCGCGCTGTAGTTGGCCGCGCAATAGCCGTCCAGGCACCAGGCCAGAATGTCGCCCGGCTGGATGTCCGTCAGCTTCGTGACCGGGGTGAAGTAGGCGTTGGGAGCGGTCAGGCTGGCGAAATAGCGCTGATAGACGTCGGCGCGGGGAAAGGGCTTGTTCGCCTCGCCCGGAACGTTGGTCTGGTAGCCCTGGACGGCGGCGTACGCCTCCGGGAAGTTACGCAGGTTGTAGGACACCCAGCCGGAACAGTCGGTCGTGATGTCGAGCTTGCCGCTGCTCAGCGTGGACACCACCGCGCCGGTCGTGCTGTCCACATAGGCGTAGCTGGTCTGGCCGACCGTCATGGCCGTGTTGCTGGTCTGCCAAGCCAGCGTCTGCGAGGGAAAGCTCTGCGCGGACGCCGGAAGGGCAGTGACGGCCAGAACGGCCAAAATCGATGCGGCGAATGCGAACTTCTTCATGTCGGAACCCATGTCTTGGCCCGCCGTGCGGGACGATAGGGCGACAGGGTTGCCGAGATAATCGCGCCGATCAACGTTGCGATGCAATTGACTGCATACGCAACCACTTCTGTTACTTGGCCATGAACGCGGAAATGGTGTCCCCGGCCTTGGCGATGTTGGCGATGCCGTCCAGGTGGCCGAGGCTGGTGGTGATCGCGTCGGTTGCGGTCACGGCGACACCTTGCTTCTCCAGCCGCTCCTTCAGCGGGCGCATGGCCCGTTCCGGCGGGAAGACGAGGTCGTCGGCGGACGGGATGAGCAGGACCGGCGCCTTGATCTTCGCCAGACCCTCGTCCAGCGACCCGCCGCCGCCGACTAGGAAGGTCTGGTTGGCCTTCACCAGATACAGGAAGTGATTGGCGTCGCTGACCGCGGCGCGGGCCGCCGCCGCCTTGTCCAGCCAGGACTCGATGGCGTACTGGTTGGTCATGCTGGCGGCGGGGTCCTTGCCTTCTTCCGCCCAGCCGCGCCCGAAGGTGGCGTCGGCCCACTTCCAGTGGCGGGCGTGCAGGGTGACCAGTTTCAGCGCCTCGGTCAGCCCGGCCTTCGGCTCCGCCTTGCCGTAATAGTCGCCGCCCTGCCAATTCGGATCGACGCGGATGGGGGCGGCCCACAGGTTCAGCCAACCGATCAGGAAGGGATCGGCCTCGGCCCCGCCGATCACCGCGACGACGCGCTTGACCATCTCCGGATAGGAGGCGCCCCATTCCAGCGCCTGGAGCGATCCCATGGAACCGCCCATCACCGCGTGCAGGGATTTTACATTAAGACTGTCCAGCAACGCCTTCTGGACATTGACGAAATCGCGGATGGTGACGACCGGGAAGCTCATGCCGTAGGGCTTGCCGGTGTCGGGGTTGACGCTGGCCGGGCCAGTGGTGACGACGGTCGGGTCCTTCGGCGACAGGTTCACAAGCGTGTCGGAGCTGATGATGAAATACTTGTCGGTGTCCAACGGCTTGCCCGGCCCGATGATGGAATCCCAATAGCCGGGGGCCGGGTCCTCCATCTTGTACCGTCCGGCGGCGTGGCTGTTGCCGCTGAAGAAATGGGTGACGAGGATGACGTTGTCCTTGGCGTCGTTCAGCGTGCCGTAGCTTTCCCAGCCGATTCGGACGTTCTTGATCGTGCCGCCGCCCACCGTGGTGTAGGACGGCATCTCGAACACCTTCTTCTCCACCAAGCCGTCGAAGGCCAGGGTCGGCGCCGTGCAGAGCAGCCCGGCGGCCAGCATCAGGCCGCCGAGCCGTTTCGCCAGAGAACGCATGTCGTCCCTCCCGATCCTATTGTCCTTTTCGATCCGGGGAGGGAGTGTAAGGGGGTGCACCCGCCCGTCCAGGCGGGCAATCGGCCTAAACGATTGGTGGAACTCAGCCCAGCCGGACGGCGGTTCCGTTGATGGACACCATGAGCATGCCGTTCTCCTTGCCCAGCACCTCGTAATCGATGTCCACCCCCACGATGGCATCCGCCCCCAGGGCCCGCGCCGATTCCTGAAGGTCGGCGAAGGCGGCCTCGCGGGCGTCGCGCAGCGCGTTCTGGTAGCCACCGGCCCGCCCGCCGACGATGTCGCGGATTCCGGAGAACAGGTCGCGGAACATGTTCACGCCCAGGATCGCCTCGCCCGCGACCATGCCCAGATACTGGGTGATACGGCGGCCTTCGACGGTATCGGTGCTGGTGACGATCATTGCTTCCTCCGGATGTGGTTTGGCGCCCTCCAGATGGCGGCGCGTCCTACCGGTCACAATAGGGCCGGTCGCATTAGGGGAGGAAAGGGCAAAGGCGGGGAGGAGGGGAGTCCGACAAGATACTGCGAAATCGCAGCGCATCCTCGGCGAAATTGCGACGTAAGCGAAGAAACCTTGCACGTTCCTTCAACGTTCTCTCTTATAGGGCGCGCTTTCGGGGGGGAGGACGGCGGCATGGATGACACGCGGCGGGCGATCCTGCGCTGGATGACCGGCGTGATGGAGGCCCGGGGCTGGAGCGCCGGGGCCTGGGCGCGGCTGGCCGAGGTCACGCCGACCAACATCACGCGCTTCCTGCGCGATCCGGCGCGGGGCAGCGTTCCCAGCGCGGAAACCCTGGGACGGCTGGCGCGCGTTGCCGGGGCCGAGCCGCGCTTTCTGGACGAAACCGCCTACCCGCCCGTGGCACGGGTGCCGCTGCTGTCGGTGGAGCAGGTCCGCGCCTTTCTGGAACTGGGCCGGCGGGCGGGCGAAGCCTTCATCGCCGGCGCCTTGCGCGGCGGGGCGCGTGGAATCGCGCTGGACCGCCCGGCCTCGCGCCGCGCCTTCGCGCTGACCATCGCCTCCACCAGCCTGAACGCCGCGGGCGTCCTGCCGGACGATTGCGTGGTGCTGGAACCGCTCGACGTTCTGGCGCCGCAGGCGGGGGATGTGGTTGTGACGGTCGGGGATGGAACGGTCTGCGGCTACCGCTTCTTCCCGCCGCATCTGCTGCCGGTCAGCACCGACCCCGGTTGCCGCCCCACACCCATCGAGCGCGCCAATGTCGCCGGAGTGGCGGTCCACATCACGCGCTGCCTGCGCGCCTGATCGCGCGTATTTGGCGGGAATCCGCAAGAAAAGAAGCGGATTTCCACGGCGAAATTCTTTTCCGCCGCCCCCTTTGACCATGCGAATCGATGACCATCTGTTCCGAGTCGGCGCGATTCGGTCACAGCGCAACCGCGGCCGCGCGCGATTCTGCTTAGTTTTTTGAAAAGCTTCGAAGATTCGATCTTACGGCCAAGCCGTAGGTTCTCTTTTTGTTCTTGAATCCTGCATGTTCGCAGCCCATATTCACGCTACGGATTATGGTTAACGCCCGAGTTGCTGCGAAGACGCATCGGGCATGGTCCGAAGACGCACGGAAACGGCTGGGGGCCGGCAGGGGAATGGCGATTACGGACGCGCAGCGCGCCGCGCGGGCAGGGCGCATCGGGTCTTCCGACGCCACCCGCATCATGGCGGGCGACTGGCTGTCTCTGTGGCGCGAGAAGACCGGGCGTGCGGCACCCGCCGACCTGGATCTCGTCGCCGCGGTGCAAATCGGCATCGCGACCGAGCATCTGCACCCCCGCTTCGTGGAAAAGGCCACCGGCCTGCCCTGCGTGCCGGCGGAGCGGACCTGGGTCCATCCGGAGCATGGCTGGATGGTCGCCCATCCCGATTTCCTGGCCTGGGAGGACGCGGCGTCCGGCGGCGCACCGGACACTCTGGTGGAGGCGAAATTCACCGGCGGGTTCCAGAGCGATGCGGAACTGGCCCAGCGCTACCACTGGCAGCTCCAGCACCAGCTCGTGGTCACCGGTCTGGACCGCGCCATGCTGTCCATCCTCCGCCCCACCGGCCACGCGCTTCTGCGGGTCCAGCGACGAGAGGAGGACTGCGGACGGTTGATGGAGACGCTGGAGGCCTTCTGGTGGCACGTCGCCAACGATGTGGAACCCGGCGACCCTCTGCCCGCGGAGGCGCCGGCCTACGAGACGCGCCGGGTGGTGGACATGGCCCGGCACAACCGCTTCGCCGCCCTGGCGGCGGAACTGGTGGACCGCCGCGCCGCCGCGCTCGCCGTTCGCGAGGCGGAGGCCGCGTTGAAGGCGCTGATGCCCGCCGACGCGCGGATCGCCTTCGTGACGGGGGAGGAGCCGGGCCGCGGCCTGTACCTCGCCCGCGACCGCGAGGGGCGGTTGTCGCTTCGCTACGGCGCGCCGCCCCGGCGGGCGCTGGATGCCGCCGAACCGTGGGAACCGGCCACGGCCTATCCGTCCCCTGACCCGAGCCTGGACGCTGTTCTCAGCGGCGGCTGGGGTGAGGGGAGAGACGAACGCTACTGACCAAGGGGAATCCGACGACCATGGGACGCATGAGCAAGACCGACACCGTCGCCGAAACCGAGAAGACCGTCAGCACGGCCGATCCGACGATCGCGGCTTCGCAGGCGAACGGGAAGGCGGGCGCCCTGGACCACATGCATCTGTGGAACCAGTTGAAGCGGACGGACCCGAAGGCGACCAAGCCCTTCACCCGCTCCGGCGGCTTCCGCGGCACGCAGATCGACCCGACCTGGCGCCTGATGATGATGACCGAGGTCTTCGGCCCGGTCGGCAAGGGCTGGGGCTACGAGCAGATGGATTGGACCATCGCGGAACGCATGGTCTTCATCTGCGCCCGCGTCTGGTACATCGACCCGGAAACCGGTGAGAAGTGCTGGACCGGCCCGCAGTGGGGCGGCACGGAGATGGTTCGCCGCCGCAACGGCATCGAGGCGCCCGACGACGAGTGCTTCAAGATGTCGATGACGGACGCCGTGGGCAAATGCCTCGTCCAGCTCGGCCTCGCCGCCGACGTCCACATGGGCCAGTTCGACGACAGCAAGTACCGGGAGGAGTCGGAAGCGTTCTACGCCGCCAAGGCCAACCCGGACCTGCAACCGGCATCCATCGCCGCCTTCGAGGAGGAGATCCGCAAGCGCCTGGGGGCCTGCCTGGATCTCGACGATCTGGAGGAACTGTGGCGGACCGGCGCCGGTACGCGCATGCGCGAGATCGGCACGGTGGACCGCACGGCCCAGCACCGCATCACCAGCCTGTTCGCCCAGAAGAAGGCTGAAATCCTGAAACGCGACGAAGAGGGCGGCGATCTGGAGGCCGCCTGAGCCACGCCCGCGGCGTGGGAAGGGAGACGCCCCGATGACACCAGCTAGCACCGCCACCGAACGCTCCCCCAGCGGCCTGTTCCGCATGAGCGCCTGGGAAGGCGAGATGGAGCGCAGCTACCCCCAGCTTCCGCGCTGGTATTGGAACGAGGCGGAACGCCGGAAGCAGTACGCCCGTTGGGTCGAGGCGGAAGCGGAATCGCTGGCCATGCGGCTGGCGGGGCTGCTCCGCCCCGACACCCCGGCGGACGCCGCGGGTCCGGCCCGCGCTCTGGTGGAATCGCTGGCCCGCGACATCGAATGGGCCCGGAGCCTGGAAGAACGCCTGCTTCGCAACGCCGCCTGATTGGAAAAGGAAAACCACGCCATGACGATCGAAGAGGTCCAGACCCGGCTGCGCGCGGCTCACGCCCGTATCGGGCATGAGGGCCGCTTCGCCCTGACCCTGACCCTGAACGGGACCGAGGACGGCTACATCACCCACTGGTTCCGCCCCGATCCGCACGCGTTCGAGGATTGCCGGGCGGTCGGCTCCGGCACCATCGCCGAATGCCTCGCGGCCCTCGACCGCTATGTGGAAACCTACCGGCGCCAGCCGACGCCGGAGGAGGTCGGGCGGACACTCGGGTTGCCGGAGATTCCTCCGCGCGCCCATCGCGGCGCCAGCTTTCTGATGGCCGCGGAATAGCGCGGATCAGACAGTATGACCGGGCCCTGCGGCCATCTGGCCCGCTGACAGTTGGTTCCTCCACCCCTAAGCTGCGGCTTTCCCAACCGGCGGAGCCGCGGCCATGGATGGGTCCCTACTCGCCTTCTTGAGCATCCTCGGCGCCCTGGCCATCGGCGCGGCCAGTCCCGGACCGAGTTTCGTCCTGGTGGCGCGCACCTCCATCGCCGTGTCGCGCCGGGCCGGGCTTGCCACCGCCCTCGGCATGGGTGTGGGGGGCGTGGCCTTCGCCGCCCTCGCCCTGCTCGGGCTTCATGCGCTGTTGGCACAGGTCGGATGGCTCTATCTCGCGCTGAAGATCGCGGGCGGGCTCTACCTTGTCCATCTGGCGGTGCGCATCTGGCGGGGAGCGTCGGAGCCGATCCACGTTCCGGACGGAGCGGTTGCGACCGACGGCGCGCTGCGCTCCTTCTGGATCGGTCTGGCGACGCAGATCAGCAACCCGAAGACGGCCATCGTCTACGGCAGCATCTTCGCCGCCCTTCTGCCGGACTCCCCGCCGGCCTGGACTCTGCTGGCCCTGCCGCCTGCCGTGTTCCTCATCGAAACGGGCTGGTACGCCATCGTCGCCGTGGCCTTCTCCGCGGGCCGCCCGCGCGCAGCCTATCTGCGGTCGAAGCTGTGGATCGACCGGCTGGCGGCTTCCGTCATCGGGGCGCTGGGGATTCGTCTGGTGATCGAGGCGGCGAAGCCGTCCTGATTCCACTGCCGCCGGTCAGGCGGTGCCCAGCTCCAACCGGTTCTTGCCCAGGCGCTTGGCGCGGTACATGGCCTGATCGGCAACGCGCAGCAGCATGTCGGCGTCGGTGCCGTCACCCGGATAGAGCGCCACGCCGACGCTGGCCGACACCGACAGGTCGAGGCCGGGCAGGGGATGGTCGATGGCGGCGACGATCTTCTCGGCCACGCCGCGGGCGCTTCCCGGGGAGATCTCGCCTTCCAGCAGAACGGCGAATTCGTCGCCGCCCATGCGGGCGGTGGTGTCGCTGTTGCGCAGGATTCCCGACAGGCGCTGGGCGATGGTCACCAGCACCTCGTCCCCCCTGTGGTGGCCGTGGGTGTCGTTGACCTCCTTGAACCCGTCGAGGTCGAGAAAGAGCAGGGCGAAGCTTCTGTTCTCCCGCTTGGCGCGGGCGATGGCCTGCTCCAGCCGGTCCTCGAAACGGATGCGGTTGCACAGGCCGGTCAGCGCGTCGTGCCCGGCGAGGTAGCGCAGCCGCTCCTCCATATGGTGCTGGACCGTGGTGTTGCGGGCGATTCCCTCCACCCCGATGGGACGCCCGGCCGGGTCGCGGCGGATGTAGGCGTTGGCGGAAATCCAGAAGGTGCTGCCGTCCTGCCGCCGCATCAGCACGCGGTAGTCGCGCACCTCCCCGCCCGCTTCCTCCAGCGCCGCGATGAACTTGGCGCGCCCGTCCTCCTCCACGTAATGGTCGGCGATGCGGGTGCCGATCACGGTCTGCGGCGTCAGCCCGAACTCCCGCGCGAACTGGGGGGAGGCCATGCTGATCCGCCCGTCCAGGTTGGTGCGGAAGAAGGCGTCGGGCAGCTTCTCGATGATCGAGCGGAGGTCGGCCTCCGATTGGGCCAGCCGCTCCAGCGTGGAGCGCAAGGCGTCTTCCGACCGGGCGCGGCGCTGGAATTCCCGGCGCAGGAAGAACAGCAGGACCAGAGCGGTGAAAAGGACGAAGACCACGCCCTTCACGTTCTGGACCAGCACCGCCTCACCCAGCCCGGCGGCCTCCAGAACGCGGTCGGACCCCACCACCCACGCGATGGCGAGGCCCGAGTAAAGGCCGACGATTCGGGTTGCCGAAGAGAGCATGAGGGGCGTGTGCGGTTAGGGTCGATCCACACTAACCTCTGGCTCGTTAACCGTCCACGGCGCAGGGGGCGGGAAGTGGGGCAATCTCATGTCAATTGCCCCTCCTGTGCCGGACAGCGTTCAGCGCTTCTTGCCGGCCTGCGCCCGCGCAAAGGCTTCGGCGAAGGCGTTGTTGATGGGTTCCGGCGCCTTGGCAGGCTTAGGGGCGGGCTTCGGAGCCGCCGCCTTCCCGGGACCGGCGGTCTTGCCGGGCGGCGGACCGCGGCGATCATCCCCACGCGGGCCATCCCCACGCTGGCCATCGCCGCGTCCCTGGCCCCTCTCCGGGCGCGGTGCGGCGTCGGTCAGGCGCATGGTCAGGCCGATGCGCTTGCGGGGGATGTCCACCTCCAGCACCTTGACCTTCACGATGTCGCCGGCCTTCACGACCGTGTGCGGGTCCTTCACGAAGCTGGTGGAGAGCTGCGAGATGTGGACCAGACCGTCCTGGTGCACGCCGATGTCCACGAAGGCGCCGAACGCGGTGACGTTGGTGACCACCCCTTCCAGAACCATGCCGGGCTGGAGATCCTTCAATTCCTCCACGCCCTCCTGGAAGGTGGCGGTCTTGAATTCGGGGCGGGGGTCGCGGCCCGGCTTCTCAAGCTCCTTCAGGATGTCCTCCACGGTCGGCACGCCGAACCGCTCGTCGGTGAAGTCCTCGGCGTTCAGGCCGCGCAGGAAACGGGCGTCGCCGATGACGCTTCCGAGGTCCTTGCCGGTCTTCTTGAGGATGCGCTCGACCAGCGGATAGGCTTCGGGGTGGACGGCGGAGGTGTCCAGCGGGTTGTCGCCCTCGCGGATGCGCAGGAAGCCGGCGGCCTGCTCGAAGGTCTTCGGGCCGAGGCGCGCCACGTCGAGCAACTGCTTGCGCGAGCGGAAGGCGCCGTTGCGGTCGCGATGCTCCACGATGTTGCGGGCGATGGTCTCGTTCAGGCCGGAGACGCGGGTCAGCAGCGGGACGGACGCCGTGTTCAGGTCCACGCCCACGGCGTTCACGCAGTCCTCCACCACCGCGTCCAGCGAGCGGGCGAGCTTTCCGGAGGAAACATCGTGCTGGTACTGGCCGACGCCGATGGACTTCGGCTCGATCTTCACCAGCTCGGCCAGCGGGTCCTGAAGGCGGCGGGCGATGGAGACGGCGCCGCGCAGGCTGACGTCCAGCTTCGGGAATTCCGCCGCGGCGGTTTCCGAGGCGGAATAGACCGACGCGCCGGCCTCGCTGACCACCAGCTTGGTCAGTTTCAGCTCCGGGTGCCGCTTGAACAGGTCGGCGACCAGCTTGTCCGTCTCGCGGCTGGCCGTGCCGTTGCCGATGGAGATCAGCTCCGCCTTGTGGCGCACCGCCAGGGCGGCGATGGTGGCGATGGAGCCGTCCCAGTCGTTCTTCGGCTGGTGCGGGTAGACGGTGGCGGTGTCCACCAGCTTGCCCGTGGCGTCCACCACGGCGACCTTCACGCCGGTGCGGATGCCGGGGTCGAGGCCGATCGTCGTGCGCGGGCCGGCGGGGGCGGCCAGCAGCAGGTCGTGCAGGTTGCGGGCGAAGACGCGGATGGCCTCGTCCTCCGCGCGCTCCCGCAGGTCGCCCATCAGGTCGGTTTCGACATGGGGGCCGATCTTCAGCTTCCAGGTCCAGCGCACCACGTCGGACAGCCACTTGTCGGCGGCGCGGCCTTGGTCGCGGATGCCGGTATGCGCGGCGATGGTGCGCTCCGCCGGGTGGGGCTGGCCTTCCTCGACCGGCAGATCCAGGCGGATGTCCAGAACGCCTTGCGCCCGGCCGCGGAACAGCGCCAGCGCCCGGTGCGAGGGCACCTTCGCCCAGGGTTCGTCGAACTCGAAGTAATCGGAGAACTTGGCGCCCTCCGCCCGCTTCTCCTCGATCACCTTGGAGGTCACCACGCCCTTGTCGGCCATGGAGGCGCGCAGCCGGCCGACCAGTTCGGCATCCTCGCCGAAGCGCTCCACCAGGATGTGGCGGGCGCCGTCGAGCGCGGCCTTGACGTCGGCGACGCCCTTGTCGGCGCCGACGAAGGCGGCGGCTTCCGCGTCGGGCTGGCGGGACGGATCGGCCAGCAACCGGTCGGCCAGAGGCTCCAGCCCCGCCTCGCGGGCGATCTGCGCCTTGGTGCGGCGCTTCGGCTTGAAGGGCAGGTAGAGGTCTTCCAGGCGCGTCTTGGTGTCGGCCTGACGGATCTGAAGCTCAAGCTCCGGCGTTAGCTTGTCCTGCTCCCGGACGGAGGAGAGGATGGCCTCCCGCCGGTCTTCGAGTTCCCGCAGGTAGGACAGCCGCTCTTCCAGCGTGCGCAACTGCGTGTCGTCGAGCCCGCCCGTGGCCTCCTTGCGGTAACGGGCGATGAAGGGAACGGTCGATCCTTCGTCGAGCAGCTTGATGGCCGAGGCGACCTGGGATTCGCGGACCGAAAGCTCGTCGGCGATGCGTTGGCTGATGGACGGCATGGAGAACCGGTGACTGGTGGAAGGGAAGGGGGCTTCGTATAACGCGAAGCGGGCCTTTCGGGCCAGTGCCGATCTGGGAGAGGGATGCGTGCGGAGTCGGGGCGAAGGGGTGCGAGTCGCGCGCTCCACCGCTGCAAAAAAGTATAGTTAAAGAGAAAGGCGGCGTCATTTACGCCGCGTTAACCATAATGGGGCTACATCTTCCCCTGCAACTTGGTTGCGTTTCCTCCCGAACAGACTTCGGCGGCTCCCGATTTCAGGAGCCGCCTTTTTTCTGTGCGCGTGGCGCCCAAAGCACGCGCACCCCCGAGATGAACACGACAGAGTTTTTCCCCTTGCGTTCGTTGGGGGAAACATCCTTACTGATTGTGGGTCTAATCCAGACGGATTCGCAACCTTGGGACTGGTCGTTTCGGCAATCGCCTTTTTGTTCGCGGTGGCCGTCGCGGGGGCCGCGGCGAAGCGGCTGCCGCAGGCGTCCACGGTCGTCTACGGCGGAACGGCCGGAGCCTGCGCGCTGGTGGCGCTGTGGGCGGCGGTCCGGCTCGCCGAAGGCGGGCCCGACGCGTCTCTGGTCCTGCCGGTCGGGCTGCCCTGGATTCAGGCCCATCTGCGCGCCGACGCCCTGTCCGCCGTCTTCCTGATCGTCGTCAATCTGGGCGGCATCACCGCCAGCCTGTTCGGCTGGGGGTACGAGCGGGCGCATCACGATTCCCATGCCGGGTCGCAGGATGGTCCGGTCCTGCCGCTCTACCCGCTGTTCCTGGCGGGCATGAACATGGTTCTGATCGCCGCCGACGCCTTCACCTTCCTTCTGTCCTGGGAGTTCATGTCGCTGGCCTCCTGGCTGCTGGTGCTGTCCACCCACCGGGAGGCGGAGACGCCGAAAGCCGCACGCCTCTACATCGTCATGGCCAGCTTCGGGACGGCCTGCCTGCTGCTGGCCTTCGGGGTTTTGGCGACGGTGCACGGCGACTACAGCTTCGCCGCCATCCGCGCCCAGGCGCCGGGGGCCGGGGCCGCGGCGCTGGTCGTGGTGCTGATCCTGTTGGGGGCGGGGTCGAAGGCCGGGCTGGTGCCGCTGCATGTCTGGCTGCCGCTGGCCCATCCGGCCGCACCCAGCCATGTGTCGGCCCTGATGTCCGGCGTGATGACCAAGGTCGCCGTCTACGCGATGATCCGCGTCCTGTTCGACCTGCTGGGCGAGCCGGAATGGTGGTGGGGCGGGGTGACCATGGGCTTCGGCGCGCTGACCGCCGTGATGGGCGTGCTCTACGCGCTGATGCAGGACGACGTGAAGCGGCTGCTGGCCTATTCGACGGTGGAGAACATCGGGGCCATCGTCATCGCTCTGGGGCTGGCGCTGGTCTTCAAGGCCGCGCACACGCCGGTGATCGCGGCGCTCGCCCTGGCGGCGGCGCTGCTGCATGTGGTCAACCATTCCCTGTTCAAGAGCCTGCTGTTCTTCGCGGCGGGCGCCATGCTGACCGCCACGGGGTCGCGCGACCTGAACCGGCTGGGCGGGCTGATCCACCGGATGCCGACCACCGCCGTTCTGGCCCTGATCGGCGCCGCGGCGATCTCGGCGCTGCCGCCGCTGAATGGCTTCGTCGGGGAATGGCTGCTGTTCCAGGCCATCCTGAACGCTCCGGCCCTGTCGGAATGGTCGCTGAAGATCGAGATCGCCGTGGTCGGGGCGGCACTGGCGCTCGCCACCGCTCTGGCCGCCGCCTGTTTCGTGCGTCTCTACGGCATCGCCTTCCTCGGGCGCCCGCGCTCCCGCGCCGCCGGAGAGGCGGTGGAGGTCGGGCGGGCGATGCGGCTGGGCATGGCGGTTCCCGCGGTGCTCTGCGTCGTTCTCGGCGTGCTTCCGACCCCGCTGATCCGCCTGTTCGAGCCGGCGCTGCGCCTGCTGGTGGAGGCCGGGCCGTTCGACGGGCGCGCCTACCAGCCCTGGTTCTGGCTGGCCCCGACCTCGGCCATCGGCAATTCCTACAACGGTCTCATCATGCTGGTGGTGATCGGGTTGCTGTCGGTGGTTCTGGTTCTGGGCATCCACCGCAAGGCGAGCGACCGGGTGCGCTGGTCGATTCCCTGGGGCTGCGGCTTCGACGGGCCGGACCCGGCGGCGGTCACGCAATACACGGCCTCCAGCTTCGGCCAGCCGATCCGCCGCGCCTTCGGCAGCACGGTGTTCCGCGCCCGCGACCATGTGGACATGCCGGCGCCGGGCGACACGCGCCCCGCCCGCCTGTCGGTGAGTTGGACCGATCCGGCCTGGGTCGCCGTCGTCGTGCCGCTGTCCCGCGTCGTGGACTGGCTGGCCGACCGGGCCAACCGGCTGCAGTTCATGACCATCCGCCGCTATTTGACGCTGATGTTCCTGGCGCTGGTCGTCCTGCTGGTGATGGTGGCGGTGTCGCAACGATGACCATCCTGCTCGCCACCCTCTATCAGATCCTCCAGATGCTGCTGGTGCTGGCCCTGGCGCCGCTGCTGACCGGCTGGGTGCGGCTGGTGAAGGCGCGGCTGGTCGGGCGGCGGGGGCCGTCCGTGGTCCAGCCTTACCGCGACCTGCTGCGGCTTCTGCGCAAGGAGGTGGTTCTGGCCCGCAACGCCTCCTGGCTGTTCCGCACCGTGCCCTACATCATGTTCACGGCGATCTGGCTGGCGGCGGGGCTGGTCCCGGTCTTCACCACGCAACTGGCGCTCGCCCCCACGGCGGACCTGATCGCGCTGATCGCTCTGCTGGGCTCCGCGCGCTTCTTCCTGGCGCTCGCCGGGATGGACACGGGCACGAGCTTCGGCGGGATCGGGTCCTCGCGCGAGATGATGATCGCGGCGCTCGCCGAGCCGGCGATGCTGATGATCGTCTTTTCGGTGGCGATCCTGGTGCGCAGCACCTCGCTGGCCGAGATCGCCGATTTCATGGTGTCGGGCGGGGTGGGGCTTCGCATCTCCCTGGCCCTGGCGCTGATCGCGCTGGTGATGGTGGCGATCGCCGAGAACGCCCGCATCCCCGTCGACAACCCGGCCACGCATCTGGAGCTGACCATGGTGCACGAGGCCATGGTGCTGGAATATTCCGGCCGCCATCTCGCCCTGGTCGAGGCGGCGAGCATGCTCAAGCTGCTGCTCTACATGGCGCTGATCGCCTGCGTCTTCGCGCCCTGGGGCATGGCGACCGCCGGGTCCGGCGTGGGCGCGGCGCTGGGGGGGCTGCTGGTCTTCGTGGCGAAGCTGGCCGTCGGCGGGACGCTGCTGGCGCTGTTCGAGACCTCCATCGCCAAGATGCGGGTCTTCCGGGTCGGCGAATTCCTGGGCGGCGCCCTGCTGCTGAGCCTGCTGGGCGCCATCTTCCTCTACGTGTCGCGGGGGGTGTGAGGTGAGCGACCTGGGTTATGACGCCGCGCACATGCTGGGGGCCGTGGTCCTGCTGATGAGCTTCGCTCTGCTCTACCAGCGGCGGCTGTTCTCCCTCCTGAACGTCTTCGCGCTCCAGGCCCTGGCGCTGACCGCGACGGCGGCGTGGCAGGCCTATGCGCACGGGGAGCCGCACCTCTACATCACCGCCCTGCTGACCCTGGTCCTGAAGGCCATCCTGATCCCGGTGGCGCTGCACCGCATCGTCGTGAAGATGAAGATCCACCGCACCATCGAGCCGGCGCTGGGCATCGGGCTGACCATGGTGGCGGGCGTGTCGCTGGTCACCCTGTCGATCCTGCTGGTGCTGCCGGTGACGGAGGACGCGAGCGCCCTGACCCGCGAGAATCTGGCGCTGTCCCTGTCGGTCGTCCTGCTCGGCCTGCTGATGATGATCTCCCGGCGCAACGCGGTCAGTCAGGTGGTCGGCTTCATGTCCATCGAGAACGGCCTGATCCTGGCGGCGGTCGGGGTGGCCGGCATGCCGCTGGTGGTGGAGATGTCGGTGGCTTTCTCCGTCATGGTGGCCTTCATCATCTTCGGCATCTTCCTGTTCCACATCCGCGAGCGGTTCGACACGCTCGACATGCAGAAGATCGAGAGTTTCCGGGGGGAAAGCGATTGAGCGCCATCGCCGTCATCGTCGCCACCCCCCTGATCGGCGCCGCCGTCCTCGCCCTGGTGCCCGGCCACCGGCTGGGGGCACGGCTGAACATCGGCTTCTCCGCCGTCACGCTGCTGGCGTCCCTGGTCCTGTTCGGGCTGGAGCCGTCGAGCAACGCGCTGTTCGTGGTGGACGCCTTCAACATCTATCTGATCGCGCTCACCGCCTTCGTCGGCCTGACCACCAGCGTCTTTTCCGCCGGCTACATCGCGCACGAGATCGCGGCGCGGAAGCTGGACGAGCGGAACCTGCGATTCTACCACGCCATGTATCAGGCCTTCATGTTCACCATGCTGCTGGCCTTGTCGGCCAACAACCTGGGTGTCATGTGGGTGGCGGTGGAGGGGGCGACCCTGACCACCGTCCTGATGGTCAGCCTGTACCGCACCGCGGCCAGCATCGAGGCGGCGTGGAAGTACTTCATCCTGTGCGGTGTCGGAATCGCGCTCGCCCTGTTCGGCACCATCCTGATGTACATGGCCGCCCAGCCGGTGATGGGGCCGGGCATGGCGGCGATGACCTGGACGGAGCTGATGGGCCATGTCGCGAAGATCAGCCCGGCGATCCTGAACCTGGCCTTCGTGTTCCTTCTGATCGGCTACGGCACCAAGGTCGGGCTGGCGCCGCTGCACGCCTGGCTGCCGGACGCCCATGCGGAGGGGCCGACGCCGATTTCCGCCGTGCTGTCGGGGCTGCTGCTGAACGTGGCGCTCTACGCCGTGCTGCGCTTCAAGATGCTGTTGGCGGCGAACGGCGAGGCCATCGCGCCGGGGCCGCTGATGATCGCCATGGGGCTGGCCTCGCTGCTGCTGGCCGGGCTGATGCTTTACCGGCGGCGCGACGTGAAGCGCTTCTTCGCCTACAGCTCCATCGAGCATATGGGCATCATCACCTTCGCCTTCGGCATGGGCGGGCCGCTCGCCAATTTCGCCGGGCTGCTGCACATGGCGATGCACAGCCTGACCAAGTCGGCCATCTTCTACGCGGTCGGCCACGCGGTGCAGGTGACAGGGACGCAGCGGATCGACCGGATCACCGGCCTGACGGTCAGCCATCCGGCGCTCGGCTGGGGCCTGCTGGCCGGGGTGGTGGCCATCGCCGGACT
This sequence comes from Roseomonas genomospecies 6, assembly GCF_008365375.1. Classification (GTDB taxonomy): domain Bacteria; phylum Pseudomonadota; class Alphaproteobacteria; order Azospirillales; family Azospirillaceae; genus Azospirillum. The sequence goes on along the minus strand of NZ_QOKW01000001.1, from coordinate 137,393 downwards.
GCCGCCGTTCGGCGTCTTCATGAGCGAATTCCTTCTGGTCACCAGCACCTTCGCGCGGGAACCGCTGCTGGCCCTGCCGCTGGTGCTGGGCATCCTGGTCGCGTTCGGAGCGCTGGTGCTGCGGGTCCAGCAATTGTGCTTCGGGGCGCCCGGAACGGTGGAGGGCAGCGGCGCTCCGGTGGCGTCGGTGCCGGTAAAAGGCACCTTGGTTCCGCTCTACGCGCATCTGGCGCTGGTGCTGGTGGCGGGCGTCTGGCTGCCGGGGCCGCTGGTCGCGTGGTTCCAGACCGTCGCGGCGCTGCTGGGGTAGGGGAGACGGCATGTACGGGGAAGAACCGCTGTTCGGCCTGTTGAACCGCATCGGCACGCCGGTCGAGGGCCACCGCCCATGGCCGCGCTACCGCCTGGGGCGGGATGGCTGGCTGCGCCTGATCGAGGAATTGAAGGGCAACGGCTGGAGTCTGCTCGGCCTGTGGGGGGAGCCGAAGGCGGTTCACGCCGCCTTCCGCGAGGATCTGTCCGGCGACGTCGCGGTGGTCAGCCTCGACTGCCCGCAAGGCCGTTTTCCCAGCCTGAGCGCCGTGCGTCCCGCCGCCAACCGGCTGGAGCGCGCCGCCCACGACCTCCATGGCCTGACGGCGGAGCGGACGACCGACCCGCGCCCCTGGCTGGATCACGACGCCTGGGGAATCCGCCGCCCCCTGTCGGAGCAGCCGGCGGCCCCCGCGCCCAACCCCGGCCCTTACACCTTCCTGCCGGTGGAGGGCGACGGGCTGCACCAGATTCCGGTCGGCCCCGTGCATGCCGGCATCATCGAGCCCGGCCATTTCCGCTTCACCGCCAACGGCGAGACGGTCGTCCGGCTGGAGGAGCGGCTCGGTTACGTCCACCGTGGCGTGGAAGAACTGATGCAGGGCAAACCGGTGGCGGAGGCGGCGAAGCTGGCCGCCCGCATCTCCGGCGACGCGACGGTGGCGCACAGCCTCGCCTTCGCCCGCGCTGTGGAGGCGGCGCTGGGCATCGAGGTGCCCGCGCGGGCGGTGTGGCTGCGCGCCCTGATGGCGGAGCTTGAGCGGATCGCCAACCATCTGGGCGACGTCGGGGCCATCTGCAACGACGCCGCCTTCGCCTTCATGCTCGCCCAGACCAGCCAGTTGCGGGAGCGGGTGCTGCGCACGGCGGACTCCTGTTTCGGGCACCGGCTGATGATGGACCGTGTGATCCCCGGCGGCGTCTCGACCGACCTGCCGGAGCGTGGCGCGGGCCTGCTGCTGGAACTGGTGGCGGAACTGCGGCGGCGCTTCCCCCCGCTGGTCGCCATCTACGACGAGAAGGCATCCTTGCAGGACCGCACGGTCGGCACGGGGTTCGTGTCCGCCGAACTGGTTGCCCGCTTCGGCGCCGGGGGGCATGTCGGACGCGCCTCCGGCCGCGGTCAGGACGCCCGCCGCAGCCCTGGCTACGCCCCCTACGACGCGTTGGCCTTCGTGGTGCCGGTGCTGACCGAGGGCGACGTGAACGCCCGCGTCTGGGTCCGCATCCGCGAGGTAGAGCAGTCATTGTCCCTGATCGAGCAGATCGTCGCCCGCCTGCCGGCCATTTCGCGCGGCCTGGACCATCCCTCGGTCCCGGTCGAAAGCGGGCGGGGCGGGGAGGGCATGGCCCTGGTGGAGTCCTTCCGGGGCGAGATCATGACCTGGGTGCGGGTGGACGGGGAGGGCATCGTCACCCGCTGCCATCCCCGCGATCCATCCTGGTTCCAGTGGCCGTTGCTGGAGGCGGCCATCGAGGGCAACATCGTGGCCGACTTCCCGCTGTGCAACAAGTCGTTCAACTGTTCCTACGCAGGGCACGACCTGTAGGAGGCCGCCGATGCTGAAGCATATCCTGACCTCCCTGACCGGCGGTCCGGTCACCGAACCGGCCCCGGCGCCTTCCGACCGCGCCCTGGCCGAACTGGCCGGAAAGCTGGATATGGCCGCGAAGGCGCGGCTGGGGCGCAGCCTGTCGATCCGCGAGGTCGATGCCGGGTCCTGCAACGGGTGCGAGCTGGAAATCCACGCGCTGAACAACCCGATCTACGACCTGGAACGGTTCGGCATCCGCTTCGTCGCCTCGCCGCGGCACGCCGACGTGCTTCTGGTCACCGGCCCGGTCGCCCGCAACATGCGCGAGGCCCTGGTCCGCACCTGGGACGCCACGCCCGACCCGAAATGGGTGGTCGCCTGCGGGGACTGCGCCGTCGGCGGCGGCCTGTTCACGGGCGGCTATGCTTGCGTCGGGCCGGTGGAGGAGGTGCTGCCGGTGGACCTGCGCATTCCCGGCTGTCCGCCCCGCCCGGCGGACCTTTTGGCCGGCCTTTTGGCCCTGCTGGAAACCAGCGCCGGGCGGTAACAAGCCGTTCGAAGCCTGCCTGGACCGCGGCGCAGATCACAGCCTGCAATGAATGCAGATAATTTCTCCCAGGGAGACTGTTGCTCCGTGTGAAACAATGCAGCAGCGATCAACGCCAAGTCCACGCAACTCAAGAGGATGCAGGAGGGCGAGCGTCAAATGGATGTTTAGAATCTTTAACGAACTCGTGCAAAGCGCCCCAAAACGCCGCTCCCTCTTCAGGACTCGCCTCGTTCCTCGCGCTTGGCCTGCTGCCAGAAGGCTTCCATTTCCTCCAGCGTCGCGTCCTTGGGCGTGCGCCCCTGGTCGGCCAAAAGGGCCTCGATGCGGTGGAAACGGCGCTCGAACTTGGCATTGGCGCCGCGAAGAGCCGATTCCGGCTCTACCTTCAGGCGGCGGGCAAGGTTGACGAGCGCGAAGAGAAGGTCACCCATCTCGTCGGCCACACGCTCCGGGGCGGAACCGTTGTCCATCTCGTGCCGGAGTTCGCGAACCTCTTCCTCGATCTTGTCCAGGATGTCCCGCGCATCGGTCCAGTCGAAACCGACGCGGGCGGCGCGGTTCTGGAGCTTCAGGGCGCGGGTGAGGGCGGGCAGGCCGGCGATCACGCCTTCCAGGGCGGACGGGGCGCGGCCTTCCTCGGCGGCCTTCGCCGCGCGTTCGGCGGCCTTGTGTTCCTCCCAGCGCGAGGTCTGCAGATCGGCGCTGTTCACTTCGTCGGTACCGAAGACATGCGGATGCCTGCGGATCATCTTGTCGGCAATGACGCCCGCGACCTCGTCGAAGTCGAACAGATTCTCCTCGCGGGCCATCTGGCTGTAATAGACCACCTGGAAGAGCAGGTCGCCCAGTTCCTCGCGCAGCGCCGGCATGTCGCCTTTCTCGATGGCGTCGGCCACCTCGTAGGCTTCCTCGATCGTGTGCGGCGCGATGGTGGCGTAAGTCTGCTCCAGATCCCAAGGGCAACCGCCGTTCGGGTCGCGCAGGCGGGCCATGACGTCGATCAGGCGGTCAATGTTGCGGGCCATGTGAATTTCATCTTCGGCTGCGGACGGATCAGGGAGGGGACCTTAGCCGACCCATCCGGCGGAAGAAAGGACGCATGCGACAGCCAGTTCGCGTAAATCATATAAGCAAGATTATGGAAAATGTATGCTGTGGGACGGAGGAGGGGCCGGCCCCTCTCTCCACCGTTCCTCGGTCCCTCAACCTCCACGGAATCCCGTCAGAAGCTCCGCGGGCGGTTCTGGAGGAAAATCGGCGCTGCGTGCCGCCTGCAACACCTTCGCCACGAAGGACCGGTAAGGATCGCTCGGCTCCTTCGGAGCGTTTACCGCTTCCATCGGACCGCCGTAGGCCGTGTCGTTTTGAACGAACGCTCCATACTCGGCGCTGTCCAGCAAAGGCGACAGAAAAATCGAATGAGTGGTCTTGTCCGGCTCTCCGACATGGCGTTTGGACGGCATCAGGGAGAAGTTTCCGTCGGCATCCGGCATCGACAGGATCATCACCCCGTGCGCCACAGCCTCCTTGTCCCTTGCGTTCTGCCGCGCATCGTTGTCGAAGGCGCTTCGCGGGTACACGCTCTCGATGCTCGAAGGATCATGGACGTTGGCCGTTTGCATCAGGTCATCCACCGTTGTTGCACCGATCCAACAGGCTCCGGCAAAGGTGGGTTCCAACGGCAGGGTCCGAACATTCGCAAGAGATCGAAAAAAACTGAAGTCAGTAACGCTGCCCCGACTCCCCCTTCGCCATGGTTTCGACAGTCGCTGACAAGGATCGGGGGGACTGAGGGCCAGGTTGTGAACCGGTTTGTGCTTGCATGGCCGGCCTTGCCTTGCGGCGCTGCGGCGGCGCCACGCTGAGGACCGGTTCGGGTTCGCCCTCCAACCCGCGGTCCAATCCATGGTCCAGCGCGACTTCCGGCGCCGCGGCATCGGTAGCGCACCGCGCCGATCCGGTGGACATCTCCCGCTCACCCGACGGCGGACACTCGGCAAACCTGTCCGCGCAGGCCGTTGGCACCAGCAATGACGCCGCCAACAGCACGCGCTTCAGGGCAATGGCCTTCATGGTCGGACGCTCCGCAAGGCTCACGGCGGCCGTTTCCGGCACCTTCGGCACTATAAGGCCGCCGTGCTCTGGGAGTTCCCGCCGAATCCGGTCCCCGCCGGGGACGTGCGCGGTAGTCCGGTGCGTCCCCGCCTTAACCGAACAGATGCCGGTGCATCGCCTCCCAACTCGCACGGTCGGGGGTCAGCATCACCCCACCGTTCAGGGCCGTCGGTCGATAAGGCGTGCCGTCGAACAGCGCGCTGTAGCCCCCGGCCTCCTCGTGCAGCAGAACACCCGCGGCGTGGTCCCAGGGCATCAGCCGGTGATAGAGGGAGAAATGGGCCTTGCCCTCCAGCAGGCGGAGATATTCCTGCGCTGCGCTGGCGAGGCAGACCCGCGGGCCGAGCGACCGGCCACGCTCGTCCAATTGACGCCCCAGCTCTTCCGAGCAGAATCGCGTGGAGAGCGCCCCGGTCATTTCCGGCAGCGGCACCGCCGGAGCGACGCGCACGCGCGCACCGTTCAGGTAGGCGCCCTGCCCCTTCACCGCCGTCGCGGTACGCCCGTCGCAGGGATCGTAGATCCAGCCGGCCACCGTCTCGCCGCGGCAGGCCAGGGCCACGATCACCGCGAAGAGCGGACGTCCGTTCGCGAAGTTCAGGGTGCCGTCGATGGGATCGATGATCCAGACCGGGGCGTCGCCATGGATACGGTCCAACAGGGTTTCGTCGGCGGACACCGCCTCCTCCCCCACCACCGTGCTGCCCGGAAGCAGGTCCATCAGGCGTGGCGTCAGGGCGCGTTCACCGGCTTCGTCCGCCAGGGTCACGAGGTCCGCCGGCCCGGTCTTCTCGCGGATACCGGCGTTCGCCAGATCGCGGAAATAGGGCAGGATCTCGGTCTCCGCGACATCGCGGATCAGCGCGGAAACGCGGTCCACGTCGGGGATCGGGCAGGGAATCGGAAAATCTGTCACGGTTTCGGTGCCGCTTTGTTGGATCGGGGGTCGAGTCTCAGAACGGTTCCGCCATCCTTCGGCGGGTCCGGCAGCATGACTTTGCCGTCCAAACCGCTGTCTTTCAATGCCTTGACCAATGCGTCATAGGTGGCTTGATCTGCCGTCGGGTTCGGGGCGGGCGGGGTGCCGGTGAGCGGGCCGGGCTCCGGCGGCTTGCGCGGCGCGTTCGGGTCGGGTGGGGATTGCGGCACGTCGCGCGCCTCCCGCGTCTCCTCCTTCGGTGGCGGCGGCGGTGGACGCCACAGGCGGAAGCAGTCGGTGAAGGTGGACTCCTTGCAGGCCTTCAGAAGTTCCTTCGGGTCCGGAGCCACGACCAGAGGGCTGAACGGCGCTGGCGGGAACTCCGCCGGTTCCGGCGGCAAGGGATCTTCGGGGGCGACCGGCGGTTCCTCCACGAATCCCGGTGGCAGCACCGGCTCGGCGGCGGCCGTGACGCCCGCGATGGCCAGAACAGCCAGGGGCAAAAGAACGGTCAGAACGCGCAAGGGATTCCGGCAAAGAAAAGAAGAGCGGGCTGAGCATCCATTATGGCGCCCTGCCCGCCTTATAGCCACGGACAAATCCGCGTCCCGGCACGCCTGCGCCGGTCAGGAGCGCGGCAGGCTGTCGCTGGGGGTGGAATGCAGCGTCCAGGCGGCCAACTCGGACCGCAGGGCGGCGATCTTGCTGCTTTCGGTAGGGTTGGTTTCCTTGCGCCAAGCGTCGCTGATGATTTCCAGAAGACGGGCGCGACCAGCGGGATCGCGCGACAACTCCTGGATGCGCAGCACCGCGGCACCGGGCGACAACTGCTCCTGACGGGCGACCAGAGTCACCTGATCGGCCAGGAAGGCGGTGATCGAAAAGTGTGTTGGATCGGTCTGCAAACGCATAGGCGGGCCTCCTCCCGGGGATACCCATCGGTCCCCGATCTCAGATATCGGGAGCGCGTTGGGAAAAGGCTACACCTCGGACGTCGTAGACCGGATCTGAAATCGGACGCGTCATGTCGTCGCATGTGTACGAACGAATTATGACGCGCCCGATGCCGTTATGGCCAAAGTTCAGCCGTGCACGAAGCGTTTCTCGTAACGGGCCAGATCCGCCGGGTCGATGGCCACCTGGATGTGGGCTTGGGCCTCGTCGTCCTGCCGGTCCAGCACCTCCCCTTTGGCATAGAGCCAGGCGAGCGCCGCCCCGTCGCCCAACGCGACGGACAGGTCCACGACGTGGCGGTGGGCGTTCATCCGCTGGTCGAGCAGCCGGTCGAGGTCGGCGATCCCCATTCCCGACAGGGCGGAGACCGCGACGGCGCGCGGGTTGCGGGCCGTTTGGGCCAGGATCGCCTCGCGGGACTCCTCGTCCAGCGCGTCGATCTTGTTCAGCACCTCGATCACGCGGTCGTCGGCGTCCGGGTCGATGCCCATGTCGCGCATGACCTCGTGCACATCGGCCTTCTGGGCGTCGCTGTCCTGGTGGGCGACGTCGCGGACGTGCAGGATGATGTCGGCGGCGTCCACCTCCTCCAGCGTGGCGCGGAAGGCGGCGACGAGACCGTGCGGCAGGTCGGAGATGAAGCCCACCGTGTCCGACAGGATCACCTTGCGCCCGGACGGCAGGGTCACCTGACGCATCGTCGGGTCCAGCGTGGCGAACAGCAGGTCCTTGGCGAAGACGTCGGCGTTGGCCAGCCGGTTGAACAGGGTGGATTTGCCGGCGTTGGTGTAACCGACCAGAGCCACCACCGGGTACGGCACCTTGGCGCGCGCCTTGCGGTGCAGGCCGCGGGTGCGCCGGACGTCCTCCAGCTCCTTCTTGATCTTGACGATGCGGTCGCCGATCAGGCGCCGGTCCATTTCAAGCTGGGATTCGCCGGGACCACCGAGGAAGCCGAAGCCGCCGCGCTGGCGCTCCAGGTGGGTCCAGGAGCGGACGAGGCGCGATTTCTGATAGGTCAGTGCGGCCAGCTCGACCTGGAGCATGCCTTCGCGCGTCCGGGCGCGGGCGCCGAAGATTTCCAGGATCAGGCCGGTGCGGTCGATGACCTTGACCTTCAGCGCCTTTTCCAGATTGCGCTGCTGCACCGGGGACAAGGCATGGTCGAGGATGACGAGGGACGCCTCCGTCTCCTCCACGAGCTGGGCGAAATGCTCCACCGTCCCCGACCCCAGCAGGATCGAGGGCTGCGGGCGGTTGACCCGCGCGCATTCGGCGTGCACGACCTCCAGATCGATGGCGCGGGCAAGGCCTACCGCCTCGTCCAGACAGGATTCGGGATGGCGCAGGACCCCGTCCGCCTCAGCGCGGAGGACGGGGTGGACCACGATGGCGCGGCCGGAGGCATCAGGCGTCCGGCCGTTGCCATTGGTCGGAAGATCAGACGTTTTCACCTTCCTTGGGCGGCTCGAAAAGTTGAATCGGATGAGCGGGCATCACGGTGGAGATGGCATGCTTGTAGACGAGCTGCGAATGCGCATCGCGCCTCAGAAGTACCGAGAAGTTGTCGAACCAGGTGATGATTCCCTGAAGTTTCACGCCGTTCACGAGAAAAACGGTCACGGGAGTCTTGTTCTTACGGACGTGATTGAGGAACACGTCCTGCACATTTTGGCTTTTTTCAGACATTTATGTCGCCCCCTTCTTCAGTGTTTTTGGGGCCTCTTGTTGGAAGCCCGCCCCCTGCAGCGATAAGGTCATGGTTGGTCGCAACCGTCTCGACTACTGGTCATCCGATATGGTGTCACCACCGCTGCCCACCAAGCCGCACAATGCGTGGCATGTGTCGTACCGGTGCGCCGGAGGGAACCGGGTGAAGCCGCTCCCCTCGCCCGCCCCTATTAGCACCGGCACCATTCCCGCGCCATGGGCACATTCCATGTCGATATCCGCATCCCCGACGAACCAGACGTCCGGTCCGGGCGATAGGTTCGCCGGTTCCAGCGCCATCAGCACCGGGGCGCCGTGAGGCTTGTCGTATTCCGCGTCCTGGGCGCCCACCAGCCGGCCGAAATAGCCGCTCCAGCCCAGCGCCTCCGCCTCCGCGCGCAGGAAGCGGCCCGTCTTGTTCGACACCACCGCCTGATAGATCCCGCGCTCCGCAAAGCCGCGCAGCAGGGATTCGGCACCCGGCAGGGGTTGCAGATGCTCCAGGTGATGCTCTTCGAAATAGGCGTAGAAGAGGTCGCGGGCGTCGGTCCAGCGCTCGCCGAAGATGCGGGGGAAGCTGTCGCGGAGCGACTGCTTGATGCGCGCCCGCGCCTCCTCCTCCGTCCATGGCGGATGGCCGAAGGTGACCAGCGCGTGGTTCAGCGCGGCGCGCACCGTGCCCCAATTGTCCACCAGCGTGTTGTCCCAATCGTAGAGGACGGCGCGCGGCAGCACGGGCAGACGGTCGATGACGGCGGCGGGATCGCTCAAGACGCCCTCCTGGCCACATAGTCCAGATAGGCTTGCCGAAGCGTCATCGCGACCGGCCCCGGCTTGCCCTCGCCCACCGGCTTCCCGTCGATCCGGGTTACCGGAAGCGCGAAGGTGCCGGCGGAGGAGACGAACGCCTCGCGGGCGGCGAGCGCCTCCTCCAGCGTGAAGCTGCGCTCCTCCACCGGAATGCCGCGCTCGCGGGCCAGCCGCAGAAGCGACAGGCGGGTGATGCCGTTCAGGATCTTCTCCGACGGGGCACGGGTGACCAGCGTGCCGTCCCGGGTGACGATCCAGGCGTTGGAGGAGGACCCCTCCGTCACCGTGCCGTCCGGATCGATCAGCCACGCCTCGTAGGCGCCGGCTTCCGCGGCCTGCTGCTTGGCCAGCACGGGCGCCAGGAGCCCGACCGTCTTGATGTCGCGACGGCCCCAGCGGATGTCGGGAACCGTCACGACGGCCACGCCCTTCTCAAGTTGTTCGGGCTTGGCGAAGGCGGTGACGCGCTTGACCGTCATCACCAGCGTCGGGGAGGCGTGGGCGGGAAACCTGAAGTCGCGCGGAGCGACGCCGCGGGTGACCTGGATGTAGAGCGAGCCGTTGACGACGCCGTTCCGCCGGACCAGCTCACGCGCGACCATCGTCACGACGCGCGGGGCCGCCGGCCAATCCATGCGCAGCTCCGACAGGCTGCGGCCCAGACGCTCCATATGCCCCTCCAGGTCCGCGAAGCGCCCGTCGAGGAGGGTGACCACCTCATAGACGCCGTCGGCGAACTGAAAGCCGCGGTCTTCCACATGAACCGTCGCCTGCCGGTGCGGCAGGTAGCGGCCGTTGACGTATGCCCATTGAGCCATGGATGTTCTTTTGGTTGGTAGCCAAAACGATACGGGAGACGATCAGAAAAATTCAAGCCGCACGGCGAACATCTTCTCCACCTTCTTCACTTGGCCGGCTGTGGCGAGGATGATGACGCGGTCCTTCGGGCGGATCACCGTGTTGGGGCGCGGGATGATGACCTCGTCCCCGCGCACGATGGCCCCCACGATGACGCCGGAGGGCAGCTTCACCTCGCGCAGCGGCGTGTTCACCACCGCGGAGGTTTCCAGCGCCTCCGCCTCCAGCACTTCGGCGAAGCCGTCGCGCAGGCTGTGCACCGCGCGGATACGGCCCCGTCGGACGTGCTGAAGGATGTTCGACACCGTGATGGCGCGCGGGCTGACCACCGCGTCGATCCCCAGCGGCGACACCAGCGACGTGTAGGACGCCTTGTTGATCAGCGTGATGGCGCGCTTGGCCCCATGCCGTTTGGCGAGCAGGGAGGACAGGATGTTGCCTTCGTCGTCGTTGGTCACGGCGACCACCGTTTCGGTGGCGCGGACGTTGGCCTCCTCCAGAATCTCCGGGTCCAGCCCGTCGCCATGAAGCACCATGGTGCGCGACAGGCGCTGGGCCACGAACTGGGCGCGGGTGCGGTTCATCTCGATGATGCGGGCACTGACTTGGGGGTATTTCGCCTCCAGCTCCTCCGCGAGACAGAGGCCGATGTTGCCGCCACCCAGGATGATGATCCGGCGGGCCTCCACCTCCTCATGGCCGAAGGCCGACATCGCGCGGTCCAGATGGCGATTGTCGCAGGCGAAATAGACCTCGTCGCCCGGAAGCATCTGGTCGTCGCCGCCGGGGATGAAGGAGCGGTCGTTGCGGATGATCGCCACCACCTCCAGCCCCAGGTCGGGGAACAGGTCGGTCAATTGGCGCAACGGCGTGTGCAGCACCGGGCAGCTTTCCGTGCACAGCACGCCGACCACGCGGACCTTGCCGTCGGCCAGCGGGATCATGTCGAAGGCCCCCGGCACCTGAAGCCGGCGGGCGATGGCCCGCGCCACCGCGATCTCCGGCGAGATGATGACGTCGATCGGCATGTGGTCGCGGCTGAACAGGTCCGCCCAGATCGGCTTCAGATAGCTCTGGTTGCGCACGCGCGCGATTTTGGTCGGCACGTTGAAGAGGGCGTGCGCGACCTCGCAGGCGACCATGTTGATCTCGTCGATCTGGGTGACCGCGATGATCATGTCGGTTTCGCCCGCTCCCGCCGCCTCCAGCACGTCGGGGTGGGACGCGTGGCCGACCATGGCCTGGACATCCAGCGTGTCGCTGATCCGCTGGATGAGTTCCGGCGAATGGTCGATCACGGTGACGTTGTTGCCTTCGGACGCCAGATAGCGCGCGATGTTCGAGCCGACCTGCCCGGCTCCGCAAACGATGACCTTCACGGCCTTGCTACCCTTCCCTGCCCGCCTGCACGATCACCAAGCCCCCTCGCTGCCGGAGGAGAGCATCAGTCAACGAACAGCTTGCCCTTTTCGTTGCCGTGCACGCCGAGCGATTTCAGTTTGCGGTGCAGGGCGGAACGCTCCATCCCCACGAAGGAGGCGGTGCGGGAGATGTTGCCGCCGAAACGGGTCACCTGGGCAAGCAGGTATTCGCGCTCGAACACCTCGCGGGCTTCGCGGAGCGGCAGGCCCATAATCTCGCCGCCCTTGTCCCATTTCAGGACGGTCGGGGTGATGGCGCCGATTTCCGGTGGAAGCTGGTCGGCGCGAATCGCTTCCTTGGGGTCGCCCTGGGCCATGATGAGCAGCCAGTCGACCACGTTGCGGAGCTGGCGCACGTTGCCCGGCCAGTCGTAGGCCTGGAGTGCCGCCATGGCGTCCTCCCCGAACTCGCGCGCCGGCAGGCCGGCCGCCTCGGCGGAGCGCTGCATGAAGTGACGGGCCAGGAACGGGATGTCCTCGCGCCGTTCGGCGAGCGAGGGCACCCGGATCGGCACGACCGCCAGACGGTAGAACAGATCCTGCCGGAAGCGGCCCTGCTCGATCTCCGCCTGGAGGTCGCGGTTGGAGGTGGCGACCACGCGCACGTCCACCTCGACCCGCTGGCCGCCGCCGACCCGCTCGAACACCTGCTCTTGCAAGGCGCGGACGATCTTCCCCTGGGTTTCCAGAGGCATGTCGGCCACTTCGTCCAACAGCAGCGTGCCGCCGTGCGCCTGCTCGAAGGTGCCGATCTTGCGCCCGGAACCGTCCACCCCGGCCTCGGTCCCGAACAGCTCCATCTCCAGCCGGTCGGGACGCATGGTCGCGCAGTTCAGCCCGACGAAGGGACCGCCGTTGCGGCGCGACCGCGCGTGGATCAGGCGGGCCACCACCTCCTTGCCGGAGCCGGCGGGGCCGGTGATGAGGACGCGGCTGCCGGTCGGCGCCACCTTCTCGATGTTCTGGCGGACATGGTTGACCGCGGTGGACCGCCCGATCAGCTCCACGTCGCCGCCGGCCCGCAGCTTCAGCTCCTCGTTCTCGCGCTTCAGCCGGGCGGCTTCGATGGCGCGGTCGACCATCAGCAGCAGCCGGTCGGCCTTGAAGGGCTTCTCGATGAAGTCGTAGGCGCCGATCTTGATCGCCGACACGGCGGTTTCGATGTTGCCGTGGCCCGAGATCATGATGACCGGCAGGTTCCGGTGATCGCGCATGAGCTGTTCGAGAATCTGCAACCCGTCCAGCCGGCTGCCCTGGAGCCAGATGTCGAGGACCACGAGGCTGGGCCGCCGCGCGGCGACCTGGGCGAACGCCTGATCGGCGTCTGCGGCCTCGCGCGTCTTCATGCCTTCGTCGTTCAGGATGCCGGCGATCAGCATCCGGATGTCCGCTTCGTCGTCGACGATCAGAATGTCATGCGCCATGGGCTGCGTGCCTCTTCTCTCCGCCGGTCTCCGCCGGCGTGCCAACGCCGCCGGGGGCTTCGCCCGCGGCTATGCCGGTGGTGGTGGACGTGTTGGGGATGACCAGACCGACGCGCGCCCCGCCGCTCTCGCGGTCCTCCAGGGTCAGCACGCCGCCATGGTCCTCCATGATCTTCTTGACGATGGCGAGCCCCAGCCCCGTGCCCTTGGCGCGGGTCGTCACATAGGGCTCGGTCAGCCGGTCGCGTTCCTCGGTCGGCAGGCCCTTGCCGTTGTCCTCCACGATCATGGCGATGCGCTCGGCGTCGGCCTGGATGCGGATAGAGACGTGGCCGGGCGGCAACTCCGCGCCGTCCGTGGCGGGCGGGCGCCCCTCGATGGCGTCCGCGGCGTTCTGCAGGAGGTTGGTCAGAGCCTGGCTGATCTGGCGGCTGTCGCAGGGAACGGTCAGCGGCCCCGGCGGAAGCTCCATCTCGAACTTGATCTTCCCGGCGTGCGCGCTGGATTGCAGGAACACCGCCTGCCGCACGAGATCGTTCAGGTTGCAGGGCTTCATCACCGGCTGCGGCATGCGCGCGAAGGCCGAGAATTCGTCCACCATGCGCCGGATGTCGTCCACCTGCCGGACGATGGTGTCCGTGCACATGGTGAAGACCTCGGTGTCGCTGGTGATCTCCTTCAGGTACTTGCGGCGCAGGCGTTCCGCGGAAAGCTGGATCGGGGTCAGCGGATTCTTGATCTCGTGGGCGATGCGGCGCGCCACGTCGGCCCAAGCGGCCTTGCGCTGCGCCGACACCAGCTCCGTGATGTCGTCGAAGGTGACGACATAGCCGCGGATTTCCCCGCTGCCCCGCCCTTCGGTGGAGATGCGGACCAGCAGCGTCAACGGAGTCGTGCCGGGACGGCGGATCTGGATTTGGTCCTGCACCACCCGGCCGGGGCGGCCCGGGGCGTGGGCCAGAAGCTCGCCCATTTCCGGCGACAGGTCCGCCAGCTTCACCCCGATCATGCTCTCCGCGTCGTCAACCCCCAGCAGGCGCGCTGCCGAGAAATTGGGCAGAGTGATCCGCCCCTCCGCGTTCAGACCGATCACGCCCGCCGACACGCCGCCCAGCACCGTCTCCGTGAATCGGCGGCGCTCGTCGATCAGCCGGTTGGCGGACAGAAGCTCGTGCCGCTGGCTTTCGATCTCCGTCGTCATGCGGTTGAAGGCGCGCGACAGCAGGCCCAGCTCGTCCTCGCCCGGCGGTTCGGTCACGCGGACGGTGAGGTCGCCGGCGCGCACCCGCTCCGCGGCGCCGATCAGCGCGCTGATGGGCCGCGCCAGCCGCGTGGCGAAGATCAGGCCGGCCCACACCGCCGCCAGAAGCAGCAGGAGCGCCACCACGAGGAAGATCAGGGTGAAGGTGATCTGAAGGCTGCCGCGCTGGCTTTCCAGCGCCCCGAACTCCCTCACAGCCCCCTCCGCCGAGGCCATGTGCGAGAGCACGCGCGGCTCCACCATGCGCCCGACATAGAGGTAGGTGTCGGCGAAGCGGTCCAGCCGGACCAGGGCGCGCACCCGGTCGTCGTTCTCGCTGACGATCATCGCCACTTCGCCGTGGCGGGCGGTGGCGAGCTTGTCGTCGGGGATCGGGTCGAACTCCAGCGCGAAGGTGTAGCCGGAGCGCGCGACGATGGCTCCGGTCGTCCCGTTGAAGACGATGGCCTCCGACAGGGCGCGCAGCATCGCCTGGGTGGCGACCACCTGTTCGAACCGCTCCGGATCGCTGGCGAGGCGCGCCGCCTCCTGGTTCAGGTCGTTCGCCATGGCGAGCGCGTCGGCGCGGATGTTCTGCTGGTGCTCGTGCAGATAGGCGCTGGCGACCGCCAGGGACTCGTTCACCGCCGTGCGCACCCGCTCGCTGAACCAGGACTGCACGCCGACGTAGAAGAAGACCGTGGAGAAGATGGCCATGATGATGGCCGGCGCGATGGCGAGCAGGCTGAACACCGCCACCAGCCGCACATGCATCTGCGACCCCGCGAGGCCGCGCCGCCGCCCGATCCACAGATAGACGATGCGCCGGGCGATCAGCACGCCGAGCAGCAGCAGCAGCGCGAGATCGAGGGTCAGCAGAAGCGTGACCGTGCGCGGGTTGGTCTCCCCGAAGGGGGCGCTTTCCGTCAGCGCCGTGTAGGTCGCGAAGCCCGCTGCCAGGGCTGCCAGCGACAGCGCGAAGGCAAGCCGCTTCGCCAACCCGACACGGGTTGCCCAGCGAAGGAACTGCTGCCAAAGCGGCGTGGCGGTCTCAGGGGGTGTGGGCGACATCAATCCGGCAACCAGTCTGTTGCCAGAATGATACACGAGCTGTTGCCGCCCTGCCAAGCGGCAACCCCTCTGCCTTTCGAATAGGCCTTACGGACCACCGCCAAAGGCGGAGGTCCCGGGGGCCTGTCGCAAAAAGGGCACTCTGTGGGAATGGTGCGACGCCGGGCCCGGCCACCCGGCGCCGGATCACTTCAGCCCGCGCACCACCTGGATGTCGAGGTCGCGGATCTTCTTGCGCAAGGTGTTGCGGTTGAGGCCGAGAAGCTGCGCCGCCTTGATCTGGTTGCCCCGCGTCGCCGAGAGGCTGAGCGAGATCAGGGGGCGCTCCACCTCGCGCAGCACCCGGTCGTACAGACCGTTGGACGGCATGCCGTCCTTGTGCGCGGCGAAATAGTCCTTCAGGTGCCGCTCCACGGCGGCCGACAGGCCCTCGCCCTGGGGCTCCTCGACAGGCTGGGCGACGGGGGTGGTGTCGGCAAGCTCCGCCTCCACGACGTCCAGGCCGATGACCTCCTGCGAATAGAGCGCGGCGAGGCGGCGGACGAGGTTCTCCAACTCGCGCACGTTGCCGGGCCAGCGGTAACGCTTCAACCGGTCCATGGCGGGCTGGTCGATGCTCTTCACCGGCAGCCCCTGGGCGGAGCACTGGTGCAGGAAATGGCGGACCAGAAGCGGCACGTCCTCCGTACGCTCGCGCAGCGGCGGCAGGCGGATGGGGACGACGCAGAGGCGGTAGAACAGGTCTTCGCGGAACAGGCCCTGTCGGATCAGCGTGCGCAGGTCGCGGTGGGTCGCGGCGACGATGCGTACGTCCGTCTTGATGGGCGCACGCCCGCCGACGGTGGTGTACTCGCCCTCCTGAAGCACGCGCAGCAGGCGGGTCTGCGCCTCCAGCGGCATGTCGCCGATCTCGTCCAGGAAGAGCGTACCGCCCTGCGCCTGCTCGAAACGACCCGTGGAGCGGTTGGTGGCGCCGGTGAACGCCCCCTTCTCGTGGCCGAACAGCTCGGATTCGATCAGTTCGCGCGGGATGGCCGCCATGTTGATGGCGACGAAGGGGCCGTTGCGGCGCTTGCCGTAATCGTGCAGCGCGCGGGCCACCAGTTCCTTGCCGGTGCCCGACTCGCCGGTGATCGTCACCGTCAGGTCGGTGCCCATCAAACGGGCAAGGACGCGGTAGATCTCCTGCATGGCCGGCGACCGGCCGATCAGGGGAAGCTGCTCGTCCGACTCCCCGGCGTCGGCGGGAAGCGCCGCCGGCGGCGTGTTGGAGTTCAGCGCCCGCTCGACGACGGAGACCAGCTCCTTCAGGTCGAAGGGCTTCGGCAGATACTCGAAGGCGCCGCGCTCCGCCGCCTTCACCGCCGTGATCAGCGTGTTCTGCGCGCTCATCACGATGATGCGCAGGTCGGGCCGGATCTTCTTGATCCGCGGGATCAGGTCCAGTCCGTTCTCGTCCGGCATCACCACGTCGGTGATGATGAGGTCGCCCTGCCCGTCCGCCACCCAGCGCCAGAGCGTGGAGGCGTTGCCGGTGGTGCGCACCTCGTGGCCGAGACGCGCGAGCGCCTGGGTAAGCACGGTGCGGATGGCGCGGTCGTCGTCCGCGACCAGAATCGTGGCTGCACTCATCCGACGGTCCCTCGGACGCCTCTGGCCGGTGCAGGATCGCCGCTCATCTGCGCTTCATCGTACATGGGTAGCGAGACCTTGAAGACGGTGCGGCGCGGCTGGCTGTCAAATTCGATGACGCCGCCGTGGTCGCCGACAATTTTCGCTACCAATGCAAGTCCAAGGCCAGTTCCGTTGACCTTCGTCGTGATGAACGCATCGAACAGGTTGGACCGCAGATCCTCGGGTATGCCTTCCCCATTATCCTGAACGGACACCGCCAAAGGCAGGTGCAGGCGGGTGTCCCCGCCCGGCAGGGCCATGCGCACCCCATGCTGATAAGATGTGCTGAGGATGATCTCGCCGCCCGGATCGGAGGCAGCTTCTGCCGCATTTTTAATCAGGTTGAGGAAAATCTGGATGAGCTGGTCGCGGTTCCCATAGACCGGCGGCAGGGATGGGTCATACCGCTCGACGAATCGGATGTTCCGGGCGAAGCCGCTCTGGGCCACCTTGCGGACATGCTCCAGAACGGTGTGGATGTTCACCGCGCTGCGCTCCAGCGGGCGCTGGTCGGAGAAGACCTCCATCCGGTTGACCAGAGCCACGATGCGGTCGGCCTCGTCGCAGATCAGCCGGGTCAGCACCCGGTCGGACTCGCTGCAATTCTCCTCCAGAAGCTGCGCCGCGCCGCGGATGCCCGACAGCGGGTTCTTCACCTCGTGCCCCAGCATCGACGCCATGGCGGTGACCGAGCGGGCGGCGTTGCGGTGGGTCAGCGAATTGTCGATCTTGCGCGCCAGGGTGCGCTCGTTGACCGTGACCAGCACATGGTCGGCGGGCTCGCCCAGCGCGGTGACCCGCACGGTGACGTGGTGCGGGCCGATGCGCGGCGTGTCGATGACGACGCCTTCCTGCGAGGCGCGGTGCCGGCCCTGCTGCACCTGCTCGATCAACTGGCTGACCGGGCTGTTGGGCGGCAGCAGTTCGGCCAGCGGCATGCCTTCCATCATGGCGGCGGACAGGCCGAAGAACTCCTGCGCCTCCAGATTCACGTAGCGGATGTCCCCGCCCCCATCGACCACCAGCACCGGGTCCGGCAGCGCGTTCAGCACCACGGACGGATCGATGCAACTGCGGACCGGACGATAGGAGGAAGACGGTGCCGGAGACCGCGGCGGGCGGCGGGACAACGGAGCAGCAGCGGATGTACGGGCCATCAGGCGGCCATCCTTTCGATCGCCGGGGCGTAGAAGTCGCGGATGAATCCGCGGACTCGGTCGGGATCGGACATGCGGTTGACCTCCGACCGGAATTCGGCGGAGCCGCGCAGGCCCGTGGAGTACCAGGAGACATGCTTGCGGGCGACTCGCAGCCCGCCCTCCAGGCCGTAATGGGACAGCATGGCGTCGTAATGCTCCAGAAGCGTGTCGAGCTGCTCGTGAAGCGGCGGGTCGGGCAGCCGTTCGCCGGTGCGCAGATAGTGCATCACCTGGGCGGGGAACCAGGGGCGCCCATAGCTGCCGCGACCGATCATCACCCCGTCGGCGCCGGACTCGGCGAGCGCGCGGTCCACGTCGTCGAAGGACGCGATGTCGCCGTTGACGACCACCGGGATCGACACCGCCTCCTTCACGGAGCGGATGAAGGCCCAATCGGCGGTGCCGTTGTAGAACTGGTTGCGGGTGCGGCCGTGCACGGTGACCAGCTTGATCCCGCACTCTTCCGCGATGCGGGCGAGCCGGGGGGCGTTCAGGCTGGTCTCGTCCCAGCCCTTGCGCATCTTCAGCGTCACGGGAATGGAAACGGCCTTCACCGTGGCCTCCAGGATGCGGGCGGCGAGCGCCTCGTCCCGCATCAGGGAGGAGCCGGCATGGCCATTGACCACCTTCTTCACCGGGCAGCCGAAGTTGATGTCGACGATGGCCGCTCCGCGGTCCTCGTTCAGCTTCGCGGCCTCGGCCATCACGTCGGGCTCGCAGCCGGCGAGCTGGACGGCCATGGGGAACTGCTCCGGCTCGCATTCGACCATGCGCAGCGTCTGGCGGTTCTCGCGGATCATCGCCTGGCTCGCGACCATTTCGGACACGACCAGCCCGCAGCCAGACCTTTTCACCAGCCGCCGGAACGGCAGGTCGGTGACGCCGGACATAGGGGCGAGGATCACCGGACCCTCAAGCGAGATGGTGCCGATTTGGATGGCCATGTTCACCTGCCCACTTGATGGGCATATCAGCTATTTGATGAGAATTTGTGCACGTTAGCACAGCGTTTCGGCATGTTGCAAGCGCGCAGCCCGGGTGCGCCGCGGTGGCTGCCATGCGCCTGGGCTAGCCCAGCAGGACGTCGGTGACGAACTTCACGCCCGGATAGGCGAGCGTCAGCAGCAGATAGGCGATCAGCACGAGACGCGCCGCCATGCGTCCGCGCACCCCGGTGCGGGCGTGGGCCAGCAGCAACCCGCCAATGACGACGAAGCTGGAGACCGACAGCAAAGTCTTGTGATCGGCGCGCAGCAGAACGCCGTTTTCGTAAAAGAGCACCGCCATTCCCGTGGCGAGGCCGATGCCGAGAACCGTTTCCGACGCGGCGAGCAGATGGAGCTGCAACCGCTCGCTTTCCGCCACCGGGGGCAGGAAACGGGTCAGCGGCGTGGGGCGTTTCGACTTCAGCGCCCGTTCCTGAAGGAAGGCGGCGAGCGACGCCACGGCGGCCATGGTCAGCAGCGCATAGGTGATGACCGACATGGCAATGTGCAGATCGATCCAAATGCTCGGCGCCCCGCCGCGCAGGACCGGCGCCGGAGCCTGCTGGGCCAGGGTCGCGAAGGCGCCGACCGCCAGCAGATAGGGCAGCAGCAGCGGCGACAGCCTCCAGGCCGACCGCGTCAGCGCGCTCAACCCCATGAACAGCAGCATGCAGGCCGCGATGGTTATCCACAGCGCGGTCGACAGGCCGGTGTGCCAGCGTCCCGCCACCTGGGTCAGCGCCCAGGCTGCCGGACCCGCGAAGCCCAGCGCCAAGGCGCCCCAGAAATAGGCGGACCGCCCGTCCGCCCCCTGCCCCGCGATCCGGCGGTAGGGATAGATGGACGCCGGCAAAAGCGCCATCAGCGCGGTCAGGCTGTAGACGATGTTCTGCGACATGCGGCGGACCCGTGCCCTTCCCTCTGCGGAAACCCAAAGTCGCTGATGATCAAGTCGTCGCTGCTCAAGTCTCTGAGGCTCTTGGCGGAACGCCGGTGACCGGCTAGGCTCCGGTGCGTCCGGCCGCGCCATGACGTAAGCGTCACGCGGACGGCCCGTCAAGCGCGGATACCATAGCCCAAACGGCACGGAAACGTCCCATGTCTTCCTGTATCGCGCTGATCGTCGCCGCCGGAAGCGGCCAGCGGTTCGGCGCCGAGCAGCCCAAGCAGTATCTCGATCTGGCCGGCAAGCCCGTGCTGCGCCACACCGTGGAGGCCTTTCTGCGCCACCCCAAGGTGAGCGCGGTGCGCGTCGTCATCAATCCCGCCTTCCGCGATCTCTATGATGCGGCGGTCGCGGGGCTGGACCTGCCCGAACCGGTGGCGGGCGGCGCCTCCCGCCAGGATTCCGTGCGCAACGGGCTGGAGGCGCTGGCCGACTCGGCGCCGGACCGGGTGCTGATCCACGACGCGGCGCGCCCGCTGATCGACGCGGCCACCATCGACGCGGTGGTCGCGGCGCTGGACAGCCATCCGGCGGCGCTGGCCGCCGTCCCGGTCGCCGACACGCTGAAGCGCGGCGAAGCCGGGCTGGTGACCGGCACGGTGGACCGCAGCGGCCTGTGGCGCGCCCAGACCCCGCAGGGCTTCCGTTTTCCCGAGATCCTGGCCGCGCATCGTGACGCCGCCGGGCTGGAGCTGACCGATGACGCGGCGGTCGCCGAGCGGGCCGGCCTGCCGGTCGCGCTGGTGCCCGCCAGGGAGGAGAATTTCAAGGTGACCACCCCCGACGACCTGACCCGCGCCGCCCGTGCGCTCGATGACGCGCTGTCGGACATCCGGACCGGCACGGGCTTCGACGTGCACCGCTTCGCCGAGGGCGACCACGTCACGCTCTGCGGCGTGCGGGTGCCGCACAGCCACGCGCTGGACGGCCATTCGGACGCCGACGTCGGGCTGCACGCCCTGACCGACGCCATCCTGGGCGCGCTCTGCGCCGGGGACATCGGCAGCCATTTCCCGCCCAGCGACCCGCAATGGCGCGGCGCCGACAGCGCGCTGTTCCTGAAACACGCGGCGGAATTGGTGACGGCGCGCGGCGGGCGGATCGCCCATGTGGACGTGACGATCATCTGCGAGCGCCCGAAGGTCGGCCCGCACCGTGAGGCGATGACCGCCCGCGTTGCCGAGATTCTGGGCATGCCGGCGGACCGGGTCAGCGTGAAGGCGACGACGACCGAGCGGCTAGGCTTCACCGGACGCGGCGAAGGCATCGCGGCGCAGGCGGTGGCGACCGTCCGGCTTCCGGGATAATGATAACCCTCTCCCGCCCCGGGAGAGGGAGGGACCCGCCGCGCTGCGGCGGGAGGGTGAGGGTGCCGGCAAGAATCAGTGCCTCGATCCTCGAACGACCCTCACCCGGCCCTGCGGGCCACCCTCTCCCGGGGCGGGAGAGGGGCTGGTTCTGACACGACGAAAGGGACCCGCATGTTTCCCGATCACATCCGCGAACTCGCCGCCAAACTGCTCGCGGAGTATGCGTCGGCCGGCTACACGGTGGCGACCGCCGAGTCCTGCACGGGCGGCCTGATCGCGGGGGCGCTGACGGATATCGCGGGGTCGTCCAAGGTCGTGGACCGGGGCTTCGTCACCTACTCCAACGTCGCCAAGTCCGAGATGCTCGGCGTTCCGCCCAGCCTGATCTACGCCCACGGCGCGGTCAGCGCGGAGGTGGCGGTGGCCATGGCCGTGGGCGCCCTGGCGAAGTCGAAGGCGGATGTGACGGTGGCGGTCACCGGGGTCGCCGGCCCCGGCGGCGGCACGCCGGAAAAGCCGGTCGGGCGCGTCTACATCGCTACGGCGGTCCGGCGCGGAGCCGCCAAGCACAAGGAATACACCTTCCCCGGCGGTCGCGAGGAGGTGCGCCTCGCGACCGTTCAGACCGCTCTGGAGCGGCTGCGGGCCGCAAGGCCCGAAACCGCTATCCGCTAGGCGGTCCGCGCCGTGGCCGGGCGAACGGCGCCGTTGCCGTAGAGCTGCGCGGCTCGGGTCTCGAAGGCCTGGACCATGCGGCGCACGGCTTCGTTGAACAGCACGCCCATGATCTTCTGCAGCATCTTCGAGCGGAACTCGAAATCCACGTAGAAATCCACGCAGACGCCGCCCTCGTGCGGGGTGAAGATCCAGTGGTTGTTCAAGTACTGGAACGGCCCTTCGGTGTACTGGACGTTGATCCGCCGGTTCTCTTCGTCCAGTTCCACGCGGGAGGTGAAGCGCTCCCGCACCATCTTGAAGCCGATCACGAGGTCCGCGTACATCACGTTGCCCTCGCGGCGGCGGATGCGGGCGGCGAGGCACCAGGGCAGGAACTCCGGGTACTTCTCCACGTCGGCGACCAGCCGGTACATCTGCTCCGGCGTGTAGGGAAGAACCTTCTTTTCCGCGTGCGTCGGCATACCCGCTCCGTTTCTCTTTCGGCTGCCTCTCAGCCCGCTGCTGCCGCGAGCTTGCGGAGGCGAGCCTCCCGCAGCATCGCGAAGTCCGCCCCCGCGTGATAGCTGGAGCGGGTCAGCGGCGTCGAGGCCACCATCAGGAAACCCTTGCCGCGGCCAAGTGTTGCGTAGCTCTGGAATTCTTCCGGAGTCACGAACCGGTCCACCGCCGCGTGCTTGGGCGTCGGCTGGAGGTACTGGCCGATCGTCATGAAGTCAACATCGGCGGCGCGCAGGTCGTCCATCACCTGCCCGACCTCCTCGCGCGTCTCGCCCAGGCCGACCATGATTCCGGACTTGGTGAACATGGACGGGTCAAGCTCCTTCACCCGCGCCAGCAGTTGCAGCGAGGTGAAGTAGCGCGCGCCCGGACGGATCGTCGGGTAGAGGCGCGGCGCGGTTTCCAGATTGTGGTTGAAGACGTCCGGCTTCGCCTCCACCACCACTTCCACCGCACCCTTCTTCTTCTGGAAGTCGGGGGTCAGGATTTCGATGGTGGTGTCCGGGGACGCGGCGCGGATGGCGCGGATGGTGCGGGCGAAATGCTCCGCCCCGCCGTCCTCCAGATCGTCGCGGTCGACCGAGGTGACGACGACGTGGCTCAGCTTCAACTGGGCAACCGCCTCCGCCACATTGTCCGGCTCATGCGGGTCGAGCTGGTCGGGGCGCCCGGTCCCCACGTTGCAGAAGGCGCAGCCGCGGGTGCAGATGGCGCCCAGGATCATGAAGGTCGCGTGCTTGTGCTTCCAGCATTCCCCGATGTTGGGGCAGGCAGCCTCCTCGCACACGGTGTTGAGCTTGAGCCCGCGCATCAGGTTGCGGGTCTCGTTGTACTCCTGGCTGGTCGGCGCCTTGACGCGAATCCAGCCGGGCTTGCGCTGGATCGGGTTGTCGGGCTTGTGGGCCTTTTCGGGATGGCGAAGCTTCTCGGGCTGATCGGCCACGGTCATGATCTGAAATGCTCCCACGGGCTGCCCGGCGGCAGCGCCGATTCTGAACGGTAACGCGCCCGCCTCGGCGCACAGGGCCGGCGGACGCGGTTCCGCCGGATAGGCCGGAATGACCGACCGGTCAAGTCTGTTTATCGGTCAGCGCACATCGACGCCGCCGAAATGACGACGTGCGCCTCCCTCTCCCCATAGGGAAGAGGGAGGAAGCGACCGTCGGTCAGACACGCCACTTAGAAGTGGATGGCCCGGCCATAGGCATCAAGAACCGACTCGTGCATCATTTCCGACAGGGTCGGATGCGGGAACACCGTCTGCATCAGCTCCTGCTCGGTGGTCTCCATCGTCTTGGCGACCGTGTAGCCCTGGATCAGCTCCGTCACCTCGGCGCCGACCATGTGGGCACCCAGCAGTTCGCCGGTCTTGGCGTCGAACACGGTCTTCACCATGCCGTCCGCCTCGCCCAGCGCGATGGCCTTGCCGTTGCCGATGAAGGGGAAGCGTCCGACGCGGACCTCGTAGCCCGCCTCCTTCGCCTTCTTCTCGGTCAGGCCGACCGACGCGATCTGCGGGTGCGAGTAGGTGCAGCCCGGGATGTTGCGGACGTCCAGCGCGTGCGGGTGCTTGCCGGCGATGTGTTCGACGGCGATGACGCCCTCGTGGCTGGCCTTGTGGGCGAGCCAGGGAGCCCCCGTCACGTCGCCGATGGCGTAGACGCCCGGCTCGTCGGTCTGGCAGTTGGCGTTGGTCTTGATGTGGCCGCGGTCGGTCTGGACCTTGGTGTTCTCCAGGCCCAGATTCTCCGTGTTCGGCGTGATGCCGACGGCGAGGATCACGCGGTCGACCGTGATGTCCTCGGTCTTGCCGTTGGCTTCCACCGCCACCGTCACGCTGTCGGCCCCCTTGCGCAGGTTGCCGGCCTTGCCGTTGGTGATGATGCGCATGCCCTGCTTTTCGAACTGCTTGCGGGCGAAGGCCGAGATTTCCTCGTCCTCGACCGGCAGGATGCGGTCCATCACCTCGACCACCGTCACCTTGGCGCCCAGCTCGTTGTAGAAGCTGGCGAACTCGATGCCGATGGCGCCGGAGCCGATGACCAGCAGCGACTTCGGCGTCGTGTTCGGGGTCATCGCCTTGCGGTAGGTCCAGACGAGGTTTCCGTCGTCCTCCAGACCCGGCAGGGTGCGGGCGCGGGCGCCCGTGGCGATGATGATGTTCTTCGCCCCGAAGGTGCCGACCGGCGCGCCGCCCTTGGTCACGGCCACCTGCCCCTTGCCGAGCAGCTTGGCCTCGCCCTCGATGACGGCGACCTTGTTCTTCTTCAGCAGGTGCTTGACGCCGCCGTTGAGCTGGCCCGCCACCTTGCGGGACCGCTGGACGACCTTGTCCAGGTCGAAGGACGGGTTCTGGATGACCAGCCCGTAATCCGCGGCGTGCTTGGCGTTGCGCAGCACCTCGGCGGAGCGCAGGAGCGCCTTGGTCGGGATGCAGCCCCAATTGAGGCAGATGCCGCCGAGATTCTCACGCTCCACCACCGCGGTGCTGAGGCCGAGCTGGGCGGCGCGGATCGCCGCCACATAACCGCCCGGGCCGCCGCCGATGACGATGAGGTCGTAGTTCATGTCAGCCATGGTCCGCGTCCCCTTACAGCAGCATGCTCAGCGGGTCCTCGATCAGCTTCTTGAAAGCCGCGAGGAATTCCGCACCCTGCGCGCCGTCGGCGACGCGGTGGTCCACGGTGACCGAGACGGTCATCACGGTGGCGATGGCGAGCGCGCCGTTCTTCACGACCGGACGCTGCTCACCGGCGCCGACCGCCATGATGCAGGCCTGCGGCGGGTTGATGATCGCCGCGAACTCCCGGATGCCGTACATGCCGAGGTTGGAGATCGAGAAGGTGCCGCCCTGGAACTCTTCCGGCTTCAGCTTGCCGTCGCGGGCGCGCTCCGCCAGACCCTTCATCTCGTTGGAGATCTCGGCCAGCCCCTTGGTCTCCGCCTTCTTGACGATGGGCGTGATGAGGCCGGTCGGGGTCGCCACGGCGACCGAGATGTCGACGTGGTCGTAACGCAGGATGGCCTCGTCGGACCAGGCGGCGTTGATGTTCGGGAACTTCTTCAGCGTCAGCGCGGCGGCGCGGATGATGAAGTCGTTCACCGACAGTTTGTAGTCCTTCGACCGGGCGTTCAGGTCGGTGCGGACCTTCAGCAGCGCGTCCAACTCGCAGTCGATGGCCAGGAAGTAATCCGGCACCGTCTGCTGCACCTCGGTCAGACGACGGGAGATCGTCTTGCGCATGGAGCTGTTCGGCTGCGCCTTGTAGCGCATGCCCAGCTTGTCCGACAGGTCCTTGGCGTCGATGCCCGCGGACTTGGGCGCCGGAGCGGCGGCGGCCGGAGCAGCCGCCGGGGCCGGAGCCGTGACGGGAGCCGGGGCGGCGGCCTGCGGAGCGGCCTTGGCGGTGCCGCCGGCCTTGGCGGCCTCGACGTCGGCCTTGACGATGCGGCCGTTCGGGCCGGAGCCCTTGACGGCCTTCAGGTCGAGACCGGCCTGCTCCGCCAGACGGCGGGCCAGCGGGCTGGCGAACACGCGGCCACCGCCATGGGCGGCGGGAGCGGCAGCCTGCGGCGCCGGAGCGGAAGCCGTCGGAGCCGGAGCCGGGGCAGCGGCGGGAGCCGGAGCCGCCGCCGGGGCGGGAGCGGCAGCAGGGGCGGCGGCCTTGTCCAGCGCGCCTTCGTCCTCGCCGTCCTCCAGCAGCACGGCGATCGGGGTGTTCACCGCGACGCCCTGCGTGCCGGCCTGGACGAGGATCTTGCCGAGACGGCCTTCGTCCGCCGCCTCGACCTCCATGGTGGCCTTGTCGGTTTCGATCTCGGCGATCACGTCGCCGGACTTCACCGCGTCGCCTTCCTTCTTCAGCCACTTGGCGAGGTTGCCCTCGGTCATGGTCGGAGAGAGGGCGGGCATGAGAATCTGGATGGTCATTCGCTCGCCCTCCTTACTTGCGGTAACAGGCCTTCTTCGCCGCTTCCGCGATGCGGTCGGGCGAAGGAAGGACGAGCTTTTCCAGGTTCGCCGCATACGGCATCGGCACGTCGAGGCCGGTCACGCGGATCACCGGGGCGTCCAGATAGTCGAAGGCCTGCTCCATCATCAGGGCCGACAGCTCGGCGCCGATGCCGCAGGTCGGCCAGGCCTCCTCGACGGTGACGAGGCGGTTGGTCTTCTTGACGGAATTGACGATGGTCTCGGTGTCGAGCGGACGGATCGTGCGCAGGTCGATGACTTCGGCGCTGATGCCTTCCTTCTCCAGCATCTCAGCGGCGGCGAGCGCGTAGCTGACCATCAGCGAATGGGCGGTGATGGTCACGTCCGTGCCGGCGCGGCGGATCTTGGCGCGGCCGATCGGAACGATGAAATCCTCGCTCTCCGGCACCTCGAAGGACTGGCCGTAGAGGATCTCGTTCTCAAGGAAGATGACCGGGTTCGGATCGCGGATGGCCGACTTCAGCAGGCCCTTGAAGTCCGACGCGCTGTAGGGCGCGACGACCTTCAGGCCGGGCACGCTGGCGTACCAGGGGGTGAAGTCCTGGCTGTGCTGCGCGGCGACGCGGGCGGCCGCGCCGTTCGGGCCGCGGAACACGATGGGGCAACCCATCTGGCCGCCGGACATGTAGAGCGTCTTGGCGGCGGAGTTCACGATGTGGTCGATGGCCTGCATCGCGAAGTTGAAGGTCATGAACTCGACGATCGGGCGCAGGCCGCGGAAGGCCGCGCCGACGCCCAGGCCGGCGAAGCCGATCTCGGTGATCGGCGTGTCGATGACGCGGTCGGCGCCGAATTCCTGCAGCAGGCCCTGCGACACCTTGTAGGCGCCCTGGTACTGCGCGACCTCCTCGCCCATCAGGAAGACGGTCGGGTCGCGGCGCATCTCCTCCGCCATGGCGTCGCGCAGCGCTTCGCGGACGGTCTTCTTCACCGTCTTGTCGAAGAACTTGTCCTCGTCGGAGGCCGGCGGGGCGGCGGCGGGTCCGCTGGCCGGACCGACCGGCAGGGTCGCCGGGGCGTGGGCGCCCGTGTCCTTCACCACCGGCTCGGCGGTGACCTTCGGGGCCGGCGTCGGGGACCCGGACACGGCGTCGGTCACGTTCTCGCCGTCGGCCAGGATCACGGCGATGGGGGTGTTCACGGCAACGTTCTCGGTGCCCTCGGCGACCAGGATCTTGCCGATGCGGCCTTCGTCCACCGCCTCGACCTCCATGGTCGCCTTGTCGGTCTCGATCTCGGCGAGCACGTCGCCGGACCGGACCTCGTCACCTTCCTTCTTGACCCACTTCGCCAGCTTGCCCTCGGTCATGGTGGGCGACAGCGCCGGCATCAGCACTTCGATCGGCATTCCTCAACCTCCGGCGGCGCGGGTTCGCCGGGAGGCGAAGCCTCCGGCCCTCGGCGCCGCTCCTGCTTATCGTTGTCGTCAGGCTTCGATCAGGACGTCGGTCCACAGCTCCGCCGGATCGGGCTCGGGGCTCTGCTGCGAGAACTCCGCAGCCTCGGTCACCACGGCCTTGACCTCGCGGTCGATCTCCTTGAGCTGGTCCTCGGTCACGTAACCGCCTTCCAGCAGGACCCGCTTCAGGTTGTCGATCGGATCGGACTCGCTCCGCATCTTCTCGACCTCCTCCTTTGTCCGGTACTTGGCCGGGTCGGACATCGAGTGGCCGCGGTAGCGGTAGGTCTTCATCTCCAGGATGACCGGACCATTGCCGGCGCGGATGTACTCCACCCACTTGTCGGCGGCCTCGCGGACCTCAAGGACGTCCATGCCGTTGACCTGATGGCCGGGAATGCCGTACGCCGCGCCGCGCTGGTGCAACTCGCCCGCCGAGGCGCGCTCCTGCGAGGTGCCCATGGCGTACTTGTTGTTCTCGATCACGTAGAGCACCGGCAGCTTCCACAGCGCCGCCATGTTGAAGCTCTCGTAAACCTGGCCCTGGTTGATCGCGCCGTCGCCGCAATAGACGGCGGCGAGGCCGTCGTCCTTGTTGTACTTGTGGGAGAAGGCCAGCCCGGTGCCCAGCGGCACCTGCGCGCCGACGATGCCGTGGCCGCCGTAGAAGTTCTTCTCGCGGCTGAACATGTGCATCGAGCCGCCCTTGCCCTTGGAGTAGCCTCCGCGGCGACCGGTCAGCTCGGCCATCACACCCTTCGGGTCCATGCCGCAGGCCAGCATGTGGCCGTGATCGCGGTAGCTGGTGATGACGTCGTCGTTGTCCTTCAGAGCGGCCTGGATGCCGACCACAACGGCCTCCTGGCCGATGTAGAGGTGGCAGAATCCGCCGATGAGGCCCATGCCGTAGAGCTGGCCCGCCTTCTCCTCGAAGCGGCGGATCAGCAGCATTTCACGGTAGAACGTGATCATTTCCTCGACCGAAGCGGCCTGCTTCGGCGCGGATTCAGTCTGCGCCTTCGGACGGCGTCGTGACGCGGCCATGTTTCCTCCCCAGGATTTATGCAGCGACGGCAAGCGAACAGCCAGGGCTGCAACACGTTACGAGGGTACATCCCCCTCGCACCGGAAGCGGATGCGGGGCGCACAGTACACGACAAGCGCGTTCGACGCAAATATCTGTTTTTAAACGCGAAATTCGGCGTTAACCGAGCTTCGGTTAATTCACTGATATGGCCTACTTCTCAGCGCTAGCATCGCCCTCCTCCCGGATCGGCGGGAGAGCGATTATGACGTCGCGGACCCCGGAAAGGTTCAACATCGTGCGCGCACGCTCGTCCAGCATGTCGCGGTCCAGGTGGTCGCTGCGCATCAGTTGCGCGCGCCGGTCCATCCGCTCGCGCTCGGCCTTCACCTGATCCAGCACGGCTTCCGCCGTGGCGATCTCCGCCTTCAGGTGGTTCATGGCGAGCAGCCCACGGTCTCCCTGGACGGCGTAATAGACGAAGTAGGCAACGACGCAGGAGCCGATGGCCGGCCCGATGGCCTGGCGAAGGGCGCTTTTCGCGGCGCGTTTCAGCGAGTCGGTGAGGTTCTGGAGCATGGTCATGGCGCCATGATGGAATCACACGCGATTCTTTCGGTCAAACGGAAAAGAAGCAATCCGAAAGAATTCACGGGGCCATGCTCTTTGCGCCACCGAGTAATGAACGGCCTACACCCCCGACGAACGGCTTATCGCGCAACCTTCGAAAGAAGGCCGCCGGAACAAGGCGGCGCGCGGCGTCACTCCGGCGGGACCTCGCGCGGGCGGCGGTCCTCGCCGATGGCGACATAGGTGAAGACGCCCTCCGTCACCTTGATCGCCTCTCCCGTGCCGCGCTGGCGGCGCACCCAGGTTTCGACACGGATGCGGATGGAGGTGCGGCCGACCTTCTCGACATCGGCGAAGCAGCTCACCTCGTCGCCGACATAGACCGGCTTGTGGAAGGTCATCGCCTCGATCCCCACCGTCGCCACGCGCCCGCCGGCACGGCGCAGGGCGGCCACCCCGCCGGCCAGATCCATCTGCGCCAGGAGCCAGCCGCCGAAGATGTCGCCGTTGGGGTTGGTGTCCGCCGGCATGGCGATGGTGCGCAGGGCCGGGCCGCGGTCCATGTCCGGCAGGGCCGGGCCGCGATCCATGTCCGGTTGAGCCGTCCGCTCCTGCGCGGGCGTGGCGTCGCTCATGCTTCCTCCCTCCCTCGTTCTTTCCGGGGTCGAAAAACCGCATCACAAAATATGGTGCGGAGGGTATATAGAGGCCACCGCATGCGCTTGCGCAGCCCTGACGAAATTCCTATAACTGGGGCCATGAGCGATCTTTTCGAGAACACGGCGCGCAAGGCCGAGACCTATTCCGCCCAGGATATCGAGGTTCTGGAAGGGCTTGAGCCCGTCCGCCGGCGCCCCGGCATGTACATCGGCGGCACCGACGACCGGGCGCTGCACCATCTGGTGGCCGAGGTTCTGGACAACGCCATGGATGAGGCGGTGGCCGGCCACGCCAGCCGCATCGACCTGGAACTGACCGCCGACGGCACGGTGGTGGTGCGCGACAACGGGCGTGGCATCCCGATCGACGACCACCCAAAATACCCCGGCAAGTCCGCGCTGGAGGTCATCCTCACCACCCTGCATTCGGGCGGCAAGTTCTCCAACAAGGTCTACCAGACCTCGGGCGGCCTGCACGGCGTGGGCCTGTCGGTGGTGAACGCCCTGTCGGACCGGCTGACGGTGGAGGTGGCGCGCGAACGCCAGCTCTACGTGCAGCATTACAGCCGCGGCCTGCCCCAGGGACCGCTCACCCGCCAGGGCGCGGCCAATCGCCGCGGGACGACCATCCGTTTCCACGCCGACCCCGAGATCTTCGGAGAGGCCGCTCATTTCGAACCGCACCGGCTGTACCGACTGGCCCGTTCCAAGGCGTATCTCTACCGGGGCGTGGAGATCCGCTGGAGCTGCGACCCGGCGCTGCTGTCGCCGGAGTCCACCACCCCGGCGCAGGAGACGCTGCATTTCCCCGGCGGCCTGCTCGATTACCTGAACGCCGCCCTGAAGGAGCGCCGGACGCTGACCCGGCTGCCCTTCTCCGGCGCATTGGACTTCCCGAACCAGCAGGGCCGGGTGGAATGGGCCATCGCCTGGCCGGAGGATGACGAGGGCTTCTCGCACACCTATTGCAACACCGTGCCCACCCCGCAGGGCGGCACGCACGAGGCGGGCCTGCGCGCCGCCCTGATCCGCGGCCTGAAGGGCTATGGCGAGCTGACCAGCAACAAGCGCGCCGCCCAGGTCACCGCGGACGACGTGGTGGGCGACGCCTGCATCCTGCTGTCGGTCTTCATCCGCGAACCGCACTTCCAGGGCCAGACCAAGGAGAAGCTGGTGACGGCGGAAGCCCACCGGCTGGTCGAGGCCGCGATCAAGGATCACTTCGACCACTGGCTGTCCGGCGACCCGTCCTCCTCCAAGGCCCTTCTGGAGCGCCTGATCGAGAAGGCGGAGGAGCGTGCCAAGCGCAAGCAGTCCAAGGAACTGGGGCGCAAGTCCGCGACCCGCCGCCTGCGCCTGCCCGGCAAGCTGGCCGACTGCTCCCGCAATTCGCCGGAAGGGACCGAGATCTTCCTGGTCGAGGGCGATTCGGCGGGCGGCTCCGCCAAGCAGGCGCGCAACCGCGAGACCCAGGCCATCCTGCCGCTGCGCGGCAAGATCCTGAACGTCGCCTCCGCTTCCGCCGACAAGATGAAGGCGAACCAGGAGCTGAACGACCTCACCCAGGCGCTGGGCTGCGGGGTGGGCAAGGACTTCTCCAGCGACAAGCTGCGCTACGAGCGGGTCATCATCATGACCGACGCCGACGTGGACGGCGCGCACATCGCCTCGCTGCTGATGACCTTCTTCTACCGGGAGATGGGCGGGCTGATCCAGAATGGGCATCTGTATCTGGCCCTGCCGCCGCTCTACCGCATCAGCCACGGCGCCAAGTCCGTCTACGCCCGCGACGACGCGCACAAGGACCAGCTCATGAACAAGATGTTCAAGGGCAAGAAGGTGGAGATCAGCCGCTTCAAGGGCTTGGGCGAGATGATGCCGGCCCAGCTCCGCGACACCACCATGGACCCGGCCAAGCGCACGCTGCTGCGCGTCGTCGTGCCGAACGCCGCCGATCCGGAACAGGCGGAGGACGTGAAGGCCACCAAGTCCCGCGTGGAGGAGCTGATGGGCCGCCGTCCGGAGCTGCGGTTCCAGTTCATCCAGGAGAACGCGAAGTTCGTCCGGGTCGACGACATCGACGTGTAGCCCGCGCCGGTGTAGGGTCTCCGGCGTGCAAACAATCGCCTGGGAGCCACCGAAGGATGACCGCGACGCCGACCCTGTTCCAGACGGATCTCTTCCGCCCCGCCTATCGCCCGTGGCGGGGCGACCGTTGGGAGCTTCTGCTGGCGCCAATGGTGCTCTGCAAGGGGTACTGGAGCGGCGCGACGCTGGTCACCGACATGGCCGGGCTCATCCGTCATGACGAGGACAAGCCGCGGACCTGGATGTCCGTCACGCCCATGGAGGTCGAAAGCCAGGAGATCGGTTGCCGCTTCGCCACCGGCCATACGCTCGTGATGGGGTTGGGCATGGGCTGGGCGGTCGCCAACACCGCCCTGCGGCCCGAGGTGACCCGCGTCACCGTCGTGGAGTTCGACCCCGAGGTGATCGCCGTGAACGCCGCCATGGACGTTCTGGGGCAGCTTCCCCCCGAGGTTGCCGCCAAGGTGACGGTCATCCAGGGCGACGCCTTGAGCTATGTCCCCGGCGAGCCGGTGGACCTGCTGATGCCCGACATCTGGCAGCCGTTGTACGGTGACGGGCGGCTGGAGCAGGTTCGCCGCATGTGGGCGAACACGCGCGCCACCCGCGTCTATTACTGGGGCCAGGAGATGGACATCGCCCACCGCGCCCGTGAGTTGGGCCTGGCTCTGGACGGTCCGACCGTCGCCCGCATCGTGGAGGAGATGGGCCTGCCACTGGTCGGCCCCGCCGAGGTCCCCAACTATCCGGAACTGATCGAGCGCGCCGCCCGGAACTGGCTGCGCACCGACTGGACTCCGCCGGGATACGCGGCGGACTGACCGCTGGGTCGTCCAGGGGCGGGCCGTCCGTGAGAACCGGCTCTTCCGGGGCATGGGCTTGCCGGTGGCGCGCGGGCTCCCCATGATCGTTTTCCCGACGATCACTCAGCCCAGGCGAGCCATGACCCTTCCGACCCGCGCCGCCGCCCTTGCCCTCTGCGTCGCGGCGGCGGCCTGCACCAACGAACGTGTGGTGGCCGACCTGCCCGTCCCCGCCTACAGCTTGAGCGAGGTCTCCTACGCCGCTTCGAACCGCGATCTGCGCGTGGTGATCCACGGCAACCCGTTCGGGATGGACCCGCAGGCGTTCGGGCCGCTGGTGACCGCCAACATGCAGAACCGCATTTCCGGCGTGCGCACCAACTTCACCACGACGCCGAACGCGACGGCGCGGCCCGATTACCGCGTGGTCCTGGCCTTCAACCCCGCCGAGACGACCCTGAACTCCTACCTGTGCAGCGGCCAGCCGCTGCGCACCAGCCCGCCCGGCGGCCCCATCGTCGTCCAGGGCGCCTTCTGCCGCGGCGGCGGCCCGCTGTCGTCCGCCACCGGCTGGCTCGACCGCCCGCAGGGGCCGAACGACCCGGACTTTCGGTCGCTCATCAGCGACATGACCTTCGCCCTTTTTCCGGCCCGCCGCGCCGATCTGGACGGCTGCGGCGGGGGTCCTGACTGCTGAGGCGGGCGAGAAGGCTCAGGCGTAGAGGAGCCACTCCCGCAGCAAGGCGGTGACCGCCTGCGGCCGTTCCATGGCTGACAGGTGGCCGCAATCCTCGACGAGAACGAGGCGGGCGCCGGGAATCCCTCCGGCGATCTCCTCATGCACCTCCGGGGGTGTGATGGCGTCCTGCCGCCCGCACAGCACCAGGGTCGGGCAGGCGATGGCCCCCAGCCCGGGGCGGCTGTCCGGGCGGTTCATGATGGCCGTCTGCTGGCGGGCATAGCCGTCCGGCCCGACACGTTGCGCCTGCGCCTGCACCGATTCGACCAGAGCGGCGTCGCCGGTGCGGTCGGGATGGACGAGGCGCGGCAGGCCGGCGGCCACCACCTGCCGCAACCGCCCCTGCCCCACCAGACGCACGGCGTCCTGGCGGGTGGCCGTCTGCTCCGGCGTGTCGGGGCGGGCGCTGGTGTCCAGCAGGGCCAGTTTCGCCACGCGCTCCGGCGCCTGCCGCAGGATCTCGAAGGCGACGTAACCGCCCATCGACAGACCGGTGAGCGCGAAACGCGGCGGCGCCTGCGCCAGGACCGCGGCGGCCAGGGCGGCCATGGAGTCCTGGCCGGTCAGGTCGCCGACGCTCGGTTCCGCCACATCGGCCAGATGGCGGGTCTGATGCTCCCACAGCGCGCCGTCCAGCGGCATGCCGGGCAGCAGGATCAGGGGAATCCGGTCGCTCATCCCAATTCCTTTCGCTTTCCGGTCAGCGGATCAGGTCCAGCACCGCCTTGAAGGGCGGGATGTCGGACCGTTCCATCCATTCGAACAGAACCATCTCCGTGCTGACGATGGTCGCCCCGGCGGCGCGCATGCGGGCGATGCCGAGTTCCGCGTTGGCGGGAACGCGCGACGACACGGCGTCGGCCACCAGCACAACGTCGAAGCCCAGCCCGACCAGAGACAGCGCCGTCTGCATCACGCAGACATGGGCCTCCGACCCGCACAGCACGATCTGCCGCCGGCCCAGCCGCTCAAGCCGTTCCAGGAAGGCCGGCTCCCGCGCGGCGGAGAAGGTGATCTTCTCCACAACACCGTCCGGCGGCAGCAGGGCGCGCAGGGACGCGGCGGTCGGACCGAGGCCCTTGGGATACTGTTCCGTGGCGAAGGCCGGCACGCCGAGCAGGGCGGCGGCCTTCAGCAGCGTGGCGGCGTTGCGCTCCACCCGCGCGGACTCGGCGATGGCCGGCATCAGTTTTTCCTGGATATCGACCACCACCAGGACGGAGCGTTCGGAGGAAAGAAGCATCGGGGGTTGCCTTTTTTCTTTGTGCGGTGCTTGCCGGTATGAGAGCCGTCGGATGCCGATTACCCGCCGGCAATGCCGGATTTCCCGCGGTTTGCGCGGTCTTTTCACAGCCTAGCCGAGCGGGGGCGGTCCGCCAAGCGGCCCTTCCGGACCGACGCGATGCACGATTCCATCACAAGGTCTATTGACAGCGCCCTTTGACTTCATATTCTGCCGCACCATCTAATCGTCGGGCCGCATCGGCGGCACGATTTTCGCACTCCAGACAGAAACAGGTTGGATGCTCTTTTCGGAAATTGGGCTTGGACCTGACGTCCTGCGGGCAATCGAGGACAAAGGTTACACCCAGCCGACGCCAATTCAGGAACAGGCAATTCCCTGGGTCCTGCAAGGCCGCGACGTGCTCGGCTGCGCGCAAACCGGCACCGGGAAGACGGCCAGCTTCACCCTGCCGATGATCGACATCCTGGCTTCGGGCCGGGCTCGGGCGCGCATGCCCCGGTCGCTCATCCTGGAACCGACGCGCGAGCTGGCGGCGCAGGTCGCCGAAAGCTTCGAGACCTACGGCAAGCACCACAAGCTCAGCATGGCGCTCCTGATCGGCGGCGAGACCTTCACCGAGCAGGTGAAGCGGCTGGACCGTGGGGTGGACGTGCTGATCGCGACGCCGGGCCGCCTGATCGACCTGTTCGAGCGCGGCAACATCATGCTCAACGACATCAAGGTCTTCGTCATCGACGAGGCGGACCGGATGCTCGACATGGGCTTCATCCCGGACATCGAACGGATCGTCAGCAAGCTGCCGAAGCTGCGCCAGACGCTGTTCTTCTCCGCCACCATGCCGCCGGAAATCCGACGTCTGGCCGACGCCTTCCTGTCGAACCCGAAGGAGGTGACCGTCGCCCCGCCCGCCTCCCCGTCGGAGACGGTGACCCAGGCCATGGTCCTGGTGCAGGAGGAGGACAAGCGCAAGGCGCTGCGCCACCTGCTGCGCACCGAGGACGTGAAGAACGCCTTCATCTTCTGCAACCGGAAGCGCGACGTCGCCATCCTGCAGAAGTCGCTGGAGAGCCACGGCTTCAACGCCGGCGCCCTGCATGGCGACATGGTGCAGTCGAAGCGGACGGAGACGCTGGAGGCCTTCAAGAAGGGCGAGATCACGCTGCTCGTCTGCTCCGACGTGGCGGCGCGCGGCCTGGACGTGCAGGGTCTCAGCCATGTCTTCAACTTCGACGTTCCGATCAGCGCGGAAGACTATGTGCACCGCATCGGACGCACGGGCCGGGCGGGCCGCATGGGCCGCGCCTTTACGATCGCCAGCCCGCTGGACGGCAAGCAGGTCGCCGCGATCGGCCGTCTCATCAAGCGGGAGATTCCGTTGATCGCCATCGATGGCCTCGAGTCGGCCGAGTTCCTCAGCGAGGACGAGGCGCGCCGTGGCCGCAGCCGTGGCCGGGGCAAGGACAAGGAGCGCGGCGACCGGTCGCCGCGGGAGCGCGCCGAACGCGAGGAGCGTCAACCGCGTGAAGAGCGTCAGGCTCGCGAGGAACGCCAACCGCGTGAGGAGCGCCAGCCGCGCGAGGAGCGTCCGGTTCGCGAGGACCGGCAGCCCCGTGAGGAGCGCCAGCCGCGCGAATCGCTGGCCGCCGCCGAGAGCCGCCGGCAGGAACCCCGCCGGGATCGGGATCGGGATCGCGACCGCCGTCGTCGCCGCGACGAGGACGAGGACGACACACCCGTGATCGGCTTCGGCGACCATATGCCGGCCTTCATGCTGCGGTCCGCGCGGCGCCCGGCCCCCGTGGAGCCCGCCGAGCAATCCCACCAGGAAGGTTGACCGCCATGCAGACCATCTTCGTCATGGTCAAGTGCGAGCTGGGCAAAGCCTATCAGGTGGCCGATCAGGCCGTTCAAGACATCGAGCAGGTGTCGGAGGTGCACTCCATCTCCGGCCAGTACGACCTGCTGATGAAGTGCTATCTGCCCCAGGATCTGGACATCGGCCGATTCGTGACCGAGAACATCCAGACCCTGGCCGGGGTGCGCGACACCTTCACCCTGATCGCCTACAAGGCCTTCGCCTAGGGGCCGGACGGGCACAGGAAAAGGCCTTCGAAGGCTTCGGAAAAGGGGACCTCCGCCCGGCGCGGACGGTCCCCTTTTCCATGTCTCCCATCGCCGGCAACAGACATCGGACATTTCGCGAGAATCGCCGCGAAACCGTTGACTTGGCCGGTTGGTTACCTCAAACGTTCGGCATGTCCCAGCTCCCGTCCCGACATGCCCGGCGCGCCCGCGCCTCCAGCCCGAAGACGCACCGCCCGCAGGACCGCCGGTCGCTTGTCCTGCGGTCCGGCATCGTCGCCCTGATGGCCGCCTGCGGCGTCGTCCTGGCCGATCTGGCAGGCGCGCAGCAGCCCCAACCGCCGGCCACCGGGCCGGACCAGGGCGGACGGCTCGAAGTCGTCGTTCCGACGCCGGCACAGCCCGATGGAAGGCCCGCCGACGGGAAGCCTCAGGAGCCCCCGGTCCTTCTGGGAGCCGATGCGGTCACCTTCGACGAGGCGAACAGCCTCGTCACAGCATCGGGCAACGTGGAGCTGTCGCAGGGCGCGCGGACCGTCCATGCCGACACCATCACCTACAACCAGAAGACCAAGGTGGTCATCGCCTCCGGCAACGTCCGTCTGGTCGAGCCGTCGGGCGACATTCTGTTCTCCAACTACGCGGAACTGACGGACGACATGCGCGACGCGTTCGTCGAGAACGTCCGCATGCTGATGACCGACAACAGCCGCATGGCCGGCACCGAGGGCGAAAGGCGCGGCGGGCGGCTGATCCGCCTGAACCGCGCCGTCTACAGCCCTTGCGAACTCTGCCAGACCGACCCGACCCGCGCGCCCGTATGGCAGATCCGCGCCGCCCGTGTGGTGCAGGACAACGAGGATCACGAGGTCCGCTACCGCGATGCCGTCATGGAGATGTTCGGCGTCCCGTTCTTCTACACGCCCTACCTCTCTCATCCCGATCCCACGGTGGACCGGCGCTCGGGCTTCCTGACGCCCAGCTTCCGGAACAACTCCGAGCTCGGTTTCGGTGTCATCTCCCACTACTACTGGGACATCGCCCCGGACCAGGATGCCACCATCGACGTCGGCGGCTATACGAATCAGGGCCTGTTCCTGGGCGGCCAATACCGCAAGCGATTCGAGAAGGGTCGCCTCCAGCTCGACGGCTCCGTGGCGCAAGGTGAGATTCCCAACGGCACGCTGAAGGGCGCTGACGACAAACGCTGGCGCGGCCACGCCTTCGCCAGCGGCCTGTTCGACATCGACGAGACGTGGCGCTGGGGTTTCAACCTGAAGCGGGCCAGCGACGAACTGTATCTGCGCCGCTACTTCAACATCCGCGATGAGGTGCTGACCAGCCGCGCCTTCGTCGAAGGGTTCAACGGACGCAATTACGCGTCAGTCACCGCCTACAGCTTCCAGGATCTGCGCTGGGGCAACCCGGTGCAGGAGCCCTACGTGCTGCCGGAAGCGCGCTACAACGCGCTGGGCGAACCGGGCAGCCTGATGGGCGGGCGCTGGTCGCTGGACAGCAGCCTGCTGGCCATCGCACGCCCGGGCAGCGGCGGCCCCGACACGCAGCGGCTGGCCGTGGAGCCCGGCTGGCAGCGCGACATCTATTCCAACATGGGTTTCGTGACGACGCTCGACGCCAGCGTCCTGCTGGCCGGCTACACGGCCCAGCGGTTCGACCCCATCGACCCCGCCGGCACCGGCGACGACAGCGTCCAACGCCTGCGCTTCTTCCCGCAGGCCACGGCCACCGTCCGCTACCCCTTCGTGCGCTATGGTGAGAGCAGCTTCCAGACCATCGAGCCGATCGGGCAGCTCAGCCTGTCGCCGCGGGTGGACAACGATCCGGCCTTTCCGAACGAGGACAGCCTCGACGTCGAATTCGACGAGGTCAATCTGCTGATGCCCAACCGCTTCACCGGAATCGACCGGTTGGACGGCGGTGCGCGCGCCACCTATGGCCTGCGCTCCACCTATCAGGGCTACAAGACCGGTTCGGCGAGCCTGTTCCTCGGCCAGAGCTTCCGCGCCGCCGACACGCAGAATTTCCGCGGTGGGTCGGGCCTCGACAAGAAGACTTCGGACTATGTGGGCCGCCTGGATCTGCGCCCGGCGGACTGGCTGGACGTGAACTACGGCTTCCGCATCGATCACGACACGCTGAAGCCGCGCCGGCATTCGGTCAACGCCTCAGCCGGTGTGCCGTTGCTGCGCCTGTTCAGCACCTACACCTATGTGGACCAGACCGAGAATCCCTATGTCGTGGAGCGGAACGAGGTGGAGCAGGCGAGCCTGACCCTTGCGTCGCAGTTTTCGACGCACTGGTCGGCCAGCATCTCCCATTCCCAGGCCTTCCGCCCCGACGCCGGACCGCGCTCCAGCGCGGGCGTGCTGCGCTATCAGGACGAATGCCTGATCTTCGAAGCCATTGCCCAACGCGACTACACGACAATCCAGAACGGCGAGGAGGAAGGGAACACGATCTTCTTCCGCTTCGTGTTCAAGAACGTCGGCGAGTTCCGCACACCGGGCATCAGCGCCGGTTTCCTCGGCCCGTCGGGAGCCAGCAACTGATCTGGGGCGGCTTTTTCTGCCAAGGTCAAGGGGTTGCATCGGACGGCCGATCTGGGTAGCCATAGCACCCTCTTCTTCCGTTCGGATTTTCTGCACATGGCCTTGGGACGCTACGACTACGAACGCCGCTATCGCCGCCGCTTCTGGGCGGGGTTCGCGAAGTTCGGTCTGTTCGCCGCCGTTCTCCTCGGTGTCGGTCTGTTCGCCTACCAGATGGGCATCGAGCAGTTGAAGGGCCGCGACGTGACGTTGCGGGAGGAGATTTCCACCCTGTCGCGCCAGAAGGCGGAGTTGGAGTTGCTCGCCAGC
Source organism: Roseomonas genomospecies 6 (assembly GCF_008365375.1). Classification (GTDB taxonomy): domain Bacteria; phylum Pseudomonadota; class Alphaproteobacteria; order Azospirillales; family Azospirillaceae; genus Azospirillum. The sequence continues at coordinate 97,700 of NZ_QOKW01000001.1, read as the reverse complement.
CAGATGCAGCACGCCGCCCGCACGGCGGAGGCCCGCGCGGCGGAGTTGGAGGGCAGGCTCCAGCGCGAGGTTCCCTCCGGCGATCTGGCGCGCCTGAACGGTCTGGTGGCGGAGCGGCTGAAGGGGGGAATGGACCCCAACCGCCTCGCCTTCGTGATCTCCCAAGTGCAGGCCGTGCGCACATGCCAGCCGGCGGAAAGCAAGCGATTCGCCCTGGCGACCCCGCTCCTGAAGTCGGGCAACCGCACCGTCAGCTTCAACAACGGAGCGGTGACGGTCAGCGGCGAGGGGCAATCGTCGCGCAACGCCCAGGGAAACGCCGAGAGCTGGTTCGACCCGGCGCAGCCGGTGACCATCAAAGTCATCGGCATGGGCGGCAAGGAGTCGGTCGCCAAGGGCGTGCTGCCGCTTCACCACACGATGGTGCTGGACAACACCGAGTACCGCTTCACCTTCGCGCCCGGCGCCCGGTCCTTCGTGGACGTGACCGCCGACCGCTGCCCCTTCCCCTGATCGCCCTTACCGATCCTCGTCCGGAACGGTGAAGGCATGCGGCGGCTGCCCCGCCGCATGGATGCCCCACATCGTCGCGTAGGCGCGTTCCAGGGCGCGGGCGAAGCGGTCGGTGTCGAATAGCGGCGCGTGGTCCCGCTCCGCCGCGAGGCGCGCCTTCAGACGGGCACGCCCGCCCGGATCGCGGGCCAGCCGCAGGGCCGCGGCCTCATAATCGGCGAGCGAGCGGACCGCCAGTTCAGGCAGGCCGGCGGCGCGCAGCAGGCTCGCCCCCACGCGGGACGCGAAGCCCTCCGCCGGCACGGTCAGCACCGGCAGACCCGCCCACAGCGCGTCGCTGGCCGTGGTGTGGGCGCCGACCGGCGTGGTGTCCAGGAACAGGTCGGCCAGACGGTAACGCGCCAGATGCTCCGCCGGGGGAAGCTGGGGAGCGAAGACCAGCCGGTCTGGCGCCACGCCGCGATGGGCGGCTTCCCGCCGCAGGTTGGCACCGGCCTCCGGATGGCTGTCCAGCAGCCAGAGCACGCTGTCCGGCTCGGCGCTCAGCAGGCGGCACCACAGGTCGAACAGGGCCGGCGTGATCTTGTAGGCGGCGTTGAAGCAGCAGAAGACCACACCACCCTCCGGCAGGCCGCAGGCCGCGCGGGTGGGGGCGGGGCCGATGGGGCGACGGCGGTCGTTGGGCTGGTAGCACAGCGGAAGCTGCGCGATCCGCTCCGCATAGAAGGGCTGCCGGTCGAGCGGCGTGACCAGCGGGTCACCGATCACGTAGTCGATGAAGCCGGCCCCCATCGTCCCCGGATAGCCCAGCCATTGCGCCTGCACGGGGGCCGGCCGGTGGGCGGCGATCTCCGGGCGGGCGTGCTGGGTGTATCCCTTCAGGTCCACCAGAATATCCACCGCGTCCTCCCGAATGCGCGCGGCGGCAGCGGGGTGGGACTGCGCGGACAGGTCCACGAACCGGTCGAAGGCGGCGCGCAGACGGTGCCGCATCGGTCCTCCGTCGTCGGGACCATAGCTGTAGCCGATGACCTCCACCCGGCCCCGGTCGTGGCGCTCGATCAGTTCCGCGATCAGGGCGGCGGTGGCGTGCTCGTGATAGTCGGCGGACAGATAGCCGATGCGCAGGCGGTCGCGCGGCCCACTGTCGCGACGGATCGGCAGGGGAGCGACGCCCTGGGTCCGCCAGTCCGAATAGCGGCGGGCACAGGCCAACTCCGCCGCCGGGCCGGCGCCCTCGCCGAGGAAGATCCAGGGGTGGACCTGCCGGGTGGCTCCATTGCGCACCAGGGCGGTCAGCTCCGCCGAGCGCTCCGCCAGCCCGTCCCAGCGGCAGAGATGGCGCATTTGCTGAACGAGTTGCGCGAGAATCCCGCCGGCATCGGATAGGCCGAGCGCCAGGGCGCGCTCGAATGACGGCAGGCTGTCCGCGACGCGCCCCGCCTCTTTCAACGCCAGTCCCAGGTTCGCGTGGGCCTCCGCCAGATCGGGGCGCAGGGCCAGGGCGTTGCGGTAGCAGGCCGCGGCCATCCCCCCCCGCTCCTGTCCCTGCCCTGGCCCCTGCCCTGGCCCCTGGACCACCGCGCCGAGGTTGAGCCAGCCGGGCACCAGCGTGGGGTCGAGCGAAACGGCCCGGCGCAGCACCGCCTCCGCCGCCTCCAGCCGCCCCAGCGCGCGGAGCAGGACGCCCTGGTTGCAGGGTGCCGGAGCGAAGCGCGGCATCAGCCTTGCGGCCTCGCCATAGGCGTCCGCCGCCTCCGCGTGGCGGCCCAGAGCCTGGAGCGTCAGTCCAAGATTGAAATGGTTGCCGCCGAAATCCGGCAGCCAGGACAGGGCGGCGCGGTGATGCGCCTCGGCCTCCGCCGCCCGCCCCTGCCGTCGCAACGCCTCGCCGAAGGCGGACCGGACCACCGCCTCCTCCGGCGTGCCGGGCTCGCCCAGCGCGTCGAGCGCGCCGAACAGCCCGGCCAGGGCCGCGGAATCGCCCGGCGCGGCGGCGCGGGCCGCACGGCACTCCCGGAGCCGGGCGCGGAGGTCGGCGGTCATGCCCGCCTACGGGGCTACTTGCGGACCCAGCGCCCGCCGGAAAGCACATACTGGCCGGCGGGAGTCCGCTCGATCAGTTGCTTCCCGGCAAGGGCCTGGACTTGATCCACCGAGGTGCCGTTGCTCCCCGCGATCTCTCGGTAGCGGGCGAGGCGCTGGGCGTTGACCTGCTCGGCCAGTTGGGCCGCGGAGGCCGGCGCGCCGGGGACCGCTCCGACCAGCCCGTCCGGCCGCTCGCCGATCTGCCCGGCGGCCTTGGCGGCCCCCAGAGCATCCTGGGCCGGCGCCGGAGCGGGAGACGACAGGGCGAGCGCCAGGACCAGCCCGGCGGCGGCGAACATGCGCTTCATGGCTTCTTCCCTCCCTTCGCGGCGCCCGAGGCGTCCCGGGCCGGCGGCAGACCGAACAGGGCCGGGTCGTCCGCGATGGCCTTTTCCAGGTCGCGTTCGACCTTCACCCGGACCTCCTGCTCGATCCGGATGTTCAGGTTGATCTCGATGGGCTTGTCGGGCGCCTCGACCTTGACGGTCGGCGTGCAGGCCCCCAATCCGGCGATCATCGCAGTGGTCAGGGCGGCGGTCAGAACGCGCCGGCTTTGAACCGTGTGTCTCATGGATTCTTTCGTTGGAACTCCGTCATGCGGTCGCGCACCGTCTCGGGAATGCGGTAGGTTTCCAGGCTCTGCCGCAGAATCCGGTCGAGCGCGCCGCTCACCTTAAGATTAAGCGCGACCGGATAGCCATCGTAGAATGACGGGTTGGACCCGCGTATGGCGATGCCGACCGCCAGTTCTCCGCCGGCCTCCCCTTCCACGGTGGCGCTCAGCGTGTCGTAGCGGAAGTCGGTCAGCGCGCCCATCAGAAGGGCGGTCGGGCTGCCCGCCTCCCCCGCCAGGAAGCCCGGAGGATTCTCGGGGTCGTAGCGCAGACTGCCGGGACCGTCGGCCTCCAGCAGCCCGCCGTCCAGGTGAACGGAGTCGGCGCCGATGCGCACGGGCAGGCTGCCGCTGACCGTTCCGCTGGCCTCCAGCCCGTCCACCGCGACCATCGCCAGCATGGGGCCGAGATGAACGCCCTCCGCCCGAAGCGTCACCGTCCCGCGCGGCGCCGCCGGATCGATGGTGAATGGCTCCGCCCGCAGCACCCCACCGGCCCAGCGCCATTCGGCGCGCTCCACGCTCAACCGGCCCTTCGCCCCATAGCCGAAGCGCAGCGTGCCGTCGGTCAGCGGCAGCCCGACGTCCAGCAGCTTCACCGCCAGCGTCTGGCCGGGCGCGACCACCGGCGGGAAGAGGTTGGGAAGCGAGAGCACGCCGTTGATCCCGCTGGCCGACACCGGCCCGAATTGCCCGGCCACATCGGCCAGAAGCAGATCGCCCTGCGCCGACAGCGCCGCCCCGTCCCAGGTCAGGCGGGCCTTGACTGTCAGGGTCCCAACCGTCTCCGCGATGGTGCCGGCGCCGGTCCAGTGGGTCAGAACCGGCAATCCCTTGGCCGGCGCGGTCAGCGTCGCCTGCCCGCGGTGGAGCGCCCCGTCGCGGGTCATGGTCAGGCGCAGCGTCCCCTCCGCCGTTCCCCGCGGAGTCGCCAGGGCCACGGCGGTTTGTCCGAACTGGATGGTGTCGATGGGAATGGGGACGGCTCCTTCCCCCTGCGTTTCACGCTTGCCGCCCGCGGTGGTGGAGCCGGTCAAGGGATAGCCGGCGAGGCGCAGGCCGCCGTCCTTGGCCACGTCCAGCCGGAGGCGGGCGTCCGCGATGTCCAGCCGGGCGATTCGCCCCTCCAGCAAGGTCTCCAGCGGGTGAAGGACGGTCAGGGTTCCGCCGACCGCCCCGCCCCGGTCCAGCCGCAGCGTGGCGCGGGTCCGCTCCGCGGACAGTTCCGTCACGGCGACGGCGGCGTCCGGGAACCCGGCGCGGCGCAGCGCCTGGGTGGCGGCGGCCCCGGCCAGATCGGTCCGGTGCAGGAACAGCAGGGCGAGCGCGCCGCCCAGCAGCATCATCTGCACCAGCACCAGCCATCGTCTCAGCCGCCGCATGCTTTGCCGCCGCACGCCTCGTCCCCCTCGTCGGTTCCCTTCGGGCATGAACACCCGCAGGGCACTGTATCGTCCACGGCGGGCCGGGCGCGACCGTTCAGACCTGCGACAATGATCGGACGGCCGCCGAAGACGGCACCCCCGCAGCGCGTCTTTGCATCCGCGCCGGTTTCCCCTATGGTCGCCTCCGCGGAATCGGCACATCGGAGAGTTTCGCATGTTGCGGTGGACGCGCATTCTCATGGCGGCACTGTTCGCCACTTTCTTTTTCGCACAGGGGGAGGCCAAGGCCTTGGATCTGGAAAACACCCTCTATCTCGACCTCAAGGACGGCCGCGTGGTCATCGAACTGCGCCCCGACCTGGCACCGAACCACGTCGCCCGCATCAAGGAGCTGACCCGTCAGGGCTTCTACAACGGCGTGGTGTTCCACCGCGTGATCGACGGCTTCATGGCCCAGACCGGCGACCCGACCGGCACCGGCACCGGCGGTTCCGGCAAGAAGCTGAAGGCGGAGTTCAGCAGCGAGCCGCACGTCCGCGGCACGCTGTCGATGGCCCGCACGCCGGACCCGGACAGCGCCGACAGCCAGTTCTTCATCTGCTTCGCCCCGGCCCCGTTCCTGGACAAGCAGTACACCGTCTGGGGCAAGGTCGTCGAAGGCATGGAATTCGTCGACAAGATCAAGAAGGGCAGCCAGTCCCGCAACGGCCAGGTCAGCGATCCGGACAAGATCGTCAAGATGCAGGTCGCCGCGGACGCCAAGTAAGAGGCGGCGCCGCTTCGGCGATCGGGGGCGGCGAACCGCGCGCCGCCCCTTTTCTGTTTCAGCGTCTCTGTTCAGCCATCCGGGCCGTCACGGCCCGTTCAGCGTCCCGGTCAGCGCCACCAGGAGATCACGCATGCTGCGTGGCCGCTCCTGCCAGCGCATGGACAGGCCGCTCAACAGCACCTTCTCGAATCCCGGTGCCACCGTGGCGCCGCTTTCGGCCAGACGCGGCACCCGGTCGCTCATGAAACGGCTGGTGGCGTCGGGCGGCGTCTTGCCGGTCAGGGCGTAATAGGCCGTGGCGCACAGCGCGTAGACGTCGGTCCAGGGCCCCTGCTTTCCGTCCGGCGCGTATTGTTCGGGCGGCGCGTAACCCGGCTTCAGGATCACCGTGAGGTCGGCGCCCATGCCGGCCGCGTGGCGGGCGGCGCCGAAATCCAGCAGCTTCCGGTCGCCGCCGCTGGTCAGGAAGATGTTGTCCGGGCTGATGTCGCGATGGACCAGTCCCTGTTCATGCACGGCGTGCAGCGCCTTCATGATCGGCGACAGCAGGGACAGCGTCTTGCGCGCATCGATCCTCCCGCCGCTTTCGACCACATGCCGCTTCAGGGTTCGTCCGTCCAGAAGCTCCATGACGATGTAGGCGGTCCCGTTCTCCCCGAAGAAGTCCTGGACGCTGACGACCTCCTTCACTTCCCGCAGGCGGGCGAGCATCCGCGCCTCCTCCAGGAACTTCGCCAGCCCGGTGGAGAAGCTGAGCGCATGCTCGTCGGAGAAAGGGACGACGCCGGGCGATCCGGTGGCGCGGGACACCAGATTGGCCGGATAGAACTCCTTCACCGCGACCTTGACCTGAAGCCGCTCGTCCCAACCGAGATAGGTGGCCCCGAAGCCTCCCTGCCCCAGGACGCGCCCCACGAGATAGCGGCTGAGCAGCCGCGTTCCCGGCAGCAAATGGACGCCGCTGCGGTTCTGGACGCGGACCGGATAGCCGCACTCCCGGCAGACCTCGCGCGGCGCCTTCGGAACGAAACAGCCGGGGCACAGGGCGGAGGGGGATGGCCTTGGCACCGTCACCGTCACCGCGGCCGTGCTCACCGGAAGGGCCGGTTTTCGAACGGCGGGAGCCGGGACGGTGGGCAGCGCCGTCGCCCCGCAAGGCTCATAGGTGAATGCCGGGGTGGATGCCGGCCCCGGCTGCACGTCCTGTGGCAGCGTCTTCGCCGACGTCAGTGGCATCTGGCGGAGCCGATCCAGAAGCTCGTAGAGGCGCCGGACCTCCGCCTGGGCGATGTCGTCGCCCTGGGCGGCGGCCAGCTCGGCCTGGAACTGCGGCTGGCGCGCGGTGTCGAGAATGTGCTGGCGCAGGATCGACAGCGCGCCGTCGTCGCTCACCAGACCGGAGCAGGCCAGTTCCGCCAGACGGATGGTGCGGCGGCGCGGCAGGGGCTCGATCTGGCGCAGCCGCTGGATGAGGCGGCCCCGCCGGGCGAACTCGTCAACCACGGAGGCCGCGCGGGCCGCGATCCGCTCCCGCTCGTCCTCCCGCAGGCCCGAAAGGCGGATGGCCTCCACCGCCCCGGTCAGGGATCGCCGCAGCAGCGCCGTGTCCGGCGTTTGGAGAACCATATTCTCAACCAGCAGCTCGTTCTTCAGCGCGGCGTCCAGTGCGTCCACGATCTCGCCGATGTGCCGCTCGGCAGCGGGTACGGCGGAGACGGCCGCCAGATAGTGGATACGGCAGATCAGATCCGGCTGGGTCTCACTGAGCCCCACGATGGAACGGCGGTAGGCGGTCGCCCCGCCCTGCTCCAGGCGGCGGGAGTAACGGACGGTCAGCGCGTCGGCCATGGCGGCCCCGCCGGTCAGCCCCGCCGGGGTTAGCAGATGGCCGATCAGCATCCGCAGCAGGTCGGCTTCCTGCTCCGCCGTGCCGCGCCCGAGCGGCTGCGGTGCGCGGAGCTGGCGCCGGATGCGTTCCAGCACCAGATCGCGGGCGGCGGGCAGGCGGCCCTGCCGGAACAGGCCGTTCAGAACGCCCAGCCGGTTCGGCCCGAAGGCCTCCATCGGCACCCGCCCGAACAGCAGGTCGCACAGCGCCACCAGAGGCGATCCGCCGGCCGGCGTGCTTCCAAGAAGCTCCTGGGTCGCAGCGGGCGAGGCCAGCAGATCGCCGATCACCTCGTCCAGCGCGGCGGACAGCGCGTCCTCCCGCTCCGCCGGGAAAAGCTGGATCAGCGCGTCGAGCTTGGACGTCCAGGTCCGGCATTCCTCCAACTCCAGGCAGACCGCCGCGCGCAGGTCGAACGCGGCGTCCCCGGTCGGCGACCGGCCCGGCGGGGCGCGCAGGATGGAGTCGATCAGGGCACGCCCGCGCGGCAGCCCGGTGAAGGCGAGTTGGACCGCGCGGGCCTTCGCGGAGGTTTCGGCCACGGCGTTGTCCAGCGCGCGGCGGCGGGCCTTCGCCTCCTGCCCCGGAAGGCGGGCCTGCACCGTCGCGACCTTGCCCAGGGCGGACTCCACCAACGTGGTCTTCGCCAGAAGCGCCTTCAGGTGCCGGTTGTTGTGGATCAGTTCCGTCGGGGTCAGCACGAGGCCGTCGAGATGCTGGCGCAGGGCGATGCCGACGACCATCCGGGCCGGACCGCCGTGATGATCGGCAAGCGTCTGGCAAAGCACCGCCTCGTCGAGTGTGCCGGTTGAACCGGATGATCCTGCGGTGGCGGGCGTCCTGGAAGCGGGCATTGACACGGGCGGCCTATGGTCGGGATCGGCGCGGCGGCTGACGACAGGGACGGTCTGTCATTATCCATGCCTTCCGGTAAACAGCCGGTATACGCGGGCCGGAACGGCTGAACGCTTCGGTTGCGCAGCCCACCGGGGCTGTTTGCGCAAAGGTGGAGCAAGGGGCCTTGCGGCGTACTCTTCGGCCCACTTTTGCGCGTGGCGCCGCCCTTCCCTTCCCCTGCCGGCTGTGCGATACCCGAACCGACACCGGCGCCCAACCACCGCCGGCAGGAGGCGTGGATGGAGCAGGTCGAGTTGGAACGGGGAATCGGCGCCGAGCCCTTCGTATTGCACCGCGACGCCGGGACCGGTTCCCTTGAATGCACCCTGTGCCCACAGCGCGGCGGCGGTGTGGCCCGGCTCGCCTGGCACGGCCCGAACGGCGCGGTCGACCTGCTGCGTCCGGCTTCCGATTGGGCGCTGCATCATGGGTCGGCCATCGACATGGGCTGCTTTCCGCTGGTGCCCTTCTCCAACCGCATCGCCGGGGGGCAATTCACCTTCGACGGGCGGCGGACGCAGCTTCCCCTGGACGGGGACGGCAACCCGCACGCCATCCACGGCCATGGCTGGCGCTCCGCCTGGACGGTGGAGGACGCGAGCGAAGCGGCTCTGCGCATGGTCTACCGGCACACCCCCGGCGGTTGGCCCTGGCGCTACCGCGCGACGCAGACCGTGGTGCTGGAGGAGGACGGATTCAGCCTGACCCTTTCCCTCGTCAACGAGGACGACCGGCCCATGCCCGCCGGGATCGGGCTTCACCCCTACTTTCCGAAGCCGCCGGGCACACGCCTGACCGCCCGGGTTGCCAGCGTCTGGCTGAACGGCCCGACCATCCTTCCGGCGGAGCGCGCCGCGGTGCCGCCCCGCTGGGCCTTCGCGGACGGAATCGTCATGGACCGGACGGTGCTGGACAACGGCTTCACCGGTTGGGATGGGCAGGCGGCGCTGGACTGGCCGACGCTCGGCCTGCGGCTGTCGATCGAGGCGGAGGGGCCGTTCGGCCATCTCATCGTCTACGCCCCGCCCGACGAGGATTATCTGTGCGTCGAGCCGGCGTCCCACATGACCGACGCGATCAACCGCCCGGAGGAGCCGGACGCCGGCCTGCGCCGCCTCGAACCGGGGGAGGCGTTGAGCGGTACCCTGCGGCTGCGGCCGGAGCCGCTCCCCCGGTAGGGCGCCGGTTACCGGCAGCGCACGAAGGCGGCGCCGAAGGCCGGCTGCTCCAGCGTCAGGAACAGGCGGTCCAGCCGCGGCGCCTCGGCGGCGTCGAGGCGGAGCGTTCCCGCCGAAAGACCTTCCTCCCCGCCGAAGGACAGCCCCTCCGCCAGATCGCCCTCGCCGGGAGCCAGGGGGCCTTCCAGCGGCAGACCGGGAATGCGCGGGTCGTGCAGACCGAAGGCGCCGTCGCCGGTGATCTCCAGATAGGAACTGCGGCAATCGTCGATGGGCGTGCGGGTGGCCGGGTCGGCCTTGGCCCAGCGCCCGGTCAGGTCCGGCAACCCCGCTGCCCGCTTCGCCGGGGACGGCTTCGCTTGGACGGCGGCCGGGCGCGGCGGGGCGGAGGCCGTAACCGTCAGCGGCTCGTCGGCCACCGGGGCGCGGCGGGCGGCCAGTTCGGCATCCAGCGTCGTCCTGCGCTCCGCCATCTGGCGCGCCAGACAGGCGGCGCGGTCCTTGCTCTTCTTCGGATCGGCCAGATCGGCCTCCGCGACGGGGCAGGCGGCATCCCGCCGCTGAACCCACGCGCGCTGGCCGGCGGCCACGGCCTCGGACCCGGCCTTCCCGGCCTCTTCGGTCAAAGCCTGAAGCGCCGAGTCGAGTTGCGTGGAGGCGGCGGCGAGCGATGCGTCCCGGCAGAGCAGTTGGGCGACCGGCGCCTCCCCGGCGCAGTCCGCAGGCTTGGCGGTCTCCCCGCTGGTGTCCGCCGCCATGGCCGTGCCGGCCATCAGCATCCCCGCCAGAAGAATCGTTGCCCGCATCGCACAAAATCCCTTACGCCGGAAACGCTTCCAGAACGGCCTTCACCTGCCGCTGGAAATCCTGGTCGCTGCGATAGCGCGTCAGGACCGTCTTGTCACGCTGAACGAGGAAAAAGATGTCCTCCCGGCTGGGCAGGGAGCGCGGGTTGGGCTTGTCCATCAACTCGCCGTTCCAGCCCATGCGCGCCATGAAATAGGCGGCGCGGGAATTCAGCATGAACAGCTTGTTGTCCGGAGCCAGCTTCTCCCGGCGTAGCAGGGCGTAGAAATAGTAATTCCGCCCATGGAAATAATTGGTGTAGATCGCCTGCAGGGCGGCGAAACGCTCGTCGGGGCTGGTGAACTTCTTGATTTGCCGTTCGAGCTTGAATCCGGCGTAGAAATACTCCCGCGCCTCGTTCTCGAAGGAGAAGGCGGAGCCGCGCACCTGCGCCATCTGCTCCCCGTATTTGCGCAGGACGCGGCCCATCAGCAGCTCGAGGAAACGCCGCTCCGCCGCGAGGTTGTCCGGGGTCTGGAGAATCAGTTCGAACACATGGCGGAGATGATAGGGGTGCCGGACCACGATGACCGGGACGCCGGACGTCCGCCGCTGCTCCGCTCCCCGCCGCTCGCCCAGAAGGGTCGCCGACGGCGATACCGAGGCGACGACGGAGGATATGGTGTCCTGGAGTTTCCAGCGCAGCTTCACCTGCGCGGACTGCTTACCGAGGTTGAACCGCGCCAGACGGCGTTGCAGACGGCTGCGCCATGTTTCCTTCGGCGCCTTGTGGGTCGGCAGGTTGCCGATGACCAACGGGTTGCCGAGCACGTCCGACGGCGGCGGCAAGGGATTGAAGTTGAAATACTTTCCGGTGACGACGCCGCGCGTGGCGCCGCCGGGCGCGCCATCGCCCGCCGGGGAACCGCCACTCAAGGACAGGCCCGCCAGCATCGTCATCTCCGGTTACACACTCCGCCCACGCGATTCCCATCCGGTGGACAGGGATATGTCTTTATAGGGCGGACGGGGCGCCGATGAAAGAAGCAACCGGTCCAATATGCACTTGCATGTTTTTTGTGCAACCTTATCGTGCCGCGCCCGCGAAGGCGCTCTGGTCCGCGCGAACTCTTCGATGGTACTATGCCCTTCCGTGCGGCGCAGCGCCGCGGCGGACCGGCCAGCGCAGCAAACGGGTGGAACTTCATGGCGATCCACGTCGCTCTCAACCATAAGACCGTCTACCGTTACGACCGTCTGGTCAATCTGGGGCCACAGATCGTCCGGCTTCGCCCGGCCCCCCACTGTCGCACGCCGATCCTCAGCTATTCGCTGCGCGTCACCCCGAAGCATCATTTCCTGAACTGGCAGCAGGACCCGCAGTCCAACTATCAGGCCCGCTTCGTCTTTCCCGAGAAGACCCGCGAGTTCGTGGTGGAGGTCGATCTCGTCGCGGAGATCGCGGCGATCAACCCCTTCGACTTCTTCCTGGAGGAGAAGGCCCAGACCATCCCCTTCACCTACGAACCCTGGCTGGAGCGCGAACTGCGCCCCTATCTGGAGGTGGAGGCGCCGGGACCGCTGCTGGCCGACTACATGACCGGCATCCCGCGGGAGCCGATGGCCTCCATCAATTTCCTGGTGGACATCAACCAGCGTCTGCAGAAGGACATCGGCTACGTCATCCGCCTGGAACCGGGCATCCAGACCTGCGAGGAAACGCTTGGCAAGCGCACCGGCTCCTGCCGCGATTCGGCGTGGCTTCTGGTGCAGATCCTGCGCAACCTGGGTCTGGCCGCGCGCTTCGTCTCCGGCTATCTGATCCAGTTGACCGCCGACCAGAAGGCGCTGGACGGCCCGTCGGGGCCGGAGGCCGACTTCACCGACCTGCACGCCTGGACCGAGGTGTTCCTGCCCGGCGCCGGCTGGGTCGGGCTGGACCCCACCTCCGGCCTGCTGGCGGGCGAGGGGCACATTCCGCTGGCCTGCACGCCCGACGCCTCCTCCGCCGCCCCCATCTCGGGCCTCGTGGACGAGTGCGAGGTGGAGTTCGGGCACGAGATGTCGGTCACCCGCATCTATGAGGCGCCGCGCGTCACCAAGCCCTACACCCCGCACCAATGGGCCAACATCGAGGCGCTGGGCCACCGCGTCGACGAGGAACTGATCTCCGGCGACGTGCGCCTGACCATGGGCGGCGAGCCGACCTTCGTGTCCATCGACGACATGGACGGGGCGGAGTGGAACACCACGGCGCTCGGACCCAACAAGCGCAAGCTGGCCGCCGACCTCGTGCACCGGCTGGCCAACCGCTTCGCGCCGGGCGGGCTGCTGCATTTCGGCCAGGGCAAGTGGTATCCGGGCGAATCGCTGCCGCGCTGGGCCATGACCGTCTACTGGCGCCGCGACGGCGAGGCGCTGTGGGCCAACGGCGACCTGCTGGCGCGCGAGGACACCGACTACGGCCACACGGCGGAGGACGCCGGGGCCTTCCTGGTCACGCTGGCGAAGAAGCTGGGGCTGGACCCGGCGCTGGTTCTCGCCGCCTACGAGGACCCGTGGCACTATCTGCGCCGCGAATCGCTTCTGCCGGTCAACGTCGATCCGCTGGACAGCAAGCTGGAGGACAAGGAGGAGCGCGCCCGCCTCGCCCGCGTCTTCGCACGCGGCCTGAACGAGCCGGTCGGCTTCGCCCTGCCGATCAACCGCAAGATGACCCAGCAGGGGCCGGTGTGGCTGTCCAGCGCGTGGCCGCTGCGCCAGGAACGGCTTCTGCTGATGCCGGGCGACAGCCCGGTCGGCTACCGCCTGCCTCTGGGCTCCCTGCCCTGGGTGGCCCCGCAGGATTATCCCTACTCCTGGGAGACCGACCCGTTCGAGGAACGCGCCCCGCTGCCGCCCAACCGGGTGCCGCAGCGCCAGCGCGCCCAGCGCGAGGAGGCGGGCCGCCAGGACGCCGACCGGAGGGAGCACGTTCAGCGCGCCATGGCCGAAGTGCGCAGCGAGATGCCGGACCACGGCAAATCCGCCTGGTGGGTGGTCCGCACCGCCCTGACCTGCGAGGCGCGCAACGGGCGAATCCACCTCTTCATGCCGCCGATGAACACGCTGGAAGACTATCTGGCGATGCTGGCGGAGATCGAGGCGACGGCGCTCGAATTGGACATGCCGGTGGTGATCGAAGGCTACCAGCCGCCGAAGGACCCGCGCCTGAACTCGCTGGCGGTCACCCCCGACCCCGGCGTGATCGAAGTGAACATCCACCCCTCCCACAATTGGGACGAGCTGGTCCGCAACACGCTGGAGCTTTACGAGGACGCCCGCCAGTCGCGGCTGGGTGCCGAGAAATTCATGATCGACGGGCGGCACTGCGGCACCGGCGGCGGCAACCATGTGGTGATGGGCGGCGCCACGGCGGCGGACAGCCCCTTCCTGCGGCGGCCCGACCTGCTGCGCAGCCTGATCACCTTCTGGCAGAACCACCCGTCCCTGTCCTACGCCTTCTCCGGCCTGTTCATCGGCCCGACCAGCCAGGCGCCGCGCATCGACGAGGCGCGCGACGACGCGCTCTATGAGCTGGAGATCGCCTTCAACCAGATCGACAAGGCCGCCGCCACGGGCGATTGCCCGCCCTGGATGGTGGACCGCGTGCTGCGCAACCTGCTGACCGACGTGCAGGGAAACACGCACCGGGCCGAATTCTGCATCGACAAGCTCTATTCCCCGGACAGCTCCACCGGGCGGCTCGGGCTGGTCGAGTTCCGCGCCTTCGAGATGCCGCCCCACGCGGAGATGAGCCTGACCCAGCAGCTTCTGCTGCGCGCCCTGGTCGCGCGCTTCTGGAAGGCCCCTTACAAGGGCAAGCTGGTGCGCTGGGGGACGGAGCTTCACGACCGCTTCATGCTGCCCTACTTCGTGCAGCAGGATCTGGCCGACGTCATCGCCGACCTGCGCGACCACGGCTATCCCATCGAGGAGCGCTGGTTCGACCCGCACATGAACTTCCGCTTCCCGGTCTACGGCCACGTCAACCAGCGCGGAATCTCGCTGGAGCTGCGCATGGCGCTGGAGCCCTGGCACGTCCTGGGGGAGGAGCCGGGCGGCGGCGGCACGGTGCGCTATGTCGACAGCTCGGTCGAGCGGGTGCAGGTCCGGGTCACCGGCCTGACCGACGCGCGCTACGCCATCACCTGCAACGGGCGTCGCGTTCCGCTGATCCCCACGGGGACAGAGGGCGAGTTCGTGGCCGGCGTCCGGTACCGGGCATGGCAACCGCCGTCCTGCCTGCACCCGACGATCCCGGTGCACACCCCGCTGGTCTTCGACATCCTGGACCTGTGGGCGGGCCGCTCCATCGGGGGCTGCACCTACCACGTCATGCATCCGGGCGGACGCAACTACGACACCTTCCCGGTCAACGCCAACGAGGCGGAGGGGCGGCGTCTGGCGCGCTTCTTCCCCTTCGGCCACACCCCCGGCCCGATGGACGCCCCGGCGGAGGAGCGCAACCCGCAATTCCCCATGACGCTGGACCTGCGGCGGGGATGACGGGCCGGACCAAAGCGATTTGGATCTGAAGCGAACGAGCGTTCGCTTTAGGCCCGCACCTGCCGCAGGAAGTCATTGACCGCTCCGTTCAGGGTCCCGGCCATCTCCGACAGGCGGTCGGCGGCCCCCATCATGGCATCGGCGGAGCGGCCGGTGTCCACGGCCACCCGGCTGACGTCCCCGATGTTGGACGACACGTCGGTGTTCATGCACTCGACCATCCGGACGTTGTGCGTAATCTCCGACGTGGCCTGACGCTGCTGCTCCACCGCCGCGGCGATGCCGGTCACGCTCTCGCCGATGACGGCGATGGTGGAGCCGATGCGGGCGATGGCGTCCACCACCTCCAGTGTGGATTGCTGGATTCCCTGCACGAGGGAGGCGATCTCCTCCGTCGAGGCGGCGGTCTGGGAGGCGAGCGCCTTCACCTCGTTGGCGACGACGGCGAATCCCTTGCCGGCGTCGCCGGCCCGCGCCGCCTCGATGCTGGCGTTGAGCGCCAGGAGGTTCGTCTGCTGGGCGATGGCGGTGATGATGGCGACCACCTCGCCGATCTTCTGGGCGGAATCGGACAGGCCCTTGGTCAGGCTGTCGGCGCGCATGGATTCGGCCACGGCGTCCTCCGCCACGTCGCGGGACTGGGCGATCTGCTGCCCGATCCCGTCGATGGAGGCGGAGAGCTGCTCGCTGGCCGAGGCGACGGCGCCGACGTTGCTGGTCGCGTTGCCGGCGGCGTCCGCGGCGGCGCGGGTGCGCTGCGCGGTGTCCGACGCCATGCCGGCCAAGGCGCGGGCGGAATTGGTGACCTCCCCCGCCGCCACGGTCAGCGATCCGGCCACGGCCTGCACGGTGCGCTCCAGCCCGTCCGCCAACCCGTTCATCAGGGCGCGGCGCTCCTCCTCGGCGCGGCGTTCCTGATCGCGCCGGGTCTCCTCCGCGCGCTGCCGGGCCTCCAGGGCTTCGCGGAAGGCGTGGACGGCGCCGTGGATGTCGGCGATCTCCCGCAGGGGCGAGGGGCGCAGAGGCACCGCGCTTTCCCCGTGGGTCAGCGCCTGGAGCGCCCGGCTGGCGTCCCGGACCGGCTGCATGATGAAGCGGTAGCCGAGCAACATGTTGATGCCGCCGATCAGACCGATCGCGGCGAAGGCCCCCAGCGCAATCAGAGTCAGCCGGTCGAGCACCGAAGTCAGCGCCGCCGCACCCTCCTGGCTGCGCGCGGTCACCGCGTCGGAGGCCGCGTTCATCCGCTGCACCAGCCCGTCGACCAGCGTCCGGACCTCCTGGTTGTGGGCGTGGGCATCGGTGGTCAGGCGCAGCGTTTCGGTGCGCTGAGCGAAGGTCTCGTCGAGCGCCGCGAAGGCGGCGATGTCGTCGGCGACGCTTTCGAACTCGTCGGAAGCCGGCAGATGCCGGCGCAGGTCCATCGCCTTCGCCATATGCTCGCGGAACTGGCGCAGGTCGTTGCCGACCGCCGGCGGGTAGAGCTGGGACGGCAGGCGGGTCAGCAGGAACTTGGCGTCGCGGATGGTGGAGAAGAGCGTGGCGAGCCCCTGCTCGTCCGCCGGCTGCGCCGCCGCGCGCATGGCGATGGACAGGCCGCGGGCGATGTCGCCGGACAGGCCTTCCGCGCGGCTGATGTTGAAGCCGAACTTCTTGTCCAGCGCCTCCACCCGTGCGCCGATGGCCGCCGCCTCGCGGCTGGCCGCCACGGCCCTGGCAACGGTGTCCGCGATCTCCGGCGCGGCGTTGGCGGACATGCGGGCGGCGTGGGCGTCCAGACCGGTCAGCGCCTCGGCCCGGGTGGCCTCGTCGGTTCCGGCGATCACCGCCTCGCCCAGCTTGGCGAGCCGTTCGGCCTCAAGCGCGACGCGCTGGTTCTCGGCGACCCGCTGCGCCAACTCGGCGTTGCCGTCGGCGATGCGCGTCGCCTCCATGGCCGTCATGCCGCCGAACACCGCCAGCGCGGCCACGACGACCCCGGCAATCAGACAATCCACCACCACGACCTGAAAGGTCGAGCGCTTGGCCCCTTCACCCCTAACGGACGCCATCTCCGCCCCCATCCCCAGCGTTCTTCCCACGAGCCATGATCCGCCAGGGGCCGCGGCACGGCTCCACCAACGGTTTATTAGTGTACCTATATGCTCGGGAATTCGAGGGGGCGGCTATTGTGGAAAACCGAAGACGGCGCCCGACCGTCCGGTGGGCACCGCCTCTGGCTGCGACAGGTGCTTCGAAGATGGGGCGGAAGACCCGCCTTACAGGCCGGCGTCGGTGCCCCCGGCCAGGGCGACGCAGACACGGTCCCGGCCTTCCAGGCTGCCGCAGCCGCCGCTGCGCTGCGACACGAAGCGGATGACGACCCGCTCGCCCTTGCCGACCGTGTTGGGGGGCAGCATGGCCTCGGCGACCAGGGTTTCCACCGTGCGGGACGGTGCCCGACCGCTCTTCGCCGCCATATCCTTGGGGGCGTTCCGGTCGGTGGCGGGGACGAACTCCACGGGTGGGCGGGCATCGCCGCGGCCGGAGGGCTCCACCACCAGCGGGGCGGGGCGGGGCTCCAGGGCGGCGACGGCGATCGGCGCCGGAGCGGCCGGCGTGGCCGGAACGGGCGCCACCGGCTCGGGAACCACCGCGGCCACGACTGGAGCCGGTGCGGGGGCCTGGATCGCTGGTTTGGCCGTCGGCGTCGGGGCGGTGACGGGAACGACGGCGACCTCGATCGCGCTGGCCCCCGCCGCCTGCGACGGCTCGCGCGGGGCCGATCCGCGCAGCGTCGGCGTCAGAGCGGCGATGTACATCCGCGTTTCCCGCGGCAGCCTCTGCTTGCCCGCCAGATGCGAGGCGTAGCAGGCCGGGCCGCAGTTGTAGGCGGCGAGAAAGCCCGGTGCGCCGAACAGGTCGTACATTTCCCGCAGATAGGCGGTTCCGGCCAGGATGTTGTCGCGCGGGTCGGACGGATCGGACCCCAGCCCATACTGGGTGCGCATCATGTCGTAGGTGCCGGGCATCACCTGCATCAGGCCGATGGCTCCGGCATGGCTGGTGATGGTGCGTCCGTTCACCACCGCACGCCCGCCGCTTTCGCGCATCATCACGGCCCGTATCCACTTCTCCGGAACGTCGAACCGTTCCGACGCCTCCCGGATGTGGGGGACCCAGCGGCCCAGGGGGTCGTTCGGATCGATGGGCACCACGGCCACCTCCGGAGCCTTGACGGCGATGTCCGCCGTCTCCGGAGCGTTCGAGGCGCAACCTGCCAAGCCGAGGGCGAGAATCAGGGCGGCACCGGCGGCGCGGGCCGCGGTGAAGTCGTGATAAGCCACGAGGTGGGGTCCGTGCTTGTTGCACAAAGATCGAAAGCGTTACCCTCTCTTTGCGATGTAATGGTGGCGGCTGTCAAGCAACAAGGCGGGTGTAATGTCCTGATTTTACGGCCTTTCCCTTTTTCATATCCGGTTGGAATGGTTTTCATGCAAATGCTGTTCATCCGGATTTGCCCCTTTTCTGCCCCATTCCCATCTTTGGCGGAAGGAGCGAGAGACCCATTTCGGTCACGCTCAAAACTTGTGGCCCGATTGCCGCAGCTCCCTCAACCGCTTGACTTTTCAGAGGCGGCTCCATATTGAATGAACATTCATTTATAGCCGCACCCCGATGTCCGACAGCTCCGCCCATACCCCCTCCCGCCGGTCCCGGCGCAAGGAGGCCCGCCCCGCCGAGGTGATCGAAGCCGCGCGCGACCTGTTCATCTCGCGCGGATTTGCCGCAACCAAGCTGGAGCATGTCGCCCGCAAGGCCGGCGTCAGCGTCGGGCTGCCCTACCTCTATTTCGAGAACAAGGAGGGGCTGTTCAAAGCGGTCGTGCGGGAATCCATCCTGCCCCAGTTCCAGATGGGCGAGGATCTCCTCGACAACTTCACCGGCAGCAGCGAGGAGTTCCTGCGCATCCTGGCCCACGGCTTCTGGGAGATGGAGCAGAGCCCCAACGCCGGCCTTTCGAAACTGGTCATCGCCGAGGCGCAGAACTTCCCCGATCTCGCCCGCTTCTACATGGACGAGGTGGTGCTGCGGGGGCGGCGCTTCTTCGCGCGCATCCTGCGCCGCGGCATCGAGCGCGGGGAGTTCCGGCCCATGGACGCGGACCAGATGGCCCGCGTGATCGCCGCGCCGCTCAGCATGCTGTCTCTGTGGAACCACTCGCTGCGCCCCTTCGAGCCGGACCCTGCCGCGGCCTCCGCCGAATCCTACCTCGACGCCTATCTCGACCTCGTCCTCAACGGGCTGAGAGCCGCACACAAAGACCACCAGCCCAGCGACCACCAGCCCAGCGACCACCCGCCCAAGGACCACCAGCAATGACCGACGCCGTCCGTTCCGATGGTCCCGCCGCCAAGCCCCGGCGGCGCCTGCTGCTGCCCCTTCTCATCGTCGGTGCGCTGGCGGCGGGCGGTGCCGCCTGGAAGACGATGGGTCAAAGCGGCGCCGTGCCCCCGGCGGCGGCCAGCCTGCCCCCGGCGGAGCGGGCGGTGGAGCTTTCGCCCATGGAGGTGACCCGCATGGCGCCGCGCCGCCTGACCGAGCTGGTGCGGCTCAGCGGCTCCGTGAAGCCGATGGAGCAGTCCTTGGTGAAGTCGGAAGTCGCCGCCCGGCTGGTCGAGGTGCCGGTGCGCGAAGGGCAGGCCGTGCGGAAGGGAGAGGTGCTGGCCCGCTTCGATCCGGTGGAGCTTCGGGCGAGGCTGGACGAGAAGCTGAGCAATCTGGAAGGCGCCAAGGCGCAGCTCGTCCTGGCGGAGAAGACCCGCGCCAAGAATTTGGCGCTGCGCCAGAAGGACATCGTGTCCGAAACCAACATGGATCAGGCGCAGAGCACCTTCCGTTTCCAGCAGGCCGCCGTCTCGGCGCTGGAGGCGCAGGTGGAACTCGCCCGCAAGGCGCTGCGCGACGCGGTGGTGGTCAGCCCCATCGACGGCATCGTGGCGGAACGCGCGGTCAACCCCGGCGAGACTCTGGCGGTCAACACCAAAATGTTCTCCGTCGTCGATCTCAGCCGCGTCGAGGTGGAGGCGACGGTGCCCGCCGACGATGTGGCCCGGCTGAAGCCCGGCCAGACCGTGCGGCTTCGGGTGGAGGGCTTCGGCGAGCGGGAATTCGTCGGCCGGATCGCCCGCATCAACCCGATGGCCCGCGCCGGCACCCGCGCCATTCCCGTCTACATCGTCCTCGACAACGCCGACGGGGCCTTGCGCGGCGGCATGTTCGCCGCGGGCGACGCGGTGGTGGACGAGGCGGAAGGTGCCATCGCCCTGCCCCCCGCCGCCGTTCGCAACGGCACGGAGGGGGCCTTCGTCCTGATCGTCTCCGGCGACCGGGTGGAGCGCCGCAAGGTCGAGGTGCTGGGCACCTGGGGGCGTGGCGATCTCGTTCAGGTGCGCGGGCTGGCCGAGGGCGATCTCGTGGTGACCGCCCCCCTGCCCGGCCTGACCGCCGGGCGGACCGTCAGAGTCATGAGTTCGTAAGGGAACGGGCCGCGCCATGCCGATCACCCGCATCAGCGTCGACAACCCCGTCTTCGCCACCATGATGATGGTGGCGCTGATGGTGCTGGGCCTGTTCTCCTACAACCGGCTGGGCGTTGACCAGTTTCCGGACGTGGATTTCCCCTTGGTCGTCGTCTCCACCGAATATCCCGGCGCCAGCCCGGAATCGGTCGAGACGGACGTCACCCGCCCTATCGAGGACGCGGTCAACACCATCGCCGGCATCAAGACGCTGACCTCCCGCTCCTATGAGAGCCGGTCGGTGGTGATCGCGGAATTCGACCTGAAGACCGCCTCCGCCCAGGCGCTGCAGGACGTGCGCGAGAAGGTGTCCGCCCTGCGCCCGGCCTTCCGGGACGAGGTGAAGGACCCGCAGATCACCCGCTTCAACCCGGACGACCAGCCCATCCTGTCCCTTGCGGTCAAGTCGGACATCCGCGGCTTGCGCGACCTGACCACCATGGCCGACCAGATCGTCCTGAAGCGCCTGCAGAACGTGCGCGGGGTCGGCCGGGCGACCATCGCGGGCGGGGTGAAGCGGCAGGTCCAGGTGCGGCTGCGGCCCGAACGGCTGGAGGCTCTGGGGGTCGGCGTCGATCAGGTCATCAAGGCCATCCGCGACGAGAATCAGGACATTCCAGCCGGCACCGTGTCCGGCAACGGGGCGGAGCGCGTCGTCCAGGTGGACGGGCGCGTCGTCAACCCGCGGGAGCTTCTGGACCTCATCGTCGCCCGCCGCGGCGGGGAGCCGGTGCGGCTGCGGCAGGTGGCCGAGGTGCTGGACGGGCAGGAGGAGCAGGACTCCGTGGCCATGTTCAACGGACAGCCGGCGCTGGCCGTCGATGTGGTGAAGATCCAGGGTTCCAACACGGTGGAGGTGGCGCGCGGCCTCTACAAGGCGCTGGACGAGTTGCGGCGCGACGGCTCGCTGCCGTCCGACGTCGCCTTGGAGGTGGTGCGCGACACCTCGCGCGGGATCACCAACTCCCTCAACAACGTGCAGCGGACGCTGGTGGAAGGCGGGCTGCTGACCATCGGCATCGTCATGATCTTCCTGGGGTCCTGGCGCAGCACGGTCATCACGGCCCTGACCCTGCCGGTGGCGGTGATGGGTACCTTCGGCGTGCTGGCGGCCTTCGGCTTCACGCTGAACACGATGACCCTGATGGCTCTGTCGCTCGCCATCGGCATCCTGATCGACGACGCCATCGTGGTGCGCGAGAACATCATGCGCCATCTGGGCAAGGGCCAGGGGCACCGGCAGGCGGCGCTGGACGGCACCAAGGAGATCGGGCTCGCCGTTCTGGCGACCACGTTGACCATCGTGGCGGTGTTCCTGCCCGTGGCCTTCATGGGCGGCATCATCGGGCGTTTCTTCCTGCAATTCGGCATCACGGTGTCCGCCGCGGTGCTGATCTCGCTCTTCGTGTCCTTCACTCTGGACCCCATGCTGTCCAGCCTGTGGTACGACCCGGCGGCCCACGGGCGGCACGGGCGCGGCATCTTCGGGCGCTTCGCGGAAGGGTTCCAGCGCGCCTTCGACGCCCTGGGGGACGTCTATGGGCGGCTGCTCCGCCGGGCGCTGCGCCGCCGCTGGCTGGTTCTGCTGCTTGCGCTGGGCATCTTCGTCGGCAGCTTCTTCCTGGTGCCGAGGATCGGCGTCGAGTTCGTCCCCGCCGCCGACCTTGGGGAATCCATCGTCGATGTGGAAACGCCGGTCGGTTCGTCCCTCGACTACACGGCGGCCAAGCTGCGGCAGGTGGAGGCGGCGATCCGCGAGTTCCCGGAGGTCGCCTACACCTATTCGACGGTGAACACGGGCGCGTCGGTCGGCAAGAACCGGGGCAGCGTCTATGTCCGGTTGAAGCCGATCGACCAGCGCACCCGCTCCCCCAACACGCTGGCCCCGCCGTTGCGCGAGCGGCTGTCGGCGATTCCCGGCGTCCAGATCGGCATCGGCATTCCCGGCGTCGGCGGCGTGCAGAAGCAGATTCAGGTGTCCGTCCAAGGCCGCGACATCGCGGAGCTGGACCGCATCGGCAAGCAGGTGACCGCCGCCATGGCTGACATCCGCGGCTTCGTGGACGTGGACGTCAGCCTGAAAGCCGCCAAGCCCACCCTGTCCGTGCGGCTGGAGCGCGATCTGGCGAGCGACCTGGGCGTCGGCACGGCGCAGGTGGCGAACACGCTGCGCCCCCTCTTCGCGGGTGACAAGGTGTCCACATGGAAGGCGCCGGACGGCGAGACCTACGACGTGCTCGTCCGCCTGCCGGAGGGCGACCGGGTGGGCCGCGCCGATCTCGACCGCATTTATCTGAGCAGCACGAATGGCCCCGATGACGCCCCGCGCATGGTGCCGCTGTCCCAGGTCAGCCGGGTGGAGACGACGCTCGGCGCCTCTCAGATCAACCGGCGCGACCTGTCGCGCGAGGTGAACGTGCAGGCCAACGTCCAGGGGCGCCCGGCGGGCGACGCCGGCAAGGAGCTTCAGGCAGCCATCGCCGAGATCAAGCTGCCGCCCGGCTACCGCATCGTCTTCGGCGGCTCGACCAAGGACATCGCGGAGACCACCGGCTACGCCACGCAGGCGCTTCTGCTGGCGGTGATCCTGATCTACCTGATCCTGGCGTCCCAGTTCGGCAGCTTCCTCCAGCCCATCGCCATCATGATGTCGCTGCCGCTGTCGCTGATCGGGGTGTTCCTGGGACTTCTGGTCGCCGGCTCCACCTTGAACATCTTCAGCGCCATCGGCTTCATCATGCTGATGGGGCTGGTGACCAAGAACGCCATCCTGCTGGTGGACTTCGCCAACCAGGCCCGCGCCCGCGGGGCGGACCTGCGCGACGCGGTGGTGGAGGCCGGAATCATCCGCCTGCGGCCCATCGTCATGACGACCATGGCGATGATCTTCGGCATGATCCCGCTGGCGCTCGGCATCGGCGAGGGCGCGCAGCAGCGGGCACCCATGGCCCACGCGGTGATCGGCGGCCTCATCAGCTCCACGCTCCTGACGCTTCTGGTGGTGCCGGTGATCCTCACCTACCTCGACGCGCTGTCCAGCCGCTTCAAGCGCTGGTTCGCCCACAAGGACCCCGACGCCGTGGCTCACGGCACGGCGGCGGAGTAAGGGGAGTAAGGCTTGTCCCCTTATTCCGCCGGGTGCGGGGCGTCGGCGGCTCCGCCGCGGCGCCTCCACAGACGGGCGACGGCGTTTCCGGCGTCCTCCATGTAGAGATACAGAACCGGCGTGATGTAGAGCGTCAGGATCTGCGACACGCACAGGCCGCCGACCACGGCGAGGCCCAGCGGCTGGCGAAGCTCCGCGGCGGCGCCGTGGGCGACGGCGATGGGCAGGGTGCCCATGATCGCCGCCATCGTCGTCATCATGATCGGGCGGAAGCGCAGAAGGCAGGCCTGCTCGATCGCCTCGCGCGGGGTCATGCCCTGGTTGCGCTGCGCGTCGATGGCGAAGTCGATCATCATGATCGCGTTCTTCTTCACGATGCCGATCAGCATCAGGATGCCGATGATCGCGATGACGCTCAGCTCCTGCCCGAACACCATCAGCGTCGCCAGCGCCCCGATGGCCGCCGAGGGCAGGCCGGACAGAATCGTCAGCGGGTGGATGAAACTCTCGTACAGCACGCCGAGCACGATGTAGATCACCAGCACCGCGGCGAGCAGAAGAAGCCCCTGGCTCTTCTGGGCGTCCTCGAACACCTGGGCGGTGCCGGCGAAGCCGGTGGTGATGCCCGGCGGCAGGGCCATCTCCACCTCCGCCCGCCGGATGGTGTCCACCGCCTCGCCCAGCGAATGGCCCGGCGCCACGTTGAAGGACAGGGTGACCGCCGGAAGCTGCCCCTGATGGTTGACCGTCAGCGGCCCGGCGGTGCGCCGCACGCTGGCGAAGGCGTCGAGCGGCACCAGCTTGCCGGAACTGGAGCGCACGTAGATGCGCGACAGGGCGTTGTCGTCCTGCTGGTACTTCGGCGCCAGCTCGATCAGCACCTGATAATCGTTGGTGGCGGTGTAGATCGTCGAGACCTGCCGCTGGCCGAAGGCGCTGTAGAGGGTGGAGCGCACCTGATCGACGCCGATGCCCAGTGTGGCGGCCTTCTCCCGGTCCACATGCACGTAGGCCTGTGGGCTGTTGAGCTGGAGGTCGCTGGTCACGTCCTGAAGGATCGGGATGTCGCGCAGCGCCCGCTCCAGCCGTCCGGACCACAGGTACAGATCCTCCGGGTTCAGACCCTGGATCGTGTACTGGAACTCGTTCTTGGACGACCGCCCTCCGATGCGCAGGTTCTGAACCGGCTGCATGTAGACGGCCAGACCGGGAATGCCCGACAACTGGCGGCGGAGTTGCTGGATCACCTCGCCCGCCGGGGGGCGCTCGCTGCGCGGCTTCAGCACGACGAACATGCGGCCGGTGTTGACCGAATTGCCGCCGATGGCGACCGCCGAGGTCATGTCCGCCACCGCCGGGTGCGCCCGGACGATCCGCGCCGCCTCCTGCTGCCGCTCGGCCATGGCGGGGAAGGAGATGTCGGGGGCGGCCTCCGTCGACACGGTGATCTGGCCGATGTCCTCCGTCGGGAAGAAGCCCTTGGGAATCGCCTGGAACAGCAGGGCGGAACCGACCACCGTGGCGATCATCACGAGCCCCATCACCGGGCGGTGCCTCAGCGCCAGCCGCAGCGTCACGGCATAGCCGCGGTGCATCGCGCTGAACCCGCCCTCCAGGACGCGCCCGAACCAGCCCTCCTTGGCGCCATGCGTTTCGCGCGTCAGCAGGCGGGAGCACATCATCGGCGTCAGCGTCAGGGCAACGAAGGCCGACGCGCCGATCGACATGGTCACCACCAGCGCGAAGGAGTGGAAGACGCGCCCGACGACCCCGCCCATCAGCAGGATCGGGATGAAGACCGCCACCAGCGACACGGTGATGGAGATGATGGTGAAGCCGATCTCCCGAGAACCCTTGATGGCGGCCTCGAAGGGCTGCATTCCCTCTTCGACGTAGCGGACGATGTTCTCCATCATCACGATGGCGTCGTCCACGACGAGCCCGACCGCCAGCGTCAGCGCCATCAGCGAGATGTTGTCGATGGAGAAGCCCATCAGATGCATCCCGCCCGCTGTCGCGATCAGCGAGATCGGAACGGTCACAGCCGGAATCATCGTGGCCGTCAGGCGGCGCAGGAACAGGAAGATGACCAGCACGACCAGCGCGATGATCAGGCCCAACGTGAACTGCACGTCCTCCACTGCCTCGCGGATCGAGGTGGAGCGGTCGTTCACCACCTCCACCTTCGCGCTGGGGGGAAGCTGCGCGCGGAAGGTGGGCAGCAGGTCGCGCACCCGGTCCACCACGTCCACGGTGTTGGCGTCGGGCTGGCGCTGGACGGCCATGACGATGGCGCGGGTGCCGTTGTGCCAGCTCGCCGTCCGGGCGTTCTCCACGCTGTCCAGAACGTTCGCCACGTCGCCCAACCGGACCGGCGCGCCGTTGCGGTAGGCGACGATCAGGCCGCGGAAGGCCTCGGCGTCGGGAAGCTGAGGGTTGGCGGCCAGCACGAGCTGCTGGCGGGCGCCGGACAGCGTGCCGACCGGGGTGTTGGCGTTGGCGGCGGCGAGCGCCTTCTGAAGCTCGTCGATGCCGATGCCGCGGACGGCCAGCGCGTTGGGGTCCACCTGGACACGCACCGCATATTTCTGCGCGCCGTAGATCTGCACCTGGGCCACGCCCGGCAGGGTCGCGACCTTCGGCTGGACGGAGGTTTCCGCGAAGTCGTTCAGCGCGGACAGCGTCAGCGTCGGCGAGGAGAGCGCCAGCATCAGCACCGGCTGATCCGCCGGGTTCACCTTGCGGTAGCTGGGCGCCGTGGTCATCTCCGCCGGCAGGCGGCGCTGGGTGCGGGCGATGGCCGACTGCACGTCCTGCGCGGCGGCGTCGATGTCGCGCTCCAGCACGAACTGGATGGTGATGGAGGTGTTGCCGAGGCTCGACGTCGAGGTGATCGTGTCGATGCCGGCGATGGTGGAGAACTCCCGCTCCAACGGGCTGGCGACGGAGGCCGCCATGGTTTCCGGGCTGGCGCCGGGCAGCGTGGCGGAGACGTTGATGACCGGAAAATCCACCCGCGGCAGCGCCGCGACCGGCAACTGGCGGTAGGCCGCGAGGCCGCCCAGCACCAGCGCCGCCGTCAGCAGGATGGTCATCACCGGACGGCGGATGCACAGCTCCGACAGGGTCATGACGCGCCTCCGGTGATCGGAGTCCTGCCGTTGGCGCCGCTCCTCTCCCCGTTCCTGGCCGCCGCGACCTTGGCGCCGGGATACAGGCGGGACTGGCCGTCCACCACCACGCGCTCGCCGGCCTGAAGCCCCTCGGCGATGACCGCGAGGCCGTCCTGGCTGCGCGAAACGGCGACGTTGCGGATTTCAACCGTGTCGTCCGGCTTCACCACATAGACGAAACGGCCCTGTTGGCCGGTCTGCACCGATTCCTCGGGCAGGGTCAGGGCCTGCGGCTCGACCCGCAGGGTCAGAACCACGTCCACGAACTGGCCCGGCCACAGCCGGGTGTCGGCGTTGGGAAACTGGCCCTTCACCAGAATCGTGCCGGTCTGCTGGTCGACCTGGCTGTCCACGAAGTTCAGGACCCCCTCGGCGGGCGGGACGGAGGCGTTGGGAATGCCGGCGGTCACCGGCAGCTTGCCCGTCTCCATCGCCTCGCGGATCGTCGGAAGGTGGCGCTCCGGCACGTTGAAGGCGACGGTGATGGGGCGAAGCTGTGTCAGCGTCACCAGCGGCGTGGCGTCCGCCGCCCGCACCATGGTGCCGGGCTTGGCGTTCACGGCGCCGGTGCGCCCGTTCATGGGGGCGGCGATGCGGGTGAAGCTGAGGGAGACCTTCGCCGCCTCGATGGCGGCCTGCCCGGCCTTCACCGTGGCTTCCAGCGCATCGGCGGCGGCCACCGCGGCGTCGTACTGCTGGCGGGCCACGGTGTTGGAGCGGACGAGTTGCTCGTAGCGCTTCACGTCGCCGCGCGCCTTGTCCAGATTGGCCCGGTCGCGCTCCAGATTGGCCTGCGCCTGACGGAGCTGCGCCTCCAACGCGCGGGAGTCGAGGGTGAACAGCAGGTCTCCCGCCTTCACCTCCTGCCCTTCGGTGAAGTGGACCGTCTCGACGACCGAATCGACGCGCGCCTTGATGGCGATGGCCGCCACCGGCTGGACCGATCCGATGGTGCTGAGCCGCTCCGGCACCGCGCGCCTCTCGACCGTCTGGATGACCACCGGGAGAGCGCGCGGTCCCGCCGGTGCGGCGGCCTTCGCCGTCTGCGCGTCGCCACCACCCGCCCGGCTCGTGTACCAGTAGCCGCCGGTGCCCAGCGCAGCCAGCAGAAGCGCGATCAGCGCGAAACGTTTCGTCACGACGAACTCCCGGTAGGGCGGCCCGGTCTGGCCGGGGCGAACCATCCTGTCATAAGGCAATGTGGCGCATTATCGCAGGAGGCGGTTTGCAGGTTAATGTCCATCCTACAGCCATTTGGTAACAGACTGTAACAACGGGTATAGGCGGCGGGGCGATTCGGCGATGCTGGACCTGAAGAATTTGGAAGCGTTCGTTTGGATCGCCCGATTGGGCGGATTCCGCGCCGCCGCTGGGCGGCTGAACACCACGCAACCGGCCATCTCCGCCCGGATCGCCCAATTGGAAAAGGAGCTGGGCGTCCAGCTCTTCAACCGGGGAACACGGCGGGTCACCCTGACGCTGAAAGGCATGGAGCTTCTGGACCATGCGGAGCGGATGCTGACTCTTCAGGCCGAGCTGGTGCACGCGGTGGCCGAATCGACGACGCTGCGCGGGCTGATCCGTCTGGGTGTCGCCGAAACCATCGTACACACATGGCTGAGCCGCCTGATCGAGCGGCTTCACAACCGCTTCCCCCTGGTCAGCCTGGAGATCGAGGTCGACACCTCCATCCATCTGCGCAATGGCCTCCTGGCGCACGAGATCGACATCGCCTTCATGCTGGGGCCGGTGGCCGAGCCGGACATGCGCAACGAGGCGCTGAGCAGCTACCCCATGGCCTGGGTGGCCAGCCCGTCGCTGGACCTGCCCGCCGGGCGGCTGGGGCTGGCGGACCTCGCGCGCTACCCGGTCATCACCTTCTCCCGCCAGACCAAGCCGTCCGTCGCCATCCAGCAGATGTTCAAGCGTCCCGGCCTGCCGCCACTGCGCTTCTACGGGAACAGCTCGCTCGCCAGCATCGTGCGGATGACCCTGGACGGCATCGGCATCAGCGCCATCCCGCCCGCGGTGATCGAGCGCGAGCTGGCCGAAGGGTTGCTTCGCCTGATCCCGGCGGACGATCCCCTGCCGGATCTGGACTTCACCATCTGTCACCCCATCGGCAGCGACAACCCTTTGGTGCCCATCGTCGCCGACATGGCGCTGGAGATCGTGCGGGCGCAACGGCATGATGGAGCATCCGATAAAGTCCGTTTATCGCAAACGATCCAAAATGAAAATTTGACGGATAGGACGGAAGCGTGAACCCTTAGAGGCGAAACAATATGGTCACAAAGGTTTTGCGCACGATGCAGTCCGTGACCCGAAGCGCTATCCTGCCGCCCGCTGCTCCGTCCGCGGCCCTGCTGGCCCGTCTGGCGATCCGCCGGGGCGAGCATCGCGGCCCGACCGCCGGGCTGGCGCCGGGCCATGTGCAGGCGAATCTCGCCATCGTCCCCGCCGACGTGGCCCCGGCCTTCGAGCGCTTCTGCCGGTCCAATCCCGTCCCCTGTCCGCTGCTCGCCGTGTCGAAGCCGGGCGATCACCGGTTTCCGGAGCTTGGCGCGGATCTGGACCTGCGCACCGACTTCCCGCGCTACCGCGTCTACCGCCACGGCCTTCTGGCGGAGGAGCCGGGGGACCTGTTGTCCCTCTGGCGGGACGATCTGGTGGCCTTCGCCATCGGCTGCTCCTTTTCCTTCGAGGAGGCGCTGCTCGCCGCCGGCCTGCCGGTCCGCCACATCGAGCGCGGCTGCAACGTGCCGATGTACGTGACCGACCGGAACTGCGTGCCCGCCCCGCCCTTCGCCGGGCGCATGGTGGTGTCGATGCGCCCGATGACGCCCGCCCAGGCGGAGCGCGCCGCCGCGGTGACCGGGCGCTACGCCGCCGTCCACGGCGCGCCGGTCCACATCGGCAACCCGGCGGCGCTGGGCATCCGCGATCTCTCGACGCCCGATTTCGGCGACGCCGTTCCCCTCGCCCCCGGCGAGCTGCCCGTCTTCTGGGCCTGCGGCGTCACCCCGCAGGTGGCGCTCGCCGCCGCCCGCCTGCCTTTCGCCATCGCCCACAGCCCCGGCCATATGCTGGTCACCGACCGGCTGAACGCCGAGCTGGAGGGTGTTTCCGCATCGGTCGCACATCTCTTAGGTCAAGAACAGGGAGCTTCATAAACATGACCGCGATCACCCTGCGTACCCGCCTCGCCGCCGCCGCCTTCGGGCTCGGCCTCTGCGCCACCCCGGTCGCGGCCTTCGCCGAGACCTGGGACATGCCGACCCCCTACCCCGACACGAACCTGCACACCATCACGGTGCGCCAGTTCGCCGAGGACGTGAAGGCGGCCACCAACGGCAAGATCCAGATCACCGTCCATTCCAACGGCTCTCTGGTCAAGCATCCGGAGATCAAGCGCGCCGTCCAGTCCGGTCAGGCCCAGCTCGGCGAGGTGCTCATCAGCTCCTGGGCGAACGAGGACCCGCTCTACGGCCTCGATTCGGTGCCCTTCCTGGCGACCGACTTCGCCGCCTCGAAGAAGCTCTACGAGGTGTCCAAGCCCTATCTGGAAAAGAAGCTGGAGCGTCAGCGCCTGAAGCTCCTCTACTCGATTCCGTGGCCGCCGCAGGGCCTCTACGTGAAGCAGGAGATCGCCTCCGTCGCCGACCTGAAGGGGCAGAAGTTCCGCGCCTACAACCCGGCCACCACCCGCATCGCCGAACTGGCCGGCGCCGTGCCCACCAAGATCGAGGCCGCGGAAGTCTCCCAGGCCTTCGGCACCGGCATCGTCACCGCCATGATGACCTCCGCCGCCACCGGCGTCGACAGCAAGGCGTGGGACTTCGTGAACGTCTATTACGACGTGCAGGCCTGGCTGCCGCGCAACATGGTGTTCGTCAGCGCCGAGGTCTGGAAGGGCCTGGACGACGCTACGAAGAAGGCTGTCGAGCAGGCCGCCGCCAAGGCCGAGGCCAAGGGCTGGGCCGAGTGGGAGAAGAAGACGGCGGAGCTGAACAAGACGCTGGCCGACAACGGCATGAAGGTGCTGACCCCGTCCCCGGCGATCAGGGACGGCCTCGCCGGCATCGGCAAGACCATGACCGAGGAATGGACGAAGGCCGCCGGCGCCGACGGCGAGGCGATCATCTCGGCGTTCCGGAAGTAAGCGGCGACTTGCCCCCTCCCCGGCCCTCCCCCGCTCCGCGGTGGAGGGAGTTTAGTCCCCTCCCTCGCCGAAGGCGGGGGAGGGTTAGGGAGGGGGCAACACGCCCTCCCAACAAGAACAACACCCCGCCCTACCCGGAGATGGTCGCGCCATGCGCACCGCATTGTCCTTCCTTTACCGTGCCGCCGAGATTCTGGGCGCGGTGTTCCTGGTGCTGATCGCCGTGCTGATCGTGTCCCAGGTGTTCGCCCGGCTGGCCGGACGCATGGTGCCGGGGGCCGACGAGCTGGCCGGCTACTGCATGGCCGCCTCGTTCTTCCTCATGCTGGGTCCGGCGCTGCGCCGGGGCGCGCACATCCGCGTCGGCGTCCTGGTGGACCGGCTGCACGGCGCCCCCCGCCGCGCGCTGGAGACGCTCTGCCTCGCCTTCGCCACCGCGCTCAGCGGCTATTTCGCGTGGTTCTGGCTGCGCATGACCTACGACTCCTACGATTTCGGCGATCTGGGACAGGGCGTGCTGCCGATCCCCCTGTGGATTCCCCAGGCTGCCATGGCGGTCGGGCTGATCATCCTGGTGGTGGCCCTGCTTGACGACCTGCTGGCGGTGATCCAGGGCCGCCAAGCCTCCTACCAGAACGCCGAAATGCAGAGCGAGGGCTGACCCGATGGACCAGACGACCGCATCAATCGTCGTCGTGGTGACGATGCTCCTGATGCTGGGGACCGGCATCTGGGTGGCGCTGGCGCTGGCCGGCGTCGGCTTCGTGGCCATGGCCCTGTTCACCACGCGCCCCATCGGCATGGTGATGGCGACCAACATCTGGGGCGCCAGCACGAGCTGGACCCTGACCGCCCTGCCTCTGTTCATCTGGATGGGAGAGATCCTGTTCCGGACGCGCATCTCGTCGGACATGTTCAAGGGGCTGGCCCCATGGACGGGCTGGCTGCCGGGGCGGCTGATGCACGTCAACATCGTCGGCTGCACGATCTTCGCCGCCGTCTCCGGCTCCTCCGCCGCGACCGCCGCCACCATCGGGCGCATGACCATCCCGGAGCTGACGAGGCGCGGCTACGACCCGATGATGATCGTCGGCACGCTGGCCGGTGCGGGCACGCTGGGCCTGCTGATCCCGCCGTCGATCATCATGATCGTCTACGGCGTTGCGGCGGACGTGTCGATCGCCCGGCTGTTCATCGCGGGCGTCATTCCGGGCATCGTCCTGACCGGGCTGTTCATGGCCTATGTGGGCGGCTGGTCGCTTCTGAATCCCAACCGCGTGCCGCCGCGCGAGGCACGCCAGAGCCTTATGGAGAAGATCCGCGACACCGGAGCGCTGATCCCCGTGATGCTGCTGATCCTGGCGGTCCTCGGCTCCATTTACGCGGGCATCGCCACGCCGACGGAGGCCGCGGGAATCGGCGTCCTGGGCTCGCTCATCCTGGCTCTGGTGACCGGAACGATGAGCTGGGCGACCTTCCGCGACAGCGTCCTGGGGGCGGCCCACACCTCCTGCATGATCGGCTTCATCCTGGCCGGCGCCGCTTTTCTGACCGTCGCCATGGGCTACACCGGCATTCCCCGCCTGCTGGCGGAGTGGATCACCTCCATGCAGTTGTCCACCGCGGCGTTGCTGGTCGTGCTGACGCTGTTCTTCATCGTGATGGGCTGCTTCCTGGACGGCATCTCCATGGTGGTGCTGACGACCTCCGTCATCCTGCCGATGGTGCAGAACGCCGGCATCGACCTGCTGTGGTTCGGCATCTACATCATCATCGTGGTGGAGATGGCGCAGATCACGCCGCCGGTCGGCTTCAACCTGTTCGTCCTGCAATCCATGACGGGCCGGAGCATCTTCGCCGTCGCCAAGGCCAGCCTGCCCTTCTTCCTGCTGATGGCCGTCATGGTCGCCCTGCTTTGGCTCTTTCCGGGCATGGTGACGTGGCTGCCCTCGCTGATGATCGGGTGAGGAGCGGCATCATGGACGTCCGCTTCACGACGGCGGGAGACACCGCCTTCAACGTGGAGTTCGGGGAGGGCATCGACCGCCCGACCAACGCCCGCGTCATGGCTCTGCACGCCCGGCTGAAGGCCGCCGCCGTGCCGGGGCTGGTCGAGACGGTGCCGACCTTCCGCTCTCTCCAGGTCGTCTACGACCCGGCGGCGACCAGCCGCCGGGAGATCCAGGCCGCCGTCGAGGCGGAGCTGGCCCATGCCGGGGAAGCGGCGGCGGCGGGGACGCTGTGGCGCCTGCCCGTCTGTTACGACCCCGATCTCGGGCCGGATTTGGCGGAGCTGTCCGCCGCGCTGGGCCTGACGGCGGAGCGGCTGATCGCGCTGCACGGATCGACGGAGTATTTCGTCTACATGCTGGGCTTCATGCCGGGCTTCGCCTACATGGGCGACCTGCCGCCGGAGTTGGAGAAGCCCCGGCGGAGCGAGCCGCGCGTCCGCGTGCCCGCGGGGTCCGTCGCGACCGCCGGGCGGCTGACCACCGTCTATCCGTGGGAGAGTCCCGGAGGCTGGCACCTGATCGGGCGCTGCCCGGTGCCGCTCTATGATGGCGCCCGCCCCTCCCCCGTCCTGCTGGGAGCGGGCGACCGGGTGCGGTTCGAGGCGGTGGACCGCCCCCGCTTCGACGCGCTGGCCGCCGAGGCCGCGGCGGGGCGATTCGACCCCGACTCGCTGAGGGCCGCGCCATGACCGCGCCCTGTCTGACCGCGCCCTGTCTGACCGTCGTCCGGCCGGGGCTGTTCGCGACCATCCAGGATCTGGGCCGCACCGGCTATCAGGAACTCGGCATGCCGGTGGCCGGCGCGCTCGACCCCATCGGTCTGCGCCTCGCCAACGCCCTCGTCGGAAACCCGGAGGGCACGGCGGGTGTGGAGATCGCCCTGCTCGGCCCGGCCCTGAAGGTGGAGGCGGACGGCGTGCGCATCGCAATCGCTGGCCCCATGGCGCTGAGCCTGGAGCGCGAGGGACAGCCTCCGGCTCCGCTCGAACCCTACCGCAGCCACACGCTGGCCTGCGGCGACGTGCTGAAGCTGGGCGCCGTCACCGGGGCGGCGGTCGCCTATCTGGCGGTGTCCGGCGGATTCGCGCTGGAACCCTTCCTGGGCAGCCTGTCCACCTATGTGCGCGCCGGCATCGGGCCGCTCGGCGGCAAGCCGCTGGGCGACGGGACGCGCCTGCCGCTCCACCGCGACGAGGCGCCGACGGGAGCCGACGTGGAACTGCCGGAGCCCCCGGATTATGGCGGCGGGCCGGTGCGGGTGGTGCTCGGCCCGCAGGAGGACCGCTTCACGGCGGAGGCGGTGGAGACCTTCCTGTCCGCCACCTACCGCGTCGGCAAGGACGCCGACCGCATGGGGCTGCGGCTGGAGGGTCCGACGCTCACCCACCGGGGCTCCGCCGACATCCCGTCGGATGGGCTGGTCACCGGTTCCATCCAGGTGCCGGGCAATGGGCAGCCGATTCTGCTTCTGAACGACCATCAGACAGCGGGCGGTTACGCCAAGATCGCCACGGTGATCTCCGCCGACCTGCCCCGCGTCGGGCGGCTGAGCCCCGGCGGCACCCTGACCTTCCGGGCCGTCACGGTGGAGGAGGCGGAGGCCATCCGGCGGCGCCAGGAACAGACCGTCGCCGCCTGGGTCCGCGCCATCCGCCCGGTCCGCCCGGCGGGCGGCGTCGATCTGGAGGCGCTCTATTCGGAAAACCTCGTGTCCGGGGTCGTCGACATCGTCAACGGGAACGGCGACGTGCTGAACCAAGAGAACATGTGCGGGAGGGCACCATGACCATCACCGTGAACCTGAACGCCGATCTGGGCGAGGGTTTCGGCGCCTACGACATCGGCGACGACGACTCCATGCTGGGCATCGTCGCCTCCGCCAACATCGCCTGCGGCTTCCACGCCGGCGACCCGCTGGTGATGACGCGCACCGTGAGGAATGCCGTGGCGAAGGGCGTCAGCCTCGGCGCCCACCCCTCCTATCCCGACCTTCAGGGCTTCGGCCGCCGCCCGCTGCGCCTGTCGGCGGCGGAGGTGGAGGCGATGGTCGCCTATCAGATCGGCGCGCTGATGGGCATCGCGGCGGGCTGCGGCGGCCGGGTGACCCATGTGAAGCCCCATGGCGCGCTGAACAACATGGCGGCGGTGGACAACGCGCTCGCCATGGCGATCGGGCGGGCGATCAAGGGCCTCGATCCGTCCCTGATCTACCTCGCCACCGCCGGCTCGGAAATGGCGCGGGCCGGACGCGCGCTGGGCCTTCCCACGGCGGAGGAGGTCTTCGCCGACCGCGCCTACGACGACAACGGCAACCTCGTGCCCCGCGGCCAGCCGGGCGCGATGATCCACGATCCGGATCTGGCCGCCGCCAACGTGCTGCGCATGCTCGAAGAGGGCGTGATCCTGTCGGTCACCGGAAAGCGCATCCCCTGCACCGTCCATTCCGTCTGCGTTCACGGCGACGAGCCGAGCGCCGTCGCCATGGCCGGCAAGCTGCGCCGGACGCTGGAGGGCAAGGGCGTGCGGATCGTCCCCCTGCCGGAGATGCGGGACCGGTTCTGAAACGCGGCGGCGGTCACGCCGGCCGAAGCTTGGACGCCTGGACGAGGCCGGTGAGCGTATGGAGGATCTCCTGCGGGCTCACCGGCTTGCGCAGCACCGCCAGGGGCTGCCAGCGGTCGGACGTGATGTCGTCCTCTCCCCCTTCCATGGACAGGTATCCGGTCATCACCAGGATCGGAAGCCGGGAGTCCCGCATCCGAAGCTCGCGGATCAGGGCGCGGCCATCCATCCGCGGCATGCGCAGGTCGGTGATGACGAGGTCCGCCGGATCGGCGCTGTAGCGCTCCAGCCCCTCCTGCCCATCCTGGGCCAGGGTCACGCGGAATCCCTTGCGGGACAGAAAATCCTCCAAGGCCATGGCGGCCAAGGCTTCGTCCTCGGCCACCAGAACATGCAACGGAGCGGGATCGGGGTCAGGCATGAGCGCGCTCCACGTCCTGAACGGAAGGTTTCGACACAGGGACGGTGATGGTGAAGCGGACGCCTTGGCCTCCGCTTTCGTGAGTGACGTTCGACGCCTCGATCCGTCCCCCCATGGCATCGACGATGCCGTGGGCGATGGACAGGCCGAGGCCGGTCCCCTTCCCGACCTCCTTGGTCGTGAAGAAGGGGTCGAAGATGCGCGGCAGGATGTCCGGGTCGATGCCGCCGCCGTCGTCCGTAATGGTTACGACGGCCCGCCCCGCGGTCATGTCGCAGCGCATGCTCACCGCGATCCGCCCGGCGGCGGGCGAGCCATCGGGGTCGGCGCGCCATTCCAGTATGGCGTCGCGCGCGTTCGACAGCAGGTTGACGATCACCTGTTCCAGTTGCAGCGGACGCCCGCGCGTGACGCAGTCCATGGCGGGGATGTCGCTGACGACCTCGACATTCTCCAGCGCGAATTGGTTGGCAACCAGTTCGACGGCGGAGCGGACGCTGGCCGCGGGGTCGAAGCGCTGGGTCGCGCCGTCGCGCCGGCTGAAGGTGCGCATATGGTCGATGATGCGGCCCATGCGCTCGGCCTGCTCCGACACGATGGTGAGCACCTTGTCCAGACGGGTGGTGTCGGCGTCACCGTCGCGCAGGCGCGACAGGGCGTTCTCGGCCCAGATGCGGATGATGTTCAGGGGCTGGCTCATCTCATGCGCCATGCCGGCGGCGAGCGTGCCCAGGGTCGCCAGCTTGGACGCCTGGACCAGCTCTTCCTGAAGCTTCTTGCGGTCGGTGATGTCGCGGGAGCTGCCCAGGATCTGGACCACCCGCCCGTCCTCGCCGCGCACCGGCACCAGAACGGTGTGCCAGGTGCGGCGCCCGACGGGGAGTTCCAGGGTTTCCTCGTAATCGATCGGTCCGCCCGCGGCGACGCAGGCGCCGTAGCGTTCGATCACCGCGTCGGCCGTTTCCGGCGGAACGGCGTCACGGACCAGCCGCCCACGGATGGTCTCCGGATCGATTCCCGTCGCCCGCGCATGGGCGGGGTTGAGGGTGTCGTAAACGAAATTCCCGTCCGGCAGCACCGTGACGACGAACAGCCCCTCCGCCAGATTGTTGAAGAAGCTGGCGTAGCGCAGTTCCGCCTGCCGCCGGGTTTCGATCTCGCGATGAAGCGCCGCGTTGGCCGCAGCGAGTTGCCCTGTGCTGGGCACGGCGAGCGCCTTGGGCATCTGCACCCACAACGCGACAGCGGTCAGGACCGACACCAGCGCGGTGATCCCCTTGACGATGCCTTCCACGGCGTAGTCGGGGTACCAGAGCGTCCACAGGCCAAAAAAATGGGTCGTCCCGCAGGCCAGGATGAAGGCGGCGAACAGCCAGACGATCCAACTGAAGGCGACATCGCGGCGCTTGCGCACGAAGTACAGAAGCGCGACCGGTATCGAGTAATAGGATAAGCCGGTCAGCGCATCCGATACGATGTGCAGGGTCAGGATTTCCGGACGCCAGAACAGGCACACGCCGTGAGGCAAGTACTCGCTGGTGTCGAAGAAGGATTCCGCGCCACCGAACATGTTGCCCCTCTTGTTTCAGCCGCTTTTCCATAACTAGCATAGTCGAAAGCGGCGCCGCGCATCCCGCTCCGGCGCTACACCTTGCGGCACCCCACCGCGGAGGC
Organism: Roseomonas genomospecies 6; assembly: GCF_008365375.1. Lineage (GTDB taxonomy): Bacteria > Pseudomonadota > Alphaproteobacteria > Azospirillales > Azospirillaceae > Azospirillum. Next base: position 60,364 of record NZ_QOKW01000001.1, on the reverse strand, counting down.
TTCAGAAGCAGACGCTACTCGAAACGATCCGGTGGGGCAACACGCGGAACGCGATGCCGGGCAAAGGCAAACGCGCTCCGCAAGCCTTTGCGAGAGCTTTACGCGGCGGTGTGCACCTTTCGGTTTTGCTCACGGGTCTTCAGGAAGCGCAGGGCCGGGAAATCCTCCTGCGTCCGGTTCAGGTGCCAGGCGTTGCGGGCCAGGAACACCAGCGCCCCGTCATGGTCCTCCGCCGCCGCGGAGCGGTTGAGGTCCAGGAATTTCTTGAGCTGGTCCTCGTCGTCCGTCTCGATCCAGCGGGCGGCATCCACGCCGGCCCCTTCGAAGCGGGCGGCGAGGCCGTATTCCGCCTCGATCCGGGCGGCCAGCACCTCGAACTGAAGCTGGCCGACCACGCCGACCACCCAATCCGCTCCGGTCAGCGGCTTGAACACCTGGGAGGCGCCCTCCTCCGCGAAATGCTCCAGCGCCTTGCGCAGGTGCTTCACGCGCATCGGGTCTTCCAGCCGGACGCGCTGAAGCAGTTCCGGCGCGAAGCTCGGCACGCCGGTGAAGCGCAGGTCCTCGCCCTCGGTCAGCGTATCGCCGATGCGAAGGCTGCCGTGGTTGGGGATGCCCATGATGTCGCCGGGCCACGCCTCTTCCGCCAGTTCGCGGTCGCGGGCCAGGAACAGCACGGCGTTGTTCACCGCCATCAGCTTGCCCGAACGGACATGCTTCAGCTTCGCCCCGCGCTTGAACTTGCCGGAGCAGATGCGCACGAAGGCGATGCGGTCGCGGTGGTTCGGGTCCATGTTGGCCTGGACCTTGAACACGAAGCCGCTGAACTTCCCCTCGTCCGGCTGCACGGACCGCTGTTCCGCCGGCTGCGGGCGCGGCGGCGGGGCGTTCTCGGCCAAGCCCTGAAGAAGCTCCCGCACGCCGAAGTTGTTGATCGCCGACCCGAAATAGATCGGCGTCAGGTGACCGGCGCGGTAGGCCTCCAGGTCGAAGGGCGGCATCAGCCCGCGGGCCATCTCCACTTCCTCGCGCAGCTTGGCCACCGCGTGGGCGGGCAGAAGCTCGTCGAGGCGCGGGTCGTCCAGGCCGTTGCACTCGATGCCGTCGTCGATCTCGTCGCCCTTGGTGCGGTCCATCAGGATCAGGCGGTCGCGGATCAGGTCGTAGCAGCCCAGGAAATCGCGGCCCATGCCGATGGGCCAACTCGCCGGGGTGACCTCCAGCGCCAGCGAGCTTTCGATCTCGGAAATGAGGTCGAAGGGATCGCGCGCCTCGCGGTCCATCTTGTTGCAGAAGGTCACGATGGGCACGTCGCGCAGGCGGCAGACCTCGAACAGCTTCAGGGTCTGGCTTTCGATGCCCTTCGCGCCGTCGATCACCATGACGGCGCTGTCAACCGCGGTCAGCGTCCGGTAGGTGTCCTCCGAGAAGTCCTCGTGGCCCGGCGTGTCCAGCAGGTTGAAGGTGCGCCCCTCGTAATCGAAGGTCATGACGGAGGCGGTCACGGAGATGCCGCGCTCGCGCTCCACCTTCATCCAGTCCGACTTGGCGCGGCGCTGCTCGCCGCGGGCCTTCACGGCGCCGGCCATCTGGATGGCGCCGCCGAACAGCAGCAGCTTTTCCGTCAAAGTCGTCTTACCGGCGTCGGGGTGCGCAATGATCGCAAATGTCCGTCGCCGGGAAACGGCGTCCAACAACTCGGACATGCCCCACCCCGTACCTGTGCAACGATTCCAAAAGAGGAAACGCGCGGAACCGGTTCCGCGCGCGCCATTACATAGCAGCGCGCGGCGTCGGTTTCCAGGGACTTGAGGCAGACGTTCTTGCCGCCTGCGCTACCCAAGTGCCGTCAGCGACGCGGAGTGGTCGCTTGCAGTCATTACAGCTTGCAGTTACCGCGCCGCCCATTCGGTAGAACCGCCGGTGTCGGCGAAGATGCAATATCGGGCGCTCGGACCCGGTTGCTTGCTCCGCAGATCGGGCAGGGCAAAGTTGTCCTTGCCGTCGCCGCCATAGGTGGTTCCCAAAACCTGGAACAACGCTTCGTACGTCTTTACATCAAGCTTTCGTCCGTCGCATGGCAACCATCCACTTGGAGCGAACTCAAGCGCGAACAGCTTGACCATTCCCATCAACTCATGCATCGACCGGACCTCATCAAAAGGACGTGAAGGCTGGAAAACTTTCTTGAATATTACCGATCGCGCACCGGATAATAACCGTTGACGCAGATGAAATACCCCATGCCCTTTACCGGTTCTGTTCCCCTAAGGTCGGGAATTTTGAACGATCGATATTTATCATCCTCTGGCTTTGAACCCAAGGCGACGAACAGCGCCTGATGTTCATAGAGAGAAACTGACCGGCCATCGCAAGGAAGCCACCCAATCGGCGCATAGTTGAACGCAAAGAGCTTAATGGCCCCAAGATATTCAACGATGATTGGTTCCATGCCCTGTTCCCTCCACGATATTTCAGCAAGAAATCAGCGTCGCGGCCTTTTTCTTCAAGGCTAAAAATACGAAGCAAGCACTACCTTGAACGCTCCGGAAATTCTCCGAGAACGCAAATATAGTACCGCAATTCTTCCGCAGGCTCCTTGCCACGCAAGTCGGGCAAGGCAAAGCTTTTTTCACTATCATCGCCATATGCGTTCCTGATCACGGACCAGAGCACCACGTACTTGTCCTTAACAAGCATCCGGCCATCACAGGGCATCCAAGTTCGCAGGTCGATGCCCTTGGTGAAAAGCGAGACCGTTCCAACAAATTCTGCGTAATCCAGCCCGTCGAATTCGCTCATTGCCGTCCATTCCCATCGCTGCATCGGGCGCCAGCAATCGTTGCAGCACTTCCAGCGCGCGAGCAAGAAAAAACCGACGCAGCCGAGGGGCGGCCGCGTCGGTCATTCTTTCAACCCACTTTAAGGTCGACGGTACGGTTACAGCGCCAGTTCGGCGATCTGCACGGCGTTCAGCGCCGCACCCTTCAGGAGCTGGTCGCCGCAGACGAACAGGTCCAGACCATGGTCACCGAAGATCAGGCTGGTGCGGATGCGGCCCACCTCGACGTCGAACTGGCCGGTGGCGTTCAGCGGCATCGGGTAGACGCCGTCGGCCGGCACGTCCTTCACCACCACGCCCGGCGCGTCGGCCAGAACGGCGCGGGCGGCGTCCGGGGTGACCGGAGACAGCGTCTCGACCGTGATCGCCTCGGAATGGGCGCGGTAGGTCGGGATGCGCACGGCGGTGCAGCTCACCGGCAGGTCCGGGATCTCCAGGATCTTCCGGGTCTCCCAGGTCACCTTCATCTCCTCCTTCGTGTAGCCGTTCTCCTGGAAGGCGTCGATCTGGGGGATCAGGTTGAAGGGGATCGGGTGGCGGAACACGCTGTTGACGACCGGCTTGCCGTCGAGCTGGTTGCGGGTCTGCTCCTCAAGCTCGGCCATGCCCTCCGCACCGGCGCCGCTGGTCGCCTGATAGGTGGAGACGATCACGCGCTTCAGCCCGAACGCCTTGTGCAGCGGGCCGAGCGCCACCACGGCGATGGCCGTCGTGCAGTTCGGGTTCGCGATCAGCTTGGCGTCGCCCATGGCGTGGGCGTTGATCTCCGGCACGATCAGCGGGACGTTGTCGTCGTAGCGGAAGGCCGAGGAGTTGTCGATCACCAGAGCCCCGCCCGCGGCGATGGCCGGTGCGTGCTGCTTGGCGAAGTCGCCCGACACGGCGAGCAGGACGATGTCGTAACCCTTCACCTTCTCGACGTCGAACGCCACGAGGGTCTTCTCGCCGAACGGGGTCTCGACCGTGCGGCCGGCGCTGCGCTCCGACGCGAACAGGCCGAGCTCCGCGACCGGGAACGAACGGCGGTGAAGAACATCGACCATCTCGCGGCCGACGGCGCCCGTGGCACCGACGATGGCGACGCGGCGGGGAGAAGGAGAAGAGGTGCTCATGGGTCTGGTCCGTCCTTTGGTCTTGCCCGGATCGAGCGTGGACGGCGGCCCCGGATACACCAAGGCCCCGTCCGTGTCCGGCGGGGCCTTCGTGGTGGGTGAAGCGTCTTACTCGATCAACGCACGCCACCAGCCGACGGCCCGCCGGAGCGGGTCGTTTTGGTAGTGGTGGTGGTGATGGCGAGCGAGCGATTCATAACCCGGTAGATAAACGAAAGGCGCGGGGCTTGTAAAGCGCCCGCGCCTTCGCAACGCATTTTTTGTCTACGCTCCGGCAGCTCGCCTCAACGGTCCGTGTCGGTGGGATGCTCCGGCTTCACGGGATGCACGTCCCAGATTTCCGTCGCGTATTCCATGATGGTGCGGTCGGACGAGAACCAGCCCATGTTGGCCGTGTTCAGGATCGCCTTGCGCGTCCACTCCTCCTGGTCGCGGTAGAGGTCCATGGCCGCCTGCTGCGCCTCGCAATAGTCGGCGAAGTCCGCCGTCACCAGGAAATGGTCGCCGCCGTCGGTCAGCGCCTGGAGGATCGGGTGGTAGCGGTTGGGATCGTCCGGCGAGAAGACGCCGGTCGAGATCATGTCCAGCGCCCGCTTCAGGCTGGGGTTGGAGGCGATGACCTCGCGCGGGTTGAAGCCGCCGCTGGCGCGCAGGTCGTTCACCTCGTCGGCGGTCAGGCCGAAGATGAAGATGTTGTCCTCGCCCACATGCTCGCGGATCTCGACGTTGGCTCCGTCCAGCGTGCCGATGGTCAGGGCGCCGTTCAGGGCCAGCTTCATGTTGCCCGTGCCCGACGCCTCCATGCCCGCGGTCGAGATCTGCTCCGACAGGTCTGCCGCCGGCATGATGATCTCCGCCGCCGTCACGTTGTAGTTGGGCAGAAGCACGATCTTCAGGTTGTCGTGCACCGACGGGTCATGGTTCACCACCTTCGCCACATCGTTGATGAGCTTGATGATGAGCTTCGCCATGTGATAGCTCGGCGCCGCCTTGCCGGCGAAGATCTTGGTCACCGGCACCCAGGCGACGGTCGGGTTGTCGCGCATCTCGTTGTACAGCGCGATGGCCTGAAGGATGTTCAGGAGCTGGCGCTTGTACTCGTGCATGCGCTTGACCTGAACGTCGAACAGGCTGTCCACCTGCACGTCCACCCCGGTCTGGCGCGCGATGTAGGCGGCCAGCCGCTTCTTGTTCTTGCGCTTGGCGCGACGGAACTCCTCGCGGAAGACCACGTCGTCGGCCTTCTCGGCCAGCGCCTTGATCTGGCCGAGGTCCTTGATCCAGCCATTGCCGATCCGGCTGGTGATCAGCGCGGCCAGCGGCGGGTTCGCCTGATGCAGCCAGCGGCGCGGGGTGATGCCGTTGGTCTTGTTGTTGATGCGGTCCGGGAACTCCGCGTGGAAGTCGGCGAAGACGGTCTGCTTCATCAGCTCGGTGTGCAGCGCCGACACGCCGTTGACCTTGTGCGAGCCGAGGAAGGCCAGATTGCCCATGCGCACGCGGCGGTCGCCGCGCTCGTCGATCAGCGACAGGCGCGACAGGCGCCCGTTGTCGCCGGCCGCCCGCGCCTTGGAGCGGTTCAGGAACTTGGCGTTGATCTCGTAGATGATCTGCATGTGGCGCGGCAGAACGCGCTCCATCATACGGACGGGCCACGCCTCCAGCGCTTCGGGCAGCAGCGTGTGGTTGGTGTAGGAGAAGGTCGCGCGGGTGATGTCCCACGCCTTGTCCCAGAGCACACCGTGCTGGTCCACCAGCAGCCGCATCAGTTCTGCGATGCCGATGGCCGGGTGCGTGTCGTTGAGCTGGATCGCCGCCTTGTCCGGCAGGCTGTCGAAGTTGGAATGATGCTGGAGATAGCGGCGCAGGATGTCCTGGAGCGAAGCGGAGGTGAAGAAATACTCCTGCTTCAGCCGCAGCTCCTTGCCGCCCTCCGTCGCGTCGTTGGGGTAGAGGACGCGGCTGAGATTTTCCGTCAACACCTTCTGCTCGACCGCCTTCATGTAGGCGCCGTCGTTGAAGTGGCCGAAGTTGAAGTCGCGCGTGGCGCGGGCCGACCACAGGCGCAGCGTGTTGATCGTGTCCCCGCCGTAGCCGACCACCGGCGTGTCGTAGGCCATGGCCAGCACGCGCTCGGCATCGACCCAGCGGTAAGCGCGCTCGCCCACCGAATCCCGGAACTCCTCGACGCGGCCGTAGAACTGCACGGGGTACAGCACCTCCGGACGCGGGAATTCCCACGGGTTGCCGAACTGCAGCCACTGCTCCGGATACTCGACCTGCCAGCCATTCTCGAAGCGCTGCTCGAACAGGCCGAACTCGTAACGGATGCCGTAGCCGTAGCCGGGAAGGGCCTCCGTCGCCATGCTGTCCAGGAAGCAGGCGGCCAGACGGCCCAGGCCGCCGTTGCCGAGCGCCGCGTCCGGCTCCGCCTCCACCACGTCGTCGATGTTCAGGCCGATGCGGTCGAGCGCCTCGCGGCACTGGTCGTTGATGCCCAGGTTGGAAAGGCTGTTGGTCAGCAGCCGGCCGATCAGGAATTCCAGCGAGAGATAGTAAACGCGCTTGGCATCCTGCTGGTAATAGGTCCGCGTCGTGTCCATCCAGCGGTCCACGAGGCGATCGCGCACGGCCAGCGCCACGGTGTGGAACCAGTCGCGCCGGGTCGCCGCCCGCGCGTCCTTGCCGACGGAATAAACCAGCCATTCCAGAAACGAGCGCTTCAGCCCGTCGACATCCAGACTGCGGCGTTCGATCTCGCGGGACTTATACCGAGCGTCCATGTCTTGACTTTCTTCTTTCCAGGGCCAACTGGAGCGGGCGGTTTCGTAGCCGGCCTTCCATCGGCGGCAGTTTCCGGGGTTATGGTTAAGCAACTTTTAAGTCGCTGCGGCCAACCGGTCGAATCGGCTAGGCCGTTCGTCCAGAGCAACAGGCGGGACTTGCCCTTGTGCCGTCCCTTTTGCCGTACGCGCTTTGCCGATACGGAAACCATCGACGCGGAACACCGGATTCCGGTAACCGCTGCGAAGCCCCGCTGGAGGGAGTAAGATGGCGTCCGTGTCAGCCTCTTCGAACCTCCCGATGCTCGATAAAACCATTTCTGCGGACCTCGATCAGGACCGCGCCGGCGACGCCACCATCCTGCTCCGCCAGGCACAGCCGCCGGACATCCCGGCCCTGCTGGCCATCGAAGAGCGGTGCTTCGCCACCGACCGCCTGACCCGACGTAGTTTTCAATATTTGCTGACGAAAGCCAAGGCCACTTGCCTTGTGGAAGTCCACAGCGGCAAAATCGTCGGCTACGCGCTGGTGTCCTTCCATTCGGGAACCTCGCTCGCCCGGCTCTATTCCTTCGCCGTGGACCCGGACCACCGCGGCCAGGGTGTCGCCAAGCGCCTGCTCGCCGCGGCGGAGCAGGCGGCCCGGGCGCGGGACTGCATCCATCTGCGGCTGGAGGTGCGGCGGGACAACACCCCGGCCATCGACCTCTACAAGAAGAGCGGCTACCGCGAGTTCGGGGTCTACGCCGACTACTACGAAGACCATATGGAGGCGCTGCGGCTGGAAAAGCGCCTCGGCCACAGCGGCCCCAGCGCGCCGCCAGGCGGCCCCTTCGTGCCCTACTATCAGCAGACGCTGGACTTCACCTGCGGGCCGTCGGCCCTGATGATGGCGATGAAGGCCCTGAAGCCCGACGAGATCGAACTGGGACGGAAGCTGGAAATCCGGCTGTGGCGGGAATCGACGACGGTGTTCATGACCTCCGGCCATGGCGGCTGCGGCCCCTTCGGGATGGCGCTGGCGGCGGCGCGGCGGGGATTCGCGGTGGACATCCACGTCAAGGACAACGCCACCCCCTTCCTGGACAGCGTGCGCAGCGACGACAAGAAGGAGGTCATGCGCATCGTTCACGAGGATTTCCTCGACGAACTCGAGGGCAGCGGCGCCACCATCCGCCACAACACCCTGACAGCCCAGGACATGGCCGACGCGGTCGCGGGCGGCGCTGTTCCCATCGTGCTCATCAGTTCCTACCGGATCTATCGCGAGAAATTTCCGCATTGGGTCGTGGTGACCGGTGCCGACGACCGCTTTCTCTACGTTCATGATCCGCTTGTGTACGACCGTCACCACGCTCACATCGACCGGATGAACATGCCGATCCCGAAAGCCGACTTCGAGCGCATGGCCCGATACGGAAAGGCCCAGTTGAAGGCCGCCCTTATCCTCCATCCACGGCCGGCCGCCTGATGCCCGCGCATCTCCTCGTCGTCGACCGCCGGGCGGACGAGAGATGGGCGAAGGACGGCCTGCCGGTCGTCAGCGCCCGCGACTACATCGCCCGTCCGGAGCAGGCGCCGCGCGGCGCGCGGGTGCTGAACCTGTCGCGCAGCTACCGCTATCTGGGCACCGGCTACTACGTCTCGCTGCTGGCGGAGGCGCGCGGCGAGCGGGTGATCCCCTCCGTCCGGACCATCCTGGACCTGTCGCAGAAGACCTTCTACCGCGCCCAACTGGCCGAGGTGGAGGAGGCGCTGCGCAAGACCATAAGAAGGATGGAGCGTCCGCCGGAAGCGTCGTTCAACCTCCATGTCTTCTTCGGCCACGCCGACGACGCGCGCTTTCAGGACATCGCCCGGACGATCTTCGACCTGTTCCGCTGCCCGTTGCTGAAGGTGCAGGTGCGGCTGAAGGAGGGCTGGACCGTCCACGCGCTGGAACCGCTGTCGCTGGCCGACCTGCGGCCCGACCAGGAGGCCGCGTTCCAGGCGGCGCTGGACGCCTACACCCGCGCCTCCTGGCGGGAACCGGCGGCCAAGGCGCCGCCGCGCTACACGCTGGCGATCCTCCACAACCCGAAGGAGGAGCTTCCGCCGTCCAGCCCCCGCGCGCTCCAGAAATTCGTGAAGGCCGGGGAGAGCCTGGGCATCGCGGTGGAGTTGATCGAGAGGAAGGACTACGCCCGCCTCGCCGAGTTCGACGCCCTGTTCATCCGCGAGACGACGAATCTCGACCACCACACCTACCGCTTCGCCAAGAGGGCGGAGAAGGAAGGGCTGGCGGTGATCGACGATCCGGACTCGATTCTGAAATGCACCAACAAGGTCTATCTGGCCGAACTGCTCCGCGCCAACCGCATCCCGGCGCCGAAGACGGTGATCTTCGACAAGCGCGGGCTGGCGACGCTGGACCGGGAGATCCCCTACCCCATCGTCCTGAAGATCCCGGACGGCTCCTTCTCCCGCGGCGTCTTCAAGGTGCAGACCCGCGGCGAGCTGGAGGCGACGGCGGACAGCCTGTTCGAGCAGTCCGACGTGATCCTGGCACAGGAATTCATGTACACGGAGTTCGATTGGCGAGTCGGCGTGCTGAACCGGCAGCCGATCTATGTCTGCCAGTATCTGATGGCGAAGAAGCACTGGCAGATCGTGAAGCACGGCGGCAACGGGCGCGCCGAGCAGGGCTCCTCCCGCACGCTGGCTGTGGAGGAGGCGCCGCGCGAGGTCGTCGAGACCGCGGTGAAGGCGGCGGGCCTGATCGGCGACGGGCTTTACGGCGTGGACCTGAAGCAGAACGACCGCGGCGTCTTCGTCATCGAGATCAACGACAACCCCAGCATCGACCTCGGCGTCGAGGACGCCAAGCTGAAGGACGGACTGTACCGCCTCATCATGGGCGAGTTCCAGCGCCGGCTGGATTCACGGCCCCGGAAGCCGGGCGGCGGGACCTGAGATTCCCGTTCGGATAGCGGACTCATCCCAGTGGATGATCCCCGGATTCCAAACACTTCTCCTCCTAAGATGTTTTCGGCTGTGGCCGCCGGGGAACAAGCCACTTCCCCCCGCGTTATGAAACCAACGTCACCACGAACGGGAGCAATACCGAAGCGTTTCAGCGCTTTGGGATTGACCAGTTGGAGAACGGGAGACCGTTGATGACGACAGCCTGTTCCGCGTGCTGCACCGGACCGATGCCCAGGGCCTGCTAGGCGGCACCGCCGGATTCTACGTCACCACCATTCGCATCACGGGACCGGCGCGGCCTCATCGCCCGCGCCGGAAGGGGTAACGCGTCACCAAGGGATCGTCTGCGATCGAAATCTCGTGACCGGGGCGCCGTCACCACCGACCGGCAGCCCCGCCGAACGAAGAGAAGCTGGAGGAAGAGCAACAATGGCGTATTGTTTCGAATCCGAACTGATCCGTTGCATGCCGAACCTGCAGCGCTATGCCTGCAAGCTGACGCGCGACGTCAGCGCCGCCGAGGATCTGACCCAGGACTGCCTTGCCCGTGCCCTGTCCCGCCAGCACCGTTTCGAACCCGGAACCAACATGCAGGCTTGGCTGACCACGATGCTGAAGAACCTGCATTTCAACAACCTCCAGCGCGAGAAGCACGTCACCAAGGTGGAGCTTTGGGACGGCGCCATGTCGGTCGAAGCCTCGCAGATCGCCCGCCTCGTCTTCCGCGACGTGGACCGCGCCTTCGGCGCCCTCACCCCCAGCCAGCGCAAGGTCGTCAAGCTGGTCGCCATCGAGGGCCGTCCCTATCAGGAGGCCGCGGAGAAGCTGAACGTCTCCATCGGCACCATCCGGTCCCGCCTGTGCCGCGCCCGCGAACGGCTGAACAACCTTATGGCAGCCTAGGACGGTCGAAGACCGTACGTCTCCGGTGGGCGGGATTCGCCGCGGGGTATGGCAGCCGTACAACAGGTTGATTTTTCCGAAGCTTCCGGACGATCCGGCATCGGAACAAGCGATAAGGGCGGCTGTTACATCCCCCGTGCGAACCGAGCAACGGCTGCAATGGGGTTGCCAAGGCATCCACGGGGAACGAACGGATACGATCCGCCTACCACTTGGCGTAACCGGCGTCATCCCCATAAGAAGAGGTAAGGCACCACTCCCGACGCCGTGCAGGACGTACTATATTTGAACTCTGTGTCGCGGATCGTTTCCGTCTCGGAGGCTGGCCTCCGGAGACGTTCCGGGATCAAAAGACATGAAGCGTGTGACGATGAACCATATCAACGCATATCTTGACGGTGCCTTGGACGATAAGGAGCGTCAGGAGTTCGAGCAGTCCGTAGAGGGCGACGCCGACGCGAAGGCCGTGCTGACCTTCCACAAAAGCCATGTGGAGGAGCTTCACCGCCTTTACGACCCCGTGCTGGAAGAGCCGGTGCCGGCGCGCATGCTCGAACTGCTGAGGCAGCGCCGCAAGAGCTAGGCCCGCCGTTTCCCGCGTTCCATCGTCACACAAGGGGCGACCGGGCGATCCGGCCGCCTGTTTTTTTGTCCACACCCTTTTGTTGTCCGCACCCGGTTTTTCTGCGCCGCTGCGGGTCCTTCCGCATTTCCGCACCCCTTCTCCCTTCGGAGAGCCGCTTGCCCCTTTTACAGACCATCGGCTTTCCCCATAAACAGGAGCCGCGGAAACGGAAGCTGGGCCATGGGCGCCCGGACCGGCGGGAACGAAGAGGGTAAAGAGCGTTCATGGCGCGCGGCAGGCCGGCACCGAACATCATTCTGGGTCCCGTCCTTTATTTCCGGGGAGAACAGGGCGACCGCTGGTGGCTCTCCGCCCTCTTCGTGCTGGAGGGAGACGCCGAACCCGACGACCTGCGGGTCGATGGGGTGACCCTGCCCGTCCCGCCCCGCCACCTCGCCCGCTGGCGCAACCGGCATGTCTGGCGGTTCGATTTCGCCATTCCCCGCGGCACCCGGGACGTGGACGCCGCCTATGGCTTCACCGACAACGCCTCTCCGGGCGACACATGGACGGTGACCGTCCCGGGGCGCGCGTCGCCGCCGCGCATCGCCTACGTGTCCTGCAACGGGGCGGAGGACGAGGAGAAGATCGCCGCGCTGAACGCGCCGCGCAACGCCCTGTGGGGTGACCTCCGCCGCCGCCACGAGACGGAGCGGTTCCACCTGCTGCTGCAAGGCGGAGACCAGCTCTACGCCGACGCGGTGTGGCGCCGGCCGCCTCTGCTCAGCGCCTGGAAGAAGCGCACGGACGCCGCGCGCCTGGAGGAGTCCTTCAGCCCCGCCATGGCGGAAGAGGCGATGGACTTCTACTTCGACCTCTATCTGCGGGTCTGGGGCCAACCGGAAACCGCGGCGGTGACCGCCCGCGTGCCGTCCGTGATGATGTGGGACGACCACGACATCTTCGACGGCTGGGGCTCCCATCCGGACGAGGAGATGATGTCCCCGGCCTGGCGCGGCGTCTATATGGCCGCCCGCCGCCATTTCGCCCTGTTCCAGTTGGGCGCCACCACGGAAGCGCTTCCGGAATGCGTGTGGGGCGCGCCGCTCGGGTCCTTCAGCCAGGGGTTCCGGCTGGGCGACGTCGGCGTTCTGGCGCTGGACATGCGCAGCGACCGGACGCCCCGCCGGGTGCTGTCGGACCGGGTGTGGGACGCCCTGCCGGAGTGGATGGAACGCTTCAAGGGCTGCCGCCATCTCATCCTGATGTCGAGCGTGCCTTTGCTGTATCTCGACACCGGCGTGATGGAGCGGGCGGTCGGCCTGTCGCCCGTCCGCGTCGGGATCGAGGACGACCTGCGCGACCAATGGCGCAGCCCTGCCCATGCGGAGGAGTGGCATCGGCTGATCGATTTCCTGGCCGGATTTTCCCGCCGCACCGGCTGCCGCATCACCGCGGTGTCGGGCGAGATCCATGCGGGGGGCCGCGCCGTCCTGCGCGGCGGTGGGGTCGAAATCTGGCAGCTCATCGCGTCGGGCGTCGTCCATCCGCCGCCCGCCAAGGCGACCGCCTTCGTCCTGGAATGGCTGGCCGGACGCAAGGAGACCCTGCCCGGCGGCTATGGCTTCGAGATGCCGGCCTTTTCCGAATCGGGCAGGCGGATCATCCGGCAACGCAACTGGCTGTCGCTGATCTTCGACGGCAAGGGCCAGATTCATGCGCGCTGGTCCGCCGAAGGCGAACCGAACCGCTATATCCAGGTGATCTGACGGGAAGAGAGGCCGATCACTCCGACTGGGGCGAGCGGCGGCGGTTCCGCAGGTTCAGAGCGTTCAGGAAGCTGGTGGCCTGGGCCGGGGTGGCCGAACCGCCGGAACCCGGTGTCTTGGCCGAGGTCGCCAGGAAGCCGCCGACACGGGCGCGCAGTTCGACGGAATCGTGGGCCGCCTGATCGGCGTCCTCCGCCACCCGGCGGCGCACGTCGGCGTCCAGCGTGTTGAAGGCGCGGGAGGCGAACTCGAAGGCCGGCTGGGACTTGGTGGCGATCACCTGCCGCAGCGCCTTGGACACCAGAACCGTGTCCAGCCCGCCCGGGCCGTCAACCCCGTCCAGAACGTCGGCCAGGATGCCGATGGCTTGCAGGGTCTGGTTGTCATCGAGCGAGATGGGCTCCAGGCCGTCCATGACACTCACTTCCGATGTTGGTTGCCGAAGCTTGGTTGAACCGGCGGGCACCGCCGGCAAGGTTGCCGGTGCGGGGAAGCATAGTCGGACGGCCCCGCCGAGGCAATGCGCACGGCGTCAGGGGGCTCGCTTGCCGCTCCGGTTGACCAGCGCCACCCCGGCCACCGCCAACGCCATGCCGGCCAGGGCCAGAACCCCCAGCCGCTCCCCGAACATCGCCCAGGCAGTCACCGCAGTGACCGGCGGAACCAGATAGAACAGGCTCGCCACCCGCGCCGCCGCACCGCGCCGGATCAGCAGGAACAACAGGAAGATCGCCCCGACCGATAGAACAAAACTGAGCCACAACAGGGCGAAGACGAACTCGCCGGTCCAGTCGATGCGCATGGTCTCGAACAGCGGGGCCAGCACCGCCAGAACCGCCGCGGTCGCGGCGTACTGGATGGCCGCACCGCTGCGCAGGTCCATCGCCGTGCCGTGGCGCTTCTGGTAGAGCGTCCCGAAGGTGATGCCCAGCAGAGCGGCCAGAGCAAGCCCCACGCCGATCGCGTCCGCCGAGTCGAAACGGAGCTTCTCGCTCACCACCAGCCCGACTCCGGCCAGCCCCATCAGGAAACCGACCCACTGCCGCCCGGTCACCCGCTCGCCCAGAAGCGGACCGGACAGGGCGGCGGTCAGCAGCGGCTGGATGCCCACGATCAGGGCGGTCACCCCCGCCGGCATGCCCTTGGCGATGGCGCAGAAGACACCGGTCAGATAGACGCCGTGCACCAGAAGCCCGGCCAGAGCGATGCGCCCGGCCTCCGCCCAGCTTTTCGGCCAGGGCGCGCCGGTGATCAGGGCGACGATGCCCAGAACCACCGCGACCAGCCCCAGCCGGACCAGCAGGAAGGTCATCGGCTCCGCATAGGGAAGGCCGTACTTGGCGCCGATGAATCCCGTGCTCCACAGCAGCACGAACACGCCCGGCATCAGGCCGACCCAATCGGGCCGCCCGCCCGTGGCGGCGGTGGTGGCTTGCACGGTCATCTTGCGCCTTCGTCTCCTATCCCCGCGCCTGCGCGCCTTCGACGGATGATGCCTGGGCCTCATCCCGGACATCCGCCTGGACCTCCACAACAGCCGCCGTTTCGCCGGGCGGTTCCGGTGAGGCCGCGTCATCCACGGGCATCGCGGCCTCCTCGACCGGCTTCGGCGGCGGGTTGCGCCTTGCCTCGGCCACCGCCTGGAGATGGGCGCGCAGGCTCGCGTCCTTCTTCACCAGCCGGTGGAAATCTCTCACATCCAGGACCAGCAGTTGGCAATAGCCCATCGCACGCACATCGGCGTTGCGTCTTTGGCGGGTCAGCAGCGCCATCTCACCGAACACGTCCCCGGTGCCGAGTTGGACCGGCTCGTCCAGCCCCGGAACCAGCACCTCCACGGCGCCGGACGCGATGAAGAACATGGCGTCGCCCCGTTCGCCGCGCCGCACGACGGTTTCCCCCGGCAGGACCAGCCGCGGCTTCAGCAGGGTGGCGATGCCGCGCACGCGGTCGTCCTCCAGCCCCTTGAACAGCGGCACCCGCCCGACAAGCTCCATCAGATCGAGCCGCAGATCCAGCTTCGGCAGGGCGTCGAGCGCGCGCCGCCGGGCATCCAGGTCGCGTTGCAGGTCGCTCAGGATTTCCTGGCTGATGATCGACTCGGCGAAGAGCGTCCGGTAATCGGCCTCCTCCAGCCGCAGGGCAGCCCGGCTGACGTATCGCCTTTGCAGGAGCAGCGCGTAGTCGGGATATTGCAGCTTCAGCGCGGCCAGGGCCTGCTCCACCATGGCGAGGCGGACGGTGAGAATCCCCTCCAGTTCGCAAGCCACGTCGGTGCCCAGCACCTGCCCGACCTTGTCGTTGATGAACTCCAGCAGTTCGCGCTGCACCGTCCGCACGCCCAGCAGGATTTCGAACCGGAAGGCGAGGCGGCGGGCCAGCGGCGCATGGATGCCCAGCCGGCGGTGCAGCAGGCTGGCGAGGCGCATCCAGGGGGTGAAGGAGATGAAGGACTCCTCGAAGGCGCGGTAGCCGGCGCGCCCCTGGGTCTTCACCGCGTCGAGCAGGCTGCCGGTGCGGCGGGTCAGAAGCTCCGCCACCCCGCGCGACAGGATGCCTTCCTTGAAGTGCTCGTAATACAGCTCCTCTTCCCGGTTCACCAGGATGACGAGGCCGATGGTCACGCGGTCCTCGCTGCCCAGCGGCGCCTCGGTGGACCGCTCCCGGACGATGGCGTCGAGCCGGTCCACATATTGCGACACGGTGGAACCGACGGCCTGCTCGTCCACCTCGTACCGGTGGGCAAGCCCCTCCACCCGCTCGCGCACCCCGGCAAGCGACAGCGCCAGGGCGCGGTTGCGCATGGCGTGCTCCACGGGGGACAACCGGTTCAGCCCGAGCAGGTTGATGACGGCGCGCAGCGTCGTCCCGTTCACGAACAGCGTGTAGAAGACGAAACCGGTGACCAGGACGGCGACGAAGCCCTGCACGCGGTCGGGGACGCGCCCGTTCTCGGTGACGGCCAGCGCCAGCGTCAGCGACACCGCCCCGCGCAGGCCCCCCCACAGCATGACGGCCTTGTAGGCGTGGCTGACCCTCTGGGCCAGCCCGGCGGCGGACAGCAGCGGCAGCAGCCCGAACAGCACCACCGCACGCGCCACCGTGGCCGCCCCCACCACGACCAGCACCAGCCCCACATCCCTCCAGCCGATGCCGCCCAGCAGCCGCGGAACCAGAAGCGCCGTCATCAGGAAGATCAGCGAGTTCGCCCAGAAGCCGAGCTGCTTCCAGACATGCTCCAGCGCCCCCCAGGTGTCCGGGGAGATGCGCGTGCGCCCGACGGAGCCGACGACCAGCGCCGCCGTCACCACCGCCACGACGCCGGACGCGCCGACGTAATGCTCCGCCAGCACATAGCTGAGATAGGCGAGCGCCACGGTCAGGGTGATCTCGGCCATGGGCTGGTCGCGCACCGGCTCGACGATCATGCAGACGACGCGCCCGCACACATAGCCGGTCAGCACCCCGCCCGCGAAGTCGCGCAGGAACTCCACGCCCGCCTCCGCCGCACCCCCGTGGGCCTTGCTGGTCAGCATGCCGAGCAGCAGCGTGAACAGCGCGATGGCCGCGGCGTCGTTCAGCAGGCTCTCGCCCTCGACCAGCATGGTCAGGCGGCGCGGTGCGCCGAGATCGCGGAAGATGCTGACCACCGCCGCCGGGTCGGTGGTCGCGACGATGGCCCCCAGCAGAAGGCAGGCCACCAGCCCCATGGAGGTGAACAGGCTGAGCGCGTAACCGACGGCGAAGGTGCAGACGAACACCGCCACCACCGCCATCAGCAGGATCGGCCACATGTCGTCGAACAGCCGCCGTACGTCCACCGCCAGGGCGGTTTCGAACAGCAGCACCGGCAGGAAGACGTAGAGCAGCACCTCGGACGAGATGTTCATCTCGGCCAGGGAATTCAGGAAGTCATGGAAGGGGCCGGTGCCGCCGCTTCCCGCGAAGCTCTGGATCACCACGCCCAGCGCGACACCCACGGCGGCCAGCAGCACCGTGTAGGGCACCCGCAGCCGGGCCGCCAGCGGCGGCAGGAAGCTGACCAGCGCCAGAAGGCCGGAAACCGCGAGGACATAGATGACGATAACGTGCATGGGCCTGCCTTGCCCTTCGGGGGTCGGGCCGCACGGTATCGCCCGATCGGGCCATGAGCAAGGTCAGGATGGGGGACAAAGCTGTTCCGTACGTGTGACCGGACATGCGGTCCGGCCACATCCGTACGAGTTGGGCGCGTACAGGGCGCCAGCCCCCCGCGTTACGCCACCGCCAGGGTCACGGTCATGCGGAACCCGCCGGTCGGGCGGTTCTCGGCGCGGACCTTGCCGCCGAACGCCTCGATGTTCCGCCGCACGATCCACAGGCCGATGCCGAAATGGGTCGCCTCGGCCTGGTTCTGGGCCGCCGTGTCCTCCGGCATGCCCCGCCCCGGCTCGCGCTGGGAGAAGTAGCGTTCGAAGATGCGCGGCAGGTTCGCCGGATCGACGCCCGGCCCCTCGTCCTCCACCACCAGTTCCGCCCAGGCGCCGTTGCGGGACAGGCGCACGCTGACGGTGCCGTCCGGCGGGGAGAAGCTGACGGCGTTCTCCACGAGGTTTTCGATGACCGTTTCCAGAATGTCCTCGCTGGCCCGCACGACCACCCCGGATTCGATGCGCGAGCGCATGTGGAGCTGCCGTTCGGCGAGCAGGCTGGTGTAGCCGCCGGCCATCCGCTCCACCAGATCGGACAGGTCCACCCGGCGGCGCGGCGGGACCAGCAGATCGGCGGCGGCCTCGTCCATGCGGCGCCCGAAGGACACCAGACCGTCCAGCTTGTCCACCGACTTCTCGATCATGGTCAGGGCGCGCTGGCTGCGGCTGTCCCCGGCGGACAGGGAGCGGCGCAGCGGCTCCACCGACTGGCGGATGACCGCGATGGGAGTCTTGTAGGCGTGGGCGTTGTCCTCCGCCGCCCGGCGCAGCGACCGCGCGCTCTCGCGCAGAGTGTCCACCAGCCGGTCGAAGTCCTCGGCCACGCCGGACAGTTCCGGCACGGTGTTGCGGTTGGTGAAGGACCCCTGCCCGCCGTCGCCGATCCCGCCCGACACGATGTCGCGGGCCAGATCGCCGAAACGGTGCAGGTTGCGCCACACCCCCAGCAGGACGGCCAACACCAGCGCCGCCATGACGACGTAGATCGTCGCCGCGGCCTGGACGACCGGCGTGCTCCAATAGGGCCGCCCCAGGGAGGAGTCCAGATAGCCGCCGGCGGTGTGGCTGGTCACCAGGGCCCAGCAGCCGAAGGCGGTGTTGATCGGCGTGACGGAGGTGAGGATCTCATAGCCGCCGGAGGCGCGCGGCAGGCGCAGGGCCAGCGGCTCGTTCCCGGCGCAGGAAGCGCCCAGCCGGTCCAGAACGCCCTGCTCCAGAAGCTGGTGGCGCTCGGCGTCCAGATCGTCGGTGGGCACCGATGGGGAAGCGGCGACGTAATAGAATCCGTCGCTTCCCATCAGGTTGTTGCCGGCCAGGGCACGGGGCCGGACCAGCAGCTTCAGCCGGGTGCTCCCGTCCGCGAAGCGGCGCAGGATGGGGCCGAGCTGCGGCAGGGCCGCGCGGTTGGCGCGGGACAGGTCCGGCTCCAGCGCGCGGGCGATCAGCTCGCCCTGCCGCTGCGCGCTTTGCAGCAGCAGGGTCTGCGTCGTGGTGTCGGCCCGCTGGAACTGATCGTAGATCAGCACCGGGACCGCCAGGAACACGATGGTCAGCAGCGCCAGCCGGCTGGCCAGCGAGCGCCACAGCCACCGCAGCCGGCCTCCGGGAAAACCCGCCATGGAGAATCCTCCCTTGGAGAGTTCCGCCCTGTCCCGCCCGCCATCGGGCCCGTGGGCCTCAATCGGCAGCAGCGCCATCGGCCATCACATCGGCGTCGTCGTCGCGCGTGCGGCCCGTGCCGCCGGTTCCGTTGCCCCAGCGATAGCCGAAGCCCGGATAGTTCTCGATGCAATCGAACTCGGCGTCCACCACGCGGAACTTCTGGCGGATGCGCTTGATGAAGGCGCGGACGTTGGCGCGGTAGCCCGACGGGCCGTAGCCGGCCAGGAAGCCCTTGCCGTGCACGAGGTCGTAGATCTCGCGGTAGGACACGTCCTCTTCGGGGCGGGTCGCCATCAGCTTGACGATGTTGAACTCGGTCAGCGTCAGGTCGATGCGCTTGCCGCCCCACAGGGCGCGGCTGTTGTCCAGGCGCAGTTCCAGGTTGCCCAGGGCGTAGACGGATTCCTTCGGCCCTTCGGCCTCCTCCGGCGTGCCCTTGGAGCCGTCCACGATGAGGCGCATGCGCTTCAGCAGGATCGACAGGCTGCGCGACTTCTCGACGAAGTCCAGCGCGCCGCCGGCCAGGGCGGCCTCCTCATAGATCTGGTCCGACAGCACGGTGAGGAAGATCACCGGCAGGTCGATGCCGCGGGCGCGCATCTGGCGGAGGACGTCGATGCCGTCCATCTTCGGCATGCGCCAGTCCAGCAGGACGATGTCCACCGAACCGCCCTCGGCGAAGAAGTCGAGCGCGGGTTCGCCACGGTCGAAGGTAACGACCTCGTACCCCTCGTCGGCGAGGTTGAGGCTGAGGGATTCGCGGAACAGGTCGTCGTCGTCGACCAGCGCCACGCGGGCGACGGCGGCCTCAGTCATTGCGGACATCCCAGCCTTGGGCAAGGAGTTGAGCGAAGCATCGTTTATCGACATCTGGGACATTTTCGCTGCTCTTCATATCGTAGGAGAGGGCACGGAAGTCCTGGGAGGACGTCATGTCCATGAAGAAGAAGACTTTGAGCGAACAGTCGCCCTTAGCGTAATGCCACACCTTTGCAGGTGGCGCCTCTTCCGTTGCGGCAGGGGTGCCCAGGAGACGCCGGGTCTGGAGCTGGTCCAGGCCGACGAGCGTTTCGGGGGACAGGGTGGCGGGCGGGCTGGAGCCGCCGTAAGGAACGGGGGGCAGCCCCGCCACTTCTGTCCCGGCCATGGCGATGACCGCCGCTGCGGGGCCGGTCCCCGGACCGTTCACCGCCTGCGTGGCCGCCTGCTCCTTGCCCGCGGTCTTGACGCGCGGCGGAGCAGGCTTCGTCTTCGGCACCGGAACGGCCATGGCGGTCGGTCCGGCGGTCTGCGTCTCTGGAGGAACCGTGGTGCCGGGGCACCCGGCCAGCAGCAGAACCGCCAGCACAAGGCCCGCCTTCCGCCGCCGGCACCCCACTCCGGCGTTGGTTCCAGCCACTTCGCATATTGCACCCGTCATGGTCATCGTCGGGCCTTTCAAGCATCGTGGTTGAATTCGCGGGCGGTGTGGCCGGCACCATGCCTGCACTTGCCGCCTCCGTGAGATCAAGGTCAGTCCAGTCTGGTTAATGTGGCGTTAAGCCCCTGTTTGATACCCCCTTTTTGCGCACATTTGCGGCCAATTTTTGTTCCTACTCCTATCGATAGGGCGGATTTCGAACTAAATTGCTTATTTGCAGGCTAGATCGTGGGAGAGTGATCGCCTCGAATACCCACACTTTCCTTTGGATTATTCCAAGGCGCGAGCTGCCGGTGGGATGTGCGCACCGGACGCGAGACGGCAAGCGCTCACGGGCGGTGGAACGGAACGGCGGATGGAAAGGCTGGGGAAGGGACGGGAAGGATGCCCAGAAAAACAATCGGCGGCGGAGCCACCCGGGTATGGCTCCGCCGCCGGTCAGCCGGACGGGCAACAGTATCTATAAGATGAGCACGCCGCAGGGGCGCCTCAGGCGATGTTGCCGCTTGAACTCCAGCCTTCTATCCGGCCGGCATGACCGCCGGTCGGCACTGTGCGTTCAATGCTTTTCGAGCATCAACCTTCACACCGACGATCCTGCGCCTGTCCAACCCCGCGGTCAAGACCGTATTGACTGCGAAATGGTCGGCCTTACCCTGGTAGGGATAATCCCGTTGGCTGTCCGTCTGATCCCACGGAGGAGGTGCCCTCCGGTCCGGGGCGCCGGCGATCCTACGCGAAGACGTTGACCGAACCGGACGGCGTCGTCATGGCGATGTCCGCCCCGGTCTGCACCCCCGCCCCCTCCGCGGAGACGGTGTTCATGCCGTTGACGGCGGAGGGGTCGGCCAGTTCCGGATCACCGAGGCGGCCATCCACGTCGTCCGTGTCGCTCACCGCCTCCACGAAGTCCTTCAGGGTGACGCTGGACCCGAAGGCCGCCTGGCGCAATTCGTTGACGTTGTCCTGCGCCTCTTCCACGACCTTGTCATAGGCCTTGAAGGATTCCTTCCGCGCCTTGCGCCGCTCCTCCGCCTGATCCAGTTCGTTGGCGGCCTTCGCTTCGGCGATGACCGTCTTCGCCGCGGCCAGCACCGCTTCGACCCGCCGCCCGAACTCGTCCGCCTCGCGGTAGCGCGACATCTTCAGGTCGTTGTCCGCCATCATCCGCTGGATGTAGTTGCGGATCTTGTCGCCGTTGGGCGCCGCCGACGTGGCGTTCAGGCCGGGCGCCTCTTCCTGCAACAGCCGGTCGAGGCTGCCCCCCTCCCCGTCCGCGGCTTTCCCTTCGGCCTTCTCCTTGTCCTTCTCTTCGTCCGTCCTGCCGGTGGCGGACCGTCCATCCGCAGCCTCTCCGCCGTTCTCCCCGGCTCCCTGCGCGGTGGCCTGACCGGCCAGACCGGCGGCCTCCGCCGCTGCGGCTTCGGCGGAGCGCGCCTCCCCATCCTCCGCCGCCTCCTCCCCCTCCGCCATGCCCGCGGCCATGGTCTGGCCGGCGGGCTGGGAGGCCGTCCCGTCCGTCGGAAGCGGCGGCGGAGGCGGAGGCGGAGCGGTGGAAGCGTCCGGCGGGGCATCCCCCGGCGATGAGCCATCGCCGCGGATGGTCATCGTCACGTCGACGGCGATTTCCGTCTGCACGATGGTTACGGAGGTGCGGGTGATCGTCCGCTCAATGGTGATGCCGCCGGCGGACGGCGCTCCGGCTCCGCCGGGCAGCCCCATCTCCGCGGCGGCGGCCATGCCCGCGCCGTACTCCTTCGCCGCCCGACCCGCCTGTTTGGCGAGGATCGCGGCCTCACGCGCCAACTGCGCCAGCTTCTCCCGGTCCCCGTGGTTGTGGCGCATCATCATCTTCAGTTCGGCGATCTTGCGCTCGACCTCCTCCAGACGCTGCGCGGCGACGGCCTTCGGGCCGCCGACGCGCTTGGCCTCCTCCAGCGCGCTGACCGCGGCGGTGTGGTTCCTCTGCTGCTCCGGCGACAGGGTGAAGGGCTGCTGCGCCCGGTCGGCCTTGTCGGCAAGGCGTTGCGTGGCGTCCTTGTCGTCCATGGCGTCCATGGCCCGCTCCCAGTCCTTCTTGGCCTGCTGGAGCTGGAACATGCTGGTCTGGCCGCCGGACAGGACGGAAAAGATGCCGCTCACGACCGCCTCCCCCGGTTCATAGGAACCCTAGCGAATTCTCGGATAAGTTTAGCACACTTTCACGGAACGTCCAATTCCGGCAGAACCCCTGGTGCGCGCTCCGGCAACCCAGCGTTGCTCCTGCGGAACGCAATACACACACCGGAACTCCGATGCCCGTGGCCGTGTTTGATTCCCGACATCGGACGCCGCAGAGCGCGGCGAATTGCCGCAGGCCGCGAACCGGAACATGTCCGCGACCGATCCCGAGGAGGAAAACAGATGGCAGACCGCGATACGTTGGGCACCGGCGAACCGAACCGCAAGGCGTCGGACCCGATGGCCAGCAATTCCACGGCCAACAATTCCACGGCCAACAATGGGCACGGCAAGGACCATTCGCAGAACAGGGCGCCCTCGGACGACATCAACCGTCTGGCCGGGGAGGCCGCCGACGCGGGCCGGGACAGCATCGGCGCCGCGCAGGGCCGCATCCGCTCGCTTCTGGAGATGCAGACGGGCCGGGCCGCCGACCAGTTGGGCAGCGTCGCCAACGCGCTGCACAAGGCCGCGGAGCAGTTGAACGACGAGAACAACGGCACCGCCGCCCATTACGCCGGGCAGGCCGCCGACCGTGTGGAGCAGGTGGCCGACATGCTTCGCAACTCCACCGTGGACGACATGGTCGGCCAGGTGGAGCGTTTCGCGCGGCGCCAGCCGGAAGTGTTCGTCGGCGCCGCCTTCGCCGTCGGCTTCCTGTTCGCCCGCTTCGTCAAGAGTTCCGGAGAACGGCGATTTCGCGGCGCGACGTCGTCGCATCTGACCGGCGGCTACAGCCGGTACGACCGCGGCCGCCGCGATCACGACTACCGCGACTTCGGTCTGCAGGGCGCCGACCGCACCGGGCAGGAGTCCCTCGGCGGCGACCGCGATCTGGCCGGGCGCAGCCGGGGCATGGCCGGCGGGATCGCCGGTTCGGCGGCCATGAGCAGCGCCACCGCACCGCGTCCGCGCTCCGGCCTGTCGTCCGGCATGTCCTCCTCCGGCATGACCTCGACCGGCATGAGTTCGTCGGGCATGACGTCTTCTGGCATGACGTCGGCCGGCGGCGGAATCGCCCGGAACCAGGAGGGGCCGCGCCCGCTGGGTGTCGCCACCGCGGCGACCACCGCCGCGCGCACCCGTGATGCCGCCGAACTGGTGGCCGGCAACACTCCGGGCTCCACCTCCGAGAACAAGCCGGCCTCCGGCACTCCTGCCCAGGGGATGAAACCATGAGCGCTGCGGAGGATCGTTCCTACGATCCGCGGCAGGACCGTCCCATAGCCGGCCTGTTCGCCGATCTGGCGCGGGAAACCACCAATCTCGCCCGCACCGAAATCGAGCTTGCCAAGGCCGAACTGACCGAAAAGGCCGGTCAGGCCGCGGGCGGCGCCGCCTTCGTCGCCGCCGGGGGGCTGATCGCCTTCGCGGGTGTTCTGGTCCTTCTCGCCGCGGCGGTGCTGGCGCTTTCGAACGTGGTCGAGCCATGGCTGGCCGCCGTCATCGTCGGCGTCGTGGTGCTGGCCATCGGCGGGGTGCTGGCGATGATGGGCAAGAAGCGGCTGAGTCCGGAGAATCTCCAGCCGCAGCGCACCATCGAAACACTGCGCGACGACAAGCGCTGGGCCCGCTCCCAGCTTGCCCGATGAGCAGCGGTGAGGAAAGGGGCGGCACGCCCCGCGACTATGACGCGATGCAACGGGAGATCCGCGAACGTCAGGCTCGGATCGGGAACACGATCCAGATCCTGAAGCGCAAGACCGCGCGGCTCGCTCCCCGTCACTTGATGGAGCAGACCATGAACCGGATGCACACCTCCACCGGCGGCTACGGCAACGACCGCGCCGAGAACCGCTATTACGAGCCGATCCGCAACCAGAGCCACCAGCGGTCCCACTCGGTCGGAGACACCATGCGCAGCAACCCGATCCCACTCGCCATGATCGGCATCGGGCTGGGCTGGCTCGCCCTGACCGCCTCCGGCTACGACCGGCGCATCGCGCGCAGCGGCGCCATGCACAACGTCCGCGACCGGGCCGGCAGCGCCGCTCAATACGCCCGCGACACCTTCTACAGCGCCGGCAGCAGCGTGCGCGAGGCGGCAAGCCACGTCTATGACCGGGCGAGCGATGCCGTGGAGGATGCCGGCGACCGCGTGCGCGGAATGGCCGACCACGCCCGCGACCGGGCGCAGGGCATGCGCCGCGACATGGGCCACCAGTCCGGCGGCAGTTACGGCAACGCCGGCCACATGCGGGCGTCGGACCGCCTGCACAGCGCGACCGGGCGCTTCTGGGAGATGGTGGACGATCACCCCATGGTGGCCGGCGTGATGGGCGTCGCTCTGGGAGCCGCTCTGGGCGCCAGCATCCCGTCCACCCGCTATGAGGACCGCTGGGTCGGCGACTACGCCGACGAGGCGACCAACCGCGCCAAGGAAGTGGCCATGGATGCCATGGACCGCGGCACCCGCGCCGCCCGCGCCGCCGTCGAAGCGGCCAAGGAAGAGGTCGGCGATGCGGTGAGCGCCGCCAGCGACGCCGCCAGGGAAGAGGCGCGCAAGCCGGGCTGACGACCGGCCCGAGGGTCGGCCTTCCTTCCGGTTCCACGCCGACTGCACCGGCCCCGCGGCTCCAGCCGCGGGGCCGGCTTTCATTCCGACTGTGGCGCGTGGTTTCTCCCTTGCCGCGGGTCATCCGCGACAGTTCGCCGCAGCGTGCGCCGGGCGCAGTCCTGCCATCCTTATACCCGAGTGCTTTTCCCGGTTATCCGGCTCCGGTTCCGCTTGACAAAGGTCGTATGTTGACCACCTAATCTGGACCAATTTAGTCCTGTATCGGGGTGGTCATGATCCGGCTGAGCAAGCTGACCGACTACGCCATCGTCGTGATGAGCGAAATGGCGCGCCATGTGGGCACGGTGCACACCGTCACCCATCTGGCGGAGCGCACGGGCGTGCCCTCCCCCACGGTCGCCAAGCTCATGAAGACGCTGACCCCGGCGGGCCTCACGACCTCGCACCGCGGCGCCGCGGGAGGTTATGCGCTCAGCCGCACCGCCGACGCAATCTCAATCGCCGAGATCATCACCGCGCTCGATGGGCCGATCGCGCTCACCGCCTGCGTGGAGGGTGCCGACAGCCAGTGCGGGGTGCAGCGCCTGTGCCCCATGCGCGGAGGCTGGGAAAAGGTCAACAGCGCCATCCGCGGCGCGCTGGAACAGGTGACGCTGGCCGACATGATGGGACCGCCCGCCTGGGCGGAGGCTCCGCCCGGCCCGCTGAATGGAATGGAAGCCGGTTCGACCCCGGCACGGCGCGCCGCCGTCTGACGTTTCGGCGCCTTATTCGGACAACGCTTTCAGGGAACGAGAGACAAGCATGGCCGCCACGACCGAAACCGTCGAACAGGTCCGCGCCGTCACGGAGCAGAAGTACAAGTACGGCTTCACGACGGACATCGAATCGGATGTCGCGCCCAAGGGCCTGAACGAGGACACCGTCCGCTTCATCTCCGCCAAGAAGGAGGAGCCGGAATGGCTTCTCGAATGGCGCCTGAAGGCGTTCCGCGCGTGGCTGGAGATGGAGGAGCCGCGCCACTGGGCGAAGCTGTCCTATCCGCCGATCGATTATCAGGACGCGCACTACTACGCCGCGCCCAAGATGAAGGACCGCCCGAAGTCGCTGGACGAGGTCGATCCCGAACTGCTGAAGACCTACGAGAAGCTGGGCATCCCGCTGCGCGAGCAGGAGATCCTGGCCGGCGTCGAGGGGTCCGAGGGCCGGAGCCCGGCGGTCGCCGTGGACGCCGTGTTCGACAGCGTGTCGGTCGCGACCACCTTCAAGGCCAAGCTGGAGGAGATGGGCATCATCTTCTGCGCGATCTCCGAGGCCGTGCACAAGTGTCCGGAGCTGGTGCAGAAGTATCTCGGCTCCGTCGTGCCCTACACCGACAACTTCTACGCCACGCTGAACAGCGCGGTCTTCACGGATGGCAGCTTCGTCTACATCCCGAAGGGCGTGCGCTGCCCGATGGAATTGTCCACTTATTTCCGCATCAACCAGGCCAACACCGGCCAGTTCGAGCGGACGCTGATCATTGCCGACGAGGGCAGCTACGTCAGCTATCTGGAAGGCTGCACGGCGCCCCAGCGCGACGAGAACCAGCTCCACGCCGCGGTGGTCGAACTGGTGGCTCTGGACGACGCGCAGATCAAATACTCGACGGTCCAGAACTGGTATCCGGGCAACGCGGACGGTGTCGGCGGCATCTACAACTTCGTGACGAAGCGCGGCGCCTGCCGCGGCCGCAACTCCAAGATCTCCTGGACGCAGGTGGAGACCGGCTCCGCCATCACCTGGAAGTACCCGAGCTGCATCCTGCAGGGCGACAATTCGGTGGGCGAGTTCTATTCGGTCGCCATCACCAACAACTTCCAGCAGGCCGACACCGGCACCAAGATGATCCACATCGGCAAGAACACCCGCTCGACCATCGTGTCGAAGGGCATCTCCGCCGGTCGTGCGCAGCAGACCTACCGCGGGCTGGTGAAGATCCTGCCCAAGGCGGAGGGCGCGCGCAACCACACCCAGTGCGACAGCCTGCTGATCGGCGACCAGTGCGGCGCTCACACGGTGCCCTACATCGAGAGCCGCAACCGCACCGCCCGCATCGAGCACGAGGCGACGACCGCCAAGATCAGCGAGGACCAGCTCTTCTACTGCCGCCAGCGCGGCCTGTCGGAAGAGGACGCCGTGTCGCTGATCGTCAACGGCTTCTGCAAGGAAGTGCTGAAGGAGCTGCCCATGGAATTCGCCGTGGAAGCCCAGAAGCTCGTCGGCATCAGCCTTGAAGGCAGCGTCGGCTGAACCGCCCACCGTATCGCGAAGGAAGAAGAAACGATGATCGAGATCAAGAACCTGCACGCCACGGTGGACGGCAAGGAAATCCTCAAGGGCATCGACTTGACGATCAACCCCGGGGAGGTGCACGCCATCATGGGGCCGAACGGCTCGGGCAAGAGCACGCTCAGCTATGTGCTGGCCGGCCGCGACGGCTATGAGATCACCGAGGGCTCGGTGAGCTTCTTCGGCAAGGACCTGCTGGAGATGGAGCCGGAGGAGCGCGCCGCCGCCGGCCTGTTCCTGGCCTTCCAGTACCCGGTCGAAATCCCCGGCGTCGCCAACACCACCTTCCTGAAGTCCGCCCTGAACGCCATCCGCAAGCAGCGCGGCGAGCCGGAACTGGACGCCATGCAGTTCCTGAAGCTGGTGCGCGAGAAGACCAAGGCGCTGAACATGACCGACGAGATGCTGAAGCGCGCGGTCAATGTCGGCTTCTCCGGTGGCGAGAAGAAGCGGAACGAGACGCTCCAGATGGCCGTCCTCCAGCCGAAGTTCGCCATCCTCGACGAGACGGACAGCGGCCTGGACATCGACGCGCTGAAGATCGTGGCGGAAGGCGTCAACGCCTTGCGCGGGCCGGAGCGGTCGATGCTGGTCATCACCCACTACCAGCGCCTGCTCGACTACATCGTGCCGGACCATGTCCATGTGCTGGCCTTTGGCAAGATCCAGCGTTCCGGCGGCAAGGAACTGGCGCTGGAGCTGGAGAAGAACGGCTACGCCGAATTCGGCGTGAACGAGGCGGCCTGACCATGGCAAGCACGACCCTCACGGCAGCCCCCCGCGGCTACGACCCGGCGGCGGCCAAGCCCTTCCTGGAGCAGTTCGACCGGGTCAAGGACGGCCTGCCCGGCGGCGGCCTGTCCTGGCTGAACGACCTGCGCGCCCAGGGCCGCGCCCGTTTCGCGGAACTCGGCCTGCCGACGGTGAAGAACGAGTCCTGGCGCTACACCAACCTGCGCGCGCTCGACAAGCTGGCCTTCCAGCCGGCGGTCGGGACCGGCGAGGCCGTCCGCTTCGACGTGCTGCCGACCGTCCGCGCGGACGGCGCGACCGGGCCGCGGCTGGTCTTCGTGGACGGGCGCTTCCGGGCGGAGCTGTCCTCCACCGCCGGTCTGCCGGCAGGGGTCGAACTGCTGAACCTCGCCGACGCGCTGACCCGGCGGCCCGATCTGGTGGCCGAGCATCTGGGCCGCATCGCCGCTCCCGACGATCTGGCGCTGGTCGCGCTGAACACCGCCTTCCTGGCGGATGGACCGGTCCTGCATGTGCCGCGCGGCGTCACGGTCGATGAAACCATCGAACTGGTCTTCGTCTCCGTCGGCACCGAGGCGCAGCCGACCGCCTTCCACCCGCGCGGCCTGATCGTCGCGGAGGCGGAGTCCCGCGCCGTGATCGTCGAGCATCACGTCGGGTTGGGGTCCTGCACCACCCTGTCGAACGGCGTGACCGAGGTGTTCGTCGGCGAGGGCGCGTCGGTCCACCACTACAAGGCCCAGCGCGAGCACGCCGGCTCCTTCCACCTGTCGCACACCGCGGCGAAGGTGGCGGGCAAGGGCGTGTACGACAACTTCATCCTGACCACCGGCGCCAAGCTGTCGCGCAACGAGGTGCGCAGCGTCCTGGACGGCGAAGAGGGCGACACGCATGTCAGCGGCGCCTACATGGTGCGCGGCGGCCAGCATGTGGACACCACGACCTTCATCGACCACGCCCAGCCCTGCTGCAACAGCCGCGAGGTCTACAAGGGCGTCATTGACGACCAGGCCCGCGCCGTCTTCCAGGGCAAGATCATCGTGCGCCCCGGCGCGCAGAAGACCGACGGCTACCAGCAGAACCGCGCGCTGCTCCTCTCCGACACCGCGGAGATCGACGCGAAGCCGGAGCTGGAGATCTACGCCGACGACGTGAAGTGCAGCCACGGCGCCACGGTGGGCGAGCTGGACGACGACCAGCTCTTCTACCTGCGCGCCCGCGGCATCGACAAGGCGACCGCCCGCGGCCTGCTGATCGGCGCCTTCCTGGCCGAGGCGCTGGAGGAGATCGCCGAGGAGAGCGTCCGCGACGCCTTCCAAAGCTACGTCGCCGACTGGCAGAACGCGCGCTGAGGAGGGACCCGGAGATGGACACCCAAATTTCGGACACCCTCGCCGGCTACGACGTCGAGCGCGTGCGGGCCGACTTCCCGATCCTGTCGCGCACCGTGCACGAGCGGAAGGGCAAGCCCGGCAAGCCGCTCGTCTATCTGGACAGCGCCGCCTCCGCGCAGAAGCCGCGTCAGGTCATCGACGCCATGACCCGCTTCCTGGAGGAGGATTATTCCAACATCCACCGGGGCGTCCATTTCCTGTCGCAGACCGCGACCGACCAGTTCGAGGAGGCCCGCCGCAAGGTTGCCCGCTTCCTGAACGCCCCGTCGGAACGCAACATCGTCTTCACCCGCAGCGCGACCGAGGCCGTGAACCTCGTCGCCCACAGCTATGGCCGGACCTTCCTGTCGGAAGGCGACGAGATCATCCTCTCGGTCATGGAGCACCACGCCAACATCGTGCCGTGGCAGCTCCTCCAGATGGAAAAGGGCATCCGCATCAAGGTCGTCCCGGTGGACGAGCACGGCGTGCTGGACCTGGACGCCTATGAGGACCTGCTGTCCGACCGGACGAAGCTGGTGGCGATGACCCACTGCTCCAACGTGCTGGGCACGGTGACGCCGGCCAAGATCATCGCCCGCATGGCGCACGAGCGCGGCGTGCCGGTGCTGTTCGACGGCAGCCAGGCCGCCGTGCACGGCGTGGTGGACGTGCAGGACATCGACGCCGACTTCTACATCATGACCGGCCACAAGCTGTACGGCCCGACCGGGACCGGCGTGCTGTACGGCAAGTACGACCTGCTGAAGAAGATGCCCCCCTATCAGGGCGGCGGCGACATGATCGAGAGCGTCAGCTTCGAGGGCACCACCTTCAAGGCCCCGCCCGCCCGCTTCGAGGCCGGGACCCCGGCGATCACCGAGGTGATCGGGCTGGGCGTCGCGCTGGACTACATGGAAAGGCTGGGCCGCGACGCCATCGCGGCGCACGAGCACGACCTGCTCCAGTACGCCACCCAGCAGCTTTCCCAGATCGACGGCCTGCGCGTCTACGGCACCGCGCCGGGCAAGGGTCCGATCATCTCCTTCACGCTGGAGGGCGTGCACCCGCACGATCTTGGCACCATCGTGGACCAGTACGGCGTCGCCGTCCGCGTCGGCCGCCACTGCGCGGAACCGCTGATGGACCGTTTCGGGGTCGGCGCCACGGCGCGGGCCAGCTTCGCCCTTTACAACACGCGGGCGGAGGCCGACGCTCTGGTCGATTCGGTGATCGCGGTGAAGGAGTTCTTCGGAGCATGATGGACGAACTGCGCGAGCTGTACCAGGAAGTGATCCTGGATCACGGCAAGAACCCCCGGAACTTCCGGCATCCCGACGATGCCAACCGGGAGGCCAAGGGCGAGAACCCCATGTGCGGCGACCGCTTCATGGTCTATCTGAAGCTGAAGGACGGGGTGGTGGAGGATGTGGCCTTCCAGGGCCGCGGCTGCGCCATCTCCACCGCCAGCGCGTCCATGATGACGGAGGTGGTCAAGGGCAAGAGCGAGGCGGAGGCCAAGGCCCTGTTCGAGACCTTCCACGACCTGTGCACCAAGGACGACCACGACCACGGCGACCACGGTCCGGTGGACGAGGACGCCATGGAGAGGCTGATGGTGCTGTCCGGCGTCCGTCAGTTCCCGGTGCGCGTGAAATGCGCCACCCTCGCCTGGCACGCGATGAACGCGGCCATCGAAGGCGAGGACAAGGCGAGCAGCGAGTAAGTTGCAGGAAACGGTGGAACGTGATGCCCGATGACGCGATCTCCAAGGAAGCCGACGCCGCGGAGGCCAAGCCGATGAACCAGACCGAAGCGGACATGGCCGCGGCCAAGGCGGCCTACGACCCGCGCGCCGCGCTGAGCGAGGCGGTCATTTCGGCGCTGAAGAGCTGCTACGACCCGGAAATCCCCGTGGACATCTGGGAACTGGGCCTGATCTACCGCGTCGACATCGGCCCGAACAACGAGGTCGAGATCGACATGACCCTGACCAGCCCCATGTGCCCGGTGGCCGGCGAACTGCCGATGCAGGTGCAGCAGGCGGTTGCGTCCGTCGAGGACGTCACCACATGCAAGGTGGAGCTGGTTTGGGAACCCCCTTGGCACCAGGGCATGATGTCCGAGGTCGCGCGGGTCCAACTGGACATGTTTTAAGGAGGCGAAGATCCCCCATGGCTACGGCTTCTACGGCTTCTCTCCCCAAGGCCCTCTCCATCACCGACGCCGCCGCGGAGCGCGTGCGGATGCTGATGTCCAAGGCGACGGACGACACCATCGGCCTGCGCATCGGCGTGAAGGCGAAGGGCTGCTCCGGCCTCAGCTACGACATCCAGTACGCCAAGGAAAAGATGAAGTTCGACGAGGTGGTGGAGGACAAGGGCGTCACCGTCCTGATCGATCCCGCCGCGGTCATGTTCCTGATCGGCAGCGAGATGGACTACGTCGACGACAAGTTCCAGACCGGCTTTGTCTTCAAGAACCCGAACGAGAAGGGCCGCTGCGGCTGCGGCGAGAGCTTCCACGTTTGAGGCTCTTCAATTGCAGTGGATAAACGGCTTTCCTTAAAGAAAAGCCGTTTATCCATTGTAGTTTCCTATGAATGCTTGCCGAGCACGGAATTCACCAGGAACAATGCCGATTCTCTAGAGCATAGAGAAGGAAATCACTGTTTATGTCATGGCTTTTTATGTAACTTTGGTACTGATCTCGATAAATTTCCCTACTGAACGCCACCAAATTAAGATACCGATCAGTCAGGAACGGGAACTCTGAGAAGAAGCGTGCAATCTTTGCAAAAACGCTTCCATTCAATCTATTAGCCTGATTGATGAAGGTGTCGTTTGTTACTTTCGTGTATAAAGTCTTACCAATAAGAAGCTTCCCGAGCCCAACAATTGAACCTTCCAAGCTTCCGCACACAGCAAGACCGATTTGATCACCTGAATAGACGATACAGCGCTCATATGGCAATATAAAGAGGTTGAACAGCGGAACCTTCTTTATTGCACCCATAAGTTCGTCGATAATAGGGAAATAATGATCTCTCTTTACCTTCATATATCCGACAAAACGCGCTATAGACCATTCTATATCTTTGTAGTTTTTTGAAGTCTCACAAGACTCTACGAATGCCGAATTTATCACTATAAACTTTGTCCTGAAGAATCTGCACAAAAACATGTTAACAGAGCCATTTTCAACAATGTATATTTCAATATCTTTTGAGTACCTGATTTTTCTTTTTATTTCTTCTAAAATGTTATTGATCTCTGGGAAGTTCCCAGGTCCGACACGCACAGAATTTCCAATCAGAACCGCCCTCATCAACTCCAACAGGAACCAGACAACAGCCACCACGAAAAATATATACAAAACAAGAATAACAAACGCTTGCGGTACATAAAAAGCAAAATACCCCAACGTCAAAAATGCTGGAAGAACTCCTATTATCGCCATAAAGAAGCGAGTATTTATGCCACGGTGGACATAATCCTTCGGATTAAATTCATAAGCCCCTGCATCGACGGAACTTACCATGACAAACCTCCACTGATTTTTGCCATCAACACCAAACAATAACACTTTCTATATTTTAAATCAAGTTTGCTAAAATACATACATTTGAATTGGAGACCATCAGCCCTCTCATGGAAATATATTAACCAAAAAGGAAATCATAAATACAAATCAATACATATAAAAATGTCAACAAAAGTAGCTTTGGTCCGATATTTCATTAATGCAATATACATAAAATCCATAATTATTAGAATATATATTGTAACATCTTTTGAAAGTAACCAGGACAACTACCTGGAGCTTAGAGCATGGGGACTGTGCAGCCTTTTATCGAAAGGCGATGATTGTCAGGCCCTGTCCAACGGCGCCCCGCGTCCCCACTCTCCATGCTAGAGTCCGTCCCCGCGACGCCGACACGGCCAAAACAAGGTTAGAGAAAAGCCCCATGGACAAAGGCACGCCCAAGGCCATCCGCCTGCAGGACTACCGCCCGCCCGCGCACCTGATCGACACGGTCGACCTGTTCTTCGACCTCGGCGAAGACGTGACCACGGTCCGCGCGCAGCTCGGGCTGCGGCGCAACCCGGCGCGGGACGACGCGGCGGCGCAGCCGCTGACGCTGGACGGGCAGCGGCTGGAACTGGTGTCCGTTGCGCTGAACGGCCAACCGCTGGGCGATGCCGACTACACCGTCACGCCGGACCATCTGACCGTCCACAGCGTGCCAGAGAGTTTCACGCTGGAGACCGTCGTCCGCATCAAGCCGCAGGAGAACACGGCGCTGGAGGGGCTCTACAAGTCCTCCGGCAACTTCTGTACCCAGTGCGAGGCCGAGGGGTTCCGCAAGATCACCTATTTCGCCGACCGGCCCGACGTGATGGCCCGCTACACCACCACGATCACGGCGGACAAGGCGCGCTATCCGGTGCTGCTGTCCAACGGCAATCTCATCGAATCCGGCGACCTGCCCGACGGGCGCCACCGCGCGGTGTGGGAGGACCCCTTCCCCAAGCCCTGCTACCTGTTCGCCCTGGTCGCCGGGAACTTGGTGCATCAGGAGGACCGGTTCCGCACCGCGTCGGGCCGCGACGTGACCCTGCGCATCTATGTGGAGCCTGGGAACGAGGACAAGGTCGATCACGCCATGCGCTCGCTCATCAAGTCGATGCGCTGGGACGAGGAGGTGTTCGGGCTGGAATACGACCTGGACATCTTCAACATCGTCGCGGTCGGCGACTTCAACATGGGGGCGATGGAAAACAAGTCCCTCAACGTCTTCAACACGAAATACATCCTGGC
Organism: Roseomonas genomospecies 6; assembly: GCF_008365375.1. Classification (GTDB taxonomy): domain Bacteria; phylum Pseudomonadota; class Alphaproteobacteria; order Azospirillales; family Azospirillaceae; genus Azospirillum. Next base: position 26,138 of record NZ_QOKW01000001.1, on the reverse strand, counting down.
CAAGCCGGAAACCGCCACCGACCAGGATTTCCTGGGCATCGAGGCGGTGGTGGCGCACGAGTATTTCCACAACTGGACCGGCAACCGCGTCACCTGCCGCGACTGGTTCCAGCTTTCGCTGAAGGAAGGGCTGACCGTCTTCCGCGATCAGGAATTCTCCAGCGACATGAACTCGCGGGCGGTCAAGCGGATCGCCGACGTGCAGCGCCTGCGCACCGTGCAGTTCCCGGAGGATTCCGGCGCCATGGCGCACCCCGTGCGCCCGGACAGCTATGTGGAGATCAACAACTTCTACACCCCCACCGTCTACGACAAGGGGTCGGAAGTCATCCGCATGATCCACACGCTGCTGGGGCCGCAGGGCTTCCGCAAGGGCATGGACCTGTATTTCGAGCGCCACGACGGGCAGGCGGTCACCTGCGACGACTTCGTGGCGGCGATGTCCGACGCGACCGGTGTGGACCTGACGCAGTTCAAGCACTGGTACCGGCAGGCCGGCACGCCGGAACTGAACGTAACCGGCGCCTATGACGGCGCGGTGAAGACCTACCGGCTGACCGTGAAGCAGACCGTGCCGCCCACCCCCGGCCAGCCGGTGAAGGAGCCGATGCACATCCCCCTGGTCATGGGGCTGCTCGGCCCGGACGGGGCGGACCTGCCGCTGCGCCTGAAAGGCGAGGAGGCCGCCGCCGGGACCAGCCGCACGCTGCACGTCACCGAATCCCAGCAGACCTTCGAGTTCGTGGACGTGCCGGCCCGCCCCGTGCCCTCGCTGCTGCGCGGCTTCTCCGCCCCGGTAAAGCTGCGGGCGGACCTGACGGACGGCGACCTGACCTTCCTGATGGCCAACGACAGCGACGCCTTCAACCGCTGGGAGGCCGGGCAGACGCTGGCCACTCGGCTGCTGCTCTCGCTCGTCGCCGACCGGCAGGCCGGGCGGGATCTGGCTTTGCCCCAGGACTTCATCGACGCGGTGGGCGCCGTCCTGAAGGACGCCGACCGGGACCCGGCCTTCGCCGCGCAGGCGTTGGTTCTGCCGACCGAGAGCTACCTCGGCACTCAGATGGAGGTGATCGACCCCGACGCCATCCACGCCGTGCGGGAGTTCGCCCGCCGCCGGCTGGCGGAGGCTCTGCGCCCCGGCTGGCTGCACACCCACCGCCGCAACGCGGGCAACGAGCCCTTCTCGGTGGACGCCGCGGCCATCGGGCGGCGGGCGCTGAAGAACCTCTGCCTCGCCTATCTCATGGCGCTGGAGGATGAGGAGGCGCTCGGCCTCTGCCTCGGCCAGTATCGCGGCGCCCAGGCGATGACGGACGTCATGGCGGCGCTCCAGTTCCTCAGCAATTCCAACGCGCCGGAGCGGGACGAGGCCATCGCCGGCTTCTACGAGCGCTGGAAGGGTGAGGCGCTGGTGGTGGACAAGTGGTTTGGCGTGCAGGCGACCTCGCACCGGCCCGACACGCTGGAGCGGGTGACCGCGCTGCTCTCCCACCCCGCCTTCGAGATCCGCAACCCGAACAAGGTCTACGCGCTGATCGGCGGCTTCGCGGGCGGCAACCCGGTGCGCTTCCACGACACCAGCGGGGCGGGCTATCGCTTCCTGGCGGATCAGGTGCTGCGGCTCGACCCGATGAACCCGCAGGTGGCGGCCCGGATGGTGGGTCCCTTCTCGCGCCTGCGCCGCTACGACGCGCCGCGCCGCGCCCTGATGAAGGCGGAACTGGAGCGGATCGTCGCCACGCCGGGCCTGTCTCCGGACGTCTTCGAGGTGGCGAGCAAGAGCCTGGAGGCCGCGGGCTGACCTGAAGAAAAGGAAACGGGCCGGAGGGTTTCCCCTCCGGCCCGTTCCCACCCCCGCGCCGAAACGCGGGCGTCTTTACTTCTGCTCGCCCAGGAAGGCGATCAGATCGTCCACCTTCGCGGCGTCCTTGATGCCGGCGAACGCCATCGTGCCGCCCGGAACGACTTCCTTCGGGGCGGTGATGTAGGCCTTCAGGTTGTCCGCATTCCAGACCAGACCGCCGGCGGCCTTCTCCTGCATCGGCTTGGAGTACTTGAAACCGTCGATCGAAGCGGCCGGGCGGCCGACGACGCCGAACAGCGACGGGCCGACCTTGTTCTTGCCCTGCTCCGTGGTGTGGCAGGCCATGCACTGCTTGAAAACGTCCTTGCCGGCGGCGGCGTCGGCGGCCTGCGCGGCGCCCGCGCCCATGGCAATGCCGGCGATCAGGGCGGCGCCCAGGATATGCTTGTTCATAGGTTTGATTCCCCCTTCCGGATGAAGCCGGCGTTCGGAGCCGGCAGGTTCGGAGCGCAGCATACACATTCTGTGGTTAAGGCCAACCCCCCAACGTGTCGCGTCCACAGCACAAACACCAAATGCGGGTTATTTCATCCACGCAAGAAGAAGGAGCAGAACCGCAACCGCGGCCAGCGCCGCCCACGGAACATAGAAGCCGCCGCGCTGGCGGACCGCGGGAAGCGGGATCGGAATCTCCGGCGGCGGCGGCGCCACGGCAGGCGTAATCGGGGGCGGCACGGCGGCGCCGTCCGCGGCGGGCGCCATGACCGGTTCCGGAACCGGGGCCGGCTTGGCCACCAGCACCGGTTCCGGTTCCGGTTCGGGCACCGGCCCGCCGACCACGGCGGTGAAGCGGGTGAAGAAATCGTCCGCCATCTTGCGTGCCGTGGCGTCCACCAGACGGGAGCCGATCTGCGCCAGCTTGCCGCCGACCGTGGCATGGGCGGTGTAGGAAAGGATCGTCGCCTCCCCGTCCGGTTCCAGCGACACCCTGGCGCCGCCCTTGCCGAAGCCGGCGGCCCCGCCCGAGCCTTCGCCGGTGATGGTGTAGCCGGCCGGCGGGTCGAGGTCGGACAGTGTGACCTTGCCGGAAAACTTCGCGCTGACCGGCCCGACCTTGGCGACCACCTTCGCGGTGAATTCGGTGTCGGAGATCTTCTGCACCTCCTCGCAGCCGGGAATGCACTGGCGCAGGATGTCCGGATCGTTCAGCGCCGCCCACACCGTGTCCCGCGGGGCCGCGATGCGCTGGCTGCCGCTCATGTCCATGACGTCGTTCCTCCCCTGCCTTCGTTACAGCCAAGCCTGAGCCGGACGATACGGCAAGGCCGCAACCGGCGACAGTCCGCCTTTCAGCCAGGAAGGGGCGGATCAGCGCGGAGCCGGCGGAACGCAGTTCTGCACGATGGGCGTGCAGGCCGACAGCGAGGCGTTGCCGGGGTAGGACACCTGCTCCACCCCGTCCGGCCCCAGCACGAACGTCGCCTCGCATGTGCCGGGCGACGACGAGCCGAACGGAAAGCCGAAGCCCAGGCCGACGCCGACGCCGCTGGAACCGCCCCCGCCGAAGCCGCCGACGCCGATGCTGCTGCCGCCCAGCGGGCTTATGGCCACGCCCGGATCGCCGACATAGGTGTAGTACTCCCGCCCGTTGGCCTGGGCCTGCCGCGTCGGCACCCCGGCGCAGGCGAGCAGCCGTTCCTTCGGCATGCCGACCAGTTCGGTCTGCGCGCGCCGGGCGATCTGCGGGTCCGGCCCCGTGGCGCAGGACGCCAGGAAAGCCCCGGCCACCCCCATCACCACCACCGTCCCGACACGCCGAACCGTCATGATCCCAATCCTCCGATGCAGCACCGCACGACTGGCACAACCCCGCCCGCCGCTTGCGGTTCCCGGAGAAAGCCGGCTACCTAAACCGAAACGTGTCCGGCGCTTTGACGGTTGATGGAACGGAGGATCGTGGTATGACTGACAAGGAATTGGTTTCGACTAACGACGGTTCGGCGATGACCACGGTCTACCTCGCACTTGGCAGCAATCTGGGGAACCGCGCCGCCAATCTGGAGGCGGCGCAGCACCGGCTCTCCCCGCAGGTCCGCATCACGCTGGCCTCGCCCGTCTACGAGACCGCTCCCATGTACGTGACCGACCAGCCGGCCTTCCTGAACATGGTGCTGCGCGGGCAGACCGCGCTTGGCCCGTGGGAACTGCTGCGCGTCGTCAAGGCGATCGAGGCCGACCTGGGCCGCGACCTGGATGGCGGTCTCCGCTATGGCCCGCGCCCCATCGACATCGACATCCTGCTGTACGGCGAGCTGGTGATGTACGCGCCGGAGCTGGAAATCCCCCATCCCCGCATCGCGGAGCGGGCCTTCGTTCTGGCCCCGCTGGCCGACATCGCGGGCGACCTCCAGCATCCGGCCATCGCGCGCAGCTTCGACGATCTTCTGGCCGCCGTTCCGGGCCGGGACACGGTGGTCCGCATCGGAACGGACCTGTCGGTGGCGGTCTGACCTTGCCGAAAGGGCGGGCGCCTGCGCTATAGTGGGCGCGGCGCAGCGACAAGGCGGCCGCCCGCGACCGGGAATGGTGCCTGGTCACGGACCAGGGCCGCCGCCCGCCAGGAGATGTCTTTTTTGGTCAACGATTCCGTTTCCCGACACACCGGCGCCGTCCCCCCCGGCGCGGCGGCGACTTACACCATCCTTCTGCGCGACTTCACCGCCACCGTGTCGCTCGCGGGGCGGCCCGGGCGCCCGACCGTCCGCATCAGCCTGGAGTTGAAGGTCAGCCACCCCGGTCCGGGCTTTCCCGACGACATCACCGCGGTCATGTCCTACGAGGACATCGTGGAAGCACTGCGCCGGCTCTGCGCGCAGGATGCGGTGCCCGGCCCCGACTATCTGGCCGACCGAACCGCGGACCTCTGCCTGGCCCACCCGAAGGTGCGCCGCGTGCGCGTGGATGTGGAGCTTCCGTCGCTGCTCCCCGACACCGCCGGGGCCGGCGTGACGATCACCCGGACCCGCAACGCGGAAGGCTGAGACCGCCCGTCGCCACCACCATCGCGGTAACTCTTTTGTCGATATAGGCAAACGGACGATGCTCTGGCATGAACAGTGAGCGGCTGTTTACCTTTGCGTCGGCCGCGACAGGATATTTCGCGATGCAGCATTGTTGCGAAATTCCATATCTTACGTACAATAAGATTAGAGCCGCCATAAGGCCGGCCGGAATGCACAGGGAGGGTAACATGGACCAACTGTCGGCTCCGACCCTGTCGGAAATCCTGGACGAGCCCATCATCGTCGCCCTGATGAAGAGGGACGGCATGACAGCGGAGACGCTGCGGCAGCTTCTCGAACAAGTCGGGCGCAATCTGCGCGCCCGCGAGGAGCGGCTGGCCGCCTGACGGGTGGAGGCAGGCGGCCCGGCCCTTCCGATTCCGGACCTACACACCCAGCACGTCGCGCACCGCGTCCATCACCTCGGCGGGGGTGAAGGGTTTGCGCAGGGTCTTCTGCGCGCCCAGCGCCTCCGCAACCGGAAGGACGTCCAGCGAGGCGCGCGCGCCGCCGCCGGAAATGGCAATGATCTTGATGTGCGGGAAGCTTCGCCGCAGTTCCATGATCGTCGCCAGCCCCTCCTGGTTCGGCATGAAGATGTCGGTGATGACGAGATCCGCGGGCTTTTCGCGGAAGGCGGCCACGCCCTCCGTCCCGTCGCGCGCGCCGGTCGCCGTGTGGCCACCACGGACGAGCGTGCGCAGCAGCATGGTGCGCACCATGTCGTCGTCGTCGATCACCAGAATCTCGGCCATCCACCCGCTCCTTTTCCGCCCATGATGTTTCGTCAGGCCCCGCAATGTTCCGCCTGGGCTCGGCGTTCCTTGATCAGCCGCCCCGCCAGCGTCACGAATTCGTCAGGCGCCACCGGGGTCCGCAGAATCCGCGTGACTCCCGCCGCCTCCATCGCCGCGCCCTCCAACTCGCCGCCGGGATCGGCGCAGACCAGGATCGGCACGCCCGGACAGGCCGCGGAAAAGGCCCGTGCCAGGGCCAGCAGGCGCCACGTCTGGGCGGCGTTGCCCTGCTCCAGCACGATCAGGTCGAAGCGCTCCGGCGCGATGGTGAAGAGGGCCAGCGCCCGCCGGCTGTTCGCCGACGCGACCACGCGGAATCCCTGCATGCGCAGCAGCCGCCCGGCCATGCCCAGCATCGTGCGTTCCTCGCCCGCCAGAAGGACGCGGCCACGCCCGCTCCGCCCCCAGCGGCCCGCGGCCCGGCGGGACCCGTCCGCGTCGTGGCGCGGCAGATAGACGGAAAAGGCGGCCCCTTCCCCCGGAGCGCTCACCACGTCGATCACGCCGCCGTGGTCGGCCACGATGCCGTGGACGGCGGCAAGGCCCAGCCCCGTGCCCTTGTCCACCGCCTTGGTCGTGAAGAACGGCTCGAACACCCGCTCCAGCAAGGCGCCGTCCATGCCGCAGCCGGTGTCCGCCACCGTCAGGCAGATGTAGTGGCCGGGGTTCAGCAAGGCGCGCGGCAGCGCCTTCGGCGTCGCGACGGTGGCATGGACCAGCGACACGGCGATCATCCGGGCGCCCGAAGCGCCGTCGGTGTGCGGGGCATCCTCGGTGGGAGTGTCTCCGGACACGGCGTCCACCGCGTTCTTGCAGAGATTCACCACCACCTGATGGATCTGCGTCGGCGCGGCCAGCACCGGCATTTCCCCGTCGTCGCACAGGAAGCGCAGGGTCACGTCGTGCGGGACCGTGGGCTGCACCAGCGCCAGCGCCTCCCTCACCACGCCCCGCACGTCCACCACCTCCCGCCCGACCTTCTCCTTGCGGGAGAAGGTGAGGAGCTGCTGCACCAGGGACTTCGCGCGTTCCGCCGCAATGGTGACCTGAAGGATGTCGTCGCGCGCCTCCGTCCCCTCCGGCAGGCTGTCGAGCGCCAGATGGCTGTAGCCGAGGATCGCCGTCAGGATGTTGTTGAAGTCATGGGCGATGCCTCCGGCCAGGACGCCGACGGCCTGCATCTTCTGGGCGCGGCGGATGTGCTCCTCCGCCTGCCGCCGCTCGGTGATGTCCTCGATGGAACCGACGATGTGGGTGATCCCCCCGCCCTCGTCCCGGACCGGCGCGATGGTGACCGACGCCCAGAAGAAGCCGCCCGGCTCCCCCGCCGTCCGCCGGCGCGCCGGCAGCTCGCCATGCCAGGTCCCGCCGCCCGACAGGACGCGCCACATCTCGCGGGCCGGGTCGGAACCGGGCTCCGCGAAGGTCTGGGCGAAGGCGTCGAAATCGGGAAGCTCTTCCGGGTGGCACCCGGTCATCGCGGTGAATCGCGGGCTGACGTAGGTGACCTGCCCCCGCGCGTCGGTGATGACCAGGGCGACCGGGCTCTGCGCCACGGCGAGCGACAGGGTGCGCAGCATGTCCCCGGCGCCGTCCGGCACGTCCTGCATTCCTGGCCGCAATCCTGGCCTCGTCCATTCCGCCATCGGCCGCCGCACGCCCCTCCCCGCTCCGCAGGGAGTCTATCCCGTGGAAGCGACCGGGCCGATACGGGCGGATTGCCGCAGGACGGCGGCTCAGCGGACGGAGGCCACGCGGAAGGGCCGCTGCACCCCGTCATGCTCGGTGATGGAGATGTATTCCCCCTCGACCAGCGTGTGACGGTCGAAGCGGAAGATCGGCTCGTCGTCGTCGCTGTCGTCGCTGTCATAGTCGAACAGCCAGCCCCGGCCCCGGTGGACGAGATGGCCGGTCTGCTCATCCTCGCCGCGCCAGAAGCGGCGGACCGTGCAAGCGCTCTTGTGGCTGCGCCATTCCTCCTGGTCCAGGTGGCCGTCCGCGGTCAGCGGGGCCATGAACTCGTAGCCATGCTCCGCGCTGCCTTCCGGATGGTCGGCGGTGCGGGCCAGTTCGAGGCGGATCGTCTTCAGGGGCACGGGCGTTCATCCTCTTCCAGTGGCGCGATGGGGCGGCCAACGGTCGGGGGAGCGCACTGACCGCGCTCCCCGCCGTCCCCCCGACGCGAACCCGCCGATGCCAACCGAACGGGGGGCCGGTTGTTCCGGACCTTCCCGCATTGCCCCTGCGCCGCACTTCCGTGACGCGGGGCGTTTCCTTCCTGCCGCATATTTTTTGGGGCCTGCCGCATTTTCTGGGGCCTGCCACTTTCGTCTACAGGGCCGGGTGCTGGTGCACGAAGCCGTCCAGGACCACCGTCAGTTCGCGGGCGTGGACGGTCTGCCCATGGCTGCGGGCCCGTTCGATGTCCTCGCGGATGATGCGGGCGATCCGGCGGATGCCCTCGGCGTCGTGGGCGAGGCAGCAGCCAAGCTCCACCGCCAGGATTTCCGGCAGATGCTCATGCTCCGCGATGGCGTCGATTTCCTCTTCGGTCAGATCGCTGAGCGCGATGCAATCGTCGATCGTCAACATGGCGCGTTCCCTTCCGAATGCCGGGCCTTGCCCGGACCGGAGTCCGGGCTGCCCTTGTGGTTGAAAACCACCGGCGTGGAGGGCGCCCTGCCTTACGGCGCCGCGCGTCGGATCAGAGAATGCCCGGCCTTCTGAAGAGCGGCCCCATGGTCAATGGGCCATCAGCACGGGCAGGCCGGCGTGGTTCAGCACGTAGCGGGTCACGCCACCCAGGATCATCTCCCGCATCCGGCTGTGTCCGTAGCCTCCCATGACGAGGAGGTCGGACCCAAGCTCCGCGGCCTTGTTGATGATGGCTTGGCCGACGGGTTCCGATCCCGGCTTCAATATGGTTACCTGAACGTTAACACCATGCCAAGCAAGATATTGGGCGATGCGACGTCCTGCCGCAGCCTGGGTGTTGGAGGTCTCGGCGGTCAGCACATGGACGGTGTCGGCGCCGGTCAGGAAGGGCATCGCCCCGGTCAGGGCGCGCACCGATTCCGGGCTGCCGTTCCAGGCCAGCGCCACCGTACGGCCGATCTCCGCCGGCAACGTGGCGGGCGCCAGGAACAGCGGGCGGGCTGCTCCCAGCAGGGCGCTCTCCACCGTCGCGTAGGCCTGGCTGTTGCTGTCCAGCGTGGTGTGGGCGAAGACCAGCAGGTCGGCCAGCCGTCCTTCGCGGGGCACCACCTCCTCGACGCGGCCCGTCTCCTCCCGCCACTGGGCGGTCGGGGCTTCCACGCCGCCGGGCATCTCGCGCAACTCCACGCCCGCAGCGCGGACCACGTCGTCGAACGTGCGGCGGGCGGTGTGGAGGTGGGTCTTCGACTCCCCTTCGGCGGCGCGCATGATCTCCTCGACCATCGCGCCGGACATCCCTTCGCCCAGCATCGGCACGGCGTCGCGCGGGTCCAGCGACACGAACAGCGCATCGACATGGGCATCGAATTCGCGCGCGATCCGCAGCGCGGCGTTCAGAGCCACCGTGTCGCCGTCGAGGCCGGCCAGCGGCACGAGAATCGTCTTGAGTGACATGATCTCCCCCCGGGCCGTTTCCGTCGGCCCATCTTATGGACGGTGCCTGTCGGAACGACGGCTGGATGCACCGTTTCCAGCGCCGCGCCGCGGGTATTCTAAACCATGAGGAACCGGCGGCGCCCGTTCCACCTGGAATTACACCAGTCGTTCCAGCGCGGCCGCAAGCGTTTCCCCCGCATCCCTGCCAGCATTCATACGCAGCCAATCGATTGGCCCTATGTCATAGCCCTCCTGCAGCTCCGCCACCTCCGCCGTGGCGTCGGAGGCATCGCCGCACCGGGTGCCGATTCGAGCGACCCGCGTGTCCAGCGGCGCGTCCAGCCAAACCCCGTCGAATCGCACCCCCATGTCGGCCGCGAGACGGGCGGCGGCGGCGCGCTCCTCGGGACGGGCGTGGACGGCGTCGAGGATCGCCGCGTGGCCGGCGGCCAGCACGGCCCGCGCCCGCTCCAGCAGTCCGGCGCAAACCCGCTCCATCACCGCCGGCGTGTAGACGTCCACGGGAAGCCGCTCCGCCTCCTCGACTCCGAACAGGCGCTTGCGCAGCGCGTCGGAGCGCAGGACCACCGCCCCCGGCGAGGCCCCCAGCGCCGGCGCCAAGGCGCGGGCCAGCCGCGTCTTGCCGCTGCCGGACAGCCCGCCGACGGCGACCAGCCGCGGCGGCGGCGGCTCCAGCGCCGCAAGGGCTTGGTCCAGATAGGCAGCGGCCTCATGTTCCAAGGATTGCGCTGCCGCACCGCCGCACCGGAGCGCCGCCGTCGCCGCCGCAACCTTGGCGCGGATGGCCGCCCGCGCCGACAGGAACAGGGGCAGCAGCGCCAGGGCGGCATAGTCCTCCGTCGCATCCAGGCTGCGGTTCAGCAGCGCGTTGCCGAGCGGGCGAAGCCCACGCTGCTCCAAATCCATCAGCAGGAAGGCGAGGTCGTAGGCGACGTCGATGACGGCCAGACTCTCGTCGAACTCGATGCCGTCGAACAGGACCGGACGCCCGTCCAGAAGCACGATGTTCCGCAGATGCAGGTCGCCGTGACCGTGCCGGACGAATCCGGACCGCCGCCGCTCCTCCAGCAGCGGGGTCAGGCGCTCCAGCGCGTCCGCCGATGCCCCGGCCAGCCGCTCGATCCGCTCCGGCGCGAACAGGGACGGGGCGGCGCGCAGTTCGGCGATGCTGCCCTCCACCACCTCCCGCATCGCCGCGGCTCCGCCGCCGTCCGGACGCCGTTCGGCGGCCCGGTGGAAGGCGGTCACGGCGTCGGCCAGATCGCGAACCAGACCGTCGGTGAGGCCGCCCCCCTCCGCCACGCGGTCCAGCAGGGCCTCCTGCGGAAAGCGGCGCATGGCAACCAGCCAGTCCAGCACCGCTCCGCCCTTCGCCCCCTCCCCACCGAAGGCGAGCGCGCCGTCCGCCCGGCGCACCACCGACTCCAGCCCGAGATAAAGGGTCGGCGCGGTGCGCCGGTTCAGCCGCAGTTCCTCCAGACAGGCCGCCCGGCGCCGCTCGACCGTCGAATAGTCCAGGTAGGGATAGCGCACCGCACGCTTCAGCTTGTAGGCCCGGTCGCCGGCCAGGAAGACGATGGCGGCGTGGGTTTCGACGCGCTCCACCGCCGCACCGCCGTGAGTCGCCGAGTCGGCGAGGAAGGCGGCCACCGTCTGCGTCGGGTCGGAGGCGGTCTGCTGCATGGCGGAAGTGTAGCACGGCCGGACGCCCCCCGCTGAGCCCCGCCGACGGTCCGGACCCTCGCAAACAGGGCAGCCCTCCCACTATTGACGCGGGCGCCTGCCCGCACGACATCTGGGAGTAGCACCGTTACGCGCTTGCGCGGGGGTGCGCTGCCAAGCGTAATGCCACAACCGCCCCGTGATCGGACGCGGTAGACTGGAGCAGCCGGAGTAGGACGGTCAACGAACGATCGGGAGCAGGCCGCCGTGCGTCATGGGACCTCGTGCCTCTGTGTGGTGGTTGCCGTCGCGGGTCTCGCGCTCTCGGCGTCCGCACGCGCGCAAACCCTGTCCATGCCCGACGACCGGATCGGCAACTGGAAGATCGGCGGACTGGCCTACGGCATCGGGGAGACACCGGACATCAAGGTGTCTGACCTGCACAACAAGATCCGCATCGGCTCCTCCCTCCTGCCCAAGCTGGACGGCTATGCCGAGGTGCGTCCCTGGGTGTCGCTCGGCCCAAGCGCGCCGGACGGCAGCCTGTACGGCATGGGCGGCATCCTGATCGACGTGCCGCTGGGCTCCTCCTTCGTCTTCACCCCCAGCGTCGGCGCCGGAACCCTGCCGGTCACTCCGCGCGATCCGGCGGCGACGGGCAGCGTGATGGAGTTCCGCTCGCAGCTCGAACTCGGGTACCAGTTCGAGAACAAGGCCCGCTTCAGCCTGGGCTACAGCCGCATCGACACCAGCGGAGCCGCCGCGGACGCCACCGCCCCGGCCAACAACGTGTTCGGATTCTATTACCGCATGCCCTTCGGCGCGCTGACCGGACGCTGAGTTCCCGCCGAATCTTTTGCGGCGCAGCATGACCATCCGCGAATCATTTCGAGTTCCTGCTGACGCAAGAGCTGCGCAAAAGGACTGGCAATACTCGTCTTAACCAATTGTTAACGACGGCTGGTTCTATTGACCTCGGGGACTAACGCAGGGGGATTCGATCATGGCCAAGCGCAAGACCGCCACCGCAAAGACCGCTGAAGCCGCTCCGTCGCCCGAAGCGGCCGAGGCGCTCGCCACCGACACCGGGGCGGAGATCGTCCTGAACACGAACTTCGTCGCCATCGAACAGGACGCGGTCGCCCTGCTGCACGCCGCCAGCCTGCTGGTCGAAGCCGACACCCCGGAGAAGGCGAACATCGCGCTGGACCACAACCTGCGCCTTTGGGTCGCCATCAAGACCGTGCTCCAGAACGAAGAGAACACGCTGGACCCGGAGGTGAAGGCCAACCTGCGCAACCTCGCGCAGTACGTCACCGTCACCACCATGGAAGCCACCCAGGGCTCCATCGAGGCGCGCAAGCTGGTGTCGCTGTCGCGCATCAACATGCACATCGCGGAGGGCCTGCTGCACGGCCAGAAGAACCGCATGGTGCAGGAGCGCGCCTATGAGATCTGGGAGCGCGAGGGCCGGCCGGAAGGGCGCGAGATGGACCATTGGCTGCTGGCCGAGGCGGAAATCGCCGATCTTCTGAAGGACCGCTGAGGCAGCCCGCACCGGACGGTCCGGCTCCGGACTGCAATCCGGCCATTCCGCCAGGACATGCCCCCCGCGTCGCGGCAACGTGACGCGGGTTGTTTCGCTTGATAGCATCCGGGCGTGACCGCGCCCTCCCTCTCCCCCGCCCCCGCCCGTCCCGCGACGCCCCGCCACACCCGCGTGGAGAACATACCGCTCGGCATCGTCATGATGCTGGGATCGGTGCTGCTGTTCTCGGTGATGAACGTGCTGGTGAAGCTGCTGTCGGAGACCTATCCGGTCATCGAGGTGACTTTCTTCCGCAACGCCGTGGCCCTGGTCCCGGTGGCCGTGGTCATCTCGTTGCAGGGCGGGTGGTTCAACAGCCTGCGCACCGAGCGTCCGATGGGCCATGTCTGGCGCTCCGTCGTCGGGCTGGCGGCGATGTCGCTGACCTTCTGGTCCTTCCATCTGCTGCCGCTGGGCGACGCCGTGGCGCTGAACTTCTCGGCCCCGCTGTTCCTGACCGCCCTGTCGGTGCCGCTGCTGGGCGAGAAGGTGGGCATCCATCGCTGGAGCGCGGTGCTGGTCGGCTTCGTCGGCGTCCTCATCATGGTCCGCCCGTCGGGCGAGACGCTGATGCATCTGGGCGCGCTGGTGGCGCTGGGCGCCGCCTTCTGCCAGTCCTTCGCGATGGTCGCCATCCGGCAGCTCAGCAAGACGGAGCACGCCAACACCATCGTCTTCTACTTCACGGCGATCACCACCCTGATCCTGGCGCTGGTCATGCCCTTCGTGTGGGTGACTCCGCACAGCCTGACCGACCTCGCTCTGCTGTCGGCCACCGGCATCCTGGGCGGCGGCGCGCAGCTTTTCCTGACGCGCGCCTACTCGCTGGCCCCGGCGGCGGTGGTGGCGCCGTTCAACTACGCCGCGCTGCTGTGGGCCGTGCTGTTCGGCTGGATGCTGTGGGGCGAGGTGCCGACCCTGCATATGGCGCTGGGCGCCGCGGTGGTGGCGACGAGCGGCCTCTACATCCTGCACCGCGAAACCCGGCGCCGTCCGCCGCCGCCTCACTCCGCCGGCTGAAGCGAGCGTTCCATGGCCCCGGCGAGCTGGCGCGGGGTCACAGGCTTGTGCATCAGGCCGAAGCCGTGGCGCACGGCGTCGCGCTGGCACTCCGGCCCGGTTTCCCCGGTGACGACGATGGCCGGGATGTCCGAGTCGAACAGCCCCCGAATCTCCAGGATGGCGTCGGTGCCCACCTTGCCCTCGCGCAGGCGGTAGTCGGCGATGATGATGTCCGGCTTGCGGTTGGCCGCGCGCAACTTGTCCACCGCCTGCTGGCCCGAGCCGGCGATCAGCACCTCGTACCCCCACTCGCGCAGGATGGCCTGAAGGCCCAGCAGCACGATGGCGTCGTCGTCGACGACCACGGCCAGCCGCTCCTCCCCGCCCGCCGCGGCCGCGGGGCCGAGGGCCGCCTGGAGCGGTTCCGCGGACCGCTGCGTCGCGCCCAGCGGCACCTCGATGGTGAAGACCGACCCCTCGCCGGGCGTGGAGCGGACGGTCACCGGATGGCCCAGAAGCTGCCCGATGCGCTGAACGATGGCGAGCCCGAGACCCAGCCCCTGGCTGCGGTCCCGCTCCGGGTTGCCGACCTGATGGAACTCTTCGAAAATGCGGGGAAGATGCTCGCCCGGAATGCCGATCCCGGTGTCGGCCACGGCGATCCGCATGTGGTCCCCCACGGTGGAGCAGGAGATGGAGATGCCGCCCCGCTCGGTGTAGCGGATGGCGTTCTCCACGAGGTTGCGGATCATCCGGCCCAGCAGGACCCGGTCGGAGCGGATGTTCTGCGGGCAGCCTTCCATGCGCCAGTCCAACCCTTTGCCGCGGGCCGCCGGGGCATAGCCGGCCGCGATGTGGTCCAGCAGGAGCGCCATCGGGAAATCCTCCAGCGTCGGCTTGACCACCCCGGCATCCAGACGCGACACGTCGAGCAGGCTGTCCAGCAACCCCTTCAGCGCGTCCAGCCCGCTTTCCAGGTGGCGCAACGCCATCATCCCCTTCTCGCCCTGCACATGGCCGTGCAGCGCGCCGGAGAACAGGAACAGCGACTGCAGGGGCTGGCGCAGATCGTGGCTGGCGGAGGCAAGGAACTTCGACTTGGACATGGCCGCCCGCTCCGCCTCCTCCTTGGCGCGGCGCAGGGCGTCCTCGGTCTCCAGCCGGTCGGTCACGTCGGTGTTGGTGCCGAACCACAGCACGATGGCGCCATCGGAATCGCGCACCGGCAGCGCGCGCGACAGGAACCAGCGGTAGGAGCCGTCCCGTCCGGCCATGGGGAAGGTGTCCTCCCACGGCTCCCCCGTGCCGAAGGAGCGGCGCAGGCTGGCCGTCACGCGCTCCGCATGGTCGGGCGGCAGGATGCCGTCCCACAGCGGACCGGTCGAGGTGCCGGCCTCCTCGACGCCGGTGTAATCGTACCAGCGCCGGTTGTACCAGAAGATGCGGCCGTCCGGACGGGCCATCCAGGCGAGCTGAGGGATGGAATCGGCCAGGGTGCGGAACCGCAGCCCGACCTCCTCCGCTTCCTCCTTGGCGGCCTGCATGGCGTCGCGGGCCTCGAAGATGTCGGTGATGTCGGTCGAGGTGCCGAACCACCGCTCCTCCCCGCTTTCCGGGTCGGTGATCGGCAGGGCGCGCTGCTTGAACCAGCGGTACACGCCGTCGGCGCGGCGGATGCGCGCTTCCGTATCGTAGACCGTCCGATTCTCGACTGCCTGCCTCCAGAGCCGGGCGAGGCGGTCCCGGTCGTCGGGGTGAATGGACTGGTACCATCCTTCACCCTGCGCCGCCTCCAGCGTCTGCCCGGTGTAGGAGAGCCACTGCCGGCTGAGGAAGTCGCAACGCCCGTCCGCCCGGCAGGTCCAGACCATCTGGGGCAGCGCCTCCAGAAGCGTGCGGTAGCGGTGCTCGCTGGCCCGCAGCGCCGCCTCCGCCGCACGGTGGGCGGACATGTCGCGGAAATAGATGGACAGGCCGCCGGACGCCTGGGGATAGACGTTGAACATGGTCCAGCGCTGGAAGATGTCCGACTGCGCCTCGAACTCCCGCGGCTGCTGGTCGGCCATCGCGGCCTCGAAGTTGCGGATGACCACGTTGCCCGCCACTTCGGGGAACAGGTCCAGCAACTGCCGCCCCATGATCTCATCCCGGGGACGCCCGAACATCTCCTGGGCGCGCTTGTTCACGTAGGTGATCCGCCAGTCGCGGTCGACGGCGTAGAAGGCGTCACCGATGCTTTCCAGGATCTGGTTGGCCTGCTCCACCGCGCGCTCCAGCGCCCGTTCGGCGTGAAGGCGCTTGCTGATGTCCTGAAAATAGACGGCCAGCCCGGCTGCGGACGGAAAGACCCGAAGGAAGAGCCAGACGCCGAGCGGCGCGAAGTAGGCCTCGAATTCGTCCGGGCGTCGTTCCTTCATGGCGGTGTGCAGGCGATCCCAAAGCACCGTTCCCATGGCATCGGGGAAGATGTCCCACAGGCGGTGGCCGGTCAGGTCGCTTCTGCCGCCCATCAGGCCGCGCGCCCGTCCGTTCATGAAGGCGATCCGCCAGGACCGGTCGAGTTCACAGACGCCGTCCGTGGTGCTTTCCAGGATGGCGTGGGACCGCCGGTCGGCCTCCGCCGCGGCCTCCGCCACCCGTGCGCGCTGCTCCGCCTCTTCCCGCCGGGCGTGGGAACGGGCCAGGACCCAGGCGAGCAGAGCCGCCACCGCGAGCGCACCCAGCCCGCCGCCGGCGACCGTGTAGACGGTGCGCCGCGCCGCCGCCTTGATGGGTTCCGCCGGCGCGCCGAGCGACAGGAGCCAGCCCGGGGCGGCGATGGACCCCGTCTTCGCCGAAAGCACCTCCTCCCCCTGCCGGGTGTTGGACAGGAAGAACTCGTTGCCGCCCCGCAACGCGGCGGCCAGGGATTCATGCGCCTGTTGACCGATCACCGGGTCGAACGCATCGCCGGACCGGGTGCGGGCGATGACCCGGCCATCCGCGTCGAAAAGACCGACGATCCAGTTGGGTCCCACGATCTGATCCATCAGGACCCGGTTCAGCGACCAGGCCCGCACATAGGCGGTCAGGACCAGCCGCACCTCCCCCACGCCCCAGACCGGCACGCTGACGGCAAAGACCGGTTCGGCCCGGCCGGCCGGATCGGTGATGATGCCGCTGACCCAGACCTCCCCCGACCGGAACACCCGGTCCGCCTGCATGGCACGGGCGGCGGAGTCGATGCCGCCCGCCGCCTCCTGCGGGCGGTGGATCAGATGGGTGGCGCCGTCGCGGTCGCGCAGTTCCAGGGCCAGCCAGTCCGACCGGTGCCGCAGGGCGCGTTCCGCCCGCTCGACCCAGACGGCGCGGTCGCCGATGTCCAGAGAGCGGGCGGTGGACATGATTTCGAGCGCGCTGCGCGTCATGAGGACGCGGGCGTCCACGGTCTGCACCGCCGCGTCGGTGGCGTGGCGGATCAGCTCTTCCACCGACCGCTCCTGCTGCCGGTCGACCAGCACGATCGCGGCCGCCGCAAAGGCGACGAGTGGAAGAAGCGCCAGCAGGGCTACGAAAGGCAGACGAAGGCGCATGCCCGATGATCACAGACTGTTGAGGCTGAGCAATATAGACAGCGATTTCGAAGCCTCCCATAGAATCCGCGCACGCATCACTATTTTCATCCCACCTGGCTTGAATTTCTTTAGTTTTTGAAATGAGATTTGGTTGTGCCGTTGAAAAGAATTATACACCTTGCGTTGCGGGTGACGGCGGCACAGCCTTGAATTGTCGATGACCAATTATCGATGGCCGGGCTGCGAGAATTCGATTTGCCGCAAGAACGGGTACGCCGCACATTGCTCCGATGCCACAGTCCACGTCCCTCCCTGCTTCCACCGGCCGGACCGGCGACATCCGCTTCGGCGAATTCGTCGCGCTCATGGCCCTTCTGATGGCGCTGACGGCGCTGTCCATCGACATCATGCTGGTCGCGCTGCCGGACATCGCCCATTCCTTCGGGGTGGTACGGGAGAACGACCGCCAGCTCGTCATTACCGCCTACATGCTGGGATTCGCCATCGGCCAGCCCTTCCATGGGCCGCTGTCCGACCGGTTCGGTCGAAAGCCGGTGCTGGCCGCCGGTCTGGTGATCTTCGCCATCGGGTCGCTGGGCGCGGTCTTCGCCCCCAGCTTCACCACGCTGCTGGCCGCCCGCGCGCTGCAGGGCTTCGGGGCCGCCGCACCGCGCGTCGTCGCCATCGCCATCGTGCGCGACCGCTTCGTCGGGCGCGACATGGCGCGGGTGATGTCCTTCGTCATGATGATCTTCATCGTCGTGCCGATCATCGCCCCCGCGCTCGGCGAGGGGATTCTGCGGCTGGGGACCTGGCCCTGGGTGTTCGGCGCGCTGTTCCTGGCCGGCGTGCTCGCCTTTGCCTGGTCGATGCTGCGTCTGGCGGAAACCCGCTCCGCCGAGGACCGGATGCCGCTGTCCCCGGCGGCGCTCGGCCACGCCTTCCGCACGGTGGTGACGACGCGCGCGACGGTCGGCTACACCGCGGCCATGGGCCTGCTGTTCGGCGGGCTGCTGAGCTACGTCGGCAGCGCCCAGCAGATTTTCGTGGACGTCTATGGTCTGGGCGCGATGTTCCCGGTGGCCTTCGGCGCGATCGCGGGTGTGATGGCCCTGGCCTCGCTCGTCAATGCCCGTCTGGTCGGACGGGTCGGCATGCACCGGGTGTCGCACGTTGCCCTGATCGGTTATGTGCTGGCCGGCGCCGCCATGGCCGTGATCGGCTTTCCGGAGCATCCGCCCCTGCTCGGCCTCAGCCTCTTCATGGCCGCGATCTTCTTCTGCTTCGGCCTGATCGCTCCGAACTTCAACGCCATGGCGATGGAGCCGCTGGGTCATGTGGCGGGCATGGGCTCGTCCTTCGTCGGCTTCTTCAGCACGGGCATGGCTGCGGTGGTCGGCTGGATCGTCGGCCAAGCCTTCGACGGCACCGTGCGTCCGCTGACGGTCGGCTTCACCGTGCTGGGCGTTCTGGCGCTGCTGACCGTGCTGCTGACCGAGCGCGGGACCCTGATGCGGTCCATTCACCACGCTTCCGGGGCTCAGCCGGGAGACTGACGCGAACGGACGGACGGGCGGACGCCTCATCCCTTGCCAGCGGTGTGTCCGCTTCGGCATAACGTCCTCTGCGCCGGACAGGGGCCGGATGAGGATGCCGGACCGTCCGGCTCGGGGAGGTTGCTCGTGTTCCGTAAATTCGTCTATTTGCTGGCCCTGGCGCGCGAGCAGCATTTCGGCCGGGCGGCGGAGGCCTGCCACGTCTCCCAGCCGACGCTGTCCAACGCCATCCGCCAGCTTGAGGACGAGTTGCGCGTGCCCATCGTGGAGCGCGGGCAGAAGTTTTCCGGCTTCACGCCGGAAGGGCTGAAGGTGCTGGAATACGCCCGCCGCATCGTCGCCGAGCGGGATGGCCTCTATCAGGAACTGACGGCGCTGGGCCAGGGCCTGTCGGGCCATCTGCGCATCGGCGCCATTCCCACCGCACTGCCCGCCGTTCCCCATGTGCTGGCCCGCTTCGCCGAGCGCTACCCGCAAATCCGCTCCAGCGTGCGCTCGCTCAGCTCGCGCGACATCCAGCGGGACCTCGACGGGTTCGAACTGGACGCCGCCGTCACCTATCTGGACAACGAACCGCTGAGCAACGTCCGCACCGTGCCGCTGTTCTCGGAGCGGTATTTCCTGCTGGCCCAGCGGCGTCAGGTCCGGGAGGGAGCGACCGGCATCCGCTGGGCGGACGCGGCGGAGCTGCCGCTGTGCCTGCTGACCCCCGACATGCAGAACCGCCGCATCGCCGACACCGCCTTCCGCATGGCCGACCGGACGGTGGTTCCGCTGATGGAGACGAACTCCATCGTCACCATCTACACCATCGTGCGCAGCGGTCTGGCGGCCAGCGTGGTGCCGAGCCAGCTCCTGACCCTGGTCGCGCTCCACCCCGATCTGGTCGCCCTGCCCCTGACCGAACCGGACCTGACCTACGCCGTCGGACTCGTCTACGCCGACCGCGAGCCGCCGGCCCCGCTCGCCAAGGCGCTGGCCACGGTCGCGGCGGAACCGGGCCTCGCCGAGCGCGTGCGCGCTTTGACCGACGAGGCGCTGGCGCCCTGGAGCCTGTGAAGTCGTTATGATATCAACAGCATAACCGCGCGTTTCGTGTGGTGATAGCCAAACCCTATCACCGCATCGGAAAATCAAATTTGCGCGCCCTCCCCAATGTCCGCCACGCTGATGGACGAGACACGAACGAAGCGCCGCCGATGTCAGGCGGGCGCGGGGGAGGAGACCATGAACGCCCGATCTCCATGGAGCGAGGAGCGCGCCACGGCGGTGATCGCCGCCAACCGGCACCTGCGCGGAGCCCTGTTGCCGATCCTGCACGCCTTGCAGGAAGAGTTCGGCTGCATCGACGAAGAGGCCATTCCGCTGCTGGCGCGTGAGCTGAACCTGTCGCGCGCCGACGTGCACGGGGTGGTGTCCTTCTACCACGAGTTCCGCCGCAGCCGTCCGGGCCGCCACACCATCAAGGTCTGCCGGGCCGAAGCCTGCCAGTCGATGAACGCGGACGGGCTGATCGACCACATCCGCCGCCGCCTGAAGGTGGATTTCCACGAGACCACCGCCGACGACGCCTTCTCGCTGGAGCCGGTCTTCTGCCTGGGCAACTGCGCCCTGGCCCCCGCCGTGATGGTGGACGAGACGCTGCACGGGCGGGTCAGCCCGGCCCGCTTCGACGCCATCGCCGCCTCCACCCTGGCCGCGGAGGCTGCACGATGAGCGAGACCCTGCACACGGTCTATGTTCCCCGCGACGCCGCCGCCCTGTCGGTGGGCGCCGACGAGACCGCCGCCGCCATCCGGGCCGAGGCCACCAAGCGCGGCATTCCGCTGCGCATCGTCCGCAACGGCTCCCGCGGGATGCTGTGGCTGGAGACTCTGGTCGAGGTCGAGACGCCCGAGGGCCGCGTCGCCTATGGGCCGGTGATGGCCGAGGACGTGGCCGGCCTGTTCGACGCCGGCTTCCTCGACGGCGCCGACCATGCCCTGGCCCACGGCCTGACCGAACAGATCCCCTATTTCGCCAAGCAGGAGCGGCTGACCTTCGCCCGCTGCGGCATCATCGACCCGCTGTCGGTCGAGGATTACCGGCTGCACGGCGGCTTCCGCGGGCTGGAGCGGGCGCTTGCCATGACCCCGGCGGAGATCGTGGCCGAGGTCACCGAATCCGGCCTGCGCGGGCGCGGCGGCGCCGGTTTCCCGACCGGCATCAAGTGGAACACGGTGCTGAACGCCCAGGCGGACCAGAAATACATCTGCTGCAACGCCGACGAGGGCGACAGCGGCACCTTCGCCGACCGCATGATCATGGAGGGCGACCCCTTCTGCCTGATCGAGGGCATGACCATCGCGGCCATCGCGGTGGGCGCCACCGAGGGCTACATCTACATCCGTTCCGAGTACCCGCACGCCGTCGCGACCATGCGCGAGGCGATCCGGCTGGCCTACGACGAGAAGTGGCTGGGTGACGCGATCCACGGCACCGGCCATCGCTTCCATCTGGACGTCCGCGTCGGGGCCGGCGCCTACATCTGCGGCGAGGAGACCTCCATGCTGGAAAGCCTGGAGGGCAAGCGCGGCACCGTCCGGGCCAAGCCGCCGCTGCCGGCGCTGGAGGGTCTGTTCGGCAAGCCGACCGTCGTCAACAACGTGCTGTCGCTGACCTCGGTCCCGGTCATCCTGGACAAGGGAGGCAGCTACTACCGCGACTTCGGCGTGGGCCGGTCGCGCGGCACGCTGGCCTTCCAGCTCGCCGGCAACATCCGCCATGGCGGCATCGTGGAGAAGGCGTTCGGCGTCACCCTGCACGAACTGCTGTACGAGTTCGGCGGCGGCACCATCACGGGCCGTCCGATCCGCGCGGTGCAGGCTGGCGGCCCGCTGGGCGCCTATCTGCCGCCGTCCCTGTTCGACCTGCCCAAGGATTACGAAGCCTTCGCGGCGGTCGAAGCGATGGTCGGCCATGGCGGCATCGTCGTCTTCGACGACAGCGTGGACATGGCCAGACAGGCCCGCTTCGCCATGGAGTTCTGCGCCGCCGAATCCTGCGGCAAGTGCACCCCCTGCCGCATCGGCGCGGTGCGCGGCGTCGAGGTGATGGACCACATCATCGCCGGCGAAAAGGTCGCGGCGAACATCACGCTGCTGAACGACCTGTGCGAGGTCATGACCGACGGCTCGCTCTGCGCCATGGGTGGCATGACGCCGATCCCGGTGCGCAGCGCCCTGAAGCACTTCCCCGAGGATTTCACCCGCAGCCCCGCGGCTGTCGCGGCCGAGTGAGCGAAGGACCAGACACCATGTCCATCCAAGACATCGATTACGGCACCCCGGCCCGCGAGTCCGCCACCCTGGTGACGCTGGACATCGACGGCCGCACGGTGACCGTGCCGGAAGGCACCTCGGTGATGCGCGCGGCGATGGAAGCCGGCATCACCGTGCCGAAGCTGTGCGCCACCGACATGCTGGACGCCTATGGCTCCTGCCGCCTGTGCATGGTGGAGATCGAGGGACGGCGCGGCACGCCGGCCTCCTGCACCACGCCGGTCGCCCCGGGCATGAAGGTGCACACCCAGAACGAGCGTCTGGGGCGGCTGCGCCGCGGCGTGATGGAGCTGTACATCTCCGACCACCCGCTCGACTGCCTGACCTGCCCGACCAACGGCAATTGCGAGCTTCAGGACATGGCCGGCGCGGTCGGCCTGCGCAACGTCCGCTACGGTTACGAGGGCGAAAACCACCGCGTGGCGGTGAAGGACGAGAGCAACCCCTACTTCACCTTCGACCCGTCCAAATGCATCGTCTGCTCCCGCTGCGTGCGGGCCTGCGGCGAGGTCCAGGGCACCTTCGCGCTGACCATCGACGGGCGCGGTTTCGACAGCAAGGTATCGCCGGGCGCGCTTGAGAGCTTCATGGACAGCGAGTGCGTGTCCTGCGGCGCCTGCGTCCAGGCCTGCCCGACCGCGACCCTGACCGAGAAGTCGCTGATCGAGCTGGGCCAGCCGGAACACAGCGTCATCACCACCTGCGCCTATTGCGGGGTGGGGTGCTCCTTCAAGGCGGAGATGAAGGGCACCACCGTGGTCCGCATGGTCCCCCACAAGGACGGCGGCGCCAACGAGGGCCATTCCTGCGTCAAGGGCCGCTTCGCCTGGGGCTACGCCACCCACGCCGACCGCCAGATGAAGCCGATGATCCGCGAGTCCATCGACGACCCGTGGCGCACCGTGTCCTGGGAGGAGGCGATCAGCTACGCCGCGACCCGCCTGCGCGCGGTCCAGCAGAAGTATGGCCGCGGCTCCATCGGCGGCATCACCTCGTCCCGTTGCACGAACGAGGAGGTGTACGTCGTCCAGAAGATGATCCGCGCCGCCTTCGGCAACAACAACGTCGACACCTGCGCCCGCGTCTGCCACTCCCCGACCGGCTACGGCCTGAAGCAGACCTTCGGCACCTCCGCCGGCACGCAGGACTTCAAGAGCGTCGACAAGTCCGACGTGATCCTGGTCATCGGCGCCAACCCGACGGACGGCCACCCGGTCTTCGGTTCGCGCATGAAGAAGCGGCTGCGCCAGGGCGCCAAGCTGATCGTCATCGACCCGCGCCGCATCGACCTCGTGCGCAGCCCGCACGTCTCGGCCACGCACCACCTCCAGCTCCGTCCCGGCACCAACGTTGCCGCGATGAACGCGCTGGCCCATGTGATCGTGACCGAGGAACTGGTGGAGCGCAATTTCGTGGCCGACCGGTGCGACCCGATGGAGTTCGCCCGGTGGGAGGCCTTCGTCCGCGACCCGCGCCATTCCCCGGAAAACACCGAGCAGTACACTGGCATCCCGGCGGCGGAGATGCGCGCGGCGGCCCGGCTCTATGCCACGGGCGGCAACGCGGCCATCTATTACGGCCTGGGCGTGACGGAGCACAGCCAGGGCTCCACCGCCGTCATGGGCATGGCGAACCTCGCCATGGCGACCGGCAACATCGGGCGTGACGGCGTCGGCGTGAACCCGCTGCGCGGCCAGAACAACGTTCAGGGCTCCTGCGACATGGGCTCCTTCCCGCACGAGCTGACCGGCTACCGCCACGTCTCCGACGACGTGGTCCGCCAGCAGTTCGAGGAGGTGTGGAACGCCGCGCTCGACCCCGAGCCTGGCCTGCGCATCCCCAACATGTTCGACTCCGCGGTGGACGGCACCTTCAAGGGCATCTTCGTGCAGGGCGAGGACATCGCCCAGTCCGACCCGAACACCCAGCATGTGTTCGCCGCCCTGCGGGCCATGGAGATCGTCGTGGTGCAGGACCTGTTCCTGAACGAGACCGCGGCGTTCGCCCATGTCTTCCTGCCCGGCACCTCCTTCCTGGAGAAGGACGGCACCTTCACCAACGCCGAGCGCCGCATCAACCGCGTCCGCCCGGTGATGCCGTCCAAGACCGGCAAGCAGGAATGGGAGGTCGTCTGCGAACTGGCCACGGCCATGGGCTATCCCATGTTCTACCGGACCAGCGCGCAGATCATGGACGAGATCGCCCGTCTGACACCGACCTTCTCCGGAGTCAGCTTCGCGAAGCTGGACCGGGTGGGCAGCGTGCAGTGGCCCTGCACCGACGAGGACTCGGTCGGCACGCCGATCATGCACGCCGACGGCTTCGTCCGCGACGGCAAAGCGTCCCAGGGCCGCTTCATGATCACCGAGTATGTGCCGACGGAGGAGCGCGCCTCCCGCTTCTACCCGCTGATCCTGACCACGGGCCGCATCCTCAGCCACTACAACGTCGGCGCCCAGACCCGCCGCACCGCCAACGTGGCGTGGCACCCGGAGGACATCCTGGAGGTCCACCCCCACGACGCCGAGGAGCGGGGCATCCGCGACGGCGATCTGGTGTCCATCGCCAGCCGCATCGGCGCCACCACGTTGCGGGCGCGCATCTCCGACCGGATGCCGCAGGGGGTGGTCTACACCACCTTCCACCACCCGGTGACGGGCGCCAACGTGGTCACCACCGAGAATTCGGATTGGGCGACCAACTGCCCCGAATACAAGGTGACCGCGGTCCAGGTGACGCTGAGCAACCACCCGTCCGACTGGCAGATCCGCCGCGGCGATCTGGTGGAAGTGGCGGCGGAGTGATCCCAATCCCTCTCCCGTCCCGGGAGAGGGTGGACGCGAAGCGGCCGGGTGAGGGTACCAGCAAGGATCAGGCATCTGCCCGTTGCAAGCGCCCTCACCCTTCCCACGCTCCGCGCGGGCCCCTTCCCTCTCCCGGGGCGGGAGAGGGAGGACACAGGAGACCATCGATGCAGGCACCCGCCCATTCCCTGCCGGCCAGCGGCACCGGATTCCCGGAGACCGCGAATCAGGCGGCCAACGCGGCAAACGTGACGTGGCTGGTCGCCGAGGAGACTCCGGTGGCGTTCGAATACAACGGACGCTCCCACGCCGTGATGATGGCGACGCCCGCCGACCTGGAGGACTTCGCGCTGGGATTCAGCCTGTGCGAGGAGATCGTCGGCAGCGCCGCCGACATCGACCGCATCGCGGTGCGCACAGTGGAGGACGGGATCATTCTGTCCATTGCGGCGGACCCGTTGCGTCTTCTGCGCGGCTCGCTCCGCCGCCGCTCGATGGAAGGGCGGAGCGGCTGCGGCCTGTGCGGGGTGGACAGCCTCGCCAACGCCGTCCGCGAGCCGCCGAAGGTGACGGCGGGCTTCACCCCGTCGGTGGAGGCGGTGTCCGCCGCCTTCGCCGCCCTGCCCGACCACCAGCCGATGAACCGCGCCAACCGGTCGCTTCACGCGGCGGCCTGGGCCGGGCCGGACGGGCGAATCGTCATGGCGCGGGAGGATGTCGGGCGCCACAACGCGCTGGACAAGCTGGCCGGCGCGCTGGCCCGTGCCGGAATCGACCCGTCCGGCGGCTTCGCCGTCATGAGCAGCCGGTGCAGCTTCGAACTGGTTCAGAAGGCCGCGACCATCGGCATTCCCATGCTCGCCACCATTTCCGCCCCCACGGCGCTGGCGCTGAAGCTCGCCCGCGCCGCCGGCATGACGCTGGCCGCCCGCGCGCGCGGCGACGGCGTCATGCTGTTCCGTTGACGAAAAGCACTCTTTCCGGGAGCCGACCCATGGACACCACACGCGAACTCATCCGCATGGCGAACCAGATCGCCGGCTATTTCCAGTCCTACCCGCAGGACGAGGCGGTGACCGAAACCGCTGGCCACATCCGCGCCTTCTGGGAACCGCGCATGCGCCAGCGCCTGCTGGACCACACCGCCGCGGGTGGGGAGGGGTTGCATGAGATCGTCACCCAAGCGGTGGAGCGGCTGAGGGGACCGGTGGCGGGGAGCGTGTAGAGGTGCAGTGCCCCCTCCCCGGCCCTCCCATAGGCGCTAACATGCTTGTCTCCTTATGAAAGGAGCCGGCATGGTTTCGGTCTGGCGTGTTCGTCGTCTGGGCGGGTCGGCGATGTGTCGGGCGAGCCGCGGCGCGCTGGGATCAAGCG
>NZ_QOKW01000019.1 GCF_008365375.1 Roseomonas genomospecies 6 | reverse complement strand
GCGGTGATCTCCGGCGGCAACGACACCGCCGACTTCAAGATCGAGTTCATGAAGAGCGCGGGCATCGCCGTGGCGGACAGCCCGGCCAGCCTGGGCTCCACCATGCTCAAGGTCTTCAAGGGCTGATTCTTCCTATCGCTGTGGTTTTCCCCGAAGTAACTGACCGCGCCGGAGACGGCGCGGTCTTCTTTTTGTGGGCATATGGCAGGGAAGGGTGATGTTTCCGCGATATGGAAACTCGTCGAAGAAGCGTTGCAGAGGGTGTGAGGACTCGGCATCTTGTTTGGACACAGGGTGTCTTACCCTTTGTATCGGGCGGGTTGTTGCTCCGCATTTATGCGAGCCTCTCGAAACACTGGCCGTGCTGGCGACAGCACGGCCATTTTTTTATTCACCATCCTATTGCTCCATGGTCCGCGCGAGCGCCAGGAATCCGGCGATGTAGTCCACCCCCTCGTCGCCGCAGCGGACGCCAAGGTGGATGCTCTTCCCGATTCCATCGGCCCCGAGCTTCACCGTGCGGACGGGTAAGCCCGCGCCTTCCTCCCGCACCAGCCAATCCGGAAGGACGGTGACCCCACGCCGGGCGGCGACGAGTTGGAGCATCAGTTCGGTCGTCTCCGCCGTCTTGTGGCGACGCGGACGGCAGTGGGCGGGGACGAGGAAGCGGGTGTAGATGTCCAGCCGTTCCAGGCTGACCGGGACGGTGATCAGTTCCTCCTCACGCAGGTCTTCCGGCTGCGCCACGCCCTTCGCGGCGAGCGGATGCGCCTCATGCACCGCAAGGACGAGGTCATAGTCGAAGACCGGCGTGAACAGGACGTCGGGCGTCTCGATGAGGTCTGGAGTGACGAGGAGGTCGATCTCGTTGTCGAGAAGCGCGGCCAGCCCGTCGAAGCGGAAGGCGGTGCGGACCTCGAAATCGACGTCGGGCCATTGCGTGAGATAGAGGGCCGTCATCCGCATCAGCCAGGCCTGGCAGGGATGGCACTCCATGCCCACCCGCAGCGCGCCGCGCCGGCCCGATGCGAAATCGGCCAGAGTTCGCTCGGCGTGCTCGAACTGCGGCAGGAGACGTTGCGCCAAGGCCAGTAGATGCTGCCCCGCCTGGGTGAAGCGGAGGCTGCGCCCCTTCTTCATCCAGAGCTCGATTCCATGGCGCTCTTCGAACTTGCGCACAGTGTGACTCAGCGCCGATTGGCTGACGTTCAGTCGCTCGGCGGCGGCGGTGAGGCTGCCCAGACGGTCCACCTCCCGCAGGATCGCGAGGATATGGCGGTCAAGCATTCATGACTCCTGCTCATCGAATCATGAGAACATACCACTTCCGTTCATGCTGGGTGGCCGGTAAGCGTGGTGCATCCGAAACCACGCCGTGCCTTGAGGACTCTGATGACCCAAACCGACACCGCCCCTTACGCGCATGGGACGGGCAACATTCTCCGGCTGGCGACCGCGCAGGCCTTGGCCGGCGCCAACGCGGTGGTCGTCTACGCGACGGGGGCCATCGTCGGAAACACGTTGGCGCCCAGCCCGGCTCTGGCGACGCTGCCGCTCTCGGTCTTCGTCGTGGGCATGGCCGCCTGCACCATACCCGCCGGCGCCATCGCCCGGCGTCACGGGCGGCGAGCCGCCTTCCTGGCGGGGACGGGCTGCGGCGTGCTCGTCGGTCTGCTGTCCGCCCTGGCGGTGCTGCTGGGGTCCTTCTGGCTGTTCTGCGCGGCGATGATCCCCGGAGGCGCCTACGCCGCCGTGGTCCTGTCCTTCCGCTTCGCCGCCGCGGACTGCGTCGGACCCGAACGGCGCCCACGGGCGATGTCCGCCGTGATGGCGGGGGGCGTGTTCTCCGGGGTCATCGGTCCGCAGCTCGTCACCCTGACCATGGATGTGTGGCCGCCGTACCTGTTCATGGCGACCTTCCTGGCCCAGGCGGTGGTGGCGGCGGTGTCCGCCCTCGTCCTGGTCGGTGTCCGGCTGCCGATGCCGACGGCGGAGGAGGTCGCCGGAGGACGCCCGCTCGGCGTCGTCGCGCGCCAGCCGCGATTCGTCACCGCCGCGCTGTGCGGGGTCGTCTCCTATCTGCTGATGAACTTCATCATGACGGCGGCCCCGCTGGCGATGCGGCTGTGCGGCCTGTCGCAGGAAGCGGCCAATCTTGGCCTGCAATGGCATGTGATCGCCATGTACGCCCCGAGCTTCTTTACCGGGCGGCTGATAGCGCGGTTCGGCGCCTCCCGAATCGTGTTCGCCGGTCTGGCGCTGATCGCCGCCTCCGCCGTGGCGGGGCTGGGGGGCGAGGAGGTGGGGCATTTCTGGCTGAGCCTGATCCTGCTGGGGGTCGGCTGGAACTTCGGCTTCCTGGGGGCTTCGGCCTTGGTTCTGGAGTGCCACCGCCCAGAGGAGCGGACGCAAGTGCAGTCGCTCAACGACTTCATCGTGTTCGGGACGATGGCGCTCGGGTCCTTCGCGTCCGGCGGGCTGCTGGCGGCGTTCGGGTGGGCGACGGTCCTCTGGGTGTCCTTCGTGCCGCTGGCGGTGGCCGTCCTGGCGCTCGTCCTATCGGCGTCGTCACGCACCGTCTCGGCGAGCGCATAAGCCGGCTCGGCGTATTATCCCACTGAAAAAATTGAATAAAGGCCCGCTGCCTCAGCAGCGGGTCGGCGCATCCACCTGTCCATTTGCCGGCTGGCCGAAAAAATCGGGATGAAAAGTGCAGGGCGCCAAAAGTTCGTGTTGCAAACAATTAGGCTCGTGGCATACCATATGCCGTATCTGGAGCGCCAAGAACGCAAGGGACGGCGTGACGGCTCTCCAGGACACCATTGAACCATGAATCACATCGGCAAGGAACAAGGCCGCCCATGACGCGGCGATGCGGACGCACGCTCGGACGCCGTCGCCACGCCCGGCCAAGGGAACCCTCATGCCCAGTATCAAAGCGTCGCAATCCCACGGGAGGGAATGATGGTTGGATCGACAGAATCCCATAGGCCAGTAATTGGCGGCTCCGGCGGCTCGAAAGCGCCCATTTCTGAGGGCGCGCGCTGGATGCAGATCGTCGTCGGCATCGTCTGCATGGTGGCGGCGGCCAACATCCAGTATGCCTGGACGCTGTTCGTTCCGGAGATCCAGGCCACCCACGGCTGGACCCGCGCCTCGATCCAGACCGCCTTCACCGTCTTCGTCGTCGTCCAGACCTGGCTGACCCCCATCGAAGGCTACTTCATCGACCGCTACGGCCCCCGCGTCATCGTCGCCTTCGGCGGCGTGATGACCGGCCTCTCCTGGATCATCGACAGCTACGCCGGCTCGCTCGGCATGCTCTACTTCGGTTCGGCCATCGGCGGCGTCGGCGTCGGCTGCGTCTACGCCACCTGCGTCAACAGCGCGCTCAAGTGGTTCCCCGACAAGCGCGGCCTGGCCGTCGGCCTGACCGCGGGCGGCTACGGCGCCGGCTCGGCCCTGACCATCCTGCCGATCGCCAACATGATCCACTCCTCGGGCTATCAGGCGACCTTCTTCTGGTTCGGCCTGCTGCAGGGTGCGATCATCCTGTGCGCCGCCTTCTTCCTGCGCGCCCCGCAGAAGGATCAGGTCAGGGCCTCGACCAAGGTCCTGCAGTCCCGCCGCGACTACACGCTGAAGGAAGCGCTGCAGACCCCGGTGTTCTGGGTCATGATGGTGATGTTCATCTGCACGGTGTCCGGTGGCTTGATGGCGGTGGCCCAGCTCGGCGTGATCGCCCACGATCTGGGCGTCAAGGAAGCCCCGATCAGCCTGTTCGGCATCACCATGGCGGCTCTGCCCTTCGCGCTGATGCTCGACCGCGTGATGAACGGCATCTCCCGTCCGCTGTTCGGCTTCATCTCCGACCACATCGGCCGTGAAGCGACGATGTTCATCGCCTTCACCTTCGAAGGCATCGGCATCCTGATGCTCAGCCGCTTCGGCCACGACCCGATCATGTTCCTGATCCTGTCGGGCCTGGTGTTCCTGGCCTGGGGCGAAGTCTACAGCCTGTTCAGCGCGACCTCGGCCGACACCTTCGGCACCAAGCATGCGGCCAAGATCTACGGCGTGCTGTACTGCGCCAAGGGCATCGCGGCTCTGCTGGTTCCGCTGGGCAACCTGCTGATGGAAGCCACCGGCACCTGGGCGACCGTGCTCTACATCTGCGCCACCATGGACTTGATCGCCGCCTTCTGCGCCATCGCGGTTCTGCGGCCCATGCTGCGCAAGCATCATGCCCGCAACGCCGAACTCCTCGCCGCCCAGCAGGGCACGGGTGGGCTGGCGGTGCAGCCCGGACACTGAGCGGGACGTTAGGGACAGTTCGCTTTCCGCAAGCAACATCGACAGAAAGGCCGCCGCGCGCACCCCGCGCGGCGGCTTTTCTCATTCCAGGAAGAAGGGACGGTTGTGGCCTTCGCCGGTCTGGTTGAACCGTTCCGACGACCAGAGCCCGTCCGGCTCCTCGTCCCGCCGGTCGGGATCGGCCCCGTCCTCGCCCCGCAGGGTCAGAGTCAGCGCATGACCCATCAGGCCGGCGAGGGCGACGAAAGCGATCATCTGGGGGTCGATCATGGGACGGGCTCCGGAAACTTGGACAGGGGACGTCTGTCATGTTGTGTTGCAGCATAACGGCTCCGCTCAGGCTGCGCAAGAGAATTTTGTATACCAGATAACGGATACCGTATTCTTGGAGTTTGCTCCGCCGTTTCCCGGTTCGCCGTGAATCGGCGTTGACGTGGGTGGGGCTGATCGTCCAGCATGGCGACGTTCCAAGGGGAGCCCCATAGCGCGGGGCTGAGATGACGCCGTAAGGCGCCGAACCCTTTGAACCTGATCCGGGTCGTACCGGCGTAGGGACAGGAACAAACGGGCCAAGGTCACGCATCCCCCATGGGGACCGCTCCGGTCGTCCGTTCTGCCGCTCCGTCACACCCGGATCTCCAACGATCCTATGTGCGATGGAGATCCAGCAGATGCACGACTTTCTTCCCCCTGCTTCCGCCACCGATTCAAAGGACGCCCAGCCGTCCGACCATTTCACCGTGACGACCGGCCCGCTGCCGTCGTCCAGCAAGGTCCATGTGGCGGGGGAGCGTTTCCCCGACCTGCGCGTGGCCATGCGCGACATCCACGTTGGCGGCGGGGAGCCGCCGGTGCGGGTCTACGACACCTCCGGCCCCTACAGCGATCCCGCCGTGCGGACCGACATCCGCCGCGGCCTGCTGGAGCTGCGCCGCGCCTGGATCGAAGCGCGCGGCGACGTGGAGGCCTATGGGGGGCGCGAGGTCCGTCCGGAGGACGACGGGCTGCGCGCCGGTGAGACGCGCGCCGTTCCCGTCTTCGACCGCGCCGGGCGCCGTCCGCTGCGGGGCAAGCCGGGCCGGGCGGTCACGCAGATGGCCTATGCCCGCGCCGGCATCGTCACGCCGGAGATGGAGTACATCGCCGTCCGCGAGAATCTGGGCCGGAAGCGTTTGGCCGAGGCGGCGGCGCGGGACGGCGACGACTTCGGCGCCTCCATCCCCGACCATGTGACCCCGGAGTTCGTCCGCGACGAGGTTGCGCGCGGGCGGGCGATCATCCCGGCCAACATCAACCACCCCGAATCGGAGCCGATGATCATCGGCCGCAACTTCCTCACCAAGATCAACGCGAACATCGGCAACTCCGCCGTCGCGTCCTCGGTGGGGGAGGAGGTGGACAAGATGGTCTGGTCGATCCGTTGGGGCGCCGACACCGTGATGGACCTGTCCACCGGCCGCAACATCCACACCACCCGCGAATGGATTCTGCGCAACAGCCCGGTCCCCATCGGCACGGTGCCGATCTACCAGGCGCTGGAGAAGGTCGGCGGCAAGGCGGAGGACCTGACCTGGGAAATCTTCCGCGACACGCTGATCGAGCAGGCGGAGCAGGGGGTGGACTACTTCACCATCCATGCCGGCATCCGTCTGGCCCACATCCCGCTGACCGCCAGGCGCACCACCGGCATCGTCTCGCGTGGCGGCTCGATCATGGCGAAATGGTGCCTGTCCCACCACCGCGAGAGCTTCCTCTACGAGCGGTTCGAGGAGATCTGCGAGATCATGAAGGCGTACGACGTCGCCTTCTCGCTGGGCGACGGGCTGCGCCCGGGCTCCATCGCCGACGCCAACGACGCCGCCCAGTTCGCCGAGCTGGAGACCCTGGGCGAGCTGACCAAGATCGCCTGGAAGCACGACGTGCAGGTGATGATCGAGGGGCCGGGCCATGTGCCCATGCACAAGATCAAGGCCAACGTGGACAAGCAACTGGCGCTGTGCGGCGAGGCGCCCTTCTACACGCTCGGGCCGCTGACCACGGACATCGCGCCGGGTTACGACCACATCACCAGCGCCATCGGCGCCGCCATGATCGGCTGGTTCGGCACGGCGATGCTCTGCTACGTCACGCCGAAGGAGCATCTGGGCCTGCCGGACCGCGACGACGTGAAGGTGGGCGTGGTCACCTACAAGATCGCCGCCCACGCCGCCGACCTCGCCAAGGGCCATCCGGGCGCGCAGGAGCGCGACGACGCCCTGTCGCGCGCCCGTTTCGAGTTCCGCTGGCGCGACCAGTTCCACCTGTCGCTCGACCCGGAGACGGCGGAGCGCTTCCACGACCAGACCCTGCCGGCGGAGGGGGCGAAGGTCGCGCATTTCTGCTCGATGTGCGGGCCGAAGTTCTGCTCGATGAAGATCACGCAGGAGGTCCGGGACTACGCCAACTCCGGCATGGCCGAGATGTCGGAGACGTTCCGCGCCAAGGGCGGGGAAATCTATCTGGAGGAGGGGCAGGCGGCGGAGTAGCGCCCGAATCGAAAAGGGGACGCCCTTGCGGGCGCCCCCTCGCTTCGGCTCCTTCCCCGACGGGGGGAGGGGGAAGAGAGCGTCAGGACGTTGCCGTTGCGCTCCGGCTGCTGTGCGTGCCCAGCGACTCGGCGGCCATGCGGTTGCGCATCGGGCGCAGGACGAACAGCGCCAGCACGGCGGCCAGAGCGTTGACCCCGGCGGCCAGCAGGAAGACCGCGTGCCAGCTTCCCGTCGCGTCGGCGATGATGTTGGCGAAGGGGATCAGCAGAGCCGCCGTGCCCTTGGCGGTGTAGAGCAGCCCGGCGTTGCTCGCCGCGAACTTCGATCCGAAGGTGTCGGCGCAACAGGCGGGGAACAGGCTGTAGATCTCGCCCCAGGCAAAGAAGACCAGACCGGTCAGCAGCACGAAGGCCACCGGATCGCGGCCATAGAGGCTGAGCGCGACGATGCCCACGGCCTCGATCGCGAAGGCGATGAACATGGTGTTCTCGCGCCCGATGTGGTCGGACACCCAGCCGAAGAAGGGTCGCGTCAGCCCGTTCAGCACCCGGTCGATGGACAGGGCGAAGGTCAGGGCGGGAAGGGTCAGGCCGAGGATGCTGACCGGCGCGTGGGCCAGCCCGAAATCCTGGGCGATGGGGCCGAGCTGCGCCGTCGCCATCAGCCCGCCGCCGGCCACCATCACGAACATGGCGTACATGACCCAGAAGACCGGCGTGCGGACCATCTGGTTCGGCGTGTACTGCCGCTGCGCGGGTGGGGTGGCGACGCCGGCGCGGGAGACCGGGGCGGAAGGCGGTGCCACCAGCAGCCAGGCGAGCGCGAAGACGACCAGCCCCTGGCCCAGCCCGAAGGCCATGAAGGTGGCCTCGTAGCCCGAGGTCTCGATCATCGTGGCGATCGGCACCACCGTCAGGGCGGAGCCGGCGCCGAAGCCCGCGGCGGTGATTCCCGCGGCCAGACCGCGCCGGTCGGGGAACCATTTCAGGGCGTTGCCCACGCAGGTTCCGTAGACGGCGCCCGCCCCGACGCCGCCGATGGCCGCCGCGACGTAGAGCACGAGCAGCGAATCGGCCACCGCGTTCAGCGCCCAGGAGGCGGCGCAGAGCACGGAGCCGAACAGCACGACGATCCGCGGGCCGAACCGGTCCACGAACCAGCCCTCGACGGGCACCAGCCATGTTTCGGTGACGATGAAGATGGTGAAGGCCACCTGGATGGCCGCACGGCCCCAGCCATGCTTGTCGTCGATGGGTTCGACGAAGAGGGTCCACCCGTACTGGAGATTGGCGATCATCGACATGCAGATGACGCCGGCAAGCAACTGCATCCAACGCCCGCCCCACGGCGAAGCGCTTCGCGCACCGGTTTGGCGCATATGGTTCCTCCCGGATGGTCCGCTTTCTCGTTCTTGTCCTGGCGCGCGCGGGGTGCGTTCGGTGCCCGACCGCTTCGCTTTATCCTTCGAACAGGGCAATCCGGTTGCATGCTGTTGGCATGCCAGACGCCATATTCGTGATGCCTTGACGGTGAGTGTGGCGGATAATCCGTGGGAGCATCAACAAATTTTCGTGAGCGGACGCCGCTCTGGCCATAAGTGATATATCAAATCGGCCGCTGGCGCCCCGTTCCCTACACGACCAGCACCGCGCGGAAATCGTTGACGTTGGTCAGGGTCGGCCCAGTCACCAACAGGTCGCCGAGCGCGCTGAAGAAGCTGTAGCCGTCGTTGTCGGCCAGACGCTCCTTGGCGTTGACACCGGCCTCGGCGGCGCGGGTCAGCGTATCGGGGGAGAGCAGGGCGCCCGCGTTGTCCTCCGTCCCGTCGATGCCGTCGGTGTCGGCGGCCAGGGCGTGAACCCCCGCCATTCCGTCCAGCGCCACGGTCAGCGCCAGCAGGAATTCGGCGTTGCGACCGCCGCGGCCCTTGCCGCGCACCGTCACCGTGGTCTCGCCGCCGGACAGCAGGACGCAGGGCTTGGCCGCCGGCTGGTCGTGCTCGACGATCTGGCGGGCGATGCCGGCATGGACGAGCGCCACCTCGCGCGATTCGCCCTCCAGCGCGTTGCCGAGAATCACCGGCGTGACGCCGGCCTTGCGGGCGACCTCCGCCGCGCGCTCCAGCGCCATCTGCGGGGTGGCGACCAGGATCGTGCTGACGCGCTCCAGCCGCGGGTCGCCGGGCTTCGGACTCTCGTCGCGCCCGGCCAGCAGATGGTCCATGACCGGCTGCGGCGGGGTGATGCCGTACTTCTCCAGCACGGCCAGAGCGTCGGCGTAGCTGGTCGGGTCCGGCACGGTGGGGCCGGAGGCGATCACCGACAGGTCGTCGCCCGGCACGTCGGAGATGACCAGCGACACCACCCGCGCCCTGGTCGCCGCGGCAAGCCGCCCGCCCTTGATGGCGGACAGGTGCTTGCGGACGCAGTTCATCTCCGTGATGTTCGCGCCGGAGCGGAGCAGCGCCTTGGACACCGCCTGCTTGTCGGCCATGGAGATGCCGGGCGCGGGCAGGGCCAGCAGGGCGGAGCCGCCGCCGGAGATCAGGCAGAGCATCAAGTCGTCGGGGCCGAGCGACGCGGCGATGTCGAGGATTCGCTTTGCTGCCTGCTGACCGGCCTCGTCGGGCACGGGGTGCGACGCCTCGACCACCTCGATCCGTTCGCAGGGGACGTTGTGGCCGTAGCGGGTGACGACCAGACCGGACAGCGGGCCTTTCCAATGGTCCTCCACCGCCTTAGCCATGGAGGCCGCGGCCTTCCCGGCGCCGACGACGACCGTGCGGCCCTTCGGCGGTTCCGGAAGATGCGGCGGCACGCACAGCGCCGGCTGCGCCGAGGCAACGGCGGCACGGAACATGTCGTTCAGAAGCGCGCGGGGATCGGTGGTCGTCATGATCTGGTCTCGTCCCTTCCCTGAGCCGCGCCGTTCACCGGCGCCGGTCCTCATGTGCTGGGAATGCTAACGGATTCGGCGCGGGCGGCAATGGGGAGGGGTCCTTATTCCCTCTCCCGTCCCGGGAGAGGGTGGCGCCGAAGGCGCCGGGTGAGGGTGAAGCCGAGGATTAAGGCACTGTTCCTTGGCGGCACCCTCACCCTCCCATGCTGCGCATGGGCCCCTCCCTCTCCCGGGGCGGGAGAGGGGCAGTCACTCCGGCCTTACTCCGCGGGTTCGGTCGCGCGGTGGTTCTGGCCGATCTCGTGGTTGGCCATCAGTTCCAGGGCGCGGACCATGCCGGAGTGATCCCACGCCTTGCCGCCCTGGGCGGCGCAGGCGTTGAACAGCTCCTGGCAGGTGGCCGTGTTGGGCAGCGACACGCCGAGCGCGCGGGCGCCGGACAGGGCCAGATTCAGGTCCTTCTGGTGCAGCTCGATGCGGAAGCCCGGATCGAAGGTGCGCTTCACCATGCGCTCGCCGTGCACCTCCAGGATGCGCGAGGAGGCGAAGCCGCCCATCAGGGCCTGACGGACCTTCGCCGGGTCGGCGCCGGCCTTCGACGCGAAGAGCAGGGCCTCGCCCACCGCCTCGATGGTCAGGGCGACGACGATCTGGTTGGCGACCTTCGTCGTCTGGCCGTCACCGTTGCCGCCGACCAGCGTGATGTTCTTGCCCATCTTTTCGAAGAGCGGCTTCACCGTCTCGAAGGCCTTCTCCGGACCGCCGACCATGATGGTCAGCGAGGCGGCCTTGGCGCCGACCTCACCGCCGGACACCGGGGCGTCGAGATAGTCGCAGCCCAGCTCGTTGATGCGCTGGGCGAAGGCCTTCGTCTCGATCGGGGAGATCGAGGACATGTCCACCACGATCTTGCCGGGCGTGAGACCCTCGGCGACGCCGTCGGCGCTGAACAGGGCGGCCTGCACATGGGGCGTGTCGGGGACCATGGTGAAGACGATGTCGGCCTTCTGCGCCACCTCGCGGCTGGAGCCGCAGGCCGTGGCGCCCTTCGCCAGCAGGTCTTCCGGGGCCGGGTTGATGTCGTAGACGAACAGGGTGTGGCCGGCGTCGGCCAGATGACCGGCCATGGGGCGGCCCATGATGCCGAGACCGATGAAACCAATGTTCATGGCTGTGTCCTCAATTCTTCTGTGATCGGGCGTATGCGGATCAGACGGCAATCAGGCGGCGACGGTCTCGCCGGGGGTGGCGGCGCGCATCCAGCCCAGCCCTTCGCTGGTCCCCTTGGCCGGCTTGTACTCGCAGCCGACCCAGCCGTCGTAGCCGAGCCGGTCCAGCGCCGCGAAGACGAAGGGGTAGTTGATCTCGCCGGTGCCCGGCTCGTTGCGGCCCGGATTGTCGGCGATCTGGACATGCGCGATCTTCGGCAGCAGGCGCTGGATGGTCGGGACGAGATCGCCCTCCATGATCTGCATGTGATAGACGTCGTACTGGATGAAGAGGTTGTCGGAGCCGACAGCCTCCAGAATCCGTTCCGCCTGCGCGGTGTTGGTCAGGTAGAAGCCCGGAATGTCGCGGGTGTTGATCGGCTCGATCAGGAAGCGGATGCCGGCCTGCTTCAGCGCCTTGGCGGCGAAGGACAGGTTGTCGACGAAGGTGCGCTCCAGCGCGTCCGCCGCCACGCCCGCCGGGGCCTTGCCGGCGAGGCAGTTGATCTGCTTGCAGCCCAGCGCCGTGGCGTACTCGATGGCGCGGCCCACCCCGTCCTGGAACTCGCCCACGCGGTCCGGCAGGACGGCGATGCCGCGCTCGCCCGCGTCCCAGTCGCCCGCCGGCAGATTGTGCAGGACCTGGGTCAGCCGGTTGGCGGCCAGCCGCTCGGCCAGCGCGTCCTTCTCGAAGGCGTAGGGAAACAGATACTCGACCCCGGTGAAGCCGTCCTTCGCCGCCGCGGCGAAGCGGTCGAGGAAGGGCAGCTCGTTGTAGAGCATCGTCAGATTGGCGGCGAACTTGGGCATGTCTCTCTCCCGGATGTTCGTTTCGGGCCGGATGTTCGTTACAGGCTTGGCCGGTTGGCGTTCAGGATCGGGGGGTGGTGGCAGGGGCGTCAACGCGGTGGCTGCCTTTTTTCACCCTGCGGAACTGTGGATATGTTGGAGTCGCTTGCCCCCTCCCTAACCCTCCCCAGCTTCGCGGGAGAGGGGATTTAGGCCCTCCACCGCCAAAGGCGGGGGAGGGAGGGACCCACGCAGTGGGAGGGAGGGGGCCGCCCGCCCGATCAGACCCGCACCAGCTCCGGCTCGTCCGCGGGCACGTCCAGCACGTCCTCGAACTCGGTGATGTTGTTGATCTCCGTGCCCATGGCGATGTTGGTGACGCGCTCCAGGATGACCTCGACCACCACCGGGACCTGGAACTCGTCCATCCAGGCTTGCGCCTGGGCGAAGGCGGATTGCAGGTTGTCCGGGTCGGTGACGCGGATGGCCTTGCAGCCCAGACCCTCGGCCACCGCGATGTGATCCACGCCGTAGACGCCGATTTCCGGGGCGTTGATGTTCTCGAAGGAGAGCTGGACCTGGAAGTCCATCTGGAACGCGCGCTGCGCCTGCCGGATCAGCCCGAGGTAGCTGTTGTTCACCAGGACGTGGATGTAGGGCAGCTTGAACTGCGCGCCCACCGCCAGCTCCTCGATCAGGAACTGGAAGTCGTAGTCGCCGGACAGCGCCACGATCTTGCGCTTCGGATCGGCCACCCGAACGCCCAGAGCCGCCGGCAAAGTCCAGCCGAGCGGGCCGGCCTGACCGCAGTTGATCCAATGGCGCGGCTTGTAGACGTGCAGGAACTGCGCGCCGGCGATCTGCGACAGGCCGATGGTCGAGACGTAGCAGACGTCCTCGCCGAAGGCGGTGTTCATCTCCTGATAGACGCGCTGCGGCTTGATCGGCACGTTGGCGAAATCCGACTTGCGCAGCATGGAACGCTTGCGGACCTGGCAGGTCTTCACCCACTCCGACCAGTCGCGCAGCTTGCCGGCGGCCTTCCACTCCTTCGCCACCTCGATGAAGAGGTCGAGCGCGGCCCCGGCGTCGGACACGATGCCCAGGTCCGGCGCGAAGACGCGGCCGATCTGGGTCGGCTCGATGTCCACATGCACGAACTTGCGGCCCTTGGTGTAGACGTCCACCGAACCGGTGTGGCGGTTGGCCCAGCGGTTGCCGACGCCCAGCACGAAGTCGGACGCCAGCATGGCGGCGTTGCCGTAGCGGTGGGCGGTCTGGAGACCGACCATGCCGGCCATCAGCGGATGGTCGTCCGGAATGGCGCCCCAGGCCATCAGCGTCGGGATGACCGGCAGGCCGGCGATCTCGGCGAACTCCACCAGACGGTCGCTGGCGTCGGCGTTGATGATGCCGCCGCCGGCCACCAGCAGCGGACGCTCCGCCGCGTTCAGCATCTCCAGCGCCTTTTCCACCTGGGCGCGGGTCGCCACCGGCTTGTAGGTGGGCAGGGGCTGGTAGGTGTCGGGATCGAACTCGATCTCGGCCATCTGCACGTCGATCGGCAGGTCGAGCAGCACCGGGCCGGGCCGCCCGGAGCGCATCAGGTGGAACGCCTGCTGGAAGGCGTAGGGGACCTGCCCCGGCTCCAGCACGGTGACGGCCCACTTGGCGACCGGCTTGGCGATGGACGGGATGTCCACGGCCTGGAAATCCTCCTTGTGCAGGCGGGCGCGCGGCGCCTGTCCGGTGACGCACAGGATCGGAATGGAGTCGGCGGACGCCGAGTAGAGGCCGGTGATCATGTCGGTGCCGGCGGGGCCGGAGGTGCCGATGCACACGCCGATGTTGCCGGCCTTGGCGCGCGTGTAGCCTTCGGCCATATGCGACGCGCCCTCGACGTGGCGCGCAAGAACGTGGCCGATGCGGCCGTTGCGTTGCAGCGCCGCGTAGAACGGATTGATGGCCGCTCCGGGGACGCCAAAGCAAACGGACACGCCTTCTTTTTCCAGGACGTGCACCGCCGCTTCAATCGCCATCATCCTAGCCATGGCTTGGTCTCCTCCCTCGCGTAACGGGTCGCTGTTGCGTTGGATTGAGCTTTCATCAGCCGGGCGGCTATTGGCAAAGTGTTGGCGAATCCTTTCCGCTTGATGGAAAATGCGCCGAATGGGGCAGTCCTCACGATGACGCAGATGGATGACGCGGGCGATTATGCTGCACTTGCACAGTCCCGTTCGCGCTGTCATCGTCAAGGCATGATGGCGATTCCGAGTCCCCGCCTGTTGGCGATCACGGACCGGCGGCAGGCGGCGCAGCCCTTGCCGGACCTCGCGGCGCGCCTGTTCGCCGGGGGACTGCGTTGGCTGTCGCTGCGCGAAAAGGATCTGGACGAGTCCCGGCAGGTGGCGCTCGCCCACGCGCTGGTGGAGCGGGCGCGGCCCTGGGGGGCGCTGATCACGCTGCACGGCGATC
This sequence comes from Roseomonas genomospecies 6, assembly GCF_008365375.1. Lineage (GTDB taxonomy): Bacteria > Pseudomonadota > Alphaproteobacteria > Azospirillales > Azospirillaceae > Azospirillum. The sequence continues at coordinate 115,180 of NZ_QOKW01000019.1, read as the reverse complement.
CCGATCTGGCGCTGGCCGCGGGAACGGACGGGGTGCATCTGCCGGACGGGGCCGACGTGACGGCGGCGCGGCGGCGGCTCGGTCCCGGCGCCCTGGTCGGGCTTTCGGCGCATGATGAGGGCGGGATTCGCCGGGCCGAGGCGGGCGGAGCGGACTATGTCACCCTGTCGCCCATCTTCCCGTCCCCGAGCAAGCCGGGTTACGGCCCACCGGTCGGGACGGAGGGGCTGCGACGGCTGGCCGCGGGCGCTTCCATCCCCGTCATCGCGCTCGGCGGTGTGGAGTCGGGCCATGTCGGGGGCTGTCTGGCCGCCGGAGCCGCCGGTGTGGCGGTCATGGGGGCATTGATGCGGGCACCGGACAGTCTGCCCGATCTGCTCAAGGCGTTGAAAGGCTGAGGTCCGGAAGGAAGAGACCGGAGCGGGCGTGCCCTTTCCTTATCGTGATCCTGGACTTTTCAACGCAGAATGTGCATCTGGTATCTCATATACGAAAGCGATGCGATTCGACGCCTTCGCACCACCGGGCCGGCGCGCATTGGGGTGCGTCCGGACGGTCAGCATTCCCAGCATTCAAGGAACGGTGCCGCTCATGACCCCTCCGCCGATCAACGTCCAGCCGCTCGACACCGGATCGACCTTCCGCGCTCAAGCGTACCATGCGTTGAAGCAAGCCATCTCGCAAATGGATATCTACGACCATAACGACGAGATCCGGCTTGAGGAGCGGCAGCTCAGCGACATGCTGGGCGTCAGCCGGACGCCGATCCGCGAGGCGCTGACCCTGCTGGAGCAGGAGGGGTTCATCCGGCTCCAGCCGCGCCGGGGCATCTTCGTCATCCGCAAGACCAAGGCCGAGATCATCGAGATGATCCAGGTCTGGGCGGCGCTGGAAAGCATGGCCGGGCGGATGGTCGCCCAGCAGGCCACCGACGAGGACATCCGCACCCTGTGGGACCTGTTCCGCAATTTCGAGATGCGGAACCCCAAGGAGCATGTCAGCGAATATTCCGACGCCAACATCGCCTTCCACAAGAGCATCATCCGGCTCAGCGGTTCCAAGCTGATCCAGGAGATGACCGACAACCTGTTCATCCACATCCGCGCGATCCGCAAGCTGACCATCGGCCAGGACAACCGGGCGGAGCGGTCGATCCACGACCACAAGGAAATCATCAAGGCTCTGGAACGCCGCGACGTCGATCAGGCCGAACAACTGATCCGCGACCACACCCTGGGGCTGGCGGCGCACGTCGAGAAGCATTGCGACTTCCTGGAGTGAGTGGCCTGGAGTGAGGGTGCCCCGCCCCCGGTGAGGGGGAAGGGCACGCACGGGGTCAGACCGGCTCCTGGAGCTTCACGGCGCTGGTGGTGTTCAGTCCGTTCGCGGTGATGGTGACCACGCGCAGGCTGTTGGTGGTGCCGGGCGTTCCGAAGGGGACGCCCGCCGTCACGATGAGGGATTGTCCGGGCGAGCCGATGCCCTCCTGAGCGGCGACCAGGCTGGCCCGCTCGACCATTTCCGAGAAGTTCTCCACGTCCGCGGTCCAGACCGGGTGCACGCCCCAGGCCAGGGACAGCAGCCGGGCGGTCTCGCGGCGCGCGCTGAGGCCCAGGATCGGAACGGTGGGCCGTTCGCGCGAGGCGCGGCGGGCGGTGGAACCGGTGCTGGTGAAGGTGGCGATGCCGGCGGCGGAGATGGTCTCCGCGATCTGGCGCGCCGCGGCGGACAGGGCGTCCGGGGTGGTCGCCTCCGGACGCGGATGTTCGGAGTCCATGATGCGGCGGTAGAGCGGATCGTGCTCCACCCGGCGGATGATGCGGTCCATCATCGCCACGGCCTCCACGGGGTGCTTGCCCGACGCGGATTCCGCCGACAGCATCACGGCGTCCGACCCGTCATAGACGGCGGTCGCCACGTCCGATGCCTCGGCGCGCGTCGGCGTCGGCTCCGTGATCATGGATTCCAGCATCTGCGTGGCGACGATCACCGGCTTGCCGGCGGCGCGGCTCATGCGGATCATCCGCTTCTGAAGGCCGGGCACGTCCTCCGGCGGCAGTTCCACACCCAGATCGCCGCGGGCCACCATCACCGCGTCCGACAGGGCGATGATCTCCTCCAGGTGGGGCAGGGCGGCGGGCTTCTCCACCTTGGTCATGATGTGGGCGCGGTCGCCGATCAGGGCGCGCGCCTCCAGGATGTCCTCGGGCCGCTGGACGAAGCTGAGGCCGATCCAGTCCACGCCCAGCGTCAGGCCGAACTGGAGGTCGCTGCGGTCCTTCTCAGACAGGGCGCTGAGGGCCAGCGTGGTGCCGGGGACGTTCATGCCCTTGCGGTCGGACAGGGTGCCGCCGACCAGCACCTCCGTCTCCGCATGGTCGGGGCCGCAGCTCAGCACGCGCAGGCGCATGCGCCCGTCGTTCAGCAGAAGCTCGTGGCCCGGCTCCAGGCTGGCGAAAATTTCCGGATGGGGGACGCAGACGCGGCTGCGGTCGCCCGGCGTGGGGTCGAGGTCGAGGCGGAAGCGGTCGCCGCCGGCCAGGATCACCGCCACCTCCTGGAAGGTGCCGACCCGCAGCTTCGGACCCTGGAGGTCGAGAAGCACGCCGATGGGACGCCCGACCGTTTCCTCGACCGCCCGGATCTGGCGGTAGCGTTCGGCGTGGTCGCGCTGCGTGCCGTGGCTGGCGTTCAGGCGGAAGACGTCCACGCCGGCCTCGGCGAGGGCGAAAATCTGGCTGTAGGTCGAACTGGCCGGCCCCAGAGTGGCGACGATCTTGGTGCTGCGGTTGCGCGACATGGCGCTGGCCTCCTGAGAGGGCGGTGCTGGGAGGGCGGTGATTGGCAGGATGCTGCGGCCGGGCGGGGGTGGGGGTCAAACCGTGGCTATGGCTTTTCCACATGGCGGGAAGTCACACGGTTGGTTTGACCGCGCGGGCAGGGTGGACGGACACTGGAGACCCGCCACCGGACAGGACGATGCCATGAACGCGCCCGTCGAGCCGTTTCCCGCCGCCAGCCTGATCCTGCTGCGCGACGGCGTGGACGGGCTGGAGGTCTTCATGATCCAGCGCCACCGCGACCTCCGCTTCGCGCCCGGCGCCTCCGTCTTTCCCGGCGGGCGGCTGGACGCGGAGGACAGCGAGCTTCCCTGGCGCGACCTGTCCCTGCCGCTGACCGACGACATGCCGCAGCGGCTGGCCGCGATCCGCGAGGCGTTCGAAGAGTGCGGCCTTCTGCTGGCCGGCGGGCCGGTCGATGCCGCGCTGCTGGACGGGCTGCGGGCCGTCTCGGGCGGGACCTTCCTGGACCGTCTGCTGGCGGCGGGGCTGGAGCCGGACGTGGCGGCGCTGGTTCCCTTCGCCCGCTGGATCACCCCGGAGAGCGTGTGGCGGCGGTTCGACACGCTGTTCTTCCTGGCCAAGGCCCCGGCGCGGCAGACCGCCGTGGTGGACGGGGTGGAGGCGGTCGCCGGATTCTGGGGTACGCCGCGCGCCATCCTTGCCGAAGCGGACGCGGAGCGGCTGTCGCTGGTCTTCGCCACCCGCATGAACCTGCTGCGTCTGGCTGGCTGCCGCACGGTGCGGCACGCGATGGAGGAGGCCGCGCGCTTCCACCCGCTGGCGCCGATCCTTCCCTGTCCCACGGACACCCCCGACGGCCCGGCGTTGTGCATCCCGGAGGGGCTGGGCTACCCCCTGACGCGCGTCCCGCTGGAGCAGGCGCGGCTGGGCTGACGGTCTGGGTTGGCGGTCTCGGCAATCGGGAGTTTCCGGCCGGAATTCCGTGCGAACTTCCATGATACGGAATTTTTCGTGCCTTTTTGCGGCCCCAAAGCGTTGTCGTCTCAAATGCGACTATTTGTGCATTGCACTCCGTGCGCGGAGCGGCATTATGGAGAAATAAGATATCGGGTTGAGCTGAGAAATTTTTCGTTCATGTCCACAGGGCGCCTGAACACCACGCTGACGCGAGGATAGGTCGATGTTGCACCACTCCACCCTCCAAGGCTCCACCGACATCGGCGGCTCCATCGCCGTGGGTCCGGCGGTGGTCGCGGGCCATGCGGCGCTGCCAGCGGCCGGTGGGCAGCGGGCGGAGGGACAGCGGGCTGAAGGACAGCGGGCGGAAGGGCAGCGGTGGGTGTATGCCTTCGGCGGTGGCGGTGCGGAGGGGCATGCCGGCATGGTGGCGGAACTGGGCGGCAAGGGCGCCGGGCTGGCCGAGATGGCGCGGCTGGGCATCCCGGTGCCGCCGGGCTTCACCATCGTGGCCGAGGCCAGCCGCCGGCACCGCGCCGGCCAGAACCGCTTTCCCGCCGGGCTGACGGCCCAGGTGGAGGAGGCGCTGCTCCGGCTGGAATCCGTCGCGGGCGCGCGGTTCGGCGGGTCGGAGAATCCGCTGCTGGTGTCCGTCCGCTCGGGCGCGCGGGCGTCGATGCCCGGCATGATGGACACGATCCTGAATCTCGGCCTGACCGACGCGACGGTGAAGGGGCTGGCCGCCCGCAGCGGCGACGCGCGCTTCGCCTACGACTGCTACCGCCGGCTGATCCAGACCTACGGCACGGTGGTCCAGGGCGTGGGCGCCCACGCCTTCGATGCGGCGCTGGATTCCTACAAGGAGGGTCGCGGTCTGGCCCGCGACGCCGACCTGAACGCCGCCGACTGGCGCGCCGTGGCCGCTGCCTATCGCGACGTGATCGAGCGCGAAGCGGGGGAGCCCTTCCCGCAGGATGCGCGGACCCAGCTCTTCGCGGCCATCGGCGCCATCTTCTGTTCCTGGAGGAATGCCCGCGCGGTTGCCTACCGGGCGCTGCACGGCATTCCCGACGATTGGGGCACGGCCGCGACGGTGCAGTCCATGGTGTTCGGCAACCGCGGCGGCGCCTCCGGCACCGGGGTGGTCCACAGCCGCGACCCGGCCACCGGGGAAGCCGTGCTGTGCGGGGAATTCCTGGCCGACGCCCAGGGGGAGGACATCGTGTCCGGCCTGCGCACGCCGGGGCCTCTGTCCGGCGCCGGCCCATCTATGGAGACGGTGGCCCCCGAAGCCTTCGCCGAACTGGGCCGCATCGCCGACCGGCTGGAGCGCCATTTCGGCGACATGCAGGAAATCGAGTTCACCGTCCAGCAGGGACGTCTGTTCATCCTCCAGTCGCGCTCGGGCAAGCGCTCTCCGGAAGCGGCGGCGCGGATCGCCACGGAGATGGCCCAGGCCGGTATCATCACGCGGGCCGAGGCGGTGCGGCGCGCCGACCTGCCGGCTCTGGCGGACGGCCTGCGCCCCATCCCCGATCCGGACGCACCCCGCGAGGTGATCGCCAGCGGCCTTCCGGCCTCCTCCGGCGCGGCGACGGGCGCCGCCGTCTTCACATCGGACGAGGCGGTCCGGCTGGCGGCGGAGGGGGTCGCGGTGGTGCTGTGCCGGCCGGAGACGTCCCCCCACGACGTGCACGGCATGCAGGCGGCCTGCGCCGTGGTGACCGCCCGCGGCGGAGCGACCAGCCACGCCGCGACCGTCGCCCGCGCCATGGGGCTGCCTTGCGTCACCGGTGCCCGCGCCCTGCGCGTCGATCCGGCGGCCGGCGTGATGACCGTGGGCAATAGGACCGTTCGGGCTGGCGAGATCATCACCGTGGATGGCGGCACGGGCGAGGTGATCCTCGGCAGTGTCCCGATGATCCGCCCCGAACCGCCGGAGTCCGTGGCCCTGCTGCTGCGCTGGGCCGAGGAACCTGGTGAATAATCGCTCCGCTTGATGTGAAAAGACCCTTCGCCCGGCGGGACGAAGGGTCTTTTTCGTGGGAGTGCCGGTGGCGTCAGTGGGCGTAGACGGGGGAGTCCTGCGCCGGTGGCTGGGTGTGGGCGACCATCTCGGTGAGCTGGAGCTTGGTGAAGTCGCGGGCGCTGACGACGCCGACCAGCGTCGATCCGTCGAGCACGGGCAAATGCCGGATGTGGTGACGGTCCATCAGTTCCAGCGCATGGGTGAGGCTGTCGTCGGGCGTGCAGGTCTGGGGGGCGCGCGACATCAGCATGAAGACCGGCGTCTTCAGAACCGAAGCCCCGCGCTCCAACAGCGCGTAGACGATGTCGCGCTCCGAAAGCATGCCGGCAACGGCATTGCCTTCCGTCCGGCAGACGTCCTTGACCACCAGGGCGCTGATGTTCTCCGACTTCATGAGCCGGATCGCCTCCTCGATGGTTTCGCCCGACCGCACGGTGACGACGCGGGATTCCTTGGTCCGAAGAATGTCAGCGACTTTCATGGCGAGCCCTCCACCAGACAGCGGTTTGCGTAAGCACGCCCTGCACGGAGACCCCCGCGGGGGACCGGAGATTCGCCGGTGGAGCCGCATCGGGCCGGTCGATGGCCGTCGGCGGCGCCTGGGCATCAGGCAGCGGCGGGCGATGGATATTTGGTATACCATATGCCACAAGGCGTCAATAGCTAATGTGGCAAACAATCAGTGAAATCGTGTTTTTGTGTTTCGGGCCCGTCGGGGCGCTTGTCCTCACTATGGCGATTGTCAGGGTACCCACCACCAAAGCTGGCATGCCAAATACGTTGAAGGCCTGCGTTGAAAGCCGATGTGGGAGGTCCGATGGTTGCCATGGTGCTGTTGATGCTGGCGGCGTTCGCGTCGGGCGTGCTCAACGCCATCGCCGGGGGCGGGGCGTTCATCACCTTTCCGGCGCTGCTGTTCGCCGGGGTGCCGCCGGTCAGCGCCAACGTGTCCAGCACCGTCGCCCTGTTCCCCGGTCAGATGGCCAGCGCTTGGGCCTATCGGAACGAAATCCGGGGCGTGACGGAGGTCAGCGTCACCGCCTTCTCCATCGTCAGCCTCGTCGGCGGGGTCGTCGGGGCGGTCCTTCTGCTGACCACCCCGGACCGCGCCTTCGCCGGGCTGGTACCCTGGCTGCTTCTGTTCGCGACGGCGGTCTTCGCGGTGGGGAGTTTCATGCCGAAGCTGGCCGCCCGGCTGAGGCTGGGAGGGCGCTCCGTCCTGGTGGTCCAGTTCGGCATCGCCATCTATGGCGGCTATTTCGGCGGCGGAATCGGCTTCCTGATGCTGGCGGCGCTGACCCTGTTCGGCCTGCGCGACATCCACGCCATGAACGGGCTGCGCATCCTGCTGGCCGCGCTGATGAACGGGGCGGCGGTTGCAGCCTTCTGCCTGTCCGACGCGGTGTCGTGGCCAGAGACCGTCGTCATGGCGGTCTCGGCCATCGCCGGCGGCTATGCCGGGGCGCTCGGCGCGAAGCGGGTCAGCCGCGACGTGATGAAATGGGTGGTGGTGTCGATCGGCGTGGGGCTGACCCTGTACTTCTTCATCAAGGGTGCCGGAGCCTGAGGGCGCCCCACATCGCGCCCCCAGAGGCCGGCTTCAGGGCTGACCGGGGACGGTGATGGGGCGCAGCCCCCGGGCGTAGCTCTTCCACCGCTCGCGATAGACGGCGCCGGGGGCGCGCATCCGCTCCACATCCTCGTCGGAGAGGGTGCGGACCACCTTGCCCGGCGCGCCGAGCACCAGGGACCGGTCGGGGATCTCCTTGCCCTCCGCGATGAAGGCGTGGGCGCCGATCAGGCAATCGCGCCCGATGCGGGCGCCGTTCAGCACGGTGGCACCGATGCCGATCAGACTGCCGTCGCCTACGGTGCAGCCGTGCAGCATCGCCAGATGGCCGATGGTCACGTTCCGCCCGATGAGCAGGGGAAAGCCGGGATCGACGTGGAGGACGGCGTTGTCCTGGACATTGCTGCCGGCGCCGATGTGGATGCGCTCGTCCTCCGCGCGCATCACTGCCCCCCACCAGACGGACACGTCCTCTTCCAGCAGGATGTCGCCGACGACGGTGGCGTTGGGGGCGACCCAGCAGTCGGGCGAAAGCTGCGGGGCCTTGTCGTTGAAGGCGTAGATCACGCGTTCCTCCATTTTTTATCGCCGGGCCATCCTACCGCAGAACGGCCCCGACCGGTGCGATTGCTGCACTGCGCTATACCCATAGGAAAAATAGGTGATATGATGGGTGTACACGGTTCCCGACCCGCGTGAGGACCTTCCCATGCCGCTCCATTCCTACCGCTGCACCGCCTGCAATCACGAGTTCGAAACGCTCGTGCGCTCTTCGGACACGCCCGCCTGCTCGTCCTGCGGGTCGGCGGCGCTTGAAAAGCTGGTGGCGCGCATCGCGCCGGACACCAAGGCGGACAAATTCCTGAAGACCGCCCGCCGGGCCGCCGCGGCGGAGGGCCATTTCAGCAACTACAGCAAGGCGGAGCGCTCGCGAATATAGTCAGCCGGGCGGTTCACGTCCCGTCCGGTATCCCGTACTTGCGCAGCTTGTTCGCGATCGTCGTGTGCGAGGTGTGGAGCCGCGCGGCGAGCTTCCGGCTGGAGGGGTGGCGCGGGTAGAGGCGGCGGAGAAGCCCGCGTTCGAAGGCCGCCAGCGCCTCGTCCCAGCTTGCCGCCTCGGCGGGTTCGCCACCGGTTTCCGCATCCATGCGCGCTCCGGCCAGTTCCAGGTCGGCGGCGTCGAGATAGGCGCCGTCGCTCATCGTCACGGCGCGGAAGATGACGTTCTCCAACTGACGCACGTTGCCCGGCCAGGGGTTGGCGAGCAGGGCGGCGCTGGCCGCGACGGTCAGCCGGCAGGGCGGGCGGCGGGCCTGGGCGCAGGCGCGGGCGATGAAATGCCGTGCCAGCAGAAGGATGTCGTCCCCGCGCTCGCGCAGAGCTGGAACCTGGAGCGACAGCACGTTCAGCCGGTAATACAGATCCTCGCGGAAGCTGTGGTCGGCCACCATGGCGTCGAGATCGCGGTGGGTGGCGCTGACGACGCGCACGTCCACCGTCTGCTCCCGGTCGCCGCCGACGCGGCGGAAGCGCCCGTCGTTCAGGAAGCGCAGCAACTTGGCCTGGAGGTAGGGCGACATCTCCCCGATCTCGTCGAGGAAGACGGTGCCGCCATGGGCCAACTCCAGCAGGCCGGGCTTGCCGCCGCGCTGCGCCCCGGTGAAGGAGCCGGGGGCGTAGCCGAACAACTCGCTCTCCGCCAGACTTTCCGGCACGGCGGCGCAGTTCAGCGCCAGGAAGGGCTTGTCGCGGCGCGGGCTGGCGCGGTGGCAGGCGTGGGCGATCAACTCCTTGCCGGTGCCCGTCTCGCCCAGGATCAGCAGCGGCGCGTCCACCGCCGCGACCCGCGCCGCCCGCGCCTTCAGTGAGCGGATGGGGGCGGACTCGCCCAGGATGCGGTCGAAGCCTCCCTCGTCGAAGTTCTGGAGCGCGTTCAGCCGCTCGCCCAGGCGGCTCGGCGCGAAGAGGGTGACGACGCCACCGGCGGGCCGACCGTCCTCCACGATGGGCGTGACGTCCAGAAGGAAGGGCTGGCCGTTCAGCGTGACCTCCTGCCCGGCGCCGAGGCGGAAGCCGTTGTCCACGAGAAGGTCCGACAGTTCCGCGTCGCCGAACAGGCGCCCGAAGTCGGCCCCGGTCAGCGCGGCCTCGCTGCGCCCCGCGACCGTGGCGGCGGCGGCGTTCGCCACCACGATCCGGCCCGCGCGGTCCACCGCCAGAACCGGGTCGGGCAGGGCGGCCAGCAGCGCGTCCAGATGCAGCCGCCGCCGCGTGCCCGGCAGGATGTCGATGGGGGTGACGGACTCCACACCCGGCACGCCGCGCAGGGCGGTGTCGAGTGGGCCGAAGGTTTGCACGTCCAGTTCCGGGGCGTCGATGTGGATGTGCGGCGGGTCCACCTCCACCGCCACGACGTTCAAGCGCCGCTTCGCCAGTACGGCGAGGATCTCATGGGCGATGCCGACCCGGTCGGCGAACAGGACGTCGATGCGCATGGCTTTCCCCCAATGGAAGAATGAAGGGTACCACGGTCGACGCGCCTGTAAATGATAATGTACGCTGTAACGATTTGTATACGGTCCTATTAATAGACTGTTATATAGTGCTTTTTGAGAGCGCAGTACGCTGCTACCCGGCCAATGCGTAACGAAATGTGTACAGACTGCCCGGGAGAGGAAGCCCTTTGCCCCAGCGTTTCCGCGGATTCCGGCAGTTGGCATCCGATTTGCGATCGGGATGCGAACAATTCCGTGATTTCGGGAGCCTTCACATGCGCGTCATCGTCCTCGGCAGCGGCGTCATCGGCGTCTCCACCGCTTATTTCCTGGCGAAGGCCGGGCACGAGGTCACGGTGGTGGACCGGCAGCCCGGCCCGGCGCTGGAGACCAGCTACGCCAACGCGGGCGAGGTGTCGCCGGGCTACTCCGCCCCCTGGGCCGCGCCGGGCCTGATGGCGAAGGCCGTGAAGTGGATGCTGATGAAGCACTCTCCGCTGGTGATCCGGCCCAAGCTGGACCCGGCCATGTGGTCCTGGTGCCTGAAGCTGCTGGCCAACGCCAACGAGCGCTCCTACGAGATCAACAAGGGCCGCATGGTCCGGCTGGCCGAATACAGCCGCGACTGCCTGCGCGCTCTGCGCGACGAGACCGGCATCCGCTACGACGAGCGCGCCAAGGGAACCCTCCAGGTCTTCCGCACGCAGAAGCAGGTGGACGCCGCCGCCACGGACATGGCCGTGCTGGACCGCTTCAACGTGCCCTACAGCCTGCTGGACGTGGACGGCTGCGCCGCGGTCGAACCGGCGCTGCGTCTGGTCAAGGAGAAGATCGTCGGCGGTCTGCTGCTGCCGGGCGACGAGACGGGCGACTGCTTCCGCTTCACCAACGCGCTGGCCGAGATGGCAACGGGGCTGGGGGTGGAGTTCCGCTACAACACCGGCATCCGCAAGCTGGAGAGCGACGGGCGCCGCGTCACCGGCGTGGTGACCGACGCCGGCACCCTGACCGCCGACGCCTACGTCGTCGCCATGGGCAGCTATTCCCCGATGCTGGTGAAGCCCTTCGGGCTGGATCTGCCGGTCTACCCGGTGAAGGGCTATTCGCTGACCCTGCCCATCATCAACGAGGCGGGCGCCCCGCAATCCACGGTGATGGACGAGACGCACAAGATCGCGGTGACCCGTCTCGGCGACCGCATCCGCGTCGGCGGAACGGCGGAACTGACCGGTTTCGACCTCACTCTGCGCCCCGGCCGCCGCGGTCCGCTCGACCATGTGGTGAGCGACCTGTTCCCGGCGGGCGGCGACCTGTCGAAGGCGGAGTTCTGGACCGGCCTGCGCCCGAACACGCCGGACGGCACCCCCATCGTCGGCCCGACCCCCGTGCGCAACCTGTTCCTGAACACCGGCCACGGCACGCTGGGCTGGACGATGGCCGCCGGCTCGGGCCGGGTCGTCGCCGATGTCGTCGGCGGGCGCCGGACGGAGATCGACATGGATGGGCTGACGGTGGCCCGCTATGGCCGCTCCGCCGCCGGGGCGCGGCGCCCCTCGGTCGGCGGCGTGGCGCGCCCGGCGGCCTGAAAGGTCCTTACTGGCGGGCGTGAGCCCCCTGGTTGAGGCGTGCGGTGTCGAATTCCTTCATGCGCGCCGCATCGAAGGAGCCGAGCGCCTTGACCTGCTCCGGCGTGGCCTGGAGCGTGACGGAGGTCAGGCCCGGCTCCACCGCCGCGGCCTTCCAGGCCACCGCGTAGGGGCCGTCGCCCTCCGGCTCGGGGGCGACCACGACGGCGCTCAGCGCGCCGTTGCGGTCGAACACCAGATCCTCCACCGTTCCGAAGAAGCCGGCCTCCGCGGCGCCGCCCGCGGTGTTCGCCGGCTGGCCGAGCAGGGCGGAGACGCGCCAGTCGCCGGGGCGGCTGCCCGCCTGCTGCTGGCGCCGGATCAGGTCCAGCGTGTCGGGGCCGGTGACCGGATAAGCCAGGATGCCGTCCACCGATCCGGGCATGAGCTGGTGCCAGGGGACCGTGAAGCGCGCCTCGCCCACGTCGAGCATGCCGCTGGCCTCGATCACGGCGCCCTCCAGCCGTCCGTCCGCCCCGACGACGAGGTCCACGACCTGTCCAAGCTCCTCGCCCAGCAGGCCCTCGACCTCCGTCCCGACGATCACGCCGGCCCGCCAGCCCTGGTAGAGCCGGGGGTAGGACGCCTCCGCGACCCGCTCCGCCCCGGCGGCCTGCACGGGTTGAGGAACGCCCAGGGTCAGGGACGTGGCGATGGCGAAGGCGGCGAGGATGCCCGCCGAAGTGCCGCTGTAACGCATGGGTCAGTGCTCCCGATTGTGACGCGCGGTCCGTCAAAGGGAACATGGGTGGTGCGCTGCGGTTCCGGGGGGAACTCCCACGGGGTACGCCGGTTGCTGACCGGACAGGCCAACCGAGGAGGTGATCCCATGCCGGGTAAACTGGAGAAGAAGACCGTCGCCGTGCTGGCGACCGACGGCTTCGAGCAGGTCGAGCTGACCGAGCCGGTGAAGGCGCTCCGCAACGAGGGGGCCGAGGTGCGGATCGTCGCGCCCAAGGGCGGACAGATCCAGGGCTGGAACCACCACGACAAGGCCGACCGGGTGAACGTGGACGTCACGTTGGATCAGGCCGACCCCGGCGGCTTCGATGCGCTGGTCCTGCCGGGCGGTGTCATCAACCCGGACGCGCTGCGGCTGGAACCGAAAGCCATCGATTTCGTGCGCAGCTTCGTCCAATCGGGCAAGCCCATCGCCGCGATTTGTCACGGCCCCTGGACCCTGATCGACGCGGGCGGCGCCAAGGGCAAGCGCATGACCTCCTGGCCGTCGCTGAAGACCGACCTCGGCAACGCCGGGGCGAACTGGGAAGACAGCGAAGTCGTGACCGACCGGGGTCTGGTGACCTCGCGCAAGCCGGATGACCTGCCGGCCTTCTGCCGCAAGATGGTCGAGGAGTTCGCGGAAGGCCGCCACGGCTCCAGCCGCCACGCGGCGGAATAAGTCCCTCTCCCAGGGTGGGAGAGGGGGATGAACTCCCTTACGCCGACACCAGCGGCGACAACCCGTTCTGGATCGCCCAGACCGCGGCCTGCGTGCGGTTCTGGGCGTTGATCTTCCGCATCACGTTCTTGAAATGCATCTTCACGGTCGATTCCGTGATGTGCAGGTTGCGCGCGATGGCCTTGTTCGACTGGCCGGCGAGCAGGCAGCGCAGGATCTGGATCTCGCGCTTCGACAGCTCGTTGCTGGCGGGCTGGGCGCGCTCCGGCTGCGGGCGCTCGCTGTTCGCGTTGGCGATCAGCAGGCTGGCGACGTGGGTCGGGTAGACCACCTCGCCCAGCATGACCAGTTGCAGGGCGCGCAGAAGGGATTCGCTCGACATCGACTTGTTCAGGTAGGCGTCGGCCCCGGCTTTCAGCGACAGCGACAGGGTGCGGTCCGCGATGGCGTCGGCCAGCACGGCGATGCGGGCGCTGGTCGCCGCGCGAAGCCGCTTCACGCCGCCCGCCTCGTCGCCCGTCGCCTCGCCCAGCGCCACCACGATCAGGTCCGGCTCCACGCCTTGCGCGATGGCCGCCTGAGCGTCGTCCACCGTCGCGGCGTGGTGGCAGACGCGGAACGGACCGCCGCTGATGAGCGTTCCCAGCGCCGCCGAAAACAGCCGGTCGTGGTCCACGAGCATGACGTTCCAGGTTTTCATCGAAACTCCTCCGTGACGCCACCCGTGACGAGCAGCGCACAACGCCAATCGTTGTCCGTTTTCGCCTGGGAAAAGGAAAAAAGCCGCCTTTATTGTATCGAAAAAGCGTGCTTTACGCTGGTTGTCCCAATGATTTATACGGATGGGCAGGGAGCGGCGCAAGATGCTTGGAAGAAGCTCGATACGAATAAATCATAAATGGCTTCAATGGGGCATGAATTCGCGCTGCGCTGCTTCTGGAAAGTCCAAAGGAGGTATTCTTATACTTTTCCGCTGGACAGAAAGTCGGGTCGGTTTGGGGGATTTTGTTTTCCAGACCGGCATCCGGCGGCTTGATGGGGTAGCAAAGCAATGGAAGTTCAGCTGCAGACGCGCGGCAAGGAGCGGTCGGTGGCCGGCAGGGCGCAGAAGTTTCTGGTGGTGGACGACCACCCCTTGGTTCGGCACGGCTTCGCTCTCTCGGTGGGGGAAATTCACCCGGACGCGCAGGTGCTGGAGGCCGGCTCGCTGGACGAGGCGATGGCGATCGCCGATCGCACGCCCGACCTGACGCTGGTGCTGTTCGACCTGAATCTGGGCGACCGCAGCGGGCGCGACGGGGTGCGCCGCATGGTGGAGGTTCTGGGGAACCGCCCGCTGCTGGTCATCTCCGGGTCGGACGAGGTGGCGGACATCGTGGACAGCGTGCGGCTGGGGGCCAGGGGCTACATCCTGAAGACCAGTTCCACGGCGGTGCTGGAGCATGCGATCTCGTTGGCGCTGACCGGGGAGACCTTCCTGCCGCTGCCGCGCGCCGTCCTGTCCGGCAACGTCGCGGCGGAGGTCGCGCGTCCGTCCGGCCAGATTCTGGACCGCCTGACCGACCGGCAGAGGGATGTGTTCCAACTTCTGCTGGCCGGACACTCGAACAAGGAGATCGCGCGGGAGCTGGGCGTCCTGGAGGGCACCGTGAAGGTCCATGTCCGGGCCATCATGCAGAAGCTGGGCGTGCGCAACCGCACCCAGGTCGCCGTCGTGGCCGCCCGCAGCGGCTGCTTCCCCGAAGACGCCTGACGTCGCCCAGAGTCCTATCCGTCCGATCCCCGCCTTTGTGGGTAGGCGGGTGGCCCGCCATTGCGGCCTGCGGAGACTTTCCGGCACTATGACGGAAACGCCCGACAGGAGGGACAATGACGGGCTCTGTGCGTTTCGTGCTCGGCGGACGGGTGGTGGAGGTGCGGGACGCCGATCCCGCCACCACGGTGCTGAACTGGCTGCGCGCCAACGGGCGCCCCGGTTCCAAGGAGGGATGCGCGGAGGGGGATTGCGGCGCCTGCACGGTGGTGCTGGGCGACCTGACGCCCGAGGGCCGTGTACGCTACCGCGCCGTCAACGCCTGCATCCTCTTCCTGCCGATGATCGACGGCAAGCTGCTGCTGACCGTGGAGGATCTGGCCGGCGAAGACGGGGACCTGCACCCCGTTCAGAAGGCGATGGTGGACAAGCACGCCTCGCAATGCGGCTTCTGCACCCCCGGCTTCGTGATGGCGCTGTTCGCCCTCTACCACGACAGGAGCGGTGCCGACGGTGGGCTGACCGACGGGGCGATCCACGACGCGCTGGCCGGTAACCTGTGCCGCTGCACCGGCTACCGCCCGATTCTCGACGCCGCCCGCTCCATGACGGCGGAGGAGGCCGAGGACCGCTTCGACCGGGCGGAGGAGGGCATCGCCACCCTTCTGCGCTCCATCCGGCGCGACGGCCCCCTGACCGTGACGCACGGCGCCGCCAGCTTCCATGCGCCCCGGAGCGTCGATGAACTGGCGGCCCTCTACGCCGCCCACCCGAACGCCACGTTGGTGGCCGGGGCGACCGACGTGGGGCTGTGGGTGACCAAGCAGGGGCGCAGCCTTCCCACCCTGATCCACCTCGCCCAGGTGCGGGAGCTTCACCGGATCGAAGACGCCGCCGACGCGCTGGAGGTCGGCGCGGCGACGACCTACACGGAGCTTCTGCCGGTGCTGGAGCGCCGCCTGCCCGAACTGGCCGCCCTGGTCACCCGCATCGGGGCGGCGCAGGTGCGCAATTCCGGCACGCTCGGCGGCAACGTCGCCAACGGTTCCCCCATCGGGGACAGCATGCCGGCCCTGCTGGCGCTGGGCGCCTCGCTGGTGCTGAACCGGGGCGGGGTGCGGCGCGAGCTGCCGCTGGACCGCTTCTACCACGGCTACCGCAGGAACGACCTGAAGCCGGGCGAGTTCGTGGAGCGCATCCGCATCCCCCTGCCGCGCGAGGGCCAGCGCTTCGCCACCTGGAAGCTGTCCAAGCGGCGGGACCAGGACATCTCCGCGGTCTGCGCCGCTTTCCTGCTGACGCTCGATGGCGAGGGGCGGGTGGCGGAGCTGCGCGCCGGCTATGGCGGCATGGCGGCGACCCCGGCCCGCGCCCCGGCGCTGGAGGCGGCGCTCGCCGGGCAGCCCTGGACGGCGGAGGCCGTGGCGGCGGCCCTGCCGGCGCTCGACCGCGACTTCAGCCCCATCGCCGACATGCGGGCGAGCGACCGCTACCGCGCGCTGGTCGCGAAGAACCTGCTGATGCGCTTCCTTCTTCACACCACCGGGGCCGAATTGCCCTCGCTGGAGGCGGCCCATGGCTGACGGCGGCACCATCCAGCCGATCCGCGGCGGCGTCCATCGCGGCATCGAGCATGAGAGCGCCCGCAAGCATGTGACCGGTGCGGCGGCCTACACCGACGACATCCCGGAACTGCCCGGCACGCTGCACGTCGCGGTGCGGCTGTCCGACCGGGCGCACGCGCGCATCCTGGGCATGGATCTGTCGCGGGCGAAGCAGGCGACGGGCGTGCACGCGGTCTTCACCTACGCCGATGTGCCGGGGGACGGCGACATCGGCACCATCCAGCGCGGCGATCCCGTGTTGGCCGACGACGTGGTGGAGTATGCGGGGCAGGCGGTGGTCGCCGTTGCGGCGGAGACTCTGTTGCAGGCCCGCGCGGCGGCGCGGCTGGTGGAGGTCTATTACGACGACCTGCCAGCGGTGCTGACCGCCGAGGCGGCGCTGGAGAAGGGAAGCTTCGTCTCCCCGCCGCTGAGCTTCCGGCGCGGCGACGCGGCGGCGGAGGTGGCGGGAGCGCCGAACCGGCTGACCGGCACGCTGGAGGTCGGCGGGCAGGACCATTTCTATCTGGAAGGGCACATCGCCTACGCCATTCCCAAGGAGGACGGCGACCTGCTCGTCCATTCCTCGACCCAGCATCCGGCGGAGGTGCAGCACGCCGTCGCCCAGGTTCTGGGGCGTCCGATGCACGGAATCGCCGTGGAATGCCGGCGCATGGGCGGCGGCTTCGGCGGCAAGGAGAGCCAGCCGGCGCAGATCGCCGCCATCGCCGCCCTGCTGGCGAACGCGACGAAGCGGCCCGTGAAGTTCCGCCTGGACCGCGACGACGACATGCTGATGACCGGCAAGCGCCACGACTTCTTCGTGCGCTACGACGTCGGCTTCGACGGCGAGGGGCGCATCCGGGGGCTGGAGATGGACCTCGCCGGGCGCTGCGGCATGTCGCTGGACCTGTCGAACGGCGTGGTGGATCGCGCCATGTTCCACGCCGACAACGCCTACTACCTCCCGACGGCGCGGGTGACGGGGCACCGCTGCAAGACGAACACGGTGTCCAACACCGCCTTCCGCGGCTTCGGCGGGCCGCAGGGCGTCATCGCCATCGAGCATGTGGTGGACGAGATCGCGCGGGCTCTGGGCAAGGACCCGTTGGACGTGCGCCGCGTCAACCTCTACGGTGGGCCGGGCCGCGAGACCACCCATTACTGGATGCCGGTGGAGGAGCCGGAAATCCTCGCCGAACTGATGGACCGGATCGAGCGGGACGGCGATTACCGCCGCCGCCGCGAGGAGATCGACGCCTTCAACGCCCGCAGCCCGGTGCTGAAGAAGGGGCTGGCGGTGACGCCGGTGAAGTTCGGCATCTCCTTCACGGTGAAGCACCTGAACCAGGCGGCGGCGCTGGTCCATGTCTACCTCGACGGCTCCGTTCAGGTGAACCATGGCGGGACGGAGATGGGGCAGGGCATCCACACCAAGATGGCCCAGATCGCCGCCCAGGAGTTCCAGATCGACGTGGATCGGGTGCGGGTCACCGCCAGCGCCACGGACAAGGTGCCGAACGCCCCGCCCACCGCCGCGTCCGCCGGCACCGACCTGAACGGCATGGCGGTGCGCATCGCCGTGCGGACCATCCGCGACCGGCTGGTGGCGTTCCTGGCGCAGCACTGCCACACCACGCCGGACAAGGTGGAGTTCCGCGACAACGCCGTCTTCGCCGGCAACCACGCCATGAGCTTCGCGGAGGTGGCGAAGCTGGCCTATCTGAACCGGGTGTCGCTGTCCTCCACCGGCCATTACGCGACCCCGAAAATCTGGTGGGACCGCGAGAAGTGCGAAGGGCGGCCCTTCTTCTACTTCTCCTGCGGCGTCGCGGTGACGGAGGCGCTGATCGACACGCTGACCGGCGAGTACACATTCCCCCGCGCCGACGTGCTGCACGACTGTTCCGGAAGCATCAACCCGGCCATCGACCTGGGGCAGGTGGAGGGCGCCTTCGTCCAGGGGCTGGGCTGGGTCACGTCGGAGGAGCTGTGGTGGGACGGCCAGGGACGCTTGCGCACCCACGCGCCCAGCACCTACAAGATCCCGACCTCGCGCTCGCTGCCGAAGGATTTCCGGGTGGCGCTCTACACCGACCGCCCCAACCGGGAGGACACGGTGTTCCGCTCCAAGGCGATCGGGGAGCCGCCGCTGATGCTGGGCATCTCGGCGTGGCTGGCGCTGAAGGACGCCGTCGCGGCGGTGGGCGGCCACCGCCTGCCCGTGCGTCTCGACGCGCCCGCGACCCCGGAGCGCGTTCTGTTGGCGGTCGAGGATGTGAAGGCCCAGGGTTCGAAGGCAAGGATGGGTTCCACCGGTGGCTGACACGTTGATGAAGAAGGTCGCCGTCCACGGCGCGGCGACCGTGCGGTTCGAGCATCGCCACGGGGCCACACGCCTCGCCACGCTCTACCACCACGACCCGTTGCGGGTGCTGCTGCCCGACCCGCGCGCGGGCGACCTGCCCATCGCGGTTCTGGTCACCACGTCGGGCGGGCTGGTCGGCGGCGACCGGCTGGACGTCGCCCTGTCGGCGGGGCCGGGGGCGGCGGCTCTGGTGACGACGCAGGCGGCGGAGAAGGTCTATCGCTCCGCCGGGCCGGACTGCCGGATCGACACCCGCGTGACCGTGGAGGCCGGCGGCTGGCTGGAATGGATGCCGCAGGAAGCCATCGTCTTCGAAGGCTCCCGCCTGCGCCGCCTGACCCGGCTGGAGTTGGAGGGCGACGCCCGCCTGATCGCGGGGGAGATGCTGGTCTTCGGGCGCGCCGCCTTCGGCGAGACGGTCACCCGCGGCCTCGTCCGCGACGCCTGGGAGGTGGTGCGCGACGGGCGGCTCGCCTGGGCCGACGCCCTGCACATGGACGGCGATCTCGCCGAGACGCTGGCCCACCCGGCGGGCTTCGGCGGGGCCGGGGCCTGCGCCACGCTGCTGTACGCCGCGTCTGACGCCGGAAGCCGGCGGGATGCGCTGCGCGAAGCGGCGGAAGGTCTGGAGGGCGTGCGCGTCGGCGCCACGGCTTTCGATGGCCTGCTGGTCGTCCGCATCCTGGGCGGCGAGGCGCGGTCGGTGCGCGGCGCCTACGCGGCGCTGTGGTCGCATCTGCGGTCGGCGGCGGCGGGGTTGCCGGTCAGATTGCCGCGGCTGTGGGAGGTTTGAGCCCCCTTGTCAAAGGGGAATTGCCGGCGTAGCTCCCGTCCCATGCGCTTCACCATCGTCACCTACGGGTCCCAAGGCGACATCCGCCCCTACGTCGCTCTTGGCAAGGGCCTGCGGGCCGCCGGGCACTCCGTCGCCTTTCCCGCCGACCGCGAGTTCCGCGGCCTGATTGAGCGGCATGGCCTGGACTACAGCCCGCTGTCCGGCGACCTGCGCGCCGTGACGGGTAGCCGGCAGGCGGACGGGCTGTTCCGCGACGGCATCAACCCCGTCAAGATGATGCGGGCGCTTCTCCGCCTCGGCCAGGACCATGCGCTGGACTGGATGCGGGAATATTGGGAGGCGGCGCGTGGAAGCGACGCGGTCATCGCCTCCGGACTGGCCTTCTACGCGGGTGTGGCGGTGGCGGAAAAGTTGGGTGTTCCGGTCGTCGGGACGGCGTTGCAACCGATGGCACCCACGCGGGCCTTCCCGCCGCCCATGATGCCGCCCCGGCGCTTTCCCGGTGTCGTGAACTACGCCCTCCACATGGCGATGATGCAGCTCGTCTGGCAGACCTTCCGGGCTCCGACCAACCGGGCGCGGCGTGCGGTGTTGGGTTTGAAGCCCTCCTTCATCGGGCCGGGACCGTTGTTGATGAAGGCGAGGTGGCCGATGCCCTACGCCTTCTCGACCCATGTGCTGCCGCAGCCGGACGATTGGCCGGACTTCATCCGGGCAACCGGATTCTGGTTTCTGGACGAGGCCGACGCCTACACGCCACCGCCCGACCTCCTGTCTTTCTTGGAGAGCGGTCCCCCGCCGGTCTATGTCGGGTTCGGAAGCATGGCCGGGTTCGATCCCGCCGAGACGACACGGTTGGTCGTCGCGGCCCTGAAGGGGCGGCGCGCCGTACTCTCCGCGGGGTGGGGCGGGCTCGACCGGTCGGCTTTGCCGGAGACGGTTCATGGTCTGGAGTCGGCGCCGCACGACTGGCTGTTCCCGCGCATGGCCGCCGTCGTCCATCACGGCGGCGCCGGCACCATGGCAGCGGGCCTGCGCGCGGGCGTGCCGGCGGTCGTCGTCCCCTTCATCGGCGACCAGCCCTTCTGGGGCGCCCGGCTTCACGCACTCGGGGTCGCGCCGCCGTCGATTCCCCGCCGGAGTCTGACCGCCGACGGGCTCGCCCGCGCCATCGCCGCGACCGACGAACCGGACATGCGTGCCCGCGCCGCGGCGCTCGGCACCCGCATCCGCGACGAGGACGGTGTCGGAAAGGCGGTGCGTTTCATCGAAGAGGGATTGGCGCACCGCAGCAACGTGGCATAATCCCGCCAATCCATTGGGTAGGCGGAGAGACAGCCCCATGAACCTGACACCGCGCGAGAAGGACAAGCTTCTCGTGGCCATGGCCGCCATGGTGGCGCGCCGCCGGCTGGAGCGTGGCGTGAAGCTGAACCATCCCGAGGCGGTGGCGCTCATCACCGATTACGTGGTGGAGGGGGCGCGCGACGGGCGGACCGTGGCCGAGTTGATGCGCGACGGCGCGACGGTGATCACCCGCGATCAGGTCATGGACGGCATCCCGGAGATGATCCACGAAATCCAGGTCGAGGCCACCTTCCCCGACGGCACGAAGCTCGTCACCGTCCATCAGCCGATTCGCTAAGGGGTGCCCCGATGAAACCCGGTGAAATCATCCCCGCCGCGGGCGAGATCGAACTCAACGCGGGCCGTGACACGGTGGAACTGGACGTCGCCAACGCCGGCGACCGCCCGATCCAGGTCGGCTCGCACTACCACTTCGCCGAGACGAACGGGGCGCTGACCTTCGACCGCGAAAAGGCGCGCGGCTTTCGGCTGGACATCCCCGCCGGGACGGCGGTGCGCTTCGAGCCGGGGCAGACGCGGCGCGTGCGGCTGGTCGCCTACGCCGGCAACCGCGTGGTCATCGGCTTCAACGGCAAGGTCAACGGCAGCCTGTAAGGGGCGCCAGCGGAGGGCATCAGACCATGGCGCATCGCATCGACCGGGCCGAATACGCGGCTCTCTACGGCCCCACCGTCGGCGACCGGGTGCGGCTGGCCGACACTGACCTGATCGTGGAGGTCGAGAAGGACCACACCGTCTACGGCGAAGAGGTCAAGTTCGGCGGCGGCAAGGTGATCCGCGACGGCATGGGGCAGGCCCAGACCTCCCGCCAGGGCGGCGCCGTGGACACCGTCATCACCAACGCGCTCATCATCGACCACTGGGGCATCGTCAAGGCCGACATCGGCATCACCGGCGGGCGCATCGCCGGAATCGGCAAGGCCGGCAACCCGGACGTCCAGCCGGGCGTGACCATCGTCGTCGGGCCGGGGACGGAGGTGATCGCGGGCGAGGGCAAGATCGTCACCGCCGGGGGCATCGACGCCCACATCCACTTCATCTGCCCGCAACAGGTGGACGAGGCGCTGTACAGCGGCGTCACCACCATGCTGGGCGGCGGCACCGGCCCGGCGGCGGGCACGTCGGCCACCACCTGCACGCCGGGGCCGTGGCACATGGCCCGGATGCTCCAGGCGGCGGAAGGGCTGCCGATCAACCTGGGCTTCTTCGGCAAGGGCAACGCCAGCCGTCCCGACGCGCTGATGGAGCAGATCGCGGCGGGCGCCTGCGGCATGAAGCTGCACGAGGACTGGGGCACCACCCCTGCCGCCATCGACACCTGCCTGACGGTGGCGGAGGAGACGGACATCCAGGTGGCGATCCACACCGACACGCTGAACGAGTCGGGCTTCGTGGAAAACACCATCGCCGCCTTCAAGGGCCGCAACATCCACGCCTTCCACACCGAGGGCGCGGGCGGCGGCCACGCGCCGGACATCATCAAGGTGGCGGGCCTGCCCAACGTGCTGCCCAGCTCCACCAACCCGACGCGGCCCTTCACGGTGAACACGGTGGACGAGCATCTCGACATGCTCATGGTCTGCCACCACCTGTCCCCCCGCATCCCGGAGGACGTGGCCTTCGCCGAAAGCCGCATCCGGCGCGAGACCATCGCGGCGGAGGACATCCTGCACGACCTGGGCGTCTTCTCGATGCTGAGTTCGGACAGCCAGGCCATGGGCCGGGTCGGCGAGGTGATCATCCGCACCTGGCAGACCGCCCACAAGATGAAGGTCCAGCGCGGGCGCCTGGCCGAGGAGACGGGCGAGAACGACAACTTCCGCGTCAAACGCTACGTCGCCAAATACACCATCAACCCGGCCCTGTCGCACGGCATCGCCCATGTCGTCGGCTCGGTGGAGGTGGGCAAGCTGGCCGATCTGGTCATC
The DNA here is from genome assembly GCF_008365375.1 of Roseomonas genomospecies 6. GTDB lineage: Bacteria > Pseudomonadota > Alphaproteobacteria > Azospirillales > Azospirillaceae > Azospirillum. The sequence continues at coordinate 92,481 of NZ_QOKW01000019.1, read as the reverse complement.
TGGTCGCCGGCCTTCTTCGGCGTGAAGCCGGACATGGTGCTGAAGGCCGGGACCATCGCGGCGGCGCTGATGGGCGACCCGAACGCCTCCATCCCGACGCCGCAGCCGGTGCATTACCGCCCGATGTTCGGCGCCTATGGCCGCACGATGCAGGCCAGTTCCCTGACCTTCGTCAGCAAGCTGTCGCTGGAGAACGAGGCGCTGCGCTCGCTCGGCCTGCGGCGCGAGCTGGTGGCGGTGACGGGCGTGCGGGCCATCGGCAAGAAGCAGATGATCCACAACGATTCCACACCCCACATCGAGGTCGATCCGGAAACCTACGAGGTGCGCGCCGACGGCCAGCTCCTGACCTGCGAACCGGCGGACGTGCTGCCCATGGCGCAGCGGTATTTCCTGTTCTGAGTGTGAGGTGACAGGTTCGTGATTGGTGTCTTCGATTCCGGGCATGGCGGTCTGACGGTGCTGCGCGCGCTGGTGGCCGCCGCTCCCGGACGGCCTTTCGTCTATCTCGGCGACCATGCCGCCGCTCCCTACGGTCCGCGCAGCGAGGAGGACATCTACCGCCTGACGGTGCAGGGGGTGGAGCGGCTGTTCGCCCAGGGCTGCGGGCTGGTCGTGCTGGCCTGCAACACGGCGGCGGCGGTGGCCCTGCGGCGGATGCAGCGGACATGGCTGCCCGTGGCCCATCCGGGCCGCAACGTTCTGGGCGTTCTGGTGCCGATGGTCGAGGCGATCACCCGCGTGCCCTGGATGCAGGACGGCCCCGCCGCCGACTGGCGTCCGGAGCCGCGGACGGTCGGCGTCTTCGCCACGCCGGCCACCGTGGCATCCGGCTCCTTCCCGCGCGAGATCGGCAAGCGGGCGCCCGATGTGCGGGTCGTGCAGCAGGCTTGCCCGGACCTCGTGCCGCTGATCGAGCGCGGGGCGGGGGACGCGGAGCTGGCTCCGGCGGTGCGCGGCTATGTACGGGCGCTGCTGGAGCAGCTCGACGGCCAGCCGCTGGACGCGGCGGTGCTCGGCTGCACCCACTACCCGCTGGTGGCGCATCTGTTCGCGGAGGCGCTGCCGCCGGGGGTGGAGGTGCTGTGCCAGCCCAGTCTGGTCGCCCGGTCGCTGGACAACTACCTGGAGCGCCACCCCGAATACGCCCCCATCGCGGGCGAGGCGGCGGGCGCCCTGCGATTTTTCACCACGGGAGCGGCGGAACCGGTCGGCGCCCTCGCGGGACGCTTCTTCGGCCGGACCACTCCCTTCGAACGGCTTTCCCCATGACCGACACGCTCCGCCGCGCCACCCGAGTCCACGCCCGCGGCCATTGGCCCGCCGAGCGCGAGGCCGGCACGGTGACCCTCGCCTTCGACGACCGCCACCGGCGTCGCATGGTGATGAAGGACGACGCGGGGGCCGACTTCCTGCTGGACCTGCCGCGCGCGGTCGCGCTCGACCATGGCGACGGGCTGGAACTGGGCGACGGCGCCTTCCTGCGCGTGGTCGCCGCGGACGAGGACTTGATGGAGGTGCGTTGCGGCGGCGGGACGGAAGGATTCGCCCGCATCGCGTGGCATCTGGGCAACCGGCACCTGCCGGTGCAGATCGTCGGCGAGACCATCCGCCTGCGCCGCGACCATGTGATCGAGGATATGCTGAAGGGACTGGGGGCGAGCGTGCAGGCCATCCACGCGCCCTTCGCGCCGGAGGGCGGGGCCTACTCGGGGCAGGGGCATTCGCATGCGCATGGGCACGACCATGACCATGGGCATGACCACCACCATCATCATGGTCATTCGCATGACTGAGGGCGCTTGCCCCCACCCTAACCCTCCCCCGCTGGGCGGGGGAGGGAACCTGTCCCTCCCCTGCGCAGCGGGGGAGGGAGGGACCCGCGAAGCGGGAGGGTGGGGGTCCGTCTCCGCCACCCACCTCACCAAGCTCCTCGCCTGGCTGTCGCCGTCCTTCCCGGTCGGCGGATTCTCCTACAGCCACGGCATCGAGGCGGCGGTGGAGCTGGGCCTCGTCCGCGACCGGGACACGCTGGCGCGCTGGATGGACGGCATCCTGCGCCATGGCGCCGGGCGGACCGACGGCATGCTGTTCGCCGCCGCCCACCGGGCGGTGCTTGCCGGAGACGAGGCGGGCTTCGCCTGGGCGGTGGAACGCGCCGACGCCATGCGCGCCTCCTCGGAAACCGCGCTGGAGAGCCGCGCGCAGGGGCAGGCCTTCCTCATCGCCGTGCGCGCCGCCTGGCCGCTGGAGGGGATGGAGCGCTGGGACCGGGTGATCGCCGGCACGGGCCGTCCGGTCGCCTACGCCGTCGCCGTGGCGCTGGCCGCCGCGCTGATCGGCGTGCCGGAAGGGCCGGCGCTGTCGGCCTATCTGCACGCCTTCGCCGCCAACCTCGTCTCCGCCGGGGTGCGGCTGGTCCCGCTGGGGCAGACGGACGGGCAGAAGGCCCTGGCGGCGCTCGATTCCGTGGTGCACTCTGCGGCGGAGGCCGCGCTGGCCGCCCCGCTCGACGATCTGGGCAGCCGCGCCATGGCCGTCGATTGGACCTCCATGATCCACGAAACCCAATACACGAGGTTGTTCCGCTCATGACCGCCCCGATTTCCAAGAGCCATGGTGGCCCCCTGCGCGTGGGCATCGGCGGGCCGGTCGGCTCCGGCAAGACGGCGCTGACCGACGCGCTGTGCAAGCGCATGCGCGACGATTGGGAGGTCGCGGCGATCACCAACGACATCTACACCAAGGAGGACGCCGAATTCCTCACCCGCTCCGGCGCGCTGAAGCCGGAGCGGATCATGGGCGTGGAGACCGGCGGCTGCCCGCACACGGCGATCCGCGAGGACGCCTCGATCAACCTCGCCGCCGTGGACGAGATGAACCGCAAGTTCCCGAACCTCGACCTGATCTTCGTCGAATCGGGCGGCGACAATCTGGCGGCCACCTTCTCGCCGGAACTGGCGGACCTGACCATCTACGTCATCGACGTGTCGGCGGGCGACAAGATCCCGCGCAAGGGCGGGCCGGGCATCACCCGCTCGGACCTGCTGGTCATCAACAAGATCGACCTCGCCCCGCTGGTCGGCGCCAGCCTGGAGGTGATGGACCGCGACGCGAGGAAGATGCGCGGCGACCGGCCCTTCGTCTTCACCAACATCAAGACGGGGCAGGGGCTGGACGCGGTCCAGTCCTTCATCGTCCAGCGGGGCGGGTTGCCGCTTCCGGGCTGACCGCTTCGCGGAAGAGGGGACCGCGGAACCTCCGTCTTGGCCGTGCTGTTTTCCACGCGTGAGAACCACACGCACGGAAACCAAGCCGGAGGCACCGACGATGAAACGCCTGCTCCTCAGCGCCGCCGTGATCGCGGGGGCGCTTGGGTCATGGCCGGCTCTGGCCGAGACCTGCCCGGAGGGGGTGAACCGGCTGGGCCAGCGCATCGGCGCGCTGGAGGCCGCCGGAACCCAGAATCCCGGGCAGACCCCCGGTTCCATCAGCCCGCAGGAGATCGGCCAGCTCCGCGCCTTGCGCCAGACCGCCGAGCGCGCCGGCCAGCGCGGCGGAGAGCCCGCCTGCCAGACCATCCTGGGCGAAGCCGACGCGCTGCTGCGCTCCGTCGAGCATCCGCGCGTCGTCGCCGCCGACGACCTGTCCAAGGCCAAGCTGCACAACGCGAACGGCGAGGAGATGGGCTCCATCGCCGAACTGGTGGTCGATCCGAACACCGGGCGCGTCGCCTACGCCGTGGTGGAGGCGGGCGGCTTCCTGGGGCTGGGCGAGCGCAATTTCCCGGTTCCCTGGGCGCTGATCCAGCCGTCCCAGGGCGGTGACGGCTATGTGCTGAACGTCGCGAAGGACCGGCTGACCGCGGCGCCGCAGTTCACCCGCTCCAACCGTCCGGACATGTCGGACCGGCAATGGGCGATGGCGCTGCACACCTACTACGGCGTTCAGCCCTATTGGATGCGCGACGGCGCGGCCCTTGCCGCGGTTGGTATGCCGGAGGGCGGTGCGTCGGGGTCGCCTCAGCTTCAGTCGGAAGTGCAACGCCTGTCGCAGGAGGTGGACCGGCTGAACCGCGAGCTGTCGCAGGCGCGCACGCTGGCCGACACGACGGCCCGCAAGCCCGATGGGGCGGCGCAGCCGGGCTCCGGTTCCACCGGCAATGTCCCGGCGCCGGACCAGGGCGGTTCCGCGCCGCCGGCTCCGCAGCAACAGTGAACCCGCCGGAACACGATCGAGGAGAGGAGCGATGGCGATGACGAGCCAACAGGGCATGGGCGGCCGCGGCGCGGTCGAACCGGACGATCTCGAACGCATGATCAACGTCGGCCATACCGAACGTCTGGTGTCGCTGGTCGGTGGCGGCGTGCTGGCGGTGCTCGGCCTGCGCCGCCCGTCCGTCGCCGGGGCGGCCATGGCGCTGGCCGGCGGCGCGCTGGTCGCGCGCGGGCTGACCGGCTATTGCCCGGCCAAGGCGATGGTGCAGGACTGGAGCGGCCATGAGGGCGCCGCCATGCCCGCGGAGGATGTGGAGCGGGGAATCCATCCCTATTCCCGCCATCCCGGCGACATCTACGACGATGCCGACGAGAAGGAGAAGGTGGACGAGGCGTCGATGGAATCCTTCCCCGCCAGCGACCCGCCGTCCTTCACCCCCGGCACGACGTGATCGTCCGTCCATTATCCGGTCAAAAGGCCCTTCCGACAGGAGGGGCCTTCGCTTTTTGTTGCGGACTCTCCAATGAATGCGCAAGAAAGGGGCGCTGGTTGGTCCTGCGGACTTCGTGTCTTTGCTGTATGAAGGCTGTGTTACGGATAAACAAAGCGATAATGTCGGTTTTATTGCGACTTTAACAAGTTGCCTATGACCTTCGATTGAATTATGGTGCGTCGCACAATTCGAGTGATCCGATCTGGCGCACTCCGAATCCGGCCACTCAGCAATCCGGGAAAGCCAGCCTATGACCACGATCATCCCCGCCGCCGCCACCCTCGAAGGCAAGAAGGGCCTCGTGCTTGGCATCGCCAACGATCAGTCGATCGCGTGGGGCTGCGCCCGCGCCTTCCGCGCGCTGGGCGCGGATCTCGCGGTCAGCTACCTCAACGAAAAGGCGAAGCGCTTCGTCGAGCCGCTGGCCCAGCAGCTCGAAGCGGAGATCTTCGAGCCGGTGGACGTCACCGGCGAAGGCGAGCTGAAGGCGATCTTCGAAAAGATCGAGCAGAAGTGGGGCAAGCTGGATTTCGCCCTGCATTCCATCGCCTTCGCCCCGAAGGACGATCTGCACGGCCGGGTGGTCGATTGCTCGCGCGAGGGCTTCCAGATGGCCATGGACGTGTCCTGCCACTCCTTCATCCGCATGGCCCGTTACGCGGAGCCGCTGATGAAGGACGGCGGTTCGCTGTTCACCATGTCCTATTTCGGTGCCAACCGCGTGATCGACAATTACGGCGTCATGGGTCCGGTGAAGGCCGCGCTGGAGGCCAGCGTGCGCTATCTGGCGGCCGAACTGGGCCCGAAGGGCATCCGCGTCCACGCCATCTCCCCGGGTCCGATCAAGACCCGCGCCGCGTCCGGCATCGCCCATTTCGACGAGTTGATGGAGAAGGCGGCGGAACGCGCCCCGGAACAGCGCCTTGTCACCATCGAAGAGGTCGGCTACACCACGGCGTTCCTGGCGACGGACGGTGCGAAGGGCATCACCGGCAGCACCACCTACGTGGATTGCGGCTATTCGATCGTTGGCTGATCGAACGGTCCTTCGCCGGTAGGTTGAGACAGCGGATCGTCCTATTGGCGTCATGATGTTGTCATGAAGGCAGGCGGGAACATCATGTTTCCGTCTGCCTTCATGCGTTTTCGCCTTCGGTGCGGCAAAATGCCATGTGACAATCGTATGAGTTTGTTTTGTGCGCAACCGCGCCCATAATGCAGGCAATGGCCGCCGGTTGGAGATTTGGTGGTACCTGGGGTTGCTGCGTCCGACATTTACGGTTTTTTGACGGATTGCGCACCTTGATCTTCAGTTGCGCAGATACGGCGCGCTTCCCTTCAATGCGGTGGCTTTCGGCGGATTTGCCCGGTGGCCGCGGAAGACAGGGTGCGGAGGGTTCATGGGTGTCATTACGTGGAGGCGGCAGCTCAGTGTCGGCCAGCCGTCCATCGATGAAGATCACAAGCACCTGATCGAGTATCTCAATGAATTGGATACCGCGCTGAACTCACGCAGCTTCGCGCCGGTGCGTGTCGCGAAGATCCTGATGAAGCTGCTGGAATACACGCAGCAGCATTTCGCGCGCGAAGAGAAGATCATGCAGATCGTGCATTATCCGAAATTCGAGGAGCATGTGCGCCAGCATCACGAAGCCGTGCGGACGCTGAGCGAACTGTCGGCGGTCTTCACCAAGGACCCGACGCATCAGAACGCCGAGCGGATCTACACCTTCACCGCGAACTGGCTGGTCCACCACATCATCATGCAGGACACCCAGCTTACACCTTATGTGCGGGGCGTCTGGGTGTGAGGCGCCGCGTCTACAGGTAGGAACTCCGGCGGCGTCCGGCGGCGTTCTCCCACGCCCATTCGACGATGAGGGCCATCAGGCGCTCCAGCGTCGGGCGGACCTGCCGTGCCGCGTCCTCGCGGAAGCCGTAAGGGGCCTCCTCGTCCATGTAGGTGACCTGCGACAGCTCGAGCTGGATGGAATGGATGTCGTCGGCGGGGTTGCCGTAGTGGCGGGTGATGAAACCGCCTTTGAACCGTCCGTTCTGAACGGAGGAATACCGCCCCGTCGCCGTCAGCACGTTCATCAGCCGTCCGACCAGGGCCGGGGAAGCGCTGGCGCCGTCGGAGGTGCCAAGGTTGAAGTCCTGGATCTGGCCGTCGAAAAACCGTGGCACGCGCGACCGGATGGAGTGGGCGTCGAACAGCACGGCGACCCCGAACCGCTTCTTCAGCGCCTGAAGCTCGCCGTTGAGCTGCTCGTGGTAGGGCCGCCAGAAGGTTCCGACTCGCCGCCGCACCTCTGCCGCGTCCGGCTCCCGTCCCGGCCTGTAGACCGGTTGATGGTCGAAGGTGGTCAGGGGGCAGAGTTCGGTGTTGCTGGCGCCGGGATAAAGGACGCCGCCGTCGGGATCGCGGTTCAGGTCGATCACGTAGCGGGAGAAAATGGGCTTGAGGAAGCCGATCCCCAGCGCCGGAGCGAAATGATAGAGGCGGTCCAGATGCCAATCCGTGTCCGGCACCGCCAGGGCGGCGTCGGTCATGGTGGCCGCGATGTCCGGCGGCACGACGGTGCCGACATGCGGGATGCTGAGCAGGACGGGGGTTTCCCCCGGCTGGAAGCGGAACGTCTCCATGCCAACACCCTCGATTTCCCGACCCTGTGCGTTGGGCCATTCGTATAGAAACGACGTGGTGCGCCGCAGCATGTCGGAACTATGCGGCGCAACCGGCGCAACGGTCAAACCCTATTGCGAATTTATTATGAATGCCGGAAAAAGTTGCGGCGGGTGAAAACCACGCAACCTCAGCCGTCAGGCCTCCAAGTCACCTTCGCTTTCCTCCGCCACATGGTCGACCATGTCCGACAGAACGCGCCGGATGTGCTCGTCGGTGATGAGATAGTAGACGCGGTTGCCCCGCCGTTCGGCCTGGATCAGCCGCCCGGCCCGCAACAGGCGGAGGTGATGGCTCACCAGCGACGGCGACAGCCCCAGCGCCGCCGCCATGTCGCCGACCGACGTCGAGGTGTCCAGGCAGGCCAGGATGATTCGCAGCCGGCTGGGGTCGCTCATCAGGCGGAACATGTCGGCCAGTTCGGTGGTCTGGTCTTCGGACAGCCGCAGATGCGCGGGTTTGTCCTTCGGTGCTGACCCTTTTTGCATGCCGCGTTGGTTCCCGCTCTCAAGGTTTGCATCGGTGGTTGCCGCCCTTACAAAGTATAGGCTGGCGGCCGCGTCAATCCCATAGGTCGGCGAAGCGGTGCCCGAAGTCGCCGTGCAGCGGCTTCTTACGTATGGCCTGGCGCTCGCCTGTTGACCTCGAGCGTAGGCTCGGGAACAATTCGGCCACAAGCACGACGGTCTGCGCCAAAGGCCGCACGGGGCACCTTTGACGATCGAATGAACGGTCGGACAACGACCGGAAACGGGTGGGGATCGAGGGGGAGGACAGCCATGACGTCGCGCCGACAGGTTCTTCTGCCGCTCGCGCTGGCCCCGGTGGCCGGCTGGGCGATCTGGGCGACCAACGCCAGCGAGCCCACGCATCCCGCCGGGCCGTTCCATCTGCCGCTCGACGACACCACGGCGCTGTGGCGCGATCTGGTGCAGGTCCGGATGGAAGGGCCCGCCGCCAATCCCGTGTTCCCGACACGGGTGAAGGCGCTGGACGGAAAACTGGTGACGGTGCGCGGCTTCATGGTGCCGTTGAGCGACGCGCCCGCCCACAACCGTTTCATCCTCGCGGCCAACCCGGTGGCCTGCCCGGCCTGCCACCGGCCCAGCCCCTCGACCATGCTGCACGTCCACAGCCAGATTCCCGTCCGCGAGTCGCAGGCCCCGGTGTTGTTGACCGGCACGCTGCGGCTGAATCCGCAGGAAGGCCTGTTCTACCGGCTCGACCGCGCGGAATTGCGCTACGCCTGACCGGTTGCGGGACGAATCGGGAATTCCCTTTCCATTCATGCCATGGAATGCTTCCGCCTGACGTGATGATCGGACGGCGGGGTGCGGGTGGCCGAGGGAGGAGGGGCGCTGTGGCGAGCCGCCGGGTTGTTCCTGGCGCTGGCCGTCTACGGCCTGCTGAGCGCGCCGGCTCCGGCGGACATCCGACCGGCGGAGGCGGTGATCGGCGCGCTGTTGGTGCTGGGTGTCGGGTTTCTGCGCCCCTTGTCCGTTGCGACGGGCCACAGCTTGCTGGAGCGTGAGTCGCTGCCGTGGGAGTTGCCCGCGGTGCTGTCGCTGGCGGTTCTGTTGTGGTGCCCGCTGATGCGCGGCGTGTGGCTGGGCTGGGCGCCGCGCGACATGGTGCGCGACGTTATCCCTTTGCTTTACCTGTTCCTTCCAGTGCTTCTGGTGCCATTGCTGAGGGCCGCCTCCGACCGGGCCGTCGATCTGCTGACCGCGGGAATGGCGGTGGCCGGAGCGGGATTCGCGCTTCGCTGGTGGAAACAGGCGGAGTGGGGATTCGGCGCGGTCGGCGTCCGCGCCATGGCGGACGGCGGGGTCTATCTGCTGAACGCCCCGTCCGTCCTGTTCGCCGCCATTCTGTTGCCGGCTTTCGGATTCGGGATGCTGGTGCGCGGCGGGTGGCCGAGGCGGGTCGCGGGAATGGTTGCGATTCTGGGCGGGCTGATGTGCTTGGCGGCTCTGGCCGGGGCTGTGCACCGGATGGCGCTGGGTCTCGCGGTCATCGCCTTCGCCGCGCTGGGCCTTTGGTGGCTGCGCCGGGCACCGCTGGCGGCGCTGGGAGCGGGGGCGGCGGCGCTGCTTCTGGTCGTGCTCGTCCCGGACGTGCTTTTCGGCGCCCTGGGGCAGGTTGCGGAAAAGACCCGGTTGGCCGGGGCCAACACCCGCTGGGAGGAGGCGGAGGCCGCCGTCGGGCAGGCGCTGTCCTCCCCCTCGGCCTTCCTGTTCGGGCAGGGCTGGGGCGCGCTTCTCGCCAACCCGGCGGTGGGTGGATGGCGCGTGTCCTACACCCACACGCTGGCGACCTACGCCATCGCCAAGGCCGGGGTGGTCGGGCTGTGCGCCCTGACCGCCTATCTCGCAGGCCTTGCCCCACGCGCCTTGGCGCTGCTGCGCGCCGACCCGGCGCTCGGCTGGGCGGTGGTGCCGCCGTTGCTGATGGCGCTTGGGGCGCACACCAGCTTCAAGTACCTGGATACGGGACTTCTGCTCACGTTGATGGTGCTGGCGGCGGAGCGCGGGAAGCGGTTGCCGGAGCCTTAGGCGAAATGCATACTTATGCGTGCTCTCCCATCGCTCCGGTGCGGTTGTCGTGGATTCTCCTTCCATCCTGTTCATCAACCGCGTGTTCCCTCCGGATAAAGGAGCGACCGGGCGTTGCGTGTCCGATCTCGCGGAGCGGATGGCGGCGATGGGATGGCGCGTCACCGTCGTGGCGGACGGGCGCGGCCCCGGTGTGGCGCCGCCCGGCGTGACCGTCCGGCGCACGGGCGGCGGTCCGCCGGACGCACGGGAGCCGTCCGGCGACCCACGGCTGAGCGTGCGCGGCTATCTGGCTGCCGGGGTGCGGTTGATTCAACGGGCATTGCGCCTGCCGCAGCACGACGTGGTGGTGACGATGACCGATCCGCCGCTGCTGGCCTGCGCCGGGCCGCTGATCGCCGCGCGGCATGGCGCGGCCTCCATCCACTGGAGCCAGGACGTCTATCCGGCCCTGCTGCCGGTGCTGGGCGTCCGTCTGCCGGACCCGCTGATGAGGATGGTGGAGCGGGCGAGCGTCCGGGCGCTCCGCCGTCACGACGCGGTTGTCGCTATCGGGCGCTGCATGGCCCGGCGGCTGGTCGCCGCGGGCACGCCGGCGGAGCGGATCACCGTCCTTCCCAACTGGCCCGATCCGCGCGCCCGGCCCGTGCCGCGCGCCGGCAATCCGTTCCGCCTGGAGCATGAGCTGGGCGACCGCTTCACTGTCGCCTATTCGGGGAACATGGGGCTGGCCCACCCGATGGACGCCATCCTGGGCGCGGCGGAGATGCTGGCCCGCAGCGATCCCGAAATCCTCGTCCTGCTGATCGGTGAAGGACGGCGCCGGGCCGCCCTGGCGGAGGCGGTGGAGCGGCGTGGTTTGACGAATGTCCGATTGCTGCCCCTCCAGCCGCCCGACCGTCTGGCCGAGAGCCTGTCGGCGGCGGACCTGCATCTGGCGACCATGGACGCGCGGGCCGAAGGACTGCTGGTGCCCAGCAAAGTGGCCGGCGCCCTGGCGGTCGGCCGCCCCTGCCTGTTCCTGGGGCCGGAAGGCAGCGACGCGGCGACACTGCTGGATGGCTGCGGGCAAAGGCTGGCGCCGGGCGACGCGGCGGGGCTGGCGACGGCGATCCGCCGCTACGCCCACGATCCGGCCTTGTGAGGAGACTGATGGTTTGAGGTATTGGGCGTCGGGATTTGGTGGGATTTTCGGGGACAATCTGGGACGCCGAGCCGTTGGAAATCCTACGTCGGCGCCCGCTTGAGGAGCCTGTTCGTCAAACCATCCGTCACATCGCTTCGCCCTCCGACTTCGCCGCATGGTTTGAGGCGGCTGCATCCGCCAGGACCGCCCGCGTGAGGCGCTGTTCGTAGATCAGATCGAGCTGGCCGCGCCGGATGCTGCCAAGTCCGATCAGCACCAAGCCCACGGTGGACAGTCCGAGACCGGGCAGCGGATCAAAACGCGACACAGCGGCCAGTCCGATGCCCAAGGCCGTGAGCAAGAGCCCGGCCACGGTTAAGACAAAAGAAACCATAGAAGTTGGTGTGGTGATTGGCTCGTTACCTTGCTTCATCGTTTCCTCGCAAATTGAGAACATGATGCACCGCAATGCGCGACGCCACGTTGCACGTTTGGTTGCTGAAGTCCTGATGTTCGTTTACCCCTAGGCATGCACCATCTGAAACGCTGGTCTTTTGCATAAGGGAGGTTGACGAGGCGACGAAGGGACACGCGAACGAAGACTTCGCGAAAAAGCGGTGTCGATGTTCGCGTTCCTTTACCGCCGCGCGCAAGATCGCCCTGACTTCATCAGCCTCAGCAGGGCTGCCAGAGAAAATCATAGAATACATAGGCACACCTTGTGCTATCCCGACGCTGCCGCACGGCGGCGTGGGGTGGAGGGTCTCATCGACCGGACGATGTTTCTCTCTCACGGGTGTGCCTGCACCCGTTGACCGGGGCTGCCAACCCCGGCCCCCGCTCTTTCCAGTTACATACCATGGTATGTACTACAGGTTGAGTGGTAACAATTATTCTGCCACTCGTAATTCTTGGAATGCAAGGCCCTAACCGGCCAATCGTACTATGTCCGAGAGGTCCGGATCAGCGCCGATATCAATCGGGTGGCCGGCCTCACGCAGCTCGGGCGGCACGCCGCCCACCTGGGCCAGCTCACGGCGGCGCCGGGCGAGCATGCGATACAGCAGCACCATAAGCCGGGCCTTCGGCGCAGGGTCGAGGATCAAGTCCTCTCGCACCAGGAACGTTTCGACGCCCACCACCAAGTTGGTCAGCAGCGCCTCATCCACTGGCTCGACGACGCCGGTTGGCTCGCCGTGCGCCCCCGCCACCCGCTCGTGCAGCCACATCGGGCCTTCGCCGGTCGCCAGCCAGTCGAGCGATACCCCCTTGGCGTAGGCCAACCCCATGATGCTGTCGAAGGCCGGGCGGTTCAGCCCCTTCACTTGGCGCATCAACTGTTCGCGTGACATTCGTGCGGCCTGAGCCGCCATGGATTTCGTATCGAACAGGTCTACCACCATACCCATTCGAGTTCCCAGTTCGGCCAGGAAACCCGGAACGTCAGTTCCTTCTTCACCGCGTTGTTCCTGCTTCCTGGAAGTCATTGATTTTCCTCGTTCTTCTGCGCGACGGACGCTCAACAAGCGTCATCGGAACCGGGAACGGTTCCAAGATCGAAAATTTGTCTGGAACGCCATACACTTTCGAGGTATGGAAATAGACATGGCAACTGACACGACACAAATGTCACATCGCGAACCGCCCCCGTCGGATCTGATCGACCGTCGCGACTGGATCGTCGCGAAGGCCAAGCGTAACGGAAAGTCCCTGCGCCAGATCGGAAAAGACCTGGGGATCACCCATCAAGCGGTGGCCCAAGGGCTGCGCGCGCCGTCGCTGCGCGTGGAACAGTATCTGGCCGACCTGCTCCTCTACCCGGTCCAGCAGCTCTTTCCGGAGCGCTACAGGCCTGACGGAACGCGGCTGTGCCTCACGCGGGAACTCCGCTCCGAGCCTCCGCCCGCGGTGGAGGCGGCATGATCCGCCTTCCGGTACAGCCGGCCCACCGCGGCCGAGGCCGCCGCCCAGCCGAGGAACGCCTCGGCCACGTCGGCCAGGGACCGCCCCACTGGACCCGCCCCGGCCCGCGCCGCCGCGTCAACACCGGCAAGGCCAGCGCCGAGATAGCGCCCCGCCGCCGCTTCGAACACTTCCGCTCCGAGTTTCACATCAACCTCCAAGCCTCTCGTGAAGAGACAATCTCACCGGCTTGAAGCACGCACAACGGGAACAGACATGGCTAAGTCTCCCTACAAGCAACGCCGGCCCGGAACGCTAAAGGCAGCGGTCCATGAGCTGATCGTGGCGTGCGGCGGTCTCGAAAGGGCCGCCGAAATCGCGCGGGTCCGCAAGGCGCAGCTCTTCCGCTATACCGACGACAGCGACGACAACGCCGACTGCCACATGCCAGCCGACATCGTCGCGGCGCTGGAACGCTACTGCGATCTTCCCCTGGTGACCGAGTGGCTGGCGGCGGAACACGGCAGCGCGCTGCTGCCTCTGGCGCTCTCGCCTTCGGAAGAGACCATCCCGCAGGATGTGGCCGAGATCGCCGAGCACGCTTCCAAGCTCTTCCACGAGTTCGCGCGGGCCAGCACGGACGGCACCATCGACGCGGCCGAAGCCGCCCGGATGCTCGCCGCTGGCGACGACATGATCCGCGAATACATGCACCTCCGGCCGGCTCTGACCAGCCGCATCACGCGGGGCTGACCATGGCGGAGGAGCGCGACCAACAGGAATGGCGCACCGCCGCCGGATGGGCTGAGGAGGGAAAGGCGGGCGTCCCCGACATTCCCGCCAGCGCCCGCGGTGTAAAGAAGAAAGCCGAGAAGGATAATTGGAGGTCTCGGCCCAACGAAGGGCAGGGCGGCGGTCTGCAATATCATGTGTCGTCGCTGCCCCCAGCCGCTCGCCTGGAACTGGCCCGCCGGGCCGCCCAGACGCACCCGCCAGCGTCTGTTCCCGCCAGCCCGGCGGTCGCGGCGACCAAGGCCAAGCTGAAGGCATCCTCGGCGCTGACGTCGCGGGGCAAGGAACGGCTGGACGCCAAGCTCGCCATCTGCGCCGCCTTCGACCGCTTCCATCAAGCGTCGGGCCAGGGTGTCTTCGCGGCTCGGCAGAAGTTCGTCGGTTTCTACAACGCCGGCGAGATTACGGTGGAACCCTATGTCCGTTCGGAGAAGCCGACCATCAGCGTTTCGTCGCTGGAGCGCTGGCTTAAAGACCGTGCGACGGGCGATGCGGCGAAGCTGGCCGGCCGCTACGGAAACCGCAAGGGCGGCGGCGTCCTGGACCGTGCGGTTAAGGACATCAAGGGTTACCTGATCGCCGCCCTGATCGAGAACCCCAATCTCTCCGTGGAAAAGGTCCGCCGTCTCCTGGTCGTCCGCTTCGGCGAGTACGTGATGCTGTTCGACGGCGCCGAAGCGCCAATGCCCTCTGAACGACGCCTCCAGGTCATCGTGCAGGAATGGCGTGACAACAACCGCCAGCTCCATCTTGCGGTCACCAACCCCGACGCTTGGAAGTCGCGTGCCCGCGTCGCTGTCGGCAACGCTTCGGAGGGTATTGAGCGGCCCAACCAGCTGTGGGAGATCGACGCCAGCCCATCGGACGTGATGCTGACCGATGGTCGCCACTCGATCTATGTGGTGGTCGATGTCTTCACGCGCCGCATCATGGTGCTCGTCACCAAAGTGCCGAAGTCCTCCGCCGTCCTGCTGCTGATCCGCCGGGCAATCCTGGCCTGGGGTATGCCGGAGGCCATCAAGACCGACAACGGCTCGGACTTCACCAGCCGCGAGGCCGAGCGCGCCTACTTCCTGATCGGTGCCGCGCACCCGACCTGCACACCCTACAGCCCAGAGCAAAAGCCGCACGTCGAGCGCTCTATCGGCACGGTCCAGCACTCGTTCATGACCATGCTGCCGGGTTACGTCGGCCACGACGTCGCCGCCCGTCAGGCCATCCGGGCACGGGAGACCTTCGCCAAGCGCTTGGGCGAAGCCGACGCCGATGTGTTCGACGTCCGCCTGTCTGCCGAGGAGCTTCAGCAGCTGGTCGATGCCTGGGTCGAGAACGTTTATCAGCACAACACCCATGAAGGGCTGGGCGACCGCACCCCCTTCGAAGTGGCGGAAGCGCACGCGGCCGGCGTCGCGCGCGTGGCTGACGAACGTCAGCTCGACATCCTGCTGATGCAGGCCCCTGAAGGTTGCACGCGCACTGTGGGCAAGAAGGGCGTCATGGTGGAGAACGCCACCTTCTACGCCCATGAGTTGATTCCCTTTATTGGGACCGGGGAGGAACTGGAAGTCCGCCTCGATCCCGAGGACATGGGCCGCATTTACTGCTACAGGCCCGACCCCTTCGAGTTCGTGTGCATCGCCGAGAACCCGGAGCGCCTGGGTTTGTCCCGCCGCGCTCTGGCTGCTGAGGCCAAGGCCTTGCAGCAGCGCTTCATTGCCGATGGCAAGGCCGCCATCAAAGCCGCCAAGGCGAAGTTCCGCCCGCACGAGCTGGCCGACGCCATCATCGGCAAATCGCTGCCAGCCCCGGCGCCGAAGGTCACGGCCTTGCCCACCGCCGCGCTGCCGCCGACACCGCAGTCAGCTGGCATGATGGCCGCATCGCGGGCCGTCGAGGCCGGCACGCCCGCCCAAGCCGCGCCGCTGACGGATGCCCAGCAGGCTCGGCAGGCCGATATCGCCCGCCGGATTGAGGCGCCGCCCGTCCAGTCCGACAGGCCGGAGGACCGCTGGTGGGCGCGTGCCCAGGCCATCGAAGCCGCCATTGCTGCCGAACAGGAGGTAACTCAGGACGATCTGGATTGGCTGGCAATGGCCGAAACCACCGCTTGGTACCGCGCGCGCAAGCGCAGCCAGGAACGCACCGCCGGGTTCGCCCGCGCGGTCGAGTAACTCCCGAACACAACCATGGCCCGCGCGTGGGGCGCACGGACCAGGGCTGAAACGAAACAAAAGCACCGAATGAGGTTGACCATGCCGCAAACCAGCACGACGCGCAACAGCTTGCCCGGTAAGTGGGCGCCGTTACGCAACCTCACCCTGATGGACGAGCTGGTCGAAACGCTGAAGACGCGGCCGAGCCACGCGCCGGGTTTGGGCGTGTTCCACGGCCCTTCCGGCTTCGGCAAGAGCTACGCCTGCGCCCGCGCTTCGGTCGATCACCAGGCCTTCTACGTCGAGGCCAAGTCGATGTGGTCGCCGCGCACGATGATGGCGGCCATCCTGAAGGAGATGGGCCTGCCGGTGAAGCGCTCCGCCACCATCCACGAGATGGTTGAACAGGCTGCCGAGGAGCTGGAAGCCTCGCGCCGCCCGCTGCTGATCGATGAAAGCGACCATGTCGTCGCGCGCGGCTTGGTCGAGCTGGTACGCGACCTGCACGATGCCGCATCGCCGGTGGCCGTTATCGTCCTGGTCGGAGAGGAGGGACTTCCCCACAAGCTCAAGCCCTATGAGCGCGTGCACGGCCGCGTGCGCAAGTGGGTCGCCGCGCAGCCCTGCAACCTCGAAGACGCCCGTGCGCTCGCCGAACTGTACTGCCCCAGGGTCACCGTGGACGATGACCTCCTGGCGCACCTGGTGCAGATGGTCGGCGGCTCCACCCGCCGCATCGCCGTGAACCTTGAGGAGTTCGCCACCTTCGCCTTCGGCGAGGGCATGAAGACGCTGACGCTGAAGGATTGGGGCAACCGCGAAATCTACACCGGCGCCCCGCCCGCAGTGCGGAGGTTCGCGTGACAGCCACCCCGCGCAAAGGCCGCCAGGACCTGCGCGCCGAGGTCTGGGCTACGATCCGCCGTCTCAAGCGGTTCACAGTCCCGGACCTGCTGGCGGCGGGCATGAGCCGGCCGACCTGTAAGAGCTTCATTCCGCTGTTGGTGGACAACGGCATCCTGAGCCGGGAGGAGGTGCCGGGGCGTCGCGGTTTCGTGGACGGAATGGTCCAGCGCTACGAGCTGGTCCGTGACCTCGGCCGCCGTTGTCCGCGCTTCACCGCCAACGGCCAGCTGGACGAAACGCCCACGACCACGGAGCGCATCTGGGCGGCTATCAAGCCGCTGCCCGCCTTCAGCATCCCTGAAATCGCGATGCTGGCCCGCGTCGCCCGGCCCACCACGGCGAAGTACATCAACACGCTGTACCGCGCCGGCTATCTGGACGAGCTGTCACCGGGCGGGGGCTACTACCGGCAGGCCAAATACCGGCTTCGCCGGAAGCGCAGCACCGGCCCCCAGCCGCCCGTGATCTGCAAGGACGGGTCTGTCTGGGACGCGAACGAAGGCAAACAGGTGCTGGCGCCGCGCGCCGAGACCAAGGCCGAGGCGCCCGCCTTGGCGGAGGTGGCGGCATGACGTCGATGCTCGCCAAGGCGACCGAAGCCTGGGGCGGCAACCCGCCGCCGTTCGTCGTGCTTCTCGCCAAGGAGGTGGATCGAACCTCCCTGGGGTCGGCTGGAAACCGCATCGGCTACGGCAAGGCCGCCGTGTCCCTAGTTCTCAGCAACCGCTACGGCGCGGCCACCGACGCGATCCGCGGCGCCGTGATGGCCGCCCTGGGCGAAGCCGTGGACTGCCCGCTTCTCGGCCCCATTGAACAGGCCCGCTGCCACGCGGCGCAGTCCACGCCCTTCAGCGCCACCAGCCCTCTCGCCCGTCTCCAACGCGCCTCTTGCCGTGCCTGCCCCCGGAGGGACGCATGACCATATCCCCTGTGGCCGACGCTATCGAGGCGTTGGCCGACCAAATCGCGCAGCTGGCCCAGTCGCCCGGCCAGCAGTCGCCTGGTCAGACCGATGCGCTGGCCGACCGCCTTTTCCTTCTGGCCCAGCAGGCCCGCCCCGTCGAGTTCCAGACCGGTGTGCGCCTGTCGCATCGGGCGGAAGGCCTGCGGGGTCGGGCGATCACCAAGCCTTTCCGCCCCCTCGATCCCGGTGAGTTGAACGCCCTATGCGGTGGGCTGCGCTACTTCGCGGCGACGGTGCGCGGACGGGTGCAATCCACCCCTGTCTCGCCGTCGCTCTCCGCCGGCAACGTTCTGGACTTCAGCGCCGCCGCCGCGCGCCGCCACCGCGCCGCCGCTTCGACTGGGGGGGACGCGGCATGATCGCGCGCAGCAACCCGCAGATCGGCGCGTCCGTCGTGATCGACGTGCCCGTTCCCGGTGCCGCCGCGGTGACGCAGGTCATCCGCGCCATCGTCACCGTGCGCGACCTTGGCGACGGTCGCTTCACCTGCATCCTGAAGGACGAGGGCAGCGGAGCGGCCGAGGCGGTCACCATTGCCCCGGCGCCGGGCGGCCATTGGGTGTGCGTTGCGCCGCCCGTGGACATCCTGGGCGCGATGCACACCGCCCGCCGCGTGCTGGCCGGCGAGACGCTGCATGGTCCCGCTCTGGCCCCGCTTCTTACGCTGGCCCGCGCGGTGGAGCATCTGACCGGCTGCGTTCGGAGCGCCGGCCCGTGCCTTCCGGCCCGCATCGATGGAGGCCGAGCATGAGCGCTCCCACCGTCTTCCATGAATGGCGCCTGCTGGCGGGCTTGGACGCCTTCGCCGACGCGGAAGAGCAGGGCCGCCAACTGAACAAGAATGAGCTGACCGCCGCTGTCGGCAGCTTCACCGGGAGCGACGGCCGGAAGTTTCGTGACGCACTCGTCGCGCGCGGCTGGCTGACGATCCTTGATCCCGGCGGCTCCAACAGCCCGGCCAAAACCCGCGTCACCGAGAAGGGCTGGCAGCGGCTGGGGCGACCCCAGCCCAAGCCCAGCAGCCGCGGGCCGCGCACCCGCAAGTGCCTGAAGTGCACCAAGCCGTTCCAGTCCGAAGGTGCCCACAACCAGATGTGCGCCCGCTGCCGGCTCCAACCGGAACGGGACATCGCGTTCTGACCGTCTCGTCAAACCATCTGTCCAACCCAGACACAAAGAGGCAAGAACCCAATGGCCGCCGCCAAGACCACCCGCAGCAAGACCGCTGCCGCGACCGTGCCGATCCCGCAGAGCCGGGCTGAGGCGACGGACGCCGTCGCCGAGATCGGGCAGGCACAGCGCGAACTGCTGCGCATCGAAGCCGCGATGAACGACGAGCTGGCGCAGATCAAGGAGAAGTACGAGGAACAGGCCCGGCCGTTCCGGGACCGCGTGAAGGCGCTGACCGCCGGGGTGCAGACCTGGTGCGAGGCCAACCGCCACGCGCTGACCGACGGCAACAAGACGAAGACCGTGAACCTGTCCAGCGGCGTCGTGAAGTGGCGCCTGACGCCGCCGTCCGTGAAGGTCGGCCGGGGCATGCTGGCCGCCGTCCTGACCAACATCCGCCAAACGGGGCTGGCCGACCTCTTCATCCGCACCAGCGAGGAACTGAACAAGGAAGCTCTTCTCGCACAGGAGGAGAAGGCGAAGACCATCCCCGGCATCACCATCCATCAGGTGGAAGAGTTCGTGATCGAACCTTTCGCCGAAGAACTCGCTACGGCGTGAGGCGGACCATGAAAACCTTCGCACGCCACCGCACATTGGCCGAACTGAAGCCGCTGTGCGCCCAGCGGAACATCGCGGTCGATACGACCAGACACGATGTGATCGCGTCTGACTTCATCACGCTGTCCGGAAAATTCGGCATCGTTGATCTGATGGTGATCTATTCCGTGTTCAACGGAACCTTCTACGGCGAGACCAGCGACGGTCTGGCGTTCAACGAGCGGAGCCCGTTCGACGACACGCCCTGGTTCGCCGCCCTCCTGGAGCTGCTGTACGTCGCCAAACCGGTGGAGGCCGCCCATGGCTGAGAGCGATGTGGGCGGTATTGCTGCCGACCGCCTGAAGTCCTTCGTCGAGCGCATCGAGCGCTTGGAAGAGGAAAAGCGCGGCCTGTTGGAGGACATCTCCGAAGTCTACGCAGAGGCCAAGGGCACCGGCTTCGACACCAAGATCATCCGCCAGATCATCCGCTTGCGCAAAATGGACAAGGCGGACCGCCAGGAACAGGAAGCGATCCTTGAACTCTACAAGGAAGAGTTGGGGATGGAGGACGCCAATGGCTGACCGTCCCACCCTTGACCAGGAAGTCCTGCACTGGCTGCGCCGTCGCGTCGGCGAGCTGATGGGCCGGACGGGGGAGGCGGCGATAGCCGCCGCCCCTTCCGCCGCGCGCCTGGTGCTGCTGAAGCTTGGCATGCCCGACCTCGACACGCTGGAAGCGGCCATTGCCACCCGCTGGGGCGTCTCCCTGACGCTTGGGGCCAGCACCGACACCATCCGCGACATTGCCGGTGCCATCGTCGCCGGTATGCAGAGGAAAGCAGCCGCATGAGCCGCTACACATCCATGATGCTGGTGCTCGCGCGCGCCGCCGAGCAAGCCAACGCCGCCCCGGCTTCCACGGTGGAAGTGCTGCGGGCTCTGGGCAAGGTCGAACAGAAGCACGGCATCCAGGCCACCTTGGCGGCGGCCCTGTCGGCCTATGTCTCGACGGTGACGACGCTGATCGCTAACGACGCCATGCGGGCCGACCAAGCCGTCACTCAAGTCGCCGAGCGTCTTCAGCACCTGACCGAGATCCGCGATGCCTTGGCCGCCGGAAAGCCGATGCCGGACATTCGCATGATCGGCGCGGCGACGGTGGAAGACGATGTCTCCGCCGTGTGGGGCAAGAGGCAGGGAGGCACAGCATGAGCGCTCCCAACATTGCTGCCCTGCTTAAGGAAGCGGACGAACTGCCGAACCCCGAAAGAAGCCTCCTGACGCACAACGAGCGGGAGTTGATCGAGTTCTGCAACCGTCTGGCGTTTGCCCTGCGCTGGGTGACCTCGGAGAGCCGGGAGCCGTTGGATCGGCCCGCCAAGGCGGCAGAGGGGCTGATGCCATGAGCCGCCCCGCCGTCACTCTCGACCTTCAGGTCGATCTGTATGAAGAGGGCGTGGTCCCCGTCCTCCGCGTGGCCGGTATCCCCGGCCACGCGGAGGCGTGGTTCCTGATCGACAACGGAACGGTGCGGACGCTCGGCCCGATGCGTGGCCTTCCCGCGCGTCTGCCCGAGCGCCCGTTCGCCCCCGGCCTGCCGTCGCTCGCCTCGATCCTGCGCGATGCAGTCGAGGTGACCCGATGAACAGAGCCACCCTCAGCTTGGCGCTGGAAGTGGCCGCCCTGGCAGAGCGGATGCGGCGTGGCGAGCCGATGGGCACGCGCATGCGGGCCGACTTGCTGACCCTTCTTCCCCGCGTCCGCGAGGCACTGCGGGGCGCTGAAGAGGACGCGCAACCCGCCGACCCCCGAGCCATCTTCGACGCGGCCTTTGAGATTTGCGCAGAGGCCGGCGTGGATGGCCGGGAACTGGCGGAGTGGTTCAACGAAGCCGCCGAGCGTCACGCCCGGCCTGCCAGCAGAAGGTGATCATCGTGGCCGAAGCTGAAGAGATGACGGTCTCGCAAGAGGCAGAGCCTGTCATGACAGGGGAAGAGATTTACCAGCGCATCAAAGCATTGGTCAGCACACTCGAAAAAGGCGCGACGAAGACGATGCTCGTCTACTACGTCGCCAATCGGATCGTGAGCCACGGCCTCTATTTGCACGGCA
Organism: Roseomonas genomospecies 6; assembly: GCF_008365375.1. GTDB lineage: Bacteria > Pseudomonadota > Alphaproteobacteria > Azospirillales > Azospirillaceae > Azospirillum. The sequence goes on along the minus strand of NZ_QOKW01000019.1, from coordinate 70,861 downwards.
CCCACGCGGGCATTGACCAGGAAGAAGCGCGTCTGCTGGATGAGCTGAAGTCCTGGAAGAACACGGGCCGGGACGTGAACCGTCACAAGCGCGTCATGTCGCTGCTGGCGAAGTTGGACGAGAACCACGCGGCTGAAGAGGCAGGCCGCAAGCCGCCCCACAAGTTCAAAACGCCCAAGCGCCGGAAGAAGCCCGCGGCCCGGAGAGCCAAGGTATGACCGCCCACGTCAAACCATCCGCCGACGCCGGGCGTCGGACGAAGGAGCTGGCGGCGATCCATGCCATGAAGCGGGAACTCGCGCTTTCGGAGGAATGCTACCGGGCGCGGGTATCGCAGGCGTCCGGTGGACGCACCGGCAGCGCCGGGGATCTGACCCAGCGTGAGCGGACGGCGCTGATTGACGGTCTGAAGGGCCTGGGCGCCGGGCAGAAGCGGCCCGGAGGTGGACGGTCGCGACCGGTGCGGGCTACGGGCACTCCCATCCAGGGCAAGGTCCGCGCGCTGTGGATCGAGGTGCACAAGGCCGGCGGCACCGAGGATGGCAGCGAGGCCGCCCTTGGTTCCTGGCTGGGCCGCCAGTTCGGCGTCCAAGCCCTGCAATGGCTGGACAACGCCACCGCCGCCCGCGCCATCGAGCAACTGAAGGGCTGGCTAAAGCGCATCCAGACGGAGAAGGAGGGGATATGACCACCTCGGGCCTGCGCATCCGCAATCTGCCGGGGGTCCTGTCGGACGTGCAGCGCCTGTGCGGCGACGCCATCGCCGTTCGGTTCGCCGCCGCCTTCGGCGACAGCCGGCTTCACATCCCGCGACCTGGCCGCATGAAGGAGGATCACCCGTTGGTCCGCGCTCTCGGCCGACGGGCCGCGCGGGTGATCGCCAGCCAGCTGGGCGGCCAGGACTATCAGGTGCCGACCGGCAGGCACAGCATCAATCACCACCAAGTGCGCCTGATGCGCTTGGCCGGCTGGCGGCACAGGGCCATTGCCCGCGTGCTTGGCATCCGTGAAGAGACGGTCAAGAGCTTGACCGAAGACGTGCAACCCGCCTCTGCCGAGGCACAGCCGGTCACCATCTGCTGCCCGTGCTGCGGTCGCGTGTACAAGGCAACTCCGCCGGCGGCACCGATCCTGGCGCCCTCGGAAGAGGATGACGAGACCTTCCTCGCCCGCATGCCGCCCCTGATCCGGTTGGCGGTCCGCGAAGGCGCCATGGAGCTTCTCGAGCTGCGCCGTCTCGAACACCGCCAACAATTGACCCTTTGAAAACGCGCCCAAACCGCCGCGCCGCAGCAATAGGACTGCGCTCCGCTGGCTCGAATAGGAGAGGAACAGCAACCGTGGCCGATTTCTACTTACGAAAAGGCGATCCGCTGGACCCCGTCTACGAAGTGGACATGGAAGCCGGGACTTGGCGCTTGGTGGCGTCGCGGATCGGCGTGGTCGCTGGCGTCGGTGGCGCCATGGCGGATGGTGGAGCGCGGTTCCGCTCTGCTGACTTCGAGCGGGTCTACCCGAAGGCCGAAAGCGACAACGTCGTCACCTACACCACCACGGCGCCGACCGACGCCAATAAGGCCAAGCTCGGCTGCGACTACGCCGGACACGAATTTGGCGCCAGCTACCCCGACAGCATGTGCATCGAAGGTTTCTTGTGGGACGCGGATAGCGACGATGGCGACGGAATGCTCACCAGCGGCGGGGATATTCCGTGCCCACAGTGCAACCACGCCCGCTGGTTGGAACACATCAGGGATGAGGTAATCGAAGCCGGTTACGAAGCCGCCTACGACGGCAAGACGGCTGACGATTGTCCGTTCCCGGCCAAGGCCCGGTTCGCCCAGGACGGCGAAATCTTCAAGGCGTGGTGGCTCCAAGGGCACCGCGAACACGCCGCGGAGAACGCTTCCGAACCCGCCTGAACGCACCAGCGAGATAGCGCCAAGGCTCCGTAGGAGCAGCGGCCTATCTCCGCTGCACCGCAATTTGCACGCGCCACCAACCGAGCGGTTGAACCTCAACCAGCCCCCGACAAAAGGAACTGCTTATGCCCTCACTACCTCCGCCATCACTCCGCTGCGACGTCCCAGGATGCGTCGACGAAATCGCCGTGCGTGTCGGCACCGAACAGCGATGCTTTGCGCACGCGCTCGAAAAGGCAAATGAGGAACAGCGGGCGCTGGGGCGCCCGCCACTGGTTCCCGGCGACGATGGTCGCTTACACCCGGCACAGTGACCAACCAAAAGCACCCAATCAAGCCGCCCAAATGGGCGGCTTTTTCATTGCGATAGAATTCTACGGCACCACCCCGTGCCCCGCTTTCCGGCAAGGAACTCGCCCCCTGAAACGCGCACACGCGAAGGGCGAAGATGGGGCATGACGAACACCCCTCCCTCCCTCCCCGCCGCCGGCCTGTCCGTCCGGCACTTCGCCAACTACGTGGTGCGACCGACGCTGGGCTTCCTCGGTGACGGGTTTCCCGGCATCGAGAGCGAGGCCGCCGTGGAGCTGATCCTCGGCACAGCCGCGCAGGAAAGCCAGTTCCGCGCGCTGGACCAGATCACCGGATCGAACGACCGGATGCTTGGCCCGGCCTATGGCTTGTTCCAGATCGAACCGGCCACCTGGGGCGATCTGCGCCGCAACTATCTGGCCCACCGGCTGGAGCTGAATATCCGCGTGACGCAGCTGCTGGCGCCGCACCCGGCGACCGACGTGCAGCTGGTCAGCAATCTGGCGTTCGCGGTCGCCATTGCCCGCCTGATCTACTACCGCAGCCCGATCAAGCTCGCCCGTGCCGGCGACGTCGAAGGGCACGCCGCCGTGTGGAAGCAGGTCTACAACACGCCGCGGGGCAAGGGGCGGCCGGAAGAGTTCGTCGCCAACTACCGGCGCCTGGTAGCGCCCAGCCTGTAAGGAGCCTCCCGTGGAAATCAAGCTGCCCGTCCTTGTGGGCGTTCTGTCACTCGCCCTGTCGGTGTTCGTCCTGTGCCTCATTCCCACCCTGTGGCGCAGCGGCGTCCGCGTGGCCGCCGGCCTGCTGACGGTGCTGGGCATCCCCACGGCCATGGTGGCGATCCTGCTGCTGTTCACCAGCTCCACCTGGGCGGCGGACGGCGTGGGCCGGCATCCGGCGCCGTGGCTGGTGACGGCCGTTGTGGGTGGCGCCATCGCCTACATCGTCTCCCTGGTCATCCGGCATAACCGCGGGATCGGCATCTTGGCGGCCGGTGCTGTCCTGTTCCTGCTGCCCTGGCCCGCCGCCGCCGGAGATGGCCAGACCTTCCCCATCGTCCTGCCCAAGGAGCTGGTGACCACGTTATTGGACGCCGCCCTCATGGCGACGTGGGCCGGCCTGATCTGGCTGATCAAGCGGGGCGCCGAATGGCTGAACATCAGCCGCGAAAGCAAGCAGGTGGACCGGCTGGAAGACGGCATGAACACCGCGCTGATGTATGCCCATGAACTGGCGCTGCTGGCGGGCAAGGATATTCGGATCGCCGACGTCCGGTCCGAGCTGGTGGCGACCGCCGCCAACTACCTGCTGCCCAAGATGCCCGGCACGATGAAGGCCCTGAAGATCGATCCGGATGGGCTGCGCGAGCGGCTGACCGCCCGGCTGGGCTACGTCGCACCGCATGGCGCCGCGACCGTCCTGTCCTCCCCCGTTCTGTCGTCGCATCGCTGACGGAGGGCGCCGTGGACTTCGGGGAGGAAGCCGAGGAGCGAACCCAGCGGCACACCGCGGCGGCCATTGCGGCCGCCCGGTCTCGCCTGGATGGCGATGGGGCGGATGACTGCACCGACTGTAGTGCGGTCATCCCGGCGGCCCGCCGGGCGGCCATGCCCAACGCCACGCGCTGCGTGGACTGCCAGGAACTTCTGGAACGACGGGGACTGTGATGGCTGACGAGCTGGCGAAGTGGGGCTGGGCCATCGCCCTGCTGTTCAATCTGATCCTCGGCTGGGCGCTGTGGTCCATGCGGAACGCCTTCGTCCCGCGCCAGGAGTTCCAAGAGCTGTCCACGAAGGTGGCGCTGATCGAGCGGGACCTGTCCCACCTTCCCACGCAAGACGACTTCGAAAGCCTGCGCGACGGGGTTTCGAAGCTGCAAGGGCAAGCCGATGCCCAGGCGGAATTGCAAAAGCGCGTCGCCGCTTCCGTCACCAGGATCGAAGACTATCTGCTGAAGGCGAAGGCATGAGCTTCCAGAACCACCTGATCGAGGATCTGCGGCTGTGCATCCTGCGCATCCTCGCCGAAGCACCCGGACACCGGGGCAACTCGTCCATCATCCAAAGCGCGGTGAACCAGCTGGGGCACCATGTCACGCGGGAGCAGGTGGTTCAGCAGATGGACTATCTGGCCTCGCTTCAGGCCATCGACACGGAGATGGTCGGACCCGTCAAGGTGGCCGAACTGCGCTCCATTGGTGAGAACCACCTGAGGCGGCTTGGGCCGCCGCTGCCGGGCGTCAAGCTGCCCAGCCTGGGTTGAGCCATGGCCCGTTCAACCATCGAACGCCTGCCAAAAGAGATCCGCGAAGAAATCGGCCGCCTGCGCCAAGGCGGCCGGACCATCGACGAGATCCTGGACAAGCTCCGCGAGCTGGGCGCGGACGTCTCCCGCTCGGCCGTCGGGCGTCACGTCAAGAAGATCGAGGAGATCGGCGCCAAGCTCCGCCAGTCGCGAGAGATCGCCGAGGCGCTGGTCCGCGAACTGGGGGACGAGCCTGACACGAAGGTCACGCGGCTGAACATCGAGATGGGCCATACACTCATCATGCGGCTGCTGTCGGGTGAAACGGAGTTCGGTCCGGAAGAGGTCATGTTCCTGACCAGCTCCATCCAGAAGCTTGCCTCCGCCCGCAAGACCGACGCGGACCTGATCATGAAGCTTCAGGCGGACGCGGACAAGAAGGCCATGGCCGCGATGGAGACGGTGGCGAAGAAGCGGGGCCTGACGCCCGAGGCCATCGCCTCAATCAAGGAAGACTTCCTCGGCATCCGGAAGGCGGCGTCATGAAGCGGCGCCCCGAGCCGGCAAACATCCAGGAGGATTTCGCGCGCCAGCCCACGGAGATCCCGGTGGAGCTGCGTGGCCCGGACCTGTTGCTGGATTACCAGAAGCGCTTTCTCGAAACGACGGCCATGCACACCGTGGTGGTGTGCGAGAAGTCCCGCCGCATCGGCTTCACCTGGGCGGTGGCGGCCGACGCGGTGCTGACGGCCGGCGCCGAGAAGCGCGCGGCTGGCATGGACGTGCTGTACCTCGGTTACAACCTCGACATGGCGCGGGAGTTCATCGACACCTGTGGCGCCTGGGCGCGGCTGTTCGACAAGGCGGCGTCCGCCATAGCCGAATTCCTGTTTGACGACGGGTCGGACGATGGCGTGCAGGCGTTCCGCGTCAACTTCGCCTCGGGGTTCGAGATCGTCGCCCTTGCCAGCCGCCCGCGATCCCTGCGCGGCCGGCAAGGCTATGTGATCCTGGATGAAGCGGCCTTCCACGATGATCTGGAAGAGGTCATCAAGTCGGCGATGGCGCTGAAGATTTGGGGCGGCAAGGTCGCGATCATCTCCACCCACGACGGCACCGACAACCCGTTCAACCAGCTGATTGAAGCCTGCCGGGCCGGGCAGAAGCCCTATGCCGTGCTGCGCGTCACCTTTGACGAGGCGCTGGATGACGGGCTGTACAAGCGCATCTGCCTGGTCAAGGGCGAGGAGTGGACCCAGGAAAAGCAGGATGCGTGGCGGGCCGACATTGTTGCGTCCTACGGCGACGCCGCTGACGAAGAGCTGCACGTCAAACCAAAGGCCAAGGGCGGCACCTGGTTGCCGCGCGAGCTGGTGCTGGCCCGCATGTCGCCGGATATCCCGGTGCTGCGGTTCGAGTGCCCGAAAGGCTTCGTGGATCTGCCGGACTTCGCGCGGCACGCCGTCGCCATGGCCTGGTGCAAGGAACATCTGGACCCGCTGATCGCCAAGCTGGACCCGACGCGGCAGAGCTTCTACGGCCAGGACTACGCGCGCCTGCGCGACGCCTCGGTCGGTTGGCCGGCGCAGCTGATGTCCGACCTGACGCTTCGGACGGCCTTCGTGTTCGAAATGCGGAACACGCCGGACGAGGAACAGAAGCTGATCGTCCGCTACGTGCTGGACCGGCTGCCCCGCTTCACCCGTGGCGCCATCGACGCCGGCGGCAACGGCGCCAGCCTTGCCGAGCGCATGCGGCAGCTGTTCGGGCCGGACCGGATCATCGAAGTCAAGTTCAGCACCGAGTGGTACCGGGTGAACATGCCGCCGATGAAGGCGGCCTTCGAGGGCGCCTCCTTCCTGCTGCCCAAGGACGCGGACATCCTGGTCGATTTCGGCCAACTGGAGATGCGCGACGGCGTCGCCCAGCTGAAGCGCCGGGGCGCGCGCACCACCAGCGAGGACGGCAACCAGCGCCACGGCGACGCCGCCATCGCTGCCGCCCTGTGCCACTTCGCCAGCCGCCAGGACCCGTCCGAATACGACTACACGTCCGCCCGCGCGCCGGAGCGCGACCAGCGGATGCACCCCGATTTCCCGGAAGACGATGCAGGCGGGCGCCGCTTCGGCGCCGGAGGATACTGATGGCCGCCATCCACGTACCGTCCACCATCCTCGGCGCGGACGGGCGCCCGCTCGTCCGCCAGGTGCTGACCGAAGAGGTCAGCGGCCCGACGCTGACCGGCGTCCGCCAAGTGCTGGCCGAACACCCGTCGCAGGGGCTGACCCCGCAACGGCTGGGCGGCATCCTGCGCGACGCCGAACAGGGCGACCCGGACGCCTATCTGGCCCTGGCCGAGGATCTGGAAGAGAAGTTCCTGCATTACCGCGGCGTGATCAGCACGCGCCGTCTGGCCGTGGCCGGCTTGGACATCACCGTCGAGGCGGCGTCGGACGATCCCATCGACATCGAGGCGGCCGACCTGGTGCGGGCGGTGGTCGAGGATGATGCCTTCGCCGACGTGCTGTTCGACCTGCTGGACGGCATCGGCAAGGGCTACTCGGTCGCGGAAATCGTCTGGGAGACGTCGGCACGGATGTGGAAGCCGGCGCGGATCGTGCACCGCGATCCGACCTGGTTCCGGCTGGACCGGAACGACCTTCGGACGCTGCGCCTGAAGGAGGAGGGCTACATCGACGGGAAGGACTTCGACCCGTTCAAGTTCATCACCCACGTTCCAAAGACCAAGTCCGGCATCCCGATCCGTGGCGGTATCGCCCGGCCGGCTGCGTGGGCGTGGCTGTTCACATCGTTCGGCACGAAGGACTGGCTGTCCTTTGTCGAGACCTACGGCCAGCCGATCCGGGTCGGCCGCTACGGTCCCGGCGCGTCGCCCTCTGTGCCAACGTCAGGTGAGACAGCCGCCTCCTGAAATGATCGGTAGAGGGCGCTGTTGAGGACCCGATGAGCATGAAGCCCCTGTCGCCATCCGCCGCCCCCCTTTCGCCCCCGGATCCGGAGGTCAGCGACCGGCCGCAACGCCGGACGTTCAGCATCGCCGACAAGCTGCGCATCCTGGAGGAGATCGACCGCGCCCGCCCCGGTGATGTTGGCGCCATCCTGCGTCGCGAAGGGCTGTACTCGTCCAATGTCGGACGGTGGCGCCGGCAGCGCGATGCCGGCATGCTGCGCGGACTGGCTCCGGCCAAGCCCGGCCCGAAGAGCCCGCCGGCCAATCCGCTGAAAAGCGACGTGGAGCGCCTGGAGCGGGAGAACGCGCGCCTGCGTGACCGCCTCACTCGCGCCGAGGCGGTCATCGAACTCCAAAAAAAACTTTCCGACGTGCTGGGACTTCCGCTGCCCTCGCCGGACCGCGACGAGAGCCGGTGATGGCCGCCATTGAGCAGGCGGCCCCGACGGTGGACGTCGCCACCGCCTGCCGGGCGCTGGGCGTGCCGCGCGCCAGCTTCTATCGGCACCGCGGCCGCCAACGTCGCGTCGGGCCGCCGTGCCCACCACCACGGCCCCCCTCACCGCCGCGCACGTTGAGCGCGCCGGAACGCCGCCAGGTTCTTGACCTGCTGCATGGCGAGCGCTTCGTCGATGCCGCCCCGGCCCAGGTCTACGCCACGCTGCTCGATGAGGGGCAGTACCTGTGCTCGGTGCGCACCATGTACCGCCTGCTGGCCGCCAACGACGAGGTGCGTGAGCGCCGGCAGCAGCGCCGGCATCCGGCCTATGCCAAGCCCGAGTTGCTGGCCACCGGCCCCAACCAGGTGTGGAGCTGGGACATCACCAAGCTGAAGGGGCCGGTCAAGGGCACGTGGCTGTGCCTGTACGTCATCCTCGACATCTTCAGTCGGGCCGTGGTCGGCTGGACGGTGGCCTACCGGGAAAGCGCGGCTTTGGCCGAGCGGCTGATCCGCCAGACCGTGCGCAAGCACGGCGTCGCCCGTGACCGGCTGACGCTGCACGCCGATCGCGGCGCGGCGATGAAGGCCAAGGCGGTGATCGAGTTGCTGGCCGACCTCGGCGTGACGCGCAGCCACAGCCGGCCGCAGCAGTCCAATGACAATCCCTTCTCCGAAGCCCAGTTCAAGACGCTCAAGTACCACCACACCTTCCCGGACCGCTTCGGCTCGATCCAGGATGCCCGGGCGTTCTGTCGCGCCTTCTTCGCCTGGTACAACACCGGGCACCGCCACTCCGGGCTGGCGCTGATGACGCCGTACCAGGTCCACTACGGCGACACGGGGGCGATCCGCACCGCCCGGCAGGCGGTGCTCGATGAGGGGCACCGCCGCCATCCCGAGCGTTTCGTGCGCAAGCCGCCCGAAGCACCCACGCCGCCGGCCGCCGTGTGGATCAACCCACCAGCCGACCGGACGGTGAGCTGATGTCCAGTCCTGCCATCCCGTTGTTCGGCGGAAGACCGGCATCCCGCCGTCCCGGCTTGTCATCCCCCACGCCGGCGCGCGAGAGGGAGGGCAAGGCCCTTCCCGAGGGACCCGCCCTCAGGGGCGGGACGGAAGGACCTTGCGCGACCCGAGCCCGCCGGCATCCTGCAAGCAGACGGGCGCGGCGACCTCGGCGCGGGCACCTCTAATCACGGGAGCTTGCCGAGCCTGAACTCCAAACCCGGCTGTCTCATTCGCGTTGACACGTACCGTCGGATGCGGACAAAGCCGCGTTGCTGCGGGCGGTGCGCTCCATTTCGGCCGACGCCGCCGCGATCATCCCGCAGTCCATGCTGATCGAGTTCGTCCGGGCCGAAGGCGCGTCGGCGAACGCGGACATCTTCCTGCGCCTGGTGGAGTTCTTCGAGCGCCAGACGTCGAAGCTGGTGCTGGGCCAGACAACCACCACCGACGCCGTGTCGGGCGGCCATGCGGTTTCGCAAGAGCACCGGCAGGTGCAAGAGGACATCGAGCGCGCCGACGCCCGGCAGCTCGCCGTCACGCTGAAGCGCGACCTGTCGGAACCGATGGTCAAGCTGAACATCGGTCCACGCCCCGGCTACCCGACCATCCGCATCGGTCGCCCGCAGGCCGAAGATCTCAAGCTTCAGCTTGAGGCGCTGAAGGGGTTGATTCCTCTCGGCCTGCGGGTCGAAGCATCCCAGGTGCGGGACAAGTTCGGCTTCACCGACCCGGCCGAGGGCGCGGAGCTGCTGGGCATGCCGGCCAAACCCCAGGTGCCGCCGAAGGTGCCGCCACAGGACGTCGCCGACGTCTCGCCGGAGCCGTCCACGGCTGCGGCCCTGGCCGCCGCGCAGGCTGGGGGCGACGCGGTGGACCAGCTGGTGGACGAGCTGCTGGCCGACTACGAGCCGCTGTCCGGTCCGTTGGTCCAATCCATCCTGGCGGCGGCCGGCGAGGCCGAGAACGCCGAGGACTTTGTCACGGCCCTGGTGCGGATCGCCGGCGAGAACCGCACCAGCGGCCTACAGGAAGCCCTGGCGCGAGGGCAGTTCATGGCGCGCATCGCGGCGCGGGTTGGAGCGACGGGGGATGGCGATGAGTGATGCGGTCAAGCTGCTGTCGAAGGTGACCGGTGTCGGCGTCAGTGAACTAAGGGCGCTCTGGCAGGATGCCAGGGACAACGTGGACCGCCTGCACGGTTGCACCCGCCATCGGTTCGATGTGCCGTTCGATGCCGTCCAGCCCGGTAAGCGGTTCACCTGCCTGGAGTGCGGCGGCGTCATGAGCCTGTCGGACATCGGGAACTATATCCAGGGCTACGTCGCGGCCGGTGGCGCGGCGGACGATATCTGGCCCGGCTGGACCCGATAGGCCATGGCCGCGCCGACCATCGCGCCGCTGCCGCCGGACGAAGCGGTCAAGTTCCTGGAAAGCAAAGGCTACCGCGTCGGCTTCGCGTGGCAGGATGTGTGGAAGGCCGAGCATGCGCGGGCCTTCACCGTCGCCAAGATGATGGAGGTGGACCTTCTTCAGGAGGTTCACGCCTCGCTGGTCACGGCGCTGAAGGAGGGGCAGAGCTTCGATCAGTGGCGAAAGGGGTTGGAGCCGATGCTTCAGGCCCGCGGCTGGTGGGGCCGGGCACCGATGACGGACCCGCTGACCGGGCAGACCAAGGTGGTGCAGCTGGGCAGCCCGCGCCGGCTGAGGACCATCTTCGACGTGAACGTCCGCATGTCCATGGCGGCCGGGCAGTGGGAGCGCATCGAGCGGCTGAAGGCGGCCCGGCCCTACCTGCGCTATGTCGCCGTGCAGGACGCCAAGGTGAGGGCCGAGCATCTGGCTTGGCACGGCACCGTCCTGCCGGTCGATCACGCCTGGTGGGACAGCCATTCGCCGCCCTGCGGCTGGAACTGCCGCTGCACGCTTCAGCAGCTGTCCGCGAAGGATCTGGAACGGAACGGCTGGACGGTGACCGAGACGCCGCCACCGGACGACCCGCGCCCGTGGCTGAACAAGCGGACCGGCGAGGTGATCGACGTGCCGGCCGGCGTCGATCCGGGGTTCGACTATCACAAGGGCGAAGCCGCTCGGGACGCTGCGGCCGCCCGGATGCTGATGGAGAAGATGGCGGCGCTGCCCCCGCAGATCGCGGCGGCCGTCGCCGATCCGGTCAAGTTGGCGAGGGCCATCCAGCCCGACTTCGCCGCCTGGATTGATGGCTTGGATCTGGCGAGGCCGCGCGGCCAGATGCGGGCGGTCGGCACGCTGCCGCCGAAGGTGGTGGACTGGCTGGCGCGCGAACGGCCCGACCTGACGCCGGAGAGCGGCGCCCTGATGGTTACGGACAAGGGCATCGCCCACCTGATGCGCGACGCCAAGAAGGAAGCCCAGCGCCTGCTGCCGGCGGACGTGAAGGCCCTGCCCACCTTCCTGGCCGAACCGGCGGCCATCTACTTCGACCGCCAGGACCCGGCGTTGTTGTTCGTCTTCGATCCGCCGGGCCGGACCGGCAAGCTGGGGAAGATCGTGGTCCGGGTGAACTTCGCCACGAAGGAGCCGGGCACACGGGCCTCGATCAGAGGGAACTTCATCACGACGGGGGGCGTGGTGAAGCCGGCTGACATCGAGGGCCAGGCGCGGTACGAGCGGATTGTGTAGAAGGGAGCCTGTGATCAGGGGGGCACGCCACTTTCCCCGTGGCTGTCGGCGGTCTCCCGCCCACAGAACCGGACCGGCGATTTCCCGGTTGTCACTGGTCACAGGCCCTCTTCAGAGATAGGCCGCCGCCCCTTGGATGTAAAGCGCCGCCAGAAGGCCGCCCATGCGTTCGGGACGGTGGACGGTGCCAGCGGAGCTTCGGCACCCCACACCCGTTTAAAACCGCGTTTAAACGGGCGCGGCGGGGCGCTTCATCGGAAGGGGTACGCCGCAGGGGTGCCGGTTGGATCTGGTGGGGGCCGAACCGGGCCGGTTTCCCCCTCCGGACTTGCCTCCTGAAACGCCTGCGCGAAGGCCGCCACAATGGGCGGCATGAAGACGTTACGCCCTTTCCTCCCTGACCTTGACGCCGGCGCCCTGGTGGCGCTGGCGTCCTCTTCTGACGTCGCGGTTTGCGCCGCGACGCTGACCGATCTGTCGCCGGTCGATGGGCAGGCGCCGGAGTGGGTGCAGCTTCTTCCCGCCGGGACCTTCGCGCCCAACGACGGCCGTGCGCCGTGGTCCATGAAGGACCCGGCCGCGGTGATCGCCGCGTCCATGGCGGCGGCGCCGAAGGGGCTTCTCGCCATCGACTACGACCACGCGGCCGACCTTGCGGCACCGAAGGGTGGCGCGGCGCCGGCCGCCGGATGGATCACGACGCTGGATGCCCGTCCGGACGGCATCTGGGCGAAGGTGGAGTGGACGCCCGCCGGCGCCAAGGCCATCGCCGCCCGAGAGTATCGCTTCATCAGCCCTTCCTTCCTGCACGGGAAGGGGGATCGCGCCGTCACCCGCATCATCGGCGCCGGCCTGGTCAACCGGCCGGCGCTGTCGCAGCTCTCCGCCCTCGCATCGTCTCAGGGAGACACTATGGACCCCGTTCTGAAGGCGGTCCTGGACGCGCTCGGTTGCCCGCCGAACGCCGACCAGGCCACCGCGCTCGCCGCCGTGGCGACGCTGAAGGCCGGCACCGCCCCGGCCGCCCTGTGTTCCGCGGTCGGCGTCGCCGCCGACGCCACCCCCGACCAGATCGTCGCGTCGGTGAAGACGCTGAAGGCCGCCGCCGATGGCGTCAAGGCCATCGCCGCCGCCGCCGGCCTGGGCGCCGACGCCACCGCCGACCAGATCGCCGCGTCGGTGAAGACGCTGAAGACCAACGCCACCGCGGCCACGCTTCTGGAAACCCAGGTGACCGCGCTGGCCGCCAAGGTGCAGGCGCTGGAAGGCGACAAGCTGGGCGCCGAGGTGGACAAGGTCATCGCCGAAGGGAAGTTCGTCCCGGCGCAGCGTGCCGATCTGCTGGCCCTGGCCGCCGCCGACAAGGCTGCCTTCGACCGCCTGACCGCCAACGCCGTGCCCGTCCTGAAGGCTGGCGAACAGGGCGGCGTCAAGCCCGCGCCCGGCGAGCTGAGCGCCGAGGACAAGGCCGTCTGCGCGGCGATGGGCCTGTCCGCCGAGGACTTCAAGAAGTCGCTCGCCGCGCAGTCGGGCAAGGAGGGCTGATCCATGGCGTCCCTGACCACCGACCGCAACACGCCGGAGCGCTCCGGCGGCTTCCACTGCCTCAGTCGCGCCCTGGCTCCGTCAACCACGGTCTTCGCCGGGAGCATGGCGGCGCAGAACGCCGCGGGGCTGGCCGTCCCGGCCTCGGCCAGCACCACCCTGACGGTGCTCGGCCGCGCCGCCTACCGCGCCTCATCGCTCGCCGGCAGCGGTGATCCGGATTTCGTCCGCATCGACCGCGGCGTCTTCCGCTTCGCCAACTCCGCCGGTGGCGACGCCATCGGCATCGCCGATTACGGGAAGCCCTGCTACGCGGTGGACGATCAGACCGTCGCCAAGACCGATGGCAGCGGCGCCCGTCCGCAGGCCGGCATCATTCGCGACGTGGACGCCCAGGGCGTCTGGGTCGAATTCTAAGGGGACCGCACATGCTCCTTACCCCCACCAGTCTCCGTGCCCTGTTCACGGGGTTCCAGACGTCATTCCAGCAGGGCTTCGGCGGTGTCCAGTCGCAGTGGAACCTGGTCGCGATGGAGACGCCGTCCACCACGGCCGAGGAAACCTACGGCTGGATGAAGGACATCCCCGGCTTCCGCGAGTGGATCGGCCCGCGCGTCGTCCACAATCTGGAAGCCGCGGGCTACACGATCAAGAACAAGCCCTGGGAACTGACGGTCGGTGTGGACCGCGATGCCATCGAGGACGACAAGTTCGGCATCTACGCGCCGATGTTCTCGGAGATGGGCCGCCAGACCGCGTCCTTTCCCGACACGCTGGTGTTCCCGCTGCTGAAGGCCGGCTTCACGACGCCCTGCTACGACGGCCAGTATTTCTTCGACAGCGACCATCCGGTCATCGGCGCGGACGGCGGCACCGTGTCGGTGTCCAACGTGCAGGCCGGCGCCGGGGCGCCGTGGTTCCTGCTGGACCTCAGCCGGATGATCAAGCCGGTGGTCTACCAGAAGCGCCGGGCCTTCAATTTCGTCCGCATGGACGCCGCCACCGACCAGGTGGTGTTCGACCAGAAAAAGTACGTCTACGGCGTCGATGGTCGGGCCAACGTCGGCTACGGCTTCTGGCAGCTGGCCTTCGGGTCCAAGGCGGACCTTAGCCACGACACCTACTCCGCCGCCCGTTCGGCGATGCAGGGGTTCAAGCGCGATCACGGCCAGCCGCTGGGCATCAACCCGACGCATCTGCTGGTGCCCCCTTCGCTGGAAGGCAAGGGCCGGCAGATCCTCGAAAACCAGCGCAAGGCCAACGGCGAGGACAACGAGTGGAAGGGCACGGCCCAACTCGTCGTCGTGCCCTGGCTCGCCTGATCGGAGGAACGGAGCATGAAGGACCTTATCATCGCCGCCCGTCCCGCCGAGGGCTTCCGCCGTTGCGGCGTTTTTCATCCGCCCACCGAGGTCCATCACCGGGCCGGTACGTTCACCGAAGATCAGGTCGCGGACCTGAAGAAGGAACGTAACCTGATCGTGGTGGAGGTCGATCCGGTGACCGAGCCGGAGGACGACCAGAAGGAGAGCCGGCAGCCCAAGGCGAAGGGCGGCCGGGGAACGCCGAAGGCCGACGACGCCCAGCCGCCGACCGAGGCCCCTCCGAAGGCCGAGGACCCGCCGGCGGCCTGACCGTCCAGTCCCACGCCGCGGTGACCCGCGGCGTGGGCCGCCCCGCTCGTCAAACCATCCGTCGCGAGTGTCCCTATGCCCGCCGTCTACGTCACCAAGGAACGTCTGATCGCCCGCTATGGCGAGGACCGTCTCGTCAAATTGACGGACCGGGTGAAGCCCTACACCGACGCCATCGTGGACAGCGTGCTGGACGAGGCCATCGCGTCGGCGGTGGCGCTGATCGACCTGCACATCGGCGGGCGTTGCCAGCTGCCGCTGCTGACCGTGCCGAAGGCGCTGGAAGACATCGCGGCGCCGCTGACCCTGTCGGCGCTTCACATCGACGCGGCGCCGGACAAGGTGACGGCGGACTTCCAGCAGGCCATGCGGACGCTGCGCGATATCCGGGACGGCTCCCTGACGCTGGACGTGGGCGGCGCCCCGCCGCCGGAACCCGCGTCGGTGGGGGTCGAAACCGTCGCGCCGGATCGCGTGTTCGGTCGCGACAACATGCGGAATTGGTGAGATGGCCGACACCGGCGCCAGCCTGCGGTTCGAGCTGGGCGACGTCCAGAAGCTGCTGGACGGGCTGATCCTGGCCGGCGGTGACCAGTCGGAGCTGATGGACCGGCTGGGCGCCCACATCGAGTTGGAAACCCAGCGTCGGTTCGAGACGGAGCGGGACCCGGACGGCAATCCCTGGCCGAAGTCCCTGCGCGCCCTCGCCGAGGGCGGCCAGACCCTGACCGAGACGGCGCGGCTGCGCCAGTCCATCACGCGCCGTACGACCGCCAGCAGCGCCGAAGTCGGCACCAACGTGGTCTACGCGGCCATCCATCAGTTCGGCGGCACGGTCCAGCGGCAGGCCCGGACCGTCACGCTGTACCGCCACTACAACGCCCGGACGGACACCTTCGACCCGAAGTTCCGCCGGAAGTCCAAGAGCAACTTCGCCACCGACCATCAGGTCAAGGCGCACACGGTCAAGATGACGGCCCGCCCGTTCCTGGGCGCCGGCCCGGCCACCATGAAGGTGCTGGGAGAGATCGCCCGCGACTGGCTGGCCGAGGCCGGAGGGCTGGCATGACCGGCTTCGTGCCCGTGGATCTGGCCGGCAAGGTCCAGGTGCGCATCCGTGACCGCGTGCCGGAGCTGGCGCGCGACACGGCGGGCGCGGTGGACTTCGCGGCCCTGGTCGCGGCCGGCCAGCTGCCGCAACGCCTCCCGGCCGCCTTCGTCATCGTGGGCGGCCTGATCGCCGATGGGGAGCGCCGCGCCGGCGGCACCAGCAGCACCGTGACTCAGACGATTGCCGTGGTGCTGGTGCAGGGCGATCACCGCGACACGACGGGCGAGGCGGCGCGGGCGGCGGTCTGGCCGCTGCAATGGGCGGTCATCCGAGAACTGGCCGGGTGGTCTCCCGCGCCGGGCTACAGCGAATTCCTGCTGGCCGAAGACCGGCTTCAGGGCATGGGCGCCGCCGGCCGGACCGGCGTCGTCGCCAGCACCATCAGTTTCACCACCGAGTGGAAGTTCCACACGCGCACAGGAGGAGTGTGATGCGTCCCTGCATCGACACCGTCATCGAGGACCAGGCCGAGGGGCCGAAGCCGGCCGAGCATGAGCGGCGAGACACCGAGATCGCCGCCGATCCAGACACCGAACAGGCCGGAGCGTCCGCCCCGGCCAACCCGCGCCGCCGTCGCGGCACGAGCCAGGAGTAAAGCCCCATGCGCCTGCCCAGCTACCCCGTGCATTGGGATCACAAAGCCGTCTTCGCCGCCCTGGAAACCGCGTTCGGCCAGGGCGCCGCCGCCATCACCGGTGCGGACGCCGTCAAGCTGTGGGACGTCAACTGGACCCCGATGGAGGCGCAGGAAAAGGAGCTTCCCTACGCCAAGCCCTACTTCGGCGCGAACCCGTCCATCCTGCTGACGAAGCAGTCCAAGCTGACCGGCAAGGTGGCCCTGGTCGGCGGTGGCGCCGCCGGGGTGCCGTGCTGGGACGCGATCATGCGCGCCGGTGGCACGAGCCGCGCGCAGGTGCTGAAGACCCCGACCGCCACCATCGCGGCGGCGGCCGTGAAGACCAGCGGGGCCGGCGCCTTCACCTACACGCGCACCACCGCCTATGGCGGCGTGCATCCGCGCACGGCCACGCTGACCTGCACCACGGGTGGCGGCAGCGGCGTGGCGGCCTTCACCGTCGCCGCTCCGGCGCTGGGGTCGGACGCCGCGCACAATCAGGTGGCCGTGGTCATGACCACGGGCACGGCCTTCGCCCTGCCCGGCGGGGCGGCGATCACGCCCAGCGCCATCGGTACCGACTTCGTCGTGGGCGACGTCTTCACCATCGCGCTGACGCCGGCGGGCTGCACCTACACGCCGTCCAGCGACCGCAGCGGCGGCAAGAGCCTGGAAGTGGTGCTGACGCTGCCCGATCCTGAGAACGCCGGCCAGGTGCAGCGGTGGCGGATGCTGGGCGGGCGCTGCACCATCAAGGCGTCGGGGGCTGCGGACGATTACCCGTACTACGAGTTCGAGGTGACCGCCGATTTCCTGGCCCCGGCGGCTGGCGTGGCGGCGCTCCCGCCCGACTATGCGGCGTGGCCCGACCCCGTCGTCATCAGCACCGAGAACACCCCGCTGTGCCGCATCCACGGCCATGACGTGGTGCTGGAAAGCTTCGGTTGGGATGCCGGAAACAGCATCGAGTATGTCGCGCGGGTCGGCCGCCAGGGCGCGCGGAAGTCGGATGCCAAGGCCAGCCTGACGGCGAAGATCGAGGCGCCGTCGCTGGCGTCGGTGGATTTCTTCGCCCTCTGCGACGCCCGCACGATGGTGCCCTTCCTGTTGCAGCACGGCGCCGGCGCCGGCACCGCCGTGGTCATCAAGGCGGACCGCTGGCAGCTGTCCCCGCCCAAGCCGGGTGAGAGCAAGAAGGACATGATGTACGACCTGTCGGGCAAGGCTCTGCCGCTGTCCGGCGACGACGACTGGTCGATCTTCGCGTCGGCCGCGTAACGGAGGGGTGCCATGAGCAAGGTGAAGCTGAAGTTCAAGGACAGCGCCGGCGACGATCTGACCATCGACTGGCCGGTCAAGGTGAAGATGCCCGAGAGCGTCAAGCCGTCCCAGCGCAGCGGGCGGGCGCAGGGGCGGCATGTGGAGAAGACCTTCTTCCTAACCTACAAGCTGCTGCCCGACAGCGAGATCAACGATCTGCTGAAGGAACTTCAGGAGCACAACGAGCGGATCGCCAAGGCCAAGGCGGCGGTGGCCGATGCCAAGAGCGATGACGAGCGGGACGCGGCGGAGAAGGCCGCCGCGGACGCCGAGGACGGTTTCGTCGCGTGGCGGGTCGCCCTGCTGCGGGAGGTGATCGTCGGCCTGCCCGACAACCACGGCTGGGCCGCCCTGTTCGAAGAGCTGCCGGAGTTCTCGCCCGCCCTGGTCGAGGCCATGGCCGATTACCGGATGATCGGCAAGGCCATGGAAGAGGGCTACTGGGAGATGGCGAACGGGGGAAAGTAGCGCACCTGAAGGAGGCGGCGCGGCTGTGGGCGGGCGGAGAGCCTGCCCAGGGGCGCCGGAAGCGGCGGTCCCCCACCTTGGACGCCGCCGATTGGGCGGAGCTGACGGGCCAGCCCGCGCCGCCGCTTCAGGTGGAGCCGGAGACGGAGCGCGTGTTCATCGTCTGGGCGCCGCTCTGGGATGTGTTCATGCTGTTCTGCGCGTCGGAACGGCTGTGGCGATACCCCGCGATGGGTGGCCCGGCCATCGGCCTGGATCTGGTGCAGGTCCGGTGCTTGGCAGAGGCCAGAGGGATGCCCTGGAACGGTGAGACGGTCGGGCTGATCCAAGCGATGGAAGCCGAGGCCGCGCGGGTGTGGGTCGAGGAATGGAAGCGGACCCATCCCGACAAGGGTGGCAAGTGACGGATGGATTGACGAGCGGGCGGCCCCCTTCAAGGCCGGAACTCGCCCCCTGAACGGGCGTGGGCGTGGCGGCGATAATGGCCGCCACGTCCCTTCGCATGCCCGACCCATGGCCGAACTCAAAGTAGCGCTGAAGCTGACCGCCGATGGTTCCGCCCTGGTGGGCGAGGTCCGCCTCGCCCGCTCGGAAATCGATAAGCTCGGGGCGGCGGCGAACGATGCCGGGGCCAGCCTGCGTGGAGCGACCGGGGACAGCAACGTCGTCGCGTTGAACGCCCACCGCCGCGCGACCCGCGGGTTGACCGAGGACATGGGGGCGGCGTCCCACAGCGCACAGGCGTTGCAGCGGGTGAGCGCCGAGGCGGCGGCGTCCCATCGCCAAGCCGCCGCCGGCATGGGCGATCATGCAGCCGCCGCGCGGGAGTTCGGCAATGCCACCCGTGCCGCCAACGACAACGCGGACGGTCTGGGCGACACCATCGGCATGCTCGTCAATGGTCTGAAGACCATGGCCGGCTTGTGGGTGGTGGACCAGGTCCGCGCCTTCGGGGCGCAGCTGATCGCCTCGGCCGCGCAGGCGCAGCAATTGGAGCGCCGGCTGTCGTCGCTGGTCGGCACCGGAGCGGCACTCGCCGAGAACCAGACATGGCTGGCGCAGACCGCCGACCGGTTGGGCCAGTCTCAGACCGTGATGGCGGACAGCTACACCCGGCTGCTGTCTCTGGCCCGCTCCGGGCTGGTCACCATCCAGCAGTCGCGCGAGCTGACCGAAGGGCTGGCGAACGCCCAGGTCAAGTTCGCGGCCGACGTCGGGCGCATGGGCGATGTGATGTATGGCCTGTCGCAGGCCCTCGCGTCGCCGGTGGTTCAGATGGAGGAGCTGAACCAGGTTGTCGAACCGCTGCCGGGCATCCTGATGGATCTGGACCGCGCCGCGGGCCTGCCGGGCGGAGGGTTCCGTCGGTTGGTGGGCGAAGGCCGCGTCACCAGCGAGATGTTCCGCGACACCTTGATCAAGGCCCTGCGGGGCTATGCGGGTGAAGCGGAGAAGGCCGCGGGGTCCGTCGAAGCTGCCTATGCGCGGATGGAGAACGCCAGCCAGCGGGCCAAGGCCGAGCTGGGCAAGATGATCCTGCCCGGCTGGGTCAACCTGGTGGAAAGCGCGGCAGCGGCCCTCAACCGCGTCAACAAGGAGATCGAGGCGGCGGAGCGCCGCTCCAACCAGGTCTCGCTGATGCGCGAGACGACGAACCTTGACGATCTGCTGGCCGAGCGGGCGGGGCTGGAAGCGAAGCGTCAGCGCTACGCGAACGGGGCCAGCGGCGTCTATGCCCGCCGCAACCTGGAGGTGACGGACCGCGATCTGGCCGACGTCGAAAAGCGGATCGACGCGGCTCTGGCGCGGCTGCAACAGCTGCGGGCCGCTCTGGGCGATGCCGGCGACGGTTGGGCTCAGATGTGGGGCATGGCGTCCGATGGTGGCGCGGACCCGGCAGCGGTGGCGCTGGACAAGCTGGCTGGCAAGCTGGGCTTGGCCGCCGACGCGGTCGATCTGGTCATCACCAAGAACGGCTTGCTGACCAAGTCGGAAGCCGATCTTCGCGCCCAGACCGAAACGCTGACCAAAGTTCTCGCGTTGCCGCCCGACCAGCTGAAGAAGCTGGGGATCAGTGCGGCCGACGCGGCCTTCATCCTCGACCAGCTCCGCGAGAAGTTGGACCCGGTGACGGCGGCCGTCGCCGCCATGAACCGTGAAACCGCGGCGCTGGGCGTGGCTCCGAAGTTCCGCGGCCTCTATCAGGCGCTAGAAAAAGCGGAGCAGGACAAGGGCCGCAAGCTGACCGACGACGAGGCCATCAACCTGACGGGCGCCTACGCCAAGAACCGGGCGGCGAACTCGGCGGAGCAGGTCCGGCTGACGCGCGAGGCGGCCGAGGCGGCGGAGGCCCTGGCGCGGGCGCAGGCCAGCGGCAACCCGGCGGCAGTCGCCAACGCGCGGGCGAACCTGAAGGTGGCCGAGGCGCTGCGCGACGGCGTAATCGTGCAGGCCGACAAGGCGGCCTATTCCCAGGCGGTGCTTCGAGAGGAGATGGCGGGCCTGGCCGGACAGGCCGGCGAGGCGGCGACCGTCAGCAGCCGGCAGGCGCGCCAGATGCTCGAACTGGCCGAAGCGACGCGCCGGGGCGGGGCGGCGGTCGCTGAAACCACGCTGCGGCACCAGATCGAGAATGAGACGCTTCGCGTCGGTGCCGGGGAACGTTCGGAGCTGGCGCGGCGCCTGACCGAAGAGGCCGCCGCCCGCCGGGCGTTGGCCGCCGCGCAGTTTGACCGCGATCTGGACGCGCAGATCGCCGCGACGAAGGCCCTGGCTGCGGCAGAAGGCGAGAGTGCCAAGGCCGTCGCCGAAACGACGATCCGCAACCAGGTCGCGGCGCAGGTCGAAAGGGAAGGCGTCAAGGCCGACAGCGACCGTGCCAAGGCCATCGCCGCCAAGACCGCCGAGCTGGCGAAGTGGCAGGAAACGCAGGGCTACAACCGGGAAAGCCGAGCGCGCGACCGTGAGCTTCAACTCGCCCAGGCGGAAGTTGCCCTGGCCGACGTGAGCGAGGCGCAACGCCAGCGGACCATAGAGCTGCTGCGCTATGAGCTGGACATCCGCGAGCAGTTTCCGACGAAAACCGAAGAGGACATCCAGGCGCTGCTGCGCAAGAAGGCGGTGCTGTTGGACCGGCAGGACATCATCCGGTTCCAGAACGACGTCCGGGAGACGTCGCGACGGATCAGCGACGACTTGGCCGCCAAGATGTTCGAGAAGGGCGGCTCCATTCTCGACTGGTGGCGCAATCTGCTGAAGCGGATGGCGATTGAGATCGCGTCCACCAAGTTTATCATGCCCATTGTCCAGACGGTGGTGGGCGCCGTGCCCGGCCTGTTCGGCATCCAGGCGCCGGCTGGTGGGGCGGGGGCAGGCGGCCTCATGGGGCAAGCCGGCAACGCCGGGATGAACTGGGCCACCAGCAAGGCCATGGGCTGGGCCGGTGACAAGCTGGGACTGACCGGAGCGGGCGGTAGCATTACCGGTGCTATCGACACCTGGGGGGCAACCAACCTGGGCATTGGCACGGCGGCCACGGTGCCGGCGACACCGCTGATGGCGTCCGGAGGTGCCGGTGGTGTTGGCAGCGGCATGCTGACCGGCGGCGGCGCGCAGTCTGTCGTTGGAGGCCAAGTCGCCTCCGGAACGGGGCTGTCATCGCTGGCTTCCGGCGTCGGTGCCGGTGCTGCGGCGGGCGGGATCGTTGGTGGGCTCGTCGGGACCGCAACCAACAGCAAGGTCGCCGGTGGTGCAAGCGGGGCCGTGGCGGGTGGCTTGGCCTCCTACATGATGATGGGGTCGGCCTTCGGGCCGTGGGGCATCGCTGCGGGCGCGATCCTTGGTGCTGTCATGGGCATGCTGGGCACGCAGAAGGCGAGCGTCGGCCCGAATTCCCGTTCCAACCTGACGCTTCAAGACGGGTCCTGGAAGACCGGCGAGGCGGCGGCCGACAACGGCGGGGACCTCGGCAAGACCAAGGGCGTCACCGACGCCATCGCAACCGCCCTCAACAGCCTTATGAACGCGGCCGGTATCAAGAACGCCACGCTGATGGAGAACGTGGCGGCGATCAGCTTGATGGAGAAGGATGGCCGCTACACCACGCAGATGCGGGGCCAGAAGAAAGATTTCAGTGACCAGACGGCAGCGCTGACCTCTCTATTCGGCGACGTGCTGACCATGGTGATCGAAGATGGGGCCACCGAGTACGTCAACAAAGACAACAAGTACGTTGCAGAGAATGTCCGTCGTGCGCTGGTGGCCTCGGTTGGGAAGCCCGTGGAGGAGGTGGTCAGCAACCTGACCTTCGCCGCCAGCGACTTTGCGCACCTGTTCGATGATGCCGCGAAACCGAGCGCTGACCAGTTCAGTGAAACGCTGACAGCTATGTCCGTGCAGTTCCAGACGTCGCGGGACCGGGCCGCCGAACTCGGATTGACCACGGACGGTATGGTTTCGAGCCTGGAACAGGCCACCACCCGCATGTTTGCGGCTGCCGGGCGGGGTCTGAAGGGCCTGGGCGTCGTCGATCAGATCCAAAGCGCCATCGAGAGCTGGCGCAAGGCGTCCATTGCCCTGATGGGGGCGGGGCTGTCGCCTCAGCCGGCAATGGAGCTGCTGGGCGCCCAACTGTCCGCCATCGTCAACGCGGCCGGCGACGGGATTGAGGGCCTGCAACGCTTGACCGAGGCCGCCGCCATCCTGCGTGGCATGGGCGAAACCACTGGCGCGGCATTCGCCGAACTGCGCGCCAGCCAGGTGCGCGAACAGGTCATGGGCGACTTGGCCTTGCAGGAGATGCAGGCGCGGGTGGAGCTGGGGCAGCTGTCGCAGGACGCCTACGACCGCCGGGTGTTGGAGATCCAGCAGCGCGATGCCTTGGCGCGGGTGACCGACGCCGGCGTCCGTGCCGAGATGGAGCGCGTGCAGGCGTTGCAGCGGGCGGCCCTGGCCGCGAAGCAGGACGCGGCGGCGGCGACGGAGCGGGCGGCGGCGCTGGAGCGCACCATGTCGGCGGCCGGCGACGTGCTGTCCGACCTCGACCGCAAGCGCGCGGACGGGTCCACCGGCCTGACGGCGGAACAGCGGATCGCGGCCGTGGACAGCATGCTGCGCCGCGACCTGGCCCTGGCCCGTTCCAACGATCCGACCGTCGCCGAAGAGGCGCTGCGCCGGCTGACCACGACACGGCAGACCGCGGAGGACACATACGACGCGGTCTATGGCGCCGGCTCCGCCGAGACGACGGCGATGCTGCGGGCCTATGAGCAGAGCGTCCGTTCCCTGCCGGCGGTTCAGACTTGGCAGCAGCGGGTGTTGGAGGCTTTGGCCGCCCTGCCGTCCGATATCAGCGCCAACCTCGACCTGAAGGGGCGCATTTTGGAGGTGTACGAACCTGCGGTGCTTCAGCGGGTTGACCCGGCGGTCCGCAAAATCGTGGAACAGCTGGTGACCCTGGCGTCCCAGGGCTTTGACTTCACCGCCATCCCGGCTGCCGGACAGCGCGTGATCGCCGAAGCCCTGACCCGCATCCAGGGCGGCCAGCCGGTGACCGTGCTGGACTTCACCGCCGTGCCGGCGGCAGCGCGGCGCGACGTGATCGAGACGCTGCGTCGCCTGCATGGGGATGCGGCGGTCGAACGGTTCGCGTTCACGGCCCTGCCGCCCGCCGCGCAGCGTGATCTGGCGGAGGTGCTGTCCCGCTACCGTGGGGCGCTGCTGGTCGATAGCCTGGATTTCACAACGCTGGCGCCCGACGATCAGCGCCGGCTGTCGGAGATCCTCACCCGCTATGACCGCAATCAGGCGGTCGCCGATCTGTCCTATTCGTCGCTGCCGGCGGACGCCCAGCGGGTGTTGGACGAGATCCTGACCCGGAACCAGGGCGGCGTTGTGGTGCCGGCCCTGCAATTCTCGACCATCGCGCCGGACGCGACCCGCCGGCTTGCCGAACTGATGGAGCGCTACGGCAACCGGGTCCTGGTCGATGAATTCGACTGGTCCCAGATGCCGGAGGATGACCGCCGCCTTCTGACGGAGGTCATGGGCCGTTACCGCAACAACGTTCAGGTGGATCAGTTCGACTTCGCCGCGTTGCCGGCGGACGATCAGCGGGAGTTGGCGGAGCTGCTGTCGCGGACGCTCAACGGCGACGCCATCGCCGCTTGGACGCCAATCACTCTGCCCGGCAACGCCACCCGCACAGTCACGGAGACGGTCAAGCGGGACGTGTCGGAAACGGTCACCACCGCGGCCATGCGCGACCTGACCAGCGGCTTCCAGGCGTTGCAACTTCAGACCACCAGCGTCCTGATCAAGCAACTGGACGATCTCGGGCGGATCATTCACAGCGGCTTGCTGAACGTCGTACGGGCGATCACCGCCAATTGGTCCTGGGGCGCGAACCAGACGTTCGGCGCCAGCCCTCATGTCCTGACGACCCGTGAGGCCCAATACCTCGCCACGTACGCTGACTTGGCGGATGCGTGGTCGAGCTGGACGGCTTGGGACCCGACGCATCACTACTACACGGACGGCATCCGAGAGGGGCGGACGTTCCAGAACGGTGGGATCGTTGGGCGCTACCAGTCCGGCGGCTTGGTGGACAACGGCATCAAGGGCGTGGACAGCGTGCTGGCGCTGTACCCGGACGGCAGTCCGATCATGGTCGCGGGCGGCGAGTTCGTGACGCCGACGCCAGCGGTCACGCCGGACACTCTCCCCATCCTCGAATACATCAGGGAACACCGCCGGCCGCCCTCGGCGATCCGCGCCTACGAAGGTGGCGGTCTGGTTGCTGCCAACAACAATGTGGCGCGGACGATGACCGCGGCGGGCGCTCCGGCGCCGATGGTGACGATGACGGTGACGCGGTCGGCGGCCGACGTCTCGGACAGCTTGGTCATGGCCCGGTCCATGGACCGGATGGTATCCGAGCTGGCCGAGCTGCGCCGGGAGCGGCGCGAGGATGCGGCGCGGGACCGTCAGCTTGTGACCGGGATCGCGGAGGATCAGATCGGCGTGGCGGAGCGGCAGGAGCAGCAGCTCCGCGCCCTCGCCAGCGGGCGGAGGGCGGTCATATGAACGACCTCATCATTCTGGCCCG
Source organism: Roseomonas genomospecies 6 (assembly GCF_008365375.1). Taxonomy (GTDB): domain Bacteria; phylum Pseudomonadota; class Alphaproteobacteria; order Azospirillales; family Azospirillaceae; genus Azospirillum. The sequence continues at coordinate 45,502 of NZ_QOKW01000019.1, read as the reverse complement.
TCAGCATGGCTGGCACCTGCCGACCGCCGCGCCCCGCGTGGTGCGGCTGGCGACCGCGGCCTATCAGGACCCCGCCGATCCCACGCCCTGGTGGCCGTTGCTGCGCCCGGCCGGCGGCTGGACGTTGGCGGCCACCGCGCCGGGCGAGAGCGACGGGGCGACGAAGGTCGAGGTCGGCGAGCTGACGCTGTCAGAGACGCCGCCCAGCAGCGACCGACACGGCACCCCCCGCCTGACGGCGCTGCTGGACGGGATGCGCATCGTCGGCTGGCCGCTGGAACTGTTCGCCATTCGCGCCGGACAACCCTTTTCCGCCGCGGTGCCGCTGGCCGTCTTGACGGTCGGCGAAGTGGAGCGCCGCTCCTACAGCCGCGTGCTGCGACCGCGCGACCGGGCCGCCGACTTCGACATGCGGGCGGCGGGGCCGGCGAGCTACGCGGGCACGGGCGGGCTGGAAGGCCCGGCGGCGCTGAAGGGCAAGGGCAAGGAGCTGCTGATCGGCCGCCACCGCCATTTCGAACCGACATACCTGGGGATCGACGCGACCAACGGCTGCCACCTGTTCAGCGTCAGCCAGGGCCTCCCGATGGGTGGGTACCGGGAGGTGCGGTCGCGCGGTCGCCGCTGGACCGAGGTCACCGGCACGCCGGCGTCCGGTCAGTGGAGCCAGGACGCGACGCGGGGGCTGGCCTGGGTCGGTCCGGGCGACGTCGGAACGATCACCTGCGCCGCCGATGGCGTGGTGGACGGCAGCGGCGCGCTGATCGAGACGGCCGCCGCAGTCGGCGCTTGGCTGGCCCGCCACAGCGGTGCGCTGGGCGCGGCGGAGATCGACGCCGTCGCGGCGGCCGGCGTCGGCGCCGGGCTGCCGGTGCAGATGTGGTTGGCCGCCGGCGACACGACGCCGCTGCGGTCGGCGCTGGATGATCTGACGCGGGCCGTCCGCGCGAACTGGTATTTCGGGCCGCTGGGCCTCCTGACCTTCGCGCTGCGGGGACGCCCGGCCGCTGGCTCAGCCGCGTCGGCGACGCTGCGGGCCGGCATCGACTTCGTGCAGGCGGTGACCGAACCCCGCGTCACCGGCGTGCCAGCCCGCCGCGTGCGGCTGCGCCACTCCCACAACGCGAAGGTTCTGACCGCGTCGGAGATCCTGGCGGAGGTGCCGCCGGAGGAAAGGGCGGCGCTGATGGCGGAATGGCTGGACGAGGTCACCCCGGACGATCCGGCCATCACCGCGGCCTGCCCGATCCCCCGCGAGGTGACGGATGACACGCTTCTGGCGACGGCCAGCGCGGCGGCGGTGGAAGCGGTGGGCCGCCGCGACGACGCCTTCAGCCCGCCCGGACGCTATCGCCTGCCCATGCGGAGGCTGCCGACCGAACGCATCGGTCAAGTCGTCCGGGTGATCGACCCGTCGCACCCGGTGTTCGTCGGCGGGCCGGTGGCCCGCGTGGTGGAGGTGCAGGTGGACTTGGCCGGCGTGGACAACGCGCTGGTGGTGATCCCGGAGGGCACGGTCTGATGGCGCACGAGGCGATGATCGCGGGCCGGAATGCCGCCCTCACGGCGACGCTGGACCCAGAGGGCTGGGACCCGGCCGCGTCGGTGGACCTGCTGGCCGAGCCGGACGGCGTGCGGGCGCGGTCCATCGGCGCGGGTGTGGAGGGGGCGCCGCGGGTGTTGCGGGGCCGGTGGGACGAACCGGAGTTGTGCAGCTTCGCCGGCCTGTACGACACCAACCTTGATCAGACCGACACGCACGAGCTGCTGATCTATGCGAACGGGGACTATTCGGAGCTGGCGTGGACCAGCGGGCGCGTGGCGGTGATCGAGCCGCTGTTCGACCCCGCCGATCTGCCCTTCGAAGATCCGCGTAAGTTCTCCGGCGGCCTGTATCCGGAAGCGTGGCGGTCCTGGCCGGCCAACGTCTACCTGTTCCCGCCGTCGATCTATGGCCTGTCGTTCGAATGGCGCATGTGGAGCGCTGGGTTGACGCCGACCGGGACGGCGGCCGGCTATGTGGAGGTCGATCACCTGTGGCTGGGCGACGGGGTGTTCTTCGACTTGCAGATCGACAGCACGGTGGATGACGACACGGGCGTCAGCACGCGCCGCGAGGCGGGCCGGGTGATCGCGGAGCCGGGCACCGCTGGCCGGACGGCGACCCTGCCGTTGGCGTCGGTGGAGCCGGGGCTGATCGACCAGATCGTCACCATCGTGCGGAGCGGGCGGGGCTTATCCCCCATCGCGTGGATACCGGACCGCGACGATCCGGCGGCCTGCTTCCTCTACGGCTTCCTGGCGCGGATCACCAAGGCCGGCCGGCGGTGGGGCGCCGGTGGCTGGGCGGACAGCACCCTGAATTTGGAGGAATTCTCGTGAGCGAACTGGATGACGCCCTGTACCGGGCGGCGCGCTACAACAACGGCGCCTATCACCCGGAAACCAACCCGTACGGGCACACTGGCAAGGGCGGCACGCTCGCCAACTGGGTTCGGTCGCTGAGGGATGGGGTGTCGATCTACAACGGCATGGCGGCGATGTGGAACTCGATCAACTTCGTGGCGGAGCGGACGGCCGTCGCGTCCATCCTCCAGCGCTGCCAAGAGCTGGTGGCGCAGATCACCATGGGCAGCACCAGCGCGCTCGCCTTCCCGGCGCTGGACAAGCCGCTGCTGTCCACGGGGGCGGTCGCGCAGGTCTATGTCTACGACACCCGCCTGGACGATCTGGCCGCTGATGGGCGGCGCTGGAACGAGCCGGGCAGGTGCAGCGCCATGTCCTACTGGCATGAGGCCCAGGGCATCTATGCAGGGGTGAAGCGCGACGTTCCTGCGGTGGTGGCCATCACCGCGCTGCGGGAGCAGTGGTATTTCCACGATGCGCTGGACCTCGACCCGGTAACCGGCGCGCCTCGTCTCTGGAGGGCATCAAACCCGACCGGCAATGGTCTGGTCCTGTGCGGTTCCGCCGCGCCCATCACCTGTGTGTTCGCGCTGCACGGCTACATCTACATCGGCTCGGGCATGGGCCTCCATGTCATCAGCCTGACGGGCGACTGGTGCGACAGGTACGACAATGGCGGGCGGCGGCGGCGGCTCGGCACCTTCGCGGCGCGCAACACGGTGTTGCAGGAGGGCGCCGTCATCGCCTCCGCGGCCTTGCCGGCGACGGCCATCAACAGCGTGCATGCCCTTGTCTATCCCGGCGCCCCACTGGACGCGGCAGGGATGCCTATTCCCACGGTGCTGGTGACGACTGGCGCCGGGGCGGCGGTGATCCACCCGACCGGACAGGTGGTGCATATCACGCGGTCCGGCGGTTTCGGTCTGGGTCAACTCCTGCCCGATGGCCGCCTGGTTCTGTCGCTCGGCACGGGCGGCAGCCTGATTGAGATCGGCCCGGTCCCGTACGCTACGCAGACCGACAGCGCGTGGGTCCGCGACTACGCGCAGGCCAACAGCCTGGGCGGTGGCGCGGCGTATGTGCTTGGCCCCAGCACCGGGCTGGTGTCGGCAATGGCGCCCGGCGCGTGCGGCACCAACCAATCGCTCACCCTGATCGCCGAGGACTGGGGCAACCCCTCCGCCAGCATGACGTCGGTGATCACTCCCAGCTACGCCACAGGATGGATGCCCGGCGGCGGCGGTATCCGCCTCGCCACGCTCTGTGATTCGGATACGGGGCCGGTGGCGGCGGCCAACGTCCTAGCCGACGATGGATCGGCCACTCTCGGGTGGGTGTCCGGCGGCGGCGCGGTGTCGTCGGTCGCCGGGGAAATCCAGGTGACGTTCGCGGGCAACCCCATCGGCGCGTATAAGGATTTCCCGACCGTGCCCGGGAAAACCTATGTGGTCCGGGCGCGGCGGCGCCGGGGGTCGGCCCCGACCGCCAACATCAACGTGTACCCCGGCGGCGTGTCGAGCGGGGCCATCGCGACCGGGACGAGCACCACCTCGGCGACCCCTGTCGAGGACAGTTTCCAGTTCGTGGCCATCGGCCCGACGACCGCCATCGCCATCATGTTCGGCGGCGGGGCCGCCGCAGGTCAAACTGTGCTGCTGGACGATGTCAAGGTCGACCTCGCCGCCCCAGATCGCAGCCACAAGGGAAAGGGCCTGATCGTCAACGGCACGCTCCAACGCAACCCGGTCGCGACGGGTGCTGACGTCGTGGCGTGGTCGGGGTTCAGCGCTTCGAACTACCTGGAGCAGCCGCCCAGCACCGACCTCGATGTCGGCACGGGTGATCTCTACCACTGTGGGTGGGTTGCCAACCTGACGACAGGATATGTTCTGCGGCGCGGCCATGCGACGACCGGGCCATGGTACCGGCTCGTGTACAACGGCGGGGGCAAGTATCAGTTCGACATCAGCGACGGCGCGGGCGCGGCGGCCTCCGTTCAGTCGGTGTCACCAGCCACATCCTCCGCATATGCCTTTGTCTGCATTGTGAGGCGCGCAGCCACCGGCAACATTGAGCTGTGGGTCAATGGCGCGTTGGAGGCGACTGCCCCCGCCGCCGCGGTAGGGTCCCTGAGCAACGCCGCCGCAACGTTGCGCTATGGGCTCCACCAAGATGGTAGCGGAGCCCTGCATAGCGGCACGGCTCTCACAATGTGGCGGTCTGGGGCCTACGCCCCAACTTCGGCGCAAATCCGCCGCATGTGCGAGGACGAGCGACCGCTGTTAGCTGATGGCGCCAAGTGCCTGCTCGGCGGTACCAGTTCCGCGGTGGCGTCCCTCGACCGCGACCCGCTGACGGGCCGGCTGGCGGTCGGCACCGGCGACGGGGTGTCGGTCTTCGCCGGGCTGCGCCGGGTGGCCTATTACGACGCCGACGTGCTGGGGGCCACCACCAGCGACACGGTGCGGTCGGTCGCCCTGCGCGGTGGGCACATGCTGATCGGCACGGCGACGGAGGTCGGTTTCGTCGGGGATGCTGTGGGCGGTAAGGAGGCTATCGCCGCGGGCGGCGCCCGCCCAACGCTCCGCCCATGGCTCGTCACTGGCCGGACGACCGATGCAACCCCGACCGCGCTTGGGCCGCGCATCGCGGTGGGCGAGCGCGAGACGGGAACCGCCATCATTATAATGAAGGGACGGACCTACGGCGCCTCGGCCGCGGAGGACCTGACCTATCATAAGAGAGTGGACTGGTACCGGAACGCTGGTGGCAACGTCATGATCCGGGGGAGCATCCTTCCTGTCTCGGACGATGACGAGACGACAGCCAGCCCATGTGACTGTACCTTCATCGCCGACACCGCCAGCCAGACCATCGCAGTTCAAGTGACCGGCAAGGCCGGTGCGCTGATCGTCTGGGAAGGCACACTCACAGTTCAGCGCCGCTCGGAGGAGACCATCTATGCTGCGCAGTGACCAGCTCACCGACACGTATGGCGACGACCGCTACCTGCGCCGCTGGACCATCGTGGGCGGTCAGGCCCGGTGCACGGAGGACGCCTACCCGATGGCGACCACTCCTCCCACCGTGCTGGACGGGCAGCGCCGTGACAACGCGCTGGTGCGGGAGCGCTTGGCCGCCGTCGAGGTGCTGGAAGATGCGCGCCTGCTGCTGGCCCGCGTCGCCGCACTACCCGCGTTGCCGGCGGAGACGGTGCCCAGCATCGACCATGCCGGCCAGCCGACTACTGCCACCAACCCCGCGTGGGTGGAGTGGCAGTCCGCGCTTGCCGCCGAGCGGGACGCCGACGACCTAACCCGCGCCTATGCGCTGGTCCGGCAGGGCCGGCCGCCCGATCCCGCACCCGGCGACGACCCTTCACCGGAGTGGCTGGCCTACCGTGACGCCATGGCCGTGATTGAGAGCGCTGACTGATTGTGCGCGACAACAATCCACCTGCGCGGCACTCGTCAAACCATGTGGCGGCACTCGTCAAACCACGCGGCGCGCTACAGGCCTTGTGCGCGGAACAGGGGAGGCGGGCGCTGACCGTCGCGGCGGCCTGGGATGCGGATGCGGCGGCACGGCGCTTCGCGGCGCTCGCGGATGCGCTGCGCCTGAGAAGGTTGCGCGGCGCGACCATGCCGCGGGGCCGGAGCCTGCCCCATGCCTGACGGAATGCCGCTGCGCCGCCTCTCGCCGGAGGCCGATGCGGAGGAGGCCGGCCGGCGGCTGCGACGGTTGTTAAGGACGCTGTGGGAGGGCCGGCTGCTTCTGCTCGGCGGTGCGGTCCTTGGCTTGGTGCTGTCCGTGACCGCCCTGCGGCTGGTGACGCCGCAATACACGGCGTCCATGTTGGTCGGGCCGACCGCCCGCGTCGGTGCGGCGGCGATGGGCGCGCGGCTGCCCGTTCTGATTGGCCGGGAAACCGCCGCCGCCGCGTCGGAGCCCGGTCCGGGGGACGAGATCCTGTCGGACTTCGCGCGCTATCTCCAGCTCTTCACGTCCATCCCGGTGGCTGAGCGGCTGATGGCCGATCCGGTGTTGCTGCGCGGCCTGTTTCCCGACCGCTGGGACGAGGAGGCCGGCGGATGGCGTCCTCCGCCCGGCCCGGTGGCGGGTGCCAAGCGGCTGTTCCTCGCGCTCGTCGGACGGACGGACTGGGTGGAGCCCGATGCCGAGCGGGTGGCGAGCGCCCTTCAGAATCGGCTGGTCGTCGATATGGTGGGCAGCGGTCCGATGCGGCGGATGCGCCTGCGCCACGCGGACCGCGCGGTGGCGTTGCGGATTCTGACCGCCGCGGCCCGGGCGACCGATGCCCATTTGCGCGCGGAGGCATCCCGGCGGAGCGGCGCGCAGATCGCCCATGTCCGCGCCCGTCTGGCCGGCATCACGGTGGCCGAGCACCGCCGCGCGCTCGCCGACCTGCTGTCGGAGCAGGAGCGGATCGCCATGATGATCGAGGTCGACCTGCCGCTCGCGGCGGACGCCATCGAGCCGCCCGGTGCGGCGCAGCGTCCGGATTGGCCGAACCCCTTGCAGGTCGTCCCCGTCGCGACGCTGGTGGGGCTGATGGCGGGGGCCGTCGTCGTCAGTCTGCGGCGGCTGTGGCGGGCCGGTGGAGAGGCGACTCCATGATCCACATGATCCCCGTGTCGGTCGTGGTGATGACCCGCAACGAAGAGGACAATCTCCCCTATTGCCTGCCCGCGCTGGAGCGTTTCGCCGAGTGCTTCGTGGTGGACAGCGGCAGCACCGACGGGACGCAGGCCATCGCCCGAGCGGCTGGCGTGCGCGTGGTGCCCTTCCGATGGGACGGGCGATACCCGAAGAAGAAGCAATGGTGCCTGGATCACCTGCCGTTCCGCCACGACTGGGTGCTGTTCGTCGATGCGGACGAGCGTCTCGGCGGTGCGCTGGTGGACGAGATCGCAGCGCTGCTGGCCGAGGAGCCCCGCCATGCCGGTTACTTCATCGATGGCTGCCCGGTGTTCCTGGGGCGGCGCCTGCGCTTCGGCGCGCGCAACCGGAAGCTGGCGCTGTTCGACCGGCGGCGGGCGCACTTCCCGCCGGTGCCGGACCTGGACGTTGCAACCATGTGGGAGGTGGAGGGTCATTACCAGCCGGTGATCGCCGGCAGCGTGGGACGGCTGCGGCACAGCCTGGACCATGCGGACGACAAGCCCGTCGCGGCTTGGTTCGAGCGACACGCCCGTTACGCGGACTGGGAGGCGGCCTTGCGCGCGGATGGGCGGATGGATGAGCTGATCGCGTGCGAATCCGGCGCGCGGCGGTGGCTGAAGCGATGGCTCGGCGTTCTGCCGGCCCGTCCGCTCCTGGTCTTTTTGTATGGGTATGTGGTGCGGCTGGGGTTTCTGGATGGCGGCCCGGGGTTCCAGCATGCGCTGGCGCGGGCTTTCTATTATTGGCAGATCGGCGTGAAGATCGCGGACGCGCGGCGGCGGGCCATGCCGCGCGCGTCCGCCATTGACTGAGGGCTGTCCAACGGTTCCGAGCCTTACACTGCCTCGTCCAGGGCGCGCTCGCCGCCCAAAGCCTTCAGCAGGTCGAAGGTGCGCTTGCGCACGGAAGGGTCCTCGATGCGGTAGTAGGCGCGCACCAGTTCCAACGTTTCGCGGCGGGCCATCGATTCGAACTCTTCCGTCTCGGACGGCGGAAGGTCGGGCGACGGGGTGGCGATGTGCTCCGGCGACGGCATGTCCTCGAAGAAGTAGCTGACCGGGACGCCCAGAACCTGCGACAGGTTGAACAGGCGGCTGGCGCTGATGCGGTTGGACCCGCGCTCGTACTTCTGGAGCTGCTGGAAGGTGATGCCGACCGCCTCTCCCAGCTTTTCCTGGCTCAGCCCGAGCAGGGTCCGGCGCAGCCGCAACCGCGCCCCGACATGGATGTCGATGGGGTTGGGACCTTCGCCGCGGCGTGAAAGCGTGTGGGCGGGCGCAAGCTTGGTTTTCGTTGCACTCATTATAGACCCTCAGTATGGAGGCGGCTGGCACCACCAGGGAAATTGGTTAGGTCAGAAAGTAAATTCTATGCAACTTTTCGTGCGCATCAACAGTTAGATGCGTGGTTCAGTCGATAAAGCTTATGAAAGAAAGGATCGTTCATTTGGCAAGAAACGATATTTCGCGTAGAGCCATGGAATTGTCTGGCGCAGGGAATGAGCAAGCCATTGTAATCCCCATAATGTTGCGTTCACCGGCCAGCCAAGTCCAAGCAGCTCGCGGCGGATGATCGCCTGCTCCGTTCGGCCCCGCGCCGGGTCCCGCTGCGACCGCCCACCGGTGGCGAAGATGCAAACCGAAAGTGGCAGACGCTGCGCCGGGTCCCCTCGGTCCAGCACCGTCAACGTGAAGGCGTAGTCGGCGGCCAGCGTGTGGCGCAGATCGAATCGGACTCCGGACAGGGCGGCCAGCCGGTAGATCATGGCCTGATGGTGCGTGAACATGCCCAGCGCGGCGCGGCGATGCGACCTCGCGGGCTTCACGGCCAACCCTCCGTCGGTCCGTTCCTCGAGTGCGTCCCCGTACAGCAGGCCGAACTCCGGGTGTTCCGCCAGGGCGGGGAGGAGCCTTTCCAACACACGGTCGTCGGCAAGCCGGTCGCCGGCGTTGAGGAACAGGACGTGGCTGCAGGGCGGCGACCGGTCCGCGACGGCGTCCAGCGCGATGTTCATGGCGTCATAGAGGCCGCGGTCGGGGGCGGAGCGCCACCACGCCGCCTCGGCACCGTGGCGGGCCAGCCAGCCGGCGGTCCCATCGGTGGAGGCGCCGTCCGCGATGAACCAGTCGTAGGCCGGCATGGTCTGGGCACGCAGGCTGGCGCGGGTGGCGAGCAGGCCGGGAAGGTCGTCGCGGACCACCGTGACGACGGCCAGCCGGACCGTTATCGTTCCGCCCGTCATTCGGAGATGACCGCGATGGCCGCCGCCGAGATGGCGAGCTGGCCGAGAATGCTGCCGATGTTCTTGGAGAACTCCATCACGTCGAAGGGCTTCGGGTCGCGCGGCACCACGATGGACGAGCCGGGGGGAATCGCCGCGACCGTGTGGTTCCACGAGGACAGGGACAGCGGCTGCGCCCGCCCGTCCGGCAGGACTACGAAGATGCGGGCGGTGTCGGCGTTGCGGCTCGCCCCGCCGGCCTCCCGCAGATAGGATTCGGCGGTCTTGCCGCTGACGAACTGCGCGGCGGTCGGGTGAAGCACCTCGCCGGTCACGGTGACGGTCAGGGGGCGTTTCGGGACCAGGATTCGGTCGTCCGGCTCCAGAAGCACATCCAGTTCGGGCCGCTGGCGCAGCACCAGGGGATCGGCCTCCACCACGATGCGGCCCAGCGGTTCCACCCCGCGGAGTTGGGTCGCGAGCTGCCGGGCCAGCCCGACGACGTCCGACCGGGCGGCCTCGCCCTTTTCCACCTCCTGCACCATCCAGCGCTCCAGGTCGCGGGCCTGCTGGTCGAACCAGGCGCGCTCGCGTTTCCGCTCGCTCTCGCGCAGGAAGCTGGTTCCGGCGGGATAGGCCTCCTCCGTCAGGCCGCCGGCCCGGTCGATCAGCGAGGACAGGGTCTCGCCGCGGGCCACGTCGTAGGAGCCGGGACGGCGCACCGCTCCGGAAATGGTGACCGCCCGCGCTTCCAGGGCCTGGGGCGCCGGGTTGAGCCGCAGGCTGTCGCCCGGATGCAGTGCCGTCCGTGCCGACGCGCCATCCCGCAGGTCCAGGCGGCGGCGCTGGCCGGTGGCGGTGGTGACCTCCAGGCTGGCGGGATCGGCCGTGGCGGACGAGCCGCCCGCCGCGGACAGAAGCGCGTCGACGGTCGCCGCCTCCGCCACGGGATAGGCGCCGGGACTGCGCACGGCGCCCCGCACCTGCACGCCACGTTCCCGCACCAGCGCTGCGATGTCGGCGGGGAGCGGGGGCTCCGCGTCGGGCGGCGGCGTCGCGGGCTTTCCCTCCTCGGGTGGGCTGGTCAGCGAACGGACCTCGGCGGCGGACAGCAGGCGCACCCGGTCGCCGTCGGCCAGCTTGCGGTTGGCCTGCCCGGAGGCCACCTCTTGCGGTGAGAACGGAATCAGGCGGCGTGCGAGGGTGCGGCGGTCGAAACGTTCGATGACGCCCAGCAGAGGGTAGACGTCCCGCTTCAGGGCATCGCCGCCGGTCAAGGCGTCGCGCAGCGTGGCGCCGCCCGCCAGGGAACGGACTCCGGGCCGGCGGACGTGGCCGGTCAACTCGTAGACCGGTTCATCCGGCTCCAGGACGGTTCCCGGCCCCGCCGCGCGGCGCTGCGATGCGCCCCCATAGGACGGCGTGCCGTACGGTGCGTCGTAGTCTGCAACCTCCGGCCCGCCCGCGGCGAGCGCCAGATCCCCGGCGGTCCCCCGCCCGGCGGAGGGATAGAATCCGGGGCGGGGGACGCCGCCCATCAGCAGGGTGGAATGCTCCAGAGCGAAGACGAGAAGGTCCGGGACCGATTCGAACAGGGGCGGGCAAGGCGTGCGCCCGCCGGTCAACCCCGCCGCCGCCCGCGCCTGGGGGCCTTTGGCGAGCGGGCCGTCCGGTTGCGCCGTCAGCGCGCGGGCCAGAACGACCAGACCGCGGCAGGCGTCCGGTGCCGGATCGCGGGCGCCGCGCAACAGCTCCAGCACCGGTTCCGAGGTCAGGAAATCCACATCCTCCGCTCCCAGCACATACAGGGTATCGCCTTCGTCCAGGCGCCGCCGGTCGTTTCCCTTCAGCACGGCCCCCAGATCGATGGGCCTGAGCACCCGCGCCCGGCTCCCGGGATCGGTGGAGGCGAGCACGGCGAAGGGCAGGTAGGGCGCCGGCCCCAGATCCGCCGACGAGATCAGCGCCGCGATGGACGGTGTCCGTTCCAGGGCCCGCGGGCCGGGGCGCAGGACATGGCCGTCCAGCCGAAGGTCGCCGCGGCGGTCCTCGCGCCGGGGCGACAGCAGCAGAAGGTCGCCGTCGCCCAGCCGGGCGGCGTTCGCTTCGGCCATCTCCTCCGCCCGCTCCTCGCCGTCCGGGCCGATGGCGTAGCGCAGCGCCCGGTGCGCGCCGGGCCGCAGAAGGCCGCCGGCCATCTCCGTCGCGGCGGCGAGCGGCAGGCGATCCTGGCCGGGGGGAAGCTCATAGACGCCGGGCCGCTTCAACAGGCCGGCCAGCGCCACGGTGGGGCCGAGCGGCGGCACGAAGATCCGGTCGCCGTCGCGCAGCCGGATGCCCGCGTCGGTGCCGTCTCCGGTCATGAACAGATCGTACAGATCGATGGGGAGCCCGGCGGGGGCGGCGCTTCCCGCCATGCTCGAACGGAACAGGCGGATGCGGCGCAGCGACCCGCCGCGTGTGACGCCGCCCGAAGCGGTCAGCGCGTCGATCAGCGTGGCGAAAGCCCCGACCTCCTGCCGCCCCGGGCGGGCCACGGCGCCGGTCACGAGGATGCCGATGCGCCGGACCTCCGTCACCGTGACATACACGTCCGTGTCGGGAAAGGAGGCCGTCACGGCGTCGGCAAGCTGCGCGCGCAGTTCCGTCAGGGTCAGCCCTTGCGCCACAACGGGCCGCACGTCGTCGGCGGTCAGCAACCCGGTTCCATCGATGGTGTAGCGCTTGCTGGAGGATTTCTGGCCGCGCAGCGTCACCAGAAGCTCGTCGCCCGGTCCCAGCGTGTAATCCGCCTGCACCGCGCCCGAACCGTCGCGCCGGGTGGATTCGGGGCCGAACTGGTCGTAGCCGAACTGGCGAAGGACCGCGCCCGCCCGCTCGCTGTAGGCGGCCTCCACCGGAGACAGCGCGTCGGGGCCGGAGGAGGGCGTCCCGGCAGGGCTCCGATGAGGGACGGCTTGCGGGGGAACAGCCATGCTGCGGGCAGGAGGTGCCGTGCGCGCCGGTTCCATGGCCGACACGGCGAACGCCCACAGCATCAGCGCCGCCAGCGGCACCAACCGGGCGAGAATCCTGCACGCAGCAGCAAACATAAATGACCAATATCCCGATACCCGGCCCTTCCGCGATTGGTGAGGGCGGGTGCAATGCATACTAATGCGTGTGAATTCCGGAAAAGGCAACGGTCAAGCCGCGTTGCCGCGGCGGCGCCGCACGTGTAGACTGGACGCCATCGCGTGGAGCGCGCAGGAGCCGCGGGCCATGGTTGCGGGTGTATCGTCCACTGGCGTTCACGGGCTGCCGCCTCTGCGGACCGGCCTGTCGGTGCGCGCCCGGAGTCGGGACAGCGACCAGCAGGCGTCCGATGATCCGTCCAACAGGCTGACCGAGGATCAGCAACGGCAGGTTCAGGAACTCAAGCGCATCGATGCCAGCGTCCGCCAGCACGAGGCGGCGCATCAGGCGGCCGGCGGCCCCCATGCGGGCGGCGCCTCCTTCACCTTCACCCGCGGACCCGACGGCAAGAACTACGCGACCGCCGGCGAAGTCCAGGTGGACGTCAGCGCGGAGCGCGATCCCGAATCGACCATCCGCAAGATGGAGACGGTCAAGGCGGCGGCGCTGGCTCCGTCCGACCCATCTTCCCAGGACCTCCGCGTCGCGCAGCAGGCCGACGCCGCCAAGATGCAGGCGCAGCAGGAGTCGCGGCGCAAGGGCTCACAGCAGGGGGCTTCGGGCAGCGGTTCCGCCGGCGGACAGGATGGCGGGCAAGACCACGGGTCGGGAAGCGACACCGCCGCACCGGCGCTGGCGGCGCGCGGTGCGGCGGCTTATGCGGCGGCCTTCGGGATCGGCCGGCGAACCGGCACCGCCGGTTTCATGGTCTGACGCCGCCGGTTCCTGCCGTCACCGGCGGACGGGCGTCTCGCCGTCGAGGGTCAGCAGCGGGCCGTAAAGCTCCGGACGGCGGTCGCGGAAGACGCCCCAGGACGCGCGCTGGGCGGCGATGCGGTCCAGGTCGAAGCTGGCGGTGAGGACCGTCTCGCTCTCCCGGTCGGCCTGCGCCACCAGTTCCCCGGTCGGTCCGGCGATGAAGGACGACCCGTAGAAGGTGATCCCGCAGGTCTCCCCCTCTTCCCGTCCGATCCGGTTGGAGGCGACCAGCGGCATCAGGTTGGCCCCGGCATGCCCCTGCATCACCCGTGTCCAGTGGGCCTGGCTGTCCAGCGACCCGTCCTGAGGCTCGGACCCGATGGCGGTGGGGTAGAAGAGGATTTCGGCCCCCTTCAACGCCATGGCGCGGGCCGATTCCGGAAACCACTGGTCCCAGCAGATCGCGCAGCCGATGGCGGCGTAGCGCGTCTTGTAGACCTGGAAGCCGGTGTCGCCGGGGTTGAAGTAGTATTTCTCCTGATAACCGGGGCCGTCCGGAATGTGGGACTTGCGATAGACGCCAAGCACCGAGCCGTCCGCGTCGATCATCGCCAGCGAGTTGTAATAGGCGTTCCTCGCCCGCTCGAAAACGCTGGTGGGGATCACCACGGACAGTTCGCGGGCGAGCGCGCTCATCCGCGCGATCACCGGGTGATCGTCGATCGGGTGGGCGAGGGCGAACAGGTCCTGCTTCTGGTCCTTGCAGAAATAAGGAGTCTCGAACAGTTCCTGCGGCAGGATGATCTGCGCGCCGCGCGCCGCCGCCTCTCGCACGAGGCGCTCGACGCCGCTCACATTGGCTTCGCGGTCCCAACCGCAGGCCATCTGGGTCGCCGCGACGGTGACGGTGCGTCCGGTGGTGGGGCGCATAAGCTGGTGCTCCTGTGCTCTTGCGTGGTGCTGTGCCGTGTTAGTCGGCGGAAGACCGGGCGCGCAACCCCGTCTCCGCCCTGTCACAAACGTTTCAGAATTGCCGGTGGCCCACACCCTTAGGCGCCCTGTCGGCTCAGGTCGGTGGAACCCGCGGATTAGGCAGTCATACGAACATTTGCAAAAGAACGGGCGCGGATCTCGCGCTTCGGATGCGCGACATATTATTGCATGCTTGAAAAATTTATGTTCGCATCCGCTTTACGATTTTTCCGGGAAAAGCTATGGTCGGGGTCGTTGATTTCGTCCGCTACACCGATTCCCCGGCCCCACGGACGGCTGCTGAGAGATCGTCGTCATGGTTGGGCGTTTCAAGAGACAGGAACCGATGTCTGCCGAGCCGGACGAGGAGGGTGCCGACGCGCTCCCCCGGCCCGACCTCACTCTTCCCCGTGCCGTGCGGGAGGCGCACCGCGCCATGACGCGCGCGCTTCAACACCGAATCGCCGGATACGGCGTCAGCATGGGGCAGTGGTATTTTCTCCGCGCCCTGTGGGAGCAGGACGGGCTGACCCAACGCGAGTTGAGCCAGCGGGTCGGCATGATGGAGCCCACCACGGTGACCGCGCTGAACAATCTGGAACGGTGCGAACTGGTCCAGCGGGTGCGCAACCCTCACGACCGGCGCAAGGTGAACATCTATCTGACGCCGAAGGGCAAGTCACTGCGGTCCGACGTCCTGCCCTGCGTGGGGGAAATCGAAGAGAACGCGACCCTGGGGATCTCGCCCGGTGAACTGGCTCTGACGGTCAGCGTGCTCAGCCGCGTGTCCGCCAACCTCGGTGGTCTGCCGCCCATCGGCGGTGACGACGAGTTGGGGTGAGTGGCGGGGCGGCGGTCAATCGTCCGGATCGGGCGGCGGCGGCAGGCTGGCGCCGGTCAGGTTGGCGCCCGTGAAGCGGGCATCGCGGACGTTCGCGTCGCTGAGGATGGCCCCGGTCAGGTCGGCGTTGGAGAAGTCGCAGCCGGCCAGATTCGCCCCGCGCAGATTGATGCGGATGCAGGAGGCACCGGTGAAGTTGCTGCCGGTCAGATTCGCCGCCCACAGCCGTCCGGTCGGTTTGCCGTCCAGTCCCTTGATGTCCACCCAGCCGATGCCCGCCCCGTCGAATCGCGCGCCGGACAGGTTGGTGCCGCGCAGGGTCGCCCCGTCGAGGATGGCGCCGCTGAAGTCGCTGCCCGTCAGGTCGGCGGCGGAGATGTCGCACATGATGAGCAGGGCGTCGCGCATCTTGGCCCCGACCAGCCGTACGCCGCGCAGGTTCGCCCCGGACAGGTTCACGCCGTGAAGATCGATGTGCGACAGGTCGGCCCCGCTGAGATCGGCGCGCGTCCCCATGGCGCCGTTGGTGTTGATCCAGGTGTAGTGGTTGTGCAGCGCTTCCTGGATCTGGATCGAGAAATTCTCGGCGGAGCGGGCCATGTTGGCGCCGGTGGTGTCGGCCCCGGCGAGGTCCGTCCCCTCCATCTTCGCGCCTTGAAGATCGGCGTTGCGCAGGTTGGCGCCGGCCAGCACAGCGCCGTTCAGGTTCGCATCGCGCAGGATGGCGCCCTGAAGATTGACGCCGGACAGGTTGCAGCCGCGCAGGTCGGCGCGGGCGAGGTTGCAGTTCTTCATGGTGGAGCGCATCAGCGTCGCCCCGGCCATCAGCGCGCCCTCGCAATCCGCCCCGTTCATCGAAACGTCGGTCAGGTCGGCGCCGGACAGATTGGCGTTCGACATCATCGCGTCGTCCATGTCGCTGCCGGACAGGTCGGACCGCACGAAGTCCAGCCCCTTGCCGCCGTTCGCACCGGACCCGCCATACAGCAGCGCGCCGCCGCGCAGGTCCGCCTCCTTCAGAACGGCCCGTTTCAGTTTGGCGCCGCGCATGTGGGCGCCACGCAGGTCGGCCCGGTAGAGGTTGCAGCCGGTGAGGTCGGCCTTCGTCAGATGGGCGGCGAACAGGTCGGCGTGGCTGAGGTTGGCGTTTGACAGGTCGCAGTGGGCCATGTTGGCCCCGGACAGCTTGCCCTGCGTCAACTCGACTCCGGCGAGGTTCGACCCCTCCAGGTTGGCCATGGTCAGGTTGGCACGGTTGCCGCCCGACCGGTTCTTCAGCCAGCGCTCGTGCTTTTCCAGCACGGCGACCAACTCATGTGGCGTCATGACCCCGTCCGACATTCGGCCCGTTCCCGGCGCGGCGCAGCACAGGGGCAGGGGCGCGGTTACTCCAGCGTTAGCGGTGTCATAGATAATCTGGTTTAATTGTTAACATGCCGTTCTGCGGCCGGGCACGATGCGATGCCGGACCGGCATGGCACAGGGACATATGGCACAGGGGAATGGAGAATTCGGGAATGACCGGCGGACATACAGTGGCAGCCTTCGACGCGGAACTGGCGCGGCTGCACCAGATCATCGTGACCATGGGGCAACAGGTGGAAAGCCAGTTCGCCGCGGCGCTGGAAGCCATCGCGGAGCGGGACGCCGCCAAGGCCAGCCGCGTGATCGAAGCCGACGCCGAAATCGACCGGCTGGAGCTGGAGCTGGAGGCGTTGTGCGTGCGGCTTCTGGCCTTGCGCCAGCCCATGGCCAAGGATTTGCGCGACATCGTGTCGGCCCTGAAGATCGCGTCGAACCTGGAGCGCATGGGGGACTTCGCGGGTTCGGTCGCCAAGCGCGCCGTCACCCTGGCGGCCTTGCCGGTGGAACCGCCCATCGCGTCGCTGTCCTGGATGGGCGAGACGGTGCTCGGCATGATCCGCGACGTGGTGGCGGCCTACGACACCCAGGACGCCGAACGCGCGCTGGCCGTCCGCAACCGGGATGGGCAGGTCGATGCGGCCTACACCAGCCTGTTCCGCGAATTCCTGACCTACATGATGGAATCCCCGGCGCAGATCACCGGCTGCACCCATCTGCTGTTCGTGGCGAAGTCCATCGAGCGCGCCGGGGACCACGCCACGAACGTGGCCGAAAACATTTGCTACATCGTCCAGGGCCGCCTGCCGTCCGAGGAACGCGCCAAGGGCGACCTCAGCAGCTTCACCGTCGTGGAGAAGGAATAGGGCGCGCGAACGGCGCCCCAGGGCAGGCCGAGGCGCCTCAGTGTTTGGGGCGCCAGCCGCTGCCGTCCGGCTCGTAGCGCCGCCGGACCGCCGCCCAGGCGACCTTGTGGGCCAGCAATTCGCGCTGCATGGCGTGACGCGCCTCCGGCGACCGGCAGCTCTGCCAAGTGTGATTGAAGGCGGAGCGGTAAATGTCCTGCGCGGGCGGCGGCAGGCACCGCTTCACCGCTTCGGGCAGTTCGGTGTTCCTGCGGAAGGTCATCGGGCGTTCCTCCAGGATTATGCTTGGTTTGTTGCCCCCATTATAACCGGCATTCCAGCAAGGATCGTAGGGCTTTTTCCCGATGCGTTGGAGGTAGGCCCCGCCCGCCGGAAGCCTATGCCCAAAGTCGTGCGGCCATGAAAAAGCCCTTCCCCGGCTGGTGGGGAAGGGCTTTTCAACGACCCAAGCAGTATCGAGGCGACCCGTTCTGATGGCCCGGTCTTACGGCGTGCGGCGTGCGGTGCGGTGCGCCGGGATCGGAATGGGCCGAATCGCCTGCTCCTCGCGGCGGCTGGCCGACATGTCGATCTCGATGCGGGCCAAAGCCTTGCGCAGTTCGTGCACCGCTTCCGACAGCGCCTGGATGGACGCTTCGCCCGGCTGCTGGCGCCAGCCGCGGTAGGCGTTCAGGCAGCCGCGCGCCGTGTCGCGCAGCCGCGCCTCCACGGCATCGACCGGCGGCGGGTTGGAGCCGGCCGGACGGTTGCCCTCCGCCGGGGCGGGCTGGGAAGCGGCTTCGGCGGGCACCGGCACCGGCTGCGCCGCAACCGGCTGGTGGTTGGCCGGCTGGTGGTTGGCCGGCTGGGAAGCGGGCTGCGTGTCCGGACGGTTGAGGCGCAACGTCTCGGTGTGGGCCGGAGCGGACGGCTGGACCGGAGCCGGCTGGGGAGCCGCAGCCTGAGGCGCCGCAGCCTGGACAGGGACCGGCGCAGCGGCGCGGGCCTCCTTCACCGACTCCGGACGGGGCTCGGCAGCGCGGCGGGCCGGCTTCACGGGCGCCGGAGCTTCGGCAGCCGCAACCGGAGCGGGAGCCGCGGGGGGCTCTTCCGCCAGCGCATCGCCGGCCGGCGCTTCCGCAACGGCTGCATCCTCGGCGCCTTCGGCCGTCGCGTCCTTGTCGCTGGCGGCGTCGCTGGCGGCCTCGGCCTTGCGAATGATGTAGGAAATGGCGCTCGGCGTGCATTCGAATTCACGCGCGATCGCCGACAGGGTTGCGCCGGAACGGTAACGCTCAAGAATCTGCGGCCACGCCGACTGGGGGATTCGTCCGCGCTTCTTCGGAGCCTCCGGTTCGGACCCGGTTTCTGCGTTCATTATGTCGCTCGGTTGCCAAAGTGAATTTTGAGTCATGCGTACGCTGCTTGGGCCGTATCGCGCGCCTTCTGACGCAGCGTCACGCGGGCGCGTGCACGAGCATCACGTCAGGAGCCGATTTTGCGTGCGATGTTGTCGGTATCGATGAATATCGGGAACTCGCTGGGAAAATGCCAGAAGAACTTTGCGCCGCATGGAAAAATTGCGCTTAGGCGAGTTGCCGGAGCCATAGTCCGAAGGCAGGAATGCGCTGTGGGCGGGCGTTTGGGCGAACCGCATAGGAACATTCGCGGGCGACGATTTTAAAAGTTTTCTTTCACGAATCGTCGTGCAGGAAGCGGTTGCAAAGCGGTTTGAAAATCCGCTGCGGTCCGGAATGCGTTGCGGAGCGTTCTGTTGACATGAAGCGCCCCTCGCGGGTGCGTGCTGTCCGATAGGCGGAGTTCATTCATGCCGCGTTCCATCGCCCGATATTCCATCGCCCGGTTCCGGCGCCTGTCCCGCCTTCCGCTGCGGCGGACCGGATTGGAATTTGGATCTGCATCACGATGGGCGGCGTCCGCCGCGCCTGTGGGGCTTGTCGCCGCCTTTCTGGCTTTGTCTCCCCCGGTGCTGGCGCAGGACGCGGGCGGGGCGGCACCCGAATCCGCCGCTCCCCCGCTGGCGTCCCTTCTGCCGCCGAACGCGCCTCCGACCTTCGCCGATCTCGCGGACAAGCAGTTGGACGCGGTGGTCTTCATCTCCACCACGCAGGCGGCCCCGCAGGGCGGTCCGCAGGCGGGGCCGCGCGGTCAGGAACTGCCCGATTTCCCGCCGGGCTCCCCTTTCGAGGAATTCTTCCGCGAGTTCCGCGACCGCCAGCGCGGCCAGCCGCAACAGCAGCAGCAGGCACCGCGCCCGACGGCGGCGCTGGGGTCCGGATTCGTCATCGACCCGTCGGGCTTCGTGGTCACCAACAGCCATGTGGTGTCCGAAGCGGCGGAGATTTCCGTGACTCTGCACGACGGCACGAAACTGCCGGCGAAGCTCGTCGGGGCGGACGGGCCGACCGACCTCGCCGTTCTGAAGGTCGAAAGCCGGAAACCTCTGGTGGCCGCCCCCTGGGGCGACAGCGACGCGGTGCGGGTCGGCGACTGGGTGGTCGCCATCGGCAATCCCTTCGGCCTGGGCGGATCGGTGACGGCGGGAATCCTGTCCGCCCGGCAGCGCGACATCCAGCAGGGACCGTATGACGACTATCTGCAGACGGACGCTTCGATCAACCGCGGCAATTCCGGTGGTCCGCTCTACAACCTCAATGGGGAGGTGATCGGCATCAACACCGCCATCTATTCGCCGACCGGTGGGTCGGTGGGCATCGGCTTCGCCATCCCATCCTCCATCGCGCGTCCGGTCATCGAGCAATTGCGCGACCATGGGCAGGTGCGCCGCGGCTGGCTGGGCGTCCAGGTGCAGAGCGTGACCCCGGACATAGCCGAAAGCCTGGGCATGCAGGAACCCTCGGGCGCCCTGGTGACCAGCGTGTCGCCGGAGGGACCGGCGGGGAAGGGCGGCGTGCGCCAGGGCGACGTCATCACCCGCTTCAACGGCGAATCCATCGAGCAGATGCGCGAATTGCCGCGGGTCGTCGCGGCGACGAAGATCGGCTCCTCCGTCCCGCTGGAACTGGTGCGCGAAGGCAAGGCGGAGACCCTGACGGTCACGGTGGGCGAACTGGCGCCGCAGGAGCAGCAGGTTGCCCTCTCCGGTTCGAGCGGCACGCCGCGTCCGGAGTCGACGGTGGACAGCAAGACGGTTCTCGGCCTGACCCTGTCGCCGCTGACCCCCGGCCTGCGCGACAGTTTCTCGATCAATCCCGATGTGGAAGGCGTGGTGGTGACCGAGGTGGGCGACGCCAGCGTCGCCAGCGAGCGCGGGATCGAAGCCGGCGACGTGATCGTGGAGGCCGGGCAGGAGCCGGTGAAGACCCCGGAGGATCTGAACCGTCTGGTGGACGACGCGCGCAGCCAGGGGCGCAAGACCGTCCTTATGCTGTTCAGCCGCGACGGCGACCTGCGTTACGTGCCGATGCCCATCGAAGACCGGAAGGGCTGAGGGCCGCAGGACTTGGTCCTACCTTTTCCTCTACCGTTTGCCAGGCGGCGGGAGTAATTTGCCCGCCACTTGGCGAATGGGATTAATCCAGTGAGCGTAGATTCCGAGGGCCGTCCGCCCGTGCGGCTGTCGGTCGTGGTTCCGGTCTTCAACGAAGCCGAGAACGTCCTTCCCCTCCTTGAAGAGATCGAGCGCGCCCTGTCGCCTGCCGACGTTCTGGGCCGCGCTTTCGAGGTGATCTATGTGGACGACGGCTCCAGCGACGACACGCTGGCGCGGCTCGCCCCCGTGGTCGCCGCGGGGCGTCTGCGGCTGGTCCGCCATGTGCGCCGGTCCGGGCAGAGCGCCGCCGTGCGCACCGGCGTGAAGGCGGCGCGCGGAGAGTGGATCGCCACCCTCGACGGCGACGGGCAGAACGACCCCGCCGACATCCCAGCCTTGTTCGCGCTGGCCGCCCAGGGTGGTCCGGACGCGCCGGTTCTGGTCGGCGGACTGCGCAAGAAGCGGCAGGACACGCTGTCCAAGCGGCTGGCCTCGCGCTTCGCGAACGCGGTGCGGCAGTCCTTCCTTCAGGACGGCTGCACGGACAGCGGCTGTGGGCTGAAGCTATTCCGCCGCGACGCCTTCCTCGACCTGCCGTTCTTCGGGGCGATGCACCGCTTCCTTCCCGCCCTGTTCCGGTCGCACGGCCATCCCGTGGCCTATGTGCCGGTCAATCACCGGCCGCGCGAACGCGGCGTGTCCAAATACAACAACTGGCGCCGTGGTCTGATCGGCGTGGTCGATCTTCTGGGCGTCTACTGGCTGAAGCGGCGCACCGCGCTGTCGCCCGCGGTCGAAGACCGCTAGGCCGTCACGGAACCGGTTGCCTCCCGATGCTCGAACGCGTCATCGCCTGGTACCAGAGCCAAAGTACCGCCGACCTGATCTGGGTCGGCGTCGGCTTTTTTGCGCAGGCGCTGTTCATGATGCGCTTCGTCGTGCAGTGGATCGCCAGCGAGCGCGCCCGCCGCAGCATCGTTCCCGATCTCTTCTGGTATTTCTCCATCGGCGGCGGGGTTCTTTTGTTGGCTTACTCGATCCAGCGGGGTGATCCGGTGTTCATGTTCGGTCAAGGGCTGGGCCTCGTCATCTATTTCCGGAACCTCTACTTCGTCTGGAACAACCGCCGAAACGGCGCGGCGGACCAATCATGAACGCGTCACCCGCCCCCTCGACCAACCGGTTGCCGGTTCTGGCCTATCTGGCCCTGGCGGTGCTCAGCGTCCTGCTGTTCCTGCCGGGATTCGTCGACCTGCCGCCCTTCGACCGCGACGAGGCTCGCTTCGCCCAGGCGTCCCATCAGATGCTCGAAAGCGGCGACTATGTGGACATCCGTTTCCAGGACGAGGCGCGCCACAAGAAGCCGGTCGGCATCTATTGGCTTCAGACCGCGGCGACGCGGCTGGTGGCCGGGGCAGGGGAGATGCCGAAGGAGATCTGGACCTTCCGCATCCCGTCGCTGCTGGGGGCCGTTCTGGCGGTCCTGGCGACGGCCTGGACCGGCGCCCGGATGTTCGGCGGGACGGTGGGATTCCTCGCCGGGCTGATGATGGCCTCCTGCGTCGTGCTGGGGGTCGAGGCCCGCATGGCGAAGACGGATGCCGTCCTGCTCTCCACCATCGTGATCGGTCAGGCGGCGCTGGCAAGCCTGTACCTGAACCGCCATGCGGAGCGGTCCGGCTGGGCGGCGCCGCTCGCCTTCTGGATCGCCGCGGGGGTGGGAATCCTCATCAAGGGACCCATCGTCCTACTGGTGTCAGGCACCACGGCGCTGGCGCTGGCGGTGCTGGACCGCCGGGCCGGCTGGCTGAAGCGGCTGCGCCCCCTGGTGGGCCTCGCGATCGTGGTCGCCATCGCCGCGCCCTGGCTGATCGCCATCACGGTGAAGACCAACGGGGCCTTCTTCGCCGAATCGGTCGGCCACGACATGATGGGCAAGGTCGTCAGCGGGCAGGAGGCCAAGGGGCTGCCGCCCGGCTATTATCTGGGCACCTTCTGGGTGACCTTCGCGCCCTGGTCCTTCCTGGCGCTTCTGGCCGTTCCCTGGGCCTGGAGCCACCGCAAGGCGACCGGGCCGGCGGCGGCCGCCGTGCGCTTCTGCGCCGCCTGGATCGTGCCGAGTTGGCTGGTGTTCGAGGCGGTGCCGACCAAGCTGCTGCACTACACGCTGCCGGTCTTCCCGGCCATCGCCATCCTGACCGCCGCCGCGGCGCGCGAGCATTTCCTGCGCTTTGCGGAGACGCCGCGCCGGGGCCTGTTCATTGTCGCCACCGCCTTGGGAGCCATCGGCTTCGGTGCCTTGGCCACGGCGGTCGCGGTGATTCCCTATCTGGTTGACCAGCGCGTTGATCCGGTCGCGGTCGCCATGCTGCCGGTGGTTCTGGTGCTGTACGCCCTGGCCGTACGCCTGTTCGCCCAGAGCCGGGAATCCTTGGGCTTCGCGGCAGGCACGGCGGCGGCGGCGGTGCTGTATGCGGGCACCTACTGCGCGGTTCTGCCGGCCATCGACGGGGTGTGGATCAGCCGGCAGGCCGCGCGTACGGTCGCGGCGGTCCGTCCCTGCGCCGACAGCGTGGTCGCCTCCGCCGGCTACTCGGAGCCGAGTCTCGTCTTCCTCCTGGGGACCGGCACGCGCCTGACCCACGGGACGGGCGCCGCCGCGCATCTCACCGCCAACCCGGCCTGCGGTCTGGCCCTGGTGACGGGGCGGGAGGAGGCGGAGTTCCGCGCGGGTCTGAACGGGATGGAGCCGCTGCAACTCGGTCGGTTCACCGGCTTCAACTACAACACCGGCAAGCGGCTGACCCTGACGCTCTACGGCGCGCCTCGGCCCTGAGGGGACCGGAAAGGGGATGTCCGGTGGGGGGAGGGTGCGGGCTGAGTAACCCGCCTCCTCCCTGGACATGCGGCGCGGCATCCGGCGGAATCCGTCTTCCACACGCAAAAGGATGGAAGGCCGCCAGGTCATGCTTCGAACGATGACTGTTGCGACCCTCGCGGTGCTGGCCTTTGCCGCACCCGCCGAAGCGCAGAGGCAGGAATACCCCTCCTGGGTGTATGAGGAGATGGTCCCGACCGGACCCCACATGCGCCGCATGGAGGAAGCCCAACCTATTCCCGGCCCTCGCCCGTCCCATTGGGGGTCCATGGGCAACGGCGAGCAATTCCGCGCCGGCTCGCGCGGTTACGGCACCGATCCGGCCCGCGCCACGCCCTCCTACTCCCGCACCAACTCGCTGACCCCGCCGGTCCGCGACGGGCGCGGCGCGGCGACGGCGGCGCGGCGCGGGGGCGGAGACAACATGCCCGGAACCCCGCGCGAGGTGACGCTCAACCCGGAATACACGTTCGAGCGCTGATGGCCTCCTCGGGCCGCCACAGCCAGGCGGCGCCCCGGACCCCGCTCGAATCGCCATGGACGGCGCGGCGGATCGGCGTGTCCAGGCTGTCGGAGAAGCTCCAGCGGGCGATGGCCGGGGGCAGGGCCGTGTAGAGGAACTCCAGGTTCGACAGCCCGCCGCCTAGAACGATCACGTCCGGGTCGAGGATGTTCACGACCCCTGCCAGCCCGCGTCCCAGCCGGTCCACCAACCGGTCGAGAGTCGCGCGGGCCGCGGCGTCACCGCTCTCCGCCAGGGCGGCGATGGCCTCGGCGGTCCGATCCTCGCCCGTCGCCCGGCGATGGTCGGCGGCGACGGCCGGGCCGGACACGAAGGTTTCCAGGCAGCCCGCCTTCCCGCAGTAGCAGGCGGGGCCGGGCCGCTCCTCGTCGGTGGGCCAGGGCAGGGGGTTGTGCCCCCATTCGCCGCCGATGGCGTTGCGTCCGCCCAGCGGTCGGCCATCCACGACGATTCCCGCGCCGCAGCCGGTCCCGAGGATTGCCGCGAAGACCACGCCGCAGCCGGCACCCGCGCCGTCCGCCGCTTCCGACACGGCGAGGCAATTGGCGTCGTTCTCGATCCGCACGGGGCGCTTGAGCGCATCGGCCAGATCACGGTCGAAGGGCTTTCCGATCAGCCATGTGGAGTTGGCGTTCTTCACCAGCCCGGTCGCCGGAGAGATGGCGCCGGGAATGCCGACTCCGACGGTGGCGCCGACCGCGCCCGTCTCCTCCTCCAGCCGGGCGACCAGGGCGGCGATGGTCCGCAGCGTCCCGCCATAGTCTCCGCGCGGCGTCGGCACGCGGAAGCGGGCGCGCTCCTCGCCTCCCGGACCGAGCGCGATTCCTTCGATCTTCGTGCCGCCGAGGTCGATCCCGATGCGGATGGCCGACGGGGTGCCGTTGATGCGGTTCATGGGAAAAATCGCCCTGCTTTGTGGGCCGCGTCACAGAATGGCGCCGGCGCTGTTGCAATACTGGGAAAGACCGCCGCGCCGCAACCCAAGCAACCGCCCCGTAGTGGATCGCTGTTTCCGGCGACGGCCACGCCACAGGCTGAGACAAATGGTCTTTGGACGGGCGATATGGGTTGACCGTCTGTCGGGATCTTGTAGAACGACCGAAGGAGAGGGCGTGATCCGTCGGATTCCGCCCGTCAATCAGGGCCACCGGAGCCGGACCAACGATGAATCGCCAGCGCGCCGCCCATCGCATTCCTTCCCTCACCCTGCGCAGCGCCGCCGCCGTCGGCCTCGCCGTGCTGTTCGCCGGCGCCGCTTTGCCGGCCGCCGCCAAGGAGGCTACGGCCAATCCCGCCACCGCGAAGCCGGCCTCTTCCAAGAGCACCAGTGCCAAGTCCACGGCGGCCAAGTCCACGGCAGCCAAGAGCACCGCGTCCAAGCCGGGCGCCTGCTACAACCGCGCGGAGCACGCGGCGGAGCAGACCATCCGCATGCACACCGAAATGATGGTGGTCGGGCTGGCCTGCCAGCAGGTGTATCCGGACAAGAAGCCCTTCAACCTGTACCAGGACTTCACCATCAAGAACCGCTCGCTGATCTCCAATTCGGAAGCGTCGATGATCGACCACTTCCGCAAGCGGAGCGGCGGCAACGCGACGCGGCAGTTCGACATGTTCCGCACCGAACTGGCGAACGAGATCAGCCGCCGCGCGGCGGTCATCGGCACGCCGCTCTATTGCGCCAACTTCGTCGACCGCTCCAAGGCCGCGATGGACCTGACGGCGGACGACATCCGCGTCCTCACCGCCGATGAAAAAAGCGCCGGGCTGATGCATTTGTCGTCAAAGCCGCTGTGCGACGTCCAGGTCGTCAGCAATCCGGACATCAATTATGACGTCGCCCAGGCCCCGGCCTCGCGCGGCGGCAGCGCCGCTCCGGCGGCCAAGTCCACGGGCAAGGCGACCGCCAAGGCCCCTGGAAAGCCGAAGGACCCGGCGAACGCCCAGGTGGTGTCCGCCAAGCGCTGACGGGCACCGTTCCGGTTGTCCGACCGCCGGGCATGAACCATCCGGACCATGCCCCGGCGATGGTGGCACAGTTGTTGCGAAGCCCTCTTCACCACAGTGAAGGGGGCTTTTTCGTGGGCTTCATTCGCTATGGTAGAAAGCAAGCGCAAAGTTCACGGAACTGACATGAATCGATATTGCAAATTCTCTGAAAATTGGTATTACCGCATATAGAGTGCGGCTTTGCCCTCTTGCTCTGTTCGGAGCCGCTGGGCTAACGTTCCGCTTACACAACAATCTTGGTCCCGCGCTCAAGAGCCCGGGTAAGCCAATTCGGGGAGTGGCACTTCACGTGACTGGTGTACGAGCGCGCTTGTCTCGCTCGCCGAAGCCTGCGCATCGCGCCGAGGCGAGGTAGGACAATGGAGTATTTCCTTCAGCAGTTGATCAATGGCCTATCGCTGGGCGCCATCTACGGCCTCATCGCGATCGGATACACGATGGTCTACGGCATCATCGGTATGATCAACTTCGCCCACGGCGAGATCTACATGATCGGCGCCTTCGTGGCCCTCATCACCTTTCTGGCCATCGGCAGCCTGGGGATCACCTGGGTCCCGCTGGCGCTTCTCGTCATGCTGGTGGCGTCGATGCTGTTCACCGCCGTCTATGGCTGGACGGTGGAGCGCATAGCCTATCGCCCGCTGCGCAGTTCGCCGCGTCTGGCGCCGCTGATCTCGGCGATCGGCATGTCGATCTTCCTGCAGAACTACGTCCAGATCCTGCAGGGTGCGCGCAGCAAGCCGCTTCAGCCGATCCTGCCCGGCAACCTGACCCTGATGGACGGTGCCGTGTCGGTCAGCTACGTGCGTCTGGCGACGATCGTCATCACGATCGCGCTGATGTACGGCTTCACCCAGCTCATCACCCGCACCTCGCTCGGCCGCGCGCAGCGCGCGTGCGAGCAGGACAAGAAGATGGCGGGCCTGCTGGGCGTCAACGTCGACCGCGTCATCTCGCTGACCTTCGTCATGGGTGCCGCCCTGGCCGCCGTGGCGGGCATGATGGTTCTGCTGATCTATGGCGTGATCGACTTCTACATCGGCTTCCTGGCCGGCGTTAAGGCCTTCACCGCCGCGGTGCTCGGCGGCATCGGCTCCCTGCCGGGCGCCATGCTGGGCGGCGTGGTCATCGGCCTGATCGAAGCCTTCTGGTCGGGCTACATGGGCAGCGAATGGAAGGACGTGGCGACCTTCACGATTCTCGTGCTCGTCCTGATCTTCCGTCCGACCGGCCTGCTGGGCCGTCCGGAAATCGAGAAGGTGTGAGGCCATGACCGCGATTTCCCTGTCTTCGCCGCGGGCCATCGCCTGGCCCGCGATCCTGAAGGAGGCGGCGATGACCGCCTTCGTCGCCCTTCTTCTGACGATCCCGCTGGTCGGCCTGCGCACGGTGGACCGTCCCACCGGCCTCGGCCTGGAAACCCGCTGGAACGAGGTGGCCGCCGCCGTCGGTCTGGTCTTCCTCGGGCGCCTCGGCCTCTGCCTGATCCGCGAGGGGCACGCGGCCATCGTCCTGGTCCTGGCCGCCGTCGCCACCGCGGCCGGCTTCTTCATCGCCATGCCGACCGAGGCCCTGCGGGTCATCCTGATCGGCGGGGGCGCCGTCATCGCCATCCGCGCCATCCTGGCGATCCGCACCGGCCGCTCCAAGCTGTCGCAGGCGGAGCGCGACAAGCGCATGGACCACATCGCGGCGCAGGTGCAGCACGCCTCCCGCTGGCTGGGTCCGATCGGCGTCGCCCTGGCGCTGGCGTTCCCGTTCACGCCGCTGGCCGACCGCCAGTTGCTGGACATCGGCATCCTGCTGCTGACCTACATCATGCTCGGCTGGGGTCTGAACATCGTGGTCGGCCTCGCCGGCCTGCTCGACCTCGGCTATGTGGCCTTCTACGCGGTGGGCGCCTACTCCTACGCGCTGCTGGCCCATTATTTCGGCTTCAGCTTCTGGGTCTGCCTGCCGCTGGCGGGTTTGCTGGCGGCGCTGTCGGGCGTGCTGCTGGGCTTCCCGGTCCTGCGTCTGCGCGGCGACTATTTCGCCATCGTGACGCTGGGATTCGGCGAGATCATCCGAATCATCCTGATCAACTGGTACCAGTTCACCGGTGGTCCCAACGGCATCTCCGGCATTCCGCGCCCGAGCTTCTTCGGCATCGCCGACTTCACGCGGACTCCGGCGGAGGGCACCGCGGCCTTCCACGAGCTGTTCGGCCTGGAATTCAGCCCGCTGCACCGGATCATCTTCCTCTATTACCTGATCCTGATGCTGGCACTGGTGGTGAACCTGTTCACCATGCGCGTCCGCAAGCTGCCGTTGGGCCGCGCCTGGGAAGCGTTGCGCGAGGACGACATCGCCTGCGCCTCGCTGGGCATCAACCGCACGAACATGAAGCTGGCGGCCTTCGCCATCGCGGCGATGTTCGGCGGCTTCGCCGGGTCCTTCTTCGCCACCCGCCAGGGCTTCATCAGCCCGGAGAGCTTCACCTTCATCGAGTCGGCGATCATCCTCGCGATCGTGGTGCTGGGCGGCATGGGCAGCCAGATCGGCGTCGTCGTGGCGGCCTTGCTGGTCATCGGCCTTCCCGAGGCGTTCCGTGAACTGGCCGACTACCGCATGCTGGCGTTCGGCATGGGCATGGTGCTGATCATGCTGTGGCGTCCGCGCGGCCTGCTGGCCCACCGCGATCCGACCATCCTCCTGCATGGCCGTCCCAAGGGCGGAAGCGGCGGCCCCGCCGCGGGCACCGCCGCCGCCGGTGGCCAGGGCATCGCCGGGGGGAGCGCGAAGTGATGGAAGGTACAGTGATGAGGGGTCATTCCATGACCGCCACGCCCCTGCTGACGGTCGAACACCTCACCATGCGCTTCGGCGGCCTGGTGGCGGTCAACGACGTCTCCTTCTCGGCGAACAACGGCGAGATCACCGCGATCATCGGTCCGAACGGCGCCGGCAAGACCACGCTGTTCAACTGCATCACCGGCTTCTACACCCCCACGGTGGGCCGGCTGACGCTTCGCCATCCCGACGGCAAGGAGTTCCTTCTGGAGCGGATGCCGGGTTACCGCATCTCGCAGAAGGCCAGCGTCGCCCGCACCTTCCAGAACATCCGCCTGTTCGGCGGCATGAGCGTTCTGGAGAACCTGATCGTCGCCCAGCACAACAAGCTGATCCGCGCGTCGGGCTTCTCCATCGCCGGCCTTCT
The DNA here is from genome assembly GCF_008365375.1 of Roseomonas genomospecies 6. Classification (GTDB taxonomy): domain Bacteria; phylum Pseudomonadota; class Alphaproteobacteria; order Azospirillales; family Azospirillaceae; genus Azospirillum. The sequence continues at coordinate 16,175 of NZ_QOKW01000019.1, read as the reverse complement.
CGGCCTGCCGTCCTACACCAAGACGGAACGGGAGGCGGTCGATCTGGCGAAGTACTGGCTGGACCGCGTGCGCCTTCTGGAGTTCGCGGACTGGGAGGCGGGCAATCTTCCCTACGGCGCCCAGCGCCGGCTGGAGATCGCCCGCGCCATGTGCACGGAGCCGGTGATGCTGTGCCTGGACGAGCCGGCGGCGGGCCTCAACCCGCGCGAGTCGGGCGAACTGGCCGACCTGCTCACCTACATCCGCGACGAGCACAAGATCGGCGTGCTGCTGATCGAGCATGACATGAGCGTGGTGATGACCATTTCCGACCATGTCGTGGTGCTGGATTACGGGCGGAAGATTTCCGACGGCGATCCGGCCTTCGTGAAGAACGACCCGGCGGTGATCCGCGCCTACCTGGGCGAGGAAGAGGACGAGGAGTTGCCGCCGGAGATCAAGGCCGATCTGCCGGAGGTCGCCAAGCGAGCCGAGGAGGGGGCCTGAGCCATGCTGAAGGTATCGGGCGTCCACACCTTCTACGGCGCCATCGAGGCGCTGAAGGGGGTCGATATCGAGATCGGGGCCGGCGAGATCGTCTCGCTGATCGGCGCCAACGGCGCCGGCAAGTCCACGCTTCTCATGACCATCTGCGGCAGTCCGCGCGCCCGCATGGGCCGGATCACCTTCGATGGGCAGGACATCACGCAAATGCCCACCTACGAACTGGTCCGCCTGGGCATCGCCCAGTCACCGGAAGGCCGCCGGATCTTCCCGCGCATGAGCGTGCTGGAGAATCTGCAGATGGGGTCCATCACCGCCAAGCCCGGAAGCTTCGCCAACGAGCTGGAGCGGGTCCTGACCCTGTTCCCGCGCCTGAAGGAGCGCATCGGCCAGCGCGCGGGCACCATGTCCGGCGGCGAGCAGCAGATGCTGGCCATCGGACGCGCGCTGATGAGCCAGCCGCGGCTTCTGCTTCTCGACGAGCCGTCGCTGGGCCTCGCCCCGCTGGTGGTGAAGCAGATCTTCCAGGCGGTGAAGGACATCAACCGCGAGCAGAGGATGACGGTGTTCATGGTGGAGCAGAACGCGTTCCACGCGCTGAAGCTCGCCCACCGCGGCTATGTGATGGTCAACGGCAAGGTCACCATGTCGGGGACCGGTGCGGAACTGCTGGCGAACGAGGAAGTGCGTTCGGCCTATCTGGAGGGAGGTCACTGATGGACGGCGTTCTCGGCTCCTCTCTCCCGGTGTTCCTGGGGCTCACCGTTCTGGTGTTCGGCGGCTGCGGCGTTCTGACCGGCCAGACTTTGGCCGAAGGCTGGAAGCCGGTGTCGCACGCCATCGGCTATTCGCTTCTGCTGGGGCTGGGCGACCGGTTTCTGGTCTGGGGCCTGTTCGGCGGCGAGCTTCTGTCGCTCTACGGATTCGTGGTGCACACGTTGGCGATCGGTGCGATCACCCTGACGACGTACCGCATTTCGGTGGCGCGCCGGATGGTCTCCCAGTACCCTTGGCTGTACGAACGTTCGGGACCTTTCGGATGGCGCGAGCGCGTCGGCGGGTCTCTCGCTGAGTGATTGCGGAATCCATGAGTCCGGTCAGGACTAGGGCGCGTGTGAAACTGTCGCACTTGGCGATGATCGGACTATAGTGGAACCTTGTCGGCACCGGCGCCCCCGCCCTTGGGGGGCCGGTGAAAAGGCCCCCGATGGGGCCGGCGTACGACTCATAACAGGGAGCCAACGAAACTATGAACTACAAGCTTTCCCTCCTCGTTGCGGTTGCGGCGACCGCTATGACCGCCTCGGTGGCGAAGGCCGACATCGCGGTGGCGACCGCCGGCCCGATCACCGGTCAGTACGCCACCTTCGGCGAGCAGATGAAGAAGGGCATGGAGCAGGCGGTTGCGGACATCAACGCCGCCGGCGGTGTCCTGGGCCAGAAGCTGAAGCTGGAAGTCGGCGACGACGCTTGCGACCCGAAGCAGGCCGTTGCCGTGGCGAACCAGCTCGCCAAGGCGGGCGTGAAGTTCGTTGCCGGCCACTTCTGCTCGGGCTCCTCGATCCCGGCTTCGCAGGTCTACGCCGAGGAAGGCGTCCTGCAGATCTCCCCGGCTTCCACCAACCCGAAGCTGACGGAGCAGGGCCTCAAGAACGTCTTCCGCGTCTGCGGCCGTGACGACCAGCAGGGCCAGATCGCCGGCAAGTATCTGCTCGACAACTACAAGGGCAAGAACGTCGCGATCCTGCACGACAAGTCGGCCTATGGTAAGGGCCTCGCCGACGAGACGCAGAAGGCGCTGAACGCCGGCGGCCAGAAGGAGAAGATCTACGAAGCCTACACGGCGGGTGAGAAGGACTACTCGGCGCTGGTGTCCAAGCTGAAGCAGGAAGCCGTCGACGTCGTGTATGTCGGTGGCTATCACACCGAGGCCGGTCTGCTGGCCCGTCAGATGAAGGATCAGGGCCTGAACGCCCCGATCGTGTCGGGTGACGCGCTGGTGACCAACGAGTATTGGGCCATCACCGGTCCGGCCGGCGAGAACACCATGATGACCTTCGGTCCGGACCCGCGCGAGATGCCGGACGCCAAGGAAGCCGTGGAGAAGTTCCGCAAGGCCGGCTACGAGCCGGAAGGCTATACCCTCTACACCTACGCCGCTCTGCAGATCTGGGCGGACGCGGTCAAGCAGGCCAACTCCACCGACGCGGCCAAGGTCTCCGAGGTTCTCCGCAAGGGCAACTACAGCACGGTGATCGGCAAGATCGGTTTCGACGCCAAGGGCGACGTGACCACTCCGGCCTATGTCTGGTACCGCTGGAACAACGGCCAGTACGCCCAGGTGAAGTAATAGGTGAAGTAATCGGCGTACCGTCTGGTTCCCCTCAGGGAGCATAGGCGCGCAAAGGCCCGGCGGGAAACCGCCGGGCCTTTCGTGTATCGGGGGACCGTCAGACGCGGGCCGGTTGCGGTGCCCGTGGAGGCGCGGTGGGCGGGGGCGCCAGGGACGGGGAGCGCTCCGCCAGAAGCCGCTCGGACGTGCGCATCACGTCCCGCCAGAAGGCGGCGGCGCGCAGGTTGTTGGCAGCCGTCAGTTCGACGAGGCGCACGCGGCTGATGCGGATGGCGGACTCGCCCAGCTCTTCCACAAGGCGGGTCGCGAACAGGAGCACGTCGTGATCGATTTTCATGACGGCATCAACGTATCGGGTCGTCGGTTTGTTCCGCAAGTGCGAAGACCGTTGTTGCAGCACCGCTACATACCGGCTTCGGCTTGCCGCGGTCCGCAACGGACGCTCGCCAATCGGGGCCGGTTTGGTGTTTGAATGGTTCGCCGTGCCGGCATCGTTGCCGGGTGCGAAGCCTTGGGTTTTGGAGATTGGATATGCGCAGAAAGCGCGAAGTCGTTGAAGGCCAGATGTTCCGCAAGTTGGGTCCCGGCGGCGGAGTCTGGCAGGTGATCGCCGTCCGCAAGGATGGGCTGGGCACCCAGCACGCCCAGTTGCAGCGGTCCGACGATCACAAGACCCTCAAGACCCTGGCGGTGTCCACCCTGCTCGATCCTGCCCAGTTCGAAATGGTCGCCGAGACGCAGGACTGACGCGCGCCGTGGCGCCGGCCCGCTGGTTGCGACAGGCGGCCTTCCCAGGCATTTGCCCGCCCAAGGTGCCCGGATTGTTGGCCATAGGAGCCAATCATCCAAACGTGGTGGCGATCATCTAAAAGGGCTATGAGGGTTTCTGCTTGTGATTACTTTTAACTCGAAGGGATATGAAGACTAGGGCGAAAGATCGAGTAATGCAGAAATGCAACATCTCTGTGCATCTTATCACAGGGTACTTGTGACGGCGGGTGGTTGCTGATATTTCGAAACCATGATGTTTCCACCGCCGACGGAATGCGGCGGGCTCGCCCGATGAAGGCGGGTGTCATCGACACCGGTCCATCCGAACGGTTCGCTTCGACAGCCCCGGCAACGCCGTCTACAAGGGAAAGAAGAAAATGACTCTGCGTGGGATTCTGCTCGGAACGGCGCTCGCGGCGATGCTGCCGACCGCCGCCATGGCCGCGACCGAAGGCTTCTATGTGGGCGCCGGTGCCGGCGTGAATTGGACGCGCGACGCCGATCTGCGCTTCCAAGGCACCTCGGCCGAGGCCGACACCAGCTTCAAGCTGGGTGGCATCGGCGACATTTCCGCTGGTTACGCCACCGCCGCCGGCCCTCGGGCCGAGCTGGAGTTCGCCTGGCGCTGGCGCAACGCCATCGACAGCACCGAGAGCGCGACCGCGGCTCTGAACGGGCAGGGCGGCAAGGCCAGTTCGCTCGCCTTCATGGGCAACCTGTACTACGACATCAAGACCGGCACGGCCTTCACGCCCTACATCGGCGTCGGCGCCGGTATCGCGCAGGTCCGCCTGGATCTCGGCGGCTTCGACGACCGCGATTGGGTGTTCGCCTACCAAGGCATCGCCGGCGTGTCCTACGCCCTCACCCAGAACCTGGCGCTGACGCTGGATTATCGCTACTTCGCAACCCTGGACCCGAAGTTCGATCTCGGCGGCCCCGCCGGACTCGCCACCTCGACCGTGAAGGGCGAGTACCAGAACCACACCATCCTCGCCGGCCTGCGCTACACCTTCGGCGCCCCGGCGGCAGCCCCCGCGGCGGCGCCCATCGCTCCGGCGGCCCCGGCGGTCCAGGCCCAGCCTCAGTCGGAGTATCTGGTGTTCTTCGACTGGGACAAGGCGAACATCACCGCGGCGTCCGACAAGATCATCGGCGATGCCGCCACCGCCGCGGGCCGTGTGCGCGCCGTCAGCATCCATGTGATCGGCCACACCGACACCTCCGGTTCGCCGGCCTACAACCAGCGGCTCTCGCTGCGCCGCGCCGACGCGGTCAGGAACGCCCTGGTCGGCAAGGGCGTTGCGGCCAACCAGATCACCGTCGAGGGCAAGGGCGAAACCCAACTCATGGTGGACACGGGTCCGAACGTGCGCGAACCGTCGAACCGTCGCGCGCAGATCCTCATCCGCGTGCAGTGACCCGGCGGGCCGCCGGTCCTCTCCGGGGGCGGTCGGCACGATCAGGACGATGGGTAAGGGCGTCGCTTCGGCGGCGCCCTTTTCGCACCTGCGGCAGAAGCACGCGCGGCGGCGCGGAAACATGCATCAATTGTGGCGTGAAACGCCCGGTCGGCGTATGAGGTTCATACCGGAAGCCGCACTTTGGTTTGAGACGACCGAGTCCGACCCGGTCCCAGCGGACCCCGTCCATCTGGGAAAGCTCCCCCCAGCCGCCTTCGCCGAAGCAGGGTTGTCATGCAGGTATTGATCGCCGACGATCACTCCATCGTTCGCAGTGGCTTGACCCATCTGGTCGGGGAATTGAACGAACAGGCCAGCGTGGCGGCCGCGACCAGCTTCGGCCAGCTCACCCAGTTGCTGGACCAGGGTCCCTACGACCTCGTCATCATGGATCTGCGCATGCCTGGCCTCGGCGGGCTGGACGATGTGGAGGCGGTGGTGAAGCGGGTGGCGCCGGTTCCTGTCGTGGTCTTTTCCATGATCGACTCGCCGGACGAGATGCGCGCCGTCCTGTCGCGCGGGGTGCGGGCCTTCATTCCGAAATCCACGGACGACGTTCTGGTGGTGAACATCCTGCGGCTGGTCATGGCCGGCGGGTCCTATGTGCCGCCGGTTCTCGGCATGCCGGGCATCGCGCAGCCGCCAGCCGCGGCCAAGGCGCAGGAGCCGAGCGTTTTCGACGGCATGACCCGCCGCCAGTTGGAGGTCCTGGACCTTCTGGCCCAGGGCCTGTCGAATCAGGAGATCGGGGAGCGGCTGGGCCTGAATCTCTCCACCGTCAAGACGCATGTCACGGGCGTGCTGAAGGCGCTGGGGGTGGGCAGCCGGACCCAGGCGGTACTGCTGGTCAAGGAGTCAGGCCGCGACCGTCTCGTGTGATACGGGAACCAACGGTACACCCACGGCGAACACGGTTCCCCGTCCTTCGACCGACCTCAACTCCAGTGGATGGCCGAGCAGCCGGGCCAGACGGTCCACGATGGCGAGCCCCAACCCGATCCCCTCGCTGCGGTCGCGGTCGGGCCGGTCGAGCTGCACGAATTCCTCGAAGATGCGGCTGCGGTCGGCTTCGGCGATTCCGCGTCCGGTGTCGTAGATCTCGATCCACAGGGTGCCGCCGCGGCGTCGGCATCCCATCAGCACGCCGCCCTGTTCGGTGTAGCGCACCGCGTTGGTCAACAGATTGCGCAGGATGCGTTCCAGAAGGAAGGGGTCGGTTCGCACCGACAGCGCCGTCGGAACGACGCGAAGCCGCAACCCCTTGTCCTCGGCGATCCCGGCGAACTCCGATTCGAGCTGGTCGAACAGGGCGGACAGCGCGACGTCCGCCTGCTTCGGCTCCACCACACCCGATTCCAGCTTGGAGATGTCCAGGATGGCGTTCAGCAGGTCGTGCATGGACCGCTGGGCCAGCCGCAAATCCCGCACCAGCGCCGCCGCCCGCGGCTTGTCGATCTGGCGTTCCAGCATGCCGGTGAACATGCTGATGGCCTGCAAGGGCTGCTTCAGATCGTGCCCGGCGTGGGCCAGGAAGCGGGACTTCGCCAGATGAGCCTGCTCCGCCGCCACCTTCGCCGTGTGCAGCTCCGCCGTGCGGGCGCGCACCTGGGCCTCCAGCGTGACGTTCGTCTGCTCCAGAGCCTCCGTCATGCGGGTGATGTCGGCGAACTGGCGCTCCACCTGCCGGACCATCGGGCGGAAGATGACCAGCACCTCGGCGCAGAGCGTCAGCAGAGTCAGGATCAGGGCGGCGAATCCCAGATGGTGCAGGGTGGCGAATCCGCGCTCCCCCGCCTCCTGATAGCGGGCCACCATGTCCTCCAGCCGCGTCAGGAGCGGGCCGAGCGCCTGATGGGCGACGAGGTTCGCCTCGGGCATCCCCGGGGGCAGGCCGGCTGGGCCGGCGGCGATCACCGCGCGAAGCGCGGCGATGTGACGGAGCACCAGATCGTTCAGCGGCTCCGGCCCGTCGAAATAGAGCCGCCGGACGTCCTTGCCCATGGCCGGCCCCTCGTCGGCGCCGGTCAGCCGCCGGTGGGCGTTCTCGAACATGTTCGTCGCCTCGGCCAGGCGGGCGGTCAGGGCCTCCCGCTCCGCGTCGGTCGAGGCGTTGCGGAGCTGCTCGACCAGCAGAGCCGTGCGCTGGGACAGCATGCGCTGACGGCCCGAGATGTTCACCACCTCCAGCATGTCCGCGTGCTGGTCGATGACCCGTTCCGTCATGAAGAAACCGGCGATCGTGCACAGCGCGATGACCCCCAGCGCCAGCCCGTAGCGAAGCGTCATCCAACGCGCCGTGGTGTTGCCGATGGGGACCATGCCGTCCGTCCTTCCGGGGCTGTCCGGGCCTTGACGATGGTCAAGGTCGGGTGATGTGCGAAGGAACAGTGTATCTCCATTGCCGACGCCCGGCATTCGCGAATGCAGCAAGCGCCGGACGACGGAATCGGGAAGGAAAGGAGACGGTCATCATGGCGGTCAGTCGTGCGGATCTGATCCGGGGCCGCTTCCGGGCCGAGCCGACGCCGGTTCAGGCGCCGGTGCCTCAGGCGCCGGTGACTCAGGCGTTGGAAGCGCGCATCGGGGCGAGCTGCCTGTCCTTCAACGGAACCGACTGCCGCATGTGCAGCGACCATTGCGACCCGGGGGCGATCCGCTTCCGCCCGCTGGGGCGCGGACGCTGGCTGCCGATGATCGAGGCGGGGGGCTGCACCGGTTGCGGCGACTGCGTCGGCGTCTGTCCGGTCAAGGCCGTGACCTTGGAGCCAGCCGTCTTGGAGACAGACGTCTTGGAGACAGCCGTCGGCTGAATCTGGGAACGCTGCTTCTAACCCTCTGTTGGTAGGGCGGTTTCATCCCCTGTCTGCCAACGGAGAGACATATGTGGTGGCGCAACGTAACTCTGGTCTACGCCGCGGCCTTTACGGCAATCGGCATACTGGGCTTCATCCCGACCTTCCTGAGCCCTCCCCCCGACGGCATGATCCTTGCCGTTGAGGCCTTCCACGGGTATCTGCTCGGCCTTTTCCCGGTCAATCTGCTGCACAACCTCGCGCACCTCCTGTTCGGCCTGTGGGGCTTCTTCGCCTATTTCTCCAGCCGTCTGGCCTCGCGCACCTATCTGCGCAGCGTGGCCGTGGCCTACGCCGCGCTGACCGTCATGGGCTTCATCCCGGGTCTGAACACGCTGTTCGGGCTGATGCCTCTGCACGGCAACGACATCTGGCTGCACGCCGTGCTCGCCATCGTCGCGGGCTATGTCGGCTTCATGGTGCACGAGACCGAGGCCGGCACGGAGAAGGGCGCCGAATGGCGGGCCTAAGTCTTCAAGCCGGGTCGTCTCCTTTGAATCCGCAGGCAGCCAGCGCCGCCCGCATGTGAGGCGGAACTGGCGCCACCGCGCCCACCGCTTCGCGGGAGGGGTAGAGGGGCAGTGAAATGGCGCGCGAATGCAGGTGCAGCGCATGCCCCTCCGGCCCGCCATACTGCGGGTCGCCCAGCAGAGGGCAGCCCAGCGCCGTGGCGCAATGCACCCGGATCTGGTGCGTGCGCCCGGTGTGGGGTTTCAGTTCCAGCCACGTCGTGCCGTCGCCGCGGCCCATCACCCGGTATTCGGTCACGGCGCTCTGCCCATCGTCGGCCACGACGATCCGCCAGCCGCCGGTCCGGTTGGTCACCTTCTTCAACGGCAGCTCGATGCGTCCCTGCTCCTCCGGCGGGCTGCCGGCGACGACCGCCCAATAGGTCTTGTCGACCTTGCCCTCCTGGAACTGCTTGCCCAGCTTGCGCAGGGCCTTCGGGTGACGCCCCAGGATCAGGCAGCCGGAGGTGTCGCGGTCCAGCCGGTGGGCGAGGCCGGGCGGCTTCGGAAAGCCGAAGCGCAGGGCATCGAAATGCCGCTCCAGATTCGGCCCGCCGCCCGGCCCGGCATGGACGGGCAGGCCGGCGGGCTTGTCGATGATGAGCATCAGCCCGTCGCGGTACAGCACGCGGGCCTGGATTTGTTCGGGTGTCATGATGCCTTAACGGACGATGCGGTCAGTCTTCGTCATCGTCTTCAAGGTCCGAGGACGTTTCGTCAACCGTTGTCAGCACATCGGGGCGAAGGACGGCAAGCGACAGCAGCACCGCGCGAACCGCTTCCGGAGCGAGGGCATCGCCCGCGACCTGGGTTACCAGCTCATCCGTCACCACGGGAGCCGCCGGCACACGGCGGCGGATGGCGCGGATTTCCTTCTCGATGGCCTTGCGCTCCTCCGCCACGTCGTTGGCGTAGTGGGTCTGATGGCGCATGGAAAAATCGTGAAGGCGGCGGTTCACGATGACCTCCGCGGCGAACAGGGCGCGGCGCTGGGCATCGGCAATCTTTGCGGTCAAGTCATCGGGCATGGCGGGTCCTCGAATTGCAGACGCTTGCCCTCTCCCTGACCCTCCTCCGCTCTCGCGGGGGAGGGAAACAGGAGGTGCCGAGATCAGGCCAGCTTCAGTTCCTTGAAGAAGTCGTTCCCCTTGTCATCGACGATGATGAAGGCCGGGAAGTCCTCGACCTCGATGCGCCAGATGGCTTCCATGCCGAGTTCCGGATACTCGATGCACTCCACCTTCTTGATGCAGTCCTGGGCCAGACGGGCCGCGGCGCCGCCGATGGAACCCAGATAGAAGCCGCCGTGCTTCTGGCAGGCCGCGGTCACCTCCGGGCTGCGGTTGCCCTTCGCCAGCATGACCATGGAGCCGCCCGCCGCCTGGAACTGCTCCACGAAGCTGTCCATACGCCCGGCGGTCGTCGGTCCGAAGGAACCCGAGGCGTAGCCCTCCGGGGTCTTGGCCGGGCCGGCGTAGTAGATCGGGTGGTTCTTGAAATAGTCCGGCAGCCCCTCGCCGGCGTCCAGGCGGGCGCGCAGTTTGGAGTGGGCCAGATCGCGGGCGACGATCAGCGGGCCGGTCAGCGACAGGCGGGTGCGGATCGGATACTGCTTCAGCGTGGCGAGGATCTCGCTCATCGGCTGATTGAGGTCGATCTTCACCACCTCGCCGGCCAGATCGCCGTCGGTGATCTCCGGCAGATACTTGGCCGGATCGGTCTCCAACTGCTCCAGGAAGATGCCGTCCCTGGTGATCTTGCCCACCGCCTGACGGTCGGCGGAGCAGGACACGCCGACGCCGATCGGCATGGAGGCGCCGTGGCGCGGCAGGCGGATGACGCGGACGTCGTGGCAGAAATACTTGCCGCCGAACTGGGCGCCGATGCCCATGGTCTGGGTCAGCTTGTGCACTTCCGCTTCCATGGCGAGATCGCGGAAGGCGTGCGCGTCCTCGCCGCCCTCGGTCGGCAGGTTGTCGAGATAGCGGGCCGACGCCAGCTTCACCGTCTTCAGGTTCTGCTCCGCCGACAGGCCGCCGATGACGATGGCGAGGTGGTAGGGCGGGCAGGCCGACGTGCCGAGATAGCGGATCTTGTCCTCGAGGAACTTCAGCAGCCGATCGGGCGCCAGCACCGACGGGGTGGCCTGATGCAGGAAGGTCTTGTTGGCCGACCCGCCGCCCTTCGCCATGAACAGGAACTTGTAGGCGTCCTCGCCCTCCGCGTAGATCTCGACCTGACCCGGCAGGTTGTTGCGGGTGTTCTTCTCCTCATACATGGAGATCGGGGCGAGCTGGCTGTAACGCAGGTTGCGCTTCAGGTAGGCGTCGCGGGCGCCTTCCGACAGGGCGGCCTCGTCGCCGCCCTTGGTGAAGACGCGGCGGCCCTTCTTGCCCATGATGATGGCGGTGCCGGTGTCCTGGCACATCGGCAGGGTGCCGGCGGCGGCGATGTTGGCGTTCTTCAGAAGGTCCAGCGCCACGAACTTGTCGTTCGGCGAGGCTTCCGGATCGTCGAGGATCGCGCGGATCTGGCTCAGGTGGCCCGGACGCAGCAGGTGGTTGATGTCCTTGAACGCTTCCTCGGCCAGCAGGCGCAGACCCTCCGGTTCCACCTTGAGGACCTCCTCGCCGTCGAACTCGACAACCGAGACGTAATCCGAGGTCAGCTTGCGGTAGGTCGTGTCATCCTTGGCCAGCGGAAACAGCGAGGCACCGCGGGCGGGGCTGATATCGTCGGGCATTCGGGGGGCTTCCTTCCTGTTTCTTGGGTCACAGGCCCCGATGCGGCGCGCGGGAGCGCGCAAAAGGGCCAGGGCCACGCTCGCGCACCGTTATACACCCCTCGGCCCCGCGCACAACGGGAACGGAAGGCCCTGCGGCGATAAGGAAGGGGCGTCGGCCGCGCCATGAAACGACGCGGCCCGGCCCCGACGCCGAAGCGCCGCAGGCCTGGCCAGAATATCCAAACAATCGCAACGGGTTACGCGGCGGTCTTGAACCGCTCTTTCAACTCGGTCCGGGGTTCCGCCACCCGCTCCGCCGGGGCGCCGGCCCATTCGGTGTGGGCGGGAATCTCCTCGCCCTTCATGACCAGGGTCAGCGGGCCGAGTTGGGCGTAATCGCCGACGCCGGTGTCGTACAGCACCGTCGACCCGGCGCCGATGGTGACGCCGCGGCCCACCTTCACGCGCCCCACCTTCATCACGCGGTCCTCGTACAGGTGCGTCTGCAGGGCCGACAGGGCGTTCACCGCGCTGTGGTCGCCGACCGACACGCAGTCGAACTCGGTGATGTCGGTGGTGTCCATGAACACGCCCTTGCCGAACCTCGTCCCGAACAGGCGCAGCACCCAGGGCAGCAACGGCGTGCCGCGCAGATGATCCAGCAGCACCTTGCCGGCCAGACCCCAGTAGAGCACCGCCACCGCCTCGGTCTTCATGGCCCACCAGGACCACATCGGCTTCACGGTCGGCTCGTAGCGGCCCATCAGCAGCCACTTCACCAGGATGACCACCGCCACCATCGCCACCGGAATGGCGACGCTGACGGCCAGGAACTGCGCCAGGAAGGTGCCGTAGCGTTGCTCCAGGATGGCCGGTGCGAACCACTCCACCGCCAGAGTGCCGAAGGTGATGAACAGCATCGTCGGCATGGAGAGGCTGAAGGCCTCGAACACGGCGCGGCCCAGGCGGCGGGCCTTGGACGGCTCATAGGTCCAGTTGGCGCCCACCCCGTCGAAGCGCTGGCGCACCGGCAGCTTGATGGGCGGGCTGCCGAACCACGTCTCCCCGGCGGACATCGCTCCATTCTCGGGCGGCTTCGACTTGATGCCGATCAGCGAGCCCGTGGGGATGCTGGCCCCCGCCGGCACCACCGCATCGTTGCCGACGAACACGCGCGCTTCGGTCTTCACAGGCTTCAGAATCATCCAGCCGCGGCGGATGTCCTCGTCGCCCAGCACCACCTCGTCGGCGATGAAGCACTTCTCGCCGATCTCGACGAGGTCGTAGCGCCCGGCGAGGTTGGTGGAGATCTCCGCGTCCTTGCCGATCTTCGCTCCCATCAGCCGGTACCACGCCCGCATGTAGACCGTGGCGTAGAGCGAGCTGAGCGTGTCCAGCATCACCTCGGTGGACAGGGCCACCATCCACTTCCGCAGATAGAAGCCGCTGTGAACCGAGTAGGTGCCGGCCTCGACGCGCGGCAGCACGATCCAGCGCACGGCGGCGATCATGCAGACCGTCACCGCGACCAGAGCCATGGCGGTCGGCCAGGCGATCAGCGGAAGATAATAGAGGTAATTGACGCCGAAGACCGCCCCCAGCACCCCGTCCAGATTGTCGAACAGGTAGAAGGCCGGGAAGATCGGCATCAGCGAGATCGGCGGCAGGGCCAGCAGCATCGCCGCGTAGAAGGCGGCGTGCACCCCCCGGCGCAGGCGCCCGGCCGTCGCGGGAACGGACAACTCCGCAGGGTCAACGCTGCCGGAGCGGCGGGCGGGTGATCCGTCCCAACGCTCGTAGGAACCGGTGCGGGCGCCGGCGGGCAGGGCGGTCAGATCGGCCAGTTCCGTGCCGTGGCCCACCACCGCGTCCATGCCGATGACGCAAGAGGTGCCGACATAGGCGTCGGCGCCGATCTCCACCGCTCCGATGACCAGCTCGTTTCCGATCACCTCGGCGTTGGCAAGCTTCACCTTGCCGCCGATGGCGGCGCCCGCGCCGATGGTGACGAGGTCGATGGCGCCGGACTCGAACTCGCCGATCAGCGCGTCGTCGCCCACCTTGGCGCCCAAGGCGCGCAGCAGCACCCGCATGACCGGGGAACCCTGGAACCACTTCAGATGGACAAGGCTGATGAAGCGCTGCGCCAGCCACCAACGGTAATAATAGACACCCCACAGCGGGTAACGCCCGGGCTTCGTCCGCCCGATGACCAGCCATTTGGCCGCGACGGCGATCAGCACGGTGGCGGCGTTGATGACCATATAGACGCCCAGCAGAGTGGCGATTTCCTGCAGGATGCCGGCGTCCTCGCCCGACAGCAGCATGTAGCTGACGAACACGCCCAGCCACTGCGCCGTCATCAGCGCCAGGATGAAAGGCAGGGCCACCGCCTGGGCCGCCCCGCACAGGAAGCGGCGGAGCAGGGGAGGCGGGGTGAAGGACCGATCCTTGCGCTCCGCCCCTCCGCTGCCGCCGCCTTGGGGGGCGCGGGCGTCCAGACGCTCGGCCATGGCGCGCAGGCTGCGGGCGCCGTAGACATCCTGCAACGTCAGCCCGTCGAGATGCATGGTCTCCCGCACCGCCGACACGAACCGCGCGGCCAGCAGCGAGTGCCCGCCCAGATCCATGAAGAAGTCGGCTTCCAGCGGCACCGCCTGACCGGGGAAGACGCGCCGGGCGGCCTCCAGCAGAGCGGCCTCCGTGGGGGTCCGCGGCTCGTCCTGCTCGCCGGGGCCGGCGTCGCCGGTCAGCGGGGCGGCCTGAAGCGCCTTGCGGTCGGCCTTTCCGGAGGTCAGGCGGGGCAGGCGGTCCATCACCTCGAAATGCGACGGCACCATGTAGCTCGGCAATTGGGCGCGCAGAGAGTCGCGCAGCGCGGTCTTGTCCAGCGTGGCACCGGGTTGCGGCACCAGGAAGGCGACCAGCCGGTCCAGCCCGTTGTCGTTGCGCAGAACGACCGTGGCTTGGCTCACCCCGGCCATGTCGGTCAGCTTCGCCTCGATCTCGCCCAGCTCCAGCCGGAAGCCGCGGATCTTCACTTGGTCGTCGATGCGGCCATGGAAGAGCAGATTGCCGTTCGTATCGACGCTCACCGCGTCGCCGGAGCGGTAGAGCACCGGATCGTTGCCGTGGATGGCGAAGGCGTTCCGGATGAACTTCTCGGCGGTCAGTTCGGGACGCCCCAGATAGCCCTGGGCCACGCCCGGCCCGCCGATCAGCAATTCCCCCTGAACGCCGGGGGGAACGAGCGCCATCGACTCGTCGACCACGTAGCAACTGTAATTCGGGATCGGGCGACCGATGGTGACCGGCTCGTCCGGACGCACCTCGGCCACCGTCGCCACGACCGTCGCCTCGGTCGGGCCGTAGCTGTTGAAGATCGTCCGACCCGGACGGCACCAGCGCGCTGCAACGGCGGGAGGACAGGCCTCGCCGCCCAGGATGACGACGCGCAGGCTCGGCACATCCTTGGGCAGCATGGCGAGCAGGGTTGGGACGGTGTCCAGCACCGTGATCCCGGCTTCGTTCAGCACGTCGGCCAGCCGATCCGCCTCGTCCAACACTTGCCGGCTCGCCACCCAGAGCGTGGCGCCGACCAGATAGGGGACGAAGATCTCTTCCAGCGACAGGTCGAAGGCCACCGAGGCGCCCTGGAACGCCACATCCTCGCCCGTGATCCCGTACACGCTGTTGGCCGCGCGCAGGTAATGGCAGATGTTGGCGTGGCTGATGACGATGCCCTTGGGTTTGCCCGTGGAGCCCGACGTGTAGATCGCATAAGCCGGGTGGTCCCGGGTGACTCCGCCCGCCCGCAGGTCTGGCACGCGCTCGTCATTGGACGCCAAGTCCTCCAACCGCAGCGCGGGAACATCCAGCCCCGCCGCTTTGGAACCGGTGACGGCGTCCACAAGGATGGCGGGAGCCGAACAGTCGGCGAGGCTGAGGGACACGCGATCGACCGGCGTGTCGGCATCGAACGGCAGATAGGCGGCGCCTGCTTTCAGAATGCCGAGCAGCGCCACATGCAGATCGAGCGACCGCGTCATCCACAGCCCGACGAAGCATCCCGGCCCATAGCCCCGCGCGCGCAACGCGTTGGCGACACGGTTCGCCCGTACCTCCAGTTCCGCATAGCTCACCCGGCGCCCGTCGAACAGAATGGCTGTCCGTTCCGGCACCCTCCGTGCCGTCTCCGCAAAAATATCCGACAGCAGTTCGTCCCGGAGCAGGTCCGGCACGGTGCTGCCTCGCAGCATGCCGGAAACGGAAGGGGGCGACGTTGGAAAGGAGAGGGCGCCGTTCGAGGATTCGGATGAACGGTGGCCGACGCCCGGGGCTTCGACCAAGGTCGGCGTGCGAAGCAGTGTCACGCTTGTCAGCCTTTACAAAATGGTTCAGCGCAGTCGCGGCAGTCGGACCCCTGCTGTGCTGGTCCCGGCGGTCGGCTGGCGGCTACTCTCTGCCGTTCTGCAACTTTACCTGTTCTTGGTTAACGAACCATTGATCGCTGCCGCGTCCAAGTTTGAACTCGTGTCGGCGGCCGGTCCGACCATGCGGCGGTGGACGGCCGAGATCCAATGAATTGGGTGTCATGTGCGTTGGAGGTGCCGAGCGGAAAAATCGCCGGGGTCGAAAAAAGTGCTTGCCACCCCCGTGGGAGCACGCATATAAAGCGCCTCCCGACGCGGTGGCCGCCAACGAGGCGCCGACGGGTCGGGAAAACAGAGACATTCTGGCCCTGGCGGCCCACTCCTCGAAGGGGATGGGCGCGGGGTGTTGCGGTTCTCCGGGGCCGCGGGATCTTGGAAATCGTTGATACCGTGTTGTGAGAAGGGATGCGCAGGCGGCGGTATGGACCGTTGGCCGCGGGTTGGTTCCGGATGGAGCCGGCATCGCGGGTCGCTTGAGCATCTCGGTCAAGCAGTAAGAGACGAACAGTTTCGAAGGCTTGGGTGAGGTCGCTTTGAGCGGCCCTGTCAAGTGGGCTCGGTCTTCGGATCGGGGGCCCAGCTTGA
>NZ_QOKW01000018.1 GCF_008365375.1 Roseomonas genomospecies 6 | reverse complement strand
CCATGCCTTCAAGTCTGGGATGAAGCCTGACGCCATCCTCCATCGCACCCTCCGCGTCCCGTGAGTCCGCGCGTAATCTCGATCATGGAACCCGGTTCGGGAAGAAGGGGGCGCTCGTAACGCTTACGGTTGATGTGTTGCCATCCGAGGGGCGCGAGATGGCTCAACAACTCGTCGGGAATGCGCTCACCCCCGGCGCGCAGGGAATCGATGGCCCGCTCCATGTAGACGGTGTTCCAGAGGATGATCGCGGCCACGACCAGGTTCAGGCCGCCGGCGCGGTGCTGTTGGTTCTCCGGCGTGCGGTCGGGGATGCGCCCAAGGCGGTGAAAGCACACGGCGCGGGCGAGCCCGTTGCGGGACTCCCCCTTGTTCAATTCCGTCGTGGCTTGGCGGCGAAGTGCCGGATTTTGCAGCCATTCCAAGACGAAAGCTGTCCGTTCGATGCGCCCAACCTCCCGGAGCGCCAAGGCCAGTCCGTTCTGCCGTGGGTAGGAGCCCAGGCGCTTCAGCATCAGCGAGGCCGGCACGGCGCCGGTTCGGATCGAAGCAGCCAACCGCAGCACGTCGTCCCAGTGCGCCTGGATCAGCGCCTCGCCGATCCGTCCGACGATGAACGGCTCAAGGGCCGGCCAGGCCGCCGCCGGCCCGAAGGTGTAAAGGCGCCGGTCGTGCAGGTTCGGAATGCGCGGCGCGAAACGGAATCCCAAGAGACTGCATAGGGCGAAGACATGGTCAGAGACTCCGCCGCCATCGACATGATGGACGGCGATCCTGGCATCCGTGCCATGGTAGAGAAGGCCGTCGATGACGTGGGCCGCCTCGCTCTCCGCCACCGAGATGGCCTTGGTGTGGTAGGGCGCGTAGCGGTCGGAGATGTGGGTGTAGAAGGAGATCGCCGGGCCGGTCCCCTTGTGCGGGTTGACGGCCCCGGTCACCTCGCCCCGCCCGCCGAGTGGGAAGTGCTGACCATCGGAACTGGACGCCGTTCCGCTGCCGAAGCGGGCGGCCAGGGGCTGCGCCTGCTGAGCCGCCACGATCCGGGCCAGAGCCCGGCCATAGGCATCCTCGCTGACGTGCCACCCCGCCGTCCAGGCCAGCTGCTTGTAGCTGGCGACGCTGCACGCCTCGGCCATGCGCGTCAGGCCAAGGTTGGTGGCGTCGGCCAGCACGGCGGTCAGGACCACGCGGCGGTCCTCAGCCGGGAGGCCGGTGCGCAGATGCGTGAAACAGTCGGCGATGCCGGTCCACTCGGCGACCTCATCGAGGAGATCGGTGATCCGCACCCGGGGCATTCGTGCGTAGACTCGGTCGGCCAGCCTTTCCGCCTCCTCCGGTGTCGCCGCTTGCAGCGGGGAAATCTTGAGGGTGTCGCCACTGAGGCGGACATCCACAAGCTGGTCTTGAGCGGCCTTCTCACAGACCTCCCGCAGCCGCGCTTCCAGCAGGTCCTTGTGGTCCTGGAGGTAGAGTGCGGCGTCGCTCGGCACGGCCACCGGCAGCGGGCCAGCCGCCCGCATTTCGGCGAACAGCGGTTTCGAAATGAGCTGGTCCTCCACGGCCCGGTACTGCCGGCTGCCGACCACCCAGACGTCGCCGGCGCGCAGCCGGTCCCGCAACTCCGCGAAGAGACACAGCTCGTAGGCTTGGCCGTCTATGGCGCCGTCGCGGAAGACGGCGGGCCGCCAGCTCCGTCGGATGAAGCCGGTCGGGAGGTCCTTGGGCAGGGTTCGCCGGGTGCCGGCATAGAAGGTGCGCAGCGTCGCAACCGCGCGGAGCAGCCCGGTCACGGCGGCGATGCCCTGGAACTCGAAGGCGTCCAGGAACAGCGGGCCGACCCGCCGCAGCAGGGCATGGTTCGCTTCGGCGAGCGCGAGGTAGTCCGGACCGTCGTCCTTGATCATCCCCTTGGCCTCCGCGACGACCTCGGCGAACCGGTCCCAGGGGATCACCTTATCCACCGCGGCGAAGGCGTCAGTCCCGGTTTCCCTGGCTTCGAACAGCGCGTCACCGAGTTTGGTCAGCAGGCGCACCTTGTCATTCAGGGACCGGGCGTTGGTGTGCAGATCGGCCGAGGCGCGCCGCTCGGCCCGCCGGAACATCCGCCCGATCAGCCGGTCGAAGAGACCGATGGCCTCGTCGGTGAGGCGGGTGAGCGTGTCGAGCACCGTCACGATCAGGACAGCGTGCCGGCGGAGCGGGCCGAGCGCCCGGAGGTGCTGGGCGGTCAAGCGGCTTCCCTCGCGGGCGAGTTGCCGGACCCGGTCGGTGTGGATGCCGTCGGTCGCCGTGGGGGCGATCCCCACCTGCCGGAGATGCCGGAGCTGATCGATCAGGCGCGCCATGGACCGATGACCGGGCGCGCCGGGCGAGTGGCGGGCCCAGGCCAGCGAGCTGACCGCGGTTCCGGGATGGTTGTCGAGTAGCGCGTCCAACACGGTGCGCTTTTCAGGAGACAAGGTGCCGCTCAGCTTGGCGGCGGCATGGCGTTCCGCCTGCAGGAGAGCGGCGGCCACCATGCGTTCGACGGTGGTGGGTCCCGGCGCGGCGATGCGGCGGCGCCGCAACTCCGCCATCAGCGCTTCGGCGACATGGATCGCGCTGACCGTCGCCAGGGCGATCGGCACCAGCCACGTTGAGAGTTCCCGGTGATCGGGTTGGGTGAAGGTGCGGAATCCGAAGGCGTCGCGCAGCGCGTCCAGTTGATCGTAACGGGTCGGTGCGCGGGTCGCATAGTCGGCGAGAGCACCCGGGTCGATGTCCAACTGCTCCGCCACGAATGTGACGATCACCAGCGGGATCAGTTCGCCGGGCCGGATCAGCCGGCCGGGAAAGCGCAGGGCGCAGAGCTGCAGGGCGAAACCGAGACGGTTGTGCGGCCGGCGGCGCCGGGCGATGACCGCCAGGTCGTCGGGGCCGAGGGTGTAATGGCGGATGAGGTCGGCCTCGGTGGTGGGCAGGGCGAACAGGGCGGTGATCTGGGCGTCGGTGAAGACGCGACGGCGCGGCATGGAGGGGCTGTCCCAGTTGGAGTATAGTCTGTTTTGGCTGGTGGCGACCCTAGCCGGGACGCGGGTTTGCCGGCCATCGATCCGGGAAGGTTCAAATGGGACAGCGCGCCGCGCTCTATTGCCGGGTGTCCACCGCCGACCAGTCCTGCGCGCGGCAGGAACGCGACCTCCTCGCCTTCGCCGCCCGCGCCGGCTACGAGGTGGCGGGCGTCTTCAAGGAGACGGGGTCAGGAGCGAAGCTCGACCGCGTCGAACGCCGGAAGGTGATGGCGCTCGCCCAGGCCCGGCACATCGATGCCGTGCTGGTGACGGAGCTATCACGGTGGGGGCGCAGCACTCTCGACCTGCTGGAGACCTTGCGTGAGCTGGAAGCGCGGCGGGTTTCGGTGATCGCGCTGAGCGGTATGACCTTCGACTTGGCGAGCGCCGCCGGCCGCATGATGGCCACCGTGCTGGCCGGCATCGCCGATTTCGAACGCGACCTGCTGCGCGAACGGGTCCGATCCGGCCTCGCTGCGGCCAAGGCCCGCGGCAAGACGCTCGGCCGGCAGCCCGGGCAACGGCCGAAGTCGGACCGGCTCGCGGCCAAGGTGCTGGCGCTGGTTGCCCAGGGGCGCAGTTATCGCCTGATCGGCCGGGAACTGGGCCTCAGCAAGAACACCGTAGCCGGCATCGTGAAACGCGCACGCGACGGAGCTGCGGCCGGGCTGGAAGGAGTCCGCAACGCCCCTTGATACGGCCATGTTCTCGCTTTGTCCGCTTAGCGTATATTCGCGTCCGTTCTTGTATGTTCTGTGTCCGCCCTTCCGGCCGCCGGTGCCGGTCATCCGCGGTTGAGGGGGTGGGTTCGGAAGAGGGGTGTCGTCGCCCGTTCCGGGGTTCGGCCCCGCGCCATAGATTGGCACCCTCGTCCGTTGCCCCGGGCCTGCACGGTATCACGACGCATCGGCACCGACCTTGGCCGGTGGCGCCGCATTCACAAGGACAGGTGCCCGGCAGCGGCTCCGAGGCTCTTCGCGGCCCACAACGACAGGAGGGACGCCATGACCTTCGTGGGCATCGACATCGGCGCGGAAGCTCATGCCGCCGCCGCGGTGAACGATCAAGGCTCAACGGTGTGCAAGCCGTTCCGCTTTACCGCGGACCAAGCGGGACACGCCGCCCTGTTCACCGAGCTTGAGCGGCTGGCGCCGGTCCAGCTCGTCGTACTGGAAGCCACCGGACACTATTGGAAGAACCTCGCCGCCGCCTTGGTCGCCCGCGGCCTTCCGGTGGCCGTCCTCAACCCGCTGCAGTCCGCCCGCTTCCAGCAGGAAGCGCTGGTGCGCACCAAGACCGACGCGCTCGACGCCCTGGGGCTCGCCCGCCTCGGCCAGCAGAAGCGGCCGCTGCCGGCGACCTTGCCCGATCACGCCACCGAGCAGCTTCGCGAACTGATCCGTCACCGCGACCGGCTCGTCCAGGACTGCGGCGACCGCGTGCGGCAACTCCATCGCCTGCTGGACCTCACCTTCCCGGAGTTCAAGCAGCATGTTGCCCTGCTGGACACGGCGCTCGCCCTGACGATCCTGAAAGCGTTCCCAACCGCGGCGGACATTGCCGCCGCCAAGCAGACCGTCGCCGCCCAGAGCGGCGATGTCTACCGGGTACGGATCCGGCATGCCTGCGAGGATTTGGCGCTCTGGCGCGCCCGGCTTCTCACCATCGACACGATGGTCGAGGCGTTGCTCGAAGACCATCAGGTCGCCCGTCTGCTGACCTCCATCGAAGGGATCGGCACGACGACGGCGGCCCGGTTGGTGGCCGAACTCGACGATCCCGCGCGGTTCCGCTCGCCGGAAGCGTTGGCCTCCTACATCGGGCTGGTGCCGGCCCTCAAACACTCTGGCAAGCAGACGCCGAAGCGGGCGGGTCTGTCACCGATCGGCAAGGCGGCCTTGCGGCGGGCGCTGTGGATGCCGACAGTTCATGCGGTGCACGCCAGTCCCTGGTTGCGCGCCTTCTACGACGGCCTGCGCGCCCGCGGCAAGCCGGGCAAGGTCGCGCTGATCGCCGCGATGCGCAAGCTGATGGTCGCCATCTGGACCGTCGCCAAGCAGCGACGCGCCTGGTCGCCCTCACCGCCTCAGGAGACGACCGCCTGAGCCCCAGCGGTCGGTCGTCCCGACCGACCCATGCCGAACCATCGCCGGGCCGGACGGCGCGGGTCAAGGCCGCAGCCGCCGCAGGCGGGGGCGCGTCAGCGCCAGCCTTGACCCGAGGCGGCCGGTCTGGCCCTCAACCCGCTTTTCCGCTTCACAAAGGGTACGGTATCTATGGCGTGACCCCTCCTCGTCATCCGCTACCACCAACCACGCCGCCCGGCGGCGTGACGGTGTCCGCCACGATGCCGCCGCTCCGGATGGCGCTACGCAGATCGCCTGCCGTCGCGGCTGTGCCCAATCCCGGACGACGCTGCGCTGCCCGGTGAAGCCAAGGGCCCGGATCTCCCGCCACAGCCGGGCGGCGTTGTGGCAGCCCTCGTCCCAGCGCCGCGACAGATGGTCGGTGAACGGGGTCAGCACGCTGCCTTTGGTCGGCTGATCCCACGATGGCGGCTGACCGGCGCGCAGCCAAGCCCGTACCGTCTTACGATCGAGATCGAGCGTTTGGGCAATGCGCGTCTGCGACCAGCCGCGGGCGTTCAGCGCTGCTGCCTCTTCGTATCGGGCGAACCGCGCAGTCTGGGTCGCCGTCCGGCGTTGTTCCCTGCGGGTTGCCGGTCGGGGTTCGGGAACCGGCAACACCGTCGGCTTGTCGCTGGTCGCGGCTGGCGCAGTGGCCTGTTTGGCGGCGGTCCGAAGATCTCGCTGGTGGCCGGTGAGGACTTGGCCCAGCGCATCGCCAAGATTGCGCAGAAGATGCCAGCAGTCGGCTACCTGGATCGCATCTGGCACGCCCTGGCGAATCCCGTCCGCGTAGGCACCAGCCCGGTCACGGGCGACGATCTCCACGCCGGGGTGCGCTTTGAGCCATGTCGCCACCGTGCCGGCTTGCCGGTCGGGCAGCAGATCGATGGGACGGTTGCGCTCAAGATCGACGACGATGGTGCCGTAGCGCTTGCCCCGGCGCCAAGCCCAGTCGTCGATTCCGATGACCCGCGGCGTTGGGGCCGGCTCCACGGGCACCGCGCGGATCAAGCGCAGCAGCGTGTCGCCGCTGACCGGCATAGCGAGCCGGGTGGACAGGCGGGCGCCGGGTTCTCCACCGGCGCTCAACGCAACGGCACGCTGCGCCTCGGTAAGTCGCCGGGTGCGCCGAACCCGAGGCGCCGCCACGGTGGGCAGGCGTTCGGCGAAAACCCGGCGGGGACAGTCTGCCGTCGCACACCGGAAGCGGCGCACCTGGAGATGGAGTTCTCCCACCCGGCCCTGCCAAGGCAGGTCGCCCAGGTGCCGGGTGTATCGGCTGTGGACGCGGAAGGAGGGGCGCCGGCACAGCGGACAGGCCGCCTTTGCGGCACGCACATGGGCCGTGACAGCGACCCGATCAGCATCAATGAAAACGTGATCGACGACAAGGCCGGCCGGGAGCAGCGAAAGCAGTGATTTGGACAAGGAAACTGGCGCTCTGGAGGGAAAGTTGTTCCCTCTATGTGCTCATCCTCGCTCCGATCTGCATCAGGCATGCACCGGGAATGCGGATGGGCCAATTTTCATCCGGCCTTTACACTGCTTCGGGCCGAAAGAAAAAAGCCCCGGACCGTTCGCGCGGTCCGGGGCTTTCCGATTCCAGCCGATGGCGGCGGTCAGAACGCCTTCAGCTTCTTCCAGGCGAACAGCACCATGCGCAGCAGCAGCCAGCCATGGCTGAAGCGGCTGATCTGCGTCTCGCCATAGCTGCGGTCGGCGTAGCGGATCGGCACCTCGACGATCTCCAGGTTCAGCTTGGACGCGCCGAAGATCAGGTCGAAGTCGCCGAACGGGTCGAAGTCGCCGAAGTAATGGCGGTTCGCCACGATCTGGTCGTAGTCGCTCTTCCACAGAACCTTCGTGCCGCACAGCGTATCGGTGAAGCGCGTGTTCAGCAGGAAGGAGAAGATGCGGGCGAAGGCGCGGTTGGCGATCCAGTTCAGGAAGCGCATGGCCTCGTCGTCCATCGGGTAGACCAGACGCGTGCCGTTGATGAACTCGCCCTGGCCGGACGCGATGGCGCGGTAGAATTTCGGCAGGCTCTCCGGCGGGACGGTCAGGTCGGCGTCGAGGATGATGAGGATGTCGCCCCGCGCCGCGTTGAAGCCGGCGCGCACCGCGTCGCCCTTGCCCTTGCCGGGCTGCTTCATGACCTTGATGTCCCAGTCCGGATAGGCGGCCTGGACGCGCAGGCATTCCTCGTAGGTGTTGTCCTTGCTGTTGCCCTCGACGTAGATGACCTCCAGGTCCGGGCAGAAGCGCGGCAGGCGGCGGATGGCGTTCTCGATGTTGCCGCGCTCGTTCCGGCAGGGGACCAGCACCGTGCAGGACGGCTGCTTCTCCGGCGCCTGCGCGGCGGGGCGGGCCACCACGTAGTTGCGCAGGCACAGCTTCCGGACGCCGGGCAGCGGGGCGATGCTGCGGTTGATCAGCGTGCCGAGGCCGAGCAGGCGGCGCGGCACGAGCTGGCGCCACTCCCGCTTCACCGGCTGCCAGCCGGCCAGCGTCAGAAGCCCGGCGATGTCGGCGCTGGACAGCCAGTTGAGCTGGCCCTGCGGCATCTTCAGCCCGAGCTTTTCGGCAAGACCCAGCACCGGCTCCCACAGGCGGGAATGGTAGCTGACGATGATGCGGGTGCGCGGCGTGGCGAAGCGGTGCAGGTGGCGCAGCGTCTCCTCGATGTCGTCAAGGAAGCCGATGGTGTCCGACAGCAGGATCACGTCGAAGGTGCCGGTGACCCCCGCCAGGACCGCCGGGTCCTCCGCGTTGCCGGCGTGGAACTCCAGCCCCGGATGGCGCTGCCGTGCCCGCTCGACCATCGCCGGGCTGAGATCGATGCCCACGCCGCGGGACGGTTGCAGGAAAGCCAGGGTGTCGCCCGTGCCGCAGCCGACCTCCAGCACCGAGGCGTTCTCCGGCACGAGGAAGCGCAGATAGGCGCGGTCGGCCTCGTGGAAGGCGCTGTTGCGCTCGACCCAGCGGTCGCGCTCCGCGGCCAGCCGGTCGAACAGGTCCTTCACCCCCTGCTGACGGGGCGACAGGGTGCGCGTCTCGCCGGCACCGGCGGGTGCGCCGGCACCGGCGGGTGCGCCGGCCACGGTTTCCTCAAGGGCTTCAACGGTCATGGGTACGGTCCGCAACAGCGTTTCCGGAAGCGTTTCGGCTTCCGCGGGACAGGGCAAGCCAGGCAAGGCCGCCGGGAAGGGCCGTCAGCGTCACCGACAGCCCGATCATCAGGGAAAGCAGGAGGGCGTCCTCGAACGGAACGCCGAACAGGGCGAAGCCGGCCACCATGGTGCCTTCGCGCACACCCCAGCCGTTCAGCGAGATCGGGAGAGCCGTCGCGATGATCGCGGTCGGCATCACCGCCAGGATGTCGAACGGGCCGAGGGTCAGGCCGATGGCCCGCGCGTAGAGCAGGGTGGCGGCCAGCGTGCAGATGTGGACCATCACGCTGTGGCCGAGCGCCTTCAGCGTGGCCGGGGCCAGGAAGGCGGCGCGCAGCCGCGCCACCAGCGTCATGCCCGCGGCGATCAGGCGGTGGGCGCGCAGGGTGCCCGGCAGCGGCAGGCGGTCGATGGACAGGCCGGCGGCGAAACCCGCCACCCCCAGAAGGACCAGCGCCGGCAGCATCCAGGCCATGTCCGGCGGCACCACGGCGGCCAGCCGCGGCAGCCCGGCGAACAGCAGCAGGCACACGCCGAGCAGGGCGAGCAGGCGGTCGAGCACCAGCGCCAGGATCACCGCGCCGGGCGACTGCCCTTCCTTCCAGGTCAGCCAGCCGCGCACCGCGTCGCCGCCGATGGCGCCCGGCAGAACCTGCCCGAAGAACAGGCTGGCGGTCATCAGCAGCAGCGCCTTCACCGGCCCGATCACCAGACCGGTGGCCCGGCAGGCGGCGCGCCAGCGTTCGCCGGCGAACAGGACCGCGAGGGCGCTCAGCCCCAGCCCCAGCAGAAGCGGCGGCAGGGGCGCGTTCGCCAGCCGGTGCGCCATGCCCGCCCAATCCGCCTGGGACATCAGCCAGCCGACGAGCGCCACCGTGAGCCCGACCTTCCCGAGAAGCGGCAGGATCTTGTGCCCGGAACGGGCCGGCGCGGGCAGTATGGCTTCAGATCTCATCGGCGGAACAATCGGATCGCGACGTTTCATACGAATTGCGGCAGGCGGGCGCACTGTAACGTTCTACCAGGAAGATTACCACGCCTTCCGTTCTTCATCCTTTTCCTGCCCGCTCTTCAGCCTTCCCGTCGCCCCGCCATCCCGCGGCGATCGCGTGCAGCAGCGGATTGACGCCGCGGGCCGCGGCCTCGGGATGCCGGGCCAGATAGGCGGCGGCGCTGAAATCCGGACCGGGATCTCGGCCCGCGGCGGCGCCGTGCCGGAGATAGTGCAGGGCGGGGTCGATCCCGTCCGCCGCGGCCTCCGGGTTGTGCCGCCGGTAGAAGGCCGCGTCGAACAGCCCGCTGGCGTAGAGGGCGCGGACCTGCCGATGCTCCCGCAGCCGGGCCGGAAGCTGGAGCGTCAGGGTCCAGAAGGCCAGCTTGGCGGCCCGGCGCAGCGCCGGATGGGCGGCGGCCCGCCGGGCGGCGCCATGGGCGGCCCCACGGACGCGGCGCAGCGGGGCCGTGACCCGCCAGGAGGTGGAGGCGAGCACGCCGTCGAGCCGCGCGGCGAGGTCCGCCGCCTCGGACCGCAGCTCCGCGGCCTCCGCGCGATCCCGTTCGTGACTCCGGGCCTGCGTCTCGGCCCGCGCCACCGCGTCGGCCAGGACGCTCCGGAAGGCGGCGTCGCCGTGGAACGGGCTCCGCTCCAGCGTGTCGGTCGGGTGGTTGCGGAAATAGGTCAGGCAGAGCTGGACCGGGACGGTCAGGACGTGCCGGTCCAGCACGTCGAGCAGCCGGGCCGCCCGCTGCCAATCCACCGGCCCGCGCTCCGCCGGCCCACCCCGACCGGGCCGGTCCCACAGCCGGTGCAGGAAGAAGGCGGCGGCCGCCGCATGCTCCGGCTTGACCCTCTGCGGCCCCTCGCTGATCGTGTTGGTGGTGTGCAGCCGGTAGCTCAGCAGCGGCCGGTCCAGGATCTGGAAATCCGCCCCCTCGGCCAGCAGGCGCAGGAAGAAGTCCAGATCGTGGGCGTAGCGCAGCGGGCTGAAATGGCCCACCCGGTCGAACAGGCGGCGGCGGACCATCAGGTTCGACGTCGTCATGACGAGGTTGGCGTTGATCAGCGACAGGGCGAGGTCGCCGCTGCGGCGGTGGAAGGCCATGGCCTCGTTGTGCCACGGGTTGGCCATGGGGCGCCCGTCCCCGTCGATGAAGTCCAGGCCGGTCGCCAGGGCGTCCGTTTCCGGCCGCTCCCGGAAGGCCGCGGCCATCGCGGCGAGGCGGTCGGGGTGGTAGAGGTCGTCGGAGTTCAGGATGGCGACGAGGTCGCCGGTCGCCCGATGGATGCCGGCGTTGATCGTGGCGTGCGCGCCGCGGTTGGGCTGCGACCAGAAGACCAGCCGCGGCCCCGCCTGGCCGGAGGCCCGGAACGCTGCCTGGCCGGAGGCCTGGAGCGCTGTCTGGCCGCCGGAGGCTTGGAACAGGGCCTCCACCACGCGCGCCGACCCGTCGCGCGACCCGTCGTCGACGACGATGATCTCGTGCGCGGGCAGGGTTTGCCGGAACACGCTGTCCAGCGTCCGCGCGATGAAGCGCTCGTGGTTGTAGAGCGGGATGACCACGGAGACCCGCGCAGCGTCCAGTTCCATCCGTCGAAGAAGCCTCGCCCTCTTGCCCGTTCCGCCATCTGGCCCCCGCCGTTTAGCCCATCGGGCGGGCGGGCTCAAGCGGCGGCCTCAGGGATGCGGCGCGCGTCCCTTCCGGACCCCCAGCCGCCCGGCCGCCCGGACCAGCAGGCGCAGCGGGGCGCCGAGGTCCCACCAACCGGAGGTCAGGGCGGAGAGCGCCCCATGCAGCCTCTCCGGCAGAGGCGCGCCGTCCGGCGGCAGCGCCGCGGCCCGCGGGCGGCCCAGCAGCCGCCGCGCCGTCGAGCCGCGCAGGGCGCCGAGCGCCGCGTCGACCCGCCGGCCGGCGTCGGCCAGCTCCGCGCGGGACCGCTCCAGCTCGCTCCGCAATGCCTCCGTCTCGTCGTGCAGGTCGCGGTGGAGCCGGTAGAGTCCGCCGGCGAAAGCGTCATCGACCCGCAGCGGCGCGGGAATCCGGTCGCCCGCCGAGGGAAGCGGCCCGTCGGCGGGGCCCCAGCCGCTCTCCTCCAGCATGGCGCGGAACAGGGCCTCGTAGCGTCCGGCCTGATGGTCGAGCGTGAAGCCCTCCTCGATCCGGCGGCGCGCCTCCCGCCCCCAGGCGGCGGCGGTCGCCGGGTCCGCCATCGTGTCCAGGACGCCCCGCGCCAGGGCGGCGGCGTCGAAGGGGGCGGCGAGCCGGCCGTTCACCCCGTCCTCCACCAGATCGGGCATGCCGCCGACGGCAAAGGCGACCACCGGCGTGCCGCAGGCCATCGCCTCCAGCATGACGTTCGGCTGGTTATCCTCCAGCGACGGCAGGACGACGGCATCCGCCGCGGCGTAGGCCGCCGCCAGCCGCCGGTCGTCGCCGATGTAGCCGAGGTCGTGCAGCCGTACCCCCTGCTCCGCCAGTTCCGTCGCCGCGTGGCCGAAGGTCATCACGCACAGCCGCCCGGCCTCCAGCAACGCCCGGCCCCGCGGGTCGCCGCGCAGATGGTCCAGCATCGCGGTCAGATGCTCGAACCCCTTGCGCCGCTCGCCCGCGTGGTAGGCGCCGAACAGCAGCGCCCGGTCGTCCGGATCGATCCCGAACGATTGCTTGGCCGTGGCCTTGTCGGCGGGGACGAAGAGATCGGTTTCCAGAGCGTTGGCGATGGCGTGCACCCGGCCTTCGGCGAAGACGCGGCTGCGCCGCGCCTCCCCGGCCAGCCAGAGCGACGGCGACACGGCGGCGACGTTCGGCCGCGCCAGGGCGGCGCGCTTGGCCGCGAGCACCCGACCGGTGACCCCCAGCGGATCGTCCGAAAGCTGGGCGCAGGGCGTGCAGCCGTCCGTGTAGCCCGTGCAGCCGGCGGCGTAATGGCAGCCCCCGGTGAAATGGGCCATGTCGTGCAGGGTGAGGACGACGGGCGGTCCCAAACGGGCCAACGCCCCCAACCCGTCCGCCGACAGGAACTCGGCGACCCAATGGACGTTCAGGACGTCATAGCGGCTCAGGACCGGAAGACCGGCAAGCGCGTAGCCGACCGTCTGGGCCGTGAAGACGGTGTTGGACAGGGCCGTCCGGCGCGGAGCGATGTAATGGTCGCCGAAGAACCAGGCCGCGGCCTCGCCGTCCGGGTCGGCCAGCGGGCGGATGCCGACGCTGCCCGACGGGTCGGCGTCGTGGTCCAGGCAGAACAGATCGACCCGGTGCCCGCGCGCGCGCAGCCCGCGGATCAGGCGGCGCATGGCGCGCGGCGCCCCCCCGCGGGCGGGGTCCTTGCTGAGAACGGCGACCTTCATGAGCGGGGGGCGGACCCTCCCGGTGCCCCGGCCTGCCCCACGGACTGCTCCAGCGAGCGCTCCCAGGACAGCGCGCTGCGCACGATGACGTCCAGCCGGTCGTGCTTCGGCACCCAGCCAAGCTGCTCGCGGATGCGGTCGGCCCCGGCGACGAGCTGGGGCGGGTCTCCGGGCCGGCGGTCGGCGAAGGTGGCGGGCACCTGCTCGCCGCTGACCTCCTCCAGCGTGCGCACCACCTCGCGGACGGAGGCGCCGCGCCCGTAGCCGCAGTTCAGCAGCAGGCTCCCGCCGCCGCGCCGCAGATGGAGCAGCGCCAGCACATGCGCGTCGGCGAGGTCGCTGACATGGATGTAGTCGCGGATGCAGGTGCCGTCCGGCGTGTCGTAGTCGGTGCCGAAGATCGCCAGCGGCGGCCGGCGGCCGAGCAGCGCCTGGCAGGCCACCTTGATGAGGTGGGTCGCGACCGGCGTCGCCTGTCCGGTGCGGCCCGCCGGGTCGGCGCCGGCGACGTTGAAGTAGCGTAGGATGACGCTGCGCAGCCCATGGGCCGCCCCGGCGTCGCGCAGCATCTGCTCCGTCATCAGCTTGGAGGCGCCGTAGGGGTTGATCGGGACGGTCGGCGCCTCCTCGCGGATCGGCACGCTTTCCGGCGCGCCGTAGACCGCGGCGGTGGAGGAGAAGACCACCTTGTCGATCCCCGCCCGCAGGCAGGCGCCGAGCAGCGTCAGGCTGTTGGCGGTGTTGTTCCGGTAGTAGTCGAGCGGCTTCACGACCGATTCCGGGACGACGATGGAGCCGGCGAAATGCATCACCGCGTCCACCCGGTGGTCGCGCATCACCCGGTCCAGCAGCTCCGCCGACCCGATGTCACCCTCGACCAGAGGAACGGCGGCGGGGATAGCTTCGCGCCGCCCCGTCGACAGATCGTCGATCGTCACCGCGGGAATGCCGGCGTCGGTCAGGGCGTGAAGGACGTGACTGCCGATGTACCCCGCCCCGCCGGTCACCAGGACACGGGGAGAGACCGCCGTTTGATCCGTCATGCTGCGCGCTTCCTTTCGCCCTGCTCCCGGATGTCACAGTCCGCCGCAAGGACGGCGGCCGCGCACCGGGCCATGGGCCGTGGCTACAGGAAATCCCGAAGCCCTGTCAACCTGACCAAAAAGACGCCTTCAAAGGCGTCTCCGGCGGTCGCCGCGCCGGGATTCGGGGGAAACCGTGGTGCCCCATCGGACGAATCCCGCCGCGCCGGACCCCCGGTTCCGGCCCGCCGGGCGGTCGGGGCGCGGCTTGCGTCCGTGTCTGGCCGCCGTTACTATCCGCCGCCGCTCGCCGTGCGCCCGGTTTTCGGAGTTTTCTTCCATGTTTGACATCGTCGGCCGCGCAATCCGGAGCGGAATCCCCGTTCGCGGCCTGGCCCTGGCCGATCTGCCCGAAGCCCATCCGCCCGAGGCCGGTTTCCGCGACGGCGCGGAGGCTGTCGTTCCCCGCGGACAGGACCCGTTGCGGCTCGACGGGGCTCCGGAGGAATGGGCGGACCGGCTGCGCGCCGCGGACGCCAACGCCCTGATGGCCGGCGGCGCGGAGGTCTTGTTCGGGCTCGGCGCCGCGGGCGGCCTGGAGCCGCTCGATGTGATCGCCCTGCCCCCGGCGGCGGAGGGGGAGACGGGGACGCCTCTGGCGCCGTTCCTGTTCGACCGGGGCTTCGTCCCGCTGCGCGGGGCCGGACCCGGGCGCCTGTTCGTGCGCTCCGCCGTCCTTCCCGACCCCGCCGACGCCGGGGCGGATGAGGGCGCCGCCGTCGCGATGACCTCGCTCGGCAGCAACGGGCGCTTCGCCAACCAGATGTTCCAGTACGCCTTCCTGCGCCTCTACGGCCTGCGCGCCGGGGCGCCCATCCAGGTGCCCGCCTGGGACGGGGAGGCGCTGTTCGGGCTGTCCGACAACCGGCCCGACCCCGACGCCCTTCCGGAAATCCGCTTCTACGACTTCGACGGAGACGACCGCATTCTGTGGGCGCTCGACGCGCCGCCCGCCGGCGTCGATTTCTGGGGCTATTTCCAGGAGCTGCCGGAAAGCTGGCGGCAGCACCGCGCCTTCCTGCGCCGCCTGTTCCGGCTGCGGGCGGATCTGTCCTCCCCGCTGGACCGCTGGACCGACCGCGTGACGGAGGGCGGGCGGCGCCCGCTGCTGGCCGTCCATGTCCGCCGCGGCGACTATGTGCGGCTGCATCGCGAGGGTCTGGGCTGGTACCGCCCGATCCCCGAGGGCTGGTACGTGGCGTGGCTTCGCGAACGGCTGGCCGCCCTGGCCGGGGCCGGATCGCCCGAGCCGGTCGTCTTCGTGGCCACCGACGATCCGGCGGGCGTCCTGCCGGCCTTCGCCGAGTTCGAGCCGCTGACCGCGGCTAATGTTTCCGCTGCCGACGTTTCCGCCGGCGATGCCGATCTGCCGGCCCACCTGATCGACTTCGAGGTTCTGCGCCGCGCCGGGCATCTGGGCATCGCCAACAGCAGCTTCTCGCGCATGGCCTCTCTTCTCGCGCCGGACGGCCAGCGGGTGGCGGTCCCCGACATCCGGACGGAGCGGCTGGTGCCCTACGATCCCTGGGGCGAGCGGGCCTTCTGGGAGCGTTTCGACGATGGGAATCCTCCGGACCCGGCCATGGGCGATTCCCCCGGCGCGGTGCTGCGGCGCGGGTTGCGCGCCCGGCGGGAGCGCGGCGAGGGACTGGCCGCCCTGCATTGGGAGAAGGTGCACGCCGCCGCCCTCGAACAGGCGGTCGCCGAGGGGAAGGCGTGGGCCGGAGAGCTGCAGGAGCGGATCGGGGCGCTGACCGAATCGCTGGCCGCCCAGAAGGCCTGGACGGAGGAGCTGAACGCCTCCTTCGCCGCCGAGGTGGCGCGGAGCGAGGAGCTGCGGGAGACCCTTCACGACCGGGAGCGCCGGGTCGCGGAACTGGGCGGCGCCCTGGAGCGGCAGGCCGTCGAGATGGTCCGGCAGCGCGACGCCCTGGGGGCCGAGCTTGAGGCCGCCCGCTTCCAGGCGATGCTGGGGACGCCGAAGTGGCTCGTGCGCCGGGCCCTGCTGAAAGGGGCCTTCCTCGGGCTGACCGCCGCCGACCGCGCGCTCGGCTGGGCG
Source organism: Roseomonas genomospecies 6 (assembly GCF_008365375.1). Classification (GTDB taxonomy): domain Bacteria; phylum Pseudomonadota; class Alphaproteobacteria; order Azospirillales; family Azospirillaceae; genus Azospirillum. Next base: position 118,779 of record NZ_QOKW01000018.1, on the reverse strand, counting down.
CATGCGGGGCTGCGCCTGCGTTTGCGCTACGTCGCCGGGCTGATCTACGACCGCCGGTACCACGAGCTGTCCGTCCTGCTGCGCAGCAAGTTCGGCGCGCCCGCGACGGCGGCCGGGGGGGCGGCCGGGGGGGCCGCCGTTCCGGCTCGGAACGGCACCGTCGCGGCGCCGGCGCCCCCGCCGGCGCCGGCGCCGGCTTCCGCCGCCGCTCCGTCCGCCATCCCCGCCGCCTTCATGGGCGGTGAAGCGTTCGAAGCGGAGATCCGCGGCTGGCTGAACCCCGGCTGGTACGGCAGCCGCGAGCTGGAGGCCGGAGAGCGCTTCTGGACGCCGCCCGCTGCCACGGACCGCGCGGGGCCGGACGCCCGCTACGAGGAGGGGACGCAACGCATCCTCGGCCTGTTCGGCGAGATGCCGGACGACCTTTCCCCGAATCCCGATCCGTACCTGCGCTTCGGGCCGCTCGACCGCTTCCACCAGCGCTTCGCCGCCGCCGCTCCGGCCGCCGCGACCCCGGCCACGCGGCCCGACGCGGGATTCTCCATTGTCACGCCCTTCTTCCGCCATCTCGGCTTCTTCGAGGACTGCGCCCGCTCGGTGGCGGAGCTGGTCGCCCACACCGAGGCCCGCGCGCCGGGCGTCGCCGTCGAGTGGGTGATCGCCAACGACGACCCGGACATCGCCGACGCCGCCCTGCTGGAGCGGGTGCCCCCGGCGATCCGCGACCGCGTGACCGTCGTGCCGACCGGCAAGGCGGGGTCGATTTCCGCCGGGTTGAATCTGGCCATCGGGCGCAGCCGCCTGGACTGGGTGCTGTTCCTCGACTGCGACGACCTGATCCGGCGCGAGGCGGTGGAGGTGCTGCGGCATTACGCTGCGCGCTTCCCGAAGTGCCGCTACATCTCCTCCTCGATGGCGGACATCGCCGAGGACGGGACGGTCATCCGCTTCCGCCGGCACGACGCGCCGCCGCAGCGGATGCTGGAGCAGGGCATGCTCGCCGGCCACCTGAAGGCGGTGCGGCGCGACGCCTTCGCCGACCACGGCCCGCTCGATGCCCGCTTCGACGGCTGCCAGGACTTCGAGTTCGTCCTGCGGATGATGCTCGACGAGCCGATCCTGATCGTTCCGGAGCCGCTGTACTTCTACCGCTGGCACGGCGGCACCCAGTCGCTGTCGCGCCACGTCCGCCAGATGGAAACCCACCGGCGCATCCAGCGGCATGTCCTGCGCCGCCTCGTCCGGCCCGCCGCCCACCCGGCGCCCGCGGCGTCCCTGGCCCTGGCCCTGGCCCCGGCCCGGAGCGGCGCCGGGGACCCCCTGCGCGGCATGGCGGTGGTGCGCACGCGGGGCACGCGGCTGGACCTGCTGCGGGAGACGGTGCGCTCGATCGCCGAACAGCCCCTGCCGATGACCCCCGCGGTGGTCGTCCATGGCGACGAGGCCCTGGCCGCGCGGGTGCGCGCCTGGTGCGACGACGCGGCGCCCGGCACCCTGTGCCTGGCGGCCAGCCAGCCCGGACGGCGGCGCGGCTATCCGGCCAATGTCGGGATCGAGCACGCCCTGGCCCATCCCGACCGCTTCGGCTACGTCATGTTCGTCGACGACGACGACATCCTCTACCCCCTCGCCTCCGAGCGGATGGCCGGGGCGATGGTCCATGGCGGGGCGGACGTCGTCTACGCCGTCGGCAACAAGCGGGTGCCTTGGCAGCCGGCGGAGGAGGCCTATCACCCGCTGCCCGCGGCGGTCCTGCTCGGCGGCAACTTCATCCCGATCAACACCTACGCGGTGCGCACGGCGACGCTCGCGGCCACCGGGGCACGCTTCGACGAGACGCTGGAGTATCTGGAGGACTGGGACCTGCTGATCCAGCTTCTGGGCGGCGGCGCCCGCTTCCACATGCTGCCCGAGACGGTGTCAGAGTTCCGCATGTTCGGCGACGGCAACACCACGGTCCGCCGGATGCCCGAACTGTTCGAGGCCGCCGACCGCAGGCTGCGGGCGCGCTGCGCCCAGACGGCGGCGCGGATGGGCATCGACGCCTTCCACCGCTCCGTCCTCGATTTCGACTTCGCCGCCCGCCCGCCCCTCGCCCCCACGGAGATCGGGATGATGATCGACGCCCAGGCCCGTTTCGCCGAAGGGCGGGACACGATCGCGGCATGACCATGAAGGAACCGCAGGCCATGAGCGGCCAGGGCAAGGCGAACGGCACGGAAGCCGGGGTCGGCATCGGCATGGGCACCAGCGTCCTGCTGCCCGTCTTCATGCGCGGCGCCTCGGTGACGGAGGTGGCGCTGCTCGACCGCGCCATCGCATCGGTCCTGGAGCAGGATTATCCCGGACCGCTGGAGATCCTGGTGATCGACGACGGCAGTCCGATGCCGGTCGCCGACCTCGTGCGCAGCGGCCATCTGCCGGACCGGCCCGAGATCCGCTGGGAGCGGAACGAGCGCAACAGCGGGCTGGTCCACACGCTGAACCGCGGCCTCGCCCTGGCCAGCCACCCCTACATTGCACGGATGGACGGCGACGACCGCTGGTGCCCCGGCAAGATCGCCCGCCAGTTCGAGCGCTTCCGCGCCGATCCCGACCTGACCATCGTGGCCACCGGGATGACCGTCGTCGACGCCGAGGGGCGCGCGCTGGACACCCATCTGCGCAAGGACGGCTGGGGCGAGATCATGCGCTTCTCGCTGGAGGTCGGCTGCCCCTTCCCGCACGGCAGCGTGGTCGCCCGGCGCGACGTCTACCGGCTGCTCGGCGGCTATCCGCACGACCCGGCCTTCTCCCACTGCGAGGACTACACGCTGTGGAGCCTGTGGCTGCGCTTCTTCAAGCCGGCCATGGTGGAGGAGCTGCTGTTCGACTACACGGCCTCCTCCGGCTCCGTCTCCGGGCTGCATTCGGCCCAGCAGCGGCGGGCGAGCGGCGCCGTCAACCTGCGGCTCCGGCGGCAGAACCTGCAGGGCACCCTGCCCGCGGACATGGAGCGCCTGGCCGCCCTGCTCGGCCTGTCGGTCTTCGAGGCGGGGGTGGCCTGCTACCGGCTGTGGCGTTACCGGCCCGTGGCCCGGCTACCCGCCGCCGCCCTGCCCGTCCTGCGCCGCATCCTGGTCGACCGCGACCTGGAGGCGATCGGGGACGACCATGCCGAGGCCGTCGGGCTCGACCGCCTGCTGGCCGGATTCCGGAGCGCGCCGCCGTTCCCGCCGGACCAGACCGTCGCGGTCGCCGTTCACCCCTGAGGCGGGCGGCCCCGCCCCGCGGCTTCCTTCATGATCCGGCCTCCATGATCCGGCCATATGACCCGGACGGCTTGACATCGCTTCCCGGATCATGATGGCTTGCGTCGCCCGTCCGGGTGCTTCCGCCATTTGTGAGATCATGACCGACACCGTGTCCGTTTCCACACCGAGCGCCACCCGGTGGGCCCCGTTGCATGGGCGTCCGGGCGGCATCCGGCAGGGCATCCTGGAAAATCGGGCTGCCGCCGCCCTGGCGGCCCTGACCGCCCTCGCCGCGCTGCTGGCCGGCGCGGTGCCCGCTGTCCTGCGCTACAGCCCGCACGCCCCGAACTGGGACGAGCTGTATTTCCTGCACCGCGCCGCCTGCGTGAACCGTGCGGCCTTCGCGCTGGATCTGCCCGCCCTCGACCTGTGCCTGCAGGAAATGGTGAAGTCGCCCATCCTGGCCTTCCTCCTGCTGTTCGCCGGGGACATCCAGGGGCGCGCCGAACTGCTGATGCTGATGCCGGTCGTGCTGGCCGCGCTGTCCCTGGGGATCGCCGTGCTGATGGCCTGGATGGCCCAGGCGGCCCGGCTGCCGCTGGCGGCCATCGTCCTGGGCGGGCTGGCCTGCGCGCTCGTCCCGCACACGCTGGCGGTGGGCGGGCTGATCTTCGTGGACACCCTGTTCGCCCTCACCGTGGCGGCGACGCTGATGCTCCTGCCGCTGGAGATGGGGCAGAGCCCGGCGCCGTCGTCCTGGCGCGGCCACATCGCCCGCGGCGCCCTCTGGGGCGTCCTGGCCTCACTCGGTGTGCTGGGCAAGCTGACCTACGGCGTCTTCATCCTGGCGGTGTTCCCGGTTCTGGCCGTCCTGACCGTGCGGCGCCACGGGCCGGCGGCCCTGCTGCTGCGCGCCGCGGCGGCGGCCATGGTGTCGCTGCCCGCCGCCCTGGTGATCCTGCGCTACATGAAGAACTACGTGGCGCACGCGGCCGGCTCCTCCTTCGGCAACGTCGCGCAGTTCTACGACAGCGGGATGGCCTTCGGCGCCCTGGTCCGCGACCAGATCCTGGGCACCGGGACCGGCGCGGTGCCGCTGGCCCTGCTGGCCCTGATGGCGGTCTTCATGACGGTCCGCCGCCCGCGGGACGCCGTGGCGCCCCTGTATCTGCTGGCCGTTCTGCTGGGTTATTTCCTGCTCGTCTCGGCGAGCCCGAACCGTGACCCGCGCTTCTACCTGCCCTTCTGGTTCGCGCTGCCCTGGGTGCTGGCCTCCTTCGCCTGGGGCACCGGGTTGGGCACCGGGCGGGGCGATGCGGCGGGCTGGCGGCTGGCCGCCCCGGTCGGGGTGGCGCTCTGCGCCGTGCTGGCCCTGCCGGCCGCCGGCAGCCTCGAGCTGCGTTTCGTGATGCAGTCGCGCGATGCCCTGGCCGCGGTCGCCGCCGACCACGCCGCGCAGGACATCCCCCGGAACGCGCCGCCGCGGGTGCTGATCGGCAGCGACGCCGGCGGCCTCAACATCGAAAGCCTTCTACTGGCGCAGCAGCTCGCCGTGGACCCGGCCGTGCGGTCCCAGCGGCTGGACACGCTGGTGTACGACATCGTCCGCGGCATCACGCCGGAAGGCTCGGTGCAACGGTTGCGCGCCGCCGATTATCTGATGTCCCAATCCCCGCCCGACCCCAGCGCCCCGGAATGGAGCAACCGCTTCCACGGACTCTTCCTGGAGGAGGCGCGCCGCAACGGCGACGCCGTCGCCGCCCTTGGCGGCGGCTCTCCCCTGACGGTCTTCCGGATGCGTCATCCATGACGCTCCTCCCGCCCGGCCGCTCATTCCCTGCAACCGTTCCGGCAGGCCCCCACCATGGATGAGACGATCGCCTCCTCTTCGGCCCGTGCCGTCTCCCGCAGCGGCGGGCGCCTGCGCCTCGTCCCGCTCGCCCTGTTCGTTCTGGTGGTTCTGACCGTCCTCGCGGCGCGGCTGCCCTTCCTGGCCAATCCCCTGATCGGCGAGGAGGGCAGCCACGCCGCGCTCGTCCTGGGGGACGAGCCGGTGTCGAGCCGGACGGACAACGGGCTGCCCCGCATCCTGATCGGCCGCATTGATGGGACCGACCTCTTCGCCAGCTTCGAGCGCAACATCGTCCCTTACCTGCTGCTCGACCGCGTGGTGCGGGGGACCGGCCTGTCCGGGCTGGTGCCCCAGACCTCGCCGGAGGGCGTGAACGTGGCGGCGCGGCTGCCGTTCCTGGTGCTGTTCGCGATCGGAAGCGCGGTCCTGCTCCACGCCGCCCTGGCCGGCGCGGCGGGGCTGGGCGGGATCGCGGCGGCGGTTCCCATCCTGATCGCCGGCTATGTCCTGACCACACCGCTGGCCGTCGGCGCGTCGGTCCAGCCGCAGATCGACGGCAGCGTCGGCGTCTTCCTGATCGGGGTGGCGGCCTGGATCGCCGGCGTGCGCCCCGAAGGCCGGAGCCGGCCCTTCACCGCCGCGCTCCTGGCCGGCTTCGTCGCCGCGCTCGGCAAGCACGAATGGGCCGCCACGCTGGTGGCGGCCACCGTGACGGTCTGGATCGCCGTCGCCGTGGCGCGCGCGCTCCTGCCCGGCGCGGAGGATGCCCAGGCCGTGCGGCGGATGCACCGGACGGCCGCCGGGCTGATCGCCGGCGGCGCACTCGGCGTGCTCTTCTGCCTTGGGGTATCCGCGCAGGAATATCTTTACGGCTTCTCCCTGATGGACCGGATTTCCCGGCTGCACAACACCGCGGTCGCGCAGTTCATGCGCAACCTGCCGTTCGTCTATCCGCTCTGGGCGCTGATCGCCGTGACGGTGGGAATTCTCCTGGCCTTTGCCGCCCGGCGGGTCCTGGTGGAGCGGTTCCTGGCCTGCGTGTTCGCCGTGTGGGGAACGGGCATCGCCGTCGGCTTCCTGTGGGGAGCCTGGGTGGGCGACGGTTTCCCGCGCTACTTCATGCCGCCCCTTCTGCTGGTCGGCCTTTTCGTGATCCTGTCCTGCCCCCGCGTCCTGCCGGCTTTTCCCAAGCCCCTGACGGCGGTTCTGGCGCTGTGCATCACGGGCGGCATCGCCGCCAACCTGGCGTCCCTCCACGACAGCGCGACGCGCGGCCTGTCCGTCACCAGCCACCCGGGACGGAACCTGACGGCGTTCCCCGCTCATCTGGACCGGGTCATCCGCCGCGCGCACGAGGAGGGGATCATCATCGTGGACAGCAGTTCGGTCGGCATCTACAGCAAGACGGTGGAGTTCGTGTCGGAAGACGTGGGGTGGGACGGTGCCGTCCAACTGATCCGCCGGGTCCGGCCGGGCATGGAAGACAAACTGGTGGCCACATCCAAATGAACGACGCGATTCCCCTTCAGGACATGCCGCCCGGCGGCGACGTGTCGATCCGGGTTTCCGGTGTCGGCAAATGCTATCATATCTACGCCCGGCCGCAGGACCGCCTGCTCCAGTTCCTGATGCGCGGCCGCCGGCAGTTCTATCGCGAGTTCTGGGCGCTCAAGGACATCGACCTGACGATCCGCCGCGGGGAGTCCGTGGCGCTGATCGGGCGCAACGGGGCCGGCAAATCGACTCTGCTGCAAGTCATCAGCGGCGTCCTTCAGCCGACCGGCGGCAGCATGGACGTGCGCGGGCGCATCGCCCCGCTGCTGGAACTGGGCACCAGCTTCAACCCCGAGTTCACCGGGATGGAGAACATCGCCCTGTCGGCCTCGGTGCTCGGCCTGACGGAGGAGCAGATCGCCGAGCGGCGCGAGGCCATCGTCGCCTTCGCCGACATCGGCGATTTCATCCACCAGCCGGTGCGCACCTATTCGAGCGGCATGCAGGCGCGCCTGGCCTTCGCCGTCGCCGCCCATGTGGACGCCGAGATCCTGATCGTCGACGAGATCCTGTCGGTCGGCGACATCGCCTTCACCCAGAAATGCACCCGCTTCATCCGCGAGTTCCGCGAGCGCGGGACGCTGCTGTTCGTGTCCCACGACATCGGCGCCATCACCGCCCTGTGCGACCGCGCGGTGTGGCTGAGCGGCGGAACGGTCGTGGCGGACGGCGTGCCGCGCGAGGTGGCGCACCATTACAAGGCCTGGATGGCCGGTCCCCAGCAGCACATAACGGCCCAGGCATTCCTGGAGAGCCTGAAGGCCGCAGAGGCCGAGGTGGCCGAGACGGCGGAAGCGGAGGCGAAAGCCGCCGCCGTCGAGGCGGAGGTGGTCGTGGCCCAAGGCGGCGCGGACGGCGGGACGGCGCTGGTGCAGACGCTCGACGCCCAGGTGCAGACCGTCTTCCGCCGCGACGTGCTGTCCTCCGGCGAGGGCGGGGCCAAGATTCTCCAGGCGTGGATCGAGGACGCCCGGGGCACCCCCGTATCCATGGTCAACGGCGGCGACCTCGTGACCCTGTGCATCGAGGCCGAGGCCCAGCAGACGCTGGACAGCCTGATCGTCGGCTTCGGCGTCAAGGACCGGCTGGGCCAGACGATGTTCGCCTGGGACACGACCAAGACCGACCTCGTCATCCCGCCGGTGAATGCCGGCGACCGCTTCCGCGCCGGCTTCCGCTTCCATTTCCCTTACCTGCTGGGCGGCACCTACACCACCAATCTGGCCATCGCGAACGGGACGTCGGACCTGTACATCCAGCATCATTGGATGTACGACGCCCTGGAATTCCATGTTCAATGGTCGACCGTGGCACAGGGCCTGTTCGGCATCCCGATGGACAGCGTGTCCCTGGCGATCAACCCATGACCGCGGCGGCCGGAGCACCGCCGGGCAACCGATTCTACAGCGTGGAGCTGGAAAGCCTGCGTGGCCTGGCTGCCATCGCCGTCGTGCTCGCGCACGCCTCGGCGATCTTTTCGGTGGATGGGATTTCCGCCTATTGGGGGGTGCCGCTGAGCAGCCAGCCGCCGTCGACCCTGGTGCTGTCGCTCATCGGCGCGCTGTTCAACCCCGGCACCGCGGTGGTCTTCTTCTTCGTGCTGAGCGGCTATGTGCTGACCCGGTCGCTGGCCGACGCCCCCCTAGCGTTCGGGAAGTATCTGGTCCGGCGCGCCTTCCGGCTCTTTCCGCCAATGTGGGCGTCGATCCTGCTGATGTGGGCGCTTCTGGCGATCGGGGGTCCGCCGGCCGACAAGACCGTTTTTTCCGACTGGTTCAACGCCGTCTTCTCGGCGGGAATCGGCTTGCGGGACGTCGCGGAGAACGTCGTGCTGGCGGCATTCAAGGCAAATCCGGTGACCTGGACGATGTATGTCGAGGCCATCGGCTCCCTCTTCATCCCGTTCAGCCTGCTCGTCAGCCGATATTTCGATGGCCGGCATCTCGGAAGCGCCAGCCGGTACGCCCTGCTGCTCGTCACGCTCGCCCTGTCGATGGCGGCCTTTCCCTCGCTGAGCCTGTCCTACGTCGTGTGTTTCCAGGTCGGCGCCGTTCTGGCCCAGAACCGGTCCCTGGTCATCGTGCGCCACCAGGGGGCCGTGATCCTCGCCGCCATCGCGGCCATGGTCTGCGAGAGGCTGTTCATTCCTTCGGAGCGCTGGAGCCTGCTGGTGAACATCGCCGTATCGGCGGCCGTGATGCTGGTCGTCCTTGGCCGGGCCGAAACCGGGTTTCTCAGGCACGGGGCGATGCGCTTCGTCGGGCTGGTGTCCTACAGCCTGTACCTTTTCCACCCGCCGGTGATCTACGTCGCCGCGACGGCGGCGGCGGCCCTGGGCCTCGGGGGGCATGGGGTGTGGCCGAGCCTGGGCCTGCTGGTCGTGGTGGTGGCGCTGAGCCTGGTGCTGGCCGCGGTTGCCCATCGTCTGGTCGAAGCCCCCACCCGCCGCGCCGGACGCCATCTGACGGCTGGGGGCTGACGGCTGGGGGCTGACGGCGGGCGTCTGACGGCGGGCATCTGACGGCGGGCATCTGACGGCGGGGTCCGGCATCACACGATGTCGGCGAATCCGGTCCGCAGATGGCGGAACAGCCGGAGGCTGAGGGCCGCGAAGAGCAGCCCCGCCAGGATCTGGACGCCCAGCATGGTCCAGTCCGGCGGCGTGCCCGCGAACAGCACCGTGCGCGTGTTCTCGATGATGCCGGTCAGCGGGTTGAGGTGGAGCAGCCCGCGGAAGCTCTCCGGCAGCGCGCTCGCCGGGTAGAACAGCGGGCTGAGGAACATCAGGAGCTGGCTCGCCACCGGCGTGATCGAACGCAGGTCGCGCAGGTAGACCCCGAGCGCGCCGAACAGGAACCCGGTGCCCAGACAGAGAAGCAGAAGGGGCAGCCACACCAACGGCAGGAACAGCACCGACAGCGGCGGCAGCCCGATCACCGCCAGGTGGAAGAGCAGCAGGATGCCCAGGCTGATGGCGACCTGGAACAGGCTGGACAGAACCATCACCCACGGCAGGACCTCCAGCGGGAAGACCACCTTCTTCACATAGGAGGGGTTTTCCAGCACCAGGCTGGGTGACCGGTTCAGCGCCTCGGAGAACATGTTGAAGACGATCAGCCCGGCGAACAGGATCAGGGCGAACTCCCCCTTTCCGCCGGTCGAACCGCCCCAGCGGGCCTGGAACACCACCGAGAAGACGAAGGTGAAGACGGCCAGCATGAGGATCGGGGTCAGGAGCGCCCAGACCACCCCAAGCAGCGATCCCCGGTAGCGGGATTCGATCTCCCGACGGACGAGGCGGCGCAGCAGGGCACGGTGGTGCCAGGGGGTCGTGAACAGGCCGGCCAGACCGGTCGGAACTTGTGGAGCGCTTGCGGCCATGGTCATGCGAGACGGATTCCAGCGTGGAAAGGACCCCGGCGTTCTAGTCCCGGCGTGAAGCCCGGCGCAATCCGAAACCGTCCCCGTCCCCGGCCGTCCGAATCAGGACACGGGGGGCGACGCCGCGGCGCGCAGCAGTTCGATCAGACGCGGGGCGGTGCCTTCCAGGGAGTAATGCCGCTCCACCTTGGCGCGGCCCGCCGCGCCCAGCCGCCGGCGCAGATCGGGATCGGCGGCAAGGCGGCGCAGCGCGTTGGTCCATTCCTCCGGGGTCTCGGCCAGGAAGCCGTTGACGCCATGCTCCACGATGTCCCGGTTGACGCCGACCGGGGACGCCACCACCGGCTTGCCGCAGGCCATGTACTGGATCAGCTTGTAGCCGCACTTGCCGCGCTCCCACGGGGTGTCGGCCAGCGGCATGATGCCGATGTCGAACGCCGCGATGTGCTGCGTCTCCGTATCCTCCCGCCAGACGTGGCGGTCGGCGGAAAGATCGCCCAGAATGCCGGGGGTCGCGCCCACCAGGCAAAGCCGGATCTCGTTTCCCGTCACCATCCGCCGCAGCGGTTCCCCGACCAGATTCAGGTAGTGGTCGGTGATGGGGGAGCCGATCCAGCCCACCGCCGGCAGCGTACCGGTCCGTTCCGGCCCGATGGGATAGCGGGTGATGTCGACCACGGTCGGAAGGATCGCGATCGAGGGGGCGCCGGTCGACTCGGCCCTGTCGGCCAGATAGTCGTTCCCCACGGTCACCAGGGCCGCGTGCCGCATCACCCGGTCCAGCTTGCTTCCCAGCAGCCGGCGCACCAGGGACCAGCGGCTGCGGTCGTAGTGATGGAACCAGGCGTCGTCGAAATCGACGACATAAGGGGGGAGCGACTCCAGAATCCAGCGTTCCGCCCCGTAGGGGAACCAGGGAAGCAGCTCCTTCTCGATCCACAGCAGATCGAAGTTCCGCGCCCCGGCCATCTGGCGGACACGCGCCGCGTAGGCAGCCCCGATGCTGCGCACCGGGCGCATCCGCCCGGCGTAGAGGGCCTCCAGGTAGGAATCGGGCAGCAGGGGCGCAACGGCGACCGACATCCCCGCTTCAGCCAGTGCCGGAAGGAACTGGTAGTGCCGGAGACGGCTGCTGGGGCCCCGAGGGCCGTAGCGGGAAAGCAGCAGGATACGCATGGCCGCGGGTGGTGTTTCTTCGGACAATGGCACGGCGGCTGCGGTGCTGCAAACAGGGAACGCTGGACGGCCCCGCGGGGCGCGACACCGCTCCCGGAACGCTCGAAGCGTAGCGCGAAACCGGTCTCCCGCCATTTTCACCAAATAAGGCGAACAAATCCACCCGCCTGTGCCGGGCACGGTACGGATTTGGGAGAGGCCCCAGCTTTCCAGAAGGGCCGGCGCAACCCAAGCGTCCATTACCAAAGTGAAACATTATCGACGGAGCGCATCCACCGTTCGGATTGCTTTCTCATAGGTGGTTATTCCATCGGTCGTTTCCATTCCGCACTTGCAAAAAGGGATTACCAATGGTATCGAGCGCAAGGCATGCCATAAGGCGCAAAGTTTTAGACACTTTGGCGGGGGTTCAAAAATATGACGACGTCGAGCACGATCACCGGTGGTATCTCCAATAACGTTTCTACCGCTTCCACTCTGGCGGGCGCGGTTCTCAAGAACACCAGCCTCGTCGCGACGACCAAGGACACGAAGGCGCTTCTGATCGCCGACGACGTCCTGCCGCCGACGAAGACGCTGAGCCTGGTCGGCGACAGCAACACCGCGCTGGTCCTGAACACCAACACCGCTGCCACCCTGCTGGGCGGCACGGGCAGCAACAACGTCCTCGTCGCCAACGACGCCGCCGGCACCGTGCTGCAGGCCGGCACCGGCACCGGCCAGACCCTGATCGGCGGCGCCGGCGGCCAGCTCCTGGGCACCAGCACCGTGGCGGGCGGTTCGGCCACCATCCTCGGCGGCACGGGCTCCGACACCGTCGTGGCCGCGGCCGGCAACAACGTGCTGACCGCCGGTGCGGGCGACAACCAGATCCACGCGATCGGCGGCAACAACCAGATCTTCGCGGCTGGTAACGACACCGTCTTCGCGGCGGGCGGCAACGCCACCATCGGTGCCGGCACGGGCAACGCCCAGCTTCTGGTTACCGGCGGCAACAACCTGATCGCCGGCGGCCAGGGCAACACCACCATCGCTTCGGCGGCGGGCAACAACACGATCTTCGGCGGCTCGGGCAACACCACCATCGCCGGCGGTGCGGGCAACGACCTGCTGATCGGCAGCACCGCGAAGTCGGGCAAGGCCGTCATCGGCGGCTTCGCCGGCAACGACACGATCATCGGCGGCGTCGGCAACGACACGCTGTTCGGCGGCAACGGCAACGACATCTTCGTGTTCAGCACCGTCTTCGGCGGCGGCAAGCACGTCATCGGCGACTTCAAGGCCGGCACCGACCTCATCGCGGTTCAGGGCTACGGCCTCACCGCGGCCCAGGTCGCGTCGAAGGTCACGGTCACCGGCGGCAACTCCGTCCTGTCGCTGTCGGACGGCACGCAGATCACGGTCGCCGGCGTCACCAACCTGACCGCCAGCAACTTCGCCGTCTGATAAGCACCTGTGTGTTGTTTCGTGGACCTGCCGAGCGATCGGCAGGTCCATTTTTATGCGCTTCATGCCCTTTCGCTTTTTCGGCATGGAAGGCCGAGCCGCAGAGCGTGGCGCAAGCGGATGCAAAGGGCCTTCTTTCATGAGTCCGTCGGGCAGGCCGGAACCCCACATGCGACCCCGGGAACTGCGACTCCGGAACCTGCAGCGTCTGGAAGAGCTGCTGGCCGACGGAGCGATCGCCGAGGCGGAAGCGGTGGCGCGCTCCCTTCTGCGCCACAGCCGCAGCCATGCCCAGGGTGCCGCCGGGCTTGCCCGCTGCGCCCTGGCGCGTGAGGACCTTGAAGGCGCGCTGCGCTGGGCCGAGCGCAGCGCGCGCTTCGCCCCGAACGACATCGCTCTCAAAGCGTTCCTCGCCGCCCTGCTGATCGCGGCGAATCGATCGGCCGACGTCCCCCCGTTGCTGGCCGGAGTGGCCGAACGGGCCGCCGCCCCCACCGCGGCGATCGCCCTGGGGCAAGCCCTGGCCCGGCTGGGGGCGACGGACCGCCTTCTCCCCCTGATCGGGCGCCAGCTTCACCGCTTTCCGGTGAGCGTCGCTCCCCTGCTGGGCGATCTCGCCGACCACGCCGTCCTGACCGGGAACGCTCCCGGCTGGGCCGCCGCCGAGGTCGGCCTGCGGATCGCCGGAGCCCTGCCGGCGGACCCGCCGGGCGCTGCGGATGCGGGCGGCGCCGTCCGAATCGAGTCCCCCCGGCGGGGCCGGCTGCTCGCCATGGACCGAGCCTCGTTCCTGCGGCGGTACGGCCAGGGGGACGGCGGCAGCGGTCTGATCCGCTTCACCCTGCCCGCCGGTCCGGAACTGGAGGGGGAGCCGCTCTCCGTCACCCTGGACGGCGCACCCCTGCTCGGCTCGCCCCTGCACCCCCGGCGCCACGCGGCGGTGGAAGGAAGCGTCCTGCCCGACGGCAGCGGCGATGATGGCGGCGATGGCGGCGAATCGGTCCTGTCCGGCGGGCTTCTCTCCGGCTGGGCCTGGTGTCCCGGCGATCCGCCGCAGTCCGTGACGGTCCGGGTGGAGGACGAAACCGGGCATTCCGTGACCGTGGCCGCGGACCGTCCGATGGACGGCGCCCAGGCCGAAGGCGTGGAGAGCGGTCGCTACGGCTTCCTCATCGATCCGGTGGCCGCCGGTCTGTCCCCCGGCCTTCTCCATGTCACCGCCGGGCCGGGAGCCCAGCCGCTGGCCGGCAGCCCCCTGCCTTGGCCCGGCCCCGGCGGGACCGGACGGCTTCCCACGCCGGTCGCCCCGCCGCCGCCCCGTCCGGCCCGCTGGCGGCCTCCGGCGCCGGTCGTGGACGTCGTGGTTCCGGTCTACCGCGGGCGGGAGGAGACGCTGGCCTGCCTGCGCTCGGTCCTCGCGGCGGAGGACTCGACTCCGCGCGAGATCGTCGTCATCGACGACGCCAGCCCGGACGCCGAACTCGTCGGCGACCTGACGGCGCTCGCCGCCGAAGGGCGGATCACGCTGCTCCGCAACCCGCGGAATCTCGGCTTTCCGGCCACGGTCAACCGCGGGCTGGCCCTGCATCCCGACCGCGACGCCGTTCTTCTGAACGCCGACACGCTGGTCGCCGGCCCCTGGCTGGAGCGGCTGCGCGCCGCCGCCTGGTCGGCGCCGGACGTCGGCACGGTCACCCCGCTGTCCAACGACGCGACGATCCTCAGCTACCCCTCGGGCACGGAGCGTCCGCCCGCGCCGTCCCTGCCGGAAACGGCGGCGCTCGACCGGCTGGCCCGGTCGGTGAACGCCGGGCTGCGGGTCGATCTGCCGACGGCGGTCGGCTTCTGCGCCTACATCCGGCGCGATTGCCTGGAGGAGACCGGCCCCTTCGAGGAACGGCTGTTCGGGCGCGGCTACGGCGAGGAGAACGATTTCTGCCTGCGCGCGCGCCGGCTGGGCTGGCGCCATCTCGGCGCCGCCGACGTCTTCGTGGCGCATGTGGGCGGGCGCTCCTTCGGGCGGCAGAAGGCGATCCTCGCCGCGCGCAACAGCCGCCTGCTGGAGCGGCTGCACCCCGGATACGACGCGCTGGTCCAGGACTTCATCGCCGCCGATCCCCTGATGGCCGCGCGCCGTCGCCTCGACCTCGCCCGTTGGGCGGAGGAAGCGGACAGCGCGCGCAAGCCCGCCGTCCTGCTGGTGACGCTCGCCGGACGCGGCGGAGTCGCCCGCTTCATCGAGGAGCGGGCCGCGGCGCTGCACGCGGAGGGCTGGCGCGTCCTGAGGCTCGTCCCCGAAACCACCGATGACGAGGAGGAAGGCGAGGACGAGGACGAAGATAAGGGCGAAGACGAGGTCGGCGTCCCGCCTGAGCGCCGCTGCCGGGTCGAGATCATGGACCGGCCCGACCTGCGCGATCTGGTGTTCCGCACCCGCTCGGAGTTCGGCGAACTGGCCGAAGCCCTGCGGCTGGGCGGAACGGCGGCGGTGGAGATCCACCATCTGCTGGGCCACGACGCCGCGGTGCTCGATCTGGCCGGCCGGCTCGGCGTGCCGTACGACCTCACCATCCACGATTACGGCCTGATCTGCCCGCGCCTCAGCTTCGTGGACAAGGACGGGCGTTACTGCGGCGAACCAGATCTGGCCGCCTGCGAAGTCTGCACCGCCGATCCGGACGACCGCGCCGACCCGGAGCTGACGGTGGGCGCCCTGCGCCGGCGCACGCGCGCCCTGGCCGCCGGGGCGCGGCGGGTGACGGCGCCGACCCGCGACGTGGCGGCGCGCCTGCTGCGCCACATCGCCCCGCGCCCCGTCGAGATCCGGCCCTGGGAGGACGTCGCCCCGCCACCGCCGGCCGGTCCGCGCCGGCCGCGCGGTCCGGACGGGCGGTGGCGCGTCTGCACGATCGGCGCGGTCGGCATCCAGAAGGGCTACGAGGTCCTTCTGGCCTGCGCCCGCGACGCCGCGGCGCGCGGCCTGCCTCTGGAATTCGTGGTCGTCGGCTTCAGCGAGGAGGACCCGCCCCTGTTCGAAACGGGGCACGGCTTCGTCACCGGCCGCTTCACGGAGGAGGAGGCGGTCGCCCTGGTGCGGGCGCAACAGGCCGACATCGCCTTCCTGCCGTCGATCTCGCCGGAGACCTGGTGCTACGCCCTCTCCACCGCCTGGAAGGCCGGGCTGGAGGTGGCGGCCTTCGATCTGGGGGCGATGTCCGAACGCATCCGGCAGCAGGGCGGCGGCCATCTGCTGCCACCGGAACTGGAGCCTGCGACAATCAACGACACGCTCCTGGGCATTCTTGACGCTCATACGCCGCATGGCGTAGCAATCGGGCGGCCTTTCTCCTTTCGGCCAGATTACAGGCCAAGCGTTCCGGCGGCGGATTCGGATGGTCCGGGCGCCCGCCGTTCAATTTCTCAGTCTCACCGGGGGTCGTCGATGATCGGTAGCGTTGCGTCCGCAGAAGCCCAACAACCCATTCAGATCAAGGCAACGGCCCAGACCTTGGCCCTGGCGCCCGGCTTCTATTCCCTGCTCGTCACGAACGGCGGCGGCGCGACGGCGGCGGGCGAATTCCCCCTGCCCAGCGTTCAACTGGCACCGTCACCCGGCAACCCTGCCGGCAGCAGCGTCGAGATGATCGGCAGCGTGCCGGGCAACTGGCTGAGCAAGCCGGGCGACACCATCATCATCAAGGTGTCGGGCGGCCCCGCGACCGTGATCCTGTCCTCCTACAAGCACGTCGACCGCCCGAACGCTCTCCTGTCCCTCCAGTTCGCCCGCATCGACGACACGCCGGGGACCCAGCAGGCCGCCGCCCCGATGCCGGCTTCCGCACCGGTGCAGGGGGCGCCGGTGCAGGGCGCGCCCATTCAAAACGCCCCGATCCAGAGCGCTCCGGTGCAGGCCCCTCCCGCCGTCCGTCCGCGCGCCGAGATCCTGGCCCACATCCAGCGCCAGGGCGACCTCCGCTTCCCCGATTCCAACTGGGCCGGCGCCGTCGGGCAGCGGCTGTGGATCGAAGCCTTCTCGATCACCCCGGTCGAGGGCATCGCGCCGGAGGATCTGGAGTACAAGGGTCTGACCGCGAACGGCTGGGAGACCCCCTGGATCAACGGCGGCGGCATGTGCGGCAGCCGCGGCCTGGGCACGCCGCTGATCGGCTTCTCGATCCGCCTGCGCGGCGGCGCGGCCGAGCGCTTCGACTGCGTCTACGAGGGCGCCTTCGTCAGCGGCTACCGCTCGCCCGCCGGGCAGAACGGCAGCCCCTGCCGGTCCGACGCGATCGGCGACGCCCTGGAAGGCGTCCTGCTGCGCTTCGTCGAGAAGCAGCGTTCCTACTGAGTCCGGAGCGGCCCCAGCCCGATGCCCATCAAGACCGTTCTCAACGTCGGATGCGGTCAGCGCGCCATCTCGATCCTCGGCAGTTCCCTGCCGGCGGAGGGATGGCGGGAGCTGCGCCTCGACATCGATCCGAAGGTCGATCCGGACATCGTCGCCTCGATGACGGACATGGCCCCGGTGCCCGACGGGTCGGTGGACGCGGTCTGGTCGTCGCACAATCTGGAGCATCTCGACCCGCATGAGGTGCCGGTGGCCCTGCGGGAGTTCCTGCGCGTGCTGACACCGGGCGGCACGCTCCTGCTGACCGTGCCCGACCTTCAGGCGGTGGCCAGACTGGTGGCCGAGGACCGGCTGGACGAGACTCTCTATGAATCCAGGCAGGGCCCGATCCGGCCGCTGGACATCGTCTACGGCTACGGTCCGGCCCTTGCCGCGGGAAACCGCTTCATGGCCCACCGCAACGGCTTCACTCCCAACCTGCTGGGACGGCTGTTGCAGGAGGCGGGGTTCGAACCGGTGGCGATGTGGCGGCGGGCCCAGGCGTACGAACTGCAGGTCAAGGCCTTCCGACCGCCCGCACCGGCCGAGGCGCTGGAGGAGCTTGGCCTGCACTTCCCGGCAGGCTGACGCTCCCGGACAATGCTCATCCAGGCCCGCGGCGGATGGCGGGCCTTCTTTGCGGAATCGGCGGCACGCGATGAACTATCTCTTCGTCCACCAGAACTTCCCGGGCCAGTACCAGCACATCGTGCAGCATCTGGCGTCCCAGCCGGGCAACCGGGTGGTCTTCATCTCGCACGACAGCCCCGCGTCGATCCCCGGCGTGGAGCGCGTGGTCTACCAGCCCTTCCGGACGGCAAAACCGACGACCCACCACTACATCCAGGAACTGGAGTTGGCGGTCGTCTACGGGCAGAGCGTCTATGAGGTCTGCCGCCGCCTGAAGGCCGAAGGCTTCCGGCCCGACATCATGATCGGGCACAACGGCTGGGGCGAGACGCTGTACATGAAGGACGTCTGGCCCGACGTTCCGCTGCTCGCCTATTTCGAATTCTTCTATCACCTGCACGGGGCCGACATCGGCTTCGATCCCACGGTCCCGGTCACCGAGAACGACGGGCCGCGGGTGCGCACCAAGAACGTCATCAACACGCTGGGCTTCGAGGCCGCCGACTGGGGCCAGACGCCGACCGGCTGGCAGTGGTCGCTCTACCCCGACTACATGCGTCCCCGCATCAGCGTGATCCACGAGGGCGTGGACACCACCATCGTCACCCCGGCGCCCGACGCCTGGCTGCGCCTGCCGTCGGGCCTGACGCTGACCCGCAAGGACGAGGTCATCACCTACGTCGCCCGCAACCTGGAACCCTATCGCGGCTTCCACGTCTTCATGCGCGCCCTGCCGGGCATCCTGAAGCGGCGGCCCAACGCCCATGTGCTGATCGTCGGCGGCGACGAGGTCAGCTATGGGCAGGCGTCCGCCGACGGGCGGAGCTACCGCGACATCCTGCTGGTCGAGGTCGGGCAGGGCATCGACCGGGAGCGGGTGCATTTCCTGGGCAAGGTTCCCTACCCCACCTTCCTGTCGGTGCTGCGCGTCTCGTCGGCCCACATCTACCTGACCTATCCCTTCGTGCTGTCCTGGTCCTTCCTGGAGGCCATGGCGGCGGGCTGCCTGCTGATCGGCTCCTCGACCATCCCGGTGGAAGAGGTGCTGCGCGACCGGCAGAACGGGCTGCTGGTGGACTTCTTCGACGGGGCGGCCCTGACCGACCGCATCGACGAGGTGTTCGAGCACCCCGACCGCATGCAGGCCCTGCGCGACCGGGCGCGGCGGACGGTGGTCGAGAACTACGACCTCCGCACCGTCACCCTGCCCCGCCACCTCGCGCTCATCGACGACCTGATCGCCGGCCGGAACCCCACAGAGAGGACCCCGCAATGAGCGCGTGGAGCGACGGCTACAACGCCGACATCGCCTACACCCATGGTGCCTACCGCGAGCTGTCGCCGGGTTACCTGTCCTACGTCTGCCTGCTGAACGGCGTCCGTCCGCCGCGCACCGACCGGCCCTTCCGCTATTGCGAACTGGGCTGCGGCCAGGGGATGACCTTGAACATCCTGGCGGCGACCCATCCCCAGGGGCGCTTCACCGGGATCGACTTCAACCCGCTGCACGTCGCCGGGGCGCGCCGGCTGGCCGAAGAGGCGGGGCTGGCCAACGTCGCCTTCCACGAGCGGAGCTTCCAGGAGGTGGCCGCCGGGGCGCTGCCGGCGGAAGAGGCCGGGGACGGCTTCGACTTCATCGTCCTGCACGGCGTCTACAGCTGGGTCAGCCCGGAGAACCGCCGGGCGGTGGTGGACATCCTGGAGAAGACGCTGAAGCCCGGCGGGCTGGTCTTCGTCAGCTACAACGCCATGCCGGGCTGGGCGCCGCTTCTGCCCCTGCAGAAGCTGATGCTGGCCCATGCGGCGGCCAACCCGGCCCGCAGCGACCGGCAGCTCGACGCGGCGCTGGGCTTCATCAACCGGCTCAACGAGGCCGGCGCCGGCTATTTCGCCGCCAACCCCACCGTCGGCCAGCATCTCGCCACGATGGCGGGGCAGGACCGCCGCTATCTGACGCACGAGTATCTGAACACCCACTGGGAGCCGCTGGGCCATGCCCAGGTGGCGCAGGATCTGGCGCGGGCGAAGCTGGGCTATGCCTGCTCCGCCAACATCCCGCACAATTTCGACGAGCTGTCGGTGCGTCCGGAGCTGCGGGCCATCCTGGCGGAGATCGCCGACCCGACGCTGGCGGAGACGGTGCGCGACTTCGCCATGAATCAGGTGTTCCGCCGCGACATCTTCATCCGCGGTCTGGACCGGATGCCCGCCGCGGAAGCCGCCGCGGAACTCCGGCGGCTCCGCTTCACCCTGATGGTTCCGCGCGAGAAGGCCGGGCTGGCGGTTCCGGTGCCTCTGGGCGAGCTGCGCCACGACGCGGGACTCGGCCTGCCGATCCTCGACGCGCTCGCCGCGGGCACCCCGACCCTGGGCGAGATCGAGGCGATGCCGGAGATGGCCCGGCACGACTTCGGCACCATCTCCCGCTTCGTTGCGCTGCTCGCGTCGGTCAATCACGCCCATCCCCTGGCGGACCCGTCGGAGGACGCGCGCGAGGCCGCCGGACGGCTCAACCGGGCGGTCGCCCGGCGCATGCTGGTCGATGAAAGCCTGTACTTCCTGGCGTCCCCCACGGTCGGCCTGGGCATCGGGGCCGATAGCCTGGAGCGCCTCGTCCTGGCCGGCCTTCTGGCCGGGCAGCCGACGGATCTCCAGCCGCTTTCCGGCTTCGTGACCGACGCGCTGCGCGCGCTTGGGCGCGCGATCTTCGCCGAGGACGGGTCCTCCATCTCCGATCCCGAGGCCATGCGCCCGCTGGTCGCCGCGAAGCTGGCCGATTTCCTGCCGCAGAAGCTGCCCGTGTGGCAGCGGCTCGGCCTCCTGTGACGGAAGGCGGGGTACCGGAAAGGGCTGTGGCGCCCGTCGGCGCCCCGTCGTATGGTTCGCCTGTTCTCCGAACCCCAGGACTTGAAGATGAGCCACTCCGCCGCCGACCGCGTCCGCGAAGCCCTGCTTGAGACGTCCCGGAACTTTGCGGCCTTCGCCGATCAGGCCGACCGGATCGAAGCCGCCGCCGGGCTGATGATCGACGGGCTGAAGGGCGGCGGCAAGGTGCTGTTCTGCGGCAACGGCGGGTCCGCCGCCGATTCCCAGCATCTCGCGGCGGAGCTGACCGGACGCTATCTGCGGGACCGCGCGCCTTTGGCGGCGGTGGCCCTGACGGTGGACACCTCCGCCCTGACGGCCATCGCCAACGACTATTCCTATGACGAGGTGTTCGCCCGGCAGGTCCGCGGCCTGGGCCGGGCCGGCGACGTGCTGGTCGGCATCTCGACCAGCGGCAACAGCCGCAACGTGGTGGCCGCCCTGGAAGCCGCGCGCGCGCTCGGCATGCGCACCGTCGGCCTGACCGGCGCCGCCGGCGGGCGGATGAAGGAGCTGTGCGACGTCTGTCTGTGCGTGCCGTCCACCGACACCCCGCGCATCCAGGAAATGCACATCGCCGCCGGCCACATGCTGTGCGAACTGGTCGAGAACGCCTTCGTCTGACGGAAGGGCGTCTGACGGAAGGGCGTCCGACGGAAGGGCGTCCGACGGCAGGGAACCGTCAGCCGCCCAGCCGCTCCGCGACCTCGTCCGCGATGGCGAGGCAGGAGGTCAGGCCCGGGGATTCCATGCCGAACAGGTTGACCAGACCCGGCACCCCGTGCGTCTCCGGCCCCTGGATCAGGAAGTCGGCCTGCGGCTGGCCGCGGCCGCTCAGCTTCGGGCGGACGCCGGAGTAGGCCGGCACCAGGGCGCCGTCGGGCAGGTCCGGCCAATAGCGCCGCACCTCGCCGTAGAAGCTGTCGGCCCGCTTCGGATCGACCTGGTAGTCGAGCCGGTCGTAGCCCGCAGGGTCCAGCCACTCCACGTCCGGGCCGAAACGGGCCTGCCCGGCCAGATCCAGCGTCAGATGGACGCCCAGCCCGCCCTCCACCGGCACCGGATAGACCAGCCGCGCGAAGGGTGAGCGCCCCTGCCCCAGCGCGTAGTAATTGCCCTTGGCCAGCACCCGCGGCGGCACATGCTCCGCCGGGAAGCCTTCCAGACCGCGGGCCACGCCCCAGGCGCCCAGCCCGGCGGCGTTGACCAGCGTGCCGCAGGCGATGCGCATCGGCTCCGCCCCGCCGACCTCCAGCGCGAAGCCGTCCGCGTCGCGGTGGGCGCGCTCCAGCGGGCTGAGGAAGGCCAGCATGGCGCCGGCATCCTCCGCGTCGCCCTGCAGGGCCAGCATCAGGCCGTGGCTGTCGATGATCCCGGTGGACGGCGACAGCAGCGCGCCCACGCAGCGCAGGTTCGGCTCCAGCGCCATCGCCTCGGACGCCGAGAGGGCCACGAGATCGTCAACCCCATTAGCGGCGGCCTGGGCGCGGATGGCCTCCAGCCGGGGCAACTGGGCCTCCTCCGTGGCGACGATCAGCTTGCCGATGCGGGCGTGCTCCACCCCATGCGCCGCGCAGTAGGCGTAGAGCGCGTCCCGCCCGGCCACGCACAGGCGCGCCCTCAGGCTTCCCGTGGGGTAATAGATGCCCGCGTGGATGACCTCGGAGTTGCGCGAGCTGGTGCCGGTGCCGATGGCGTCCGCCGCCTCCAGAACCACCACCTCCCGCCCGGCACGGGCCAGCCGCCGGGCCACCGCCAGCCCGATCACCCCGGCCCCGACCACCACGCAGTCCACCCGCTCCATCGTTCCTCTCCGGTCCTTCCAAAGGGCTGATCCAAAGGCGTGCTCAGGGCCAACAAAGGCCGCAAAAGCGGTCGGTCACGCAAGAGGAATGGAGACGCGGCACCCCCGGACGGACCACTCCCCTTCGGCCCGCCGCCCCGTAAGAGGCGCCCAGATGGGTGGAGCTGCGTCAGGAAAGATCATCCTCTGGGTCCGCCCGCTCAACCGCGTTACGACCAAGACAAGCCAATAATATCCACATGATGAAAAGGCTTCCAAAGCCTTACTTTCTTGATTTCATGATCAAATTTGGTCGATAGCTCCTTCGACTTCATTGAAGCGGAGCCACCAATTTCTGAATTGAAGAGCTGTTTTCACGAACAGTCCTCTTTTGTTCAAAGGTGGCAGCGATGAGCACACCGAATTATGTGTTTCCCGTATCCGAAATCGCCGGAAGCGGGCGTATTGAGATCGATTCATTGCTTGCCGGGTACAAATGGGGCGCAGGGAGCCAGCCCGGGAACGGCGTTTCCCTGACCTATTCCTTCGGTGTCGCCGGTCTGTCGGCCTATCGGGACGGCTATCTGACGCCGGACCCGGGAAGCGTCTGGACCCTGTCCGGAACGGCCCAGGCGGCGATCCGCCAGGCGATCGGCACCTGGACGGCGGTCGCGAACATCACCTGCATCGAGGTCGCCGACAGCGCCCTGGCCTGCGGCGACCTCCGCTTCGGCGGGAGCAACGCGCCGGCGACCGCCTATACGGTCCTGCCGGTGGTGGAACTGCCGGAAGCCGGCGACGTCTGGTTCGGCAGTCTCTTCGCCGATCCAGGCCTGTCCTGGGCATCCGGCTCCTACGTCTACCAGACCATCGTCCATGAGATCGGACACGCCTTCGGCCTGAAGCACCTGCACGAGGAGTACGGGGCCTTCCCGATCGCCCCCACCGGCATCGACTCCCAGCTCTACAGCACGATGAGCTACCGCTCCTATCCCGGGGCGTCTCCGGAGATGGGCTACTGGCAGAACCGCTTCCCCACCACCCCCATGGTCAGCGACATCGCCGCCATCCAGTATCTGTACGGCGCCAACATGTCCACCAACGCCGGGGACACCGTCTATTCGTGGGAGCCGGGGCAGGCGATCTTCGAAACCATCTGGGACGGCGGCGGCAACGACACCATCAGTTGGGCCAACCAGACCAGCGATGCCCGGATCGACCTGCGCCCCGGCTCCTACAGCGACCTGGGTCCGGCCTGGCGGGCCGGCTTCTACATGGAATCCCAGACTCTGGGCATCGCCTACGACTGCTGGATCGAGAACGCCATCGGCGGATCGGGGAACGACCTCCTGATCGGCAACGAACTGGACAATGCCCTGTACGGCGAGGCCGGAGACGACACCCTGATCGGAGGGGCCGGAAACAACCTGCTGGACGGCGGCGACGGGTTCGACACGGCGGTGTTCGAGGGGGCGCCCTCCTCCTACACCATCCGCCACAGCGGCGCGGGCGAGGTGACGGTGGAGGGTCCGCAGGGCACCGACACCCTGCGCAGCATCGAGCATCTGTCCTTCGGTGACATGACCCTGGCGCTGAGCCGCGACGCCACCCCCGGCACGGTGGCCAGCACCTTCTTCGGCGTGGCCAACAGCGCGTCGGGAAAGCAGATCCTTCAGGAGGCCTCGACCTACTCCGGGCCGGTCCAGACCCTGCAATGGCAGTTGATCGGCAGCGATGACGGCGAGGCCATCGTCGGCGGGAACGGGAACGACTTCATCAACAGCCGGGGCGGCATGGACGCCATCGACGGCGGGGCCGGCGGCGACGTGCTGGACGGCGGCACGGGGTCGAACTTCCTCACCGGCGGCGCCGGGCAGGACACCTTCTTCCTCGACGCCCGCTCGGGCGAGCCGGTCTGGTCCACCGTGACCGACCTTGAGGCGGGGGAGATCGTCACCGTCTGGGGCTGGGAGCCGGGGCAATCGGTCCTCACCTGGGCGGAGATGGGCGGGGCCGACGGCTTCACGGGCGCCACGGCCCACATCGACCTCGACGGCGACGGCCGGACCGACGCCAGCCTGACGCTGAGCGGCAAATCCGTCGGGTCCCTGACGACGATGCCCGGCACGGTGAACGGCACCGATTATCTGGCGGTCTGGCTGAACGGCTGAACGGAGTGCAGGCGTTCGTTCGGGCGCGTTGCTCTGGCAAGGCCGGGCGGGTACTCTCCCGCCGGCATTGCCAGAGCAGCGTCCGCACAACCGCCAAGGACTCCGACCGCCCGTGTCCAACGCCGCCATCTACTTCCACCCCGACGGTTACGAGACCGCGCGGGCGGACCTGAAGGGCCGCCATGTGGCGGGCGAATCCTTCCTCGTCGGTTTCTTCCGGCACTCCGGGCTGGACGGTTTCGCCTGCCACGCCGACGGACCGGAGCAGGCGCGCCTGTTCGCCGATCTCGCCGCCCGCCATGCTCCGGGGCGGGAGGTGGCGCTCTACCCGACCGGCGAGCCGTCGCGGCTTGCCCGCCTGGGCTGCCTGTTCGTGCCGGGGCCGGGCATCGACCAGTTCGCCTGGCGCCGCCGCTCCCGCGACCAGCGGGGCTACAGCCTGTGCGGCATCACCCACACGACGTCGGAATCGCCGCATGCCCTGGGCGCCCTGGCCACCGCGCCGGTGCAGCCGTGGGACGCGGTGATCTGCACCTCCTGGGCGGCCCGCGCCTCGGTGGAGGCGGTCCTCGAGCCCTATGCGGAGTATCTGCGCGACCGGCTGGGCGCCGCCGAGGTTCCGCTGCCGCACCTGCCGGTGATTCCGCTCGGCGTGGACACCGACGCCTTCCGCTTCGACCCGGCGACCCGCATGGCGGAGCGCGCGGCGCTGGGCATCGGCGAGGAGGACGTCGCGGTGCTGTTCATGGGGCGCCTCAGCTTCCACGCCAAGGCGCACCCGATCGCCATGTATCTGGCGCTGGAAGAGGCGGCCCGGCGGACCGGCAAGCGGTTCCACCTGATCCAGGCCGGCTGGTTCGGCAACGACGCCATCGGCGCCGCCTTCATCCAGGGGGCCAAGCGCTATTGCCCCAGCGTCAACGCCATCTTCCTGGACGGCCGCAAGCCGGAGGTGCGGACCCGCATCTGGGCCGCCGCCGACCTGTTCACCTCGCTGGTCGACAACATCCAGGAAACCTTCGGAATCACGCCGGTGGAGGCCATGGCGGCGGGCCTGCCCTGCGTCATCACCGACTGGAACGGCTACCGCGAGACGGTGCGCGACGGGGTGGACGGTTTCCGGATTCCCACCGTCCTGCCGCCGCCGGGCGGCGGACCCGACTTCGCCGACCGCTACGCCGCCGGGCTGGACAGCTACGACTACTACATCGGGCGCGTCTCGCAGGTGACCGCCGTCGATGTGGCGGCGGCGGCGAACGCCTACGCGCGGCTGGCCGCGGCCCCCGCGTTGCGGCGGCAAATGGGGGAGGCCGGGCGCGCCCGCGCCGTCGCCACCTTCGACTGGAAGGCGATCATCCCGCAGTATCTCGACGTCTGGCGCCAGTTGTCCGACATCCGCCGCCACGCCGTGGAACGCGCCCCGCGCCGCTCCGACCGGGACGGCAACCCGCTGCGCCCCGACCCCCTGCGGATGTTCGAATCCTACCCGACGCGCCACCTGTCCCCGTCCACGCGGCTGGCGCGGGCCGGCGGCCTCGCCCGCGCGGGGATCGCCGACGCCCTGGCGGCGCTGCACGCCGATCCGCTGAACTCCACGGCGCGCGGCGGCACCGTGTCTCCGGCCACCGACCTCGTCCTGGCGCTGGACGCCCTCGATCCGCCGGGCCGTACGGTCGCCGACATCCTGGCCCTGGTGCCGGAGGAGCGCCGCCTGCTGCTGCTGCGCAGCCTTGTCCACCTGATGAAGTACGGCTTCGTTCACGAGACCGGATCGGCACAGGGGACAATGTCCTAAGTTATGCACGGGGTTCAGCCCGCTTTCCCTTGCGATGCAACAGGGGTTTGCGCTAAAGAACAGACTATTCCACTTGTTTTTTGACGACGGCCGGCATTCTGACGAAACAATCGATGCAACCGATGGTCCGCCGATGCCGGCACGTCGCTTCGCCAACCGCCGCAATGCGCTTGGAACCCCCTCAGCCTCGCTGCGCGGGGCTTTCTGACCGATGGAATCCTTCCCTATGCAGGTAACGCCAACCCCGCTGTCCGATGTCCGACTGGTTGTGCCGAAGCGGTTCGGCGATGCGCGGGGATATTTCGTCGAAACCTGGAACGAGCAGGCTTTCGCCCTGAACGGCCTGGAACGGCGCTGGGTCCAGGACAACCAATCCCTGTCCGCCACGCCGGGCACGGTGCGCGGCCTGCATTACCAGCTCGATCCCTGTGCGCAGACCAAGCTGATCCGGGTGTTGAACGGGCGCATCCTGGACGTGGCGGTGGACATCCGCCGCGGGTCGCCGACCTTCGGGCGGCACATCGCGGTGGAGCTGACCGCCGACGGGTTGGAGCAGCTCTTCATTCCCGCCGGCTTCGCGCACGGCTTCTGCACGCTGGAACCGGACACCGTCGTCGCCTACAAGGTCGACGCTCCCTATTCGCGGGAGTGCGAGCGGGCGATCCTCTGGAACGATCCGGCGCTCGGGATCGACTGGCCGGCCCTGGCCGGCGCGTCGGTTTCGGACAAGGACGCGGTGGCGCCGCGGCTGGCGGATGCGACGGATCTGTTCGACATGCGGCCTGCGTGACGCCGGGTTCCGCCCGGTTCCGAGGTCTTCTAAACGTTTCGTTTCTTGACGGTTCGACGGCGCCTTTGGAAAGGCGCAGCAGGGGGAATGGCATGCGCATACTGGTGACGGGCGGTGCGGGCTTCATCGGCTCGGCCTTCATCCGCTGGGTCCTGGCGAACACGACGGCCTCGATCGTCAACGTGGACAAGCTCACCTACGCCGCGGATCTGGAAAGCCTGGCTCCCTTCGCGGGGAACCCGCGCTACGCCTTCGAACAGGTGGACATCTGCGACGAGGCGGAACTGCGCCGCGTCTTCGCCGATCACCGCCCCACGGCGGTCATCCATCTGGCGGCGGAAACCCATGTGGACCGCTCCATCGACGGCCCGATGGCCTTCGTGCAGACCAACGTGGTCGGCACCGTCACCCTGCTGCGCGTCTCGCTCGATTACTGGCGCGGGCTGGAGGGCGAGGCGAAGACCGCCTTCCGCTTCCACCACGTCTCCACCGACGAGGTGTTCGGCACGCTGGGCGACGACGGGCGCTTCTCCGAGACCACGCCCTACGCGCCCAACTCCCCCTATTCGGCCAGCAAGGCGGCGTCCGACCATTTCGTGCGCGCCTGGCACGAGACCTATGGTCTGCCGACGGTGGCCAGCAACTGCTCCAACAACTACGGCTGCTGGCAGTTTCCGGAGAAGCTGATCCCGCTGATGACGCTGAAGGCGCTGCAGGGCCAGCCCCTTCCGGTCTACGGCAGCGGCCTGAACGTGCGCGACTGGCTCTATGTGGACGACCACGCCTCGGCGCTGTGGACCATCCTGACGACCGGCCGGCTGGGCGAGAGCTACAACGTCGGCGGCGACAGCGAGCGCCGGAACATCGACGTGGTGCACGCCATCTGCGATCTGGTGGATGAGCTGGCCGGCCCGCTGCCCGGCGGCCCGCGGCGGGGGCTGATCACCCACGTCACCGACCGGCCCGGCCACGACCACCGCTACGCCATCGACGCCACCAAGCTGAAGGCCGAGCTGGGCTGGACGCCCGCCGAAACCTTCGAGACCGGCATCCGCCGCACGGTCGCCTGGTATCTGGACAACCGTGCCTGGTGGGAGCGCCTGTCCGCCGGCTACGCCGGCCAGCGTCTCGGCGTGGCCCCCGCCGCCGCCCAGACCGCCCCCCAGACCGCCGATTGATGACCGGAGCCGCCGCCATGGGCACCATCCTCGTCTTCGGCGCCAACGGGCAGGTCGGCTTCGAGCTGCTGCGCGCCGCCTGGGCGCCGGGCCTGACCCCGGTCGGGCTGACCCGCGCCGCCGGCGACGTCACCGACGCGCAGGCGGTGGCCGCGGCCATCGCCGCCCACCGGCCGGCGCTGGTCGTCAACGCCTCGGCCTACACCGCGGTGGACAAGGCGGAGAGCGAGCGGGACGCGGCCTTCGCGGTCAACCGCGACGGCCCGGCCAATCTGGCGCGCGCCTGCGCCGCCGCCGGGGTGCCGCTGATCCACATCTCCACCGACTACGTCTTCGACGGGAACAGCAAGACCACCCCCTGGCGCGAGGACGACCCCGTCGCCCCGCAGGGCGTCTACGCCGCCAGCAAGCTGGCCGGCGAGGAGGCCGTGCGGGAGGCCCATCCCGACCATGTGATCCTGCGCACCGCCTGGGTGTTCGGGGCGCACGGGCACAATTTCGTCAAGACCATGCTGCGGCTGGCCCGCGAGCGGGACGAGCTGCGGGTCGTCGCCGACCAGCACGGCTGCCCCACCCCGGCGGCGGCCATCGCCGCGGCCATCGCCACCATCGCACAGGCGCGGCTGGGCGGCGGGGGCTGGACGCCCGGCACCTTCCACTATGGCGGGGCGCCGGCCACCACCTGGCACGGCTTCGCCGACCGGATCGTCGAGCGCGCCGCCGCCCGCATCGGGCGCCGTCCGACCGTGACCGCCATTGCGACCGCCGACTTCCCGACACCGGCCCGGCGGCCCGCCAATTCCGTCCTCGACACCGCGCGTCTCGGCCAGGCCTACGGCGTTCCGCCGGCGGACTGGATGGCCGGGCTCGACCTGGTTCTGGACGACATCCTCGACGAAACCCAGGGCGTGGGAACGAAGGCATGAAGGGCATCATTCTGGCCGGCGGGTCCGGCACACGGCTTTATCCGCTGACGCAGGTGACCAGCAAACAGCTCCTGCCGGTGTTCGACAAGCCGATGATCTATTATCCGCTGTCGACGCTGATGCTGGCCGGCATCCGCGACATCCTGATCATCACCACGCCGCAGGATCAGGAGCAGTTCCAGCGCCTTCTCGGCGACGGCAGCCAGTGGGGCATTTCGCTCACCTACGCCGAGCAGCCGAAGCCCGAGGGGCTGGCCCAGGCCTTCCTCATCGGACGGGAGTTCGTCGGCACGGACGGCGTCTGCCTGATCCTGGGCGACAACATCTTCTTCGGCCACGACCTGGAGCCGGCCCTGGTCCGCGCCGCCGGACGGACGGACGGGGCGACCGTCTTCGGCTACCATGTGCGCGATCCGGAACGCTATGGCGTGGTCAGCTTCGACGCCGAGGGCCGTCCCAACGCCATCGAGGAAAAGCCGGTCCAGCCGAAGTCCAACTACGCGGTCACCGGCCTCTATTTCTACGACAACAGCGTCCTGGACATCGCCGCGACGATCAAGCCCTCGCCGCGCGGCGAGCTTGAGATCACCGACGTGAACAACGTCTATCTCGAGCAGCGGCGCCTGTCGGTGGAGAAGCTGGGCCGCGGTTACGCCTGGTTCGACACCGGCACGCACCAGTCCCTGCTCCAGGCCGCGGAGTTCGTCCAGACCATCGAGGCCCGCCAGGGGCTGAAGATCGCCTCGCCGGAGGAGATCGCCTGGCGCAAGGGCTTCATCGACGGCGAACAGCTCGCCCGCATCGCCCGGCCGCTCGCCAAGAGCGGTTACGGCAGCTACCTGCTGAACCTGCTGACCGAGTAGCCGCGCCCGGAACGCCGGGCCGCCGCGCCATGACCGCGTGCGTCGAAGGCTTCCTCGAAGAGGTCGGCCCGCGGGTAACGGGATGGGCGTGGCTGCCTGCCGATCCCGCCCGGCGGCTGCGCCTGTCGCTCCTGCTGGACGCCGGCTCCGGGAGCGTCCTGCGGCTCGACACGCTGGCCGACCGACACCGCGGGGACCTGCAGTCCGCCGGCAAGGGGGACGGACGCTGCGGTTTCGCCGTGGCAGTCCCCGCCGCCTTCGCGGCGCACGAGCATGACGTGGACGTGCGGCTGCCCGATTTCCCCGGCATGCGCCTGAGCGGCGCCCCGCGCCGCGCCATCCCCGTGCTTGGCCCGGTTACGCTGCGCGCCGTGCACCCGGCACAGGACGATGCGGAGCGGCTGAGCGGTTTCCTGGCCGGCATGGTCCGGCTGCAGGGCGGTTCCGCCGCCGCCGTGCCGGACGCCGGGACCATCCGCTCCTGGCTCGCCACGCCCGGATGGGACGGGGCGGAGCGCGGCTGGCTGGTGGCGGAACGGAACGGGCGTCTCGTCGGGCATTGCCGGATCGGACCCGACTGGCCGGCGGCGCCGGGAACGGGCGGCCTTGCCCTGGGCATCGAGCTTCACCCGGATGTCCGCAGCCATGGCCTGGGCCACGCTCTGATGCGGGCGGCGGAAGGTTGGGCGGCCGGGCGCGGGACGCGGCTGGAACTGGCGGTCCTGCCGCACAACGCCCGCGCCCTGGCCCTGTACCGCAAGCTGGGTTACGCCGACCTCGGCCCCGTGGCGCACCCGGCGACGGGAGAGATTCACCGCCACATGGCGCGGCCCTTACCGCCGCGCGGCACCCTGCGGGAAAGTGTCACCCTGGTTCTGTAGGCGCAACCGTCAGCCTTCGCCGGCGGCGCGCGGCCGTTCCCCGACGTCGGGTTCGGATGCGTTGGAAGGCGGGGGGACCGGCAGCCGTTCCAGCAACGCCTTGGCACGCTCGTCGCCAAGCGCCGCCGCCCGTTCCAGCCAGGCGCGGGCCTGCGCGAAGTCCTTGCGGTCGCTCCAGTGGCCATACAGTTCGCCGAGCGCGGTCATCGCCGCCGGCTCCTTCTGCTCGGCAGCGGCGGTCAGCCAACGGATGGCCTCCGCGATGTCGCGCTCCCCGCCGAGGCCCTGCATGCGGAAACGCCCCAGATTGACCATGGCGCCGGTGTGGCCCTGCTTGGCGGCCTTCAGCGACCACTGGGCGGCGGCGGCATAATCCTGGGGCACGCCATCGCCCGACGCGAGCGCCGCTCCCAGGCGGAACTGGGCCAGCACGCTGCCCTGGCTCGCCGCGCGCTCCAGCCACTGGATCGCGCCCACCGGGTCGCGCGGAACGCCCAGGCCCAGGCTGTGCAGCATGCCGATGTTGTAGACCGCATCCGTGTTGCCCTGGTCGGCGGCCCGGCGGAACCAGTCGAGCGCCCGGTCGTAATCACGGGTCACGCCCCGCCCCTCGGCGTAGAAGGTGCCGATGCGCAACTGCGCCTGCGGGTCGCCCTGCCCGGCGGCCCGTTCCAGCCAGCGGGCCGCCTCCATCTCGTCGCGCGGCACGCCCGATCCGGTGAAGTACATCTGGGAGATGATCTTCTGCGCCTCGCGATGGCCAAGTTCGCCTGCGGCGCGGTACCAGGTCGCGGCGTCGAACAGATTGGGCTGCATCCCGCCGCCCCGGCTGTTCAGATGGCCGAGTTGCAGCATCGCTTCGGTATCGCCCTGCACGGCGGCCTTGCGCAGCCAGGTCTCCGCGTGGTGCGGGTCGGCGGGCACGCCCAGCCCGCGCGTGTAGAGCAGGCCGAGCGCTCTTTGCGCAGCGGCGGCCCCGGCCTCCGCCGCCTTGCGGAACCAGTTCGCGGCTTCGGCATGGTCCTGTTCGACGCCCAGCCCCGCAGCGTACTGCGTGCCGATGTAGTACCAGGCCATGACGTTTTTCTGCTCCGCCGCCTTGCGGAACCACTGGTGCGCCTCGACGGGATCGGGTTTTCCCTTGTAGCCGCCGCCCAACAGGGTTCCAAGCCCGAGTTGGGCCGCCGCATTGCCCTTTTCCGCAGCGACGCGGTACCAGCGCTCCGCCTCCGCATAGTCCGGCGCGATACCGAAACCGGAGGCGTACATGTAGCCGAGCATGGCCTGGGCGCCGGTGACGCCGCCTTCGGCGGCGGCCCGCGCCCAGCGCAGCGCCTCCTTGTAATCCTGATCGATCTTCAGGCCGTTGGGGAACAGAGCGGACAGCGCCTCGTCGGTCGGCACGATCCCCTTGGGCTGGCCGCATCCGTAATAATAGATCTCGGCCAGCCGGGCTTGGGCCTCGCCATGGCCCTGGTCGGCCGCCTGCCGGTACCAGCCGACCGCGTCCACCGCGTTGCGCACCACACCTTGGCCCAGGTCATACAGCCGGCCAAGACGGTACTGGGCCTCGGCATGGCCGGCGCGGGCCGCGGCCAGCCATGCCTCGAGCGCCGCCTTGTAGTCCTTGCGCTCGTGGGCCTTCAGTCCCTTGGCGAGATCGCCCTCCGGCGAGGCGGAGCCGAACAGCCGCCCCGCGGCCTTGATGAGGTTGCGCATCGGCCTCACACCCTTTCCCTGATCCTCGCGTTGGGGGACAGCGCGCCCCGCGTCCTACGGCTCGCGCAGGCCTTCCGCACCGTTCTTCAACGCCCCTTCGACGAGATAAGCCATGATGGTCCTTGCGCCGACCACGATGTCCGCCGTCAGGGGCATGCCCGGAATCAGCCGGAAATCGGAAGGCACGTCACGCAGATCCACCTCGGTCAGCTCGATCTTCGCGCGGAAGAAGGGGCGCGGGGCCTGGCTCTGGTCCTCGCGGCGGGTGAAGGAGTCCTCACTGATCGTCCGGACCACGCCCTTCGCCATGCCATGCTCGATGAACCGATAGGCGTCCAGCTTGACCTGCACCGTATCGCCCGGCTTGACGAAGCCCTGGTCGATGCCGGCGATTTCCGCCTCCACTTCCAATTTGGCGTTCAGCGGCATCAGAGTGTAGATGGGCTGGGCCGATTCCACCACGGACCCGACGGAGTACTTCCCGACCTCCAGCACCACGGCGTCCTCCACCGCCCGCAGTTCGACCAAGTCACGCCGCTTCTGGGCCTTGGCGAGTTCCTCGCGGACGCGCTCC
The DNA here is from genome assembly GCF_008365375.1 of Roseomonas genomospecies 6. Classification (GTDB taxonomy): domain Bacteria; phylum Pseudomonadota; class Alphaproteobacteria; order Azospirillales; family Azospirillaceae; genus Azospirillum. The sequence goes on along the minus strand of NZ_QOKW01000018.1, from coordinate 85,575 downwards.
AGATCGACCTGACGGGTCGACAGGTCGGTCAGCACGGTGCTGCGCCACTGCTGGATGTAGACCTCCCGCTCGGCGCGCAGGGCCTCCAGGTCGTGCGAGGACGTGCGAATGGTGTTCTCGCTGAGGCCAAGGTTCCGTTCCGTCTCCACGCGGGTGTCGCTGGCGATCAGAGAGTTCAGGCGGCTGCCGGTCTGGTTTTTCTCCAGCGTCCGGCGCATCTCCTCGATCTCCCCCACGATCTTCAGGCGGGAGCGGTAATGATCGGCATCGGTCTTGGCGCTCTTGATCGTAGCCTGGAGCGTCGCCATCCGCTGATCGAAGTTGGCGAGCTTGGCCGCGTATTCGGCTTGGCGGTACTGCCAGATCGACTCCTGCAGGATCATGTCTTGATCCTTGCTGGCGATCTTGAAGGGCACGCCCTCAGCCTCGGCGTTCAGCCGGGCGATTTCCGCCGTGAACTTGGACGCCTGCCGTTCGAGCTGAGCGACATCGGCGGCTGAGAAGGTCGGGTCGAGCGTAGCAAGGATGTCGCCGCGCCGCACGGTTTGGCCGGCGCGGACGTTCAGGCTGCGGATGATCGAGATCTCGAGCGGCTGCACGACGATGGTCGGCGCCTGGGACACGATGCGCCCCGTCGCGCTGACCACGCGGTCGAGCTTCATGACCGACGCCAGCACGATGAACAGGATCACCATGGCGACAAGCACCCATACGACGATCCGTGCCTTGAATGGCTCCGGAGCGCCGGTGATTTCCGCGGTTTCGCCTTGGAAATCGTTTATGGCCTGCTCGGCGGCCAGATCAGGCAGTTGCGGCCGGCGTAAGAGGAGCGCGGTCATGAGTGCTTCCCGGAGAAAGGTGGCGGTTCTGCTGGAACCAGAGGTGCCGGTAAACGTCGCAGCGCTGAAGCAGTTCGTCGTGCTTGCCCATGTCATAGAGCTTGCCGCGCTCCAGCACCATGATCTGGTCGCAATTGACCAGAGAGGCGAGGCGGTGGGAGATGACGATCATCGTCCGTCCCTGGGCGATGCGCGTCAGGTTGTTGTTGATGATCGCCTCGCTGTCGGGGTCGAGCGCGCTGGTCGCCTCGTCCATGATGAGGACGCTCGGATCGACAAGGAGCGCGCGGGCGATGGCGATGCGCTGACGCTGCCCGCCCGACAGGTTGGCCGAGCCTTCCTCGATCATCGTCTCATAGCCGCGCGGAAGCCGCTCGATGAACTCCTCCGCACCGGCAAGCCGAGCCGCCCGCATCACCTCTTCCAAGCTGGCGCTGCGGTTGGCGGCCATGATGTTCTCGCGGATCGTGCCGTTGAACAGGAAGTTGTCCTGCAGCACGACGCCCAGGTTGGAGCGCAGATGGCTGAGGTCGATCTCGCGCAGATCGACGCCGTCGATCTTGATGAGGCCCTCGTAATTCTGATGAAGGCCCTGCAGCAGCCGCGTGACGGTCGTCTTGCCGGAGCCGGACCGCCCCATGATGCCGATGACCTGGCCGGCCTTGATCGAGAAGCCGACGCTGTCGAGCGCCGGACTCTGGGCACCGGCATAGCGGAAACGCACCTCGGAGAAGGTGATTTCTCCCTTGATCTCCGGACGCACGCCCTGACGGCCCGCGGCCTGCTCAGGCTCCTGGTTGACCACCGAGGCCACCTGGCCGATGGCGCCGCGAACCTCCTGCAACTGCTGCAGCAGGCTGGCGATCTGGACGAAGGGCTGGGTAGTCCGGCTGGCGATCATGCTGAAGGCGACCAGCGAGCCGCCATAGACGATGGCCCCCTCGCCGATCGCGAGATAGGCGCCGAGCCCCAGCGATCCGGCGTAGATCGCCTTCTCCAGCGGCTGCAGAATGGTCTGCGGCTGGTTGGAGAGAAGCTGCATGTTGGTGTTGGCGCGCACCGCGTCGGCGACCCGCACGTCCCAGTCGAGCCGCTTGCGTCCTTCCAGAGCGAGCGACTTCACCGTGCGCATGCCGTGCAGCACCTCGATCATGAAGGCGCCCTTGCGCTGTTCCGCCACGACGATCTTGCCATAGGCTTTGGCCAGCGGACCGATGTAGACGACCACCACCAACGCCATGAGGAAGGCAATGCCCAGGACGTAGAAGGCCAGGGGCGGGCTCAGGATGAACAGCGCCGGGATCAGCACGACCAGCGTCATGGAGTCCAGCAGCGTCCCGAACAACTGACCGGTCAGGAAGCTGCGGACGCGCCAGATCTCGCTGATCTTGTAGCTGATGACGCCGGTCGGGGTCCGCTCGAAGAAATCGATCGGCAGACTGATCATCCGGTCAAAGATGTAAGTGCTGATGCGGGCGTCCACCCTGGCCGTTCCGATCGCCACCAGATAGCGGCGCAGGTAGCCGAAAAGGGTGTCGAACAGCAACAGGAAGCCGATGGCCGTCAGCAGAACATACAGCGTGGACAGGCGCTGGTGAACCAGCACGCGGTCCAGGATCACCATGAAGAGCAGCGGCGGCACCAGCGCGAACAGGCTAAGGACCAAGGCCGAAATGCCGACGTCGCGGAAAATCCTCTTTTCACGCAGGATCTGCCCGACCAGCCAGGTAAAGCCGAACGGCCGCTCCTCGTCGGTCACGCGGTAGCGGCGCTTGACGAAGATCGCATCGCCGTCCCAGACCGACGCGAGCCGCAGTTCGTCCACGGCGACGCAGGCTTGGTCGGGGCTGAGCGGGTCCTGAAGCATCGCGGCCGGTGCGCCGCCGTCCTCGCGGAAGGCGACCATCACCATGGTGCTGCCGTCGCGCAGCCGCAGCAGGAGCGGCAACGCCTTGCCGAGGCGCGACAGGTGTTTCCAGCGCAGCTTCGTCGAACGAACGGTCAGCCCGCTATCCTCCGCGATCTTCAGCAGCGTCGCCGTGGACGGCTCCCCCGCTTCGATGGCGTAGTCGCGCCGCATCTGCTCGACCGACAAATGCAGCCCGTGGTGCCGGGCCACGACGGCGAGCGCATGGAGGCTGGTGGTTCGCATGGCCTCCGAAGAGGCTTGTTGTGGATCGGCGGCGGTATTGCTCTGCATCTGGCCCCTGTGCCCCAGTCGCTCTTCCGGTGGCTTCACCGGCGGCCCGACTGTACTGTACCACCTTCATCCGATACAAGCTTTGCACTCGGAGCGCTCAATTTGAGCGAGCCCGACAGGAGGAGGTGGATGAAGGTCTCGGTTATTACGATTTGCCGGAATGTCCGTGACGGCATAGGCCGCACACTGGAAAGTGTCGCACAGCAGTCTTACCAGAACATTGAGCATATCATCATCGACGGAGCCTCGACCGATGGAACGCTGGAGATCCTAAAAGGTCACCGGCACCGCCCGGCGGTTCTCGTGTCCGAACCCGATGGCGGCATCTACGATGCGATGAACAAGGGACTCGCGCGGGCGACCGGCGACCTGATCCATTTCCTGAACGCCGAGGACTGGTTCCACGACGCCCGTTCGGTCGAGAGGGCGGTGCGCTTCATCGAACGGCACCCGGAGGTTGATCTCTTCTACGGGGATATCGAGGTCCGCCTGCCGGAAGGCGGGTCGGTCATCCACTCCCCGCAGGAGGCCGACAAGGCGGCGGAGACGATGGTGTGCGGCTGTTTGCCGCACCAGGGGACCTTCGCGCGGCGAGCGGTGTTCGACCGCACCGGCCCCTTCGACACGCGGTGGCGGGTCCACGCCGATTACGACTGGTTCCTGAAGGCCATCGCCGATCCGTCGGTCACGCTGATGCACATGCCGGTGACGGTGGCGTCCTTCGGGCTGGGCGGCACCTCCAGCAACCTCGCCAAGGGCCAGCCGGAGGTCTACGCCATCCAAAACACCCTGCCCTTCTACCAGTCGGAGGCGTGGCTGCGCCGGCGGATCGAGCTGTACCAGGACAGTTTCCTGGCCGTCCGGCTGGAGAACGCCGAACTGAAGCGCCGGTTAGCCGAGACCGGGGCCGGCGGCCTCCACCGCATCCCCTGGCGCCGGCTGGTCCGCGGCCTTGCACGCCGCGGGCGCGACTGGATGCGGCGGCGGCTGCGCCGCATCCGGGAGGGCTGACGCCGGCGCCCTGCCCTCAGCGGCCCGCGGGCAGGCCGCGCAGGGTGCCGGCGCCCAGATTCTCCAGATACCAGCGGTAGGTGCGCTCGAACCCCTCGCGCAGCGGGGTCGGGGCGGCCCAGCCCATGTCGGCCAGCCGGTGATTGTCCATGATCTTGCGCGGGGTGCCGTTCGGCTTGGACGGGTCGAAGCGGAAGTCGCCCTCATAGCCGATCACGCCGGCCAGCAGTTCGGCGAGGCCGCGGATGGAAATCTCGTGGCCGGAGCCGAGGTTGACGTGCGTCTCGCCCGTATAATGCTTCGCCAGGAAGACCAGCCCATCGGCCAGATCCTCGACGAACAGGAACTCGCGCAGCGGGCTGCCGTCGCCCCACAGCTCGACGCTGGCCGCGCCCTCCGCCTTGGCGCGGTGAATCTTGACCATCAGAGCGGCGGCGACATGCCCCTGCTCGATGTCGAAGTTGTCGCCGAAGCCGTAGAGGTTGGTCGGCATGGCCGAGATGAAGTCGCAGCCGTATTGCCGGCGGTAGGCCTGGCACATCTTGATGCCGGCGATCTTGGCGATCGCGTACCACTCGTTGGTCGGCTCCAGCGGGCCGGTCAGCAGCGATTCCTCCGGAATGGGCTGCGGCGCCATCCGGGGATAGATGCAGGAGGACCCCAGGAAGACCAGCTTCCGCACCCCGACCTGCTTGGCGGCGTGGATGATGTTGGTCTCGATCGCCAGATTCTCGTAGAGGAATTCAGCCGGGCGGGTGTTGTTGGCGTGGATTCCGCCGACCAGGGCGGCGGTGAGGAAGACGACGTCCGGCCGCGCCTCGGCCATCCACGCCTCGACCTCGGCCTGACGGCGCAGGTCGACCGTCTCGCGGCCCACGGTCAGGATCTCGCAAGGCTCCCGCTCCAGCCGGCGAACGACCGCCGATCCCGCCATGCCGCGATGCCCCGCGACCCACACCCGCTTGCCGTCCAGAGAAAAGGCTGCCGTACCCATCGTCATCCGATCACTCGTCTCCGTCTCGCGGCGCCGGTTCGCCGCCCGCGTTGTGTTTGTGATACGCCGCCAGAACCTCGTCAACCGGGCCGATGCGCAAGACCGTGCCGCGTTCCAGCCAGAGGGCCTTGTTGCACAACCGCTTCAGAACCTCGTCCACATGGGAGGCGACGACCATGATGCTGGAGCGGTTCACGAATCCTTCGGCCCGGCGCTGGGCTTTTTCCAGAAACTGGGTGTCGCTGACGGCGATCCATTCGTCCATCAGCAGGATTTCCGGATCGACCGCGGTCGCCGCGGCAAAGGCCAGCCGCAGCGTCATGCCCGCCGAATAGGTGCGCACCGGCAGGTCGAGATAGTCGCCGAGTTCGGTGAAGGCGGCGATGTCGTCCATCTTGGACTCGATCTCGTCCCCGTCGATGCCGAAATAGGCGGCGCGCATCCGGATGTTGTCGTAGCCCGACGCATCCATGTCCAGCCCCAGCCCCAGGTCGAACAGCGGCGTGACGCTGCCCTCGACACGGATGCGCCCGGCGGTCGGCTCGTACACGCCGGCCAGAACGCGCAGCAGCGTCGTCTTGCCGGCCCCGTTGCCGCCGACCAGCCCGACCCGGTCGCCGTGCTCCAGCGTCAGGTTCAGGTTGCTCAGCGCCTTCACGGTGATGCGGTGGTGCGCGTCGTGCTTCAGCGCGCCGCTGGTGGAGGTGCGCAGCAGCGTCTTCTTCAGGGAGCGCGCGCTTCCCTGATAAAGCACGAAATCGACCGAAACGTCGTTCAGGCGGATCGAAGCCATTCCAGATCCAGTGGGTCAGAGCCAATAGGCGATGCGTTTGCGGAAGCGGGCGAAGCAGGCGAAGGTGAAGGCCCAGCCGGCGGCGGCGAACAGCAGGCCGGCGACCCAGCTTTCCCAGCCCGGCACATGCCCCAGCAACGGCGCCCGGATGACCTCCAGCAGATGGTAGAAGGGGTTCAGCACCATCAGATAGCGGCGGTCGCCCAGCAGTTCCGGCTTCCACATGACCGGCGTCACGAAGAACAGGAGCTGGATCACGCTGCCGATGATCGGGGGCACGTCCCGGAAACGGGTGCAGATCATGCCGAGCAGCAGCATGATCCAGCCGGCGTTCACCAGAAGCAGCGCCAGCCCGGCCACCGCCAGAAGGCCCGCCGCCCCCGGCCAGATTCCGAAGACCAGCGCCACCACCGCGAAGATCACGATGTTGTGGCCGTAGATGATCAGGTTGCGCCACAGAGCCCGCAGGATGTGCACCGACATCGGGATGCGGACGTTCTTGATGAGCGGCTCAAGCTCGATGAAGCTGATGCAGCCTTCGTTGAGGAAGGAGGAGATGAGGGTCCAGGTGGCCAGCCCGACCGCCAGGAAGGGCAGATAGCCCTCCAGGTCCAGCCGGAACAGCGTGCCGTAGATCAGCCCCAGGCTGCCCACCATGACGGCCATGCTGAGCGTCAGCCAGAAGGGTCCCAGGACCGAGCGGCGGTAGCGCTTGCGGATGTCGTGCCAGCCGAGCCGGCTCCACAGCCGCCATCGCAGGGCTCCTTCCCTGAGATCGTCCCAGGCCCGCGCCGCCTCGCTGCGGTCTCCGGAGTCGTAGACGGCCCCGTTCCTCTGCCGGGCGGCGGAGCCGGGAAAGCTCTCGGTGGTCATCTCTCGCAATCCACTCAAAACCGGGCCGGCGGGGTGGGAAAGCCATGGGCGGCAGCCCTTCGACGCAAGGCAGGGATGGGCCGGTTCTATACCCCGATCCCCATCGCCTTCACAGCCCCCTCTCGGTTCCCTCTCATGACGATGGCAGGGCCAGCTCCGCCTCGATCAGCCGGCCGACGAGATCCGGCATCAGGGTTTCGGCCTTCCAGCCCAAACGGGCCGCGGCCTTGGCCGGGTTGCCGACGCTGCGATGGATGTCCATCGGGCGCAGGTTCGTCGCGCCCTGGACCACATGCTCCCGCCAGTCCAGGCCGAAATAGGCGAAGGCCGTCCGGACGAAATCCTCCAGCGCATGCATCCGGCCGGTGGCGATGACGAAATCGTCCGGCTCGTCCTGCTGGAGCATCCGCCACATGGCGTCCACATATTCCGGCGCCCAGCCCCAGTCGCGCGCCACCGCGAGGTTGCCCAGCTCCAGCGTCTTCGCCCGGCCCTGCGCCACCGCGATGGCGCCGCGGACGATCTTGCGGGTGACGAAGCGCGCCGGACGCAGCGGCGACTCGTGGTTGAACAGGATGCCGGAGCAGGCATAGAGCCCGTAAGCCTGACGGTAGTTGGCGACCATCCAATGCGCCGCCGACTTGGCGACGCCATAGGGGCTGCAGGGGCGGAAGGCGGTCGCCTCGCCGGCGGGCTCGTCCAGGGTGTTGCCGAAGCTCTCGCTGGAGGAGGCGTGATAGAAGCGCGCGTCCACCCCCAGGAAGCGGATGGCCTCCAGGATGTTCAGCGTACCGTTCAGGATGCTGTCGATCGTCTCGACCGGCTGCTCGAAGGACAGCCCCACCGCCGACTGGGCCGAGAGATTGTAGATCTCGTCGGGCCTCACCGCCCGGATCACCTGCACGATGCTGCGGAAGTCGTGCAGGGTCGCCGAATGGACGTTCACCCGGTCGCGGATGCCCAGGATCGTCAGGTTGCGGAACGACGCGATCTCGCAGTCCCGCGAGGTGCCGTGGACGGTGTAGCCGCGGTCGAGAAGGTGCCGGGCAAGATAGCTTCCATCCTGCCCGGAAACCCCGAAGATCAGTGCGGTCCGCGCCACAGCGGCTCCTCCGGCGGGATCAGGCGCGGCGTCCCGCCGCCTCGCGCTCGAAGCGCGCGAGGTCGCTCGACACCATCTCGCGCACCAGTTCCGGGAAGGTGGTGGTGTGCTTCCAGCCCAGCTTGGCGTGGGCCTTGGACGGATCGCCCAGCAGCAGGTCCACCTCGGTCGGGCGGAAATAGCGCGGATCGACCTCGATCAGCACGTCGCCGGTCGCCACGTCCACGCCCTTCTCGTCCACGCCCGTGCCGCGCCATTCGATCTTGCGGCCCACGCAGCCGAAGGCCAGCTCCACGAACTCGCGGATCGAATGGGTCTCGCCGGTGGCGAGGACGTAATCGTCGGCCTTGTCCTGCTGCAGGATGCGCCACATGCCTTCGACGTAGTCGCGGGCGTGGCCCCAGTCGCGCTTGGCGTCCAGGTTGCCGAGATAGAGCGCCTTCTGCAGGCCGAGCTGGATGGCCGCGACGGCGCGGGTGATCTTGCGGGTGACGAAGGTCTCGCCGCGGGTCGGGCCTTCATGGTTGAACAGGATGCCGTTGGAGGCGTGCATCCCATAGGCTTCGCGGTAGTTCACCGTGATCCAATAGGCGTAGAGCTTGGCCGCCGCGTAGGGACTGCGCGGGTAGAAGGGCGTCGTCTCCTTCTGCGGGGTCTCCTGCACCAGGCCGTACAGCTCGGAGGTGGACGCCTGGTAGAAGCGCGTCTTCTTCTCCAGGCCGAGGATGCGGATCGCCTCCAGCAGGCGCAGCGTGCCGAGGCCGTCGGAGTTCGCCGTGTATTCCGGCGTCTCGAAGCTCACCTGCACATGGCTCTGGGCGGCGAGGTTGTAGATTTCGTCCGGCTGGACCTCCTGGACGATGCGGATCAGGTTGGTCGCGTCGGTCAGGTCGCCGTAATGCATCCGGAAGCGGACGTCGCCCTCGTGCACGTCATGGTACAGGTGCTCGACACGCTCCGTGTTGAACGAGGACGAGCGCCGCTTGACGCCATGGACGGTGTAGCCCTTCGCGAGCAGAAGCTCCGCGAGATAGGCGCCATCCTGTCCCGTGACGCCCGTGATCAAAGCAACCTTGCTCAACGCTCGCTCCTGTTTTTTTCCAAAGCCGTGATCGCACCTGTGGTCCGGGCGGAATAGCCCGGAAGCCGTGGGGCCGTGGCGACGATCGGGCGGCTCCGCTAGAATCCAGGGGCACCGCGTCCGTCTTTCCCCGTCGCGAAGGCAACGCATGAGTGCGCGGTTCCATTCCATGCGTCAACATCTTTGCGCGCCGGACGCGGCGGATGGCGGAATGAGCGGCGGGGAGAGTGCCGTAGGCAAACGGATGCGCCCGTCCCGGGCGCGTAGATTTCTTAGCTTTTCGTTAACGCTGAATGTTTATATCGTCGCATCCTTTATTGTTCTCAGCCAAATAGGGTAAGATAATGAGCGCCGAGAACCTCTATGTTGTGCTTACCGTTTTCGGCACTTTTCTCTGCCGTGACCGCAAGTCGTGCCAATTCGTTCACCGGCGCCTGGACGACATCGGTGAAGACGCTGAACTCGCACAATTTCAGGCCGACGCAACCACCCTCCGCCCGACCACGGGTGCGCCTGAACTCTTCGCCATCGTGAATCCCGGCGGCGGGCGAACGGTGCATCTGCAATGCAATGAACTGTTCCTATGCGCCGACCTGGATGGAAACGCTCATGTGTCGCGCGTTACCGCGAACCCGTGGGAAACCTTCCTGCTGATGTCGGTGCGCGAGTTGGAGGAGATCCGCTTCATCGCGGCCAACGACTGGCTTTGCCGATCCGGCGGACAGCGGGTGGCAAAGGAGAGCATCGGATTAGCACCCGACTTCCAGCTCTCTTTCGGGGACTTTCGGATCGACCTCGGCGACAATCTGCCAATTCCCTGCCGTCCCGCCTCGACCGGCAGCGCACCTTTCAATCGCTTTTCATTGTGGGTGGACGGTTGGCGGTTGGTAGATTTCCTTCTTCATCGTCCGCTCGTCTATTACTGTGCCTTCGGCGGAAAAAGCACGTTCGAACTTCTCCGGCACAGCCTGGTGTCCCTGCACTGTCTGGCGGATTACCGCGGCGACGTGCTGGTGATTGGCGACCGGGACAAGGACTATGTGGCTGCCTATGTGCCCAAAGCGTTGCGAGATCGGCTCCATGTATGGAACGTGACTGGCGGCGATTTCCTGGACTATTGCGCAGCGCGCTACCTGCTTCCCCTATGGCCCCAGGCAGCGGGTTTCCAGCCCTTCCTTTATGTCGATACGGACATCGCCTTTGATCAGGAACTCCAGGGCTTTTTGCTGTCGCTCGCCTTGAGTCCCAGGATGGCCGCGCAGCGTGAAACCTTTTCACCCCTGGCAACGTCCGAGTCCGTGGGAGCCCCCCTTTTCCGAGAAGCCAACATTGCGACGGGCGACGAATGCGGATTCAACTCCGGGATCATCGGCATTCCGTCGCTCGACAGGCATAAGGAAACGCTGCTTCGGATCAGGGAGACGATGTACCGCTATGCCCGCGCCAAGGGCGACCGGAGGGCGCTTTCCCATTTCGATCAGGCGATCGCGAACTATGTCGCCTTCACGACAGCCGGCATCGATCTCGATCTGGTCTCCGACAGAACGCGATGGATGGACAACGATGTGATTTATGGAGGCGATATACCCATCGGTTTTGTCCATTTCTGGGGAACGATCAGAAAGCCGGAACAAATGAGCCGCTACATCAATCGCCTCATGGGTGAGCACGTTCCTGAACAGGCAGCAAAATGACACCTTCCGATTTTTTTTAGGATCGAGTACTATCTTTGACTTTTAGCAATCCTGTGAAGAACAAGGCATCTTTGGAGGGCATTATGTCAAATGAAGAAACATGCGAAATTGGCATTGCTATCACGACCTATAACAGAAAATCATTTATTTTAAAACTTGTTGAGAGAATACGCTGTCTGACAAAGAGCAAATACAAAGTTGTTATTTGTGATGACGGTTCATCAGATGGTACGGTTGAAGCACTTAAGGAGAAAGGAGAAATTGTACTAGGAGGGAAAAACAAAGGAATCGCATGGAACAAAAATAGAGGACTATTCTACTTTCAAAACATTTGTAAAGCAGAAACCATCATTCTTCTTGATGATGACGTGCTCCCAGAAGTTGCAGGCTGGGATTACGAGTGGCATTTGGCTTGTGAAAAAGTAGGCCATGTCAATTTCATCCCTCCTCATTTTCATCGTCTGACAAAAAATCGGAAGATGACAGCCACGGATTTGGGAATAGGGCCGATGGTCGGAGGCATGGCGATCGGGCAATCTGCTAAGGCGCTTGCCAACGTCGGTTATATGGACAATCGCTTTGGCCGTTATGGGCATGAACATGCCGACTTTTCATTCCGCTTCCTGCGTGCCGGATTTGGTGGCGTCATGTATAACGATGGCGGAAATGATCACAGGTATTTCTACCTTATCGATGGGGGGATTACCATAAAAGAATCTGAGAGCTTTGGGACGCAAGAGGATCTTAATAGAAACAACGAGCTTCTATGGGAGCTTGAAAAAGACTATATATACAGACTTCCATGGCGGAATGATGAAGAAATGCATGAATTTCTAGGAGAGTTTGGCGAGAGATTTACCGGTATGGCATGCCCTCCATTGCCTTATAGATTTGTTTCAAAAAATTATCTCGATTCCAATCCAGATATTGCCGCTGCAGGAGTGGATTCACTTGACCACTATGTAAATTTTGGCATCAGGGAAGGACGGAAGACTTCGCTGGAAGCGCCTGAAAAGCCGGACTGACCATGCGAAGGAGCATCCATCTCTTTCCTGTTCCCATCCGGATTGCCGAAACGGCTCCCGGAGCGAAGCGAAGCCGATCAAGGCAAACCGTCCTTGCCGGTTCCGGTTCCGGCTGGAACAAAGTGTGGCCATGACCAGCCTTGGCTTTAAACAAGCCCCGCATCTGCACGGGAACGTTACGCAATGAATAACTCCCGCCTGCCCCCGTTTCCGCCCAGCACAACCTCCAGTGACCTGGGCCATTCTTCGGAAACGGAGCCTTTCTATGGCCGGTTGGAAGCCAGGGAGGAAACGCGCCTGCACGGCTGGGTCCTATCGGTCGCGGCACCGGACACGCCCGTCCCTCTGACCGTGTCTGCCGGTCCGGCCACCGCCATCGTCGTGCCGGACCGCGAGAGCGGCGTCTTGTCGCAGTTGCTCGGCCGGCCGGTGCGCTGCGGCTTCGAGCTGGACCTCGCCGCCCTGTTTCCGGGCATCGACCCGGCCCGGACGCCCGTGTCCGTGCGGATCGCGGCGACCGGCCACCTTCTGGAGAATGGCCAGTTTCCGCAGGACGGCCATCTCCCGCGGAACGGCCCCGCGTCCGGCCCCCGCAAGGTGGAGGCCAACATCGACAGCGCCGAGGGGCCGCGGATCGTCGGCTGGGCGGTCAACACCGAGGACGAGGGGGAAGCCGTGGCGATCGACATCCTGGTCGATGGCCAGGTCGTCGCCGGGGTGGTGGCCAACCAGCAGCGCCGCGACCTTCTGGCGCGCTTCTCCACCTGCGACCACGGGTTCGAGATTCAACTGGCCGCCCGCTCGGGGCGCGAACTCCACCTGCGCGACCGGTGCAGCGGCGCCACGGTGTTCGGCCCCCTCGCCATCGATCTGGCGGCGCCGGAGGACAACCGGACCGGCGTGCTGGCCGACCGGCTGGACGAGCTTGCCGCCATCCTGAAGGACATCCGCGCCGAGATGCCGCGGCAGCGCCTGTCCGCCGCCCGCTCCATCGCCGGTTACGCCGCCTATTTCGACGAACAGTACGGCGACGGCGCCCTGCGCCGCCTCCGGCTGCCGGAGCGCGCGGCGGCGCTTGGCAAGCGCCCGCTCTTCTCGGTGGTCATGCCCGTCTGCGACCCGCCTTTGTGGATGCTGGCGGAAGCGATCGAATCCGTCCGCTCCCAGGCTTATGGGGAATGGGAGCTGTGCATCGCCGACGACGCATCCCGCGACGACGCGGTCCGCATGCTGATCCGGCAGGAAGCCGCCCGCGATCCCCGCATACGCGCGGTGTTCGGCGGAACCCGCAGCGGGGTCAGCGCCAACACGAACCGGGCCCTGTCGCTGACCGCCGGCAGCCACGTCGCCTTCCTCGACCATGACGACCGGCTGGCCCCCGACGCGCTGCTGTGCATGGCGGAGGAACTGGCCAAGGCCCCCTACCCCGTCCTCTACAGCGACGAGGACCGGATCGGGCCGGACGGGCGGCACCGCGACCCCGTCTTCAAGCCGGATTTCGATCCCGAGCTGCTGCAATCCATCAACTACGTCTGCCACCTCCTGGTGGTCGAGCGGCGGCTGCTTCTGGAGACGGGCGGGCTGCGCGAAGGTCATGAAGGGGTTCAGGACCACGATCTGGTGCTGCGCCTTCTGGAACGGGTCGGGGCGGCGGGCATCCGGCACGTCCCCCGCGTTCTCTATCACTGGCGGATCAACCCCTCCTCACTGTCGGGAGGCGGCAGCCCGGACGCCATCCTGGCCGGCCTCGAACGTGTCGTGAGGGAACATCACCAGCGGATGGGAAGCCGCGCCACGGTCGTCGCCGACCGCGAGACGCACGCCCGGTCCGGCGGCCTGTTCTGCGCCCGCGTCCGCTATCCCCTGCCCGCGCCCGCGCCCAAGGTGTCCATCGTCATCCCCACCAAGGACGCGGCGGATCTAGTGGGGAACTGCGTGTCGAGCATCCTGTCCAAGACCAGCTATCCGGATTACGAGATCGTCCTGGTCGATCACGACAGCGCCGACCCGCGCTCGCGCCCCTTCTTCGACGGGCTGGCCCGCGACCCGCGGGTGCGCGTCACCGCCTTCCACGGCCCCTTCAACTGGGCGGCGATCAACAACGCCGCCGCGGGCGTCTGCCGGGGCGACGCCCTGTGCTTCCTGAACAACGACATCACCGTGATCACGCCGGACTGGCTGGGCGAGATGGTGTCGCTGCTCGCCCGGCCCGGCACCGGCGCCGTCGGCGCGAAGCTGCTCTATCCCAACGGAACCGTCCAGCACGCGGGCGTCGTCCTGGGGGTGGACGGGGCCGCCGGGCACGCCTTCGTCGGGCTGGGCGGCGACGAGCCCGGCCATCTCGGGCAGGCGGTGCTGCCGCGCACCGTGTCGGCGGTCACCGGGGCCTGCCTTCTGACGTCGCGCGCCGCCTTCGAGGCAGTCGGCGGCTTCGACATGGTGCATCTTCCCGTGGCCTATGCCGACGTGGATTACTGCCTGAAGATCCAGCGCGCCGGCCTGCAGGTCCTGTGGACGCCGCACGCCCGGCTGCACCATCTGGAAACCCAGACACGCGGCACCGACGACACGCCGGAGAAGCTGGAGCGTCTGGCGGGAGAGGCCCGCCACCTGCGCGAGCGGTGGGGCGCCCGCCTGCGCCGCGATCCCTTCTACAATCCGCATTTCGAAGCGGCCCACCCGACCTACCGGTTGCTGTGCCCGCCGGCGGATGGTCCGCCCGGCGTCCGCGAGGGGGCCGAGCCGTGACCGTGTCCGGGGCGGAGAGGCAGACGCACCAAGTCTGAGCATCCGCGCGCCTCCACATTGGTGAGTGTCCGGCTTTATCTGGTCACAGGGTGCACAGCGGCCAGAGACTTGACAGAGCGACGAGCGGCACGAAAGTATAGTCAATACTTGATCCATATGGATCAAGTTGCTCCACCCACGGCCCGTCAATTTGCCGTGCCGCTGCCGCTTGCAGCACAACCAAACTGTCAAAGCAATCATCATGCGGCCTACAATCTTTTATCATGTGCCCAAGACCGCCGGAACCGCCGCAATTCGCATGCTCGAAAGCATCGTCGGCAACGACAAGATATGGCAGCACCAAGCGGTAAGCGATCTTTCCCCTTTGCGGAAACTTCTCGATGCCGGATCGGGAATTGCCGCAGGTCATTTCTACGTCAAGGAAATTCGCGAACAACTCAGGGATTTTCCGCACATTGGCGTCGTATTCCTGCGGAATCCGTTGCATCATCTCTGCTCGAACTTTTTCCATTTTGCCAATATCGTGCTTTCGGACTCCGGCCCTTCGGAGGCAGAAGAACCCGTCGCCCGGGATTTTCCCCGGAACGGAAACGGCGACTTGGACAGTGAGAAGACGTCCGCCCAGGAGCCTGCCCGGAAGGAGGAACTCGTCCCAGACGGCGAAAAGGCAGTCTGCGATGAGCGTGCCCGCCGATTGCAGCTGGCGCGAAGCCTGCGCTTCGTGCCTTCGGAGTACAACGACGCCTTTCCGGACATGCTGGAATTTCAGCGCATCTGCCGGGAGGACGGCATAATCAAGGCGCTGAACCAGCGGAACCACACAAGAGACGTCTTCTTCGACAACCCCCAGACGCGCTTCATCCTTCGGAAATACGGACCCCTGACCGAAGACGACATGGAGGAGGCGTGGCGCACCATCGACGCCCTGGACTGCATCGGCATCACGGAACGGTTCTATGACTCGATGCTGGCGATCAGCAGAATCATGGGGATCGACCAGCGGCAGATCAGCGAGATGGCCGTACGGAAAATCAACGCCTCCCTTGCTCCGGACGAGATGCTGCGGCATCTCGGCACGGCGGACATCGTGTCGACCATCCTCGAACGGACACGCTTCGATTTCGAGTTGTACCGCCGCGCGGTGGATCGCCATCTGCGGACCGCGGGCGGGCATGCGGGAAGGACGGCGGAACCGCTTGCCCGCGCCGAGGCTCCGGTCCCACAGCCCGAGGACATGGATCTGATCAACCTGTTCCGGTCCACCAACGCGCAACTTCTGGACGCGGAAGCGGCCGCATACTGCCAGTTGGACTGGGATTATATTCGGCTCCACCCGAACAAGCCGGAGAAGCCCCCGATCATGCTGGTCTCTCCCTTGTTCAACACGCACGGCCGGCGCTTCATAAGCGGAACGGTGCAGGTGTCCCATGAGCATGGGCCGCGCATCCTGTTCCGGGTTTCCGTACTCGACGAGACCGGACAGGAGGTGTGTGCCATCGAAGTGCCGGCAACCCCTGGGCACAGCGCCGATTTCACCATGACGATTCCGGAGGTTGCCGGTCTGGTCGCCCTCAAGCTGTCGACGCGCGTCCCGGACGGCCATGGCAACGATTACGGATGGGGAGATTTCATCCGTCCGCGGCTCAACTGATCGACGCTGCCCCAAGAAGGCCCAACACGGTTCTGCGGATGATGACGGGCCCATGCCGGCGGGTTGCCCCGGCGGGCCCGCCGGGAAACGGAGGCTTGACAAGAGCGCCGGCTAAGGACTATTTTCCTTCATAAGAACAAAACGTGATCATTCACGCCGAGCCCCCCGCACAACCGGAAAGGACGAGAGCTGTGAGCACACAGATACCCTGCGACGCGGACGGCGTGCCGATTCCCGCCCTGCGGCTCAAACCCGGCGGCGGCCATGCCCTGGCGGTGACGGCGGCGAGCGGCCGGATTGGGCCGTTCGATCCGGAAACCTGCGTGGTGACGGTGTTCGCCACCGGCCCCGTCCTCCTGCGCTCCGGCGCCGCCACGGTGACCGCGGCGGCGGGTGACCATTTCTTCCCCGAAGGGGTGTACGCCACCCTCTCCCTGGGCGGCGCCAAGAACGGCCGGCACACCCACCTCGCGGCAGTGCGCGCCACCGCCGACTGCCTGCTCTACGTGTCGGAGATGGAATGATGCTGGTTCGGCTGGGCCGCGGCCTCAGGCCGCTGATCCGGGCGCTGCGCGTGCTGCGCGGCCCGATCCTGCTCGCCGAGGACCGCGGCGTTCTCGCCGCCGAAGACAACCGCATCCTGATCAGGGAGTAACCCCGCCATGACGCAGGACGTCAGGATTTCCGAACTGCCCGAAGCCGCAACCCTGGACGGCACGGAAAGCGTGCCGGTGGTCCAGTCCGGCCAGACACGCCGGACCCGTGTCGCCGCGCTCCGCCGCAGTCCCGGCATCGACGACCGCGCCGCCGCGACTGCGGTGACGATCGCCGCCGACGGTTCCGTTGGCCTGGGCGTCGCCACGCCCCTCCACCGGCTCGACGTGGCGGGCACGCTGAGGATCGGGCATGGTCCCGGCGATGCCCGCGGCTATCTCGGTGGAACATGGGCCGGCGGGGCCGCCGGTTGGCGCTTCGCGCTCTTGGGTTCGACCGTCTGGGACGGCAACCGCTACCTTACCAACCAAGGGGGAGCCTTCGGCTCCAACGCGGTTTCCGCCGTCTCGGCCGATGCCGATGGCGTCGCCCTCTGCCACGCGCTCAGCACCGGCAACACCGAGCGGAGCGAGACCGCGGCGGTCTTCGGCAGCTACGAGCGTCTGCGCGCCACCCAGACGGACGTCCGCAGCTTCGTTCCGCTGCGCGTCTGCGCGGGCGGGAACGCGGCCGGGGCCGGCGGTTCGATCGAGTTCCAAGTCAACCAGTTTGCGGCCTTCGCCCCGATGGCGGACATCAAGGGCGTCCTGGGAAACGCCGCCGGCACCGAAACCCAGGGCGGCCTGATCCTGCGCACCCGCCCGGTCGGCGCCGCAGGCCAGCCGCTTGTCGAGCGACTGCGCGTCGACCAGACCGGAGCGACGTTCGCCAACCCGGTCACGGTGAACGGCGCCGTCGTTCCGGGCGCCGACGACACCCACGACCTGGGCGGGCCGGCGCTCCGCTGGGACGACATCTACGCCACCAACGCGGCCATCCAGACCTCCGACGCGCGCAGCAAGACCGACGTGATCGACAGCCCGCTCGGCCTCGCCTTCATCCTGGCGCTGCGGCCGGTGCGCTACCGCTTCAAGGACGTCGACGAGCCGGCCGTGACCACCCGACGCATGGTGGAACGGGAAAAGACCCGCCAGATCACCCGCTTGCGGGAAGCGGTGCGCCGGGTCGATGGTCAGCTCCGCCTGGTGATGGAGAGCGAAACGGTCGCGGAGCCGGTGCTGCGGCAGGAGCCCCTGTTCGATGCCGATGGACGGCCGCTGGTCAATGCCGACGGCACGGCGCGCCTGTACACAGTGGCGGAAACCGAGAGGGTGGAGATCGAGGAGGAACAACGCCCGGCCCGCCGCAAAACCCACCGCCGCCCGCATTTCGGCCTGATCGCCCAGGAGGTGAAAGCCGTGCTCGACCGGTTCGGCACCGACATGGGCGGCTACATCCACGAACCGGAAAACGACCGTCACGGGCTGCGCTATGACGAGTTCATCGCTCCCCTGATCCGGGCGGTTCAAGAGCTGGCGGCGCGCATCCACGCCCTGGAGCAGCGGACCGGCGGCTGACGCCCCGCTGCTCCACAACCCGACGACCCACGGCTTGACCTCGCGGGCCGGACCGTTACCCTGGTCCGCCCACGGGCCGGCCGTGCCGTCGTCAGGCATGTCCCCAGCGCCCGGACGGACGGAGACCTCCGCATGATTTCAGGCGCTTCCTACAATGTGTTCAATGGCGAGGAGCATCTCCTCCACTCCCTGCGGGTGATGCGGCGCAACGTCGACTATATAAACATCGTGGTTCAGTTCACCTCGAATCTCGGCCTGCCCGCCTCGCCGGCGCTGAACGAGGCGTTGCACGCGGTGATCTCCGAAAAGCTCGTCGACGAGATCCATTTCTACGAGCCGGATCTTTCCATCGAGCCGGCGAGGAACGAGATCCGGAAGAGGTCGATCGGCCTGGACATGGCCAAGCGCGCCGCGGTCAGCCATTTCATGACCATGGACTGCGACGAGTATTATCCCCCGTCGGAGTTCAAGGCGGCCAAGGACTTCATCGTCGCGGAAGGCGTGGAGGCGACCGCGGTCCGCACCTATCTGCACATCAAGCGCCCCATATGGCGCTCCAAGGAGCCCGACGTGACGTGCTGCTCCTTCCTCACGCGCATCGGGTCCGACAGCCAACTCACCCTCGGCGCGCCATACCCGGCCCTGGTCGATCCGACGCGGCGTCTTTTCGACGGGCGCCAGTCCTTCCACATGTTCGACACCGCGGCCATCACGATGCGGCACATGAATCTGGTCAGGACGGATCTGTCGTCGAAGCTCGCCAACTCCTCCAACGCCCACATGGTCGATTTCATGCGGCAGGTGCGTGCGCAGTACGACGCATGGACGTTCGGCCAGGATCTTCTTTTCCCCAACAAGCCCCCCATGGAGATCGTGGAGGTCGAGGATCTGTTCGGAATCGACCGCTTCTTCCCACAATAGGACGGTGCCGTCAGGTCAACCGAAGAGTGGGGCGGACGAAACGGGCCCAGGCGTACCCGGCGTTGGCGGCGTCCGGGTGCATGCTCGTCTCCAACACGATGCGCACGGTCCCCGCCACGGGGGGAAAGGCATACGAGCAGGCCACCGTCTCGCCAGGCCCCACTTCCCGTTCCACGGTCAGCACCGGCCTGCCGTCCGGCAGCAGGATGGCGATGCGGAAGACGACGACCCCGGCGTGCGGGTTGGCCAGGGCAAGGCCGCAGTCCAGCGTGCCGTGTCCGGCTAGGGGTACGGCGGCGAACACGAGGCGGGACTGGACGTCGCCGGAGGCGAGCGGGTGGAGTTGAATCCAGTCCTCCATGGCCGACACCTGCCGGCCGGTGCTGGCAGGGTCCGCCACGGCGCCTCGCAGCCAGAAGGGCCGCCACAGCTCGATGCCCGGTTCACACCGCAGCATCTCCAGCAGCGCCTGCCGCCGCCGGGCGGCGGCGGCCTCCGCACAGCCGCCCTCCTTCACGGAGGCGAGAAGCCCGTGGTACAGATCGTGATAATGCTGCTTCGCAAGAAATTCGCGCCGGAGCAGGCTGGAGTAGTTGCGTTCGACCGCGAGATCACGCATGAGGTCCGGCGAGGCGTAGAGGTGCCGGACGCGCGCCAGGGCCGCCTGCCGCTCCGCCGGGTCCTGCGCCAGCCGGACGAGGCCGGCAAGGCAGGGGGCGAGCCGGTAGATCGTACGCCGCTCCTCCGGCAGCCCGGCGGCGAACCGGGAGGCTTCCGGGAATCCCGACAGGATTTCTTCTTCGAGCGCCTCCGCCGTGGCGGTCCGCCGGTGGCTGCGCCCAGAGAAGTTGTCGTGGGCGGTCCTGTCGAAATTCTCCTCTGTCAGCCATCCCGGGCCGCCGAAATGGTCGTAGCAGAACACCGCGCAGCGCGCCGCCAGGGCGTACTGAACCGTCTTGCCGATGGTCAGCACGGCATCGTGGGCGATGAGATCGTCCGGGGTGACCCGCCTCCTGGACCAAGGGAAGCCGATGCGCGTCACGCGCACACCACGCGCTTCCAGGCGGTCCAACAGTTCCGCGACCTCGGACGGCGGGTGGTTCGAAACCGCGACCAGGGACGTCAACTCTTCGCACGGAGCCCGCTCCTCGAGCCAGAAAGCGTCCGGCGCCGGGTTCGGCAGGACCTGCCACCGGCCCGTGCCGGTGTCGAATTTTTTCAGCGCGTCGAGAGTTTCCTGGCTGTTGCAGTAGCTTTTCCGACCGAGCAGCCGCTCGGCAACGACTCCGGGAGCCTCGAACAGTTCGAACGGCGACAGGTGATTGTAAATGATGATGGGCGCGGAGGACACCTCGTCCGGCAAGCGCTCCGGCAGCAGCAATGGAAGCTGATGGTGATGGCAATAGACCAAATCGTATTCCATCAGCGCCACGTCATCGGCGTCGGTGGTCGGAAACACGCCTTTTTCCAACAGGCCGCTCTTGATCTCCTTCCCCAGGAGAGAGGTAAAGATCGAAACAGAATGTCCGGCAGCAGCAAACCACTCGGCGAGCTCCAATATTATTATCTCGGAGCCACAGAAATTATCAAGTT
The DNA here is from genome assembly GCF_008365375.1 of Roseomonas genomospecies 6. Classification (GTDB taxonomy): domain Bacteria; phylum Pseudomonadota; class Alphaproteobacteria; order Azospirillales; family Azospirillaceae; genus Azospirillum. The sequence goes on along the minus strand of NZ_QOKW01000018.1, from coordinate 64,939 downwards.
GATTTGTGACCAATAGGACTTTCACTGAAGACCCCGCTCCACTCCGAACACGAAAATATTAGAAACCGAACGGCGCAGGGCGGCGTGGAAGCCCGTTGGCTTGGGTCATGCCGCCATGACGCTGCCCTCGTTTGAGCGCCCTCGCTTGAGCATAGTCGCGCGCCTCGGCCTCGACGAGAGGAATGTGGCCGAAGAGTTCGAGCCGACGCCGGTCGCCAAGCCGATCCACACATCCCCGGTCCATCTATTCCAGGACGGCGACCGCGATGGCCTCGGGGAAGTGTCCGGCCGGATTTTCGGGGCGATTCTGCTTCGAATACCGTCTCCGCAATTTTCCGGCCTCGGCATCGCGCACTCTCGGCAGGAACTCCGGCACCACAGTCACAACGCTGATGAACAGGTCAAGCCGGACCCGTGCCGGATGTTGCCGCTCCCTCCCGGCGTCCGCAACGTCATAGACGTATGACCCGACGCTCCACTATTTAAGTGTATGAAAATATGAGAAATTTAAGGCCAGCACCCGGCAACCGCGAACAAGGTTGCACCGCGGTTGTTGCCTCGCGTATATCTACGGGCCGATAGCGTGGGTTACAATGGTATCTGGCGGAGAGCGCATAATGGCGATCGCGGTGACGGGTGGTCAACCATTTGATGAAAGCATAGAATTTTTTTCTACAAGAATGAATTTCGATTTCTATCTTTCACAGAATCCGTTTGCAGATGGAAAGATAATTTCTCCGGAAGTTCATTATTTAGAAAAAGGATGGCGCCTCGGATTCGACCCAGCACCGTGGTTCTCGACTGAATTCTACTTGAACACGCACAGCGACGTTCGCGAAAACGGAATAAACCCTTTTCTTCATTATTTGCAGTATGGGGAAAGCGATCAGCGGGCCATCCAGCCGTCGCACATCGGAACCGCGACGGAAAACCCCGAAGCCCTGCTCCGCCGCCACTTCGACACCGACTTCTATCTTAGCCAAAGACCGTTCGGAGATAAAAATTTCACCGATCCGCTGACGCATTATTGCGCAGAGGGCTGGAAGAAGGGCCTCGATCCGATGCCCAGCTTCTCGACATCCTATTATCTGCATGAGAATGCCGACGTCGCCGCGGCGGGAATCAATCCCTTCCTGCACTACCTGCAGTGGGGCTGGCAAGAAGGGCGCAAGCCGAACGCGCGCGTCCCGAAGCTTCCCGAGGGAAGTGAAAGCAGCCTGTTCATGGCGATCATGCGCGCCGAGTTCGACGGGGACCTCTACCGCTCCCAAGCCGTGAGCCGGTATCCCGAGCTGGCGGATGCGGCGTGCGACCCGTTCCGCCATTTCTGCGAGATCGGCTGGCGGGTGGGCATCGATCCTTCGGCGTCGTTCTCCACGGCTTGGTACCTGGAGAACAACCCCGACGTCCGCAGTTCCGGGGTGAACCCGTTCCACCACTACTTGGCTTGGGGACGCCGGGAAGGCCGCCTGCCGTCTCCGATCCGCGGCGCCCGGCCGCGTGCGGTCGATCTGACGATGGTCGAAAGCGCCGTCCGGCAGGCATTCGACCTTGAATTCTACCGCCGCAACACCCCGGCCATCACCGCGCTCGGCCTTGACCCGCTCAAGCATTTCTGTGCCTTCGGCTGGCGTCAGGAATGCGACCCCAGCCCGTTCTTTTCCACGGCTTGGTACCTGGAGAACAACCCCGACGTCCGCGGCTCCGGGGTGAACCCGCTCTACCATTATCTGGTTTGGGGACGCCGGGAAGGCCGCCAGCCAGGCCCGGCGGGGACCCCCGTGCTGCGCCGGGAGTCCCCCGATGCGGTCGAGGAACTGATCCGTCCGGCCTTTGACGAGGCTTTCTATCGGGCGAGCAACCCGGACCTTGCCGACCTGCCCATCGACCCGCTCAAGCATTACTGTGCGTTCGGTTGGCGGGAGCGGCGCGACCCGCGGCCGGACTTTTCCACAGCCTTCTATCTGGAGACCGATCCCAGCCTTGAGAAGGCAGGCATCAACCCGTTTCACCACTACCTGTCCCTTGGCCAGGCCGCCGGACGCTTGCCGCATCCGGTCGGCAAGGTTGTGACGGCGGCCGACCTCTGGCGCCATCCGATCATCCGAACGGTAGTCGCCGAGGAATTCGACGATGCCTATTACAGCGCCTGCTACGCCGACATCCGCAAGAACGGCCTCGACCCCTTGGAACACTACCTGGCCTTCGGCCACAAGGAAGGGCGTGACCCGGCGGCGTGGTTCTCAACCTCCTATTATCTGGAGCAGCATCCGGACGTCCGGGCGCTCGGAATCAACCCGTTCTTCCATTATCTCCTCTGGGGCCGCTCGATCGGCTTCCAGCCGTTCCAGCCACGGGTGAACGCCCGCCAGTTGCGCGTCAATCCAAAGGCGAAGCTGTGCACCTCGCATGGCCTGCTCAGCATGATCGCCAAGGCCGACAGCGTCCCGCCGCCGTCGCCGAACACCCCCTTCAACCCTGCCGCGCTGACCATCCATTGGGTCATTCCCGACTTCACCAAGGGGGGCGGCGGCCACATGACCATCTTCCGCATGGTCCGCTGGCTGGAATTCTTCGGACACCGCTGCGTCATCTGGGTCAACAACGCCGACAAGAACCGCACCGAGGCCCAGCGATACGACGAGATCATCAAGCATTACCAGACGATCGGCGCCGACATCCGCACCGTCTCCGACGACTTGCACCAGACCACCGGCGACATCATCGTCTCCACCGGTTGGGACACCGTGTACGTTGCGGCGCAGGCGAAGGGCTTCAAGGAGCACTTCTACTTCGTCCAGGATTTCGAGCCGTGGTTCTCCTCGCGCGGCGCCCTGTCGCTGGCGGCGGAAGGCACCTATCACCAGCAGGTATCCTGCATCTGCGCCGGACCCTGGCTGGAACAGATCATGCGCGAGCAGTACGGGCGTTGGGCGCGAAAGTTCTGGCTCGCCTTCGACACCACGGTCTATTGCGGCCATGAGCTGGAACGGCCGGCCAATCCCATTCCGCGCATTGCTTTCTACAGCCGGATCGGAACGACGCGGCGCCTCGTTGAGTTCGGGCTTCTGGCTCTGCAGATCCTGGCCGAGCGCGGTGTCGCCTTCCACGTCGACCTTTACGGCGGCACCGAGGAATACCGCGAGGCCCCGTTCCCCTGCACCAATCATGGTGTCCTCGATGCGCACGAGCTGGCCGAACTCTACCGTCAGACCGACATCGGGGTGTGCTTCTCCAGCACCAACTATTCGCTGGTGCCGCAGGAGATGATGGCCTGCGGGCTGCCGGTGGTCGAGGTCGACACCGAAAGCACCCGCGCCATCTTCGAGAACGACACGGTGACGCTGTGCGCCCCGCATCCGGTCGCCATCGCCGACCAGATCGAGGCGCTGCTGGCCGATCCGCAGCGGCGGCGGACCCAAGCGACGGCGGCGGCGGAATGGGTGTCTCGCTTCTCCTGGGAGCAATCGGCGCGGATGGTCGAGGCCGCCTTCGTCGAGCGGATCGCCGAACGCGGTTTCCCGCGGTTGCCGGCGACCCCCGTGGCAGAGCAGCCGGCGCGTCCGCCCAAGGCCAGCGTCATGATCCCGACCTGGAACGCCGGCCCGCTGTTCCACGAGGTGTTGGCGAGCGTCCAGCAGCAGCGGACCCCCTGGCCCTTCGAAATTCTGGTGATCGACAGCGGCTCGACCGATGGCACGGCCGAATTCGCCCGAGACGCCGGCGTGATGTTCCACGCCATCCCGCAGCGCGAGTTCGGCCATGGCCGGACGCGCAACCTCGGGGTGGAGATGAGCAACGGCGATTTCGTCGCCTTCATCACCCAGGACGCGAAGCCGTTCGACGAATTCTGGCTCTACAACCTCGTGACGGTGCTGGAGCATTTCCCGAAGGGCGCCGGCGCCTTCGGTCGCCATGTCGCCTGGCCAAACGCCTCGCCCTTCGTGAAGCGCGACATGGACAGGCATTTCCAAATGTTCGGCAACAACCCGCTGCAGGTTTCCAAGTACGACGACCTGGAGCGGTGGAACACCCAGGATCTCGATTTCCGCCGCTTCCTGCATTTCTACAGCGACAACAACTCCTGCTTGCGCCGCAGCGTGTGGAAGGACATCCCGCTGCCCGATGTCGAATTCGGCGAGGATCAGGTCTGGGCCGACCGCATCATCCGCGAAGGCTACAGCAAGATCTATGTTCCCAGCGCCGTGGTTTATCACTCGCACGACTACAACCCCACCGAGACGATGGAACGCTCGAAGACGGAGGCATTGTTCTTCAAGAAATACTTCGGCTATGACACCGCACCACTGAACGCAGAGGGGGATATCCGATACCTGAATCTTGAGGATGAACGGTACGGCATCCGCCACGGGGTTTCGGAACAGATCATCAAGGAACGCCAGGAACTCAACGCGGCGAGCGTGATGGGGCGTGTCATGGCGTCCATGTCCTCGCAGGAGTGAGGTGGCTGGAAACCGGCGTGCGGGCAGGGAAACCAGCCCGCATCCGCCGATCGTTCCGTCCGGTGAGGGCCTGTCTCCGTCCGCCTCTTCATGGGGTCGCGTCCTTCGCTCCCCGGACAACGCCGGAGAGAGCCTTGCCACTGGGTTTTCCTGCTTGCATGCTGCTTCCGGAGCGCTTACAAGCGGTCGCATTGTATGAACAGCATCATAACTACAGGGCGGTTAGTTTATCGGAGAGCGGCATCATGACGACTTTGTTAAGAAAGCCTTTATCCCGCACGCATAGCTATTGAAATTCTGTCGACATTTTCTGTATGTTTACCATCCCATATGGTCTTCTGATGCACCCATCGGGAAGACCGGGGCGAATTTGTTTTGGTGGTTTTAATTAGCATCGAGTGAGAGGAGCCATATGGGCGACTGTACACTGACGTCCGTCGATCCGGGCATTCGAATCGATGTTAACGCCCCTGAACAGATCATGTGCAGCGACTTGCTGCTGCGGATGGAAGGGCGGATTTTCGGCGATCCGCCAGACGGGTGGCAGATCGTCGCATCGGGGCAGGTAGTCCCCAACTTGTATAAGACGGCCGCAGGCGAGCAGAGCGCCGGCACTCCCTTTCTTATCTATGTGGACGTTCTGCAGTTGCTGGGCGCCGGCGCCCTCAGCGAGCGGACCGCCACCATCGACATCGCCGTGCGCTCCGGTGGGGAGTTGTTCGCCAGCCTGTCGGTTCCGGTCGATCACGCGGCGATCCGGTCACGTCTGGACGCGGAAGCCGAAGTGCAGCGCCTGGCCTTGGCCGACGGTGCTTTCTTCGACAACCAGGACCTTCTGGAACTGTTCATCGTCACCGCCCAGCGCGAACGGGAAGCGGAAAATTTCGAGGCGGCGCTTTACCTGCTCGACCGCGTCCTCAGCCACTACCCCGGTCACAAGGTGGCGATGACGAATCGGCACCTCGCCGAGGCCGAACAGTTCGTCCACCACGCGCTTCATGCGCCGAACGCCTTCACGCCCAGGACGATCAACCCCCTGCTGACGATGGGCTTGCCGGCCTACGACCGCCCGGTGGAGACGCGACAGAACCTCTGCGTCCTCGTCCACCAGATCTGTCAACTCGATTACGATGTCGAGGTCATCGTCAGCGACAATAACATGTCGTCTGACAATGAAGTTCTCATCAATCGGATAGCCGAAGTATTCCCGTTCGTCCGTTATCGCAAGAATGCTTTCAACGTGGGGGTCGACCAGAACGTCTACCAGATCTATCTGGAGGCGCGCGGGGATTTCGTCTATATCATTGGCGATGACGATCTGCTTTACCCGGGCGCGCTCGCAAAGCTGATGGGTGTGCTCAGCGAGCAACGGGACAGCAAGACCAACCTGCTGTATTTCGTCCCGAACCTGTATTATCCCAATCTCCGCAAGCTGCTGCGCGGCAATTATTCCTACGCCTACACCCCGAACGCCGACCTGACCCTGCTCAGCGGCGACGATGCCGTCCGGACGTTCGGCGTCGGCCTGCTGCGTCTGTCGAGTCTGGTGTTCCGGCGGCACACGGTGAACGAGGCGGCGCAGCAATACCTGATCGGGTACTACGTCTCCCCTCTGGCCTTGGCGCTCAGTGCGCTCACCAACGGTGATTGCTGCGTCATAAACGACCCGATCTACGCCTACCGGCAACAGTCGGGCGCGGCGAGCTGGAGCAGCAAGGCGCAGCAGATATACTACGACTGGCAGCCTCGCCTCTTCATCCACATGAATCAGGCCGGATACTTCTCAGCGGAGGCGACCAGGACCAGCCTTGCCAACATCGGCATCGATTACGACGCCTGGCTGGAAAAGCACGATCTCCAATCCGCCCGCAATTCCGCCCGTGTCCGCTTTCTCCGCCGCCGGCTCGTGGAGTGCGTCAAGGGTTCGCCGGCTCCGATCGATCTGCTGGTCGAGCGTGCGGCTTTCGAGGCCACCGTGCGGAGCGCGGAAAGCTTGGCCTGCTATGCCATCAGCGACTCGCGGATGCTGCTCCACCCGTCGTCGGTGACGGCGACCCAGTTGCCGATTGAATGCGTCTTCTCCAACGTTCCAGCCGCGCCCGGCGGAACCCTGGTTGCGGAAGTCGCGCTGTCGGGCGAGGCCTTCGGAGCCGTTCAATTCCTTGTCACCGTCGAGGCCGCCGACCCGCCGGATCTTCCCGCGTTGCGCGGGGAGTACAGCGTGGCGCCGGGCGGTACCGCGGTGATCACGGTTCCCATCCCGCCATCGTACGATTTCGTAAACATCGTCCTGTCGACAAGGATGGCACCGGATGCCCCCAACAATCACTACGCATCGGCGACATTCGAAGCGGTTCGTTTCGTCGCCGACACCGCGTCCGGTTCCTGACGGTGATTTCGCGACGCATGGTTCCGAACCGAGAAGCGGCAACGGGAGATGAGTGCTATGACGTCTGAGGGTCTTGCCGGCGCTCGTGTCCTGGTCACCGGCCACACGGGGTTCAAAGGCGCGTGGCTTACAGAATGGCTGCTCGCCGAGGGGGCCGAGGTGGCCGGCTTGGCGCTCGCCCCTCCCGAAGACGCTCCGAACCTGTTCCGGGACTTGCGTCTGGGCGAGCGGATGCGGTCCACGCTGGGAGACATCCGCGACTGGAGCACCGTCCGCCGCGTCGTCGAGGAGTTCCGCCCGCAGGTGGTGTTCCATCTGGCCGCCCAGCCGCTGGTGCGCCGCTCCTACGCCGAGCCGATCGAGACGTTCGGCACGAACGTGATGGGAACCGCCCATCTCCTGGAAGCGGCGCGCCTGTCCGAGACGGTCCGGGCCTTCGTCTGCGTCACCACCGACAAGTGCTATGAGAACAACGAGTGGGTATGGGGGTACCGGGAAACCGACCGCCTGGGCGGCAAGGACCCCTACAGCCTCAGCAAGGCTGCCGCGGAACTCGTCGCCAAGGCTTATTACGAGCGGAAGTTTGTCTGCAACGGCATGAACATCGCAACCGCGCGGGGCGGAAACGTCATTGGCGGCGGCGACTGGGCGGAAGACCGGATCATCCCTGATCTGGTGCGGGCGATCCAGGCCGGAAAGCCGCTCGTCCTGCGCAATCCCAAGGCGATCCGCCCGTGGCAGCATGTCCTGGAGTTGGTCCGGGGCTACATCGTCCTTGCCAAGGCTCTGCTCGGCGATCGGGCGGACGGCGCGGCCGGGGCTTGGAATTTCGGGCCGCGCCGCGGCAACGAGGTCGAGGTGGGAACGCTCGTGGCCGATTTCTGCCAAGTCTGGGGGGGCCTGCAGACTCCGGTGGTCGTCGAGCCGAGCGGTCTTCCGGAATCGCACTTCCTGAAACTTGACATTGCCAAGGCGGAAGCCGGCCTCGGCTGGCAGCCCGCCATCGATTTCAAGACGACGCTGGAGCTGACCGCCGGCTGGTACAGGGATTATCTGGCCGATCCATCCATCGCCAGCCAGCTCGTCAACCGGCAGATCGCACAGTATCGGCAACTGTGTTCCGCTGCCGGTCAGTGACCAATTTATAGGAGATTGATATGAAGGCAATGATTCTCGCCGGCGGTCTTGGTACTCGTCTTGCCGAGGAAACCACTATGCGGCCCAAGCCAATGGTCGAAATCGGCGGCCGCCCAATTATCTGGCATATTCTGAATATGTATTCGGCCCACGGCATCAATGATTTCGTGATTTGTGTCGGATACAAGGGGTATATGATCAAAGAGTATTTTGCAAACTACGCCCTCCATATGTCTGACCTGACGATCAGCAACAAGGACAGGGCGATCACCTATCACGCCAGCTACGCCGAGGACTGGCGCATCACGGTGGTCGACACCGGCGAGACGACGATGACCGGCGGGCGCATCAAGCGCGCCCTGCGCTACGTCGCCGACGACGAGGCGTTCTGCATGACCTATGGGGATGGCTTGTCCGACGTCAACATCTCGGAGCTGGTCGATTTCCACCGCTCCCGGAACCGGTTGGCGACGGTCACCGCCGTCCACCCCACGGCGCGCTTCGGCCGATTGGAGATCGTCGACGACGAGGTTCGCAGCTTCGTCGAAAAGCCCGTCACCGAGGGCGGCTGGATCAACGGCGGCTTCTTCGTGCTGTCGCCGAAGGTGGCCGAATGCATCGACGGCGACGAGACGATTTGGGAATACGGGCCGCTCGACAAGCTTGCGCAGAGCGGGCAGCTCAACGCCTACCGCCATGAAGGGTTCTGGCAACCGATGGACACGCTGCGGGATCGCCAGCACCTCGAGGAACTCTGGAAAGGCGGCAAGGCTCCGTGGCAAATCTGGCAGAAATCCACCGGCCGGTGATCCCGGCGTTGTCTTAAGCCAAGCGCGAACACATCGACGATCGCAGCGGTGCCGTGGACAGCATCGGTCGGTCTTCAATCATTCAGGAGTTTACAGACATGGCCGGATCGATCCCCGAAATCACAAGCTGCGAAGTCTGCGGCAACACACGACTTGAGGCCGCCATCGACCTTGGCCTGCATCCGATGTGCGACGACCTCGTGAAGGTGGGCGACGGCCGGATTTGCCGCGAGTACCCGATCGACATCCTCTTCTGCGACGTCTGCCGGACCGCTCACCAGCGTTTCCAGGTTCCCAAGCGCGAGCTTTTCCCGCAGGACTACCATTACCGCTCGCGTTTCACGGCCGACGTCCTGCGCGGAATGGAGCAGCTCGCGCAGTCGGTCGAGCAGGAACTCGGCTCACTCAAGGGCCTCAAGGTGCTCGACATCGGCTGCAACGATGGCAGCCTGCTCGGCATGTTCCAGGCGCACGGCGCCTCGACGATTGGGATCGAACCGACCGGGGCGGCGCAGGACGCCATCGAACGGGGGCACGCGGTCTACAACGACTATCTCGGCGACGCCGTCGCAGAGCGGATCGTGGCGGAACACGGCAAGCCCGACATCATCACCTTCACCAACGTCTTCGCCCACATCGAGAATCTCGGCGAAGTGATCGGTTCGCTCAAGCTTCTGATGAAGCCCGAGACGCTGCTGGTGATCGAGAACCACTATCTGGGCGCTGTTCTGGACGGCAACCAGTTCGACACCTTCTACCACGAGCACCCGCGCACCTACAGCATGACGTCGTTCGAGCACATCGCCCGCTCGCTCGGCGTCGTGGTGGCGAAGGCCGAATTCGTCGTCCGCTACGGCGGCAACATCCGGGTGTTCATGCGCGCGGCCCCGCTGCCGGGAACCGCCAACGCCAGCAACCTCGACGAGGTGCGGCAGCGCGAGGCTGGCTTCGGCGCGCGGTTCGAACAGATGCGGGCGAACGTCCTGAACTGGCAGACCCGCAAGAAGCGGGAGATCGAGGCGCTGGTCAAGGAGCACGGCCCGCTGTACGGCAAGGCGTTCCCCGGGCGGGCCGCCATCCTCGTCAAGCTGCTCGGCCTCGACGAGACCGTCATCGCCGGGGTGTTCGAGAAGCCGGGCTCGCTGAAGATCGGCCATTATCTGCCCGGCACCCGCATCCCCATCCTCTCCGACGACGACCTGTTCGCCATGGCCAAGCAGCCGCCCGTCCTGGTGAACTTCGCTTGGCACATTCCCGCCGAGATCCACGGCTACCTGAAGAACAATGGCTTCAGCGGGACGGTGGTCGACATCATCTCGGCGGACGACTTCAAGACGGTTGATTGATGCGGCGGGTCGGCATCTTCGGGGCGGGTTTCGGTCTCTACGGCTATCTGCCGGCCATGATCCGGGCGGGGGCTGACCGCATCGTCATGCCCTCCCGCTATCGTGAGACCTTTGCCAGACGTTCCGAACTGCAACCCTTCGCTTCCTGCATCGACTGGGCAGAGAGCGACGACGCGGTGCTGCACGGGGCCGACGCGGTGGTGATCGCGCGGGTTCCGGTGCAGCAGCCGCGCATCGTGGAAAGGGCGTTCGCGGCTCACGGTGTGCGCCGTTTCATTCTGGAAAAGCCGCTCGCCCCGTCTCCCGCCGCCGCCCTCGCTCTGCAAGAGACGTTGCGCGCCTCCGGCAGCCGCTGGCGGATCGCCTATGTCTTCCGCTTCACCCGGTGGGGAAAAAGCCTCCGGACGCTCTGCCACGCGACGGAGGCTGGTGAAAAGGCCGAGCGGGTCCGCCTGCAGTGGACCTTCCACGCGCATCACTTCCGGCACAATCTCGACAATTGGAAGCGGCATCACGAGGAAGGAGGCGGCGTCCTTCGCTTCTACGGAATCCATGTGATCGCCCTTCTGGCGGAGCTTGGCTACGACGATGTCCTCCGCTCGCACATGACTGGCTCGCCTGGGCAGCCGGAGCGCTGGTCCGCGGCGTTCTCCGGCCCGGGAATGCCGCTCTTCGAACTCGAAGTCGATACGCGTGCTGAATCCACCTGCTTCGAAGTGATGGCGGACGGCGGCGGCCGCTCTCACGTCATCGCGCACCTGCCCGATCCCTTTGCGGAAGTCGCCGGCGAGGGAGACCTCGACCCGCGGATCACCCCCCTGGCTGAGCTGTGCCGCTCGCTGTGGGACGAGCAGGCCGCTCCCGTCGCTTGGTACGGGGCTGCGCTGGATCTGTGGTCTCGCACCGAGGCGGCAACCCTCGCCGAATGAACCGCGCTGCTGCTTCTTGAAAGTCATCCGGCTTGAGGGCATGCCGCCGAAGCTCTTGATCCTGACGGCTTGGGATCAAGAGCCGCTGCTGCAACAGCGCAAGATCTGCGGCGCCGGATCACTCCGATCCCGGAGGGGCTGTTGCTCGTCGCGGCCAAAGCGCTGCTCCCCGCAAATGCGGAGCAGAGACTTTTGTCCTTTTATCAGCTTATAATCCCCGAGGAAGCGGGAAAAATTTTCCCCAATTGCAGACTCAATGGTGCTTTGCTAAGAATATCGAAATATTGATCCACCAAGGTGGTGGCATGGCAACAAGCATATTTCATTAATGGAATATTTTGCGCGGGGCATCGCCTAAAATTTGCTATCGCGCAAGCCGATTCCCTCTGTTTCTGGCGAATACGGTGGATGTCTAACATTTTGTACTCCTCAGGTGTAGGCTATCGCTCGACAACACCCGTACCACCGCACCAACTTCAACCGGCAGGCTCATCCCGACATGATGCGAACCCCTCTCGCTCCAGGCAGTGGCGCCCTATTCCGCGCTGTTTGTGCAAAGGCGGATCGGCACGCGCTCACATCTGGCCCCAGGCGACAGGCCGGACGACACATCGCGTCGTATGACAGTGCTGTGGAAGCTTGCCACTGAAATGAACAAAGCTTTCAAGTTTCGAGGAGCGGCGGTGCTCCCGCACGCACCGAACCATTGGAATGCATGATGTACCATCGCATCTCCGGCTCTCCTTCAAAGCGTGCAGAGACGGCATACTTAGCAGGCATATAGGCTCTGAAATGTCCCGGATATCTATGAATATTTCTGCATTCATTGCTCACTTCACTTGCAAGAATCAGCATGAACTTTCTGAATATTCATGATGATCCAAGGACCCATACATCATCGGCAGGAAGGTTTCCGGAACACGTTCCACCCACCCCACCTTGATGGATCTAAGGCTCGGAAACCAGGAAAGCTGAACAGAGCCATCTCCATCACGACAGAAGACGAACAGCGACATGTATAATCACTGCACTTTTATAGAAAAATACGGCTGATTTGAACTACAGAAGGCGCACACCCAGTGGCCTTCTCGACCAAGACCCGTGGACTTTTCAAGAAGAAGGTTAAGCTTTCTCGTTAATCTTTGGATTTTCATGGACTGACCCCAATGTAAACGTCAGTCAAAAAATCTATCCAAGCAACGGGAAAATACCAACGCTCGTTTTTTTAAGAAAAAAGGTGAAAACAGATGGCCCAGCGCAGGACCGTGACCGGCAACTTGGACAGTGTGGATCTCAACAACGGCTTCGGCTACGTCCTGTCCGGTTGGGCCGTCTCCAACAACGACACCAACCATAAGACTAGCATAACCATCGTCGCCGACGGGCAACGGGTTGCGGCCTCGTCGGCACGCTATTACCGGAGCGACCTGTTCCATGCGGGGAAGGGCTGCGGCTTCAATGCCTTTTCCATCCTGATCCCCGTCGAGTGGGTGCCCGATCAGGAGGCGCGGCTCTTCCACGTCCTTGCCGACGGGGAACTGATCGGCGGCGCCTCGATCGGCCCGTCCCCCCGGCTCTCCCCGCTCCGCGCGCTGTTCGGCGGGCAGGCCCGGTGCCCGGCGTCCCTGTCCGAGGCGGGAATCGCCCCGGAGGACCAACCGGTCGACGTCATCGGCGATGTGGCCATGCTGGCGGGCGGCGGGATATTCGACGCCCACTGGTATTCCCAGATCTACCCCGACGCCGCCGAATGGTGCCATGGAACCGGGGGGTCTCCCCATCTGCACTATCTGTTCATCGGCCGCGCCCAGGAACGTCTGCCCCACATTCCCATAAACGAGTCGTGGTATGTGGAGCGGTACGGGACCATCATCCGCGGCATGCGCGGGGTTCGCGCGGCCAACCCGGTCGATCATTACTATGTCGCCGGGAGCGTGTTCGGCTTCGACGCGGTTCCGGGGTTCGACGAACAGACCTACCTGCGCATCAACGACGACGTCGCCGATCTGGTGGAAGACCGCCATCTGATCAGCGGCTACCGCCATTACGTCATGTTCGGCGCCGCCGAAGGCCGCTGCACGGCGCCGTGGAGCGCGCTGCCGCGGCTCCACGCCCATGAACTACCGAGCCGCCCCGAATTCGCCGCCATGATAAGCGGCGAACTCATCGGTGCCCCGGCAGCACCCGGCCCGACCGGACGGGACTGGGCGATGATCAACGCCAGGAGCTTTTCCGCGGGCCCGGCGACGGGCAGCTTCGCCGAGGGACTCTACCGCGCCCACCGCCCCGACGTGGCCCACGTCATCGCGGGCCGGCAGCTTCCCTCCGCCGCCGTGCACTGGCGCGACCACGGGCTGATCGAAGATCTGGCCGGAACCGCGCCCCGCATCCCCGGCTATTGCGAGAACCGCTACCTTTCGAACAATCCCGACGTGTCGGAGGCGGTGTCGAACCGCGCGATTCCCTCGGGATATCACCACTTCCTCAGCCACGGTCATCTGGAGACGCGCAAGGGCGGGATCGATCACGGCGAGCCGGCCCCGCGGACCATCGCGACCAACGACATCCTGCGGCGGATCGCCGCCCGGGACGGCTGGCCGACGATCTCCATCGTCATGCCGGTCTATCAGACGCCGGAACGCTGGCTGCGGGCGACGGTCGATTCCGTGCTCGCCCAGCTCTACCCGTTCTGGGAGCTGTGCATCGCCGATGACGCCTCGCCCGGCCCCCATGTCCAGGAACTGCTGGCCGAGTTCGCCGCGCGCGACCCCCGCATCCGCGTCACGACCCTGCCGGCCAACGGCGGCATCTCCGCCGCGTCGAACGCCGCCCTGTCTCTGGCCAAGGGCGAATGGATCGCGCTGCTCGACCATGACGACCTGCTGACGCCGGACGCGCTCTACGAGATCGCCGCGGCCGTCGTCGAGCACGACCCGGACGCCGTCTATTCCGACGAAGACAAGATGAGCGTCGACGGGCGCTTCTACGACGCGACGCACAAGCCCGGCTGGTCGCCCGACCTGCTGCGCGGCACGATGTACATCGGGCACCTGACCTGCTACCGCGCCTCCGTCGTCCGCTCGGTCGGCGGCTTCCGCAGCGCCTATGACGGGACCCAGGACTACGATCTGGCGCTCCGCGTCGCGGCGGTGACCGACCGCTTCGTCCATGTGCCGAAGATCCTCTACCACTGGGTGGCCATTCCGGGCTCCACCGCCGAGGTCCTGTCGGCCAAGAGCTACGCGGTGGAGCGGCAGAGGAAGGCCATCGAGGAGACCCTGGCCCAGCAGGCGGCCACGCCCTTCGAGGTGCACCCCCACTGGTCCACGGGCAACTGGCGCGTGGTCTACGCACCGCCCGAACAAGCCCCCTCCGTCAGCGTCGTGATCCCCACGGCGGGCCGCAAGGGTGAGATCTTCGGGATGACCGTCGATCTCGTGACGAACTGCGTGATGAGCCTCTTCGGCAGCGAATGCTACGGCAACTTCGAGGTCGTCGTCGTGCACAACGGCGAACTGGAGGATTCCACGCTGCGCTTCCTGCGTGCCTTCCCGAACGTGCGCGAGTTCAACGCCCAGCGCCCGCTGTTCAATTTCTCCGAGCGCGTGAACATCGGCGTGGAGCAGGCGCGCGGCGACTATGTCCTTCTGCTCAACGACGACATCCAGGCCATCTCCAAGCATTTCCTGCGCGACATGGTCGGGCTGGCCTCGCAGCCGGGGGTCGGCATCGTCGGCCCGCGCCTGCTGTTCGCCAACGGCACGATCCAGCATGTTGGGATCACGCTGCTGAACGGCAGCCCGACCCACGCCATGATCGGCGAGCACCGCCTGTCGCCGGGTCCGCAGGGAATCGCGCAGCTCACGCACAACGCCGCCGCGACGACCGCCGCCTGCCTGCTGGTCTCCCGCAGGCTCTACCAGGAGGTGGGGGGCTTCGACACCGGCCTCTGGCTCAACTACAACGACGTCGATTTCTGCAACAAGGTGCGGGCGAAGGGGCTGCGGATCGTCGTCGATCCCGCCATCGAGCTGTATCACTTCGAATCCCTGTCGAAGGAAGGAACCTTCAACTGGGAACTGCAGAACTTCATCCGGCGCTGGGGCATCGAACGGGACCCGAACGTCAACCCGAACTTCTCCACCGCCAACCCCTTCTACGAGATCGCGCGCACCCCCGCGGACCGGCCCGTGCGCGACGTGGAGGAGCAGATCATGACGCGCATCGCAGCGTCGCGCACCCGGCCGCCCGTCGATGAGTCGATCCGCTTCTCCTTCTTCATGAGCACCTACAAGCAGCCGATCCGGTTCCTGCGCGAGATCGAGAAGACGATCCTCAACCAGTTCTACCGGAACTTCGAATGGGTGATCGTCAGCGACGGCGACCACCGGCCGGAGCTTCTGGACTGGCTGCGCAGCGTCGCCGTGCACGACAATGTGAAGGTCATCGTCAGCCCGGAGAACCGCGGCATTATGGCCGGATACGGGCTGGCCTTCCGGGAGACGTCCGGCGATTACGTCCTGCCGGTCGATGCCGACGATTTCCTGACGCTCGACGCGCTCCAGGTGATGGCGGAGCACATCCACGCCCACGGCTTCCCCGCCGTGCTCTATTCCGACGAGTTCAAGAGCAACCCGCAGTCCCGGCTGTTCTCGCCGTTCCACAAGCCGGACTTCGACTGGGTCCTGCACATGAACATCTGCTTCACCTGCCACCTCTGCGCCCTGCGGCGCGACGTGGCGGTGGAGATCGGCGCCTACACCGACCTGCGGGCGACCTGGAGCCACGATTGGGACACCTTCACCCGCGTCGAGCGGGCGGGCCACACGATCGTGCATGTCCCGCATCTGCTCTACGCGTGGCGGATCAACCCCGGCTCGACGGCATCCGTCGAAACCAGCATGAAGCCGGAGGCGCTGGACAGCCAGCGGCACGTCCTGGAACAGCATCTGGCCCTGACCGGGCGCGACCGGACGCTCGCCGTCGTCGAGAACACGCTGTTCCCCCATCCCGGAATCTGGCGGCTGGCCCCCGTGGACGGGACATCCCTCCCCATGACGATGGTGATCGAGGCCGGACGGGTCGACGAGACGGCGGCGGAAGCCATCACCGCCATCCTGGTACGGCGCAGCCAGTCGTCCGGCCCGATCCGGGTTCGGGTGGCTTCCCCCGAGGACGCGGAGCGGCTGAAGTATGATCTCGATCGGCGGGGGGCCGGCTGGGTCCTGGCGAACCTGACCCTGCACGACGCTCCGCTCGTCTCCCTGCTCGCCGACGCCTGCGCGGAGAGCGATTTCGTCGCCTTCGCCCAGGCCGGCTGCATGCCGGAAAAGGCAGGGACCCTACGCGAACTCGCGGGGCTGCTGAACGGGGTGGAGGACGCGGCGGCCATCGGTGGGCGCGTCCTGGACCCGGATGGCCGCGTCGCCTGGGCCGGCGGCTTCTTCGGGTTCGGCGGGTTCCTGGCCACCGCGGATTACGGGCGCGACGCGGACGACGGCGGTTATCACGGCATGGCCTTCTGCCAGCGGACCGTGGACGGCGTCTCGCCCAGTCACTGGCTGGCCCGCAGCGGCTTCCTGAGCGGCCTCCTGCGGCGGATTCCGCGCGATGCCACCGCCGGACAGATCGCGAGCGCCATCGCGCTGCGCGCCCACGGAGACGGCAAGCGGGTTCTCTACACACCGTTCAGCACCTGGAAACTGACGAAGCGCTCCTGCGTCCAGCCGCCGCCGCCCGGCGGGGCGCTGCTGGCCGCTCTCGACGTGGCGGTGCCGCCGCGAGCGAGCCGCTGGTACAACCCCCGCCTCCACCCGCAGACGGAGCGGAGCTACCTGCCCCGCGGCTACGACACCTGAAGCGGTATGAAACCGTCGGCGCCCTCAGGCGCCGACGGTTTCATACCGCCGTACGGCGTGGGCGCCGCTCCCCCGCCACTCACGGAGTTCGCCGGCATCGCATGGCCGGTCACGCGCAGCAGGGCGGACAAGGCCGCCTCCGGGGTGATGGAGGAGACGATGAAGCCGTTCGGCCAGTGGCGCAGCCGCTCGGCGGGCGCGCCGATGTCGAAGACGCCGACCGGCAGCCCCAGCCCGACCACCTCGTCCAGCACGTAGCAGTGGGTTTCCGGCCAGACCGACGGTAGGAAGATAGCGTTGCAGCCGCGGGCGGCGAGCAGGCCGGCCAGCCGCTCCGGCTCGTAGCGGCCGTTGTCGCGCAGGTGCGGGGAAACGATCGGCTGGTCGCTGTCGCCGAACAGCTCGAACAGGACCGGCAGCCGCTGCGTCTCCGCCAGCCGCACCATGGCCTTCAGGATTCCCGACCCCTTGGCGACGTTGATGCCGCCGACCACCGCCACGCGGGCGAACCGGTCCGGAGCGGGCGGCGGCAGGGGCGTCACGGTCACATGGTCGGCCAGATGCGGGATGATCCGCAGACGGTCGTCGCGCAGGGAGAAGGCCCGCCGGAGCGTGGCGAGCGCGCTCCGGGAAAAGGTGACGTGGCGGTCGGCAAGGTCGAACAGCGCCTGCCACGCCCGGCGGTGCTCCGCGATGTCGAAGCCCTCGACGGGAACGCCTTCCCCGTCGGGCCGGCGGAAATGCCGGTTGGCCGGCGCGCAGGTCCGGCAGCGTGCCGGCTCCGGCACACCGCAGAACCGGTCCTCCGCGTCGATCAGGTTCAGCGAGGGGCAGACCGGGAAATAGTCGTGGTGCATCAGGCGCAGCGGCACCCCATGGTCCCGCCGCAGGGTCCGCAGGAAGACCATCACCGCGTCCGGCGCCGCGTGGCCGACCAGCGAGTTGACCACCACCTCCGCCGGCGGCAGGGCGGAGACGAGGGCGCCGAGATCGGACAGGTCGTTCGCGGGAAAGCGGAAGGTGGCCTCGCGGTGCAGAAGCTCGATGTCGAGCGCATGTTCCGGCATCGCCAGAGCCGGTTCCGTGGAGGGCCGCACCAGAAGCACCGTCCGTCCCTGCGCGTGCAGGCGCGCGATCTCCTTGACGCGGAAGGCGGCGGCCCCGCCGCGCCCGGCATGGTCGAAGAGAAGCACCGTCTGCGGACGGCCTGCCGCCGCCGCGCCCAGGATGCGGACCGCCGCCGCGGCGCGGATGGGGCGCAGCGGGTCGGCGCGGATGAAGTCCTGCACCTCCGCGTCGAACTCCGGGTAGCGCTGCCGGATGATGTCGCCCGACGCCTGGATCTGGGCCTGCTTCTCCTCGCTGGAGAAACTGCCGCCGTGCCGGTGGTGGACGTAGAGGTTGGGCACCACGGCGTTGGTGAAGCCGCGCCGCATGGCGCGCCGGCACCAGTCCACCTCCTCCCCATAGCCGCGCCCGAAGGCCTCCAGATCGAAGACGCCGACCTCGCGCAGCGCCCGCCGGTTCAGCGCCATGCAGAAGCCGACGCCCGTCGGCACCTCCACCGGGGGCAGATCCCCCAGGGCCGCGAAGCCCATGTCGATCTCCGCCGCCGTGGCGCCGAGGAAGGGCTCGTTGTCCTCCGGCATGGCCGGGAAGCCGCAGATGGTGCCGGCGTTGGTGAAGGGGGTGGTGCTGGCGATGGACGGCGTCGCCTCGATCGGCCCGACCAGCCGCTCCAGCCAGCCCGGCGGCACCTCCACATCGGTGTTCAGCAGGACGACATGCCCGTCGGAATTCAGCCGCTCCGCCACCTCCAGCCCGGTGAGCACGGCCTTCAGATACCCCTCGTTGCGCGGCTTGGCGACGACCGTCACATGATCGAGCGCGGTGCCGAGCGCCACCAGGAAGGCCGAGATGCTGCGGTCGGGATTGCCGTCGTCGATGAAGACGATGCGGTGCCGGGGATCGACCGTCTCGATCAGCGCGTGCACCAGCGGGGTCAGGAAGTGTTTTCCGCCATAGACCGGCACGATGATCGTTACGGGGGCGATCGTAACCGGAGCGACCGTGACGGGAGGACCACCACCCACCGCGTTCCGCGCCCGTGTCAGCGGCGCCGGCAGGGCGGCGGCGTAGCGCAGGCCGCGTTCGGTCAGGAAGCGGTACTCGACCGCCGCCGGGGCGCGGTCGCAGGCGACCTGCCAACTGCGCAGCGACAACCCCTCGCGCAGCATCAGGGGAATGATGCACTCCTCCCCCCCGGCGGTCAGCCGCAGGACGACCGCCGACGTGCTGAGCGGCACGGCCGCGGCCACCACGAAGCCCGAACGGTCGGCCAGAGGGTTGCCGAGGGCGAGGCCGACGTCGTGCCGGTCGATTCCCCTCCGGACATGGAGAGCGGACGGGGGATTCCCCCGGTCGATCACCACGCCAAAGCCGCACAGGCCGTGCGTCCGGTGAAAGGCCCAGCCCTCGATCCGAAGCTCGCTGCCGACCTCGATGCGTTCGATGTAGTAGTCGAATGGCTCAGGCGTCGTCATCCCCGCATCCCCCGTCGTTCCGCGTCCGGCGTCAGCCGCCAAAGATGATGTCCCGGTCGTCCGGGGAAAGGATCAGGTCGGTGTCCCAGGGCATGACGCCGCGGACCGGGCCGTCCTGCGCGCAGCGGACCTCGGTGTAGTCGAGGCCGCGCAGGGTCGCGATGAACCAGAAGAAGGTGTCCGGCATGCCCGCGGGCGCCAGATTGACCACGCGCGCGCCGGGCGGGGCGAAGGCGATGTTGGTCATCGCCGCCCCCATCACCCCGACGATCCGCGAGGCCCCCTTGAACAGGGCGACCTGCTCCGGCAGGGACAGCATCCCCGGTTCGACCAGCCGGTAGCCGCAGGCCTCCGCATGGGCGGCGAGCGCGTCCTCGTCCACGACGCGGCGGAAGCCGGTGGAGCGGCGGGTGACGAACAGCCGCTCCGCGCCGGCGGGCGCCGTATCCCGGGCCACGGCGTCCACCCCCTCCAGGACGAGCGGCGACATGTATCCTCCATGCTCGCTCAAGCCGTCCACCACAAGCAGGTCGGCGAAGCGGCGCGGCGTGTCGTCGGCGACGATGGTCCGGGCGAGGTCGATCCCCAGCATCGACAGGGAGAAGGCCATGGCGTTGTTCAGATGCTCGGGCGCCTGCGCCACGAGGAACCGCGCGTCCAGCTCCGGCAGCCGGCTGTGGACGAGATGCGCCTTGGGCAGCATCTCCATCATCCAATGCCCGTAATTGCCGACGCCGCGCTTCTTGCACAGCAGGACCGGCCCCTTGCCGCCGGTGTTCTCCCCCCGCTCCGGCCCGTCCGCCATGGCGGCCAGAACGGCGGCGTGGGCCTCCTCGATCTCCGCGCCGGAATGCTGGGTGATGGTTTCGTGGTAGAGATTGCCGTCGCGGTCGAAGACCAGCCCCTCCTTGGCCACCCAGACGTCGGACAGGCGCGCCACGCGCACCGGCCGTTCGGGAAAACGCGGCGTTCTCCACGCCCATTCCATGACGTCGAGGACGGGCGGGGGGATCAGGTACTTGTGGAGAATCCGGGGATAGCCGGCGTCGAAGCCCGGCGAGGCGAGGGTCAGGATGACGGAATCATCGGGCAGGCTGATCTGTGTCGGAGACATCCGGGAGGCATTCCGTCGCAGGCCGTGCGCCGCGCCATCCGATGGAAGAGCCCCCCGGCATGGCGCCGGGGAGCCTCCGGATGGGGCTAGGAGCGGCCGTAATGGTCGTCGAAACGGACGATGTCGTCCTCGCCCAGATAGGAGCCGGACTGCACCTCGATCAGGTTCAGCGGCACCTTGCCGGGATTCTCCAGCCGGTGCGGGGTGCCCAGCGGGATGTAGACGGACTCGTTCTCGCGCAGCAGGATCTGCTCGTCGCCGCGGGTGACCAGCGCGGTGCCGTTCACCACCACCCAATGCTCGGCGCGGTGATAATGCTTCTGCAGCGACAGGCGGGCGCCCGGCGCCACCGTCAGGCGCTTCACCTGGAAGCGATCGCCGGCGTGCAGCGACTGGTAGAAGCCCCAGGGGCGGTGCACCCGGCGGTGCAGCAGCGGTTCGCTGCGGCCCTGCGTCTTCAGATGCTCGACCAGCGGCTTGATGTCCTGCGCCCGGTCCTTGGCGGCGACCAGGATGGCGTCCTCGGTGGCGACCACCACCGCGTTCTCCATGCCGAGCAGGGCGACGAGCGCGCCGTCCTCGCTGCGGACGTAGCAGCCGCGGCTGTCCCAGGCGACGGCGTCGCCGTGGCAGACGTTGCCGCCCTGGTCCTTCTCGCCGATCTCCCACAGCGCCGACCAGGCGCCGACGTCGGTCCAGCCGATGCTGCAAGGCACCACGGCGGCGGCCTCGGTGCGCTCCATCACCGCATAGTCGATGGAGATGTTGGGGGAGGCGGCGAAGGCCTCCTCGTCCAGGCGGAAGAAGTCGAGGTCGGAGCGGCCGCGGGCGAGCGCCGCCCGGCAGGCGTCCAGGACCGCCGGCGCCCAGCGTTCCAGCTCGGCTAGATACTGGCGCACCGGCAGCAGGAACATGCCGCTATTCCAGAAGAAGTCCTTCTCCGCCAGATAGCGCTCGGCCTGCTCGCGCGGGGGCTTCTCCACGAAGGCGGCGACGCGGAAGGCACCATCGTGGCCGGCCACCGCGTCGCCGCGCCGGATGTAGCCGTAGCCGGTCTCCGGCGCGGTCGGGACGATGCCGAAGGTGGTCAGAAGCCCGGAGGACGCGGCGGCGGACGCCGTGGCGATGGCCTGGAGGAAGGCGTCCCGGTCCTGGATCGCGTGATCGGCCGGCAGCAGCAGGATCTGCCCGTCGGGGTCCTGCTCCGCCACGATCAGGGCGGCGACCGCGGCGGCGGGGGCGGTGTTGCGCCCGACCGGCTCCAGGACGATCCGGGCCGCGCCGCGCCCGGCCTGGCGTATCTGCTCGGCGATGACGAAGCGGTGTTCCTGGTTGCAGACGATCAGCGGATCGGCGAAGCGCGCCGCGTCCGAGACCCGCCCGGCGGTGTCCTGCAGCATCGAGCGTTCCGAGCAGAGCGGCAGGAACTGCTTGGGATACTGCTCCCGCGACATCGGCCAGAGCCGGACCCCGGCACCACCGGACAAGATCACGGGGTGTATCCGGCTGTTCTGGGAGGTGTTCGTCATGGCTGGCGAAACTGCACCATTGGTTAAGGAATCAACTCCCTGTGTAGAGGTTTTGCCGCAGGCATGCTAGAGCGAAATCCGGCACCCCGCGCCCGCGCCGGCGGCAGGGCCGCCGCGTCCGCGGGCCGGCGTTCCGGAGCCCGAATCCAGGGGGAAGCGACAATCACGGGCATGCTTGGAGGACGTCCTATGGAGACCGGCGGCGGAGAGTCCGCGCCGGGCGTGCCGGAACAGGACGCCACCCCCCTCTTCACCATCATCACCCCCTGCCTGAACCGGGCCGCCCTGGTCGCGGAAGCCGTGGACAGCGTGCTGGCCCAGGACGGAGTGGCCCAGGACGGGGTGACGGTGGAGCACATCCTGGTGGACGGCGGCTCCACCGACGGCACGCTGGAGGTGCTGGCGCGCTACCCGCACCTGCGCGTGCTCAGCGGCCCCGACCGGGGTGTCTACGACGCCATCAACCGCGGGCTGGCCATCGCGCGCGGGGCGGTCATCGGGCATCTCAACAGCGACGATCTGCTGCTGCCGGGGGCGCTGTCCGCCGTGGCCCGCGCCCTGGCCGCGGCACCGGACGCCGACGCGGCCTGCGGGGGCGCCACCGTCGTCGAAGCCCACGGGACCGGACGGATGCGCACATCCTGCGGCTACGACGATCCGGGCATGAAGACGCTGCGCCCGGCCGACCTGTGCCGCGGCGTGCCGATCATCAACGCCCGCTTCTTCCGGCGCGGCCTGTACGAGCGGGTCGGCCTCTACGACCCGTCCTACCGTTACGCCGGGGACCGCGAGTTCCTGATCCGCGCCTGGACCGCCGGCATGAAGACCGTTCCGGTGCCGGAGCGCGTCTACGTCTACCGCCAGCATGCCGGTTCGATGACCATCGTCGGCGGCATGCGGCAGATGGTCCCGTGGCTCGACGAGCATCTGCGGCTGGCCCGCCGGGTGATGGACGATCCGGCCAGCCCGCCGGCCCTGCGCCGCGAGGCGCGGAACTGGCACGCCTTCGAGGTGGGGCGGGCCGCCGGGCGCGCCCTGGCCGCGGGCGCTCCCGGGCAGGCCGCCCGGCTGGCGCTCGGCGGGGCCGCCACGGACCCCGTCTGGCCGGCCCGCTTCGCCTGGCAGGCAACCGGCTATTGCGTTCGCCACTATTGCCTTCCCCGTCTTGAACGGGCAAAGGAACGCTCCGGTACACCCTGATACCCCCCGATACCCCTTGTGCGCCCTTCCAGCCGAGTCCTGTCCATGTCCTCATCCCAGTCCGCGCCCGCCCCCGGCTTCGCCGATTTCGTCGAGCGGCTTGCGAGCACCGAGCCGGTCGCCCGGATTCTGGCGGTCGGCTCCGGGCCGGGCCGGGACGCCCTGCGGCGCGGGCTGGAACGCAACCCGCTGCGCCCGTCCCTGGCGGAGGCCGAGGCTGGGGCCGAGAGCGGGAGCGGCATCGCCCTTCCGCTCCCCAACGCCCACGAGATCGGTGAGACCTGGCTGCGGTTCCGCAACGACGCGGACCTGCCGCCGCTCGCCGGCCTGCTCGCCGAACTCGAAGAGGATCTGAAGCGCCATCCCGCCGCATCGCCCGAGCCCGGCGCGCGGCGGGCGCGCGGCGGCTTCGGGCTGCTGCTGATCGAGGACGCCGGCTTCGCCGGGCTGCGCGCGCTGGACCGGGCCGACGACACCGCCACCGTCGTGATCGCCGCCCCCGCCGGCAGCGGCAGCGGCTGGCTGATGCGCCGCCGCCTGCGCGACGAGCCGGGCTGGGAGCCGGTCGCGGAGGGCGAGGGCTGGATCGCCTTCCGGCGCCGCCCGCTGGAGTCCGGGGCGGGGCTGCCGATCCATTTCTTCACCATCGTCCTGAACGGCGAGCCCTTCATCCGCTACCACGAGGCGGTCTTCGCCTCGCTGCCCCTGCGGTGGCACTGGCACATCGTGGAGGGCGTGGCCTCGCTGTCCCACGACACCGGCTGGAGCCTGGCGTCGGGCGGGCGGGTGCTGGACAGCGTGCACGACCGGGGCCGCAGCAACGACGGCACCTCCGCCTATCTGGACGAGCTGGCCGCCCGTCACCCCGACCGCATCACCATCCACCGCAAGCCGCTGGACTCCTTCTGGGACGGCAAGCGCGAGATGGTCAACGCCCCCCTGCCCCACATCCGCGAGCCCGGGCTGCTGTGGCAGGTGGACGCCGACGAGCTGTGGACGGCGGAGCAGATCCGCACCGTCCACGCCATGTTCCAGGCCAACCCGAAGCGCACCGCCGCCTTCTACTGGTGCGACTACTTCGTCGGGCCGGAGCGGATCATCAGCACGCGGCACAACTACGCCCAGAACCCGCGGCAGGAATGGCTGCGCACCTGGCGTTTCGAGCCCGGCATGGCCTGGGCGGCGCACGAGCCGCCGACCCTCGTCGGCGCCGACGGCAAGGACCTCGCCCAGATCGACCCCTTCACCCAGGACGAGATGGAGGAGGCCGGCGCCGTCTTCCAGCATTTCGCCTACGCGACCGAGGCGCAGGCCGCCTTCAAGGAAAGCTATTACGGCTACAAGGACGCCCGCGCCCACTGGCGCCGCCTGCAGGAGGAGGTGACGGGGTCGGCGCTGCTGCGCGACTACCTGCCCTGGGTGAGCGACGAGACCCTGGCCGACACCGCCGCCGCCCGCGGCGTGGTGCCGATCGCCGTGCCGGACGATGCGGCGGGCAACGGGGCCTGGCGCTTCCTCGACCCCGCGGAGGCCGCCGAGCGGCGCAAGGCCCTGGCGCCGGTGCGCCCGAAGATCCTGGTGGACGGGGTCTTCTACCAGCATCTCGGCTCCGGCATCGCGCGGGTCTGGACGGCGGTGCTTCAGGCCTGGGCGGCTTCCGGCTTCGCGGAGCATGTCGTCCTGCTCGACCGCGCCGGCACCGCGCCGCGCATTCCCGGCATCCACACCCGGACCATCCGCGCCCACGACAAGGCGTCCCCCGGCGCCGACAGCCTCTATCTGGAGCGGATCTGCCGGGAGGAAGGGGCCGACCTCTTCGTCTCCACCTACTACACGGCGCCGACCGCCACGCCCTCCGTCTTCATGGGCTACGACATGATCCCGGAGGCGCTGGGCTTCCCCCTCGCCGACGAGACGTGGCGGGAGAAGCACCGGGCGATCCTGCACGCCTCGGCCCACATCATGATCTCGAAGAACTCCGCCCGCGATTTGGAGCGGCTGTTCCCCTCGGTGCCGGCGGGCAGCACGGCGGTGGCCTATTGCGGGGCGGGCGACGCCTTCCGCCCGGCGGACGCGGCGGAGGTGGACGCCTTCCGCAAGGCGCACGGGCTGACCGGCCCCTATGTGCTGATGGTGGGCGAGCGGTCCGGCTACCAGGGCTACAAGAACGGCCTGCTGCTGTTCCGCGCGCTCGGCCTGAGAGATCCGACGACGGGCGGCCCGGCGGCGCGCGATCTGATCGTGCTGTGCGTGGGAGGCGGCAAGGATGTGGAGCCGATGTTCCGCGCCCTGGCTCCCGACACCCGCACGCTGCGCCTGTCGCTGAGCGACGAGGAGCTGCGGCTGGCCTACGCCGGGGCGGAGGCGCTCGCCTACCCGTCGCGCTACGAGGGCTTCGGCATGCCGGTGGTGGAGGCGATGGCCTGCGGCTGCCCGGTCATCACCTGCGCCAACTCCTCGCTGATCGAGGTGGCCGGCGACGCCGCGCTGTTCGTGGACGAGGACGACGCCGCGGGCATGGCGGCGGCCATCGCCGCGGCCCGCGATCCGGAGCGCCGCGCCGAGCTGGTCCGCCGCGGGCTGGCCCAGGCCGCCCGCTTCACCTTCGGCGCGATGGCCGAGACCATGGCCGCCCATCTGCTGGACAGCGCGGCGAAGCTGAAGGACGGGCGCCTCGCCCCGCCGCCCCCGGTGTGGCAGGAACTGCGGGCCACCCAGGCGGCGGGCATGGCCGCCGGAGCCGGCGACGAGGAGGACGAATCTCCCTGGGTGCTGCGCCGCCGCCTGCAACGAAGCGAGCAGCATCTGCGCACGGTCCAGAACGAGCTGACCAGCATGCAGAACAGCCCCTTCTGGCGCCTGCGCACGGTCACGCTGGGCATCCTGGTGCGGCTCGGCGTGACATGGCGGCGCTGAGCCGCCGCATGCGCGTTCTCTTCGACGACCACATCTTCTCCATCCAGCGTCACGGCGGCGTGTCGCGTTGCTTCGCCGAGATCGTCACGGAGCTGCGCGCCCGTCCCGGCGTGCAGGTGGTCCTGCCCTTCCGGCAGGTCATCAACAGCCATCTGATGGACCAGCCGGACCTCGACGTCCGGGATTTCCTGGGCAACCGGCATTTCCCCGGCAAGCGCAGCCTTCTGCGCGCCCACAACCGGCGGCTGGTCCGCCGCGCGCTGCGGCATGGGGCCTTCGACGTCTTCCATCAGACCTTCTACGACACCGGCCTGACCGACCTGCTTCACGGACGCCCCATGGTGGTGACCGTCCACGACATGGCGCCGGAGCTGATGCCGGAGATCTTCGTCAAGCCGGAGGAGATCCATCCCGGCAAGCGGGCGCTCTGCGCCGCCGCCGCCGCCATCGTCGCGGTGTCGGAGCACACCAAGGCCGATCTGGTCCGGCTCTACGGCATCGACCCGGCGCGGGTGGAGGTGGTGCATCACGGCCTGTCGCGGGACGCCGTGTGGGTGCCGGGCCGCCGGGCGGGGATCGCGCTGCCGGACCGCTATCTGCTGATCGTGGGACGGCGCGACGGCTATAAGAACTTCGCGGGCGTGGCGCGGCGTCTGGCCGCCCTGCTGGCGCGCCGGCCCGACCTGCATCTGGTCTGCGTCGGCGGGGGCCATCTCCAGGACGAGGAGCGCCAGCCCTTCCTGGAAGCCGGCTGCGCCGCCCGCCTGCACCAGCGCACGCTGGCCGCCGGCGACCTCGCCTACGCCTACGCGCACGCCACCGCCTTCGTCTTCCCGTCGCTGTACGAGGGGTTCGGGCTGCCGATCCTGGAGAGCTTCGCCAACGGCTGCCCGGCGGTGCTGAGCGACCGGAGCTGCTTTCCCGAGATCGCCGGCGACGCCGCCGCCTATTTCGACCCCATGGAGCCCGAAAGCCTGACGGAAGCCCTGGAGCGGGTGCTCGGCGACTCCGCTCTGCGCCACGGGCTGATCGCCAAGGGGCGGCGGCGCGTCCAGGACTTCACATGGCCGGGGGCCGCCGACCGGCTGCTGGCCCTCTACCGCCGCCTGCCCGTCCATCGCTGAGGCGGCGGGACGCCGGCCGTCAGAAGGCGCGGACGGCGCAGCGGGCCAGGAAGCGCGCGGTGCGCGTTGGGGACCAGGAGAAGGCGCGCCCGATGTGGCTGAGCGCCTTCGCGTGGGCGTCCTCGTGCACGGCGGCGACCGCCTGTTCGATGGCGAGGCTGGCGCGGAAACGCCGCAGCCCTTCCGGACCGGCGATGCGCAGCACGCGGTCGGCGTGCAGCCGGTCGAGACGGTCGATAGCGACGGCGACCGGCCCCGAGCGCGCGGGCCGTCCCACATGCACCACCGCCCCCAGCACCGGCAGGCAGTCGAAGGTGAAGCGTTCCATGCAGCGCAGGAGCCAGTCCCAGTCCTCGAGCCGGGGCAGCGTCTCGTCGAGCGGGCCGACGGCGGCGAAACAGTCGCGCCGCACCATGAGGGTGGAGCCGGGGGAGACGTAGCAGCCGTCGAGGATCGTCTCGAACCAGGTCCCCTCGGGCTTCGGCCACCGCTTCATGCGGCGTCCGGTCTCCTCCCGGTGCAGAAGGAAGCCGGTGCACAGCGCCTGCGGCGCGTCCGGCCCGCCTTCCAGCACGTCGATCTGGGCACGCAGCTTGCCCGGCAGCCATTCGTCGTCGGAGTCGAGGAAGGCGATGTAGCGGCCGCGCGACGCCTCCAGCCCGGTGTTGCGCGCCGCCGCCGCCCCGCGGTTGGTTTCGTGCCGGATCGACCGGATACGCGCGTCGCCGAAGGAATCGGGTATATCCGGGCTGCCGTCGGTGGAGCCGTCGTCCACGACGATCAATTCCCAGGACGCGACGTCCTGCGTCAGCACGCTGTCGATGGCACGGCGCAGCGTGTGAGCCCGGTTGAAGACCGGTATGACGACGCTGACCAGAGGCTCTTCCATCGACGATCTCGTTCGGGGCACGGCAACCGTTGCGTTCCGACCATAAGGCAGCACCCTGCGCGACGGGAAGGGGCGACGCGCAGGGGGCATCGATTTCCGGAGCGGTGTGCCCCCCATCCCTCACAGGGGCCATCCCTCACCAAGGGCTGACCGGTGAAACGCCTCAGACGCTTCGGTTCTTCAAGGACAATTCGAGATGACGCAGGATCAGCTCGGTGTCGTAGTCGCTCGACTGCTTCACCACCCGTTCCCAATAGTTCAGCAGCGGAATGCGCGCCGGATTCTTCTGCAGCAGGTCGCGTTTCAGGAACGGGAAGTCCATCTGGGCGATCAGATAGTCCCAGAAGAAATGCGTCCCGTTCAGCGGAACGCCGGCGTTGATCGTCCGGAAAACCTGCTGGATGAAGGATTTGCGCACCGGGTCCATGCCGTCGCCGGCGATGTTGCGCTCCACCACCGCCTCGATCAGGGCGGTCGCCGCCTGACGGTAGGGGAAGGCGGCACGGCAACGCAGGCCGGCGCGGCGCAGCGCGCGGGTCAGCCCGATCTCGTACTTGCGCACGATCCAGGTCTTGGACTGGACGTAGCGCAGCCGGTCCCAGAAGGCTCCGAAGGCGGGAGAGGCGAGCGCCGCCTTGTGGAACAGCAGGAAGTAGCTCTGCAGGTGGAAGGCGAACTCCCAACTGTCCGACGCGCCCCAGACGTCGGCGTCCTGCGGGTCCATCCGCTCCAGCAGCCCCGCCAGATGGTGCAGCGGGCCGTAGACGCTGTCGTTGGCGAGCAGCAGCGCGTCGAGCGCGGTCCGATCCGGAATCGCGGCGATGCCTTCCTTGTAGGCGCCGAAGTCGTAGCCGACGTTGTCGCGCCGGAGGATGAGCGCGCAGATGTCCCGCAGCGGCTCGATCTGGGACTCGGCCAGACGCGGCGCGTTGCTGGCGAAGACGATGGCGAAGCCCAGCGCGTGGAGCTGGCGCAGGTAATGCCACACGAAATCGTGGACGACGCCCTGCCGGTCGTAATGAACGAACACCACCACGCGGCGCGCCCCGGCGAGCGGCACCCGCCCGTCCCAGCGTTCGCGCACATAGCTGTCCTTGCGGAAGCCGCTGATCCAGTAGGAGACGTAGCCCGCCATGATCTTGCATTGCACGATCGCCCAGGCGATCACGAAACGCAGGCGGAAGGGAAGACGGATCAGGGTGCTCAGCATGGGGGCGTTTCCGTCCTCTGGCTCGCGTCAGGTGGGCAGGCGCTGGGTGCGGACCAGAAGCTCCGTCCGCGCCCGCAGGTCGAGCGGCACGGACGGCAGGCCGGCCTCGGGCTTCAGCAGGCCGCGCAGGGCCTCGCCCGCCTCGTCCTTCCGTCCGGCGTTGACCAGCGCCTGCCCCTGGTGGAACAGCGACGGCCACAGCAGGGCTTGGACGATCGGCGCGGTGGCGCGGTCGGGCAGGTCCAGACAGGCCCGGTGGGCGCGCCCGAAGAAGGCCGCGGCGCTGCGCGGCGCCTTGCGGTGGTTCAGCGTCAGGATGCCGAGCGCGAAGGCGGTGGAGGCTAGGACGGCGCCGCTCTCCGGCAGGGCGGCTTCCACCCCCGCGGCCAGCCGGTCCGCCGCCTTGTACTGGCCGAGATTGACCAGATCCACGAAGATCTTGCGCTGCGCGTCCTCCAGGATGCCGGCGGGAATGCGCTCGCCGAGCTGCGGACTGGGGGTGTGGGCAAGCGTCTGCAGCTCCTCCACGGCCCGGTCCGGCTGGCTCCAGACGAGCAGGTGGCTGGCGTAGCAGCGGGCCCGCCACATCAGCTCCTCGCTTTCCTCGTCGTCGGCTCCGATGATGTGCAGGGTCGCGCGCATCTGCTCACCGGCGAACGCCGCCGCCTGGAACCACTGCCGGGCCAGATCGCGCTGTCCGTCGGCCAGCCACGCCACGATGCCGCTGAAATACA
The DNA here is from genome assembly GCF_008365375.1 of Roseomonas genomospecies 6. Classification (GTDB taxonomy): domain Bacteria; phylum Pseudomonadota; class Alphaproteobacteria; order Azospirillales; family Azospirillaceae; genus Azospirillum. The sequence continues at coordinate 34,749 of NZ_QOKW01000018.1, read as the reverse complement.
GGATGCTGCCCAGGCAGAACGGATAGGCGCCGTGATGCTCCTCGATGCTCTTCGGCTTCGGGGCCGCCGACAGATCGGCGAGCAGACGGGCGGGGTCGGTGAAATCGAGGTTCCAGTGCTGCCGGCAGGCCGCGAACACGTCCGCCTGCGCGGCGCGCGCGGCTTCGAAGTTCCCGGCGTTGGTCATTTCCTTCAGAAGCCGGTAGCGATACCCCACGCCGAGGGGCGTGACCGGATCGGTCGTTCCGACGCGCGTGCGCAGATAATCATGGTAGGGGCGCCGGTTGAAGGACCGGGTCAGATCGGCCCGCAGTTCCTCGCCGACCGACGCCGCCACTCTCAGCGTGTGTCCACGGTCCACCACCATGACGCTCTTGAACCCGACCCTCCGCAGGAGGGCCTCGATCCCCTTGGGGCTGTAGAGCGCGTAGTGATAGCCCGGGCACAGCATCGACAACAGCGTGCCCGGCTGCGTTTCCGGACGGATGCCGGTGGCGCTGGGCGTGGTGAGCAGCAGCGTGCCCTCGATCGTCAGCGCATCGCGCAGGACGACGAGCAGCTTTTCCGGTTCGAAGACATGCTCGATCAGTTCGGCGCACAGAGCGAGATCGTAGGGTTCCGGCCCCGCATCGGCCGCCGAATGCAGATAGACGTGCTGGATGTCGACGCCGAGCGCTTCCCGTCCGAAGCGGGCGCTGTATCCCGGATCGAAGCCCCGGGCGTCCCAGCCGAACGCCACACGGGCGTAATCGAGCAGGAAGCCGAAGCCGCAGCCGATCTCGATGTAGCGGCGCACCGCGGTGGGATCGATCGCCGCCAGAAGCTCGGCCATCACGTCGATGCCCGCGTTCTGCTCCAGATAGACGTCCACCAGCGGGTCCAGCACGGCCTCGTAAGGCGGCTGCCCCATGGTCGGATGGAAGGCGGTCCCGCAGGCCGGGCAGGACACCAGCGGCTGCTCCGGATGCGGGGGCCAGGGAGAGCGGACCCGCAGACGGACCTGCTTGGCCCCGCCGTCGCCACAGGCCGGGCAGACGGCGTCCAGGTGATTGTCCCCGGCTTCCCAAACGATCGTCCGAGTCCAGTCGATGATTTCCGTACCGCCCATGTCGATCTTGTTCATTCCGTCCCCACCATCGTCCCGATCCGCCCTGTCGTCTTAACAAGCCGGTCTTCCAACCACAAGACGCGCCGCGCCGGACCGGCGCGGCACCGGCTTTTCCTCAACCACGCTGCGGATAGTGGCGGGCAAGATCCTCCGAAATCCTGCGGTCGGTCGGCCATGTCACCACGCCGTCCGGCAGCTCCCGCACTTTGCGGGCCAGGACGAAGGAACCGCCGAAGGAGGAAACGAGCGGCATGAGCGCATGCGCCGGAACACAATGCTCCATGTATATCCGAACCTTCTGATTCATCCCGGCGGCGATGATCTCGAACCCCATGGCCGGGCCGAACAGGATCTTGAGCCCCTCGTCGCTGAAGCGCCAGAAATCGTTCGGCTCTTCGTGCACGGGCCAGGACTGGTGGGTCGTGTGGAAGGTGAGGCCGCCGATCTGCAGCGCCCGGTTCACGCCGTAGGCGAAGAGCCAGGGATGGGCGAGATGCTCCATCACCGACAGCGAGAAGACCGCCCCGGCCGCTGCCGTCCCGATCAGGTCGTGGATGTAATGGGCGTCGCCGACCACATCGACGTTGGGGGCGGCGTGGATGTCCATGCCGATGTAGCGCTCCGCCCCGGAGAAGGCGGCGCGCAGCGGGCTCATCTGCGAGCTGACCACGCGGGCGCCGACCTCGGCGACGACCAGCCGGCGTTCGTTCACTTCGCGCTGGAAATCCTCGAACGCCCGCTCCGCGGCGCCGTGCTCCGGCTTGGGGTCCTGCCAGACGCTGCCGTCGGTCAGGCAGTAGGGCTTGCGGGCGGCCTCGGGGGAGCGGGGAAGCTCCACCGTCTCGACGAAGCGGTCGTCGGCGGTGATCACCTCGAAGGTCACCGGGGTGCCCGCCCGCCAGGGGAGATAGAGCTTGAAGCCGCTCTCCGCGCTGTTGGGGAACTCCGCGTAATGGGGCAGCACGTCCGGGCGGGGCGCGAAGCCGGCGATCTCGTAGGCGTCCTCCCCCGCGGCGACGCGCAGGGTCAGGATGCGCCGCTCATAGGCGTGAATCCAGCCTTCCAGATAGAGGCCGTTGCGGTCGCACCAGAAGACCTCGATGGCGTAGACGAAGGGCTTGCGAGGGGGCGGCGGCGGTTCGACCAGGCCGGTCCGCGTCAGGGCGGTGCGGAGGGTCCTGGCGGCGAGGCGGAGGGCGGAAGGGCGCTGTTCCATGCGACTGTCCTGGAAAGCTCCGCAGGCGGCACCGCCACCAGCGCGGGAAGGAGAAAACGGGCCGCAACAGATAGGCGCTGCACGCAGCCGCTGTCAATTCACGCTGGCCTCAATTCACGCCGCCCGCCGGAACCCACAGCCGCCCCCAGGCGGCCAGCACGTCCAGCAGAACCGCACCGTTCAGCGCCATGAAAAGGGCGAACAGCCCGAACCGCAGCCCGTGGCGCAGGCCCGCCGGGGTCCAGGGCCCCGCCGCCGCCGCGAGCGCCAGGACGACCAGAACCTGGGCCGGCAGGAAGTAGCGGCCCTGAAGCCCCAGCACCATGTTCGCCCCGACCGGGGTGAAGCCGACCCAGAAGGCCGCCATGACGACCAGCACGTAGGCCGGGGCCGGCAGCAGATAGCCCACCCCGATCACCGGATCGCGGCGGCGGGCGCCGTCGCACAGGGCCAGGGCCGGCAGGACCCACAGGGCCGCCAGGATCAGCCGGTCGTCGGCGTAGCCGCTCCAGGGCGGCGGGTGGCCGCCGTAGCGCCCGTAGCCGTCGCGCCACCACATGATCGCCCAGTCCCGCGTGGTGGTGGCGAAGATCCGCAGCGTCTCCAGCGGGTCGGCGCGCATGGCCGCGATCTGCGCCGCCGGGTCGGCGGCGGTTCCCCAATAGGGACCGGGGACGAAGGGATAGGCCATGTTCCACGAGAGCGCGATGCCCAGAGCGAGGCCGAGGCAGAGCGCGGTCAGCGCGATCCGTCCCCGCGTCCCGCCCGCCACCGTCCCCGGCAGGTAGAGCAACGCCGCGGCGAAGGGCGCCATGGTCAGCTTCAGGAAGCCGAGCGCGGCCGACAGGGCCAGCAGCCCCGCCACCTCCCAGGCCCCGAGCGGCGTGCCGCGGTCGCGGAACCGCCAGACCAGGGCCAGAAGCAGGGCGGGAATCGTCAGGTTCAGGGGGTCGGCGCTGAGCGAGCAGGCGCTCTGCAGGGCGAAGGGCGACAGGGCGAGCGCGGCGAAGACCAGCCGCCCGCCGGGCAGCGCCCACAGGACCGCCAGCACCATCAGCCCGTAGGCCACGGCGTTGCCGATCCGCCCCGCGTGCATCTGGTCGAGCGGACCCAGCCCCCAGGCGCGCGCGGCGGCGGTGAAGGCCGCCTGCGGCAGGTAGGCGAGCGGCGCGAAGCTGGCCGAGCTGGGGAAGGGCACCACCTCGTCCCGCGGCGGCAGGGTGGCGAGATGGTCGGACAACGCGCGGGCCTGCACCGCATCGACCGGGGCGTGCTTCTGGATCAGCTCGATGTAATGGAGCATGTGGAGGTAGCTGGCCCGGTCGATCGGCCCGCCCCAGGAGTTGGGTCCCAGCTCCTCCGCCAGGAAGTGCCCTTGGGCGATCTGCAGCACCCGCTGCCAGTGGAACGGCTCGTCCAGTCCGGCGTAGGGCGGGGTCTTCACCAGAAGCTGCGCGCCGAACACCACGTAGAAGAGCGCGGCGGCGGCATAGAGAAGGACGGCGGCCAGCCGCGGCCCGGTCCGGGCCGGCTCGTGCCGGGAGATCGTGCGCATGCGGCCGGGCATCCTCTCTTTTTTCTTCCTTCACGCCGGACAGACGTTGCCCCGCACGGGGAGAGCGCGGTAACAGACCACATTCCCCCGGCGGCTGGAACGCCGAATCGCCCCGCACTGGCCATGATCCCGAGCGTCCGCATCATCACCGTGAACTGGAACGCCGGGGACCTGCTGCGCGCCTGCGCCGCCTCGGTGCCTTCGGCGCTGACCGGCGCCGCCCCACTGGAAGGCGTGACGCTGGAAGCCATGGTGGTGGTGGACAACGCATCCGCCGACGGATCGGCGGACGGGCTGGAGACCGGCGCCCTGGTCGCGGGCGGCGGGCCGCTGACCGTCCTGCGCAACCCGGAGAACCGCGGCTTCGCCGCCGCCTGCAACCAGGGCGCCGCCGGATCGCGGGCGGACTGGCTGCTGTTCCTGAACCCGGACACCCGGCTGTCGGACCGGTCGCTCGCCCCGGCCTTCGCCTTCCTGGCGGAGCCGTCGCAGGCGCGCACCGGAATCCTCGGCATCCGGCTGGTGGACGAGGCGGGGCGGACCCAGCGGTCCTGCGCGCGGGTGCCGACGCCGGGCCGCATCCTCGCCCAGGCGGTGGGGCTGGACCGGCTGGCGCCCGGCCTGTTCCCGCCGCATTTCATGACGGAGTGGGACCATCTGGACAGCCGCCCCGTCGATCAGGTGATGGGCGCCTTCCTGCTGATCCGCCGCTCCCTGTTCGAGGCGCTGGGCGGCTTCGACGAGCGCTTCTTCGTCTATTTCGACGACGTGGACCTGTGCCTGCGCGCGCGCCGCGCCGGCTGGGAGGTGGTGCATTTCGCCGGGGCGGAAGCGTTCCACAAGGGTTGCGGCACCACCGACCAGGTGCGCGACCGGCGGCTATTCTACGCCCTGCGCAGCCGAATCCTGTTCGCGGCGAAGCATTTCCACCCCGTAGCCGCCGCCCTGGTGGCGGCGGCTACCCTGACGGTGGAGCCGCTGGCGCGGCTGGCCCACGCGCTCGCCGCCCGTTCCCCGACGGACGCCCGCGCGGTGCTGCGCGGCAGCGCCCTGCTGTGGCGGTCCCTGCCCGGCCTTCCGGCATCCCGGCCGCCCTGCGGCGGATCAAAGACATGACAAGAAGCGTCCTTCATGTTTCGGCAACGGATCGGTCGCATCGTCCACATGGCGGGACGCGACGACGCTCCGCCTGCCCACACCGACCGGCTGCCCCCGCCTGGCCCCACCCATGTGAAGCCCATGCCGAACCTGCCCGACGACCTCAGGCTCCTCGAAGCGGAATCCATTGCCATCCTGCGTGAAACCGCCGCCGGTTTCGGCAGGCCGGTGCTGCTCTATTCCATCGGCAAGGACAGCGGCGTGCTGCTGCATCTGGCGCGCAAGGCGTTCCACCCCTCGCCGGTGCCCTTCCCGCTGCTGCATGTGGACACCGGCTGGAAGTTCCGGGAGATGATCGCTTTCCGGGACGAGACGGCGCGGCGGCTGGGGCTGAACCTGCTCGTCCACACGAACCAGGACGGGGTGGCCCAGGGCATCGACCCGATCCGCTCCGGCTCCGCCGTCCACACCCGCGTCATGAAGACCGAGGCGCTCCGCCAGGCGCTCGACCGGCACGGCTTCGACGCGGCCATCGGCGGCGCCCGGCGCGACGAGGAGAAGAGCCGCGCCAAGGAGCGCGTCTTCTCCATCCGCAACGCCGCCCACGCCTGGGACCCGCGGGACCAGCGGCCCGAGCTGTGGCGCCTGTGGAACACCCGCATCCAGCCGGGGGAGTCGGTCCGCGTCTTCCCGCTGTCGAACTGGACCGAGCTGGACGTCTGGCGCTACGTCGCCGCGGAGGCCATCCCCGTGGTGCCGCTCTATTTCGCGGCGGAGCGCCCGGTGGTCCGCCGCGCGGGCGCGCTCATCATGGTGGACGACGGACGGCTGCCTCTGAACCCCGGCGAGGTCCCGGAAAGGCGCCGGGTGCGCTTCCGGACGCTGGGCTGCTACCCGCTGAGCGGCGCCATCGACTCCGATGCCGCGACCGTGGAGGACATCATCGCGGAGATGCGGGCCTCACGGACCTCCGAGCGTCAGGGCCGCCTGATCGACGGCGACGAGCCGGCCTCCATGGAGCGCAAGAAGCGGGAGGGGTATTTCTGATGGCGGACTCTCCGATGGGCGACACCGGGCCGATGGGCGACACCGGGCCGATGGCCGACACCGGGCCGATGGCCGGCACCGGGCAGAGCCTGCTGCGCTTCCTCACCTGCGGGTCGGTGGACGACGGCAAGTCCACGCTGATCGGGCGGCTCCTGCACGATGCCGGGCTGGTCCCCGACGACCAGATGGAGCAGGTCCGGCGCGACAGCCGCGGCCGGACGGACCGGGAGGGGGAGATCGACTTCTCCCTGCTGGTGGACGGGCTGGAGGCCGAACGCGAGCAGGGCATCACCATCGACGTCGCGCACCGCTACTTCGCCACCCCGCGCCGCAGCTTCATCGTCGCCGACGCGCCGGGGCACGAGCAGTACACGCGCAACATGGCGACCGCCGCGTCGGGCGCGTCGCTCGCCGTGCTTCTGGTGGACGCGCGCAAGGGGCTGCTGACCCAGACGCGGCGGCACGCCATCGTCGCCTCCCTGATGGGCATCCGCCATGTCGTTCTGGCCATCAACAAGATGGATCTGGTGGAGGACGGCGAGGCCGTCTTCACCGCTGTCCTGAAAGAGTTCACGGCCTTCGCCGGTTCCCTGAAATTCCTGTCGGTGACGGCGATCCCGCTGTCGGCGCGGCGCGGCGACAACGTCGTCCACCGCTCCGCGGCCATGCCCTGGTACCGGGGCCCCACCCTGCTGGAGCTTCTGGAGAGCGCCGCGGTGGAGGACGGAGCGGCGGCGGACGGTCCGCTGCGCTTCCTGGTGGAGTGGGTGAACCGTCCCGGCCCGAATGTGGACCCGGATTTCCGCGGCCTGTCCGGAACGGTCCTGTCGGGACGGCTGGAGACGGGCGGCACGGTGACGGTGTGGCCGTCGGGCCGGTCCGCCCGGATCGCCCGGATCGTGACCTTCGACGGCGACGCGGCAGGGGCGCGGGCCGGCGACGCGGTGACCGTGACCTTGGAAGAGGCGGTGGACGCCGGGCGCGGCGACCTGCTGAGCGGCCCGGACGAAACGCTTGGCGGCGCGCCGGAGGTGGCCGACCAGTTCGCCGCGCATCTTCTGTGGATGGCGGAGGAGCCACTGATCCCCGGCCGTTCCTACCTGCTGCGCGCGGGTGCGCGGTGGATTCCGGCGACCGTCACCGCGCTGCGGCACACGCTGAACGTGGAAACGCTGGAGCATGGGGCGGCCACGGTCCTGGGGCTGAACGCGGTCGGGCTGTGCAACCTGTCCACCGCGGCGCCGCTCGCCTTCGACGCTTACGAGGCCAACCGCCACACCGGCTCCTTCATCCTGGTGGACCGCTTCTCCAACCGGACCGTCGGCGCGGGGATGATCCGGCACCCCCTGCGCCGCGCCGCCAATCTGCACCGGCAGGAGCTGGCGGTGTCCGCGGAGGAGCGCGCGGCCCTCAAGCGGCAGCGCCCGGCGGTCCTGTGGTTCACGGGCCTGTCGGGGTCCGGCAAGTCAACCATCGCCAACCGGGTGGAGCGGAGGCTGCATGCGCTCGGCCACCACTCGATGATGCTGGACGGCGACAATGTCCGGCTGGGGCTGAACCGCGACCTGGGCTTCACCGACGCCGACCGGGTGGAAAACATCCGGCGCGTCGGCGAGGTGGCGAAGCTGATGACCGAGGCCGGGCTGATCGTGCTGTGCGCCTTCATCGCCCCCTTCCGGGCGGAACGGGAGGCGGTGCGCGCCCTGCTGCCCGACGGTGCCTTCCTGGAGATCTTCGTGGACACGCCGCTGACGGAATGCATGCGGCGCGACCCCAAGGGGCTGTACGCCAAGGCGCAGGCCGGAACCCTGCGCAACTTCACCGGGGTGGACTCCCCCTACGAGGCGCCGGATGCGCCCGAACTGCGGCTGGACACGGTGGCGGAGGACGCCGACGCGCTTGCCGAACGGGTGGTGGAGCTTCTGCGCCGGCAAGGCATCGCCGGAGTCTGACCGGCCTCCGCCTCCGGAACGGCGGTCGCGGCATAATCGCTTGCCAAAGCTGCGGACTTGCGGCCATGTGCAGGAGTGTTTTCCAATCGGGCACCGGCGGTGACGCCCGGTGAGCCGAACCGCCCAGAGAAACTCTCCAGAGACACTCCATGACCGGAATTCGTAGCTTCAATCGACGCGTCCTGGTGACCGGCGGCGCCGGCTTCCTCGGCTCCCACCTCTGCGAGCGGCTGCTCGCCCGCGGCGACGAGGTGGTGTGCGTCGACAACTACTTCACCGGATCACGGCGGAACATCGCCCATCTGATGGGCAACCCGAACTTCGAGACGATCCGCCACGACGTCACCTTCCCGCTGTACGTCGAGGTGGACCAGATCTTCAACCTCGCCTGCCCGGCGTCCCCGGTCCATTACCAGCACGATCCCGTGCAGACGACCAAGACCAGCGTGCATGGCGCCATCAACATGCTGGGGCTGGCGAAGCGGCTGAACGCCCGCATCCTCCAGGCCTCCACCAGCGAGGTCTACGGCGACCCCGCCGTCCATCCGCAGCCCGAGGAATATTGGGGCAACGTCAACCCGATTGGGCCGCGCTCCTGCTACGACGAGGGCAAGCGCTGCGCGGAGACGCTGTTCTTCGACTATCACCGCCAGCACAAGCTGCCGATCAAGGTGATGCGGATATTTAACACCTACGGGCCGCGCATGCATCCCAACGACGGCCGCGTGGTGTCGAACTTCATCATGCAGGCGCTGAAGGGCGAGCCGATCACCGTCTATGGCGATGGGTCCCAGACCCGCTCCTTCTGCTACGTCGACGACCTGATCGAAGGCATGATCCGGCTGATGGACTCGCCCGCCGAGGTCACCGGCCCGATCAACATCGGGAACCCCGGCGAATTCACCATGCTGGAACTGGCCGAGCATGTGGTCGCGCTGACCGGATCGCGCTCCGTCATCGAGCACCGCCCGCTGCCCCAGGACGACCCCAAGCAGCGCCGCCCCGACATCACCAAGGCCAAGAGCCTTCTGGAGTGGGAGCCCACCATCCCCCTGCGCGACGGGCTGGAACGGACCATCCACTATTTCCGCAGCCACTTCTTCGGCTGAGGCGGACGACGCCCCCCGGGAAGCGGGGTGGAAAGGGGGAGGGTGCCATCGGGCGCCCTCCCCCTTTTTCTTGCCGCGGATTTCATGCCATGGACGCCGCCGTGCCGCCCCGCGCGGACCGGTCCGGGTTTGGAGTCTTGTCGCGCCCCCTTCCCGACTCGCCCTGGTCCACCCGGCCCCCCGGGGCATGGCTGGCGCTCCCGGCACCCAAATCGCCGAGTCGCAAACCGAATCGCTCCGGAAAGCGATTCGGAAACGTAGAACTGGAGTTTTGTCGCGTCGATCCAAGCTTCCACAGGATGAACGGGTTATCCCCTGGAATGTTGTCGCGCGATTCCTGGACTCTTGTCGCGCGACTCGCGATTCTCTACTGGAGTCTTGTCGCTCAAACTAATAGGTGAATCTAGTAACCTTACTAATAGTCTGCGCGACAAGATTCCAAATTGCGGGTGTCAACCTGCCGTGTTATGGATCGGACCATAAGTGGACCCGGAACAAACGGCGAGAACAGCGTGCTATGGGCCAGTTGCATCGCCTGATCAGCCAAGTGGGCCGTGAGCAGGCCAAAGCACTCCAGACCGACCCTGATCAGCGGTCGCTGATCGACATCGCGGCCGCGGTACTGGAGGAGGAACGCCAGGACCTTGGCATTACCTATTCAGGCTTTGCCTTGACCGCGCTTCCGCATCGACGCCTTCCCGACGACCAGCCCTGGGAAAGGCGCGGCCATCGGATTCGTTTGCTGATCGAGCCGGGCCGACTGCCTGTTCGTGGCGGCGGCTTCAAACTCTATGGCGTTCCCTATGGCAGCCGGGCACGCATGATCCTGCTTTATCTGCAGACCCGTGCCCTTCAGACCGACAGCCGGGAGGTCGAGCTGGGCCGCAGCATGCACGACTGGCTCGACCGCATGGGCCTGTCGGTCGGCGGCCAGACCTACCGCGACATCCGGGAGCAGGCGTCGCGCATCGCCGCCTGCAACCTGACCTTCGCCTGGGAAGACGCCAACAGCCTGGGCTTCGAGAAGGATTCGATCGTCAAGGGCGGCATTCATTTCTCGTCGGAACACAATTCCCCGCAAGGCACTCTGTGGGAAGACCGTGTCCTGCTTTCCGAAGCGTTCTTCCGCGAGCTGAAAGCCCATCCGGTTCCGATCTGGGAACCGGCGCTGCGCCACATCCAGAACAACAGCACCAGCATCGATATCTACATCTGGCTGGCCTACCGGCTGCACAGCCTGAACAAGTCCACGACCATCACTTGGCCCGCGGTGTTCGAACAGTTCGGGGCTGGCTACGCGCGCCTGCGCGACTTCCGGAAGCGCTTCATCGAAGCGCTTCAGCTCGCGCTTGCCGTCTATCCGGAAGCGCGGGTCGACGTGGAGGATCACGGGCTGCTCCTGCATCCCTCCCCTCCCCCGATTCCCGAGCGGAAGATGACCCAGTTCATGCGCTGAGCCGGGCCTCCCTCCGCGCCCGGGGACACGCGACAAGACTCCAAACGCCGCCGCGCAACGCGTCGCGACAACACTCCAAACCCCGCACCCGATCAGGGGACGTCATGGCTTGCAAGGCCCTGCTGCTGGACCGCGACGGGGTTGTGAACGTCGACCACGGCTATGTCGGTGACATCGGCCGCTTCACGTTCATGGACGGCATCGTCACCCTGACGCGGCACGCGGTGGACCGCGGTTTCCGGGTCGCCGTCATCACCAACCAGTCCGGCATCGCGCGAGGCTACTTCACCGAAGCCGCGTTCCTGGAACTGAGCGACTGGATGCGGGGAATGTTCCTGGCCCAGGGTGTGGAACTCGCCGGGGTTTTCCACTGCCCCTACCACCGCAGCGGCACGGTCGGGCGCTACGCCCGCGACAGCTTCTGGCGCAAGCCCAACCCCGGCATGATCCTGGAAGCGGCCCGGAGGCTGGACCTCGACCTGTCCCGATCGGTGTTTCTGGGCGACCAAACGACCGACATGGCCGCCGCGCAAGCCGCGGGCGTCCCCCGGCGGATCATGCTGGCGGAAGCCGGCGCGGCCCCGGAAAGCGCGGCGACGCTGACCATCCGGCACCTCGCGGACCTGATCCCCCACCTGGCCTGACGGCCATGCCGGGAAACCGGCGAACCGCTCAGGACAGGCGAAAACGGGCAGGCGTGTTCAAGCGCTCGGAAGGCTCGCTCTTCCATAGCCGGCGCGACAATCATACAGCCTGCGCGTGGATATAAATGATTCGTTAGTCAACTTATGGGTATCTGCGCGCATCACCAAGGTATGCAACGAGCCGAGCCGGTCTCTTATGTCCCAGATCATGCCGAGCGCCATTTCCATACCCACCCGTCACGACGCGCCGAGTGCTCCGGACTTCCTCTCGAGTGTCTTGCGGTGGATCGAGGAGGACAGTCTGACGGTCGCCTGCCAGCAGGCATCCGCACGCCTCGCCACCGGGCTCGACATCCAGGACGAAGACCGCGACGCCCTGATGCTTCTGTTGAACGCCGTCGCCACAGCCCTGTCGGCTCCCAAGCGAACGACCGATCAGGCGGAATGGAGCTTCGACGATCGGGCTTTCCAGGCCTTTGCCGACATGATCGACGTCCTTCGGATACAGGATCAGCAGATCGCCGAAGTCATGGCCATCGCCAACGAAGTCGTCTGACCGGTTCCTATCCTTGCGTGCAGGCCGATGCGCCTGCCCCTTTCTTGCCCAGCAGCGGAATACACGAATGGCGCGCGTTCTCGTCTTCGCAATCGATTGGCTGCCCGATGACGGCGACATTGGAACCGGGGGCGGCCTGCGCTCCCGCCAGATCGCGGACATGCTGCGCGGGGCCGGGCACGAGACCGTCGTGGCCGTTCCCGCCGCCAGCAAGATGGTGACGCTGCTGCGGCGCCAGGAACCGGCCCGGCTCGACGGCGTCCTTCTGTATGACGCCAGGAACCAGTCCGGCCTGATCCGCCGGGTTCGTCCGGACGCGATCGTCTGGCAGTGGCCGACCACCCGCGCGGTTCCGATGACCGGCTGCGGGGACGTCGTGCAGATTTGCGACCTGAACGGCTTGCAGGACCACGAGATCGCCCATGGCATCCCGGGCCTTCTGCCGTTTGCGGAAGGCAAGGTGATCGCCGCCACGGCGGGGGCGGATCTCGCCCTCACCGGCTCGGAGGAGCAGAACGGCTACTGGATCGCCAAGTTCGGGTCCAGGCTGGGCGGCACGCCCACCGCCGTCGTTCCCTATTGCACCCCGCGTCCGCTGGTGCCGAACGATGACTCCGGCGCGGAATCGCCCAAGCGCCTGTGTCTGGCCGGGACCATCTATCCCTGGAACTCCTCCCTGGCCTATCTGGACGGGATCGTCGCCTGGGCGGAGCGGCGCGGCGACGTGCGCATCGACATCGTGGGGACGATCGATCCGGCAAGCCGCGACCACATCGCCGTGCGCGCCCAGTTGGAACGGCTCCGCCACTCGCCGCAGGTCTCCCTCTCCTTCGGGCGCAGCGTGGGGGAACTGTTCCGCAGGCTCGGCGCGGGAGGCTTCGCGCTCGACGTCTACCCGGACACGACCGAGCGGCGGATGGCGGTTCCCATCCGCACCGTCAACGCGCTCGCCTGTGGTCTCCCGATTCTCGGCAACCTGCCGACCGTGCTGAACCGTCGGCTCGTGGAGGCCGGCTGCGGCCTGATCCTGCCGCAGGGCGGGGCGACCGACGACGGGATGCCGGACCTGGAACGCGCGCTCGACGCCGCCGTGGATCTCGACCCGGACCGCTACACCGCCATGCGCGCCGCCGCGCGCCGCATGGCCGAGGATGGGCCGTTCCAATGGGAGGCCGCGGCCGACCGGCTGGGCGACGGTCTGGACCGCGCGCTCGCGCGGCTGAAGCGGAAGATCGCCTGGACACCGGGCCGGCTGTCCGACCGGAAGGTTTCCGACCGGGAGGTTTCCGGGCCGGCATCCGGCGATGCTCCCCGCCATGTCCTCGTTCTGTCCGACGAACCGGAAAACCTGCGGGAACTGCGGCTGCATGCGCCGTTCGGCGAGCTGTACCGGCGGGGCGATATCGGCGGCTACAGCGTCTGGTCGCGCGACCGCATGGTGATGAGCACCCTGAACGACCCGGACCGGACACCGGTGGACGCGATCTGGCTGCAGCGCCGTCCGTCCTCCGCCACCGTCCTGGCGCTGCATGTGCTGGGAAAACCCTTCGCTCTGGACCTCGACGACCATCTCCTGGTGTCGCCCACCTACCGGGAGTCCTTCCCGCCGGAGCACATGCAGATGGGCCGGTTGCTGGTGCGCCAGTGCGCCGTCCTGTCCTGCTCCACCGCCCGTCTGGCCACCCAGCTTGGCTACTACGCCGCCACGGATGTGGTGACCAAGTCCGTCGTCACCCCGAACCTGGCTCTGGGTCCCGCCGTTCCGCGGCCGTCCGGTCCGCCGGGCGCGGTGGTCTGGGTGTCGAGCGATATGCCGGCGCTCACCGTCTCCACCGCACCGGTCCTGAAGGCCCTTCGGGATTTCTGCCTCGCCTTCGACCTCACGCTCGTCTGTGTCGGCCACACGCCCCCCGTGCTGATCACCGAAAGCGGCGTGCGCGTCCGCAGGCTGCCGATGCAGCGTTATGCGGATTATCTCCGGCTGCTGTCCTCCCTGGCCCCGGCCATCCTGTTCTGCCCGCTGGAAACCCACGCCGATCCGGCTACCCAGGACTTCTTCGACGGCAAGAGCGACATCAAGATGCTGGAGTGCCTGGCGACCGGCCTGGTCGGCGCCTTCAGCGCCGCGGCGCCCTTCGCCGACAGCACCCTGCGGGCCGGTGCGCTGTGCGACAACACGTACCAGTCCTGGTACGACGGCCTGTGCATGGCGCGCGAGACGCTCATCGCGGGAAGCGAGGAGCCGGTGATCCCGGACGACCGCCAGATCGGGCGCCGGGGGGTGGCTCCCTGGCTGGACGCGCTGCGGGCGGCGCGGCTGGACGCCCCCTTCCACCTGCGCGCGCTGAAGGACGCCTATGCCTTCGTCTTCAACCGCATGACCCGGCGGATGCTGAGTCCGGACGAGTTCAACGAGGCCGCCTATCTGGAGATCAACGGAGACGTGGATCAGGCTTTGCGCGACGGCGTCTTCGAGAATGCCTATGAGCATTACAGGCTGCGCGGCTTCTTCGAGAAGCGCGGCCATGGCGGTGTCCAGCAGATGGCCGACGGGCTTCAGATGTTCACCAACCTGATCGGCAGCCTGAACGACCTGCGCACCACGGCGAACAACCGCGCGCCGCAAATCGAGCATCTGAAGGCGGCCCGCGCCGTCCGCGCGGCCGCTCTCGCCCGGCGAGGCGAGCGGTGATCGCTTGGTCCGATCCCAGCCGGAGCCGCCGTCATGCCTGTCCGGTCTGCGGGAAGAACGGGGATCATCCGGAGGTGCTGACGGTGACCGAGACGCACAGGACCCATGTCCTGCTGCGTTGCGGGGTCTGCACGGCGCATTTCTACGAGGACCGTACGCCGCCGTCCTACGAGGACGATCCGTCCGACGACTACACCGCCTATTACGCCGAGCAGGGCGCGGATGTCTGGGGCATGACCGACACCCTGTCGCGGCTGCGGGCGCACCGTCCGGCCAGCCTGCTGGACGTGGGCTGCGGCTTCGGCTTCACCGTGGACATGGCGGCCCGCTGTTTCGGCTGGCGGGCGGTGGGGGTCGACCCCTGCGGGCTGGCCCAGTCCGGGGCGAAGCTGCTCGACGCGCCGATCGTCACCCGCTACCTGGACCGCGACAGCGGCATCGGAGAACCGTTCGACCTCGTCCACTCCTCGGAAGTGATCGAGCACATCGACGATCCCTACGGCTTCATCGGCATCCTGCGCCATCATCTGGCGCCCGGCGGCATCGTGGTGCTGAAGACGCCGAACGCGGAGGCCGTCACGCCGTCCTTCGCTCCGGGGATGCTCCGGGCCTTGTTGGCCCCGGGCTCCCACCTCATCCTCTACACGCCCCTGTCGATCCGGCGCGCGCTGCGCAAGGCCGGCTTCGACCATGTCGTGGTGGAGGCCAACGGATCGTGCCTGACCGCCTTCGCGTCGGACGCGCCGATCACCCTGTCCTCCTCGGGCGGCGAGGGCGGGCATGCGTCCGTCTACGCCCGTTATCTCGAAGAGCGCATGCGCGTGTCGCCGCCGGGCGGGCCGGTGTGGAACGGCGCCGCGGCGCGGCTCTTCCGGCATCGCACCTTGAACGGCCGGTTCCTGGAGGCGCTCGAACTCTACGGCACGCTGGCCAGGACCTACGAGGAGAGCTTCGGGATCGACCTGCTGCGGCCCCGGCGGATTCCCATCGCGTCCTGCGACCCCACCGGCGGGCCGGGCCGGGCACGGCGTGCGCCGTACAATCTCGCCTCGGTCCTGTTCACGCGGGGGCTGCTGGCGCGGTGCCTGCCGGCGCAGGACCCGCTGGAAACCCTGGCCTTCCTGCGGGTGGCGGAACGGCTGGCGGTGGAGATGGGAGGCGCTCTGCAGGCTGGCGGGCTGTTCGACGGGGATTTGGAAAACACCGCCCTCCAGGCCCGGTGCGAGGCCGTCGACGCGCTCTGGCCGATCGACCCCGACGCCGCCATCGGGGCGTTGGTGTCTCTGGGGCGGCCGACGGGCAGCCGTTTCGACGGCCAGACGGTCGTTCCGCCGGTCCTGCGCCTGCACAAGGCCGCCCCGCTGTTCGTGCGGCTGGTCCATGACGGCGACTACCGGCTGGCCGTCCATCTGTTCGACCTTTTCGAGGATCAGGAGCTGGTGGAGCGGTCCCTGCCGAAGGACGGCACCCTGTTGCATCTGGCCTTCTGCCTGGCGATCCTCGACCTGAACGTCTATGCCCGACGGGACCGCGTCCTGGACCGGCTGCGGTGGCTGCAACGTCTGGCCGAACAGCTCAAGCAGGTGCCTGAGCATGCGGAGAACGCCCGCCACATGATGTCGGTCGCCACCGAACACATGGCTATGATCGCCGCCTCCTGACCAGTCCCCCGGCCTGGATCGCGTCTATCGCGCTCCGTGATGGTCTCTCATACCGACGGCACCTGAAGGCGCCGTCGGTATGACCCTTTCGATCAACGCTAAAGCGTTGATCTGACGGGTTTCACGGTTGGACAATGATGGCAGTGATCATTTTCCAACCGTATCAGATGGCGGGCCCGGCCGGGTCAGGGAATATTATGATAGTCTTTGTACCAAGCGGCGAAGCGGGGGATGCCGACGGCGATCGGCGTGGTCGGCTGGAAGCCGAGGTCGCGGTGGGACGCCTCGATGTCGGCGTAAGTGGCGGGCACGTCGCCAGGCTGCAGAGGCTCCATCCTCTTGTCGGCGCTACGGCCGAGCGCCTGCTCCAGCACGGCGATGAAGTCGAGCAGCCGTTCGGAGTTGTTGTTGCCCAGGTTGTAAACGCGGTGGCGCACGCCGTTGGCGTCCGGTCCCGCCGGCCGGTCGAGCGCCGCCAGAATGCCGGCAACGATGTCGTCGATGTAGGTGAAGTCGCGCTGCATCTCGCCCGCGTTGAAGACACGGATCGGCTGGCCGGCCATGATCGCGTCGGCGAACAGGAAGGCCGCCATGTCCGGTCGTCCCCACGGGCCGTACACGGTGAAGAAGCGCAGCCCGGTCGAGGGGAAGCCGTACAGGTGGCTGTATGCGTGGCTCATCAACTCGTCCGCCTTCTTGGTGGCGGCGTAGAGGGACACCGGGCTGTCGACGCGATCCTCCACCGAGAAGGGCAGCGCCTTGTTGCCGCCGTACACCGAGGAGGAGGAGGCGTAGACGAAGTTCCCGAGCTTCGGCAGGTTGCGCGCCATCTCCAGCATGCAGAGATGGCCCAGCACGTTCGCCTCGATGTAGGCGTACGGGTTCTCCAGCGAGTAGCGGACGCCCGCCTGAGCGGCGAGATGGACGATTCCGGTCACGTCGGCCAGTTCGGGCCGCAGGGCCTCCATGGCGGCACGGTCGGCGATGTCGGCCCGGACGAAGCGGAAGGCCGGGTTGGCGGTCAGGCGGGCCAGCCGGGCTTCCTTGAGCGCCACCGTGTAATAGCTGTTCAGGTTGTCGATGCCGAGCACGGTCTCGCCGCGGGCCATCAGGGCCTCGGCCACGTGATAGCCGATGAAACCGGCGGCGCCGGTGACCACAATCGTCATATCGCTCAGCTCCAGTGGGGCGGACCGGCGCCGTTATGCCTCAGGGCTTCGGTGGCCGCCAGTCCGAAGTGTGAGCCTCCTCCGCTCCCCCGTCGCCTGCGGGAGGCGCCGGAGCCCCACGCAGGACGTTGCGCCCGGCCAGCCGCTCGGTGCGGACGGGGCCGTAGCTCACACATGACGGATCGCCATCAGGATTGTCACTCCGGCTTTATGGGTGGACTCGGGGATGAGGATTTCTGCGCATGGATTCCGGCCTTTGGGCGGACACTCCGGCTTCAGGACCGAACTTTCCGGCTTCATGGGCGGACAAAACGGCAGCGGTTTTGTTGAGCGGATAGCCGCCGCGTGACGGGACCCTCCTCAGCGCTACGGCCGGGGAGGCGGCCATGGCCAAACGCGACAAGCTCGATGTCACGGACGCGGAATGGGAGGAGGCTCGGCGCCGGGAGCCCGTGGTGCGTCGCTTGGCGTCCCTGGATCGCCTGAGCCTGCCCGCCCTGCGGGAGGCTTGCGCGCAGCTCCATCTTGGAAGGACCCGCGTCCGGGAACTGGTCGCCGCCTATCGGGCGGCCCCGGTGACCAGCGCGCTGGTCCGTCCGCAACGCGGCCAGCCCTCCGGGACCAAGCGCCTGCCCGCACCGATCGAGGCGGTTATCGAGGCCGCCATCCGCGACGTCTGGCGGACGCGCCAGAAGCCATCGGTGAGCGCGCTGGTCCGCCACATCGCCCACGACTGCCGCGCCCAGAGCCTGCGCCCACCCTCCTGGGACGCCATCAGGCCCGTCTCGACCGGCTGGACGCCCGAGCGGTGATGACCGACCGCGAAGGCTACCGCAAGGCGGCGGCGCGTTTCCGGCCCGTGACGTCACCTTACACCGCGGAGTGGGCGCTGCAGGTCGTGCAGGTCGACCACACGCTGGTCGATGTCTTCGTCCTCGATGACCGGCACCGCCTTCCCATCCAAAGGCCCTGGCTCACCCTGGCCATCGACATCGCCAGCCGCATGGTCGCCGGTTTTCACCTGACGCTGGAGGCCCCTCTGTGCCAACGTCGGGTGAGACAGGCGCCTCCTGAACTGATCGGTAGAGGGCGCTGTTGAGGACCTGATGAGCATGAAGACCCCGTCGCACTCCGCCGCCCCCCTTTCGCCCCCGGACCCGGAGGTGAGCGAGCGGCCGCAACGCCGGACGTTCAGCGTCGCCGACAAGCTGCGCATCCTGGAGAAGATCGAGCGCGCCCGCCCCGGTGATGTCGGCGCCATTCTGCGCCGCGAAGGGCTGTACTCGTCCAACGTCGGGCGATGGCGCCGGCAGCGCGATGCCGGACAACTGCACGGCCTTACTCCGGCCAAGCCGGGGCCGAAGAGTGCGCCGGCCAATCCCCACAAGAGCGACCTGGAGCGCCTGCAACGCGAGAACGCGCGCCTGCGCGACCAGCTCACGCGCGCCGAGGCGGTCATCGATCTCCAAAAAAAAGTCGCTCAATTGCTGGAGATCCCGCTCGGCTCGACCGACCGCGGCGAGAGCAGGTGATGGCCGCCATTGAACAGGCGGCCCCGGCGGTGGACGTCGCCACCGCCTGCCGGGCGCTCGGCGTGCCGCGCGCCAGCTTCTATCGCCACCGCGAGCGCCAGCGTCGCGTCAGGCCGCCGTGTCCGCCACCGCGGCGCCCCTCACCGCCGCGCACGTTGAGCGCGCCGGAACGCCGCCAGGTGCTCGACCTGCTGCATGGCGAGCGCTTCGTCGATGCCGCTCCGGCCCAGGTCTACGCCACGCTGCTCGACGAAGGGCAGTATCTGTGCTCGGTGCGCACCATGTACCGCCTGCTCGCCGCCAACGACGAGGTGCGCGAGCGCCGCCAGCAGCGCCGGCATCCGGCCTATGCCAAGCCCGAGTTTCTGGCCACCGGGCCCGGCCAGGTATGGAGTTGGGACATCACCAAGCTGAAGGGGCCGGTCAAGGGCACCTGGCTGTGTCTGTACGTCATCCTCGACATCTTCAGCCGCGCCGTGGTCGGCTGGACGGTGGCCTACCGCGAGAGCGCGGCTTTGGCCGAGCGGCTGATCCGGCAGACCGTGCGCAAACATGGCGTCGCCCGCGACCGGCTGACGCTGCACGCCGACCGTGGTGCGGCGATGAAGGCGAAAGCGGTGGTCGAGTTGCTGGCCGACTTCGGCGTGACGCGCAGTCACAGCCGGCCGCAGCAGTCCAACGACAATCCCTTTTCCGAGGCGCAGTTCAGGACGCTCAAGTACCACCGCGACTTCCCCGAGCGCTTCGGCTCGATCCAGGATGCCCGGGCGTTCTGCCGCGCCTTCTTCGCCTGGTACAACACCGGGCACCGCCACTCCGGGCTGGCGCTGATGACGCCGCACCAGGTGCATTACGGCGACACCCGGGCGATCCGGGCCGCCCGCCAGACGGTGCTCGATGAGGGGCACCGCCGCCATCCCGACCGCTTCGTGCGCAAGCCGCCCGAAGCCCCGGCGCCGCCCACGGCGGTGTGGATCAACCCGCCGGCCCTGCCGCTGGACGGCGCATGCACCATTCGACCATCCCGATGTTCGGTTGAAGAGCGGCCATCCCGCCGTCCCGGCCTGCCTACCACCCCGCCGGCGCGTGAGGAAACGGGCAAGGTCCTTCCCGAGGGCCCCCGCCCACGGGGTGGGACGGAAGGGCCTTGTGCGGCCCGAGCGCGCCGGCACGCTGGAAGCAGACGGACGGCCGCCACTCTCGGCAACAGCGCCGCGGTCCAGCCTGAACCCGGAGCTACGATAACCTGACCGGCTGTCTCATTCGCGTTGACACGTACCGGGCCCCCTCGTCGGCGTCGGTGGCCTTGGCTCTTCACCATGCCGTCGCCCCCAAGGAGGCGTGGCTGGCGGCGCGCGACATCACCGCTCCCTGGCCGGTGTCCGGTCTTCCCGATGCCCTGCACCTTGATAATGCCAAGGAATTCCGCGCCCAGGCCCTCAAGCGCGGCGCCGAGGAGCACGGCATTGACCTTCTCCACCGCCCGGTTCGCACGCCGCATTACGGCGGCCACATCGAACGGCTGATCGGCACAATGATGGGCGAGGCTCATCTGCTGCCGGGCACCACCTTTGCCAACGTGGCCGAACGCGGCAACTACGATCCCGAACGGCACGCGGCGCTGACGCTGGCAGAGCTGGAGAAATGGCTGGCGATCCAGATCGTCGGGCCCTATCATGCCGGCGTGCACGACGGCATCGGCCTGCCGCCGTCGGCCGCCTGGACCGGTGCCCTCGCCCGCCGCCCCGAAGCGGTGCGGGTTCCCTCCGACCTCGACGGCTTTCTGGTCGACCTGCTGCCCTGCCAGGAGCGGATGGTTCGGCGCGATGGCATCCGGCTGTTCAACATCCACTACTGGGACGACGTGCTGAGCGTGTGGGCTGGGCGGGTGGAGACGCGCCTGCCCGTGCGTTTCGATCCGCGCGACCTGTCGCGCATCTGGCTGGAGGCGCCCGACGGAACCCGTTGGCCGATCCGCTATCGCGATCTCGCCCGGCCTCCCATCAGCCTGTGGGAGCACCGAGAGGCTCAGCGCCGACTCCGCGAACAGGGTCGGGCCGCGGTCGACGAACAGCTGATTTTCGACGCGGTGGAAGCCCAACGCGCCCTGGTGGCCGAAGCCGCGGCACAGACGAAACGGGCGCGGCGGGCGGCACAGCGGGTTGCGCATCTTACGGACGCCGAGGACCTGCCGTGCCCGCCGCCCATCGCGACCGATCGTCCGCAGACGCTTCCCGAACCGGCCGGGGACGGCGCGGTCGGGCCGGCCCCGATTCCTCTGCTGCCCTACGCCGTGGAGGACTGGTCGTGACCGAGGACTTCGCCCACCTGCACCCCACCTACCGGGCTCTCGCCACCTTGCCCGCCGAAGACCGCATCGCCCGGGTGCGCGCCGACCGCTGGATCCAGTACCCGACCGCCGACGCCGCCTTGGCCCGGCTTGCCGACGTGATGAGCTATCCGCCGCGCGACCGCATGCCCTGCCTGCTCCTGTACGGCGACACGGGCATGGGCAAGACCATGATCGTCCGCTGCTTCACGCGGGCGCACCCCTCCTCCTTCGATCGGACATCCGGCATGACGACCATGCCGGTCGTGGCCTTCCAGATGCCGCCGGAGCCCGATGAGGCGGACTTCTACGGCGAGCTTTTCGCCGCGTTGGGAGCGCCGCAACGGGTGGGCAGCCGTCCCGCCGCCAAGCAAATCCGCGATCTGTGCCGCCACCTGCTGCGCACCATGGGCACGCGCCTGCTGATCATCGACGAGGTGCACACCATGCTGGCCGGGACCTACCGGCAGCAGCGCATCTTCCTGAACACCATCCGCTTCCTGGCCAACGATTTGCGCATCCCGCTGGTCTGCGCCGGGACCGATCTCGCGCGCCAAGCGCTGCTCACCGACCCGCAACTCGCCGAGCGGTTCGACGCGTTCCATTTGCCGCGATGGCGCGATGGAGAACCGCTTCGGTTGCTGCTGGCCAGCCTGTCCGCGGTCTTGCCGTTGCGCAAGGCGTCCCAGCTGGACAACGCCGCCGTGCGCAAACGCGTCTTGGAGCTGACCGACGGGGTCACGGTGCGGATCTGCCGCTTGATCGAAACGGTGGCGGTCGATGCGATCCGGTCCGGTCGGGAGCAACTGGACCTGTCGTCGTTCATCAGCGACGATCTGGTGTTGCCGCTCGTCGCCATGACGATGAAAAGCCTGGCCCGGCCGCCCCGCACACGGGCGGGCACGGGATGAGAATGGTTCAGACCTTTCCCATAGCCCCTCGTCCGATAGCTGGTGAGCTGCTGTCCTCCTGGCGTGCGCGGATCGCCTGTCGCTATGGCTTGGAGGGCTGGGAATTGACCCCGGCCGTTCTGTTCGGCCGACACTCCGAAGGCGCGTATCAACGCGATATTGATTGGGCTCCCTCCGCGGAGGACATCCGGTTCCTGGCCGCATCGAGCCGTCTGGACCGTGAAACCGTGGCGGCCATGGCCCTGTCCCAACGTGGATGGCCACGCCCCTGGGCGTGTTGGGAACGGGCTCCGGACGACACGACGGCCTGGGGGCCTTACGGACGGGTCGAGGTGGCTTGGTGTCCGGCGTGCCTGCGGCATGATCGGCAAGCCGCACGGGACGCGTGGCTTCGACGCGACTGGGCCATCGCCGCCCGGGGGCTGTGCGCCACCCATGGGCTGCCTTTGGAACAGCGCTGTCATTTTTGTGACGGCTGGCAGCCGCAACGGTGGGTGACGCTCGCCGACTCCGCCGTTCTGCTGTGCGGGCATTGCGGTCGATTCCTCGATGAGGCTGTCGGCGATGAGGACAGAGGCGGCGGGTTGACGCGACCGTGTGCCCTCGATGACTGGGCAAACTTGCGAGCGTTCGAAGAGCATCTCGCGGCGGTCCTCGACGGCCACGAACCCGACGATTGCTGGGCCGGCCGCTCAAGCCGGCACGCCTTTCTCGACCTTGTCGAGGATTTGGCCCGGTTGCTCTGCCACTTGAACATGGCCAATGGGGATGATTGGGCTCTCATCAACCGGATCGTGCAGCCGCCATGGCCCACCAGATGGCAGGACCGGCTGCGGTGCTCCTCCGCCTATCCGCTGGCGACGGTCCCGGTTTGGTGGCGCCGGGCCTTGTTGTCGGCCGTGGCCCGTCTGCTGACCGAAAGCGCGTCGGAGCGCGGCTACGGCTTTTCCTGGCTGGAGGATGTGTTGCCGCCCCGTCCTTTGAGCATCGGCATGCTCTATACCGAGTTGGACGATGTGGGCCGCCGCATGCTGGTTGACCGCAGCAGCCGATGGCCGGCGCGCCCGCAGGCCGCCGCGCTCACGGCCGTTCGGACCGTTCAGGAGGAGGCTGCCGCCATCGCTCGGAAGACGCTGCTGGATTGGCAAGCCGCCGCCCATCGGCGACAGGAACGCGAGAGGAAAGCCGCACTCGCCGCCCAACGCCGGGAGCGGCAGCGTCTGCTTCGGATCTTGAACACCCTGTTTCGGGAGGCCCGCCGCGGACCGGTTCAAGGCAACCTTGCCAACCGAGTGATCGGCCGCGCACCCTTGTCCCTCGCCGAAACCGGGGTTCCCGGTTTTGGTTTGCGCTCAGCCTCCGTCTACCGGCGGATGGCCGAAGACATTCTTCGCGGTCCGGTTTGGCAAGCCTCGCGCCGGCTCGAGGCCAAGGACCGGATCAAGCTTCTGGGACGCTTGGCGCGTCAGGCCCTGAACGACGAGCCCGCTTCCCATCGGTCACCGGAATGAACAGTCCGAACCGCTCGGCGCGGTCGAGCAACGCTTTGACCGAAGACGCCGACCAGGTCGTGCCACGGCGCGGCGTGCGGATGTGCATCTCCTCCAAGCGCGCGGCGATCGCGCGCAGGCTGATGGTCGGGTCGGCCCCCTTGATGCCGGCGATGACCAACAGGAGGTCGTCCTTGGGCGGCTTGCGCGGTGCCGGGGCGATCAGGTCCGGCTCGGCCAAGCCTTCCGCGACAAGGCGGTGGACCGCCCGCGACAGCCGGTCGGCGGTCCAGGGCTGGTCGGGCGAGCCGAGCCGGCCGAGTGCCCTGGCTACCTTGCCCCAGGAGTTCCCCGGGCGCAGGGCACGCACCTTGGGCAGCCACGCGTCCATGGTGGCCAGGAGGTCGGCCACATACTGCCGGTCGCGGATGGCGGAGAGCTGGGCGATGGCCTCGGGATCGCGGCGCTTGAGGGCGGGATTGCCTCCCACCCGTCCGCGCGCCTTGGCGGCCCGCAAGCCGGCCTTGGTGCGCTCGCGGATCAGCGCGCGCTCCAGCTCGGCCGCGGCGCCCAGCACCTGGAGGGCGAACTTGCCCTGCGGTGTGGAGGTGTCGATCGGGTCGCGCAGCGACTTGAAGTGGGCGCCGACCGTGTCGCCGTAGAGTCGTTGATGCGAAAAGTGGGTGAGGAATTCTGCGGTGGTTAAGCCCTTTCCTCAGAGCGGTTCATGCGAAAAGCAGAGCTATTCTGGTGAAAAGCCGAGAGTGGATCGGGTGAAACGTGCAGAACCATCCACGCGGGGACCAGCCGCTGACGGGTGTGCCGGACGAGATCTGGGAGATCGCCCGAGAGCGTGAACGCGTGATCCGGCGGCTGGTCCTGGAGCCACCCGCCTACGGTGCCCGCAGCGAAGTGATGGCCGCAGCAGCGGCCGAACTGGGGCTCAGTCCCCACCATCTCTATCGGCTGCTCAAAGCCTACGAAGCCGATCCCCGAACCCGGTCACTGGTGCCGAAGACGCCGGGTCCACAGGTTGGCGCCCGCCGGCTCGCTCTACGCGTCGAAACGATCATCGAGGAGGAGATCCAGACCCGCTACATGGATCTGCTCAAGCCGAAGAAATCACTGCTGATGAAGGGCATCCACGCCCGGTGCGCCGCCGAAGGGCTGGGCAGGCCGGCCCGTGAGACCGTCGAAGCCCGCTTGGCGGTCATCAGCAAGCGGGAGCAGACCAAGCGGCGCCACGGCCCCAAGAAGGCGCGCGAGGACTTCAACCCGATCCGTGGATCGCTGGAAGCCGAACGTGCCTTGGAGATCGTCCAGATCGACCATACCCCGACCGACGTGATGGGGGTGGAGCCCGACACGCTGGAGGTCATCGGGCGCCCGTTCATCACCCTGGCGATGGACATCCGAACCCGGATGTACTGCGGCTTCTACCTGACCTTCGATCCGCCCAGCGTGTCCAGTGTGGCGGCCTGCGTCGCCCACGCGGTGATGGACAAGAGCGACTGGCTGTCGGCGCGCGGTCTTCCGGCCAAATGGCCGGTCGCGGGCCTGTGCGAGGTCATCCACGTCGACAACGGCAAGGAGTTCCACTCCAAGGCCTTCACACGGGCCTGCGAGGATTACGGCATCGAGGTGCGGTACCGGCCGCCGGGAACGCCGCACATGGGCGGCCACGTCGAACGGCGCATCGGCCATCTCATGCAGGAGTTGCACCTCTTGCCCGGCACCACCTTCTCCACCATCAAGGAGCGGGGCATCTACGATCCGGCCGGCAACGCCTGCCTCACCATTGCCGAGATCGAGTGGCTGATAGCCAGCATCATCCTGGAGCATCACGCCAGCTTCCACGAAGGCATCGGCACGGCACCGCTCGCCAAATGGACCGCCGACACGGAGGGGCGGACTTTCCGCACCCCGGCCGACCTGCGGACGTTCCACCGTGACTTCCTGCCGTTCGAGGATCGGAAGGTCCAGCAGGACGGCATCCACCTCTTCAACGTCCTCTACTGGCATGAGGCGCTGACGCCCTTCCTTCACAACAACGCGTGGGTGACGGTCCACTACGATCCGGCCAACCTGTCCAAGGTCTTCGTCCGGGGCGTGTCGGGGGAGTACCTGGAGGTGCCCTACCGGAACCTGCGCCGTCCGGCCATCTCCAAGTGGGAGCTGAAGGCGGCCACCCGCGCGCTGCGCCGGCAGGGACGAGCCGGCGTCGACGAGGCGATGATCTTCGAGATGGTGCTGGCGCGGCGCAAGCTGGTCGACGAGGCCCGCGGCGCCCGACCGGGATCGGGACCCGCGCTGCCGTTATGTGCTGGATGTCATGACGGAACAGCTCGAGCGACCGAGAGGCTCGATCAAGCTCAACCTGCTGGTCTGGGGCGAGTCCGGACAGGGCAAGACCACCATCGTCCGCAAGCACCTGCGGGACCATCCTCCCATGTCCGAGCGCACGGCGGGCGTACGGCGGACACCGGTCATCGGCATCGAGATGCCGCCGCTGTGCGACATCAAATGGTTCTACACGGACCTGTTGCGGGCCATCGATGCCCCGCCCCGGACCGGCCGATCGGACCTGCCGCTCATGGCGGAGCGGATCATTCATCTCTACCGCCTGATGGACGTCCGACAGATCGTCATCGACGAATCCCACAACATGCTGATGGGGACGGTCCGTCAGCAGCGGACCATGCTGGCGGTCATCCGCCATCTGTCCAACACGTTGGAAATTCCTCTCGTGCTGTTCGGCACCCAGGACGCCCGCGAGGCGTTGCTGCACGACCGCCAGCTCGCCCGCCGGTTCCGGTTCATCGACCTGCCGACCTGGGCGCCGGGCGAGGAATTCGACGCGCTGGTCGGCGGGGTGTTGCGCTCCCTGCCGCTGCGCCGGCCCTCGGTACTGACGGCACGGGCGGTCAAGGCGTTGGCGGCGCACAGCCAGGGGGTGACCGCCAGCGTGTTCGAGACGCTGGTCGACCTCGGCGTGCGCGCGATCCAGTCGGAGGAGGAACGGATCACCGCCACCGCCGTGATCGGGCACACAACGCTTCCTGCCATCGCATGACCGCTCCCCCCAGCGGTCCCTTCACGGCCGTCCGCTCTTGGCCGGTCGTTCCGCCGCTCCGACCCGGCGAGTGCCTGTCGAGTTGGCTGGCCCGGATTGGCCGGGAATATGGTCTGGCCGGCGAGCAGCTATTTGGGAGCGACGGTCCCGCGGCGACGGAGACCGGCGTGGCTCTCGACGAGGCCCCGCCAGACGAACTGGTCGCGTGGCTGGCGCGCAAGACCGGGCAAGCGCCGCGCCGCATCCGGGCGATGACCCTGTCGGGCCATGTGCCGTTCCTGCTCGACGGCGTAACGCCGCCCGCCGCGTGCTTGGTCGCCTACGTCGCCGGCACGCGGTTGATCACCAGGCCCGACGAACCGATCGTCAGAACGAAGACGCTGCCATGGATCGACCGGACCTGGATGGGCCAATGGGCGTGCCGTGCCTGTCTGGAGGCGGATGAGGCGCCGTACCGGCGTCTGTCCTGGCACCTGCCATGGACGCTGACCTGCCCCGTCCACAAGATCTTCCTGATGCGCGCCCTGGTGCTTCCGGGCCGCACCTGGAGTGTCATCGAGGAGCGGCCGTTCGAGCGCGCGACCCCGGAGGCCGATTTGCTGCGGCTGGATCGCACCACGCATCAGGCGGTCACGCGCGGCATCGCCGAGACGCCGGCCGGCCGGATCGCCGGCGGGACGTGGGTTCGGCTGTTGCGGGCTGTGATCGAGGAACTGGCCTCCGTCGTGCCCGATGGCTCGCCGCGTGGTGCGGGGATCGCCGAACTGTGGGCCGATGTGGGCGTGACCCCGCCCACGGCCAGGGAGCGGGCCTGCCCCTACGAAGCGTTGCCGCCCCGGTTCAAGCTCCGCCGCATGCGGGCTGCGGCGCTGGTGCTGGAACGGGCCCGATCGGTTCTGACCGACTGGATGGACGGGAACGCGCTGCCCTGGCTCGACCCCGAAGCCGATGCTGTGCGCCGCGGTCTCACCACGCAAGGGGCCGGATTGATGTGGCCGGCGTAACCGCTACGGCACCGCGGGGCTGTCCTCCTGGTCGAGCAAGCCCTGTTCGCGGGCGCGGTCGAGCAGTGCCTTGACGCTCGACGGCGCCCAGGTCCGCGCCCCGGTTTTGGTGAGAACGCCTTGGCGTTCCAACTGCCGGCCGATGCGGGTGAGGGTCGGCTTTTCGCCGGCGGCGGCGTTGTGGATGGTCGCGACCAGTTCCACCAAGCGCTTGTCCTGCGCGATTGCCTTTTTGGCGCGGCGTGGTGCGGCCTTGAGCAGATCGGGTTCGGCCAGGCCGTCGGCAACCAGGCGGCGGACGGCACGGATCAGCGCGTCGCGCGTCCAGGGCGCCGGGTTGTCGCCGGGGCGCTTCTTAACGGCGGTGTTGAGGACGTCGACGACACGGTCCCAGGGCTGGGCCGGCCGCAGGCGGCGCACGACGGGAAGGAACTCGCCGGCGCCAGCGGCCACCCGCTCGCTCCGGCGGTCGTCCCGCGCCCGGGCGACCCGCCGGCGGGTGAGCGGGTCTTTGGCGACCAGGCCGGGGTTGCCCGGCTGCTTGCCAACCGCCTTGGCCGCCCGCACACCGGCCTTGGTGCGCTCGCGGATCAGGGAGCGCTCGAACTCAGCCACCGCGCCGAGAATCTGCAGGGTGAACTTGCCCTGCGGGCTGCCGGTGTCGATGGGATCGCCGAGAGACTTGAAGGCCACCCCCTTGCGCTCCAGTGTGTCGATGACCGCCAGCAGGTGGGCGAGCGAGCGGGCCAGACGGTCGATGCGCACGACGACCAGCGTGTCGCCCTTCTTCACCCGGGTCAGCACGGCCTTGAGTTGCGGGCGCTCGCGGTCGGCGCCCGAGGCGTTCTCGCGAAAAATCTCGGTGCAGCCGACTTTCCTCAGATCGAGGATCTGCGCCTCGGTCGACTGGTCCTCGGTGGAAACGCGCGCGTAGCCGATGAGCGCCATGGGGCCTGCCTTTTCCTGTCCATGCGGCGCATCCGGCCCAGAGTTCGGTCATCAAGCCGGACCACCGCGCAAGCCGTACCGCCACCCCCTTTCATTTTCAAGCTCTGCGCAGAGCATCAACCGGGCGGTTAAAAACCAGCGGAAAAAATTTGGCCGCCCACACCCCTGTCCAGGAACGACCGGAACCCAGCCCATGGCGAGGGGCAGCAGGGGGGTGATGGCGCCGTCGAAAGCACCGGAAACTGGGGTCCGCTTGGTTGCCGCAGAGAGAGAGCCGGCATTGATGAAACAGGTTGAGCCCAAGAGAGGCAAAGGAGCTCTGACTTGTCGTCTGATCAACCCGCAGCTTTTCGCATCATTAGCCCAGCAAAACAGGACTGGTGATGACAGGAAGCGGCTGAAACGCTGCTTTTCAACTGATTAACCCAGCAACGTCACCCAAGCCGGGAAAAAAGACCTCCGGACACCCCTTTGTAAAGTTATGGAGAATGAGAGTAAACGACCGTTTCGGAGCGCGCCAATTTCTTTACAGCGACCGCGCGGGCGGCCGTCCCATGATCGGAAGCGCCCCGGAGGAGATCTGCGACATGGATCAGGGCGCCGGATCGCGGACTGCAAAACCGGGCTGCGGACATGTGCGGAATGGCCCGGCGATCCGGCTGGGATCGAGCGTCATGGCGCGCCTGGAGCGGCCGACCTCGGTGTCGGCGGTCCGGTTCTAAACCGATCCACTCTCTTCTAAACGGATCTGGTCTGCAAAACGCCGGCCGGGACAGGTCGGAAGCCGCGGAAAGCCGGCTTCTAAACTGATCCACCCGACAACGACAGACAGCGGAGCTATCAGCCGGCACGACGGACCGTGGCAAGCGTGCGGAGTTCATCGTCCGTCCAATCCCATTTTGAGCGGTTAAATGTTGAACAATGCCTTCCAACCCACCGGACCGCCGGCTAACCTGGAACGGAGCGGAAGCGGCGCCGACCGACTGCCGAAGGCTTTGGATCTGCGGAAAGGTGACGATGACGGAGCCTCCCTCGGCACCCCCCCGGCGACACCCGGATACCCCCGCGAGCACCCCTGCGGCTGGCGGCAGCGGTCACCGCTGGATCGACGACATCGACGCCCTGCTTGCGGGCGGCGGCGAGGATGATTCCAATGACCGCCCGCCCGCCGCCGCGGTGGACGGCCTTGCCAGCCTTATCGGCAGCGCCGTTCTGACGGCGGCCTGCGCGGCCACAGCCGCGGTCACCCGGCTCGACGAGCGGTTGGCGGCCGCGCCGCCGCACCGGCGCCGGGGCTGGCACGAGCGTTGGTTGTTGCGCTCCGCCGTCGCCTCGATGGCGCTCGACGGACGCGGTGTCGATGAGGACGACCTGCGGCTCGACGGCATCGACGCGCTGCCCCGCGGCACCGACGAGGATCTGCGGATGGCGCGGGAAACTCTGAGCCTCAGCCGGCGCGCGGCGCGACGGACCGCCACGAAGAACCTGTACGCGGCACCCCGCCTGATGGCGCTGCTGCGCCCGCCCGCCACGGTGGTCGAGCGCCGCCTGTGGAACCGCCGCGCCCAGGTCGAGGCCGCCATCGAGGCCGGTTCCGACGAGCGCTTCCTGGAGGTCATCGGACAGCCGGTCGACCGCGCGTTGGCCCGCCGGCGGCTGGAGGACGCGCTGGACCCGGCCGCTCTGCGCGTCTTCGCGGCGATGCCGCCGGTGCTTGGCGCGGTGATGCTCCTCGCCCATTGGCACGCCACCGCGGCACCGTCCCTGGGAGCGGCCCCCGGTCGCATCCTCGCCGACATCTGGCTGCGCCACGCCGGCCTGACGCGCGCCGCCATCGGCGGCATCGCCATGGGGTTCGGGCGGGGGGTGCGGCAAGACTACGCCCCCCGCCGCACGGAAGCCTGGGCCGTAGCCGGCCTCGCCGCCGTCCGGCGTTCCGCCGAGGCCGGGCTGGCGCTGCTGCACCGTCTGGAAAGCACCGAACGCGCCGTGCTGGAGCACGACGTCCACGCAATCGAACAGGCTTTGGAAAAGGGAGAGCGCACCCGCGCCGGACGCCGGGACCGCGTCTTCGAAGACCTCTTGCGGGTTCTCGTGGAACGCCCGGCGGCGAGCCTTCCGCAGATCCAGGCGGTGTTGGGCACCACCCGTCCGCACTATCAACGGCGCCCGGTGGGGGAGGCGGCGGATACGGCGGCCGATCCCGATCGGTGGGCCGAAGACCCCGAGCCGCCCCCGCCGCCCCGCAAGCGCGCCGGTGAAGAGGTGGTGCGCCGGCACATCACCACTCTGGAGAGGCGGGGCCAAATCATCCAGATGCGCCACCGCGAGGATGGGAAGCGGGCGGTCATGCGGATCTACCGCTTGGCCGGTTGCTGACCGGTGACGGTGGAGGTGCGCATCGGCGCTCGGCTCCGGCCGGGAGAAACAGGGACCGTGAGCGGGGCAACACGCCGATCCGCCGTTCGCTGCCGAGGCGAGGCATCACGTCCTGATCTCCCGATCTCGAGCAGGAGCATACCGGCTCACCTCATCGGTTTCCCAAGTGTCATTTGATTGGAATACCCAGCAATCTGGAAATCGATCAGTAAGGATGGGAAGTCATCCGTGCGGCCGTAATTTTTCGGCATCGCCGGTTTGCGGCCTTTGCTCTTCTGGTATTTGGTATACCACGATACCTTCTCTTCAGCAGACGACGGAGAGAGCAATGACCACCCTCACCTTCTCGAACACCGAAACCACCGCCTCGCAGGGCCGCCCGGCCATCCGTGACTTCCTGGTGTCGTGGTTCCGGGCCACCCCGGCCTTCCTCATCTTCCAGGCCCTGACCACCCGCTGAGCCTCGGCTCACCCCCTTCCCCGCACATGACGGAGACTGACAATGGCCTACGCGAACCTCTCTGATTTCCGTGCCCGCAACGACAACCGTTCCTCGGGCGGCTTCCTCAAGGGCTTCGTTGCCTTCATGAACGCCTGGATCGAAAAGTCCCGCCTTTTCGCCGTCATCTGATCACGGATCAGCACGGACGACATCCAGTTGCCGGGTTGGCCTGTCGCCAACCACACCGACAAGAGCGCCGCCCGCCCGGACGGCGCTTTGTCGTTTTTGGGACTCCTGTCGCCTCAGCGCGGGTCCCGCGGAAGCACCAAACTCTCCTGGCCCCGGGACCGCTGTGCTTCGGCCGCTCCGAAGCGGGTGACGCCATCCGCTCATCTCATCATGACGCCATCACCCGGAATTTCGCGCCGCCTCCCCGAACAGGGAGTTGGGGCATCCGTGTCAGCGCCGTCCGTGCGTCCGCCTCCCGGAATGCGCCGTGGCGCTATCGATTGCGCCTGCCCTTCTCCTCAAGGAGGTTCAGGAGCAACCAAAGGATTTAAGTTCAGATGGAGTTGATTGCCTAAAGAATTCCTCCGGTTGGCATGCATATCAATAGAACTGGCGCTTATTATGAGGACTAGGAGTTATTCCTTATTAGGCAGTTGCAGGAATATGCCCCGTAAAATCATGTCATAGGAAGTCGCACGCTTTGCCGTATACGCGGGCGGGGCGCTTGGGCATCCCAACGATCACAACAAAATTTACGGAGAGTCTCCCTTGAACGAAGTCATCATCGCGGACGCTGGGCTTGAGGATCTCGACGGGCTGCTCAGCCACCGCCGTCCCGACGTTCAGGTTACGCTCGTCTCCGCCACCGACGATGGCCATGCCGTGCTGGCCGCCGCTCTCGCCGCGCGTCCGTCCGTCCTGCATGTGGTCGCCCATGGCGAGCCGGGACGGGTCCTGCTGGGTGCCCGGCCGCTGGACGCACGGTCGCTGCTCGACCGCTCCTGGCCGGACGCGCGCGGCACCGAAATCCACATCCACGCCTGCCACGCCGGTGCGGGCGAGGCGGGCCGTCTGCTCCTCGACCGGCTGGCCGCCGCCACGGGTGCCGCGGTCGCGGCCTCCTCGGGTCCCGTCGGTCCGGCGGCGCGGGGCGCCTCCTGGAAACTCGACGTGCGCACCGCGCCCGTGTTCACCCCCTCCCCCTTCGCCGGTGTCGAGGGCGCCGGGGCCCGGGGCTGGGCCCATGAGCTGGCCGTGACCGGCACGCCGACCGACGGCAACGACACCCTGACCAGCGATGACGCCGCCGACCTCGTGAACGGCGGGGCCGGCAACGACATCCTGATCGGCAACGGCGGCAACGACACGCTGGTCGGCGGCGTCGGCCACGACACCATGGACGGCGGGGCCGGGGCCGACGTGTTCGACGGCGGCGACGGATTCGACGTCGTCACCTACGAGAACGCCACCTCCGGCATGACCATCGACATCGGCAACCCGGCGAACAGCACGGGCGACGCCGCGGGCGACAGCTTCACCGGCATCGAGCGCTGGATCGGCTCCAACTACAACGACAGCATGGTGGCCGGAAACGACCCCGTGTGGTTCTGGGGCCATGCGGGCGACGACGTGCAGATCGGCAGCGCCGGCAACGACACGCTGGAGAGCGGCGACGGCAACGACACCATCTACGCCGGGGCCGGCGACGACCAGATCTACAGCCGCGCCGACAACGACGTGCTCTATGGCGAAGCCGGCAACGATCTGATCCACGGCGGCTGGGGCAACGACCTGCTCGACGGCGGGGCCGGCAACGACACCCTGTTCGGCGAAGGCGATGCCGACACCATCAACGGCGGCGACGGCGACGACAGCCTGGACGGCGGCCAGGGCAACGACCTGATGAACGGCGGTGCCGGCAACGACACGCTGACCGGCGGCATCGGCCACGACACCATGGAGGGCGGCGCCGGGGCCGACGTGTTCGACGGCGGCGACGGCTTCGACGAGGTGACCTACGCGAACTCGACCGCGGGCGTCGTTCTGGATCTGCGCAACCCGGGGAACAGCACGGGCGACGCCGCCGGTGACAGCTTCTCCAACATCGAGCGCTGGATCGGCAGCGAGTTCGACGACCGCATGGTCGCCAACGACGACGGCGTCTGGTTCTGGGGCCATGGCGGCAACGATGTCGAGATCGGCGGCGCCGGCAACGACACGATGGAAAGCGGCACCGGAAACGACACGATCTACGGCGGCGGCGGCGACGACCGGGCCTTCGGGCGGGCCGACGACGACATGCTGTACGGCGAGGCCGGCAACGATCTTCTGGCCGGCGGCGGCGGCAACGACCTGCTCGACGGCGGCACCGGCAACGACACGCTGATCGGCGACTGGGGCGTCGACACGATGATCGGCGGCGACGGCGACGACGTCTTCTACAGCGGCACCCACGATCCCCTGCCGGAGGCCGACATCATCCAGGGCGGGGCCGGCAACGACACCTTCATCATCGCCGCGCAGAGCGACGCGGGCACGGTGTCCTACGACGGCGGCGCCGGCACCGACACGCTGCGCATCAGTTCCGACAACGTGACCGATCCGGAGGGCAAGGTCACCACGGCGACGCCGCAGATCGACATCTCCGGCATGACGCTGACCAGCGTGGAGAACCTGGATCTGGTCGGCGGCGTCCGCCACACGGTGACGATGACCGCCGCCCAGGCCAACGGCTTCGCCAGCATCACCGGCGCCACCGGCGGCGACGTCTTCACCATCGCCGGGACGGCGATGTCGGGTGCGGTCACCGCCGGCAACGGCAGCCAGCTCACCGCCGGGCAGGTGCAGGCCGAGACGGTGAACGGCGTCACCTTCCTGCGCATCGGCACCGACGCCACGGCGGGCGCCGACGTGACCCTGCGCTTCGCCGGCGGCTTCTCGGCGGACCAGTTCCAGGTCAGCGGCAGCGGCATCACCCTGACCGGAACTCCCGCGACCCAACCCCCGACCACGACGCCCCCGACCACGGAACCGCCGACCACCACCCCGCCGGTGGACAACCGCCCCTCCACCGCCATGCAGCGCATCGTGGACGGCGTGACGGAGGACGTGAAGGCCTTCGCCTACGAAGGGCCGGTCTCCACCCTGCAATGGACCTTCCTGGGCGACGCCCGCAGCGAGGTGCTGGGCGGGTCGGACGGCAACGACTTCCTGAACCTGCTGGGTGGTGACGATGCCGCGGCGGGCGGGTCGGGCGACGACGTGCTGGACGGCGGGTCGGGCTCCAACTGGCTGATCGGCGGGTCGGGCAAGGACACCTTCTTCGTCGATGGCCGCGGCACCGAGGTCACCTGGTCCACCGTCACCGAC
>NZ_QOKW01000017.1 GCF_008365375.1 Roseomonas genomospecies 6 | reverse complement strand
GCGCGCCGCGGCTCGCCCGACACATCGCCGACCCGCCCAGACGACGAACACGCCAGACCGAAACCATGCCGGCTCCTTTCATAAGGAGACAAGCATGTTAGCGCCTATGGGAGGGTTGGGGAGGGGGCAAGGTTTACCACCACCTCAAACCGGCACGGCCTTCAACTGCCTTTCCACCGCCGCCCCCAGTTCGCGGGGCGTGACCGGCTTGTGGATCACCGTCAGGCCGTGGGCGGTGGCGTCCAGCAGGCAATCCGGCCCGGTTTCCCCGGTCAGGATCACGCCGGGAACCCCGGCACCGTAACGCTCGCGCACGCGCAGGATGACCTCGGTCCCGATCCGCCCCTCGCGCAGCCGGTAATCGGCGATCACGATGTCGGGGGCGCGGGTCTGGGCGGACAGCCGCTCCATCGCCTGATCGGCGCTGCCCGCCGCCAGCACGGCATAGCCCCATTCCGTCAGGATCATCTGAAGCCCCATCAGCACGATGGCGTCGTCGTCCACCAGAACGGCAAAGCGCCCCACGCCCTGGCCGGGCGCCTCCTCCCCCACCACCGGAGGCGCCGCCACCGCCGCATCCCCCATCGGAACGATCACGCGGAAGGCCGAGCCCCGCCCCACGGCGGAGCGCACCTCCACGGGATGATCCAGCAGGCGCGACAGGCGCCGCACGATGGCGAGGCCGAGGCCGAGGCCTTGGGTACGATCGCGCTCCGGGTTGCCGACCTGATGGAACTCTTCGAAGATCCGCTCCAGATGGTCCTCCGGAATGCCGACGCCGGTGTCCTGCACGACGATGGACAGGAACCGCCCGTCCGCCCGGCACTGCACCCGCACCAGCCCGCTTTCGGTGTAGCGGATGGCGTTCTCCACGAGGTTCCGCAGCAGACGGCCCAGAAGCGTGCGGTCGCTGCGCACCCGCCCGGTGCAGATCTCCACCTGCCAGCGGATGCCCTTGCCCGCGGCGACCGGCGCGTAGGCGGCGCGGATCGGGTCCATCACCTCCGCCACGTCGAAATCCTCCAGCACCGGAGTCACCACCCCGGCGTCCAGGCGCGACACGTCGAGCAGGCTGTCCAGCAGCCCCTTCAGCGCGTCCAGCCCCTGTTCCAGATGGTTCAGGATCTTGGCGCCCGCGTCGGACCCGACATGAGCCGGCAGGGCCGCGGCGAAGAAGAACAGCGACTGGAGCGGCTGGCGCAGGTCGTGGCTCGCCGCGGCCAGGAATTTCGACTTGGCGAGGTTGGCGCGCTCCGCCTCGTCGCGGGCGGCGCGCAGTTCGGCCTCCATCGCCTTGCGCTCGGTGATGTCCTCGGCGACGGTGATGCGGTAGGCGGGCTCCGCCCCGGTGATCAGGGCGAGCGAGGAGGTCACCCGCACCCACACCGTTCCGCCGTCCCTGCGGCGGTAGCGCTTCTCCAGGGCGTAGCTGGACAGTTCGCCGGCCAGCAGCCGCTCGATCAGTTCCTCCTCCGCCGGCAGGTCCGCCGGGTCGGTGATGTCGCGGTAGGTCCGCCTCAGCAACTCCTCCCGCGGGTAGCCGACGATGTCGCAGAACTTGGCGTTGACATCGAGCAGCCGGCCGTCCAGCGCCACCCGCTCGATCCCGACCGCGGCCAGTTCGAAGACGGAGCGGAACCGCTCCTCGCTCTGGCGGCGCGCCGCTTCGGCCCGGCGCAGGTCGGTCACCTCCATCACGACGGCGCCGACGGCGGCGACCTCCGCCCCCTCATGCACGGGGAACAGGGCGGTCAGCCAGTGGCGCGTCACGCCCGGCTCCCTCGGCGTCTCGCCCAGCACCTCGCGGTAGGGGATCGGCTCGCCGGTTTCGAACACCTGGTCGATCATCGGTTCGACGCTGTTCCCCACGGCGGGAAGCAGTTCCCCCAGCTTGCGGCCCATATGCGCCTCCGCCAGGACGCCGTTGCCCTCGGCCAGCCGCTCGTTGATGCGGATGTAGCGGCGCTGGCGGTCGAAGAAGGCGAAGCCGACCGGCGCGTTCTGCAGAAGGCTGTTCAACTGGGCGAGCAGAGCGCTCTTCTCCCGGTTGGCGGAGTTCAGCGCCGCCTCCCCCCATTTGCGGGCGGTGACGTCCTGGAAGAAGACGGCCAGCCCGTCCGGCGACGGGAAGGCGCGCACCGCGAACCAGGATTCGAGAGGCGGGTAGTATTCCTCGAACTCGACCGGCGTCTGATCCGTCATGGCGCGGCGGTAATGCTCCCCGAAGCCGCTGCCGGCGGTGTCCGGAAAGGCGTCCCACAGAACCGCGCCGGTCAGGTCGCGCCCTCCGGACACCAACGTCCGGGCGCGTTCGTTCACGAAGGTGATGCGCCAGCCGTGGTCCACCTCGAAGACGCCGTCGGTGACGCTTCCCAGCACGGCGGCCATCTTGTGGGCCAGTGCGTTGGCCCGGTCCCGGATCTGCTGCTGGCGCGCCAGTTCCTCGGCCATGCCGTCGAAGGCGCGGGCCAGCGTGCCGAGTTCGGAGGATTGGTGCGCCACGCCGCTGCGCGCCGTCAGGTCCCCGCCCTTCCAACGCTCCGCCGTCTCGACCAGCGTGGTCACGGGCCGCCGCAGGAACCGGTTGGCGCCCCACCAGACGGCGAGCAGAGTCAGGGCCAGCACGGTGGCGATTCCCGTCATCGCCTGCACCATCGCGCCGCGGATCGGCCCCAGCGCCTCGCGCTTGTCCAGGCAGACCAGCACGCCGATGCCGTCCGGTCCGGTCGGCTGGTAGGCGACGATGCGGGGCTGTCCGTCCCGCCCGGTCATCTCCGTCACGCCGGGGGCGTCGCGGGACAGAAGCTCGACGAAGGACGCAGGCAGCGCGTCGCCCGGCGGTTCCGGAAGCGCCGGCACCTGGGCCACCACCCGGCCGCGGCGGTCCAGCAGCGCGATCCGCGTGCTGTCGGGCGACGGCCGCTTGGCCAACAGGTCGGCGATCCAGGAGGTCTCGGTCATGGCCGTCACGACGCCCGCGGCCATGCCGGCCTCGTCCCGGAAGGCCAGCGCCACCGGCAGCGCCGGGTGTCCGTGGCGCTGGAGGACATGCTCCCCCAGCGTCATCCCCCCGCTGTCGAGCGCGTCGCGGAAATGGCTGCGGTCGGCGATGGAGATGCCCAGGGACGCGCGGTCGGTGGCGCAGCGGACGACCCCGTCGAGCCCGGCGACCAGCACGCCGAGATGCGCAGGATAGGCGGTCCGCAGATCGTCCATCAGCGCCTGGCAGGCCGCCGAGCCGGGCGCGCGCACCGGTTCCGCCTTCACCAGCGTGCTGAGCACCTGCCGGAGCCCGTCGATCATGCGATGCTGCTCCGCCTCGAACAAGGCGGCGAGGTGCAGGGCGTCGCGCCCCACCTCCGCCTCCCGTGCGGCGCGCAGGGCCAGCTCGTTCCTCACCTCGATGACCGCCGCCGGGATCATCGCCAGGAAGACCAGCAGCAACAGGCGGTGAAGAAGGCTCATGCAGCTCGGCTTTCGAAAGATGATCCCTGGCGGGACGGTGCGGGACGCCGGATGGCCCGGTCAGCGGCTGCGGGCCGCCCTCCAGAGGCCGGACCGCTCGGCCCCCGCGGCGATGCGGCGGTCGGCGATCTCCGCCTCGTCCACCTCGGCGATGCCCGCGTGCTTCAGCGCGCGCAGAAGGATGCTGCGGACCGTCGTGCCCTCCTCCTCCGCGCGGCGGCGGACGGCGCGCTTGACGCTCTGCGGCACCATGGCGGCGAGCTGCACGTCCGGTTCGCGCCGGGAGGGGAGCGGGTGGGCGGAGACGGGTTGGACGACGTCGGTCGGAACGGTGTTGACGGGTCGGAAAGGGTGGTCGCGCATCGGTCCTGCCGTTCATGGTTCGAACATCCGAAACCTTCCATATTATGGTTAATTTCCTGTTAACTATGAAACCGTCAGCAGAATCAAGCGGGGCGTCATACACCGGAATTGCGGTTGACCCGAACAATCCCGCACCGAACAGTGGCCGGCCGGGCCTTCCGGCGCCGCCCGCACCGGATCGCCGCCCCCTTCGTACGGCCAGAGCAGAGGAGCGACGACGTTGTCACCACGCCCTTCGAAACGCCGCATCGCCATCATCGGGGCCGGCTTCACCGGCAGCGTCCTCGCCGCGCATCTGCTGCGCTGCGCCGATGAGCCGACCAGCCTCCACCTGATCGAACGCACACCCAGCGTGGGCGCCGGCCTCGCCTACTCCACGCCCAACGCCGCGCATCTTCTGAACGTGCGCGCCTACAACATGAGCGCCTACCCGGACGACCCGCGGCACTTCCTGCGCTGGCTGTGGGCGCAGGACGACGGGGCCGGCGCCGTGCCGCCCAGCGGCCACGCCTTCGTCTCCCGCGCGCGCTACGGCGCCTACATCCAGGACGTGCTGCGGGAGGCGGAGGAGGCGGCCCCGCCCCACGTCTCGCTGACCGTGTCCCAGGCGGAGGCGGTGGATATCGCATGCGACGCGCGGGGCACGCGGCTGCGGCTGGGCAACGGGACCAGTCTGGCGGTGGACACGGCGGTGCTGTGCGTCGGCAATTTCGCCCCCTCGCCCCCGCCGGTTCCGGCGCCGGAGGTGTACGCCTCCAGCCGCTACGTGGCCTCCCCCTGGGACTGGCCGGCGCTGGCCGCCATCGACCCGGACGCGCCCGTGCTGATCCTGGGGACGGGGCTGACCATGGTGGACACCGTCCTGTCGCTGGAGGACCAGGGGCACCGCGGTCCCATCGTCGCCCTGTCGCGCCGCGGCCTGCTGCCGCAGACGCACGAGGAGGCACGGCCCTTCAAGAGCTTCGTCCACCCGCAGGTGATGCCGCGCACCGTCCTGGACGTGATGATCGCCCTGAAGGCCGACATGCGCCGCGCGCGGGAGGCGGGGTTCGACTGGCGGTCGGCCTTCGACGCGCTGCGCCCCTACCATCACCTGATCTGGAGCCACCTGCCGACGGAGGAGCGGCGGCGCTTCCTGCGCCACGTCCGCCCCTATTGGGAGGTCCATCGCCACCGCATGGCGCCGGAGGTGGCGGCCCGCATCGCCGCGCTTTGCGCGAATGGGCGGCTCGCCATCCGCGCCGGGCGCCTGCAAAGCCTGCGGCTGGCTCCGGACGGGGTAGCGGCGGAGGTCCGCACCCGCGGCGCGGAGGGCGCCGTCTGGACCCGGACGGTGGGAGCCATCGTCAACGCCACCGGCACCGAATGCGATTTCAGCCGGATCGGACACCCGCTGGTGAAGGCGCTGCTGACGCGCGGTCTGGCCCGCCCCGACCCGCTGCGGCTTGGGCTGGACGTCACGCTGGACGGCGCCCTGATCGGCGAGGACGGGCAGGCGTCGGACCGGCTGTTCGCGCTCGGCCCGGTCAGCCGCCCGCCCTTCTGGGAGATGACCGCGGTGCCCGAGCTGCGCAGCCAATGCGCCAGGGCCGCCCGGCACATCGCCGAGCTGCGGCGCTCCCCCTACCCTTTGGCGGAGTCGCTGCCGGCGCACGCGCGGGCGGCGCCGTGACCCTGGTCCGGTCTACCAGGGGGTGCCGTCGCGGTGGGTGAAGAGGTCGGCCGTGCCGTCGTAGCGCAGGTCCTCGTCCGGGTAGTGGACCTCGTCTCCGGCGGTGCGGTCGCCGACCTCCAGATAGGTCGCCGGCTCGTCGGAACGGTTGACGAGCTTGTGCCCGTCCGGCTTTCCGGCGGGAAAGCCGGCGCACATGCCGGGACGCAGCAGCGTCTCGCCGGAGTCGGTGACCAGGGTCAGTTCGCCCTCCAGCACATAGACGAACTCGTCCTGGCGGGTGTGCCAGTGCCGCAGGGCGGAGGCGGCGCCCGGCTCCAGCCGGGTCAGGTTGACGCCGAAGTTGGTGATGCCCAGCGGGTTGCCCAGACGCTTGCGCAGACGCCCTGCGACCGCCGCGCGGAAGGGTTCCGGATAACCGGTGGCGCCGAGCCTGGCCCCGACGGCGGCGGGGTCGAGGACCGGGGATTCGGGCAGGGCGGCGGGTTTGGTGGTGGGCTTATCAGACAAAGGTGGGTCTCCCTTCACCGGGGATCGATACCGATCTCATGGGTGGTCCTGTGAGATCGGTCCTGTGCCGACAGTTTAGGCCATCGGGCACGGACGAGCCATCCGCCCTGTTGACTCAGCCGGCTGGATACATGATCGGGATGGCTCATCGGGAGAGGAAGGCGCATGGAGACGACGCTCTACATTCCACCGCTCGGCCTCGCGGGTCAGTTGGGGGCGCCCGCCGGATTCGAGGCCGTGGTGATCTTCGCCCATGGCACCTCCAGCGGGCGGAAAAGCCCGCGCAACGTCCGCGTCGCCGCGCGCCTGAGGGAGGCGGGATTCGCCACTCTTCTGATGGACCTGATGACGGAGGAGGAGAAGGCCGATCCGGCCAACCAGTTCGACGTCCACCGCCAGTCCGAACGCCTGCTCCTGGCGGTCCGCCATTTGCGCGCCACCACCGATGTGGAGCGCAAGCCCATCGGCTTCTTCGGCGCCGGGTCCGGGGCCGCGTCGGCTCTGATCGCCGCGGGCCGGGCCGCCGAACATGACGGGGTCGGCGCCGTCGTGTGCCGCGGCGGGCGGCCCGATCTGGCGGAGGAGTGGCTGAACGCCGTCGCCGCCCCCACCCTTCTGGTGGTCGGCGGCAAGGACGCCCCGGCGCTGGACCTCAACACCGACGCCTTTTCGCGGCTGCACTGCGTCAAGGCGCTGGAGGTGGTGCCGGGTGCCGGCCGCCTGTTCGAGGAGACGGGGAAGCTGGATCTGGTGGCGGACTCGGCGCGCTCCTGGTTCACGACCCATTTGCTCAAGGCTGCCAACGGCTGAGCGCGGGTGGACAGCGGAACCGATGCGGACTACCTCTGGTTCTCCTACCGCACCGCAGCATTCCGACCGGACCGTCCATGCCAAAGCTCGAAATCCTCAGCCGGCCCCCCGCCGGCCCGGCCAAGCCCGTGCCTCTGCTGTTCGTCCACGGCGCCTTCTGCGGCGCCTGGATCTGGGACGAGCATTTCCTGCCCTGGTTCGCCGAACAGGGCTGGGAGGCGCACGCCGTCTCGCTGCGCGGCCACGGCGCCAGCGAAGGGCGGGAGCGGCTGCACAGCTTCCGGATCGCCGACTACGTGGAGGACGTGCTGTCCGCCGCGGAGGCCTGTTCGGCGCCGCCGGTGCTGATCGGCCATTCCATGGGCGGCATGGTGGTGCAGCGGGCGCTGATCCGCCGCCGGTTGCCGGGAGCGGTCCTGATGGCCTCCGCGCCGCCGCACGGGTTGCTGGAATCCACGATGCGTCTGGCCTGGAGCGATCCCTACGTCTTCCAGCAGATGGGCATGCTGATGGCTTTCGGCTCCCGCGCCATCGATCCGGAGGCGGTGCGCCGCGCCATGTTCTCCGACCGGGTGCCGCTGGAGATGGCCAAGCGCTACGAGCCGCTGATGCAGGAGGAATCGCAGAGCGTGGTCCTGGACATCGGCGGCTGGATACCCTTCCCGCCCCTGCCCGCGCGCGGCATCCCCGTGGCCGTCCTGGGGGCGGAGGAGGACCGGCTGTTCCCCGCCGATCAGGTCCGCGCGACCGCCCACGCCTTCCGGACGGAGCCGGTCTTCTTCCCGGCCATGGGCCACAGCATGATGCTGGAGCCCGGCTGGGAGTCGGTCGCCCGCCATGTCGCGGACTGGGTGGAGACGGCGGTTTTGAAGACGGATGAGCGCGCCGCCGCCGACTGACCGGCGCGTCACGCGCCGGGGGCGGATTTCTGCGTCAGGACGAGAAAGACCTTCTCCTCCAACTGCTCCGGCGTGAAGGGCTTGGCGATGTAGGCGCTGACATTGTGGGCCAGCGCCCGTTCCACCGCCTTCAGCGTGGCGAGTGCCGTCACCATCAGGAAGGGCAGCTCGCGCCGGACCTCGCGCACGCGGCGCAGCACGTCCAGGCCGCTGGCCTTCGGCATCATCCAGTCGCAGACGATCAGGTCGTAATCCCCGTCCCCGGCCAGCCGGTCCAGCGCCTCCTGCCCGTCCGCCGCCGTGTCGATGTGGCCGATGCCCAGCTCGCGCAGCACCGATTCGACGAAGTGGCGCGGCCCGTCCTCGTCGTCGATGACCAGGGCGCGGATCGCGCTCAGGTCGATGAAGGGCACGCCGATCACCCCAAGCGCCCCGCGCAGCCACGAGGCGCGGGCCGACCGCTCCTTGCCGCCGGTCGCCCCCAGCAGGAAGGAACGCACGAAGCGCGGGCGGTGCACCTGCCGGTACAGCGCCTTGGCGATTGCCGCCCGGCTCCGGCCCCGGCAGAAGGCGCCGTCGCCGGCCAGCCGCACCATCTCCAGCACCGCGTCGGGGGTCGGTTCGTCCTTGCCCTGGAGGGGGCTCAGCAGGCGCTGGGTGCGGATGAAGGCGCTCTGGATCTCGTCAAGCTGGTCGGCCATATGCTCGCGGTCCTCCTCCGCGAAGGCGCTGTCGAGCACCAGCCGCTGCACCTCCGCCAGCCCCTTCAGCTTTTCGGTCTTCTCCTTCCAGCAGTCGAGCAGGCGCCCGGCGAAGTCGCGCCCGGCGAAGAACTGGGTCAGATAGCCGTTCACCGCCCGCTCCGCGCTGGGCGACAGCGGCATCTTCTGGAGGACGAAGAGGATGCGGAGCTTCTGCATCAGCGTCCGCCCCTTGGTGATCTCCGGCAGCGTGTCCTCGTTGACGAGCAGCGCGCTTCGCCGCTGCAGCGCCGCTTCCGTCCGGGCACCGCCGAAATAGCCTTCCCCGCTGCGCAGCCGTTGCGACACCTGGCTGAGCGCCATGATCTCCCGCTGCACCGCCTCCACGCCGAACAGGTCGCCGGCACTGGTGATCGTGAAGCGGTCGGGTTTCGACAGCTCGCGGCGCAGCGCGAAGATCAGGCAGTCGCTCAGCACCGGCATGGCCGTGCGGCGCACCAGCGTTTCCAGCCCCCGGAAGACCGGCGGCGCCTCGTCGGACAGCGTCTTGTCCCCGGCGATCAGCGACACGAGCATGTCCACCCGGTCCACGAAGGGCGCGTCCAGCGAGCAGGAGGCGGTGCCGGTGTCGCTGCGCAGGATCTCGCCGAGCAGCCGGTCGAGCGGCGCCAGCGCGTCGGCGTCCTCCAGCCCCTCCGCCAGATCCAGCAGCAGCCGCGCCTTCTCGGCGAAGCTGCGGCCCTGGTACAGATGCGTGGTCAGCGCCGCATCGACCAGGAAGCGCCCGGTAAAGGCGTCGCGGGAGGAGATCAGCCGTTCCGCCGTGGCGGCGTAGGTGGCGGGCGTCAGTTCCGGCGGCTGGGCGTCCTTCAGCCGCTCTCGGGTCAGCCGGGCGACCTCGTTGACGAGCGCGGTCAGCGCGCCCTTGCGGTCCATCGCCCGCTCGGCCTGTTGCAGGATCGCGACGAAGGTCGGGATGTTCGACAGGCTCTGCTGATGACGGGGCGAATGCAGAAGCTCGGTCGGGGTCAGCGCGTTCTCGTCGAAATAGCGCTGGCAATGCCGGCCGATGCTGTCGCGGCCCTGCGGGGTGTAGAAATCTTCCGGGGTGCGGCAGACGGCGGCGTCCATCCCGCCTTCGGCGTCGATGTCCCGGCCATTGTCCCGGCCATTGTCCCGGCTTTCCGCGATGCGCTGGTCCGATGCCATGCCCTGGCTACCCCCGTGTCATTCGCTCAGCAGCCCGCGCACCGCCTCGATCAGGCGGTCCGGGGCTACCGGCTTCATGACGATCCGGCGGCCCGGCTGCGCCGTCAGGTCCGCCGCGGTGTCGTGGGAGGCGTAGCCGGTCAGGAAGAGGATGCGCAGGCCGGGGCTTCGCTCCTCCAGCGCGCGGGCCAGTTCCAGGCCGTTCATGCGGGGCATCGACATGTCCGACACCACCGCGTCGAACAGCCCGCCGCATTCGTCCCAGCGCTCCAGCGCGTCCAGCCCGTCCACCGCCTCCGTCACCGTGCATCCCGCCTCCTCCAGCGCCAGCCGGACATAGGTGCGCACGGACTCCTCGTCGTCCACCAGCAGGATGGCGGCCCCCTCGTCCTCTCCCAGCCCCAGCCCGTCGGCCAGCGTGCTTGGCATCGCGGGTGCGGCGACGGTGGGCAAATGGATGGAGAAGACGCTGCCGCGCCCGTCCGGCCCTGCCTCCATCTCCACCGCACCGGCGGCCTGCCGGGCGGTGCCGTAGACCATCCACAGGCCGAGGCCCGTGCCCTTGCCCGGCTCCTTGGTGGTGAAGAAGGGTTCCCA
This sequence comes from Roseomonas genomospecies 6, assembly GCF_008365375.1. Lineage (GTDB taxonomy): Bacteria > Pseudomonadota > Alphaproteobacteria > Azospirillales > Azospirillaceae > Azospirillum. The sequence goes on along the minus strand of NZ_QOKW01000017.1, from coordinate 128,469 downwards.
GATGCGGTCGCGCACCGCTTCCGGCACGCCGCAGCCCTCGTCGGCGACGCGGATCACGGCGTAGCGGCCGCGCGCCAGCCCGCCGTGCCGCCCGAAGAAGGCGGCGTCCGGCACGGCGCTGTCCAGGGAGATGGTCAGCCGCCCGCCGTCGGGCATCGCGTCGCGCGCGTTGAGGGCGAGATTCAGGATGGCCTGGTTCAGCATCACCGGGTTGGCGACCGCGTGCGCCTCCTCGTCGCCGACGCGGATCTCCAGATCGACCCCGGCGCTCATCAGCGGCTTCAGGAAGACCTTCAGGTCGCGCACCAGCGGGGCCAGGGCCACCACCTCCATCTCGTCCGCCGGGCGGCGGCGCGAGAAGTCGAGAAGCTGCGCGGTCAGGGTCGCCGCGCGGTCGGACGCCTTGGCGATTTCCCGCACGCAGGTGGCGACGCGCACAGGATCGCCGGGCGACCGTTCGGCCAGCCGGGCGAAGCCGCCGATGGCGGTCAGCAGGTTGTTGAACTCGTGCGCGATGCCGCCGGCCATGCGGCCCACGGCCTCCATCTTCTGTGAACGCTGAAGCTCCGCTTCCGCCCGGCGGCGGTCGGTGACGTCGTTCAGCACCAGCAGAACCGCCGGCTCCCGCTGATACACCGCGGGGAAGGCGCCGATCTCCACATGGCGGTGCTCGCCGGAGGGGCGGAGGATTTCGCATTCCACCCGCTGCCCGTCGCCGTCCGCGGCGCGCGCCAGCCGCGGGGCCACCGCCTCCGCATCCTGGATGAAGGGGCGGAGGTCCAGCCCCTCCAGCCCGCCGCTGCCGCCCACCCCCAGGATGGAGGCCGCCGCCGCGTTGCCGAACCGGATGGCCCGGCGGTCCCAGATGGCGATGCCGTAGGGCGCCAGTTCCACGAGCTGGCGGTAGCGCTTCTCGCTCTCGCTCAGCGCGCCGACGGTGGCCTCCAGCCGCTCCGTCTGGCCGGCGAGTTGCTCCTCGCGCCGCTTCAGCTCGGTGATGTCCATCAGGATCTTCACGATGCCGCCAGAACCGGTCGCGTGCTCGCTGATGCGGTACCAGCGCCCGTCGGACAGGCGTCCGTCCACCGGGTCCGTGTGCAGCAGATGGCGCTTCATCCGCTCGGCGATCCAGTCCGCCATCTCGTGGTCGTCGCCGTCATAGCCGCCCCGCTCCGCGGCGGCGCGCAGGATGTCCTCGAAGGCGGCGCCGGGCACCAGCACGTCGGCCAGATTGGGGTAGGCGCTGCGGTAGCGCTCGTTGCAGAAGATCAGCCGGTCGTCGGGGCTGAACAGCACGAAGCCTTCGGAGATGCTGGACAGCGCGTCGTGCACCACCGACTGCATGAAGCGCGCCTCGACGAGCGCCAGCGTTTCCGCGGTCGTCTCGATGCCGGTGCCGCGGTAGCCGGCGAACCGCCCGTCCGCGTCGGAATAGGGCTGCGCGCTGATCCGGAAGACGCGGCTGTTTCCCGCCCCGTCGCGCAGCGTGATCTCCAGGTCGCGGAAGGCGCGCCCGGATTCGATGTCGGCCAGATACTCCAGCCAGGTGTCGGTGTCCTCCACCAGCGCGCCGAGGTCGAGCAGCGAGTCGCCGAACACCGGCGCCGGATCGCCGCCCAGAAGCGCCGGCAGCCGTTCGGAGACATAGGTGTAGCGATGGTCGGCGGCGCTTTCCCAGAACCAGTCGGATGCGGCCTCCGCGAAGTCGCGGAAGCGCTGGCGGCTGGTGGCCAGTTCCTCGTTGGCGGCGCGCAGCAGGCGGGCGGAGCGGTCGAGCGCCGCCGCCGCCCCGCGGGCGCGGCGCACCGACAGGACGGCCATCGCCGCCATGGCGAGCGTCATCACGCCGAGCGGCAGCATCAGCCGGTCGCGCCCCTCCTCCGGCATCATCACGGCCAGCAGACCGGCGGCGCCGAGCATGAGGAACAGCAGGTCGGTCATCCCGCCCATCCCCCGGCGCGCGGCCGGTTCCCCAACCGGACGGTCGGCCCGGACACGGGAGTCGCTGTCGGTGGGGGGCAGCCCACCCCGGCCGGAAAGATCCACGGAGCCCCACTCCATCGCCATGGGAATACCGCTGCGCAAAATGCGCCTCGCGGATACCCGTAATAGGAGCCCAGCCGTTAACAGCGGGTTTCAGTGTTTTCCTTCGTATAAAAACTTTCCACCGGCGGCACGCCACCGCCGAGGGTCAGTTCCGGTTCACCAGAACCAGGATCTTTTCTTCAAGCTGCTCGGGAGAAAACGGCTTGGCGATGTAGGCGGTGACGTCATGGGCCATGGCCTCCTCCACCGCGATCATGGTGGCGAGCGCCGTGACCATCAGGAACGGCATGTCGGGCCGCGCGGCGCGGACCAGCTTCAGGAATTCCAGACCGGACAGGCCCGGCATCTTCCAATCGCAGACGATCAGGTCGATGGCGCCCTGCCGCTCCTCGAACCGGGTCAGCGCCTCGCGCCCGTCCTCGGCGATGGTGAGGTCGGTGATGCCCAGGTCGCGCAGGATCATCTCCACATAGCCGCGGGCCGCCGGCTCGTCATCGGCCAGAAGGACGCGCAGCGTGTTCATGGCGCGCATCGGCAGGCCGGCGGTGGCCAGGGTGGCGAAGAAATGGGCGAAGCGGTCGGCGCGCTGCTCGGTCGCCTCCTTGCAGCGGGCGAGGTAGGCGCGCAGGAAGGCGGTGGAGCGGACATGGTGCCCGACCAGATCGCGCGCCGCCGCCGCGCATTTCCCCTCGGTGAAGGCGCCCTCGGCCAGCAGGCTGGCGAACTCCATCACCTCCTCGACCTGGGGCGGACGGTCCTTTGCGATCCGGGCGAAGACCCTGTTGGTGCGCAGGAAGGTGTTCTGGATCTCGTCCAGCATGCGGACGTAGCGTTCGCGCAAACCCTCCGGCAGGGTGGAGCGCTGGACCCGCCGCTGCAGGTCGGCCAGCACCTTGATGCGGGCGCGCGGCGTGCGGGCCGTCTCGAACAGGCGCTGGGTGAAGTCCCGGGCTTCCAGGTGGCGGCGCAGATGGGCAACGATCATGCGCCGGCTGCGTTCCCCCGCCACCGCCCCTTCGAAGGCCAGCAGATCGACGATGCGGGCGTAATGGCTCTTGGCGTGCAGCACCGCCTCCAGCCGCGCGCCGGACAGCAGCAGCGCGACCCGCCGGTCGAGCAGCCGGGTGGTGCGTTCTCCACCGATCACCCCGCCCTTCACCGCCAGGCGGGAGCTCAGGAGGGCGATGGCCGACAGTTCGTCCAGCACCGCGGCCACGCTGTTCGGCTCCGCCTTCGCAGCGGACAGGAGCGTCGTGGACAGCGGCGCGTCGCCCAGCAGGGCGTGGTGAATCCCCGCCTCCAGCCCCAGCCGGGCGGCGCAGGACCGATGGCGGGCCTGATGCCGGGCCTGATGCCGGGCGATGAAGGCGGACAGACGGTGCAGGACCGCGGGGGCGCCGGGATGGGTCGGCGCTTCCCCCCGCCAGACCGTCGCCATGGCGTCCAGAACGCCGCGCAGCCCGTCCGCCCATCCGAACAGCGCCTCGACCACCAGCCCGTTCGCCAGCATCTCCCCGACGAACTGGTCGAGGATGGCGATGCCCTCGCCGGACAGGCCCTCGCCGTCGAGGGACAGGATGCGCACCAGCCGAAGCTCGTGGTTGCGCCCCTCCCCCAGCCATGCCGACAGCCAGGAATCGACGGTGTACCGCCCGGCGAAGCCCGGGGTCCGCGCCAGGGTCTGCGCCACCATGGCGGCGAACTGCTTGGCGTCGATGGACAGGGACGCGCCGCTGTGGGCGCGCCGCGCGGTGAGCGCCAGCACCTCCTGCTCCAGCCGCTTCAGCTCCTCCAGCCGCATGGCGGGGGACCGGCGTCCGGGGCGGGCCTGCCGCCGGGCCACCCGCTCCAGGATCGCGGGGCGGCGCGGCCAGTCGAGGAAGGAGCGTTGCGGCTCGACCTTGTGCAGGAATTCCGTCGGGGTGATGCCGCGCGTCTCCAGGAACTCCGCCAGTTCCTCCGCCATCAGCAACCGGGCGGCGGGGGTGAAGACCTCCTCGACCCGGACGCAGAGGGCGGATTCCGGCGGCTCCTCCCGCGTGTCGCCGCTCAGCTCGCCCAACAGGGCGTCGACGTCGTAGGCGCCGATGGGGATGGTCTCGGGCGGGGTCGCGGGCGGCGTAGGGGCGTTCATCGCTGCCCGCCGTCAGATCAGCAGCGCGTGGATCGCGTCGGACAAGGCGTCCGGGTCGATCGGCTTGCGCAGGAAGACGATCCGGCGCCCGTCTTCCTGCGGACCGGCCAGCGGGCCGGCCAGCAGATCGTCCAGACGTTCCGTCTCCGGCGGGTAGCCGGACATCAGGACGGTCGGCAGGTCCGGATTCTCCCGGCGCAACGCGCGCGCCACCGACGCCCCGCCGACCTGCGGCATCACGAGGTCGGTCACCAGCAGGTCGAAGGCCCCGCCGTGATCGGCGTAGGCGCGCAGGGCTTCGGTGCCGTCGGCGGCGCAGACCACCCGCATGCCCATGTCCTCCAGCGTCAGGCGGATGAAGTCGCGCACCTGCGCCTCGTCTTCCACCAGCAGGACGGTGGCGGCCATGGACATCCCCTCCGCCCCCTCCTCCCCGGCATCGGGAAGAAGGGCGTCGTCCAGGCCGGGGGCGTCCGGCTCCGGCGGTTCGGCCACGCCGTCCGCCGGGAGACGCAGCGTGAAGGTGGTGCCGCGGCCCGGCTCCGTGTCCACATCCACGGCACCGCCGGCCCGCGTGACCGTGGAATAGACCAGCGCCAGCCCCAGACCGGTTCCGGCTCCCGGCTCCTTGGTCGTGAAGAAGGGTTCGAAGATGCGGTCGATCACCGCCGGGTCGATGCCGCATCCGGTGTCCATGATGGCGATGGTCACGCCGCCGTCATCGGGCCGATGGACCTCGATGGCGATCGGACCGCCATCCGGCATGGCGTCGCGCGCGTTGAGGACGAGGTTGACCAGCGATTGGTGGAGCAGGCCGGGGTCCATGCACACCACCGCCCCGCCGCCGTCCCCTCCGATCCGCAGCGGGTGGCGCTCGCCGAGCGTCGGCCCCAGGAAGCGGCGCAGGTCGTCGACCACCGCGCCGACGCGCACGGGCCGCACCGCGTCCGGCCGGCCGGGCCGCCCGAAGCTGAGAAGCTGCGCGGTCAGGCCGGAGGCGCGGTCGGTGGCCTTGACGATCTCGGTCAGGCACTGCTCGACCCGCGGGCGGTCCTGCGGGGCGCGGCGGGCCATTTGGGCGAAGCCGCCGATGGCGGTCAGCATATTGTTGAACTCGTGCGCGATGCCGCCGGCCAGTTGGCCGATGGCCTGCATCTTCTGCGCCTGCTGAATCGCGCGCTCCGCCTGCTTGCGCCCGGTGATGTCATGGAGGACGAGGAACCACGCCGCCTCCCCCTCCACCGCGAAGGGATGGATTCCGACCTCCAGCTCCCGCAGGGCGCCTTGCGCGGTGACGAAGCGGGCCTCGACCGGCGGCGGAGCCTCCTCGGCGGTACCGGGGCCGCTGCCCGGCGGGGGCAGCCAATCGAACAGGCGTTGCACCCCGTCGAACTCCGTCGCCTCGACCAGCGGGATGCGCAGCATGGCGCCGGGGTCGGCGTTGCCCAGGATCACCGCGGCGGAGCGGTTGGCGAAGCGCACCCGCAGCCCGTCCCAAATCAGGATGCCGTAGGGCGCCATCTCCACCAGCCGGCGGTAGCGCGCCTCGCTGTCGGCCAGCGCCTCCTCGTGACGCTTCAGTTCCGTGATGTCGGTGAGGATCTTGACGACCCCGCCGAAGCGGGTGGCGTGCTCGCTGATGCGGTACCAGCGCCCGTCGCCGAGCTGGTGGTCGGTCGGCGGCCCGCCGCCGATGTGGCGGTTCAGACGCTCGGCGATCCAGTCGGACGGGTCGCCCAGATCGTCGCCGGCCGCACCCCGCTCCACCGCGACCCGCAGCAGGTCGGCGAAGCGGACGCCGGGCACCAGATGGTCGGACAGCAGCGGATAGGCGGCGCGGTAGCGGTCGTTGCACAGCACCAGCCGCCCGTCCGCACCGAACAGCACGAAGCCTTCCGACACGCAGCCGATGGCGTCGGCGAGAAGGGAGCGGAAATGGGCCTCGCCCTCTTCCTTTGGGGGATCGTCCAGAACGGCGTTCAGCCGGTCGCGCAAGGCCCGCAGCGGCTCCCGCGCATGGACCAGATCGCCGGACCGCGCGGCGGACAGCCGCGCGTCCAGGCTGACGAGGAGTTCCGCAAGCTCGTGATTGGGCCGGTCCATGGTCCGGCATTCAACCATTCACCGCGGTCCTCCCGCCAGTTGATTCCGCGGTCAGCCCTGCTTCGGGAAATGGTGATGGCCGTGGTCGCAGACGCCGCGGGAATGCTTGTCGTCGCAGGTCTCGCCGGAGGCGGTCAGGCCGATCCAGGCGTGCAGCGCGTTGGGGTCGAAGCCGGCCTTGCGGTCCGCCCCGACCTGGAGCAGCGGGCGGCGGATCAGGTCGCGGTCGGCCAGCAGCGCGGCCAAGGCCGACTCCTCGTCCAACTCGTCGGGCTTGACCGCCCCGGTCTTCACGGCGGCGGCGCGGCGGTTGAACCAGTCCTCGACCGGGCGGCCCTCGAAAAAGGGTCGCAGGGTTTCGGCGGTGAAGGGTTCCGCGGCCAGATCGCGCTCGACCAGCGAATGGCCGGCGGCCTGAAGCTGAAGCTTCTGCTTGGCGTTCGCCGTGCAGCCGGACAGACCGTAGAAGATCACTTCCGTCATGGGGTTGGTGCTCCGCATCGAAACAGGACGAATTAGGTCCAGTCTACCGGCGCGGAGACCGGGGGCGCCGGTGACGGAACGTCGCACCCCCGGATTGTCGAGCGGACCGGCTGTTCGCCGGTCACTTGATCCGCTTCAGCGACTCCTCGACATAGGCGTTGGTGTAGGTCTTGGACAGGTCAATGTTCGTCGCGGCCACGGCCTTGTCGAACGCCTTCAGCACCTTGTAGGCGGCCTCCGCCCCTTCCTGGGAGAAGCGGCCGTCCGGCGAATAGGTGGGCTTCGAATGCTCGAACGCCTGGGCGTAGAGCGTCTGGTTGCCGAGGAAGTATTCCGGCGGAAGGATCTTCAGGACGTCCTCCGTCTTGGCCTGATCCAGCCATTTCAGCGTCCGGACGAACACGTCGACCAGCGCCTGCGTCGTCTTCGGGTTCTCCTTGATGAAGGCCGGCGTGGTGTAGAGCACCGCCGCCGGGTACGGGCCGCCGTAGGTCTCCAGCGTGCCCTTCTCCGTCCGGGTGTCGGCGATCGGGGTCACGTCGCCGTCGGCCTCAAGCTGGCTGATGACAGGGTCGAGGTTGGCGATGGCGTCGATCTCGCCGCGCTTCACCGCCGCGACCGCGCTGGGACCGCCGCCGACGCCGATGAAGGACACGTCCTCCGGCGTCATGCCGTTCTGGGTCAGCAGATAATTGACCATGAAGTTGGTGGAGGAGCCGGGAGCGGTCACGCCGATCTTCTTGCCCTTCAATTCCTGCACCGACTTGATCGTGCCGGCCTTGTTGACCGAGGCCAGCACGATGCCCGGATAGCGGCCCAGCAGCACGACGGCGGTGATCGGCTGGTCCTTGGCCTGCATCTGCACCGTGTGGTCGTAGGCGCCCGTCACGATGTCCGCCGAGCCGCCGATCAGCGCCTGGAGGCTCTTGGCGCCGCCGCCGAAGTCGTTGATCTCGACGTTCAGCCCGGCCTCCTTGAAGTAGCCGAGCCGCTCCGCCACCGTCAGCGGCAGGTAATAGAGCAGCGGCTTGCCGCCGACCGCCAGCTTCAGGTCCTTCTTCTCCACCTGCTGGGCGTTCGCCCCGCCAATCCCGAAGGCCAGGACCACCGCCGCGGCGGCGATCACGCTTTTCAAACGCATGTCGTTCCTCCCAAGGTTTTTTCGCTATCGCGCGGTCATCCCTGCGCGTTGGTCGTCTGCGCCTCCTGCGGGCGCCAGTGCAGAAGGCGTTTCTCGATCACGGTCACGACGGCGTCGATCACCACGACGAAGATCGTCAGCACCAGCATGCCGGAGAAGACGCCGACCGTGTCGAACACCCCCTCCGCCTGATGGATGCGGTAGCCGAGCCCGGCGGCGGAGCCCAGATACTCGCCGACCACCGCGCCGACCATGGCGAAGCCGACCGCGGTGTGCAGGCTGGAGAAGACCCAGGACAGGGCCGATGGCAGATAGACGTGCCGGAACAGGTGCCGGTTGTTCGCCCCCAGCATCTTCGCGTTGGCCAGAACGACGGGGCTGACCTCCTTCACGCCCTGATAGACGTTGAAGAAGACGATGAAGAAGACCAGCGTCACCCCCAGCGCCACCTTCGACCAGATGCCGAGCCCCAGCCACAGCGCGAAGATCGGCGCCAGCACCACGCGGGGCAGCGCGTTGACCGCCTTGATGTAGGGGTCGAACACGATGGAGACCAAGGGTGCCCTGGCGAACCAGAAGCCGAAGGCGATGCCCGCGATGGTGCCGATGGCGAAGGCCAGCGCGGTTTCCAGAAGCGTGATCCCCAGATGGTACCAGATCACGCCGGACGCGAAGTCGTTCCAGGTGCGTTCCAGCACCGCCAGCGGCGTGCCGAAGAAGAAGGGGCTCAGGATCTTCGTCGCGGTCAGGACGTGCCAGAGCAGGAAGAAGCCGATCAGCACGGCCACCTGCAACAGCAGGATCACCGGGCGGCTCGGCAGGCGTTTCACACGGGCCACGGCCATATGAGGTCCTCGCTCACGTCAGCTTTGTCTGGGCGTAGCCCTTCAGCACTTCCTCGCGAAGCTGCCCCCAGATCTCCCGGTGCAGGTCGAGGAAGCGCGGCGTCATGCGGATCTCCGCCACGTCGCGCGGGCGCTCCAGATCCACCCGGTACTCGCCGATCAGTCGGGCGCCGGGGCCGGCGGACAGCACCAGCACCCGGTCGGACATGGAGATGGCCTCCTCCAGGTCGTGGGTGATGAAGACCACCGATTTGCGGTCCGCCGACCAGAGGTCCAGTAACTCGTTCTCCATCAACTGCCGCGTCTGGATGTCGAGCGCCGAGAAGGGCTCGTCCATCAGAACGATCTTCGGATCGACGATCAGCGTCTGGGCCAGCGCCACGCGCTTGCGCATGCCGCCCGAAAGCTGGTGGGGGTAGCGGTCGCCGAAGCGGTCCAGGCCGACGCGGGTCAGCCAGGGGCGTGCCCGCTCCTCCGCCTCGCGCCGCGGCACCCCGCGGAACTCCAGCCCGGCCGCCACATTCTCGAGCGCCGATTTCCAGGGCATCAGCGCGTCGGCCTGGAACATATAGCCAGCGTGCGGATTGATGCCGTCGACCGGCTCCCCGAAGGCCAAGGCGCGCCCGGCGCTGGGGGCGAGCAGACCCGCCGCCACGTTCAGGATCGTGGATTTGCCGCTGCCGGTCGGCCCGACGATGGACACGAACTCCCCCGCGGCGACCGACAGGGTCACGCCCTGCACCGCCGTGTAGCTGCGTCCGCGCCCGTCGGGCGATGGAAATGTGCAGGTCACGCCCTCCAGGCGGAGCGCGGCCTTGTCCGCCCCCTCCGTCCGCAGGGCGACCGCCACGGCGGCGCTTTCCGACATCGATGCGTTCCATCCCTGAAGTTCGTTTTGAAAGCATCTTGGCGGAATGGAGCGGCGGCGGCAATGGGCGCAACGAACAATTGCCCGCACCAACCATGAAAACTTACCCGAGCCGAGCGAAGAACTCCATGATCGCCTTGCCCACGCCCTGCGGCCATTGATGGGGATAGAAGCGTCCGCTGCGCGTCCGGTCGTCGGCCAGCGGGCACCACAGCACCGGGCTGGCTTCCGCCTCCGTGCCATAGCGGCGGCAGTTGAAGCGGTGCGGCTCGTCCGGCTCGCTTCCCGTGGGCAGCCCGTCCTGGGCCAGCAGCGCGCGGCGCAGGCGCAAGCCTTCGGACACCGGCACCTGTTCGTCGCGCGGGTTGTGCAGGACCATGGCGGCCACCGGCCCGCCGCACTCCCCGGCGCGCGCCGAGCCTCCCCCGACGCTGGCCAGCCCGCGGATCACGCCGCCCCGCGCGCAGGCGAGGCTGTTGGCGAAGGACCCGCCCAGAGAGTGTCCGACCACGAACACCCGGCCCATGTCCAGACAATAGGTCGCCGCCATAGTCTCCAGGACGGCGTCGAACAGGCGGAAATCCCGCAGCCGGTCCGGCGGATCGCCGGGATCGGCCCAGACGTTCAGCCCGCGCGCGTCCTTCAGGCTGGCGGGATAGACGACGATCGCCGGTTCCTCCGCGTGCCGCTCCAGATCGAAGTAGCGCCGCACCTCCGCGTTGCTGTTGGTTCGCCCGTGGAAGGCGACGACGAGGCTGTGCGGGCGGTCGGGGCGGTAGTCCGCCGGCACGGCCACGATCAGACCGCGCGCCGTCCCGTCCAGGGTCACATGGTCCGGCGGCCCCGCCGCGGGTGTCGCACCGCAGCCGCGAGATGTTTGCTGCGCCGCCACATTATTAACCAATTCTGCCGATAAGCCCGGAGGCACCCACAGAACCAGCGCGGCCACGGCGCAAAATGCGCAAAATTGTTTCACCATTCACAGCCCGAACGACCGAGTTCCTCCAAGAACAGCCTGTGGCGGAGGACGTTGCACTTTCGGACAGGCTTGGCGTTAACCATCACGCAAGCATTTCCCGGCACCCTCCTTCACAGATCAAGGAGGTTTCTATGCCGGTTCGCGCGACTGCACGCATGGTGGTTCTGGGAATGCTGCTGGCCATCGGCTCTTCGGGGGCCGCGACCGCCGACAGCCTGTCCGTGAACCGTCCGAACCCGGCGCCCCCGCCTGTCTCGGCGGAGTTTCCCGACGCCACCCTGGTCCGGGTCGATCAGGTGAACTCCACCACGCTGCGTCTGGACGGGATCATCACGCCGGGCGTGGAGCAGCGCTTCACCGACGCGCTGCGCAGCGTGCCGACGGGCCAGCCGGTGGTGGTCGAACTGTCCAGCCCCGGCGGCTTCACGACCGCCGGCTACCGCATGATCGATCTGGTGCTGGCGGAGCGGCGTGCGGGCCGTCCGGTCGCCACCCGCGTGGTCGGTGGCCAGTCCTGCGAGAGCATGTGCGTCGGCCTCTATCTGGCCGGCTACCCGCGCTATGCCGCACCGACCGCCGAATTCATGGTCCATGCCCCGCGTCTGGCCGAGAACGGCCGCATGACGCTGCGCTCCACCGACCAGATGGTGAAGCGCCTGGTCGCGCTGGGCGCGGCCCCCGCCTGGATCGAGCGGGTGCGGGCCGCCGGTGGCTTCTCCGGCAGCCTCGACTACCGCGACCGCGCCGACCATCTGACGGCGGTGGGCGCGAACATCGTCACCCACCTGATCCGCTGACCGTCCTTAGGCTTTGCTTTCCACACGTTCGCTTTCGACACTTTCGCTTTCGACCAGGCGCCGCGCGATCTCCGGCATGACCGCCGCGTCCACGTTGGCGAAGGCGAAGCGCAGGTAATCGTCCTGGCCGGGACCGAACATGGAACCGGGCAGGCAGAGGATGTTGTGATCGCGCGCCAGCCCTTCAGCCACCGCGTGGGCGCGCTTTCCGGCGAAGGGATGCCGGACATAGGCGAAATAGGCCCCGATGCTGGCGATGCGGTAGCGGGTGCCGCTGGCCTCCATCGCCGATTGGAAGGCATGGACACGGGCCAGGATGTCGGCGCGCTTCTCCGCCACCCAGCCGTCCAAATTCTCCAGCCCGAACAGCGCCGCCTTCTGCCCGATATGCGGGGCGCAGATGGCCAGACAATCCATCACCTTGCGCGCGTGGGTCAGCAGCCCCGCGTCGGCGATCACCGCGCCCACCCGGTATCCGGCGAGGCTGTAGACCTTGGAAAAGCTGTAGAGTTGGACCAAAGTCCGCTGCCAGCCCGGCCTCTGGAACAGCCCGTGCGGCGCCCGCCCCTCCCACTCCGGGAAGTCGCGGTAGGTCTCGTCGAGCAGCAGCTTCACGCCGCGCCGCTCGCACAGTTCGTTCAGCGCCGCGATGGCGTCGGGCGACGCGATGCCCCCGGTCGGGTTGTTCGGGGAGATCAGAACCAGCGCGCGGGTGCCGGCGTCGATCAGCGCTTCGGCCTCCGCCGGGTCGGGGATCAGGCCGTTCTCCTCCCGCAGCGGCAGGGGCCGGGCCTCAATGCCCAGCATGTCCAGGGTCATCTTGTGATTGAAGTACCAGGGCGCCGGCAGGATCACGTTGTCCCCGGCCCGCGCCAGCGCCATGACCGCGACGGCGAAGGCCTGGTTGCAGCCGGCGGTGATCAGCACCTCGTTTGCCGCGACGTCCGCGCCGTAAAGCGAGCCGGTGCGCCGGGCCAGCGCGGCGGTCAGCGGCGGGATGCCGTCGATGGCGGTGTAGCGCGCCGTGTCCGGCGCCCGCACCTGCTCGGCCAGATGGGCGGTCAGCGCGTCGGCGGGCGGATAGCCGGGCACCGCCTGACAGAGGTCGATCAGCGGCTTGTCCGCCGGAAAGCTGCGGCCCTCCACCCAGCGCCATGCCTCGGCGATGGGCGGGGCCTCCGTGGCGGCGACGAGCGGGTTGACGTCTCTGCGGTCCATTCCCTGATGTCCAGTCTGCGAGGTCCGATTTTCATGGGGTGCCATGGTGGACCGCCCCGCCGGGCTCGCGCAAGGGATCAGAGCGGCCCGAAGACGCATGAATGGGAAGGCCGCTTCACGGCGTGCATCGCCTCTGGTAAACTCAACCCACACCGCCACCGCGGCGCGACGAAGGCAGGACCCCATGGCCGACAACGACGACCTGAAGCCGCTGCTTCACAAACTGATCGGCATCGTCGAAGGCACCGCCCACGACGTCAGCGGTCTGAAGGCCGACATGAACGGGCTGAAGGCCGATGTGGAAGCCCTCAAGTTCGACATGATGATGGTCAAGTCGGAGCTGAAGGTGATGAACACCCGCCTCGACGGCTTCGAGAAGCGGCTGGACGACCAGGGGCGCATCCTGGCCGCCCTCGTGCCGACGCGCATCGCCGCCGTTCCGCCCGCCGCGGAGTAAGGCGGCAGTTCCCCTTTCCCCGCCGGGCGGTCAGGCGCCGCCCAGCACCTCGTCGGGCTTGCGGCCCACCAGGGATTCGTAGACCTCGGGGTCGGTCGCCCCTTCCGATCCGAAGACCAGAACGCGGGCGTCCGGCGCGAGCCCCAGGCTGGCGCGCGTGGCCGGGTCCGCCGCGGCGCAGAGCAGGCCGGCCAAACCGGCGACGCCGGATTCCCCGCCCACGATGGGCCGCCCGCCATGCCGCCCCTCGGCCAGAAGGCGCATCGTCGCCACCGCCGCGTCGTCGGGGATGGTCAGGAAGTCATCGGCCCCGCGTTCCAGGATCGCCCAGGCCAGAAGCGAGACCTCCCCGCAGGCGAGCCCCGCCATGACCGTCTCCAGATCGCCTTCGGACGGCGCCGGACGGCCCGCGACGGCGCTCTGGTACAGGCAATCGGCGGCTTGCGGTTCCACCACCACGAAGCGCGGGCGCTGGCGGCCCCAGCTTTCCCACAGATGACCGCAGACGGCGGCGGGCAAGGCCCCTACCCCGCCCTGCACGAAGACGTGGGTCGGGCGCTCGCTGGCGGGGAGTTGGCCGATCGCCTCCTCCACCATCACCGTGTAGCCCTGCATCACGTCGCGGGGGATGTCCATGTAGCCGGTGTAGGAGGTGTCGGAGACGACGTGCCAGCCATGGTCGCGCGCGTCCGCCGCGGCCTGCCGGACCGCGTCGTCGTAGTTGCCCGCCACACGGACCACCCGCGCGTCGAAGGACTCGATCGCCCGCTGCCGCCCTTGCGAGCAGTTGCCGGGAATGTAGATGACGCAGCCGCAGCCGAACACCTGCGCACCCCAGGCAACGGACCGGCCATGGTTGCCGTCGGTCGCCGTGGTCACGGTGATGCCGCGGGTCACCTTGGCGTAGCGCCCGACCACCAGATCCAACGCGGTCATCGGCACGCCGGGAACGCGGGCCTGCACCTCGCGCACCAGAAGGCGCAACACGGCGTAGGCACCGCCAAGCGCCTTGAAGCTGTGCAGGTTGAAGCGGCTGCTCTCGTCCTTGTACCAGATCCGGTCGATGCCGGCGGCGCGGGCCAGTCCGGTCAGGGAGCGCAATGGGGTCGGAGCGTAGCCCGGCCATGCGCCGATCTCCGCCATCGCGTCCTGGAAGGCGGAGCGGCTCAGGATCGCCCGTTCCGAGGACCCGTAGGCAAGGTCCGTGTCGGCGCGTGGGTTCGAAAAGAGACGCGGGGTGCCAAGCGGCGGCAGGTCGGGCATCGTGTTCGCTCTCCATGCCGCAAGGACGGCCACGATCACGAAAGCACTGCCGGCCACGCCGCGTCAAGCCGCGCGCGTCGTCCCCGGACAAAGCGTCACAAGGCGCGTTGGCGTCAGCTTCCCAGCAGATCGGCGAGGAGGCTTAGACTTCGCAGCGGTCGTTTCGCGACCGGATCAAGACGTTCCGGATGCGCAATGTGTCATTTCGCTACCGGAATATGCCGTTCCGCTTTCAAAACATTTGGATTCCGGTTGCGCAACAATGACTGGAAAATCTCAGCGCTTCCACTCGCGGCTGGATTTCACGAAGTCGGTCAGGGTGACGCCGATCTTGTCATCCACGATCACCACCTCGCCGCGGGCGACGAGGACGCCTTCCACATAGACGTCGGTCGGGTCCTTCAGGTGCCGGTCCAACTCCACGACGGCGCCGCGGCCCAGCTTCAACAGATCGCGGACGCGCAGCATCGCGGTGCCGATGACCACCTTGATCTCGACCGGAGCGTCACCGATGGCGAAGGCGTCGCTGCTCATGTCGTCGGACGAGCTGGCGCCCAGCAGATCGTCGATGTTGGCCATGCCGCACTCCTTCACCCTGGGCCAACGGCCCTTCCAACCAACAAGAGTTACTCCACCAGGCGCGCCGGGGCAACGCCGAGCGTGGATGCCGCCTGCGACAAGGATGGGAAACAACAGTGCAGATTTGGTTTTCCTGTATGGACTTGTGTTGATACCCTGCCGGACCGACGTGAAACCGGTAGCGAAGGCAGCCCCATGACATCCGATTTCCCGCGCCCGCTGGTGGACAGCGCATGGCTGAACGGCGCTCTCAGCCGCCCGAACCTCGTGATCCTCGACGTGCGGACGCCGCCGTCGGGCGGCTTCATCCCCGGTTCGATCCATTCCGACTATGCGAAGGCCGGCTGGCGCGCGACGGTGGACGGCGTTCCCGGCCTGCTGCCTGACACCGCCTTTCTGGAAGCGCTGATCGGCGGGCTGGGAATCGGCAACGCGGATCACGTCGTTCTGGTCGCCAGCGGCCATAGCGCGTCCGACATGGGGAACGCGACCCGCGTCTATTGGACGTTCAAGACGCTGGGGCACGACCGCGTATCGGTTCTGGACGGCGGGTTCGCGGCCTGGAGCGCCGATCCTGCCAACGCCGTCGTCCAGACCGCCGCCAGCCGTCCAGCAACGTCCTTCACCGCGGCCCCCCGCGACGGACTGCGCGCCACCCTGCCGGACGTGGAGGCGGCGGTGGCGGACGGCGCCGCGCCGCTGCTGGATGCCCGCTCCGCCGAGCAGTTCGAGGGCAAGGCCAAGAGCCCGCAGGCGCGCGCCGCGGGCACGTTGCCGGGGGCGGCGCTGTTCGACAGCAGCACCATCTACTCCGCTGCCGACAAGCGCTTCCTCGACGGGGAGGCGGTGAAGGCGCTGGCGGACCGGGCCGGGGCGGGCAACGCGCCGACCACCTTCTGCAACACCGGCCACCTCGCCTCGGTGTCCTGGTTCGCGCTCAGCGAACTGGCGGGGATCGACGGGGTGAAGCTCTATGACGGGTCGATGTCGGAATGGACCGCCGATCCGGCCCGCCCCCTCAAGAACGGGCCGGCATAGAACGGACCGGAGGCGTAAGGCTCACGCCCCCTTGCGGCGCCGGCGGAACCGCCCGAGGTCCGACCGGCGCAGCAGGCCCAGCGCGAAAGCCAGCACCGCATAGACCAGCAGCCCGGCGAGGCCGAGAAGCACCAGCCCGCCCAGCCGCTCGAACAGGGCATGGGCGGTGAGCCAGGAGGAAAGCTGGTTCTGCACCAGCCACAGCGTGCCGCCCATGGCGAGCGCCGCGACGGCCATGCGCGGAAGGTTGCGGATCAACCGGGCGTCGGCGCGGAACAGGCCCCGCCGGGTCAGCAGCCACGCCAGCAGACCGGCATTGACCCAGGCGGCGACGGAGGTCGCCACCGCCAGCCCGACCTGCGCCAGCGGCCCCATCAGCGCCAGTTTCAGCGCCACGTTGACCGCCGTCGCGGCCAGCGCCACCCGCACCGGAGTCGCCGTGTCGTGCCGGGCGTAGAAGCCGTTCACGAGGCTGCGGATCACCACGAAGGCCGGCAGGCCCAGCGCGTAGGCCTGAAGGGTCGCGGCGGATTGCGCGGCGTCGGTCGGGCCGAAGGCGCCGTGCTGGAACAGAACCGACACGATGGGCAGGCCGGCGACCAGGAAGGCGGCGGCGGCTGGCAGGGTCAGCACCAGCGACAGTTCCACCGCCCGGTTCTGGCTCTCCACCGCACCGGGCTCGTCCCCGCCCTTGATGCGCCTGGACATTTCCGGAAGCAGAACGGTTCCCACGGCGATCCCGATAACGCCCAGCGGCAACTGGTTCAGCCGGTCCGCGTAGTAGAGGTAGGACACCGCCCCGGTCGGCAGCATCGTGGCGATCAGCGTGTCGACGAACAGGTTGATCTGAGTCAGGCCCGAACCCAAAGCCGCCGGCCCCAGCACCGTCAGGAAGCGCTTAACGTCCGGCGTGAATCGCGGCCAGGGCAGGCGCAGCCCCATCCCGGCGCGGTTGGCCTCCCAGTAGAGATAGGCGAACTGCGCCAGCCCCGCGACGAAGACGCCCCACGACAGGGCGTGACCGACCGTGGGCATCAGCGGGGCGGCCAGGACCATCGCGGCGATCAGGCAGAGATTCAGCAGGATCGGCGCCGCCGCCGCCGCCGCGAATCGGCCCATGCTGTTCAGCACGCCCGCCAGCAGCGATTCCAGCGAGATGAACAGCAGATACGGGAAGGTGATGCTGGTGAACAGAACGGCCAGCCGGAACTTCTCCGGATCGTCGGAGAAGCCCGGAGCGAAGACCGTCATGAATTGCGGCATGATCGCCAGGATGCCGGCCAGGAACAGCAACTGCACCGCCAGAAGAAGGCTCATGACCTCCTCGGCGAAGCGCTTGGCGGCGGCCTGCCCGTCCTGCACCAGCTTGGCGGAGAACAACGGCACGAAGGCGGAGTTGAAGGCCCCCTCCGCGAACAGGGCGCGGAAATGGTTGGGCAGCCGGAACGCCACGAAGAAGGCGTCGGCCACCGGCCCGGCGCCGAGCAGCGCGGCGGTCAACACGTCGCGCAGGAAGCCAAGGGCGCGGCTGACCAGCGTCAGCCCGCCGACGGACAGGATGTTGCGGAGCACGGTGCGTACGGGTCCTTTGATGGGCGGCGCCATCCTAGCGTTTTCCCGGCCCGCGTCACGCCTTTCGGCATGCCGGCCCATGTGGAATTTGAGGGCTCCCGGCGGAAGCGGTCTGCTAGGATCGCCACCCACCCGACATCCCTCCACCCACGTTCAGACAATCGGAATGTCCATGGCCCAGGGTCTTCCCCTCACCTATCTGGAAGCCGGCGAAGCGAACGGCGGCACCCCTCTGCTGGTCCTGCACGGGCTGTTCGGGTCGGCGCGCAACTGGCAGACCCTGGCGAAGCGCTTCGCGGAGCGGCACCGGGTCTACGCGCTCGACCTGCGCAACCACGGCGGCGCCCCCTGGTCGGACGAGATGACCTATCCGGCGATGGCCGAGGATGTGCTGCGCTTCCTCGATGACCGGGGCTTCGCGCGGGCCGCGGTGGTCGGCCATTCCATGGGCGGCAAGGTGGCGATGACGCTTGCGCTCAACCATCCGGAGCGGGTGGAGCGGCTGGCCGTGGCCGACATCGCGCCCGTGGCCTACACCCACACCCACGCCCCCTTCGTGGCGGCGATGAAGCAGGCCAATCTGGACGGCTGCACCCGCCGGTCGGAGGTCGAGGCGCAGTTGGTGGAGGCGGTGCCTGAGGCCCCCCTGCGCTCCTTCCTGTTGCAGAATCTCGTTCTGGAACAGGGAACGTTCCACTGGCGGATCAATCTCGACGCCATCGGCGCCCGCATGGAGGACCTGATCGGCTTCCCGGATCTGGGCGGCGCCCGCTATGAGGGTCCCACCCTGTTCATCGGCGGCACCCGGTCCGACTACATCCTGCCGGAGCATCACGCCGCCATCCGCCGGCATTTCCCCAAGGCCGCCATCGAGATGGTCGAGGGCGCCGGCCACTGGCTGCACGCCGAACGCCCGCAGGAGTTCGCGGCGCTGATCGAAGCCTTCGCGTAAACGCGTCCGACGGCAAAAGAAAACGGGGGCCGCGGTGGCCCCCGTTCCTCACATACCGGCGATGCGATGTCCGGTCAGAGCGCGCCCTGGCGAGTCCCGGCCTTGCCGGCGGCGGGGCCAGCGGACTGGTTGAAGGCATCGCGCAGATAGGGCGACAGAGCCTGCCGCATGGTGCGCAGCCACTCGTGGATGATGATGAGCGAGCGGGAGGCGACCGGCGGCGTCATGCCCAGCTTCACCAGATCCTCGCGGGTCATCTGGGCCACCTCGTCGATGCGGTGGCCGGTCAGGCGCGCCCAGGCCGGGGCCGTGCAGGGCGCCATGGAGATGACCTCCACGCCCTCGCGCTCCACCATCTCCGCCTTGCGGCGGGCGTACTGGCTGTCGTCGAGCTGCGAGAAGGGACCGGAGAAGCCGTTCTCGACCAGAACGCGCTTGGCCTTCGGGGCGATGGTGGCGATGCGCTCCAGCGTGTTCATGCCGGTGGAGAGCGAGGCCAGATCGACGGTGACCGGCACCATGAAGGTCAGCCGCTCGCCCTCGCCGACGTAATAGTCGAAGCCCGACACCTCGGCCCAGTTGAAGAACCACTGGGAGATGTTGCCGCCGAAGTCGTACAGGCGGCCGCCGCGCTGCAGCTCCGGCCCGATCATGTCCCAGAACTCGTAGAAGCCGTCGCCCGACCCCATCATGTTCATGAAGTCCTGGGTGATGCGGCGATGCTCGACCACCTCCGGGCCGAACAGGCGGTTCAGGCGCTCGTTCACCTCATACTCGACGACCTTGAGCTGAAGGCCCTCGAGCATGGCGGTTGCCATCAGGTGATGGGACAGCAGCGTCTTGCCGACGCCACCGCGGTCATTGAGAACGAAGATGGTGCCCAGCATGCGATCGCCTTTCCAGGGTCTGTTCGTTGTCGAGTCTTGAGGAGTTGCGGTTTGAAAGATCGGCGCCTGGGAAACCGGGGCCTGAGTGAGGGAGGGTTCGGGAACCGGGGCCGGTTCGTCCAACGGGGTAGGCGGGGCCGGCGGGGCCGGTGTCACCAGCGGCGTCGGAGCGGCGGGTTCCGGCTCCGGCACGCTTTCGGGCTCCACCTGCGCTTCGGGAACGGGCTCTTCCGCGGGCAAGGGCTCCGCTTCCCCGGGCTCCGGCCCGGCGACCGCCGGCTGGCCCGCGGCGAGGGCGGCGCGGTGCACCGCGTCCAGCGTTTCACGCGGGGTGGTGGCGCCGTCCTCCTCTCCGTCCGCCGCACCGTCGCGGCCTTCGTTGCCGACCAGGAAGAAGGCGGAGCGCAGGGTGACGGGCGAGATCGGCTGGCTGTCGCGGGCGGTGACGCCCAGCTTCGCCAACACGTCGGAGATGTCCGCCCAGGACAGGCCGCGTTCGCGCATCAGGCCGATGTCGGCGTAGCTTTCGCGGACGGCCTGCATGGCCGAGCGGTTTCCGGTCGGACGATCGGCAAGGAGCCGTTCCAGTTCCGTGCGATCAATCGACACCGTGAGTACCCGGCATGCGTGGCTTTGGGAAGGGTGGGGTAGGATTTGTGATACCGCAGGATTCCGTTCCCCCCGGCGCGGAAAAAATAGTACAAGCGATTGGGGTGCGCAAACGGTTTCCAACCATGTTCAACCGCATTAAACCTGTGACACGGCAACCTTCCTTGGTCTCCGGCAGGATTGCAGGATAGGGCCCGGCCTTTGGCGAAGATGCCCTATGATTTCCGCCCGCAGGATCAGCGGACCGCCGACTCCGGGCGGACGCCGGGGACGCCCATCGGCTTCCACGAGCTGCGCCAGGCGTGCGAGATCTCGGCCCTGCGGGAGGATTTGGAACGCGTCCTCCAGGACACCGGCGCCCTGCGCGACAGCATCGAGGACGCGGTGGAACAGGTGCGCAAGCGCTTCGCCACCATGACGGCGGAGGAGCTGGCGGACTCCGAGAAGATGGCTCCGCTCCTCCAGTTCGCCGTGTCGACCCTGCTGTCCATCCGTGACGAGGCGCGGCGCATCAGCACCCAGACCGGCCCGGTGGACGACGACGACCGTCCCACGCGGACCGTTGCCGATCCCCCGCGCGCCCACCCTTCCGCACCGGTTCCGTCAGCGCCCCCGGCGGCGCCCCCGGCTGCGGCGGCAACAGGCCCCCAGGGCGCCCCGCCGACCGCACCCCAGACCTACGCGCCGCCCCCGTCCGCCGACCGCGCCCCGCCCTTCGCCGCCGAGCCGCCGCGGGAGGACCCGCCCCAGCCGCCCACGCCGCCGCCGGTCCTGTCGCCCTTCGTGCCGAGGACACCGGCCCCGGCCCCACAGCGCGCGGCGGCACCGGACCCCGGCCCGGACGCGGCGCCCTCCTCCTCCTGGCTCTCGCCCCTGTCCGGGCGCAAGGGTTCCGGAGCGAACGGCGCCGCCCCCTCCCCTCGCAACGGCAATGTGGACTGGTTGAGCCGTCCCAAGCGCTGAGGCGCAACGTCCCCGCCACACTGTTGCGGAAAAGTCTCGTCTCGACCGAACGAATCCGCGTCACACCGATTTTCCTTGAACTCCGAAATGGGTGTGATTACCACTTTATTTGGTAAATGATTCTTTACCAATAACACCTGCGGCGACGCATGGGGGTGGTGGTCATGGCACAGGAAGACTTGGATACGCTGACCCGACCGGCGTCCAGCCTGGACCGGCGGCACCGCTGCGGACCGGCCGCCCAAACGGACCGCCGCGATTCCATCCGGCGCCACGCCCCGGCGGTGATCCGCCCGTTGCGATTGCTGATCGTGGAGGACGAGGCCCTCGCCGCCGAGGCGGTGGGCATGGCCGTCACGGATCTCGGCCACACCGTCTGCGGCACCGCCCGCACGGAGGAGGAGGCGGTGGCCATCGCCGGGCGCGAGCGGCCCGACGTGGCGCTGATGGACGTGCGGCTGGCCGGCGGCGATGGGATCGAGGCAGCGCGGCGCCTGCGCGCCAACTACGGCATCCGCTCCATCTTCCTGTCCGGCTACGCGAACCACGCGATCATGGCCCGCATCACCGAGACCTACCCGCTGGGCGTGGTCAACAAGCCCTATTCGCTGGCCCAGTTGAAGCTGGCGCTGGACCTCGCGGCCCGGCGCCTGCACGGACCGCGCGGCTGATCCCAACCCGCTTCGCTCAAAAAGGAAGGGCGGCCTCCCCCGTGGGAAGCCGCCCTTTCCTTTTTCCGGCGAAGCGACCTGCTTCGGCTCCTTACTCCTGAATGAACGCCTTCACGTAGGAGTGGGACAGCGGCTGCACCAGATAGTCGAGCGGGGTGCGGGCGGACAGCAGGATGCGCGCCTCCACCGGCATGCCCGGCTTGATGGTCAGGTTATGGACCTGATGGGAGTCGCTGTCCTTCAGCTTGATCCGCGCGATGTAGGATTCCTGCCGGGTGATCGGGTCCATCACGCGGTCGGCGGACACGTAGGTCACCGTGCCGTCCAGCGAGCCGACGACGCGGCTGTCATAGGCGGTCAACTGCACCTTCACCGGCAGATCGACGGTCAGCGACTTGATGTCCTTCGGCTGGACCTTCACTTCGGCCAGCAGGGCGCGGTCGTCCGGGATGATGTCCAGGATCGGCTCGTTCGCGGTGATGGTGCCGCCGACGGCCCAATGGCTGTGCATCACGACGGTGCCGTCGTCCGGGGCCTTGATGGCGCGGGTTTCCAGACGGTTGGCGGCGTCGCGGATCTGTTCGGCCAGGCGCAGCACGTCGCCGCGGGCCTTCTCCAGATCGACCAGCACCTTTTCCCGGAAGTCGTTGCGGCGGCGCAGCAGGTCGCCCTCGGCATCGACGGCGGCCTGGTTGGCCTGGGCGATGCGGGCCTCAAGCTCGCGGTCGCGGCCCTTGAGCTGCGCCTCTTCCTTCTGCTGCTCCACCAGCTTGGTGCGGGTGGCGTTGCCGCGCGACAGCAGGCCCTGGGTGATGCGCAGATCGTCCTCGATGAGCTGGATCTCGCGGGCCAGGAACTTCCGCTGCTCCTGAAGGCTCCTGCCCTCCTCGCGCAGCGTGGCGGCGCGCTCCTTGGTCAGGCTGGCTTCGGTGTCGAGCTGGTTGCGGCGGACCTGGAACAGGGTTTCCTGGTTGCCCATCAGCTTTTCCACCGTGCGGTCGGTGCCGCGGCGGCGCAGCAGTTCCTCCGGCCACTCGATGGCGGGCTGCTCGAACAGCTCCGCGGTCAGGCGCGCTTCCAGGGCCTGCGTCTCCAGCCAGGAGGTGCTGAGCACCTGGAGCCGGGTCGCCGCCTCCGTGCTGTCCAGCCGCACCAGGACCTGACCGGCCTTCACCTTGTCGCCTTCCCGGACGAGGATCGCCTCGATCTGGGCGGTTTCGGTGTGCTTCACGATCTTGCGCCCGGTTTCCGGGGCCAGCGCGCCGGTCGCCATGACGGCGCTGTGCAGCGGGGCAAGGGCGGCCCAGGCGGTCATCCCGCCGAAGCCCACCGCCAGCACCATGAAGCCGCCGGCAAGAAGCCCGCTGACCCGGGTGTCGGGAACCAGCGCGCGCAGCGCGCCGATCGACGTCATGGTCTTCGTCTTGTAGGTGTTCGTGGTGGTGTCGGTCATCGGAGAAGGTCCTTGGTCGCCGGAAGTCGCTCGGGTGTGGTCTGGAGTGTCCGGCGTCAGCCGGCGGCGCTCTGCACCGGCGCGGGGCCGATGTTGCGCAGGCGGCTCCAGTTCGGACCCTGCTGCTCCTGCTGGCGTTGCGGCAGTTCCACCGCCATGCCGTTCTTCAGAACGAAGGTCTTGTCGGACAGGTCGACGAAGGCCGGGGAGTGGGTCAGCACGATGGTGGTGACGCCGCGGTTCTTGGCCTCGGTGATGAAGTCGCGCACCGCCTTGTGGCCGATCTCGTCCATGCCGGCGGACGGCTCGTCCAGAACCATCAGCGACGGGCGGCCGTAGCCGGCACGGGCCAGGGCGATCAGGCGGGCCGAGGCGCCGGTGATCGGGAACAGCGGGTCGGTCACCTCGGTCTCATAGCCGGCGGGCAGGCTCTCGATCCAGGAATGGATGCCGGCGCGCTTGGCGGCGTCCTCGACCTTCTCCCGCGTCGTCTCGGTGAAGCGGGCGATGTTCTCGGCGATGGTGCCGGGCAGCAGATCCGCGCCCTGCGCCATGTAGCCGATGCCCTGCTCCGGAGTTTCCGGGTTCAGCGAGGCGACGGCCAGACCGCCCAGCCGCACCGTGCCCGCCGACGGGGTGGCGACGCCGGCCAGCAGGCGGGCCAGGACCGACTTGCCGGAGCGGTTGGGACCGGCGATGCACACCGTCTGGCCCGGCTCGACCGCCAGCGTCACGCTGCGCAGGATCGGCTTCTGGTCGCGGGGGGAGACGAACAGCAGGTTCTCGACGGTCAGGCGCTCGCGCTCCACCGGGATCGTCGGGCGCTCCTGCTCGAAGGACAGGCGCTTCAGCAGCGGGTAGAGGCGGCGGAAAGCCTGCCAGGACTTCTGGATCTGGCCCCAGGCGCCGGCGCTCTGCTCCACCGGGGCGAGGCCGCGGCCCACCAGCATGGAGGTGGCGATCATGCCGCCGAAGGACAGGTGCTGCTCGATCACCAGCCACGCGCCGACGCCCGTCACCGCGATCTGGAGGACCATGCGGACCCACTTGGTGAAGGCGCCGATGGCGGCGGCGCGCTCCGTCGAACGGCCCTGGAGGGCGGAGGTGGTCATGGCGTCGCGGGACACGGCGTCCAGCGCGCTGGGCCCCATGCGCAGGCCGCGCACCGTGTCCGACCGGGACAGCAGGGAGTCGAACAGGCGCTGCGAGCGGCTGGCCGGGGCCTTGCTGTCGTCGGCGAAGTTGCGGACCGCCCAGTTGCTGATGTAGCCGAGCGCCGTCATGATGACGATCGAGGCGACCAGGATCACGGCCAGCAGCGGGTGGATCAGGTAGATGCCGATGACGTACAGGGGCACCCAGGGCAGGTCCATCAGGGCGGGCAGCGACGGACGGCTCATCGCGCCCTTGACCTCCATGAGGTCGCTGACCGGGGCGGTGTCGGGACGCCCCCGGCCCGAGGCGTCCAGCACGTCGGCGGTCAGCCGGCGCCGCCAGGTGACCTCCAGCGCGTTGCCGGCGCGGGCCAGGATGCGCGCGCGGAACGTCTCCATGGCGGCGCTCAGCGTCAGGGCGATCACCGCGATCACCGTCAGCATGATGAGCGTATCGAAGTTGCCGGACGGAATGGCGCGGCTGAATACCTGAAGGGAATAAAGCGGCATCGCCAACATCAACAAATTGATGGTGGCGCTGAAGATAAATGCACCAACGAGTACCCTGGAGAAATAGCGGCCCCCGTGAGCCATTTCTTTATTGGCCTTTTCAGACCCGCGAGAAAACAGGCGAGGCATTTACAGCCCTCCAATTGTCACCGTTTGAAGCAGTGCCCACTGGATGCAGGCGAGGTCAGTTGGCGCGTTTTTGGTAAATGAAATCTGAAGATTGAGGGACATCACAGGATTGCCACTGAAAACCACCCCCTTTGCGCAGGAAACATCGGCACCTCATGTGAAGGACTGCCGCTTTCTCCGAAGCCGCCCTCAGCCGTAAGGAACGTTGAATGACCGACACGCTGACCATCGACCCCGGCCATCTGACCCTGCCCGACTTGCGCCGAATCCTGCGGGACCCGCCCGTCCTGGCGCTGGCGCCCGGCTGCCGCGCCGCCATCGACGCCTCGGCCCGAACGGTGGCGGAGGCGGCGGGCGGAGAGCGCGCGGTCTATGGCGTGAACACCGGCTTCGGCCTGCTGGCGAAGAAGCGAATCCCGCCGGATCAGGTGCGGGAGCTGCAACGGCGGCTGGTCCTGTCGCACAGCGCCGGCACCGGGCCGGACCTGCCGCCGGGCGTGGTCCGGCTGATCCTGGCGCTGAAGGTGAACGCGCTGGCGCGCGGTCATTCCGGGGTGCGCATGGCGGTGATCGAGGCGCTGCTGGCCCTCTACAACCGCGGTGTCCTGCCGGTGGTGCCGGCGAAGGGCTCGGTCGGCGCGTCCGGCGATCTGGCGCCGCTGGCCCATCTGACCGGCGTCCTGATCGGCGAAGGGGAAGCCGACGTGGACGGCGAACGGCTGCCCGCCGCCGAGGCGCTCGTCCGCGCCGGCTTGTCGCCGCTGGCGCTGGAGGCCAAGGAGGGTTTGGCCCTGCTGAACGGCACGCAGGTGTCCACGGCGCTGGGGCTGGCCGGGCTGTTCGCGGCGGAGGACGGGTTCGCCGCCGCTCTGGTCGCCGGGGCGCTCAGCGTGGACGCCGCCCTGGGAAGCGACGGGCCGTTCGACGCGCGCATCCACGACCTGCGCGGCCAGCCGGGCCAGCGCGACGTGGCCGCGCTCTACCGTTCCCTGCTCCAGGGCAGCGGCATCCGCGACTCCCACCGGGAGGGGCACGAGACGGTGCAGGACCCCTACAGCCTGCGCTGCCAGCCGCAGGTGATGGGGGCGGTGCTGGACCATTTGCGCTTCGCCGCAGGCGTGCTGGAGCGGGAGGCGAACGCCGTCTCCGACAACCCGCTGGTCTTCCCGGACAGCGGCGACATCCTGTCCGGCGGCAATTTCCACGCGGAGCCGGTGGCGATGGCCGCCGACGTGCTGGCTCTGTCCATCGCCGAGACGGGCGCTCTGTCGGAACGGCGGATCGCGCTGCTGATGGACACCCACCTGTCCGGACTGCCGCCCTTCCTGGTGGCCGACGGCGGTCTGAACAGCGGCTTCATGATCGCCCAGGTCACCGCCGCGGCGCTGGCCAGCGAGAACAAGCAGATGGCCCATCCGGCCAGCGTGGACAGCCTGCCGACGTCCGCCAACCAGGAGGACCATGTGAGCATGGCGACCCACGCCGCCCGCCGCCTGTCGGACATGGCCGACAATCTGGCGGGCATCGTGGCGGTGGAGCTGCTGGCCGCGGCGCAAGGGATCGACCTGCGGGCGCCGCTCGCCTCCTCCCCCGCGCTGGAGCGTGCCCGCGCCCTGCTGCGCGCCCGCGTGGCCGTCTGGACGGAGGACCGCGCGATGGCTCCGGACATCGCGGCGGCGAAGCGGTTGGTGACGGAGGGGGCCTTCCGGCCCTTCGCGTCGGAACTTCTGCCCTGATCCTGAGACAAGACCGCGCAGGCGGCCCCAGCCGGTTTTCGTCAATCCGTTGAAGGGTTAAGGTTCGGCCCATCCCTCCCCAACCGCTTCACTTCGATCCGGAGACCATCATGGAAGGACGCAAAGTCCCCTCGGTCGTGTTCAAGACCCGCATGCGCGACGAGAGCATCGGCGGCCCCAACCCGTTCCGCTGGCAGGACGTGAACAGCGATGACCTGTTCGCCGGCAAGCGCGTCGTGGTCTTCTCGCTGCCCGGCGCCTTCACGCCGACCTGCTCCAACCAGCAGGTGCCGACCTATGACAAGCTCTATCCGGAGATCCGTGACCTGGGCGTGGACGAGGTCTACTGCATCAGCGTCAACGACGCCTTCGTGATGTACCAGTGGGGCAAGCATCTGGGCTTGCAGAACGTGAAGCTGATCCCGGACGGCTCGGGCCACTTCACCCGGCGCATGGGCATGCTGATCAACAAGGACCATGTCGGCTTCGGCATGCGGAGCTGGCGCTACGCGATGGTCGTGACCGACGGCGTGATCGAGAAGCTGTTCGAGGAGCCGGGCATCAACGACGCCGGCCAGGGCGGCGACCCCTACGGTGAATCCGCTCCGGAAACGGTGCTGGCCTACCTGCGCTCGCGCTGAGCCGTCGCGGCTCGCACCGCTCGCCAACCCTCTCCCCTCTGGGGAGAGGGAATCATTCCCACTCCCTTCAAGCCGGAACCGCAGTCCCCTCCACGCGCTCCTCCGCCGCCTCCGCCTTGCGGCGCTCATGGGCCGCCCAAGCCCGCTCGTGCAGGTGATAGGCCACCGTGTTGCACAGCGGCTCCACCAACGCCAGGGCGCCGCCCACCGCGATGCTGCCGGTCATCAGATAGCCGACCGTAAAGGCCACCGTGAAGTGGATGCAGGCGAAGCTGAAGGTCTTGGTCATCACGGAACTCCCGGTCGCCGCTGTTTATCTCCAGCTTCAGCATGCCCGCAGGGCGGTGACGGGTCCAATCGAACGATCCGAAGAATTCGATAGCCGTTCCCTATCGTTCAGCGGAAGGGGCGGTTGCGGTCGCCCGCGTCCGGCACGCTGCCGCGGCGCAGCGGGGCTCCCGGCGGAACGACCTCGAAGGAACGGCTGTGCGCCGGCTGCAGCAAGCGCACCTCCGGCCGCTTGAAGAAGGGGATCAGAGCCGCCCCCGCGAGGAAGCCGCCGACGTGCGCCCAGAAGGCCACCCCGCCGCTGTCGTCGGAGGTCGGGGTGGTGACACCGCTCAGGATCTGGCCGGCGAACCAGAAGCCCAGCACCAGCACCGCCGGCACGCTGATGACCCGAACGATGATGATGAACCAGAAGAAGACGCCGACGTTCGCCCGCGGATGCAGCACCAGATAGGCGCCGAGCACCCCGCCGATGGCCCCGCTCGCCCCGACCATCGGGATCTCCGAGGCTGGAGCGGCAAAGCTCTGGGCCATCGCCGCCGCCGTTCCGCACAGCAGGTAGAAGACCACGAAGCGGCCCCTTCCCATGCTGTCCTCGACGTTGTTGCCGAAGATCCAGAGGTACAGCATGTTGCCGGCGAGGTGCAGGAAGCCGCCATGCATGAACATGGAAGTGACGACCGACATCCAGGGCGGAATCACCCGCAGCGGCTCCGGCAACTCGGCGTGGCCGAACAGCACCGCCGGGACGAGGCCGAAGGAATAGACGGCGAGGTTTCCGCCCCGCGCGCCCAGCGAGAGCTGCCACAGGAACACCATCACGCACAGCGCGATCAGCGCCATGGTGACGACCGGCGTCCGCCGCGTCGGGTTGTCGTCGTAGATGGGAAGGAACAGCATCGGCGCCGCTTTCGGTTGGGTCAGCCCTCTTCAGTACGATGGCCCCGCCGGTCGGTTCCGCCAAGCCGCGCGACAAGCATACGCATCGCCCAGACATACGCACCGCAAAGAAAAACCGGCGCCCGTTGCGGGGCGCCGGTTCTGCGTTCTGGAGGTGCGATGGATCAGGTCCCCTGGGGTTCCGGGTCCATCCCGCCGCTCTCCTTGGTGGTCGGCACCGAGGGGCGGCGGCCCGAGGTCGGGGTCGGCTGCTTCGGCGGGGCCGGGGAGAAGCCTTCCCGCTCGTCGTTGCGGATCAGCGGTTCGCCGCGCAACAGACGGGCGATGTCCTCGCCGCTCAGGGTCTCGTATTCCAGCAGGCCCTTGGCGATGGTGTGGAGCTGGTCGATGTTCTCCGTCAGGATGCGGCGGGCTTCACCATAGGCTTCGTCCACGATCCGGCGGATTTCCTCGTCCACGGTGCGGGCGGTGGCGTCGGACATGTTCTTGTGCTGGGTGACGGAGTGGCCGAGGAAGACCTCCTGCGTCGGCTCGCCGTACAGCAGCGGCCCCAGCTTGTCGCTCATACCCCACTCGGTGACCATGCGGCGCGACATGTCGGTCGCCATCTTGATGTCGCCCGAGGCGCCGGTGGTGACCCGCTCACGGCCGAAGATCAGCTCCTCCGCGATGCGGCCGCCCATGGCGACGCGCAGGTCGGCCAGCAACTTGGCCTGGGACAGCGAGATGCGGTCGCCCTCCGGCAGGCGCATCACCATGCCCAGCGCGCGGCCGCGCGGGATGATGGTGGCCTTGTGGACGGGATCGCTGTCCGGCTGGTGGATGGCGACGATGGCGTGGCCGGCCTCGTGATAGGCGGTCAGCTTCTTCTCGTCCTCGGTCATGACCATGGAGCGGCGTTCCGCACCCATCATGACCTTGTCCTTGGCGGCCTCGAACTCGGCCATGCCGACGACGCGCTTGCCGATGCGGGCGGCCAGCAGGGCGGCCTCGTTCACGAGGTTGGCGAGATCGGCGCCCGAGAAGCCGGGGGTGCCGCGCGCGATGACCTTGGCGTCCACGTCCGGAGCCAGCGGCACCTTGCGCATGTGGACCTTCAGGATCTTCTCGCGGCCCAGCACGTCCGGGTTCGGAACGACGACCTGACGGTCGAAGCGGCCCGGACGCAGCAGCGCGGGGTCGAGAACGTCCGGACGGTTGGTCGCGGCGATGAGGATGACGCCCTCGTTCGCCTCGAAGCCGTCCATCTCGACCAGGAGCTGGTTCAGGGTCTGCTCGCGCTCGTCGTTGCCGCCGCCCAGGCCGGCGCCGCGATGGCGGCCCACGGCGTCGATCTCGTCGATGAAGATGATGCAAGGAGCGTTCTTCTTGCCCTGCTCGAACATGTCGCGGACGCGGCTGGCGCCGACACCCACGAACATCTCGACGAAGTCGGAGCCGGAGATGGTGAAGAAGGGCACGTTGGCCTCACCCGCCACGGCGCGCGCGGTCAGGGTCTTGCCGGTGCCCGGCGGGCCGACGAGCAGAACGCCCTTCGGGATCTTGCCGCCCAGACGCTGGAACTTCTGCGGGTCCTTCAGGAACTCGACAATTTCCGCCAGTTCCTGCTTGGCCTCGTCGATGCCGGCGACGTCGTCGAAGGTGACCCGGCCGACCTTCTCCGTCAGCAGGCGCGCGCGGGACTTGCCAAAGCCCATGGCCTTGCCGCCGCCCGACTGCATCTGACGCATGAAGAAGATCCAGACGCCGATCAGCAGCAGCATCGGGAACCAGGACAGCAGGACGGAGAACAGCGACGGCACGTTGCTGTCATCCGGAACGGCGCTGATGCGCACGTTCTTCTGCGTCAGACGCTCGACCAGCCCGGCTTCGGGCGGGACGAAGGTGCTGAACGACCGGCCGTCGGTGAAATGGCCGGACACCTGGCTACCTTTGATGGTGACGTCGGCCACTTGGCCGCGGTCCACTTCGGCGAGAAGCTCGCTGAACGGAACCGTCGTCTGCGGGCTGCGCGTGGAGGAGCTCTGGAACAGGTTGAACAGGGCCACCAGCAGCAGCCCGATGATGATCCAGAGCGCGAGATTCTTGCCGAAATTGTTCACGTCAAAAGCCTTTCTGCGAACCCTGCGCGGAAAGGTAGGCCGATGCGGAGCCATCCTTCCCGGGCTTACGGGCACGTTCCCAGATTAAATAATGCCGACACGGTCCGAAACAACCGGAAAAGCTGGGCCGCACAACACCGCCTCGGGAGCGTGCAAAGCCACCGCCGAAAGGGTGAATCCGGGCCGCGAAAAGCCCAGATGCGGCACCGCCGCCAGCCCGTTCCCATCCCACAGTGCCGGCAGCGTCTCGCGGACCGGTTCCGGCAGGCCGATACGGCCCGAATCCGGGCCTGCCGCGAGCGCCGTCCGCCAGCCGTCCCGACCCAGTTTCGCCACGGTGACCGCGCCGCCCTGCCCCGCCGCCAGCCGCACGGCGAATCGGCGGTCCCACCAGACCTCGCCTCCCGGGGTAAGGCTCAAGCGTTCGGTGACCCCGACCGGCTCGCGCGCGATCACCAGCCGCCCCCGGCGCGGCAGGATGCGGCAGCCGCCCAGCGTGCGTCCCTGGAACATGCCCCCGCCGATCTCGCCGTACAGGCGTTCCGCCGCCTCATCCTTCGGCGGATAGGGGGCGCCCCCGGTCGCGGCGATGCAGCGGACCAGGGCGCGCAGGGCGATCTCCTCGGGTGCCTCCAGCAACGGCTTCGGGTCCAACCGCAGCCAGCCTTCCGGATGGATCTCCGCCGCTTCGGCCAGCAGCGCGGCGGTCGCGGATTCCAGCGCGTTTCGGGCGCGGGCGGCCCGGCGGGCGACGTCGGCGAGGCGCAGCGGGTCCAGCCCCTCGGCGGCCAGCGCCTCACCCGCCGCGCGCAGGCGGGCGCGGGCGAACAGAGGGTTGCGGTTCGACGGGTCCTCGATCCAGTCCTGGCCGAAGGCGCGGCAGGTCGCCGCCAGCCGGTCCCGCGGCAAATCCAGCAGGGGCCGGATCACCCGGACCGCCCCCGCCGCGCGCACCGGAGCCATGCCGGCCAGCCCGTCGATGCCGGAGCCGCGGGCGAAGCGCAGCAGCACCGTCTCGGCCTGATCGTCGCGGTGGTGGGCGAGCGCCAGATGGAGGATGCCCTCGTCCCGGCAGCGCTCCGCCAGCAGGCGGTGCCGCGCCGCGCGGGCCGCGGCCTGGATGCCGGTGGCTGGCTTCTCGCCTTCCCAACGCAATATGGCGTGAGGGATGCCGCGCGCCTGGAGCCAGCCGCCGACCCTTGCGGCCTCCGCCGCCGACTCCGCGCGCAGTCCGTGGTCCACGATCAGGGCCAGAAGCGCGCCGCCCCGCGCCGCCGCCCAGCGCTGGGCGAGCAGGGCCAGCCCCAGGCTGTCCGCCCCGCCGGACACCCCGACGGCCAGACGGGGCCGCGCCTCGAAGCCTCCCAACCGCTCCATGCGGGCGGCGAATTCCGTCAGGGAGATGGGTTCAGCCGGGAGGGGAGCGCTCACCGCGCCCGTCAGGCGCAGTTCAGGCGGCGACGCTCCGTATCGGCGCGGCGCTTCACGCTGGCCGACGCCTCCGGGAACTTGGTGATCAACTGGTTGAAGGCCGTGCAGGCGTCCTTCTTCTGGTTGAGCTGTTGGAGCGACATGCCGAGCTTCAGCAGATTGTCGGCCGCCTTGTTGTTCTTCGGATACTTCTGCACACCCTCGGCGAAGGCCACGGCGGCGTCCTGGAACTTGTTGCGGACGTAATAGGTCTCGCCCAGCCAGTATTGGGCGTTGCCGGCAAGCTGGTGGTTCTTGTTCTTCGCCAGGAACTCCGTGAAGGCCCTTTCCGCCTTGTCGTAGTCGGACTGGCGCAGCAGCTCGAAGGCATGCTCGTACTGCTTTTCCGGGGTCGAGTTGGCTGGCAGCGGCGCCAGGGCGGCGGTCTGCTTCTCCGCCGGCTTCTCGGAGGCCTTCTCGGGCGCCTTGGCGGCGCTGGGGGCCGCCGGGGCCGCCGCGGGGGCGCTGGACTTCGCCGGGGCGCCGAACGGATCGGTGGCCGCCCCGGCGCCCTTGCTCTCCAATTCCTTCAGGCGGAAGTCGATGTCGCTGTTGACCCGCTCCAGCCGGTCCTTCAACTGCGAGACCTGATAGGTCGCCTCTTCATAGCGCCCGGTCAGTTCCGACATGGCGCGCTCCAGCCTCTGAAGACGCACCTCGAAGTCCGCGGCCAGCGAGGGCTGGATCTCGGCGGTCTGGCCCCGCGCGTAGCCGGAACCGGGATAGGCCTGAGCGACCTCGACGCGCCCGCCCAGAGCCTCCACCCCCGACTCCAGCCGGGCCAGACGGTCCTGCATCGACGCCGTCTGGGCGAGGACGGAGCCGCTGCACAGCAGGCCGCCAAGCAGCAGGGCGGCGAAAGACGTGGTTTTGGTCATGCGTCGAGGGTCCTGTCCGGGCGGTGAATGCCGCCATGATGAAGGTGCCGTTGCGAGGATGCCGGCCCAAGCGGGCGAAACTATGGCGGCTGTTTACCAGAAGCGTGCGCGCCCTGCCCAGCGGGGATTTGACAACCACCCGTGCACCGGGCGCAAGCCATAGGGCAAGCCATAGAAGGGTCATACGAAAAAGCCCCCCTCCGGTTTCCCGGAGAGGGGCTTTCGAAGCAAACTCCGAAAGGCTGTTACGCCTTCAGGATGCCGCGGCCGGCGTAGCGGGAGGCGGTGCCGAGCATCTCCTCGATGCGGATGAGCTGGTTGTACTTGGCCAGACGGTCGGAGCGCGACAGCGAGCCGGTCTTGATCTGGCCGCAGTTGGTGGCGACCGCCAGATCGGCGATGGTGCTGTCCTCGGTCTCGCCGGAGCGGTGCGACATGACCGCCGTGTAACCGGCCTTGTGCGCCATGTCCACGGCCTCCAGCGTCTCCGACAGCGTGCCGATCTGGTTGACCTTGATCAGGATCGAGTTGGCGACGCCCTTCTTGATGCCGTCGGCCAGACGCGCCGGGTTGGTCACGAACAGATCGTCGCCGACGAGCTGCACCTTCTTGCCGATGGCGTCGGTCAGAGCCTTCCAGCCCTCCCAATCATCCTCTGACATGCCGTCCTCGATCGAGATGATCGGGTAGCGGCCGACCAGATCGGCCCAGTAGGACACCATCTGCTCGGGCGACAGGGACTTGCCCTCGCCGGCCAGCTCGTACTTGCCGTTCTTGAAGAACTCGGTCGAGGCGGCGTCGATGGCCAGCATGACGTCGTCGCCCGGCTTGTAGCCGGCGGCCTCGATGGCCTTCATCACGAAGCCCAGCGCGTCCTCGGTCGAGGCGAGGTTGGGGGCGAAGCCGCCCTCGTCGCCGACGTTGGTGTTGTGGCCGGCGTCCTTGAGCTTCTTCTTGAGCGCCTGGAAGATCTCCGAGCCCATGCGGATGGCCTCGGCGCCGCTCTCGGCGCCGACCGGCATGATCATGAACTCCTGGATGTCGATCGGGTTGTCGGCGTGGGCGCCGCCGTTGATGATGTTCATCATCGGCACCGGCAGCAGGTTGGCGAAGGCGCCGCCGACGTAGCGGAACAGCGGCAGCGCGGCCTCTTCCGCCGAGGCCTTGGCGACGGCGAGCGAGACGCCGAGGATGGCGTTGGCGCCCAGCCGGCTCTTGTTCGGGGTGCCGTCCAGCTCGATCATCGCGAGGTCGAGGGCGCGCTGGTTGGAGGCGTCCAGACCGGCGATGGCGTCGTAGATCTCGCCGTTGACCGACTCCACGGCCTTCAGCACGCCCTTGCCGCCGTAGCGGGACTTGTCACCGTCGCGCAGCTCCACCGCCTCGTGCGCGCCGGTCGAGGCGCCCGACGGAACGGCGGCGCGGCCGAAGGCGCCGGATTCGAGCAGGACGTCCACCTCGACGGTCGGGTTCCCGCGGCTGTCGAGGATCTCGCGGGCGTGGATTTCGGTAATGGCGCTCATGTTGGTTCTTCCTCCGCGTTGCGCGCGTGCACCGGACAATCTTTCCAGGCGAAAAAGAAGCGCGGGGGCTTGATAGCCTTTGCATGAGGGGGGATGCAAGGCCGCAAGGGCGCAAAATCGCCGGGAACGGCGCCCCGAAGGCGGAACGCCCTATCCGCCCCCTATCCGGTTGTGCAGCGCACCTGCTTCCAAAGTCGCATAGACCATCTTGTCGCGTACCCGTAGCGTTCTAACGTTCGCTAGCGGGGCCGCCCGCGGCGGGCGGGCAGCACCCCACAACCACCCATCAAGCGCGGAGGACCCAACCATGAAGACCTGGCGCAAGCCCCAGATCGTCGAAATCGCCGTCGGCACCGAAATCAACGCCTACGCCTGCGCCCGCCTCTGAGCGCCGGCCGACACCAGCCTGTGAGTTCCATTGCGTGACGACCGACGCCTGACTCGGAAAGGCACACCATGCTGACGATCCTCGTCCTTGGCTCCGCCGCAGGCGGCGGTTTCCCGCAATGGAACTGCAATTGCGACGGCTGCCGCCGCGCCCGCTCCGGCGATCCTGCGGCCCGTCCGCGCACCCAGTCGTCGCTGGCCGTCAGCGGCGGCGACGGGCGCTGGGTGCTGCTGAACACCTCGCCGGACATCGGCCAGCAGATCCGCGACAACCCGGCGCTCCACCCGAAGACCGGCCTGCGCCACAGCCCCATCGCGGCGGCGGTGCTGACCAACGCCGACATCGACCATGTGGCGGGTCTCCTGACGCTGCGGGAATCCCAGCCGCTGGCCGTCTACGCCACCGACCGGGTGCACGGCGTGCTGGAGGCGAACGCCGTCTTCCGCGTGGTCAACCCGGAACTGGCGCCGCGCCGGGCCATGGCTCTGGACCGCCCCTGGGTCCCCGCCGACGCCGCCGGCACCCCCCTGCCCTTCGAGATCGAAGCTTTCGCCGTTCCCGGCAAGGTCGCGCTCTATCTGGAGGACCCGTCCGCCGCCGGCTTTGGATCGGTGGCGGAGGACACGGTGGCGTTGCGCATCCGCGACCGCAACGGCGACGGGGAATTCTTCTACATCCCCGGCTGCTCGGCCATGCCCGGCTGGCTGGCCGACCGGCTGCGCGGAGCGCCTCTGGTGCTGTTCGACGGCACCACCTGGACCGACGACGAGATGATCCGCGCCGGCACCGGCAGCAAGACCGGCCAGCGCATGGGCCACATGGCGATGTCCGGGCCGGAGGGCTCGATCGCCGCCTTCGCGGGGCTGGGCGTGCGGCGCAGGGTCTTCGTCCACATCAACAACACCAACCCGGCCCTGCTGGACGATTCGCCCGAACGGGCCGCCGCCGAGGCCGAAGGTTGGGAGATCGCCTACGACGGGATGGAGTTCACCCTATGACGAGACTGCTGTCGCGCGAGGAATTGGAAAGCGAACTGCGCGCCATCGGCGAGCGCCAGTACCACGATCTCCACCCCTTCCACAAACTGCTGCACGGCGGGAAGCTGAAGCGCGGGCAGGTGCAGGCCTGGGCGCTGAACCGCTTCTACTATCAGGTCTCCATCCCCAAGAAGGATCTGGCGCTGATGGCGCGGATGGACGACCCGGCGCTGCGCCGCATCTGGATTCAGCGCGTGCTGGACCATGACGGCTTCGGCGAGAGCGCACGGCGCGAGGAAGGCAAGGTCGGCGGGATCGAGCGCTGGCTGCGCCTGACCGACGGGCTGGGGCTGGACCGCGATTACGTCACCTCGCTGAAGGGCATCCTGCCGGCGACCCGCTACGCCGTGGATTCCTACGTCAATTTCGTGTCGAGCAGGTCCACGCTGGAGGCCGTCGCCTCCTCCCTGACCGAGCTGTTCGCCCCGGCCATCCACCGCGAGCGCATCGCCGGGTTCGAGGCCTATTACGCCTTCGCCAACGACGCCACCCTCTCCTACTTCCGCAAGCGGCTGGACGAGGCGCCCCGCGACGTCGAATTCGGGCTCCAGTACGTGCTGGACAACGCCCGGACGGCGGAGCAGCAGCAGGCGGTGATCGGCGCGCTGCGCCACAAGGCGGAGCTTCTGTGGGCGCAGTTGGACGCGCTGCACCACGCCTATGTCTCGCCCGGCCTGATCCCACCCGGCGCCTTCGTGCCGGAGGACATGGAACCGACGGTCTACACGCGATGACGGCGGCCTTGAAC
The DNA here is from genome assembly GCF_008365375.1 of Roseomonas genomospecies 6. Classification (GTDB taxonomy): domain Bacteria; phylum Pseudomonadota; class Alphaproteobacteria; order Azospirillales; family Azospirillaceae; genus Azospirillum. The sequence goes on along the minus strand of NZ_QOKW01000017.1, from coordinate 91,907 downwards.
GAGGCGGACCAAGTGCGCCTGGCGCCGGGCGTCATGCTCCGCCAGGACCGGGTGCGCGGCCATTGGCAGCTTCTGGGGCCGGAGCGCGTGCTGATCCTGGACGAGGTGGCGCTGGAGGTGGTGCGCGCCGCCACCGTCCAGCCCCCGGTGACCATAGGGACCGCCATCGGAACGCTGGCCGGTCAGTTCGACGCCCCGCGGGAAGAGATCGCCGCCGACGTTCTGGAACTGCTGGCCGACATGATCGCGAAGGGGTTCCTGACCCGATGACCGTCTGTGGCGCCGCGACCGGACTCGAACCGCCGCTGGCCCTGCTGGCGGAACTGACGCACCGCTGCCCGCTGCGCTGCGCCTACTGCTCCAACCCGCTGGCGCTCGACCCGGCCAGCCGGGAACTGGACACCGCCGCATGGTGCCGCGTGCTGGACGAGGCGGCGGACCTCGGCATCATCCAGGTGCATTTCTCCGGCGGCGAGCCGACCGCCCGCAAGGATCTGGAAACGCTGATCGCCCACGCCACCGGGGCCGGGCTCTACGCCAACCTCATCACCTCCGCGGTGCTGCTCGACCGCGCGCGGCTGGAGCGGCTGCGCGACGCCGGGCTTCAGCATGTGCAGATCGGCTTCCAGGACACCCAGCCCGCCAAGGCGGAGGTCATCAGCGGCTTCCCCGGCGGCCAGCCGAAGAAGCTGGAGGTGGCGCGGGCGGTGACCGAGGCCGGCATGGCGCTGACCGTCAACGCCATCGTGCAGCGCCACAACATCGACCGGGTGGACGATTTCATCGACATGGCGCTGGAGCTGAAGGCGGGCCGGATCGAGATCGCCAACGTCCAGTATTACGGCTGGGCGCTGAAGAACCGGGCCGCCCTGATGCCCAGCCGCGAGCAGTTGATCCGCATGGACGAGCGGGTGCGCGCCCGTCTGCCGGAGTTGAAGGGCCGGCTTGTCGTCGATTACGTGGTGCCGGATTACTACGCCAAGCGCCCGAAGGCTTGCATGGGCGGCTGGGGCCGCAAGTTCCTGAACGTCACCCCCAGCGGATCGGTCCTGCCCTGCCACGCCGCGGAGACCATCCCCGGCCTCACCTTCGACCGGGTGACGGAACGCCCGCTGGCCGACATCTGGGCCAACTCCGCCGCCTTCCAGCGCTACCGCGGCACCGACTGGATGCCGCAGCCCTGCCGGAGCTGCGACCAGAAGGAGATCGACTGGGGCGGCTGCCGCTGCCAGGCGCTGGCGCTGACCGGAAACGCCGACAACGCCGATCCGGTCTGCGACCGGTCCGAGCATCACGGGCGGCTCGCCGGGATCACCGCGGAGGACGGCGGCACGGCTGAAGCGCCGATCACCTACCGGAGCTTCAGCCTGTAGAACCGTCGCAGCCCTCTCAAAGGAGAGAGGGGACCAGCTCACTTCTTCGGTGCGGTCCCCGCCGACGCGCTGGTCTTGGAGCCGCCGACCGCGGCGATGCGGCCCTTGATGTCGTCGTAGACGGTCTGCGGGACGATCTTCTTGCTGACCAGCTCATCCTTCGAGCGGTAGGGGCGGTTCTTCACGATGGCGTCCGACCGCGCCTCCCCGATTCCCGGAAGGGTCTGCAGCTCGTCCTTGCCGGCGGTGTTGAGGTCGATGACCTTGGCCTTCGCCGCCCCCGTGGACGACGACCCGCTGCCCATCGGCGGGGCCGTGGTGGTGCCGCTGTGGCCCGGCGGCATGGCCGGCTTGGCCTGCGGCATGGGCGCGGTCGAATGGGTGGATGAGGACGGCGCGGTCGCTTGCGCGAAAGCGGGAACGGCGATCATCGCACCAACGCTGGCGATGGCGGCGATGGCGCACAGGCGGATCGGCTTCATGGCGTTGCTCCATGGCTCAACCCGCGGGCGCTCCACCGGAAGCGCGGCGCCCACGGTGCCTGAGGCAACGCCGGAACCGGCACGCCGTTCCCGGACCTGTCCCTTCGTCAGCCCTTCGCCAGACGGTCGAAGGCCTGGAGCCGCGCCAGAAGGGCCGGCATCTCCTTCAGCGGGACCATGTTGGGGCCGTCGCTGGGGGCGCAATCCGGATTCTCGTGGGTTTCCATGAAGACGGCGGCGACGCCCACGGCGATGGCGGCGCGGGCCAGCACCGGAACGAACTCGCGCTGCCCGCCGGAGGTGGTGCCCTGCCCGCCCGGCTGCTGCACGGAATGGGTCGCGTCGAAGACGACCGGGAAGCCCGTCTCCGCCATGATCGGCAGGGCGCGCATGTCCGACACCAACGTGTTGTAGCCGAAGCTGGCGCCGCGCTCGCACAGCAGCACCTTGTCGTTGCCCGAGGCCACGAGCTTCGCCGCGACGTTCTTCATGTCCCAGGGGGCGAGGAACTGGCCCTTCTTCACGTTGACCGCCCGCCCCGTCTTGGCGGCGGCGACCAGCAGGTCGGTCTGGCGGCACAGGAAGGCCGGGATCTGGAGGACGTCCATCACCTCCGCCACCGGGGCGCACTGGTCGGCCTCGTGCACGTCGGTGATGACCGGGCAGCCGAACCGCTCCTTGATCTCCGCGAAGATCGGCAGCGCCTTGTCCATGCCGAGGCCGCGGGCCGTGCTGATGGAGGTCCGGTTGGCCTTGTCGAAGGAGGACTTGTAGATCAGCCCGATGCCCAACGCGCCGGTCATCTCCACCAGAGCCGCCGCCGTCTCCAGCGCGTGATCGCGGCTTTCCATCTGGCACGGGCCGGCGATCAGGGTGAAGGGCCGGTCGTTGGCGACGGTCAGGTTGCCGATCTGGACGGTTTTGGCGGTGGTCATCCGGTGCTCTCCAAAAAGCAATGCGAGGGGACGCGGACCGATGCCCCCCTCGCGCTGCCCTTTCCTTCCCAGATATCGGCGATCCCGGTCAACCGGAATGGCGTCAACCCAGATGCTGCTTGAAGAAGGCAGCCGTGCGTCCATTGGCGAGGTCCGCCGCCTGCGCGTCGAAATGGGCGCCGCCCTCGCGGGCGAAGGCGTGGTCCATGCCGGGATAGACGTGGGCGGTGACGTTCGGGTTGCCCTTCACCGCGGCCAGCACCTTCTCCCGCGCCTCCGCCGGGACGAACTGGTCCTTCTCGGCGATGTGCATCAGCAGCGGCTTGGTGATGTTCGGCGCTTCACCGGTCAGCCCGTCCAGCCCGACGCCGTAATAGCTGACGTTGGCGTCGGAATCGGAGCGCGCCGCCATCATGAAGGCCAGCCGCCCGCCAAGGCAGTAGCCGACCGATCCCACCTTGCCCGTGCAATCCGGGTTCCCGCGCAGCCACGCCAGAGTGGACTTGAGGTCATCGACCGCCTTGCCCTGGTCCAGACCGTTCATCAGCGCGAAGGCGCGGTTCCACTCCTCCTGCGTCTTGTCGGTCAGTTGGACGCCCGGCTCCTGCCGCCAGAACAGGTCCGGGCAGACGGCCAGCCAGCCCTGGGCGGCGAAGCCATCGCACAGGTCGCGCATGACCTGATTGACCCCGAAGATTTCCTGGATGACGACGAGTCCCGGCGCCGGTCCGCCGCCCGCCGGCTTGGCCACATAGGCGGTAAAGCTGCCGCCGTCGCCGGCGGGAATGCTGATGTCGGTCATGGTGTCTCCAGCCCCTTGGTTCTTTCCTGGCCCGCAACGCAAAAGCGGCGGCCGTTGGCTCGGCCGCCGCTTTCACTATACCCATCGGAAACCCGGAACCGGAACGCGCGGGGGAGGAAGCGCCTCCCCCATACGGACGATTCAGACCAGCCGGCTCTGCTCGATCGCCGCCTTGATGAAGGAGGTGAAGAGCGGGTGCGGGTCGAAGGGCTTGGACTTCAGTTCCGGGTGGAACTGCACGCCGATGAACCAGGGATGGTCCGGAATCTCGACGATCTCGGGCAGCTCGCCGTCCGGCGACAGGCCGGAGAACAGCAGGCCGACCTTCTCCAGGCGGTCCTTGTAGTAGACGTTCACCTCGTAACGGTGGCGGTGACGCTCGGTGATGTCGGTGGTGCCGTAGATCTCCGCCACCTTGCTGCCGGGGACCAGCTTCGCCGGGTAGGTGCCCAGCCGCATGGTGCCGCCGAGGTCGGTGCCCTCCGTGCGCTTCTCCAGGCTGTTGCCGCGCATCCATTCGGTCATCAGGCCGACCACCGGGTTGCCGGGCTTGCCCAGCTCGGTCGAGCCGGCGTCGACGATGCCGGCCATGTTGCGGGCCGATTCGATCACCGCCATCTGCATGCCGAAGCAGATGCCGAAGTACGGCACCTTGCGTTCGCGGGCGAACTGGGCGGCGCGGATCTTGCCCTCCGTGCCGCGCGAACCGAAGCCGCCCGGCACCAGGATGCCGTGGACGTTCTCCAGCCGCTGGACGGCGCTGTCGTCCTCGAAGATCTCCGAGTCGATCCAGTCCAGCTTGACCTTCACGTTGTTGGCGATGCCACCGTGGGTCAGCGCCTCGGCCAGCGATTTGTAGCTGTCGAGCAGGCTGGTGTACTTGCCGACGACGGCGATGGTCACCTCGCCCTGCGGCTTGCGCACGCGCTCCACGATGCTGGTCCAGCGCGACAGGTCCGGCTTGCCCTCGGTCGGCAGGCCGAAATAGGCCAGGACCTGGGTGTCGAAGCCTTCCTCGTGGTAGCTGACCGGCACCTGATAGATCGAATCGACGTCCAGGGCGGCGATCACGCGCTCGGGCCGGATGTTGCAGAACAGCGCGATCTTCCGGCGCTCGTTGTCCGGAATCGGGCGGTCGGCGCGGCAGAGCAGGATGTTGGCCTGGATGCCCATGCCCAGCAGTTCCTTCACGGAATGCTGCGTCGGCTTGGTCTTCAGCTCGCCCGCCGTGGGGATGTAGGGCAGAAGGGTCAGGTGGATGAACAGGGCGTTCTCCGGACCGACCTCGTTGCCGAACTGGCGGATGGCCTCCAGGAAGGGGGTCGACTCGATGTCGCCCACCGTGCCGCCGATCTCGCAGAGGATGAAGTCCTCGTCGGTCGTGTCGGCGCCGATGAAGTCCTTGATCTGGTCGGTGACGTGCGGGATCACCTGCACGGTCGCGCCCAGATAGTCGCCGCGCCGCTCCTTGGCGATCACGTTCGAGTAGATGCGGCCCGTGGTGATGTTGTCGCCACGGCGCGCGGCCACGCCGGTGAAGCGCTCGTAATGGCCGAGGTCGAGGTCGGTCTCAGCGCCGTCGTCGGTCACATAGACCTCGCCGTGCTGATACGGGCTCATCGTGCCGGGGTCCACGTTGAGGTACGGGTCCAGCTTGCGGAGCCGCACCTTGTAGCCGCGCGCCTGGAGAAGCGCTCCGAGCGCCGCCGACGCCAGACCTTTGCCCAGCGAGGAAACGACGCCACCGGTGATGAAGATGTAGCGAGTCATGTCCGTCCGAAGACCTTCAGAGCCTGATCCGTTCCCCGAATTCGGACCGTCCCCGGGCGCTGCCCGGACGACGATCCTCAAAAGAAAGAGGCGGCTTCGGGGGAGGCCGCCTCACGTCAGACCCGGCCGGAGCCGCGCCGCGTTCTACTGGCCGCCTTTTACTGGGCGACCGGCGGGGCGGGCTGGGCCGGGGCGGCGGGCGCCGCCGGAGCGGCGGGCTGGGCCGGCATGCTGTCGATGATCGAGGCCGGCTGCGTGTGCGCGCCCGCCAGGATCGCCAGGATCATGCTGGTCGCCATGAAGCAGCCCGCAAGAATACCCGTGGTCCGCGTCAGCAGATTGGCGGTGCCGCGGGTGGTCATCATGCCCCCCATGTTTCCGCCGCCGATGCCGAGACCGCCGCCTTCCGACCGCTGGATCAGGATGACCCCGACGAGCGCCAGAGCGATCAGCAGGTGAATGACCAGAATCACCGATTCCATGCAACCCGTTCCCTTGAGCCCTTCCCGAGGCGGCCCGAAAGGACCGCCCAAACCAACAGCGCGCCACGGACCTTGGTAGGGGCCCGTGGCGCGCGCCCACTGTTTTTAACGCGGTCCCGCGCCAGATGCTAGCGGCAACTGGTGGCGATGGCCCAGAAATCGTCCGCCTTCAGCGCGGCCCCGCCGACCAGCGCCCCGTCGACGTTCTCCACGGCCATCAGTTCCGCCGCGTTTCCGGGCTTGACCGAGCCGCCGTAGAGGATCTTCACCGCGTCCGGATCGGCGGTCTTGCCGGCCAGCTCCGCCCGGATGTGGGCGTGCATCGCCTTCACGTCGTCGGGAGTGGCGGTCTTGCCGGTGCCGATGGCCCAGACCGGTTCGTAGGCGATGACGGTGTTCTCCGACGTGGCGCCCTCCGGGATCGAGCCCTTGAGCTGGGTGGAGACGACGGCGTCGGCCTGCCCGGCGTCGCGCTGGGCCTCCGTCTCGCCGACGCAGATGATGGCGATCAGGCCCGCCTTGTGGGCGGCGGCGGCCTTGGCGGCGACCTGCGCGTCGGATTCGGCGTGGTCGGCGCGGCGCTCCGAATGGCCGAGGATGACATAGCGGCAGCCGGCGTCGGTCAGCATGGCCGGGCTGACGTCACCGGTGTGCGCGCCGGAGGTCTTGGCGTGGCAATCCTGCGCGCCGAGCGCCAGCGGGCTGCCGGAAATGGCGTCGCCCACCGGGAACAGCAGCGGGAAGGGCGGGCACACCAGCATGTCGAAGGGGACGCTCCCCGCCCCCGTCAGGCGCCCGGCGAGGTCGGAGGCGAGCGACAGCCCGTCGGCCTTCAGCCCGTTCATCTTCCAGTTCCCGGCAATCAGTTTGCGGCGTGCGGCCATGGCGTTTTCGTCCTCCGGCTCTCGTTCGTTTGGTATGGGCGTTGATACAGGCGTTGGTGCGGGTGTTCGCTTTCCAAGTGCGCCCCCTGTCTAGCAAGGAGTGCGGGGTATTTCCACCCGTCCAACGGGTTCTTTCCGATGGCGAATCGCGGGGGAAATGGGGTGTTGCCGGGCTTTCGCGGGGTGCCTATGATGCCGGCCCGGCCGGACGGCCGCCCTTCGCGCACTCATTCGGGTCCCATGCTTCAGTTCATCCGCACTTACGCCGGTTCGTGGGTCGTCAAGATCCTGTTCGTTCTCCTCATCGTCAGCTTCGCGGCCTGGGGCATCGGCGACATGATCCGCACGGGCGGGATGTCCAGCACCGTCGCCTCCGTCGGCAAGGTGGAGATAGACCGGGCGGAGCTGGATCAGGAGTTCCGCCGCCAGATGGAGCGGCTGCGCCCGATGCTGGGCGGCAACCTGACGACGGAGCAGGCGCGCCAGTTCGGCCTTCTCGACCAGTCGCTGTCGGCGTTGGTGCAGCGCGCTCTCTACGATCAGGCGGCGCGCGACGCCGGGATCTCGGTCGGCCAGGAGGTGGTGCGCCAGCGCATCGCCGAGGAGCCGGCCTTCCGCAACGCGCAGAACCAGTTCGACCCGGCCCGGTTCCGCAGCGTGCTGCGCGAGAACCAGCTTACCGAGGACGGCTACGTCGCCATCCTGCGCCGCGAGACCGCGCGCGAGCTGGTGGCCGGCGCGGTCGGCGCCGGGGTCACCGCGCCGAAGCCGCTGGTTCAGGATCTCTACCGCTTCCGCGGAGAGCGCCGCGTGGCCGAGGTGATCACCCTGCCCAACGCCGCCATCGGCGACGTCGGCGTGCCCGACGAGGCGGAGCTGACCCGCTATTACGAGGACCATCAGGTCCGCTTCACCGCGCCCGAATACCGCGCGCTCAGCATCGCCCAGCTCTCCGCCGACGAGATCGCCAAGGACATCCAGATCCCCGACGCCGAACTCCGCGCCGCCTATGACGAGCGCGCCGATGAACTCGGCACGCCGGAGCGCCGCACCGTGGACATGGCTCTGGCGGACGACGAGGCGAAGGCCCGGCAGATCGCCGAGGCCGCCAAGTCCAAGGGCCTGACCGCCGCCGCCAAGGACGCCGGGATCGACGTCATCACGCTGGACAACGTGGCCCGCAACGAACTGCCGGAAATCGGCGACGCCGCCTTCGCCCTCGCCCAGGGTGCGGTCAGCGACGTGGTCCGCAGCGGCCTCGGCTGGCACGTCCTGGCGGTCACCGGCATCCAGCCGGGCGCGACGAAGACCTTCGAGGAGGCCCGCGACCAGCTCCTGGCCGAGCTTCGCAAGGAGAAGGCGATGGATTCGCTCTACTCCATCGCCAACCGGGTCGAGGACCAGCTCGCCAGCGGCGCCCCGCTGGAGGAGGTCGCCCAGGCCCAGGGGCTGACGATCGCCAAGGTCGCCGCGGTGGACAGCAGCGGCAAGGCGCCGGACGGCAAGGACGCCGCGCCGGGCCGCGCGAACTTCGCCGCCATGGTGCAGACCGCCTTCCAGCTCGCCTCCGGAGCCACGTCGAACCTGACGGAAGCCCCCAACAACGTCTTCTACGCCGTGCGCGTGGACGGTGTGACGCCCGCCGCCGCCAAGCCGCTGGCCGAGGTGCGCGATCAGGCGATCGCCGGATGGCAGGACGACAAGCGCGCCAAGCTGGCCGCCGAGAAGGCGCAGGACATCGCCGCCAAGCTGAAGCAGGGTTCGGAAGCCGCGGCGCAGGACGTCGCCGCGCAGGCCGGCGCCAGCTTCGCCATGACCACCCCCTTCACCCGCGACGCCCGGTCCGTCGAGGGCCTGCCGGGAGAGCTGGTGCGCAAGCTGTTCGAGGTGAAGCCCGGCGAGACCGTCACCGGCGCCGGCGCCGACAGCCAGGTGGTCGCCCGCCTGAAGGAGGTCATCCCGGCGGACCCGGCGGCCGGCGACGCCACGGTGGCGACGGTCGAGACGACCGTCGCGCAGGGTCTGGAAAGCGACATCATGGCCCAGTTCGGCAACGCGCTGCGCAACAACTACCCGGTCGAGGTTCACCGCAACCGAATCGACCAGTTCTTCGCCAGCGGCAACTAACCCCACCCTGTCGCCCACTCAGTCGAGGCCCGTCCCGTGAAGGTTCAGCCGGAATCCGCCGCCTTCCACACCGCTTATGAGGCCGGCAAGCCGCAGGTGGTGTGGACCACGCTGGTCAGCGATCTGGAGACCCCCGTCTCCGCCTACATGAAGCTGGCCGACGGGCGCCCCTTCGGCTTCCTGTTCGAGTCGGCGGAGCGCGGAGCGGGGTCGCGACGCGACCGTTACTCGGTGATCGGCTTCAAGCCCGATCTGGTCTGGCGCTGCCGCCGCGACCGGGCGGAGGTGAACCGCAGCGCCCTGCACGACCGCGACGCCTACCAGCCGGTGGACGCCGCCCCGCTGGAGTCGCTGCGCGCGCTCATCAAGGAAAGCCGGATCGATCTGCCGGACGCCCTGCCGCCGATGGCCGCCGGCCTGTTCGGCTACCTGACCTACGACATGGTCCGGCTGATGGAGCGTCTGCCGGACGACAACCCGGACGAGCTGGGCATCCCCGACGCGATCCTGTCGCGCCCCAGCATCGTCGCCATCTTCGACAGCCACACCGATTCGGTGACCCTGGTCACCCCCGTCTGGCCGAAGCCGGGAACCGGCGCCGACGCCGCTTACGGCGACGCGCGCGAGCGGCTGATGGACGCGGTGGCCGACCTGGAGCGCCCCCTTCCCTACCGGCGCGAGCCGCGGACCAAGGACGGGCTGCCGCTCGCCTGGACCTCCAACACGACGCGCGAGGAGTATCACGCGATCGTGGAACGGGCGAAGGAGTACATCCGGGCCGGCGACATCTTTCAGGTCGTGCCGTCCCAGCGCATCCGCTTTCCCTTCAAGCCGTCGCCGCTGGCGCTGTACCGCACCCTGCGCCGCCTGAACCCGTCGCCCTTCCTGTTCCATTGCGACTTCGGGGAGCTGTCGGTCGTCGGCTCCAGCCCGGAGATCCTGGTGCGCGTGCGCGACGGAAAGGTGACCGTCCGCCCCATCGCCGGCACCCGCAAGCGCGGCGCCACCCCGGCGGAGGATCAGGCGCTGGCCGAGGATCTGCTGAGCGATCCCAAGGAACTGGCCGAGCATCTGATGCTGCTCGACCTGGGCCGCAACGACGTGGGCCGCGTGGCGAAGACCGGCACCGTCAGGGTGACGCAGAAGATGATCGTGGAGCTGTACAGCCACGTCATGCACATCGTCTCCAACGTCGAGGGCGACCTCGATCCGAAGCACGACGCGCTGGACGCGCTGGTCGCCGGCTTCCCGGCGGGCACCGTGTCGGGCGCGCCGAAGGTCCGCGCCATGGAGATCATCGACGAGCTGGAGAAGGCCCGCCGCGGCGTCTACGCCGGCTGCGTCGGCTATTTCGGCGCTTCGGGCGCCATGGACACCTGCATCGCGCTGCGCACCGCCGTTCTGAAGGACGGCATGATGTATGTGCAGGCCGGCGGCGGCGTGGTTGCCGACAGCGATCCGGAGGCCGAGTACCAGGAGACCGTGAACAAGTCGATGGCCCTGATCCGCGCCGCGGAAGAGACCGTCCGAGAGACCTCCGCCCGGTAAGGACCGAATGCCCATCGATGCGTTGCTGCTGCCGCTGCTCGTGAAGATCGCGGCGGCGGCGCTGGTCGTCGTCGCCGCGTCCGTGGCGGCGGAGAAGGCCGGCCCCTTCTATGGCGGCATGATCACCGCCCTGCCCGTTTCCACCGGCCCGGCCTTCGTGATGCTCGCCATGGAGCATGGCGACCGCTTCGTCGCCGACGCCGCCCTGTCGGGCCTCGTCGGGAACGCGACGATCGTGCTCTATCTGGCGCTTCTGGTGCGGATCGCCCCGCGCTGGGGCATGGTGGCGACGGTGGCCGTCAGTTCGGTCTTCTGGATCGCCGTGGCCTCGACCCTTCGCTCAGCCGTCGATTGGACGCTGCCGCTGGCGGTGCTTTTGACGCTCGCCTGCTACGGGCTGGCGGCCTGGGTGGTGGCCGGCCCCATCCCCGGAGAAGCCAAGGCGACGGTGGCCCGCTCACGCTGGTACGACATCCCGGCCCGCGCCGCCCTGGTCGGCCTTCTGGTCGCCACGGTGACCACGCTCAGCCACAGCATCGGGCCGGCGGCCACGGGAATCGCCGCCGTCTTCCCCATCGCGCTGACCAGCCTGACCGCGATCCTGCACCCGCGGCTGGGCGGCGCCGTGGTGGCCGCGGCGATGCGCAGCGCGCTTCTGACCAACCCCGGCCTCGCCCTGGCGCTGATCACCGCCCATCTGCTCGCCGAGCCCGCCGGACGCACCGTGGCGCTGAGCGTCGCCCTGATGGTGTCGCTGTCCTGGGCGGGCGTCCTGCTGGTCTGGCGGCTGCGCCGTCCCCGGACGGCCTGACCGCCGGAAACGAACCCAGCGACTTCCGCATCACGCTTGGCACATCACGCCCGGCACATCACGCCCGCCTATTCACGAATGTCCTCGTCGGACCGTCCTCGGGACAGAGTTCGAGCCGACAGAAGGATCAAGTCGATGCCCAATCTCAATTTCAACGCGGCGCAGCCTTTCGGAAGCAACGCGTGCGGCGCCTATGCACTGACGGCCGCGCTGAGGGCCATTCCGTCCGTGGCCAACGTTGCTTATCCCATTACGCTTTATCACAGCACCCCCAGGACGAGAATCCTGACGCCATCCATCACCATCGACGGCACCGAGACCGATCACATTCTGGCGAGGAAGATCTACAAGATCACGGGCGATCTCGAAATCATCGGGACATTGGCGAACGGGATGACCGTCACCTACGAGGATGGTCCCGATCTGCAGAATTCGCCGTCCTCCATCGCCTACGTCGCCAGGCAGTTCGGGCTGACGGTCACCGTCAACACCATCGCCAATGCCGTACAGGCGACGGCCGCGGCCTTAGCAGGCGGGCAGCCGGCGAGCATGTCCCAGCAGATCACGAGCGGGCTTCTCGGCGCCTTCACCGACGAGGTGCGCCGCTGCATGCTGAGCGCCACGGTCAACGCCCCCGGAGGCAACGGTACGATCACCGGCGTGGATTATGCCGACCCGCAGCCGAATGAAGTGCACCTGCTCTGCGTGGTGAGGAACGGTGCCATGCATTGGCTGACGCGTGGCGCGAACGGCTTCTATGATCCCGGCACCGGCAACCTCGACAACACCTGGACCATCACCCTCGGTGGCGCGATGACCGGCGGAAACTATGTCTTCACCGGAATCTGGATCGTCCTGAGTTAGGTTCTTCAACCGGTTGGGCGTGAACCGTCCGGTCCAGGCCCGACCGCCCCCTGGCTCGCCCCCTCAGGCCGGGCCGCCCTTCAGGCCGGGCCGCCGAAATCGAATCCGGCGCCCTCCACCGCCTTCTTCACCGCCTCCTCGGCGGCCCCCTCCACCGCCACGGTGCCGGCGGCGAGGTCCACCGTCACGGCGGCGTCCGGCGCCAGCTTTGCGATGGCATTGGTGACGGAACGGGCGCAGCCGCCGCAGGTCATGCCGCCGACCTTGTAGGTGTCAGCCATGGACATCTCCTCGAACAGGGCCGGCGGTCAGCCGCCGGTGTGGTGGGCGCGCACGACGGCGCTGACCGGAACCAGAACGAAGCCACGCTTCTGCACCTCCGGCAACCAGGACGCCAGTGCGTCGATTGTCGCATCGTGCGGGTGGCCGATGGCGATGGCGTAACCCTGGCTGCGCGCCACCTGTTCCGTCTTGGCGAGCTGGCCGCGCACCGCCTTCACGGTCATCTCATTGTCCAGGAAGATGTCGCGCCCGGCATAGGGCATCTGGAGGTCACGCGCGATGGTCAGGCCGGCGCTCTTCGCCGTGGTCCGGCTGTCCAGCCACAACAGGCCGCGCCGCGCGATCTCACCCAGAACGGGCGCCATGGCCGCATGATCGGCGGTGAAGCGGCTGCCCATGTGATTGTTCACCCCGACATAGCCGTCGAAACTGTCCAGCGCCGACTTGGTCCGGCGAAGGATTTCCCCCCGGTCCAGAGACACGCGCAACGCCTGCGGTCCCGGATCGGCGGAGCCCGTAGGCTCCATGGGAAGGTGCAGCATCAGCTCGTGCCCGGCGGCACGGGCGGCGCGGGCCTGGGCCGGCAGTTCCTGGGCGTAGGGCAGCCAGGCCAGCGTCAGCGGTCCCGGCAGCGACACCGTGCGGTTCGAGCGCTTGCGGTCCACTCCCATGTCGTCGATGACGATGGCGATGGCGGGCTTGCCCGGCGGGGCGCGGAAGGGCAGCGCGTTCTTCTTCCACAGCGGCGATCCCGGCGCTGCCTTCGGCGGCTCCAGCGGAGCGACGGGCGGAGGAAGCATCGCCACGACCGGCTTCGGCGTCAGGGCCGGTGGCGGAGGCGGCGCCGGAACCGGAACGGGCGCCGGAGCCTCCGTCACCTGCGGAGTCGGAGTCGGCGCGGGAACGGGCGCGGGAGCGGGTTCGGCCTCGCGCGCCGGGGGTTCCGGCGCAGGCTCCGCAGCCTTGGGAAGGGGCGGCTTGACCGGCGAAACGGCGGGGGCGATGACCGGCGCTTCCCGTTCCACGGCGGCGAACTCCTCAGGCGCGTCGCGCCCGATGATGAAGCGCGCGCCGAGCGCCACGACGAAGACGGCCATGACGCCCGCCAGCGCCAGCAGGATCGGGTTGACGGCGCGCCCCTGCGTCGCCCGGCCGGGCGTGGATGGGGATGGCTTTTGCGATGGCTTCCGTGCCGCCGCCTTCTGGGGCTTGCGCGGCGATTTTTTGGCCATGGGGAGGAATCTCGAACCCTGTTTCTTCCGGTTTGCGCGCAGGGTGGCACCCCGGCCCCGTCCCTGCAACAGCGGAGCGGGGTGGAGGCGTGCGCCGGCTGGGACTATGCTGTGACCCGCCATGCTCCGCACCCTCGCCACCCTGCCGCTTCTCGCCGCCGCAGCGGCCTTCCTCCACGCCGGCCCGGCCCTCGCCAACGAGGTCCGCTGTCCGCCCAGCCTGACCGTCCAGGCCCAGCCGGAGGCGCCCGGCGGCTGGTCGCCCTATCCGGCGAAGGACCAGCACGCGTTCAGCGGCGTCACTCTGGCGGAGGGCGACCGGGCGGAGCGGATGGCCTCCCCCGGCCCGGCGGCGCTGGAGCCGGACCGCAGCCTCCGCCGGGGGCGGTCGGAAACCCGGCAATGGGACTTTCCCGCCGCGCGGCGAAGCAACGTCTTTCTGGTCTGCCGCTACGCCGGGACCGAGGCCACGCTGGCGATCGACCTGCCGCGCACCGTGCGGCGCTGCCAGATCACCGAGGAGACCGACGCGCGGGGAATGATTCTGGAGAAGCCCGCGGCGGCGCCCCAGTTCCTCTGCCGCTGACCGTCTGCCGCCGACCGTCTGCCGATTCGGGGTTCGGACGGGCTGGAAATCCACCGCTTCAACGGCTAGGGTACCCGCCTTGGAACAAGGCCGGAACGGTATTCCGGGCGACAGACCGGAAACGACAGGCCGGAAGGATGCTGGGGCGCCCCATGCTGCTGCTCATCGATAACTACGACAGCTTCACCTACAACCTCGTCCATTACCTGGGCGAACTGGGCGCCGAACTGGACGTCCGCCGCAACGACAGCCTGACGGTGGAGAAGGCCATGGCGCTCCGCCCCGACGGCATCGTCCTGTCGCCCGGCCCCTGCGACCCGGACAAGGCGGGCATCTGCCTGCCGCTGATCGACGCCGCGGCGGCGGCCGGCGTTCCGCTGATGGGCGTGTGCCTGGGCCATCAGGCCATCGGGCAGGCCTTCGGCGGCACGGTGCTGCGCGCCCCGGTGCCGATGCACGGCAAGGTGGACCGCATGTTCCACGAGGGGCGCGGCGTCCTGAAGGGACTGCCCTCCCCGTTCCGGGCCACCCGCTACCACTCGCTGATCGTCGAGCGCTCCACCCTGCCCGCCTGCCTGGAGGTGACCGGCGAGACGGAGGACGGCCTGATCATGGCGCTGTCCCACCGCGAGCTGCCGATCCACGGCGTGCAGTTCCACCCCGAAAGCATCGAGAGCGAGCACGGGCACAAGATCCTGGAGAATTTCCTGAACACCACCCGCCGGCTGGAGACCGCCGCATGAGCACGCCCGCCGCGCCGCACGGCGATCTGACCGACATGAAGGCCATCCTCGCCAAGGTCGCCGCCGGCAACGCCCTGACCGAAGCGGAGGCCTCGCTGGCCTTCGACATCATCATGTCGGGCAACGCCACGCCGTCGCAGATGGGTGGGTTCCTGATGGCGCTGCGCGTGCGCGGCGAGACGGTGGACGAGATCACCGGCGCCGCCCGCGTCATGCGCGCCAAGGCGATCCCGGTGGAGGCGCCCGACGGCACCATCGACACCTGCGGCACCGGCGGCGACGGGTCGGGCACCTACAACATCTCCACCGCCGCCGCGGTCGTCATCGCGGCCTGCGGCGTTCCGGTCGCCAAGCACGGCAACCGCGCCATGTCGTCCAAGTCCGGCGCCGCCGACGTGCTGGGGGCGCTGGGCGTCAATCTCGACTGCGACATGGGGCTGGTGCGCAAGGCGCTGTGGGACGCGCGCATCGGTTTCCTGATGGCGCCGCGCCACCATCTGGCCATGCGCAACGTCGGCCCAACCCGCGTGGAGCTTGGCACCCGCACCATCTTCAACCTTCTGGGTCCGCTGTCCAACCCGGCCAGCGCCAAGCGCCAGCTTCTGGGCGTCTACGCCCGGCAGTGGGTGGAGCCGCTGGCCCATGTGCTGAAACGGCTGGGGTCGGAGGCCGCCTGGATCGTCCACGGCTCCGACGGGCTGGACGAGATCACCACCACCGGTCCGACCACCGTCGCCCAATTGAAGGACGGCGAGGTCACCGTGTTCGAGATCGAGCCGGAACAGGCCGGCATCTTCCGCGCCCGGCCCGAGCATCTGAAGGGCGGCGACGCCCATATGAACGCGGAGGCCATCCGCGCGCTGTTCGACGGGGCGCAGGGCGCCTACCGCGACATCGTTCTGCTGAACGCCGCCGCCGCCCTGCACGTCGCGGGCAAGGCCGGCGACCTGAAGGAGGGCGTGGAGCAGGCCCGCCGCGCCATCGACAGCGGTGCCGCCCGCGCCGTGCTCCAGCGCCTCGTTTCCATCACCAATTCGTCTGCCACCAACGAACCGGTTGCCGCGCCATGAGCGACGTCCTGACCCGCATCTGCGACGACAAGCGCGCGCTCGTCCAAGCCCGCAAGTCCGCCCGCCCGCTGTCCGCGGTGGAGGACGCCGCCCGCGCCGCCGATCCGGCGCGCGGCTTCATCCGCGCCCTGCGCCGCACGGTGGACGAGGGCCGCTACGGCCTGATCGCCGAGATCAAGAAGGCCAGCCCGTCAAAGGGCCTGATCCGTCCGGACTTCAACCCGCCGGCCCTGGCCCGCGCCTACCGCGAGGGCGGCGCCACCTGCCTGTCGGTGCTGACGGACGAGCCCTACTTCCAGGGCTGCGACGATTACCTGCTGGCCGCCCGCGCCGCGGTGGATCTGCCGGTGCTGCGCAAGGATTTCATGGTCGATCCCTACCAGATCGCCGAATCCCGCGCGCTGGGCGCCGACTGCATCCTCATCATCATGGCCGCGCTGAGCGACGCGCAGGCCGCGGAGATCGAGGAGGCCGCCATCGCCTGGGGCCTGGACGTTCTGGTCGAGGTGCACAACCGGGAAGAGCTGGACCGCGCGCTGGCGCTGAAGACTCCACTCCTCGGCGTCAACAACCGGAACCTCAAGACCCTGGCGGTGGACATCGCCACGACGGAGGAACTGGCGGCCCATGTCCCCGCCGACCGGATGCTGGTCGCCGAGAGCGGCCTCTACAGCCCGGCGGACCTGTCGCGCATGGCGGCGGTCGGGGCGCGCTGCTTCCTGGTCGGCGAATCGCTGATGCGGCACGAGGATGTGGCCGCGGCCACCCGCGCCCTGCTCGCCCGAAACCAATCATAAGAAACATCAAACATAAAAGCATAGGGGAGGAGCGACGCCGTGCCGAACGTGACCATTGCCTGCGAAACGCCGCTCCAGGATGAGGTGGTCCGCCTGATCGAAGAGCTGGACCGCTATCTGGGCGACCTCTACCCGGCGGAGAGCAACCATCTGTTGGACCTGCAATCGCTGGCGAAGCCGGACATCCGTTTCTTGGTCGCGCGGCGGTCCGGCACCGTGGTCGGCTGCGGGGCCGTCCGCATCGACGCCGAGGGCGGCTATGGCGAGGTCAAGCGGATGTTCGTCCAGCCGACCGCGCGCGGCGGCCAGATCGGGCGCCGCCTGCTGGAGCGCATCGAGGAGGAGGCCCGCGCCGCGGGACTGTTGCTTCTGCGGCTGGAAACCGGCGTTTACCAGGAGGAAGCCATCGCGCTCTACCGCAAGCAGGGCTTCACCGACCGAGGCCCGTTCGGCCCCTACGGCCCGGACCCGCTGAGCCTGTTCATGGAGAAACCCCTATGACCGACCGGCCCGAAAGCGGCTTCACCCATTTCGACGCCGAAGGCCGCGCGGTGATGGTGGACGTGTCCGGCAAGGCGGACACGGAGCGCACGGCGACCGCCCGCGGCTCCGTCCTCATGCAGCCGGAGACGCTGGCGCTCATCATGCAGGGCGGCGTGAAGAAGGGCGACGTCCTGTCGGTGGCCCGGCTGGCCGGAATCATGGGGGCCAAGCGCACCCCGGACCTTATTCCGCTTTGCCACCCGCTGATGCTGACCTCGGTCAAGGTGGACCTGACCTGCGCCCCCGACCGCAACGCCGTGGACATCACCGCCACCTGCAAGCTGAAGGGCCAGACCGGCGTGGAGATGGAGGCGCTGACCGCCGTGTCGGTCGCCGCCTTGACCGTCTACGACATGTGCAAGGCCGTCGACCGCGGCATGACCATCACCGAGGTCAAGCTGCTCCACAAGGCCGGCGGCAAGAGCGGCGAGTGGGGGAGCGCGTGATGATTTCGGTCGAGGACGCCCGCGCCCGCATCCTCGCCGCCTTCATCGCCCTGCCGGCGGAGACGGTGCCGCTGCCCGACGCGCTGGGCCGCGTTCTGGCGGAGCCCGCCGTCGCCCGCCTGACCCAGCCGCCCTTCGCCGCCGCCGCCATGGACGGCTGGGCCGTCCGCGCCGCCGACGTCGCTCAGGCGTCGGCGGACGCGCCCATCACCTTGCGCCGCATCGGCGAGTCCGCCGCCGGCCACGCCTTCGCCGGAACGGTCGGCACGGGCGAATCCGTGCGCATCTTCACCGGCGCGCCCCTGCCCGCCGGGGCCGACGCCGTGGTGATGCAGGAGGATTGCGAGAACGCCGGGGACCGCGTTCGCGTCGGACGCGCCGTTCCGGCGGGCCGCTTCGTCCGCCCCGCCGGGCTGGACTTCACCGCCGGGGACGAGCTTCTGCCCAAGGGGCGGCTGCTCACCGCGCGCGACGTGGCCCTGGCCGCCTGCGCCAACCTGCCCTGGCTGCGCGTCCACCGCCGCCCGCGGATCGCCGTTCTCGCCACCGGGGACGAGATCGCGCTGCCCGGCGATCCCCTTGGGCCGAGCCAGATCGTCAGTTCCAACGCGCTCGGCCTCTGCGCCCTGGTCGCCAGCCAGGGGGGCATCGCGCACAATCTGGGCGTGGCGAAGGACGATCCGGAGCATCTCGCCGCCATGGCCGCCGGGGCGGCGGGTTGCGACCTGCTGGTGACCACCGGTGGGGCCTCGCAAGGCGAACACGACCATGTGCGCGACGTGCTGGGCGGGCTGTCGCTGGATTTCTACCGCGTCGCCATGAAGCCCGGAAAGCCTTTGATCTTCGGCAAGGCGGGCGGCGTGCCGCTGCTCGGCCTGCCGGGCAACCCCGTGTCCACCGGCGTGACCGCCGTCCTGTTCCTGGTGCCGCTCCTGCGCCGCCTCCAGGGCCTTCCCGCCGAGAGCGGCACGGTGACGGCCCGGCTCGGCGCACCGCTGAGGGCCAACGACGACCGCGCCGATTTCCTGCGGGCCGCGCTGGCGCCCGGTGCCGATGGCCTGCCGGTCGCCACCCCGTTCCCCCGCCAGGACAGCGCGATGATGTCCCGGCTGGCCCGCGCCGACGGATTGATCGTCCGGGAGCCGCAAGCCCCCGCCGCCGCCGCCGGAGACCGCGTGACGGTGATCCCGCTGAACGGTGGCGTTCTTTCTTCGTAGTCCCTTCCGTCTCTGCAAATCCTTTGGGAGTGCTGTCCGCGGATTTGCGATTGATTTCGTCCGTAGGGCTTGACGATCCTCAGGAACCAAACTAGAACATAAAGCAACGTTTTGCTTTTGTTCCATATCCAGTGCGGAACCGGTCGGGAGGCACGAATGCTCACGCGCAAGCAGCATGAACTGCTGCTTTTCATTCACGAGCGGCTCGGACAGGGCGGTGTGTCCCCCTCCTTCGACGAGATGAAGGACGCTCTCAACCTCAAGTCCAAGTCGGGCATCCACCGTCTCATCACCGGGCTGGAGGAGCGCGGCTTCATCCGCCGCCTGCCCCACCGCGCCCGCGCGCTGGAGGTGCTGCGCCTGCCGGAAGGGTTGGAGACGGCCCGCGCCCGCCCGCCGCGCGCCAAGTTCCAGCCCAACGTCATCAAAGGCGACTTCAGCTTCGCGGGGCGGGAGGCGAACCCGGCCTCGGAAACGGTTCAGCTTCCGCTCTACGGCCGCATCGCCGCCGGCACGCCCATCGAGGCTCTGCGCGACAGCTCCGCCTTCGTGGACATCCCGGCGACCATGCTCGGCATGGGCGACCACTACGCGCTGGAAGTGGCTGGCGATTCCATGGTGGAGGCCGGCATTCTCGACCACGACACGGTGATCATCCAGCGCTGCGACGCCGCAGACAACGGTTCCATCGTCGTCGCCCTGGTGGACGACGCGGAGGTCACGCTGAAGCGCCTGCGCCGCAAGGGCAACACCGTGGCGCTCGAACCCGCCAACGCCGCCTACGAGACCCGCATCTTCGGCGCCGACCGCGTGCGGGTGCAGGGCCGTCTGGTCGGGCTGGTGCGGAAGTACTGATCGGAGACGCGCCGGGTTGCGGTTCAGCGCGTCCCGGCCTTTCCGTCCCCGACAACTCCCCCCATGGTCCAGGGGCGGTCGCCGCGCTGCGCACGGACGGTCTCCACCCTGATTCCCCGGTCCGACAGGTACAGCGCCTGCGCCCCCTCCCGACGCAGGCGCCAGCGGTCGATCACCAGCGCCGCCCGGCAACCGCGCGACGGGGCCGCGGTCACCACCGCATCGGCCACGGCGCAATCCTCCGGCAAGGCATCCGGCAGGCGCAGCAAGGCGACGGTCCTGCCCTGCACCCGGTAGAGGCATCCCAGCGCGTCGCAGCGCAGCCGCCCGTCAAGGCTCACCCCGGCGAGGGGCCAGACGTCCTGCCCCGCCCCATTCCCTGGACGCTCCATCCCGTCGCGACGCCTCCAGGTGTCGGCGACCCGCCCCTCGCTGGCGGCGGACAGGCTGAGAATGCCCTCCGCGCTGCGCACGGCCATCAGCGTGCCGTCCTCCGACACCAGAATGTCGGGCCGCTGGGCGAAGACCGGAACCAGCAGGCCGCCCGTCACCGCGGCCAGCCCCAGCCAGCGCCAGCGCCCCGTCCAGATCGCCAGCCACAACCCGCCCAGCGTGACCGCCGCGATGGCCGCGTCCGGCATGGCCGGCAGGATCGCCGTGGCGCCGGGAAGCGCCGCAGTCAGTTTCGCCGTCTCGACGACCAGCCATACACCCCAGCCCATCGCCACCACCGCCGGCCCCTCCAGCCCGAACGGCAGCAGCAGATAGGACATCAGGCTGCAGGGCATGATCCAGACCGACGTGACGGGGATCGCCACCATGTTGGACAGCACGCCGTAGAAGGCCACCTGCTGAAAATGATAGAGCCCATAGGGCGTCGTCGCGACCGTCGCCACGACGCTGGAAAAGGCGATGCCGCCCAGCGTCATGGCGCCCCTGCCGAACCAGCCCAGTTCCCGGCGCTGGCGCACCGCCCAGGGGGTTGCCAGCTCGAAGGCCGCGATAAGGGCGACCACCGCGGCGAAGGACATTTGAAAACTCGGTCCCAGCATTCCTTCCGGGTCGTAGAGGACGGTGACGATCCCCGCGAAGGCGACCAGACGCATGCTGATCGGGGACCGGTCGGCGATCACCGCTCCCATCACCAGCCCGGTCATCAGAACCGACCGCAGCGTCGGCAGCGGAGCCCCCACCAGCAGCGTGTAGAGGATGGCGGACAGGATGCCGCACAGCGCCGCGATCTTCTTGATCGGCCAGCGCAGCGCCATCCAGGGGCTGAGCGCCAGAAGCGCCCGCACCACCCAGAAGACGATCCCCGCGGCGATTCCCACATGCAGGCCGGAAATGGACAGGAGATGCGCCAGACCGCTGTCGCGGAAGGCGTCCATCATCGGCTCCGGAATGGCTGCCGCCTCGCCGTTCAGCAAGGCGGCGGTGACGCTGGCCACCACCGGATCGGCCACGGCGGCGCGCACCCGTTCCGCGATGGCGGCGCGGGCCTGCTCGAAGGCCACCGTCACGCGGCGCCAGCCGCCGGGGGGCGGCGCCTCCTGCGCGGCGGGAGCGCCGATGACGAAGCCGACCGCGCCGAACCCTTCGAAATAGGCGCGCCGCTGCAGGTCGAAAGCGCCCGGCTCCGCCGGGGCGGCCGGAGGGTGGAGCATGGCGCGCAGCCGGACCACCGTCCCGGCCTCGGGCGGCGTCACCTTCGCCGGCAGATGCAGCCGCGCCCGCGCCGGTGTCCCCTCCGGCGGCAGGCGATCCACCGCCAGTTCCCCGATCATCAACCGCGCGCCCGTGGGCTGCCGCTCGACCGCCAGCACCCGCCCGGTCAGTTCCACCGGCCCGAGTTCCCGCGTCAGCATCGGAGCCGCCGCCGCCATGGTGTGAAGCTGCGCGGCGGCGAAGCCCAGCGCCACGCTCAACAACCCCAGCAGGGCGACGACCGGAGCCAGGTTCCGTCGTGCCAGCCACAGCGGCGCCAGAACCCCCGCGACGACGCCCGGCCCCAGCCAGACCGGCGGCTCCGTCGGCAGACCGAAATAGAGCGCCACCCCCGCCCCGGTCCCCACCGGGAACCAGAGCGCCCAACGCTCCCGCTCCGCTGCCATTGTCCCGGCCACGGCGGCGATGAGGCGCGGGGCGAGGCCGCGCCGGAGCGGGCCGGTCCCGCCCCCCTCCTCCGCCGCCATACCCCCGGCTATGCCCTCTTCAATCCCGTGGGCCATACTGTCGCCTATGCGCGCAAGGCAAATGCCTCCAGCGCCGTTAATGTGTTACACCACCGCACCACTGCAGTCGCACCACTGCAGCCGCAACACTGTAGCAGCGCCGAACCCGGAATTGAGCCACCCATGACCGTCGTCACCCGATTCGCCCCCTCGCCCACCGGCTTTCTCCACATCGGCGGCGCCCGCACCGCGCTGTTCAACTGGCTGTACGCCCGTCGCCACGGCGGCACGTACCTGTTGCGCATCGAGGACACCGATCGCCAGCGCTCGACGGACGCCGCGGTGGATGCCATCCTCGACGGGCTGTCCTGGCTTGGACTCGACTGGGACGGCGACGCGGTGAGCCAGTTCGCCCGCAAGGACCGTCACGCGGAGGTGGCCCAGCAGATGCTCGCGGCGGGCCGCGCCTACTATTGCTACGCCAGCCCCGAGGAGCTGGAGGAGATGCGCGCCACCCAGAAGGCCGCAGGCCAACCGGTCCGCTACGACGGGCGCTGGCGCGACCGCGACCCGTCGGAGGCACCCGCCGGGGTGAAGCCGGTCGTCCGCCTGAAGGCCCCGCAGGAGGGCGAGACGGTGCTGAAGGACCATGTCCAGGGCGAGGTGCGGGTGCAGAACGCCCAGCTCGACGACCTGATCCTGCTGCGCGCCGACGGCACCCCGACCTATCTGCTGGCGGTGGTGGTGGACGACCACGACATGGGCGTGACCCACGTCATCCGCGGCGACGATCACCTGACGAACACCTTCCGCCAGATCCAGATCTACAACGCCATGGGCTGGGACCTGCCGGAGTTCGGCCACATCCCGCTGATCCACGGGCCGGACGGCGCCAAGCTGTCGAAGCGCCACGGCGCCCTGGGCGTGGACGCCTACCGCGACATGGGCTACCTGCCGGAGGCGATCCGCAACTACCTGCTGCGCCTGGGCTGGGCGCACGGCGACGACGAGATCATTTCGACCGAGCAGGCGGTGGAGTGGTTCAACCTGGAGGGAATCGGGCGTTCCCCCTCGCGCTTCGATTTCGCCAAGCTGGAGAACCTGAACGCCCACTACATGCGGCAGGCCGACGACGCCCGTCTGGTGGGCCTTGCCGCCCCGAAGCTGGAGGCGGAGCTTGGCCGCGCCCTCACCGAGTCGGAGCGCGACCTTCTGACGCGCGCCATGAACGGGCTGAAGCAGCGCGCCCGCACGGTCGTCGATCTGGCGCAGAGCGCCCGTTTCTACCTCGCTGCGCGCCCGCTGCCGATGGACGAGAAGGCCGCCGCGCTGTTGGACGAGAAGGGGCGCGGCGTCCTGGCCGATCTCGCCACCCGGTTCGAGGCCGAGGCGGATTTCACCGCCGCCGCCCTGGAGGCGCTGGTGCGCGCCTTCGCCGAGGAGCGCGGGGAGAAGCTGGGCAAGGTCGCGCAGCCGCTGCGCGCCGCCCTGACGGGCTCCACCGTGTCGCCGCCGATCTTCGAGGTGGCGGAGCTTCTGGGCCGCGCGGAAACGCTGGCCCGGATGAAGGATGCCGCAGCACGGGGATAACTTCCGTGCGTTGATATCCGCCCGTCATAGAACTATGCTGCGCGCATTCGAAAAGGGCGTTAAGCCCCAACCCTAAAGATAAGGACGTGCCGAGATGACCCAAACCGCGGACAAGGCCGATACCTTCACCCTGATCGACAACCGGACCGGCAAGCAGGTTACCCTGCCCGTGATGCACGGCAGCACCGGTCCGGACGTGATCGACATCCGCAAGCTCTACGCCGAGACCGGTTGTTTCACCTACGATCCGGGTTTCACCTCGACGGGCAGCTGCGAGTCCAAGATCACCTACATCGACGGTGACGAGGGTGTCCTGCTGCACCGCGGTTATGCCATCGACGACCTGGCCGAGCACGCGACCTTCCCGGAGGTCTGCTTCCTCCTCCTCAACAACCACCTGCCGAACGCCGCCGAGAAGGAAGACTTCGAGAACATCCTGCGCCGCCATTCGATGGTGCATGAGCAGCTCACCCGCTTCTACAGCGGTTTCCGCCGCGACGCGCACCCGATGGCGGTTCTCTGCGGCGTGACCGGCGCCCTCTCGGCCTTCTACCACGACTCGACCGACATCGAAGATCCGGTGCAGCGCAAGATCGCGGCCCACCGCCTGATCGCCAAGATCCCGACCATCGCGGCGATGGCCTACAAGTACTCGACCGGTCAGCCGTTCATGTACCCGCGCAACGACCTGTCCTACGCCGAAAACTTCCTCTACATGACCTTCGGCACGCCCTGCGAGCCGTACAAGGTCAACCCGGTCCTGTCCAAGGCCATGGACAAGATCTTCATCCTCCACGCCGACCACGAGCAGAACGCCTCGACCTCGACCGTCCGTCTGGCCGGTTCGTCGGGCGCCAACCCGTTCGCCTGCATCGCCGCCGGCATCGCCTCCCTGTGGGGTCCGGCCCACGGCGGCGCCAACGAGGCCGTGCTGAAGATGCTGGAGGAGATCGGCTCCGTCGATCGCATTCCGGAGATCGTCCGCCGCGCCAAGGACAAGAACGACAACTTCCGCCTGATGGGCTTCGGTCACCGGGTCTACAAGAACTACGACCCGCGCGCCCAGGTCATGCGCAAGACCTGCCACGAAGTGCTGGCCGAGCTGGGCATCAAGGACGAGCCGCTCCTCGACATCGCGATGGAGCTGGAGAAGATCGCCCTCGAGGACCCGTATTTCGTCGAGAAGAAGCTGTACCCGAACGTGGACTTCTACTCGGGCATCATCCTGAAGGCGATGGGCTTCCCGACCAGCATGTTCACCGTGCTGTTCGCCGTGGCCCGCACCGTCGGCTGGATTTCCCAGTGGCGGGAGATGATCGAGGACCCGGTCCAGAAGATCGGCCGTCCGCGTCAGCTCTACACCGGCGAGACCAAGCGGGCGTTCATCCCGCTGGCCGAGCGTGGCTAACCGGCCAACAGCACACATCGGGACGGGTGGCTCCGACGGGGCCGCCCGCAGCCCGGCCGCGTTCATCGTTCCGGCGCGGCGGGCCCGTCTGGGCCTGCCGGCCGCGAACGACAACAAGCCGCCGCTGTCGCGGCGGCTGCGCCGCATCGTCTTCTATGCGGTGATCGTGGCGATGATCGCCGCGGTGGTGCTGGTCTGACGCTTCAGCCCTGGGTGATGGGAATGTGCGGCCCTTCCGCCGCCACGCGCTCCAGCCATGCCCGCACCGCCGGATAGCCCGACAGGTCGAACCCGCCCTCTTCCGCGACATGGGTGTAGGCGTAGAGCGCGATATCGGCGATGCTGAACCGCTCGCCCACGAAAAAGCGTCGCTCCGCCAAATGCCCCTCCATGACGCCCAGCGCGTCGTAGCCGAGCCGGCGCTTGGTCACCAACCCCAGCTTGCGCTCCTCCGTCATCTCCACATGGTGGGTGATCCAGAAACGCACGGTCGCGATGTTCGGCTCGTGGCTGTACTGCTCGAAGAACATCCATTGCAGAACCCGCGCGCGGCCTTCCCGGTCGTCGGGCAGGTAAGGTGTGCCCTCCGCCAGATACCAGAGGATCGCGTTGGATTCGGGCAGATGGCTGCCGTCTTCCAATTGCAGCGTCGGAATGCGCCCGTTCGGATTCCTGGCCAGGAACTCCGGGGTGCGGGTTTCCGCCCGGTCGATGTCGAGTTCCACCCGCTCATAGGGCATGCCGAGCTTGTGCAGAAGCAGCCGGCATTTGTAGCCGTTTCCGGAAGAGAGATTGTCGTAAAGGCGCAGCATCGCAGCGTGTCTCCGCTCCAAATCCATCCGATGGCGGATGTAACCACGAATTTGTGTCAGGCGCCAGCACCACCGTCCCCAGAGGACAGGCCCAACCGCGCCAACCGCGTACGGTCCGCGGCGGCCTCTTCCAGCAGCCAATTCCGGAAGGCGCGAAGCACACCGCGTCCCTTCCCTTCCGCCGGCGCCGTCAGCATATAGCGGTCGCCGCAGGGCACAGCCGGCCCGAAGGGATGGACGAGCCGCCCGGCGTCCAGCGCGTCCAGCACCAGCGACGGTCGCCCCAGCGCAACCCCCTGCCCGGCCATGGCCGCCTGGATGACCATCACCGATTCCGAAAAACTCAAGTTGCGTGCCCCGTCCAGATCAACTCCGGTGGCCGCTCGCCACAGGCTCCAGTCGGGCGACGCCTGATAATGCAGCAACGTGCAGCGGGACAGATCGTCGGGACCAGCCAGCCGCTCCACCACCGACGGCGCGCAGACCGGGAACAGCGTCTCCTCCGACAGAAGCGCTCCTTCGGGGCCGGGATCACCGCCGCGCACA
Source organism: Roseomonas genomospecies 6 (assembly GCF_008365375.1). Classification (GTDB taxonomy): domain Bacteria; phylum Pseudomonadota; class Alphaproteobacteria; order Azospirillales; family Azospirillaceae; genus Azospirillum. The sequence continues at coordinate 65,531 of NZ_QOKW01000017.1, read as the reverse complement.
TACCGGATCACCGCCCAGCCCGCCTCGGCCTCCGACGCGCGTTCGGTGTTGCCGCCCTCGATGTCCAGGCGCAGTTCCGGCCAGCCGGCCAGGAAGCGTCCCAGCCTGGGCACGAGCCACAACGCCGCCCAGGTTCGCGGCGCCGCCACGCGATGTTCCCTCCCTTGATGACCACCGCCTGCGCGCGGACCTGGAAGCTCTTCTGGAGGACGCGGTGAACAGCGGCGCCTCGGTCGGCTATCGCGCTCCCCTGGCACCCCATTGGAAGCAGGCATTCTGGAATGGGGTGGCAGCGCTCCTGCCCGGCGGCGCCCACCGTCTGTTGGTCGCGCGAGGGCCGGAAGGGGACCTTTTGGGAAGCGTGCAATTGTCACTCTGCACCAAGCCGAACGGCGCGCACCGCGCCGAAGTGCAGAAGCTTCTCGTGTTCACCCGCCATCGGAGAGGAGGCGTGGCCCGGCGGCTGATGGAGGCCCTGGAGGAAACCTCCCGCGGGCTGGGACGGACCCTGCTTGTGCTCGACACGCTGAAGGGCGACTGCGGCGAGCCCTTTTACGAGGCGACGGGCTGGCACCGGGCCGGGCAGATTCCTGGCTACACGATCGAAGCGGACGGTGCCTTTCATGACACCGTCCTCTTCTACAAAACGCTGCGGTGACCGTTACTTCGTCTCGATCAACTCGACCTTGTAGCCGTCCGGGTCCTCGATGAAGGCGATCACGGTGGTGCCGTGTTTCATGGGGCCGGGCGGACGCGGAATCTTCACGCCTTCCTTGGCGAGCTGCTCGCAGGTGGCGTAAATGTCCGGCACGCCCAGCGCGATGTGGCCGTAGGCGGTGCCGATGTCGTAGGGCTGCGCCTGATCCCAGTTGTGGGTCAGTTCGAGGACGGCGGTGTCCTTCTCGTCGCCATAGCCGACGAAGGCCAGCGTGAAGCGCCCGCCTTCATAATCGTTGCGGCGCAGCAGCTTCATCCCGAGCAGACGGGTGTAGAAGTCCAGCGACTTCTCCAGATCATAGACCCGGAGCATCGTGTGCAGCAGGCGGAATTGGCTCATGGTCTCTTCTCCCAAGCGGGTTCTTTTGTTCTGGCGGCGATGCCCAGGACCACGCGGGCGGCGCGCTCGCTGGGCGGCGTTCCGCCCTGGCCCAGCCAGCGCGCGACTTCGGCCACCCCTTCGACCTGCGCCGCGCGGGCGGCGGGATCGTCGAGCAGACGGCCCAGTTCCGAGGCCAGCCGGTCGGGCCGGCAGTCTTCCTGAAGCAGTTCCGGCACCAGCATGCGGTCGAGCATCAGATTGACGAGATTGACGTATTTGACCCGGATCAGCCGCCGGTACAAGGCCACCGTCACCGGATTCAGCCGGTAGGCGATCACCGTCGGCAGACGCGCCAGCGCCAGTTCCAGCGCCACCGTTCCGGACGCCGCCAGCGCGGCCTCCGCCGCCGCGAAGGCGTCATACTTCGGTCCGTCGCCCTCGACGAGAATGGTGCGCAAGGGCCAGCCCGCCACCTCCGCCGCCACGCGGTCACGCACCGTCGCGACGGTCGGGACCACGGCGACCAACCCCGGATGGCTGGGGAGCAACCGCTCCAGCGCCGCGCGGAAGTCCGGCAGCAGACGGGACACCTCCCCCTTCCGGCTGCCCGGCAGAGCGGCGACGATGCGCGCTTCCGGCCCCAGGCCGTGGGCCGCGCGGAATCGCCCGGCATCGCCGTGCCCTGCCCCGCCTTCCACGACCGAATGGCCGACGAAGGTGCAGGCCAACCCTTCCTTCTCGAAATAGGGCGGCTCGAAGGGCAGGATCGCCAGCAGGTGATCGTAGATGGCCGCGTATTTCGCCGCGCGCTTCGGCTTCCAGGCCCAGACGGTGGGCGCCACGTAGTGGACCAGCGGGATGTCCGGCGCCTGCGCCTTCACCCGCTTCGACACGCGGACGGTGAATCCCGGCGAATCGATGCCGACCACCACGTCGGGCCGCAGCCGCTGGATCTCCGCGACCGTCTGGTCGATGCGGCGCAGCAGGTTCGGCAGATGGGGCAGCAGCTCGAACACGCCGAACAGAGTCAGTTCGCCCATCGGGAAAAGGCTTTCCAGCCCTTCCGCGACCATCTTCTCGCCGCCGATGCCGGCGAAGCGCACCCGCCCGCCGGTCAGCCGTTTGCAGGCGGCCATCAGCCGCGCGCCCAGAGCGTCGCCGGACGGCTCCCCGGCAATCAGGAAAATCAGCGGATCGCTCACACCCTTGTCTCCGACGGAACGGCGATGCCGACCACGAACAGGCCCAGCCGGTCGGCGGCTTCCGCCACCGCGGCGCGGTCCACCAGCAGGCTGCCGCCGGCCTCCACCGCGATGCCGCGCAGGCCGGCGCGGGCAGCGTTCTCCACGGTCGTCACCCCCATGGTGGGCAGGTCCAAGCGGCGGTCCTGCTGCGGCTTCTTCACCTTCACCAGCACGCCGCCCGGTCCGGGCCGCGCGATGGCAGCGCAGCGCGCCAGCATCGCGTCGGTGCCCTCGATGGCCTCAACCGCGAGCACAATCCCCTGCTGCACCACCGCTCCCTGCCCGACATCCAGCGCCCCCAGCGCACGGGCGATCTCGACGGCGCGGGCAATGTCGCGCTCCGCCTCCGCATCCGGGCGCAGCCGGCCCACCGGACCCGCCTGTGTCAGAAGCTCCCCAAGAAGTTCGTGAAGCCCAACCACGCGGAACCCCTCCCCTTCCAACTCCCGCGCAACGGAACGCAACAAACCGTCGTCGCCCAGCGCGCGGGTGCCGACCTTGGCGAGGAATTTCGTGGTGTACCAGTCGGGAAGAAGTTCGGTGAAGGAGGGCCGGCGCACCGGGCCGGCGAAGACCAGTTCCCCGACGCCTTCCTGCTTCAGACGGGCGATGATGCTTCCCGCCGCGCCGAAACGACTCCACAGATGGGGAAGCCCTTCAACGGTGGCGGGGTCGGTCTGGCCATCGAAGGCGACGATGAAGACCTCGCGCCCCTGGCCGCGCACAGCGGCGGCGATTCTGGCGGGCAAGGTACCGCCACCCGCCAGAATGCCGAGCTTGGGAAGAGGCTGCGACATGGCCAGGGCTCTCCCAACCAACAGAATGAAGGACGACGAGGGTGCTTGAAAGCCCCTCAGCCCTCGCGCGGCTGGCAGAGCGAGCGCGACGTCCGTGCGAAGGACAGCACGTCAGCGACCAGCGCCTGCTGCCCCATGTCGCGGCCCACCTCCTCCATGCGCTCGGCGAAGGTGCCTTCGTTGCCGAACAGCAGACGGTAGGCGGCGCGCAGAGCGTGGATCTCGTCCTTCTGGAAGCCGCGGCGCTCCAGCCCGACAAGGTTCAGGCCGGCCAGACGCGCCCGGTCACCCATGACGAGGCCGTAGGGGATCACGTCCTTCTCCACACCCGACATCCCACCGATCATGGCGTGAGAGCCGATGCGGACGAACTGGCGGACCGCCGACAGGCCTCCGATGGTCACGAAATCGCCCAGTTCCACATGGCCGGCCAGCGTGGCGTTGTTCGCCAGCACCGCGTGGTTGCCGACGACGCAATCGTGGGCAACGTGCACCCCGACCATGAACAGGCCGTTGTCGCCGACCCGCGTGACCATGCCCCCGCCCTCGGTGCCGGGGCTCATGGTGACATGCTCGCGGATCTGGTTGTTGCGCCCGATGATGAGTTCGGACGGTTCGCCCTTGAACTTCAGATCCTGCGGGCGATGACCGATGGACGCGAAGGGATAGATGACCGTGTCTTCGCCGATGCGGGTGCGGCCATCGACCACCACATGGGAGGTCAGCCGCACGCGGTCGCCCAATTCGACGTCCGGCCCGACGACGCTGAAGGGACCGATGAAAACGTCTTCGCCCAGCTTGGCGGCCGGATCGACGACCGCCGTCGGGTGAATGGAAACGCTCATTTCTCGTCCAGGATCATGGCGGAATAGATGGCTTCGGCGACCAGAACACCGTTGACCTTGGCCTCGCCCTTGAACTTCCACACGTTGGCGCGCTGGCGCTGCTTGCTCACGTGGATGTGGATGGTGTCGCCGGGCGTGACCGGACGGCGGAAACGCGCCTCGTCCACGGTCATGAAATAGACCAGCTTGCCCTCGGACTCCTTGCCCAGCGTGGCGACCACCAGCACGGCGGAGGTTTGGGCCATCGCTTCGATGATGAGGACGCCCGGCATGACGGGTCGGGACGGGAAGTGTCCCTGGAAGTACGGCTCGTTGATGGTGACGTTCTTGACGCCGGTGGCGCTCTCGCCCAGCGTGATGTCGATCACCTTGTCGATCATCAGGATCGGATAGCGATGCGGGATCATTTCCATGATCCGCGTGATGTCGATGTCGGCCATCTTCTTGTTGTCCGCCGTCACATCCATAGTCCGGCCGCCCGCCTTTCAAAGTCCAGGGAAAACGCCCCGCGCCGCGCCGCACGCGACGCAGGGCGAAGCCCCCTTGTGCCCCATTTCCGGGGATTTGGCAATCCCGACGCCGCCAGGCTGCTGCGCACGGAGGGAACCGCCGCGCCATCCCGAAGGAGACGTGGCGGCACCCGTCCTGTGTGCGTTACTGCTTGGGAACGGTCAGCGCGACCTGCGGCAGCTTCTTGTTCACCCGCTCCAGCACCACGTCGGTGACGTCGAGGTGGGTGTCGACCAGAACGAACTGCTGCCGGGCCAGGACCAGATTCGCCCCGCGCTCACGCGCGACGTCGGCCACGATTTCCACCATGTTCTTGTGGACGACCGCCATGGCATCGTTCAGCGCGGTTTCCAGGGCGCGCTTGCGGCTCTGGACCGTCTTCTGGACCTCGCCGACCTGCTTCTCGAAGTCGCGGCGCTTGTTCGCCAGGACGTCCGGAGCCAGCACGGTCTGCTGCTTGCGCAGTTCCTCCTCGGACTTGCGCAGCTTGTCCTCAAGCGACGCGATTTCCTTCTGGTAGGTCTCGCGCAGCGACTCGAAGGACTTCGACACGCCCTTGGAGGCGTTCGATTCCTGCATGATCTTCTGGACGTCGACCACGGCGATGACCGGCGCCTTGAGAGCGTCGGACGGCTTGTCCTGCGCGATCGACGGGGTCGCCATCGCGACCCCCGCCAACACCGCACCGGCGGCGACCAGCGCCCTGAGCTTGCTGAACTGCATGTTAGAACCTGGTTCCAAAGCTGAAACGGAAGATCTCTTTCTTGTCGTAATCTTCCTTGATAATCGGGACCGCAAAGTCAAGGCGGATCGGCCCGAAGGGCGACCGCCAGGACAAGCCGGTGCCGACCGACAGGCGGACCGATTCGTCGTCGGGGACAAGAGGATCGTTGATGTCGACCTTGCCCAGAGTGCCGACGTCGGTGAAGGCGTGGCCCTTCAGCCCGAATTCCTCGGGCAGACCGACGGGGAAGCTCATCTCGACCGAACCGCGGTAATAGCGGGTGCCGCCCAGGGCGTCGCCGGTGCGCAGATCGCGCGGACCGATGCCGGCCGTGTTGAAGCCGCGCAGCGTGTCGCCACCCAGGAAGAAGCGATCGGACAGAGCGATGCCGTCGTCACCGATACCGACGATGTAGCCGACCTCGCCGGTGGCGCTGACGACCCAATTCTCGTCGAACAGCGGCAGGTAATAGCCGGCGCCGAGACGGTTGCGCAGGAAGCGCGCGTCGCCACCCAGGCCCGCGAGATCGTTCGTCAACCGAATGTAATAGCCTTCGGTCGGGCTGAGGCGGCTGTTGCGGCGGTCGTAGGTCAGCTCCTGCCCGATCAGCGAGGTCAGGCGCGCGCCCTTCTGCTCCTGGATGTAGCGGGACGCGCTGGCGGGCACGCTGGTGATGTCGGTGTTCTGGAGCTGGTAATAGACGCGCTGGCGGAGGTTCTCGGTCAGCGGGTAGCCCATCCGGAGCGCCAGACCGGTGCTCTTCTCGTCGAAGGAGCTTTCGTCCTGGTAATCGCGGGTGATGCGGAACAGGTCGAAGCCGGCGGACAGGTCGCGGTCCAGGAAGTAGGGCTCCGTGAAGGAGACGTCGTACTCCTGGCGGCTGCCCGACACGGTGGCGCCAAAGCGCAGGTCCTGGCCGCGGCCGAGCAGGTTGCGCTCGCGGATCGAGAAGTCGGCCAGCGGACCGTCGGACGTCGAATAGCCGGCACCGATGGAGATTTCACCGGTGGACTGCTCCGTCACCTCCACATTCATCACGGTGCGATCGGGCGCCGACCCTTCCGCAGTGGTGATGTTGACGCGCTCGAAATAGCCCAAGTCCTTGATGCGCTGCTCGGAGCGGCGCAGCTTGGTCGTGCTGAACGGGTCGCCTTCGGACAGCAGCATCTCACGCCGGACCACCTTGTCCAGCGTGCGGATGTTGCCGGTCACGTCGATGCGCTCCACGAAAACGCGCGGCCCTTCGACGATGTCATAAGTGATGTCGATGGTCTGGTTTTCGCGGTTGCGCGAAATGCGCGGGCGAACATCGACGAAGGCGTATTGCAGGTCGCCGACCGCGTTGGTCAGCTTGGTGATGGTGTTCTCCACCTCCTGGGCGTTGTACCAGTCACCTTCGCGTGTGCTCAGCACACCGCGGAGCTGCTCGGGGTCCAGCGCCTTCAGGGTGGTATTGATGCCCATCTTGCCGAACTTGTACCGCTCGCCTTCGTCAACCGTGAAGGTGATGACGAAGTCTTCGCGGTCGGGAGTCAGCTCCGCCACGGCGGAGACGACGCGGAAGTCGGCGTAGCCTTCCTTCAGGTAATAGCGGCGCAGCAGGTCACGGTCGTAGTTCAGACGATCCGGATCGTAGTTGTCGTCCGACGTCATGAAGCGCCACCAGGCGGATTCCCGCGTCTGGATCGCCTCGCGCAGCGTCCCGTCGGAGAACTTCTCGTTCCCGATGAAGGTGATGCCGCGCACGCCGGTGCGCACGCCCTCGTTGATCTCGAACACCAGATCGACGCGGTTCTGGTCGAGCTGGATGATCTTCGGCTCGACGGTCGCGGCGAAGCGGCCCTGGCGCCGATAGATGTCCAGAATGCGCTGAACGTCGCTCTGCACGCGGGTGCGGGTGTAGACGACGCGGGGGCGAAGCTGGATTTCCTTCTCCAGATTCTCCTTCTCGATGCGCCGGTTCCCCTCGAAGGCGATGCGATTGATGATCGGATTTTCCGCCACCTGCACCACCAGCACGTCGCCGTCGCGCTTCAGCACCACGTCGGCGAACAGACCCGTGTTGAACAGGGCCTTCAGCGACTGGTCGATCCGGTCCGGATCGAAGGGATCGCCGGGCGCGACCGCAAGATAGGAGCGGACGGTCGTCGGCTCGATGCGCTGGACGCCCTCCACCCGGATGTCCCGGATGGCGCCGCCCGAGAACATCTGCGCAACCAGCGTTCCATCGCCGAAAGCGGCCGATTTCGGCGCGCCGGAATTCGGCACACCGGCCTGGGCCCAGGCCGCGCTGGAAAGGGCAAGAGAAACCGTCGTCATGGCGCAACCGGCCATCAGGCCGAACGCCAGAACCCTGCTCGACACCCGCAAAGCTCGCTCCCTGGCTTTGGGGGCATCCGTCAGGATATCAGCCCCCGAAAGAAATCCACCACGCGCAGCTGAACGAGGTCGTTCCACGTGGCGAAAACCATGAGCGTTAATACCAAAGCAAGGCCGATGCGGAAACCGTATTCTTGCGCTCTAGGTCCGAGAGGACGCCCCCGCAGCCCTTCCAGCGCATAAAACATCAAATGTCCACCGTCAAGCAGCGGGACCGGGAACAGATTGATGAGGCCGAGGTTGACCGACAGGAAGGTCATGAACCAGATGAGCGGGTACCAGCCGGACTGGGCGACCTCTCCGGACATCTGGGCGATGCGCAGCGGACCGCCCAGCTCCTCCGTCCCGCGCGACCCCTCGACCATCTGGCCAAGCGCCACGAAAGTGCCGGAAATCATGCCGACGACCTCACGGCCCGCCTGCCACATGGCCGTCAACGGGTCGTGCCGCTTCGTCTCCGCCCCGCCGCGCATGATGCCGAGCTGGCCGATGCGGTGGGTGTTGCCGAGTCGGTCGGTGACCTCCCGCACGTCCGGAGTCGCCGTCAGATTGACCGTGCGCCCGTCGCGCTGAACCACCATCTCCAGCGCCGCGCCTGGCTGCATGGACACGATCTGCCGGATTTCCTCGAATCGCTGGATGCCGCTGCCGTTGATGGAGACGATCAGGTCGCCCGGCTGAAGCCCGGCGCGCTCCGCAGCACTGCCCGGCTGCACGCCGCCGACGTCCGGCGGGGTGAAGGACTGGCCGGCGGTGGCGAAGAGGATGGTCAGGGCGACGATGGCGAAGAGGAAATTCGCGATGGGTCCCGCCGCCACGATGGCGGCCCGCTGGCCGAGCCGCTTGTGGTGGAAGGACACCTCCCTCTCCGCCGCGGACATGCTCTGCGTGTGGGCGCCGGGCGTGCTGGCCGGATCGGCGTCGCCGAACATCTTCACATAGCCGCCAAGCGGGATGGCGCTGAATTTCCAGCGCGTTCCGGAACGGTCGGTCCAGCCGAACAGCTCCGGCCCGAAGCCGATGGAGAAGACCTCGATGCGCACGCCGTTGCGGCGCGCCACGAGGTAGTGACCGAGTTCGTGCACAAACACGAGCACGGTGAGGACCAGCAGAAAAGAGAGAAGCGTGGTCCCGAAGCCGCCCATGACGTCCATCACATCCTTCGCATTCCGGCGCGGCCCGACGACGGCCCCCGTCCGGAAAAAGACTCAGCGTCCCAGCGCCGAAACTCGATCCGCCGCGGCCCGGCGCGCCTCGGAGTCGGTGCCGCGCACCTCCTCCAGGTCGCGAAGCGGCCGGTGCGGCAGCGCCCCCAGAACCTCCTCGACGATCCGTTCGATGTCGAGAAAGCCGATCCGGCGGTCGAGAAACGCCTGCACGGCCACCTCGTTGGCGGCACTGAGAATAGTAGGAGCGCCCCCCCCGCTTTGCAAGGCGGCCCGGGCCAGCCGCAGGGCCGGGAAACGCACGGGGTCCGGCGCCTCGAAGGTCAGGGTTGCGGCCCTCACGAGGTCCAGCCGTTCCGCGGGCGTGGGGATGCGCGCCGGCCAGCCGAGCGCGTAGGCGATGGGCGTGCGCATGTCCGGCGTGCCGAGCTGCGCCAGGACGGAGCCGTCCACATATTCGACCAGCGAGTGCACGACCGACTGGGGGTGGACCAGCACGTCGATTTTCTCTTCGGGAACGCCGAAGAGGAAATGCGCCTCGATGATCTCCAGCCCCTTGTTCATCATGGTCGCGCTGTCGATGGAGATCTTGGCGCCCATGTCCCAGGTCGGATGGGCCACCGCCTGCTCCCGCGTGGCTGCCGCCATGAAGGCGCGGTCCCGCGTTCGGAACGGACCGCCGGAGGCGGTCAGGATCAGGCGCCGGACGCTGTCCAGCCGGTTGAAATCGAAGACCTGGTAGATGGCGGAATGCTCGCTGTCCACCGGAAGCAGCGTGGCGCCGTGGCGGCGCACCTCCTCCATCATCAGGGCGCCGGCGCAGACCAGCACCTCCTTGTTGGCGAAGGCGACGCAGGCGCCGCGGCGGACGGCGGCCAGGGTCGGCTCCAGGCCGGCGGCGCCAACGATGGCGGCCATGACCCAGTCGGCGGGCCGCTCCGCCGCCTCGGCCACGGCCTGCGGCCCGGCGGCGGCCTCGACGCCGGTGCCGGCCAGTGCCTCCTTGAGGTCGGCGTAGGCGGCGGGGTCGGCGACCACGGCCAGCTTCGGACGGAGCTGCCGCGCCTGCTCGGCCAAAAGGGCGACGTTGCGGTTGGCGGTCAGCGACTCCACCGGGAAGCGCTCCGGATCGCGGGCGACGAGATCGACCGTCTGCGTGCCGACCGACCCGGTCGAACCGAGAATCGTCACGCGGCGCGGCGCGTCCGCCGCCCCTTCAGCCTTCACAACCATACCCCGTCACCACCATGCGATTGCCGTGCCGATGCTCGCGTGGAACAGGGCCAGCACCGGGGCCGCGGCGAGCAGCCCGTCGATGCGGTCCAGGATGCCCCCGTGACCAGGAATGAGATGGCCGCTGTCCTTCACGTTGTAACGACGCTTGACCGCGGATTCGAAGAGGTCACCCGCCTGCGCCACGACGGCCAGGATGGCACCAACCGCAAGAGCCAGCAGAGGCTTCTGCGCCCCCGCGGCCAAGGCCACCCCCCACCCCACCAGAGCGGAGGATGCCATGCCGCCGATCAGGCCGGCCCAGGTCTTCTTCGGGCTGATGCGCGGGGCCAGTTTCGGCCCGCCGATGGTCCGCCCCGCGGCGTAGGCGCCGATGTCGGTCGCCCAGACCCCCAGCATGGTGAAGAGGAACAGCGCAAGGCCGGACTCCGGATCGTCGCGCAGCCACATCAGCCCGGCCAGACCGGCCACGATGTAGAGGATGCCGCCCCCGGCCAGCCCGCGATCCGGGCCGCCGGACGCCAGCGCCACGGCGGCGGTGGCCGCAAGGGCGACGGCAACCGCCGCCCAAGGTCCCGCAGCGAGTTGAGCGGCGAGGGCCAGCAGAACGCCGGCAACCGATAACCCAATGGCGACGCCCCGGCGGCGGCAGGGAACGAGATTGCCCCACTCCACCGCGGAGGCCACGGCGCCGAGCGCGATCAGGGCGAGAAAGGCCCACCCGCCGGCCCAGACGGCGCCGAGCACGAGCGGCGCCAGGACGAGCGCCGAAGCGGCGCGCGTCTTCAGGTCGCCGGATTTAGCGGATGCCGGTGGTTGCGCCGAAGCGACGTTCCCGTCGGTGGAACTCTTCAATCGCCGCCTCCAGGTCGCGCTTGCTAAAGTCGGGCCAGAGCGTGTCCACGAAGACCAGCTCGGCGTAAGCCGCCTGCCAGAGCAGGAAGTTGCTGATGCGCTTCTCGCCGCTGGTGCGGACGATCAGGTCGGGGTCGGGGATGTCGGCGGTGAACAGATGTTCGGAGAACCGATCCTCGGTGATGTCCGCGGGATCGAGCGCGCCCGCCCTCACCTCTTCGGCCAGACGCCGCGCCGCCAGCGTGATCTCCTGACGTGAGCCGTAGCTCAGAGCCACCACGAGCGTCAGCTTCCGGTTGTCGCCGGTCAGGGCCTCGGCGTTTTCGATCAGCGCGGTGATGTCGTTCGACAGGCGCGACCGGTCGCCGATGACGCGCAAGCGCACGCCGTTCCGGTGGAGGTCCGCAATCTCGCTGCGCAGATAGAAGCGCAGGAGTTGCATGAGGTCGGACACCTCCTCCTCCGGCCGACGCCAATTCTCGGACGAGAAGCTGAAGATCGTCAGATAGCCGATCCCCAGCTCGCCCGCGGCCTCGACCGTCCGGCGGACGGCGTCCACGCCCTTTTTATGGCCGGCGGTGCGGGGCAGCCCTCTGGCCTTGGCCCAGCGCCCGTTGCCGTCCATGATCACGGCCACGTGCGCGGGCGGGCGCAGGGGGCGGCTTTCTTCCGCGTCGCGCATGCCGTCAGACCTGCATGATGTCCTTTTCTTTCGCCGCAAGCGCGTCGTCGACCAGCTTGATGTACTGATCGGTCAGCGCCTGGACCTTCTCGCCAAGACCCTTGTGCTCGTCCTGGGAGATGTCGCCGGCCTTCTCGGCCTTCTTCAGCCCGTCCATGCCGTCGCGGCGCACGTTGCGCACGGCGACGCGGGCCTGCTCGGCGTACTTGTGGGCGACCTTGGCGAGTTCCTTGCGGCGTTCCTGCGTCAGGTCGGGCAGCGGCACGCGGATCGACTGGCCTTCCGTCTGCGGGTTCAGGCCGAGACCCGAATCGCGGATGCCCTTCTCCACGGCCTTGACCATGCCGCGATCCCACACCTGCACGACGATCAGCCGCGGCTCCGGAACGCTGACGGTGCCAACCTCCTTGAGGTGCATCCTCGCGCCGTAAGCCTCGATGGTGACGGGCTCGAGCAGGCTGGCGGAGGCGCGGCCGGTGCGCAGACCGGTCAATTCCTTGCGAAACGCCTCAAGCGCTCCTTCCATGCGGCGCTTGAGATCCGCCTGGAGGGCCGATGTATCAGACGCAGCCACGGGCTCACTCCGTTTCTTCGTTGATGATCGTAAACTTGCCCCGGCCCTGCATCACCTCGGCGAAGGCGCCGGGCGTGTGGATCGAGAACACGAGTATGGGGATGTGGCTCTCGCGCGCCAAGGAGATTGCGGACGCGTCCATCACCTGGAGATCCTTGGCCAGAACCTCCAGATAGCCGAGACGGTCGTAGCGTTCCGCGTCCTTCACCTTCTTCGGGTCGGCGGTGTAGACGCCGTCCACCTGCGTGCCCTTCAGCAGGGCATCGCAGCCCATTTCCGATGCGCGCAGCGCGGCGGCCGTATCGGTGGTGAAGAAGGGGTTTCCGGTGCCGGCGGCGAAGATCACCACGCGGCCCTTTTCCATGTGCCGGATGGCCCGGCGCCGGATGTAGGGCTCGCACACCGACGACATCGGAATGGCCGACTGCACGCGGGTCACCACGCCCATCCGTTCCAAAGCGCTCTGCATCGACAGGGCGTTCATCACGGTGGCGAGCATGCCGATGTAGTCGGCCGAGGCGCGCTCCATGCCGCTCGCCGCACCCTTCACGCCGCGGAAGATGTTGCCCCCGCCGATGACCAGGCTGACCTGGACGCCCAGTTCGATCACCGCCTTCACCTCGTTGGCGACGCGGTTGACCACCTCCGGATCGAGGCCGTAGTCGCGCTGACCCATCAACGCCTCGCCCGACACCTTCAGAAGGACTCGTTTGAAGCGGATGCCGTCAGCCGGCTCGGTGGTCCCGGTGGTCTGGGCCATGGGGGGCTTTCTCCCGGTTGGTGTGAAGAGTGCGTGCGGCGGGTCGCCGGTTCCTTACTTCTGGCCGGCGGCGGCGGCGACTTCGGCGGCGAAATCGCTCTCCGCCTTCTCGATGCCTTCGCCGAGCGCGAAGCGGACGAAGCCCGTCACCTTGACCGGGGCGCCGATGTCCTTGGCGGCGTTCTCCACCACCTTGCGGACCTTCGTCTCGCCGTCGATCACGTAGGTTTGCTCCAGCAGCACCACTTCCTCGTAGTACTTGCGGATGCGGCCTTCGAGCATCTTCTCGACGATGTTCTCCGGCTTGCCCGACGCGCGGGCCTGCTCGGCGAGCACGTTGCGCTCACGCTCCAGCGCCGAGGTGTCGACGTCGGCGATGTCCAGCGCGTCCGGACGGGCGGCGGCGATGTGCATGGCGATCTGCTTGCCCAGATCGTTCAGCTTGGCGGCGTCGCCGGTGGACTCCAGGGCGACCAGAACGCCGATCTTGCCGAGGCCCGGCGCGATGGCCGAGTGGACATAGGACACGACGACGCCCGCCGGGACCGACAGCTTGGCCGAACGGCGGATGTTCATGTTCTCGCCGATGGTGGCGATCAGGTTGGTCAGCTCTTCCTGCACCGTGCGGCCGGCGTCCGGATAGGCGGTGGCCTTCAGACCCTCGACATCGCCCGAACCGGACAGGGTCAGTTCGGCGGACTTCAGGGCGAAGGCCTGGAACTTGTCGTTGCGCGCGACGAAGTCGGTCTCGGCGTTCACCTCGACGACGGCGCCCGCGGTGCCGGCGGTGGCGACGGCGACCAGGCCCTCGGCGGCGACGCGGCCCGACTTCTTGGCGGCGGCGGCGAGGCCCTTCTTGCGCAGCCAGTCAACGGCGCCCTCGAGGTCGCCCTGGGTCTCGGCCAGCGCCTTCTTGCAGTCCATCATGCCCGCGCCGGTCTTCTCGCGCAGTTCCTTGACGAGCGCGGCGGTAATCTCGGCCATGGTATCGCCCTCTTCCTTCCGAACAGATCCAAGCGGATCGGGTTGATCCAAACAACTCATAAAAAAGGCAGCCGGGCCGTAGGTCATAAGGCCCGGCTGCCCCGTATCACCGGGATCAGGCCTGGGCTTGTTCAGCCGGGGCGGCCTCTTCCTCTTCCGGCAGTTGCTCGGCCGGAGCCTCCTCGGAGGAGCCCACGTCGATGCCGGCGGCGCTCATCTCGGCCTGCAGACCGTCGAGCACGGCGCCGTTCACCAGCTCGCAGTACAGGTCGATGGCGCGCAGGGCGTCGTCGTTGCCCGGGATCGGGAAGGCCACGCCGTCCGGATCGGAGTTGCTGTCGATCACCGCGATGACCGGAATGCCCAGCTTGTTGGCTTCCTTGACCGCGATCGACTCCTTGTTGGTGTCGATGATGAAGAGGACGTCCGGCAGGCCGCCCATCTCCTTGATGCCGCCCAGCGCACGCTCCAGCTTGTCGCGCTCGCGGGTCAGCTCCAGGATTTCGCGCTTGGTCAGGCCCGAGGTGTCGCCGCCCAGACGCTCTTCCATCTCGCGCAGGCGCTTGATCGACTGGGAGATGGTCTTCCAGTTGGTCAGCATGCCGCCGAGCCAGCGGTGGTTGACGTAATACTGGCCGCACTTCGACGCGGCCTCGGCCACCTTCTCCTGGGCCTGGCGCTTGGTGCCGACGAACAGGACGCGGCCGCCGCCGGCGACGACGTCACGGACCGCCTGCAGGGCGCGGTGCAGCGCCGGAACGGTCTGCTCCAGGTCGATGATGTGCACGCCGTTGCGCACGCCGAAGATGTACGGACCCATCTTCGGGTTCCAACGGCGGGTGTGGTGACCGAAGTGGACGCCGGCTTCGAGCAGCTGGCGCATGGTGAAAGACGGAATAGCCATTTGGAAAAGTCCTTTTCCGGTTGCTCCGCCGCGGGCACTGTCCGTTTGACAGGACACCGGATCGGGCCATCGGGGTAAAGCCGAGGGACCGCCAGCCCGCGTGAGGTTTTGACGACGGCGCTTACATAGCCCGCCGCAACCGCTTTGGCAACACCGGTTTGGCAATTGGTTGGGGCAGAATTCGGTGCGGCGCGCACCGCTTCGTCTTGAAAGGTGTGGTCCTTACAGTTCCACCACCTCCACCACGCCCGGCACGGCCTTCAGTGCGGCGCGGCTCTGGTTGGTGATGTTGAAGGAGCCGGGAAGCTGGATCTCCACCTCCTTCAGCGGGTCGATCTCGACCAGCAGGTGGATCTTGCCCTTCCCTCGCGCCAGCCGCTCCAGCATGCCGCGGATGCTCTCCACCGGCGCGTCGTCGCGCACCACCACCTTCAGGCCGTCCGAGACCTGGGCGACGGCGTCCTCCAGCGGCTTCACCTCCTGACAGGTCAGGCGGATGTCCTCGCCGTTCATCTGGACATCGACGGTCATCAGAACCGGGCGCCCGGCTTCCAGCAGGTCGCGGTTGGTCGCCAGCACTTCCGAGAAGACGGTCACCTCGTAGCCGCCGCTGCTGTCGGACAGCTCCACGAAGGCGAAGCGGTTGCCAGACTTCGCGGTCTTCTCCTTCCGGCTGACCACGATGCCGGCGACGCTGCGCCGGGTCGAGCCGCCGCCGGTCACCGCCCCGGCCAGATCCGCCGAGCGCACCACCTTCATGCGGGCCAGCGGACCGGCGAAGGCGTCCAGCGGGTGGGCGGACAGGTAGAAGCCGATGGCGCCGAACTCGTGCTTCAGTTTCTCCAGCGGTTCCCAATCCTTCACCTTGGGCAGGTCCGGCTCCTTCAGACCACCCCCGGCGCCGCCGAACAGGTTGCCGATTCCGCTGTCGCGCTCCGCCGCCTCGGCCTGGGCGTAGCGGATCAGCGTCTCCAGCGCCGCGTGAACCTGGGCGCGGTTCGGGTTGATCCCGTCGAAGGCCCCGGCGCAGGTCAGGTTCTCCAACTGGCGCTTGTTGATGGTCTTCAGGTCGAGGCGCCGCGCGAAGTCGAACAGGCTCTTGTAGGGACCATTCTTGCGCCGCTCCTCCACCACCGCCTTCATGGCGGGCAGGCCCACACCCTTCACGGCGGCCAGCGCGTAGCGCACGGCCTTGGTGCCGTCGGGCAGCGCCTCCACCCCGAAGATCGAATCGGATTTGTTGATGTCTGGAGTCAGCAGCTTGATCTTCAGCCGCACCAGCTCCTGGCGGAAGACGTTCAGCTTGTCGGTGTTGCCGAGGTCGAGCGTCATCGACGCCGCCATGAACTCCACCGGGTGGTTCGCCTTCAGATAGGCGGTGTGATAGGCGACCAGGGCGTAGGCGGCGGCGTGCGACTTGTTGAAGCCGTAACCCGCGAACTTGGCCACCTGATCGAAGATCATGCTGGCCTGATCGGGGTCCACGCCCTTGTCCTTGGCGCCCACGACGAACTTGTCGCGCTCCTTGTCCATCTCCTCCTTGATCTTCTTGCCCATGGCGCGGCGCAGAAGATCGGCGCCGCCCAGCGAATAGCCGGCCAGCACCTGGGCGATCTGCATGACCTGCTCCTGGTAGATCATGATCCCGAAGGTTTCCTTCAGGATCGGTTCCAGGGCCGGGTTCATGTAGTCCGGCGGCTCGTCGCCGTTCTTCACCTTGATGTATTTGGGGATGTTGTCCATCGGGCCGGGGCGGTAGAGCGACACCAGCGCGATGATGTCCTCCAGCCGGTTCGGCTTCAGCCGGCGCAGCACGTCGCGCATGCCCGAACTTTCCAACTGGAACACGCCGGTCGATTCGGCGCGGCCCAGGATTTCGTAGCTTCGGGGGTCGTCCAGCGTGACCGTGGTCAGGTCCGGCTTGTCCTCGATCAGGTCCACCGCGGTCTTGAGGACGGTGAGCGTCTTCAGGCCCAGGAAGTCGAACTTCACCAGCCCGGCCTGCTCCACGAACTTCATGTTGAACTGGGTGACCGGCATGTCGGAGCGCGGATCGCGGTACAGCGGCACCAGATCGTGCAGCGGGCGGTCGCCGATCACCACGCCCGCGGCGTGGGTCGAGGCGTGGCGGTACAGACCTTCCAGCTTCAGCGCGATGTTGACGAGGCGCGCCACCGTCTCGTCCCCGTCGCGGGCCTGGCGTAGCATCTCCTCGCTGTCCAGCGCCTGCTGGAGCGTCACCGGGTTGGCCGGGTTGTTCGGCACCATCTTGCAGATCTTGTCCACCTGCCCATAGGGCATCTGGAGCACGCGCCCGACGTCGCGCAGCACGGCGCGCGCCTGGAGCTTACCGAAGGTGATGATCTGGGCGACGCGGTCGTAGCCGTACTTGTCCTGGACGTAGCGGATCACCTCCTCGCGGCGGTCCTGGCAGAAGTCCACGTCGAAGTCGGGCATCGACACGCGCTCGGGATTCAGGAACCGCTCGAACAGCAGGCCGAAGCGCAGCGGGTCCAGGTCGGTGATGGTCAGCGCCCAGGCGACCACCGATCCCGCGCCCGAACCGCGACCCGGCCCCACCGGGATGTCGTGCGCCTTGGCCCATTTGATGAAGTCCGACACGATCAGGAAGTAGCCGGGGAACTTCATCGACACGATGACGTCCAGCTCGAATTCCAGACGCTCGAAATAGCTCTTCCGGGTCTCCGCGCGCTGCTCCGGCGTCATGTCGGGGTTGTAGACGACGCTGTTCAGCCGCATCTCCAGACCCTCGCGGGACTGGGCGCGCAATTCCTCACCCTCGTCGCGGCCGCCCTCGCAGGGGAAGGGCGGCAGGATGGGCTTGATCGGCTTCAGCAGGAAGGAACAGCGCTTGGCGATGGCGACCGTGTTGTCCACCGCTTCCGGCAGGTCCTTGAACAGCTCCCGCATCTCCTCCGCCGACTTGAACCGGTGGTCGGGGGTCAGGCGGCGGCGCTCGGTCTGGCCGATGTAGGCGCCCTCGGCGATGCAGAGAAGCGCGTCGTGCGCCTCGTACATGTCCTCGGTCGCGAAATAGCAGTCGTTGGTGGCGACCAGCGGCAGGTCGTGGGCGTAGGCGAGGTCGATCAGCGCCGGCTCGATGGCGTCCTCGATCACCTGGAAATGGTCGCGGTGGCGCTGAAGCTCGACGTAGAGCCGCCCGGGGAACAGGCGCTTCAGCCGCTCCAGAACCTCCAGCGCCAAATCCTTCTGCCCCTCGCCCAGCAGCCGCCCGACCGATCCGGCGGGGCCGCCGGTCAGGGCGATCAGCCCGGCGGAATGGCCTTCCAGCGCGTCCAGCGCGATCTGCGGCCCGGCCATGGGGTCCGATTCTAGGAACGCCTTGGACACCAGCTTCATCAGGTTCCGGTAGCCCTCCTCCGTCTGGCAGAGCAGGACGAGCTGGTCGGGAACCGCCGCCGCCTTGCCCGGCAGGCCCGGCTTGCCGGCGGCGGGGCCGACTCGGGTGATGCCAAGCACGGTGCCGATGATCGGCTGCACGCCCGAATCCGCGGCGGCCAGCGCGAATTCCAGAGCGCCGAACAGGTTGCCGGTGTCGGTCACGGCGACCGCCGGCATCCCCTTCTTCTGGCAGAGCTTGACCAGCTCCTTCACCTTGATGGCGCCCTCGGACAGGGAATAGGCGGAATGGACGCGCAGGTGGATGAAGTCGGCGTTGGGCATGGCGGGATTGGTCACCGGTTCCGGCGTTCGGGGAAATCTCCCCTAGTCGTCGCGCATCCCGCCCGGCACTGCAAGCGACCAAGCGCGGACACGGCCATGGGGTAAGGGAAGATTCCCCGGTCATGCGTGTTCGTGCTATCCAAAGAGGCAGAGCCACGATCCGAGATGACCCATTCCATGCGCCGTATCCGCTCCGGTGCCGCCCTCGCGGTGCTGGCGGCCATGCTTCTGACGGCCTGCCAGACCACCGGCGCCCCCGCCCCGGTGGCGACGCCCGTTCAGCCGCCGCTCGCCGGGAAGACCGCATCCCCCCTGTCCGACGCGCCGGGGCGTGTCGTCGCGCAGAACAAGGGCTGGGTCGTGCGGGCTCATCCGGCGACCAGGACCGGCTCGGCCTATTGCTACGCCACGCGGGCGGACGACTCCTCCCCCCTCTCCTTCCGGGCGACGGCGAAGAGCGCCGCCATGCTGGTGAACGCCGATCCGCAGGCCCAGGCCAAGGGCACGGAAAGCCGCCTGACCGCCATCTTCCCGGACGGCGAGACCATGGCGCTGGAGGCCAGCCCCCTTCCGGACGGCGGCGTCGTGGTGCCGGTCGAGCTGCCGAAATACGAGGATCTGTTCGAACCCTTCATGCGGTCCCGGGCTGTGACCCTGCAACGGGAAGGCGGCGGGTCGGCCATCGGTGACGTGAATCTGGGCGGCTCCTCCTGGGCGCTGAACGCGCTGGACGAGTGCCGCATCCTCCACACGGACAGTTGAGCGGGCGTCCGGGGATCTGATCCGCGCGCGGCGCAGGGGGTGCCGCGTTGACCGCGGCAGGATGCGCCACTAGCCTTCCCGCATGCGCACCGCCCACATCGCTCTTGCCGTCGCCGTTGCGGCGGTCTGGGGCTTCAACTTCGTCGCCATCAAGGTCGGCCTCGCGGATTTTCCGCCGATCCTGTTCTGCGCCCTGCGCTTCGCTCTGGCAGCCTTGCCGCTCCTGGTGCTGGGTCTGCGCGGCGGCCCGCCGGTGCCCTGGCGTTTCATCCTGGGCATCGGGTTGGTGCTGGGGGTGGTGAAGTTCTCGCTGCTGTTCGTCGGCATGGACATCGGCATGCCGGCGGGGCTGTCGTCGCTGGTGCTGCAATCGCAGGCCTTTTTCACCGCCCTGTTCGCCGCGGTGGTGCTGGGCGAACGGCCCGGCCCGAAGCAGATTCTCGGCATGGCCGTGGCCTTCTCCGGCATCGGCCTGATCGCCTTGGAAATGCCGGCGGGCGACTCGCTGCTCGGGCTGGGGCTGGTGATCGCCGCCGCCGCTGCCTGGGGCGTGTCGAACCTGCTGATGAAGCAGGCCAAGGCGCCGGACCTGTTCCGCATGATGCTGTGGGTCAGCGCGGTCCCGCCGATCCCGCTGCTCCTGCTGTCGCTGGGGCTGGAGGGGCCGGACCGGGTGTGGCACGCGCTGACGCACCTGACGCCGCTGGGCATCGGGGCGGCGGCCTACATCGCCTTCGGCGCGACCCTGTTCGGCTTTGCCGCCTGGGGCTTCCTGCTGCGCCACCATCCGGCCAGCCTCGTGGCGCCCTTTTCCCTGCTGGTGCCGGTCTTCGGCATGAGTTCCAGCGCGCTGTTCCTGGGAGAGAGCTTCACGCCGCTGAAGCTGGCCGGCGCGCTGCTGGTCCTCGCCGGGCTGGCGGTGGCCGTGCTGAAGCTGCCTTCCCCACGGCCCGCCACCACTCAACCTTGACGGATCAGGTCAGGTTCTTCTTCAGGAACTCCACCGAGCGGTTCCAGGCGAGATCCGCCGCCTCCTTGTTGTAGCGCTCCGCCGACGTGTCGTTGTGGAAGGCGTGGTTGACGTCCTCGTACATGAACAGCTCATAGGACTTGCCCGCCTGCTTCAGAGCGCCCTCGTAGGCGGGGACCTTGGCGTTCACGTTCTTGTCGAGCCCGGCATAGTGAAGCTGGAGCGGCGCCTTGATGGTGGTGACCAGCGCCGGGTCGGGCGACGGGCCGTAGAAGACGACGCCCGCCCGCAGGTCCGGTGCCTTGATGGCCAGCCGATTGGTCATGCCGCCGCCCCAGCAGAAGCCGATCGCCCCCACCTTGGCGTTGGAATAGCGGTAAGCCATGAGGTCGCTCATCGCCGCGATCAGGTTGTTCACCGTCTTGTCGGCGTCGAGCTGGCCGATCATCTCGCGGGCGCGGTCAGGGTCCTGCGGGGTGCCGCCCAGCGGGGACAGCAGGTCCGGCGCCATGGCGACGAATCCGGCCGCGGCCAGCCGCCGGGTCACGTCCTCGATGTGCGGGTTCAGACCGCGGTTTTCATGGATGACCACGACCGACGGCGCCTGCTCCGCCAGCTTCGGGCGCGCCCGGTAGGCCTGGACGTCGCCGGTCGCCCCCTGGTAGGTGACGCGCTCCGTGGCGATGCGCTTGTCGTCCTCCGGGACGGCGGCCGCGAAGGCGTAGTTCGGCTCGATCTGGGAGAGGATGGCGGGAATGGCCGCCGCGCTGCCGGCCAGAATCGCCAGCCGTTCCAGGAAGACCCGGCGCGGCAGCGGTCTGTGCGTGTACTCGTCGTACAGGTCGATGATCTTCTGATCCATCCCTCAGCCTCCCGATTGGTTCCGAACCCAAGCCTGTGCTGGAGTGTGGGGTGCGGCACCGGATCTGACAACGGCAGGGTGCACGGATTTCCTGCCGCCTATGCCGGGTTGGGTGCGTGCTCCACCAGCAGCCCGTCGCGCATTTCCAGCACGCGGTCCATGCGCTGCGCCAGTTCCAGATTGTGGGTGGCGATCAGCGCGCCGACGCGGGCCTGCCGCACGATGGCGGTCAGCATGGCGAACACGCCGTCCGCCGTGTGCGGGTCCAGATTGCCCGTCGGCTCGTCGGCGATCAGCAGCCCCGGCCCGTTGGCGAGCGCGCGGGCGATGGCGACGCGCTGCTGTTCGCCGCCGGACAGCCGGGCGGGACGGTGGCCGGCGCGCGGCTCCAGCCCGACCATGCGCAGAAGCTCCAACGCGCGTTCGCTGGCGGTGCGCTTTGAAACGCCGTTGATCATCTGCGGCAGCACGATGTTCTCCAGCGCGGAGAATTCCGGCAGCAGATGGTGGAACTGGTAGACGAAGCCGATGGAGCGGCGGCGCACCTCCGTCCGCTTGCCGTCGTCCAGCACGGACACGTCGGTCCCGGCGATCCGCACGCTGCCCGACGTGGGCCGCTCGAGCAGGCCGGCGATGTGCAGCAGCGTGGACTTGCCGGCCCCCGACGGACCGACCAGCGCCACCAGCTCGCCCGCACGCACGGTCAGCTCCGCCCCGCGCAGCACCTGAAGCTCCGTCCCCGCCTGTTCGAAGGTGCGGACGATTCCCGACAGTTCCAGCATCGCGTCACTCATAGCGCAGGGCCTCCACCGGATCGAGGCGGGCCGCCCGCCAGGACGGGTAGACGGTGGCGGCGAAGGACAGGCCCAGCGCCATGAAGGTGACCTGGATCACCTCCGACCAGTCGATCTTCGCCGGCAGTTGCGACAGGAAATAGATCTCGGCGTTGAACAGGTTCGTCCCGGTCAGCGCCTGGATGCCCTGGCGGATCGTCTCGATGTTCAGGGCGAAGGACACGCCCAGCAGCAGCCCCAACAGGGTTCCCGCCACCCCCACGGAGGCGCCGGACAGGAAGAAGATGCGCATGATCATGCCGCGGGTGGCGCCCATGGTGCGCAGGATGGCGATGTCCCGACCCTTGTCCTTCACCAGCATGATGAGGCTGGAGATGATGTTGAAGGCCGCCACGGTGATGATGAGCGACAGGATCAGGAACATCACGTTGCGTTCGACCTGGAGCGCGGTGAAGAAGCTGGCGTTCGACTGCTGCCAGTCCACCACCCGCCCCACCCCGGCCACCGCCGCCTGGATGGCGTCGCGCGCCGCGCGGATCTGGGTCGGGTCATCGACGAAGACCTCCAGCGAGGTCACCGCGTCGCCGGTGCGGAAGAAGGCCTGGGCCTCCGGCAAGGGCAGGAAGATGAAGCTGTTGTCGTATTCGAACATGCCGACGTCGAACACGGCGCCGATGGTGAAGCTGCGCATCCGCGGCACGGTGCCGAACGCCGTCACGTTGCCCTGCGGCGCGATCAGGGTGAGCTGGTCGCCGACCACCAGCCCAAGCCGCTGCGCCATTCGGATGCCGATGGCAATGTTGTCCTCGCCGAAGGCCTCCGCCGTGCCGCGCACGATGTTGCGGGACAGGGTCGGCCGCACCCGGAAATCCTCCGGCCGCACGCCGCGCACCACGGCGCCGGAGGCGACCCCCCGCACCGACACCAGCGCCTGCCCCTCCACCGTCGGCGTGACGCCGACGACGCCGGGCACGCCCTGGAGCCGCTGCACCAGCGGGTCGTAATCCGGCAAGGGGCCGCCGCGGACGCTGTAGACGTTCAGATGGCCGTTGAGGCCCAGCACGCGGCCCAGCAGTTCCGCCCGGAAGCCGTTCATCACCGACATGACGATGATGAGCGTCGCCACGCCGAGCGCGATGCCCAGCAGCGAGAATCCGGCGATGACCGAGATGAACCCTTCCTGGCGGCGCGCCCGCAGATAGCGCATCGCGACCATGCGTTCGAAGGCGGAGAAGATCATGCGGCTCCCGATGGGCGAAGAACGGGCGACGGAGGCCCGGCAAAAGCAAAGGCGGCGGACCGCAACCAGCCCGCCGCCCCGCAACATAAGTGCTTAACCGTGGCAGGAAAAGGGCGAGCTTTCCAAGGCGCCGCTCCCCTGCCCCACGGTGTTACGCCGAGAGCTTCTCCAGCGCGCTTTCCACCGACAGCTCCTGCTTTTCCCCGGTGGCGCGGCGCTTCAGCTCGACCACGCCGTTCTTCAGGCCGCGCGGCCCGACGACGAGCTGCCACGGCAGGCCGATCAGGTCCATATCGGCGAACTTCACGCCCGGGCGGTCGTCACGGTCGTCGTACAGGACGTCCAGCCCGTTGGCGCGCAGCTTGTAATACAGCTCCTGGCAAACCCGATCGGTCTCGGCGTCGCCGACCTTCAGGTTGACGAGGCCGACGTTGAAGGGCGCTACGGCGTCCGGCCAGATGATGCCGTTGTCGTCGTGGCTGGCCTCGATGATGGCGCCCATCAGGCGCGACACGCCGATGCCGTAGGACCCCATCTCCACCGGGACCGGCTCGCCGCCTGGACCGGCGACGACGGCGTTCATCGGCTTCGAATATTTGGTGCCGAAGTTGAAGATGTGGCCGACCTCGATGCCGCGGGCCGAGACCAGATCCGACTCCGGAACCGGGCAGTTGCCAGGCTCGTGCTTCTCGTCGGTCGCCGCGTAGATCGAGGTGTAGGTGTCGAAGAAGGGCTGGAGATCCTCGTCGAAGCCCGGCGCGTTCTGAAGAACGTCCAGGGTCAGCCAGTCCTTGTGGCAGAAGACGCCGCTCTCGCCCGTCTCGGCCAGGATGATGAACTCGTGGCTCAGGTCGCCGCCGATGGGGCCGGTGTCGGCGCGCATCGGGATCGCCTTCAGCCCCATGCGGGCGAAGGTGCGCAGATAGGCCAGGAACATCTTCTGGTAGGAGCGCTTGGCGCTGGCCGGGTCGATGTCGAAGCTGTAGGCGTCCTTCATCAGGAACTCGCGCCCGCGCATCACGCCGAAACGGGGGCGGATCTCGTCCCGGAACTTCCACTGGATGTGGTAGAGATTCAGCGGAAGCTGGCGGTAGCTCTTCACGAAGGCGCGGAAGATGTCGGTGATCATCTCCTCGTTCGTGGGGCCGAACAGCATCTCGCGGTCGTGACGGTCGGTGATGCGCAGCATCTCCTTGCCGTAATCGTCGTAGCGGCCGCTTTCCTTCCACAACTCCGCCGACTGGATGGTCGGCATCAGCAGTTCCTGGGCGCCGGCGGCGTCCTGCTCCTCGCGGACGATCTGCTCGATCTTCTTCAGGACCCGATGGCCCAGCGGCAGCCAGGCGTAGATGCCGGCGCTGGTCTGGCGGATCATCCCGGCCCGCAGCATCAGGCGGTGCGAGACGATCTGCGCCTCGGTCGGGGTCTCCTTGAGGGTCGGCAGGAAGAAGGTGGACAGCCGCATGGGTCTGCTCTCGATTTCGAGGGGATAAGTCCGGCCCTTCGCCGGACCGCAACGGGGACAGGGACTTTAGGAAGCCGCCACGCGATTGTCCATCGTCACGGCGCGCATCATAGGGCGCAGCGCATCACCGGACGGTGCGGCAATAGGCGTACAACTCCGCCTCGCTCGGACCCCCGATGGGCTGGCCGTTGAAATAGAGCCGGTCGGCGTACCAGGTCAGATAGCCGACCTCGACGCCCGGCGCCGCCGCGCCCTGGGGCACCGGAAAGCCCATGCGGCGGGCGAAATCCACGGTCACGGGAAGGTCGAACCGCTCCAGCGGCGGGGCGGCGCCCGCGGAACCCGGCAGGTCGGCCGGGGCCACCGGCTTGCCCGTCGCGTCCACGCCCGGTGTGTATTCCACCCCCGCCGCCGGGCGGTGAGCGGTCAGGAACCGGCAGGCCGACAGGTCGACCGGCTGCGCCGCCGCACCGCCCGGAAACGCCAGCAGGGCGGCGAGAAGGATGGCGGGACGCTGGATCATGGCGGGCCTTCAGCTTTGGGCGACGGCGGAATGATGCATGGATTTCCAGTAGGTGGCGAGATAGGGCATGCCCTTCTCCGCCTCCTCCTGGGTGCGGGCCGACTGGCGGATGTACTTGCCGATGAAGGGCTTGTTGACGAACTCCATGTCAACGGCGGCCTTCAGGACCAGGAACTCGCCGATCCGGTCCGGCAGGTTGTAGTGCCATTTCTGGAGGCAGTCGGAGGTCACCCCGGGCTTCGCCTGTTCCTGGCCGGAGAGGTAGAATTCCTGGTGATGGTACTGCTTGATCTCCTTCCATGCCTGGAAGATGCGCGCCGGCTTCACGCGGACCAGCCCCTTCAGCACCTTGATGTCGTCGTGGAACAGCGGCAGGTAGCCGCGCCGTTCCGCCTGCTCGTTCAGCATGGTGTAGAGGCCGGCCATCACGTCGCCTTCCGCCCCGGCATCGGCCTTCACTTCGGGCTTCGTTTCCTTGCGCCCGAACAGGGACGAAAAGAATCCCTTCTTCTTCGGCGGCGCGGAGGAGCCGTTGTCAGCCCCGATCTTCCGCTCGTCCCACAGCGCGTCCCAGGCGTAGTCCCAGGCGGTGAAGATTGCGTTGGAGCGGTCGTCCAGCACGGTGAGCAAGTATTCGCGCCCGTCCCGAGGCCAGTCCACGTCGCCGACGATGGCCCGCACCGGGCGGCGGCTGAGCACCACCGGGAAAATCCCGACGCGCACCAGTTCGGCATACATTTCCTGAAAGGAGGGGGTCAGCGCAAAGGGGAGCTTCGCCGACGGCGGCTCCTCCGGGGTGAGCAGTTCAAGACTTTTGCGGGTGCGGTCGAGCAGTTCCGTGGTCAATATGGCCGCGAACTGGTCGAACTTCTCGTTGTCACCCGCGGTCATAGGCGCCTCGACATCGTTCTCCCCGCTGACGGCCGCAGAATGTTTGCGAACGCCGCCGCGCTTGAATCCAAAGTCGGAACGGACGCTCGCCCGCTTCCTTCGCAATGGGATGAAGCTATAACCGATAAAGGGTTAATTCATTCTGTACCGAATCACAACGCTCCGCCATCCTCGAAGGACGACGGCACCACCGAACGTCGTGAAAGGGACCGGACGAAAAAAGGACCGCGCGGCGGTCGCGGCGCGGCCCAAGTTTAGGGAGGAATCGCCACCAGGCGTCGGAAAAGAGGGAAGAACCCCTCTCGTCACACAAAGTACATTGAACCCGCCGCACCGCGATGACAAGACGGATTTTTGATTACGCCAAGTCGTCGCCCAATAAACATCGGGTTTTGCATATCGATCGGGCAGTTGATTGCATCGTGGGCTGGTGTATGCCGAAGGTTTAGGCACCGTAGCCTGCAAACCCCTGGCGAACCGCGGTCATCCACGGCGGCTCGACCGCGGCGACCGCGGCCCAGACCGAGCATTCCCTCTGATGCGCGCCGGGCAGATAACCGAGACTCATCAGGAACTCCCCGGTGATCTCCCCACCGGTGAAGCGGAAGGTGCGCTTGAACAGGCGGACCCAATCCGCCTTGCCCAACGGGTGATGGGCGCGCAGCCAGCCGTCGAAGGAACCATGCGAGGAGCGCAAGGCCACGATGCGCCGTGCGTTCTCGATGGCGGCATCGATCTTCAGCCGGTTGCGGACGATGCCGGCATCGGCGAGCAGCCGGTCCCGCTCCGCCTCGCCGTAGGCTGCGACGCGGTCGATGTCGAAACCGTCGAAGGCGGCCCGGAAGGCGTCGCGCTTTCTCAGAATGGTCAGCCAGGACAGGCCCGCCTGGTTGATCTCCAGCACCAACCGCTCGAACAGCACCCGGTCGTCGCCGCTGGGAAAGCCGTACTCGGTGCCGTGATAGGGGCCGTGATGGGGGTGGCCGGGCGCGACGTCGCAATAGGTCAGGCTCACGGGCGCTCTCCTGCGGGTATCAGCGCGGCTTGGCCATCTCGCGGAAGGAAATCAGGTCCGACTGGACCACGGCGTAGATGATCAGCCACACGACCGCCGCGACCAGGGTCGTGGCGGCGAATTTCAGGAGAATGCGCGGGCGTTCGGGCGCGCTGTTCGCCATGCCCGGCTCGGGCTGGGCCGGCGTGCGCACGCCCCAGGGCAGCACCGCGAACAGCACCACCCACCAGACGACCACATAGACGCTGATGCCCGTCACCCAGCCCATCGCACCCTCCCGGCTTTCCGGCCCTTAAAGCGGATTGCGATCCGCTTTGGACCGCGACGGCGGTACCGGCCGCATGTGCGGCCGAAGCCCGCTGGCGAATGAAGCGAAATGAATCTAAAGCGAACGGACGTTCGCTTTAGGCCTGTTCCAGTTCCACCAGGGTCCCGCAAAAGTCCTTCGGGTGGAGGAACAGCACCGGCTTGTCGTGGGCGCCGATCTTCGGCTCGCCATCACCGAGGACGCGGGCGCCCTGCTCCTTCAGACGGTCGCGTGCGGCCAGAATGTCGTCCACCTCGTAGCAGATGTGGTGGATGCCGCCGGACGGATTCTTCTCAAGGAAGGCGGCGATGGGCGACGTGTCGCCGAAGGGGTGCAGCAGTTCGATCTTCGTGTTGGGCAGGTTGACGAAGACGACCGTGACGCCGTGCGCCGGCAGGTCAACCGGCTGCGACACGGCGGCGCCCAGGGTGTCGCGGTAGAGCGCCGTCGCCGCCGGCAGATCCGGCACGACGATGGCGACGTGGTTCAGCTTCCCGATCATGGGTCCTCCCGAAAGGCAGATAGTCGGAAACGCTTATACACGGACCAGATGCACTTCCGTCACCGGCTTCTTGCCGTGGGTCGCGTTGAAGCAGCGCCGGACGGCGATGCGGGCGGCGTTGCGCACCTGCTCGTCGTCCATTCGGCCCGATTTCGGCAGATCGGCCACCGCCTCGCGCACGGCGTCCACCACGTCGAGCAGCATGTCGCGGTCCGCCGAGTCGTCCAGAAGCCCCATCACCGCGATCTGCGGAGCGGTCACGAGTTCGCCCTTCCCGTTCATCACCAGGGTGGCGACGGCGGCCCCGTTGTGGACCATCCGGTGGCGCGCCCGCATCAACCCGGTGTCGAGCGGCACCAGACGCTTGCCATCCAGCGCCATGCGGCCCGAACGCACCTGAGCAACCACCCGCGCCGGACCGCCCGGCCCCAGCCGGATCAGATCGCCATTGCCGGGGATCAGCGCTTCGGGAACCTGGCAGGCGCGGGCGAGCTTGGCGTGCTCCATCTGGTGGCGCTGCTCGCCATGCACCGGTACGGCGATCTGCGGGCGCACCCACTGATACATGCGGACCAGTTCGTCCTGCGCCGGGTGGCCGGAGACATGGACGGGCGCCTCGTCGGCGGTGACGATGCGGATGCCCTGGCTGACCAGCAGGTTCTGCATGCGGCCGATAGCCCGCTCGTTGCCCGGAATCTCGCGCGAGGAGAAGATCACCACGTCGCCGCGCTGGAGCGACACCTGGGGATGATCGTCGGACGCGATGCGGGCAAGCGCGGAGCGCGGCTCCCCCTGGCTGCCGGTGCAGACCAGCACCAGCTTGTCGCGCGGCACGTAGTTGGCGTCGTGTTCGGTCAGGAAGGCCGGAACCTCGGCCAGATAGCCGTTGGACCTTGCGGCCTCGTTGATCCGCCACATCGACCGCCCGACCAGAGCGACATGGCGCCCGTGCGCCGCGGCGGCGTGGGCGATGCTCTCCAGCCGGGCGACGTTGGTGGCGAAGCAGCTCACCGCAATGCGCACGTCCGGATACTGCCCGATCAGCTCGGTCAGGGCCTTGCGCACCCCCGCTTCCGATCCGGAACTGCCTGGAACCAGCGCGTTCGTGCTGTCGCCGATCAGCGCCAACACCCCTTCGTCTCCGATGGCGCGCAGCCGCCCCTCATCGGCGGCCTCCCCCACCAGCGGCTCGGGGTCGAGTTTCCAGTCGCCGGTGTGGAGCACCATGCCGGCGGCGGTGCGGATCGCCAGGGCGTTCGGCTCCGGGATCGAATGGGTGACGGTCACATACTCGACCGAGAAGGGACCGACCTCCACCGTGCTGCCCAGCGCAACCTCATGAACCGGCACCACCCCGGCCAGCCCGCGCTCATGCAGCTTGGCCCGCAGGACGGCGGCGGTGAAGGGCGTGCAGTAGACGGGCACGCGAAGCTGCGGCCAAAGATACTGGATGGCCCCCAGGTGGTCCTCGTGCGCGTGGGTCAGCACGATGCCCAGCAGGTCGTGCCTGCGCTCCGCGATAAAGGCGGGGTCCGGCATGATGACGTCCAACCCCGGCATCGTGTCGTCCGCAAAGGAGATGCCGAGATCCACCATCAACCACTTGCCGCGATGGCCGTAGAGGTTGAGGTTCATGCCGATCTCGCCCGAACCGCCCAGAGGGAGGAAGTAGAGCGCGTCGTCCTCGGGAGCGAACAAGTCGCCGTCTCCCTCGACCGGGTGGGCGGGGAGAGCGGAGTCGGGTTGGGTCATTGGGCCGTGTTGCGCTTGTGGATCAGGAGGAGGCCGCGCAGCGTGAGTTCGCCGTCGGTGTGTTCGATTACATGGGTAGCCTTGGCGAAAAGCACACCCAGCCCACCGGTCGCAACGACCGTCATCGGCTCGCCGTACTCCGCACGGATGCGGTTCACCAGCCCTTCGATGAGACCCACATAGCCCCAGAAGACGCCGGACTGCATGCACTCGATGGTGTTGGTGCCGATGACATGGCCCGGCTGCTGGATCTCCACGCGCGGCAGTTTGCTCGCGGCCATCTGGAGCGCCTCCAGCGACAGGTTCAGTCCCGGCGCGATCACGCCGCCGCGGTAGTTGCCGTCGGCGTCCACCACATCGAAGGTGGTGGCGGTGCCGAAATCGATGACGATCAGCGGCGCCTTGTAGGTGGCCGCCGCGGCCACGGTGTTGACCAGCCGGTCCGCGCCGACCTCGTCCGGCCGGTCCACCAGAGCCCGCGTGCCGAGATCCACCCCCGGCTGGCCGACCACCAGCGGCTCACAGCCGAAATGGTCCTTGCACAGGCGCTTCAGATTGAAGGTGGCGCCGGGGACGACACTGGCGATGATCGTGCTGTCGATGTCCGCCGGGCGCATCCCCTTCAGCGCCATCAGATGGGTCAGCCACACCATGTATTCGTCGGCGGTGCGCTTCTTGTCGGTCGCCGTGCGCCACAGGCCGCGCTGTTCGTCGCCCTCATAGATCGCGAACACCACGTTGGTGTTTCCGGCGTCGATGGCGAGCAGCATTTCAGGTCTCCACCACGGGTGGGAAAAACACGTCACCGGCGGCGATGCGCTGGCGCCCCGCCCCGTCCTCCCGATCAAGCAACAGAACGCCGTCGCTGTCCAGATCGGCGAAGGTTCCGGTCAGCGTCCGGTCCGGCAGGCGGACGACGATCGGCTCGCCAAGCCCCCTCGCCCGCCTCAGCCAGGCCTCGCGCACCGGGCCGAAGCCATGCTCCGTCCACAGCCCGTACCAGCGCGCGAGATGCTCTGCGTAGATTTCGAGAAGCGCCCCGGGCTGGAGCGCCGGAGCCCCCTCCGCCAGCAGCGACGTGGCCGCGAACTCGGTGCTTTCGGGAAAGTGCCGCAGGTTGATGCCGACTCCGAGCACCAGCCAGGAGAGCCCTCCCCCGGCGGCGGCTTCCGACTCGAGCAGGATGCCGGACAGCTTGCGTCCGTGCACCAGCACGTCGTTCGGCCATTTGCAGCGGACCCCTTCCGGATCGGGAAGGACGGAGGCCGCCGTGTCCGCGATGGCGAGCGCCGCCACGAACGAAATCTGCGCCGCCTCGGCCGGCGGACGCGAGGGGCGCAGAATGGTCGAACTGTAGAGATTGCCTTCCGGCGAGGTCCAGGCTCGGCCACGACGGCCACGGCCAGACTCCTGCCGCTTGGCCCAGACGATGGTGCCCTCGGCGGCACCCGAACGCGCGAAGGTCTTCGCCTCGTCGTTCGTGCTGCCGACGGAGTCGAAGACCATCACCCGGAAGCCCGGAGGCAGACGCAAACGCGCCGCCTCCGCTTCATGACGTGCCGTCATCCGGCGAACAGGGACGCCGCCGCCGACGCCGCGTAGTTCAGGATCGGGGCCGGAACCACGAAGAACAGCAGCGTGAAGAGACCGGTGGCGACCAGGATGCCCGTCATCCCGTCGTCATTGATCTTGTCGAACGCCTCCACCGGCTCATCGAAGTACATGATCTTGATGATGCGCAGGTAGTAGTAGGCGCCCACGACGCTGGTCAGCACGCCGATCACCGCCAGCGTGTAGAGCTGCGCCTCGATGGCGGCGAGGAAGACGTACAGCTTGCTGAAGAAGCCGGCCATCGGCGGGATGCCCGCCATGGAGAACATGAACACCGCCATCGCACCCGCCAGCAGCGGGTTGGTGCGCGACAAGCCGGCGAGGTCCTTGATCTCCTCGACCATACGGCCCTGCTGCTTCATGCACAGGATGACCGCGAAGGTGCCGATGTTCATGACGATGTACACCGCCATGTAGATCAGCACGCCGCGCACGCCTTCCTGAGTGCCGGACGCGAGGCCGACCAGGGCGTAGCCGACGTGGCCGATGGAACTGTAGGCCATCAGCCGCTTGATGTTGCTCTGGGTGATCGCCGCGAAGGCGCCGAGCGACATCGAGAGGATCGAGCTGACGATGATGATCTGTTGCCACTGGTGCGCCAGATGACCGAACGGCTCGATCAGCAGACGGGTGAACAGCGCAATGGCGGCGACCTTCGGAGCGGCGGCAAAGAAGGCCGTGACCGGGGTCGGCGCACCCTCGTAGACGTCCGGCGTCCACATGTGGAACGGAACGGCGGAGATCTTGAAGGCCAGACCGGCGGCGACGAAGACGAGACCGATGATGACGCCCACCGACGGGTGCGCGCCACCGGCGAACAGCGCGGCGATCTTGTCGAAGGAGGTCGTACCGGCGAAGCCGTAGACCATCGAGGCGCCGTACAGCAGCATGCCGGAGGAGAGCGAGCCCAGCACGAAGTACTTCAGGCCCGCTTCCGACGACTTGGCGCTGTCGCGGCGGAAGGCCGCGATGACGTAGAGCGCGAGGCTCTGCGTCTCAAGCCCGACATAGAGCGAGATGAGGTCGTTGGCCGACACCATCATCAGCATGCCGAGCGTGGCGAAGAGCATCAGCACTGGGAACTCGAACCGGGCCATCTTTTCGCGCTCGTTGAAGCCGAGCGCCAGAAGGACCGACAGCGAGGCGGCGACGAGGATCAGCACCTTCATGAAGACGCCGAAGGCGTCCATCACGAAGAGGCCGTTGAAGGTGACGACCCGGCCCGTGCCGTAGCCCATGGTCAGGATGGCGGCCAGCAGCAGCGCCACCATCGTCATGTAGCCGATGGGGCGCGTGAAGCCGTCGCCGCGGAACACGCCGATCAGCAGCAGGGCCATGCCGGCGCAGGCGAGGAAGATTTCCGGCAGGGCCGGCCAGATGTCGGGAAACACAGCGGTCATGTCGGAACCTCTAGCGCGCGGCGACGGAGACGTCGGCCCCGCCCTGAGCGGCGGCCAGCTTGGTCTGGTAGGTCTGGATCAGTTGGCCGACGGACGCCGACGTGATGTTCAGGAAGCTGTTCGGATAGATGCCCATCCACAGCACCACGGCGATCAGCGGCAGGAAGATGGCGACCTCGCGGGTGTTCAGGTCGAACATCGCACGGACATCCGCCTTGACCAGCTTGCCATACACGACGCGGCGGAACAGCCACAGCGCGTAGGCCGGGCCCAGGATCAGGCCGGTGGCGGCCAGGAGAGCGACCCAGGTGTTGTCGCGGAAGGCGCCGAGCAGGACCAGGAACTCGCCCACGAAGCCGGAGGTGCCCGGCAGGCCGACCGAAGCCATGGTCATGAACAGGAACACCACCGCGTATTTGGGCATGTTCTTCACCAGACCGCCGTAGCGGGCGATCTCGCGGGTGTGCAGCCGGTCATAGACCACGCCGACACAGAGGAAGAGCGCGCCCGAGACGATGCCGTGCGACAGCATCGTGAAGATCGAGCCCTCGATGCCCTGCTGGTTCAGCGCGAACATGCCGATGGTGACGAAGCCCATGTGGGCGACGGACGAGTAGGCGATCAGCTTCTTCATGTCCTCCTGCGCCAGGGCGACGAGGGAGGTGTAGATCACCGCGACGATCGACAGGGCGTAGACCATCGGGGCGAAATACTCGGTCGCTTCCGGCAGCATCGGGATGTTGAAGCGCAGGAAGCCGTAGCCGCCCATCTTCAGCAGCACGCCGGCCAGAATGACCGACCCGGCGGTCGGTGCCTCGACGTGCGCATCCGGGAGCCAGGTGTGCACCGGCCACATCGGCACCTTCACCGCGAAGGAGGCGAAGAAGGCCAGCCACAGCCAGAGCTGCATGTTGCGCGGGAAGTGCGTCGCCGTGATCGTCGGGATGTCCGTCGTGCCGGCCACGAAGTACATGGCCAGGATGGCCAGCAGCATCAGGACCGAGCCGAGCAGCGTGTAGAGGAAGAACTTGAACGCCGCATAGACGCGCCGGGCACCGCCCCAGACACCGATGATCAGGAACATCGGGATCAGCACGCCCTCGAAGAACATGTAGAAGAGGACGAAATCCAGCGCGCAGAACATCCCCACCATGAGGGTTTCCAGCACCAGGAAGGCGATCATGTATTCCTTCACCCGGTTCTGCACCGCTTCCCAGGAGGAGAGGATGCAGAGCGGCATCAGGAAGGTGGAGAGGATGACGAACAGCATCGAAATGCCGTCCACACCCATGTGGTAGGAAATCCCGAATTCGGGAATCCACTCCGCCTTCTCCACGAGCTGGTAGCCCGGGTTGCGCGGGTCGAAGTTGAACCAGATGAACAGCGACAGGACGAAGGTGATGACCGTCGTCCAGAGCGCGACGTAACGGACGTTCCGAACCACATCCGGCGTGTTGCCCCTGCAGAAGAGCAGGATCAGCGCCACACCGGCCAGCGGCAGGAAGGTCGTGAACGACAGGAGCGGCCAGCTAGCCATTGTTCTTGTTCCCCTTCAAACCGCTCAACCGAACACCGAGAGCCAGGCGACCAGCAGGACGACACCGATCACCATCGCGAAGGCGTAGTGATAGACGTAGCCGGACTGGAGGCGGCTGGCGCGCGCCGCGACGTCGCGGGTGGCGGCGGCGATTCCGTCCGGACCGACACCGTCGATCACGGCGCCGTCGCCGGATTTCCACAGGCCGTAGCCCAGATACTTGGCCGAGCGCACGAACAGGCGGTCATACAGCTCGTCGAAGTACCACTTGTTGTACAGGAACTGGTGCACGCCGCGGAACGTGCCGGCAACCTTCTCCGGCAGGCCGGGCATCGCCATGTACATGATGTAGGCGAGCGCGATGCCGATCAGACCGACGACCAGCGGAGCCAGCTTGACCCAGCCCGGCGTGTGGTGGTGCGCCGCC
This sequence comes from Roseomonas genomospecies 6, assembly GCF_008365375.1. Classification (GTDB taxonomy): domain Bacteria; phylum Pseudomonadota; class Alphaproteobacteria; order Azospirillales; family Azospirillaceae; genus Azospirillum. The sequence continues at coordinate 31,072 of NZ_QOKW01000017.1, read as the reverse complement.
TCGATGCTGTTGTTGTCCGCCAGCACCAGGATCGTCTTGCCCCAGAAGTGCTCCATGCTGTGGCCGATGAACAGCTCGTGGAAGCCGAAGCCCGCGAACAGGGCGCCCAGCGCCAGAACCGCCAGCGGGATCAGCATGACGACCGGCGACTCATGGGCGTGATCGAAGACCGACTTCTCCATCCGCGGCTTGCCATGGAAGGTCATGAACAGCAGACGCCAGGAGTAGAAGGCGGTCAGCAGCGCGGCGGCGATGCCGAGCGCGAAGGCGAACTTGCCGACCGGGCTGGCCGAGGCGAAGGCCGCCTCCAGAATCATGTCCTTGGAGTAGTAGCCGGCGAAGAAGGGCAGACCGGCAAGAGCGAGGTTGCCGATCCACATCACCGCGTAGGTGAAGGGGATCTTCCTCCAGACGCCGCCCATGTTGCGCATGTCCTGCTCATGATGCAGGGCGTGGATCACCGAGCCGGCGCCGAGGAACAGCAGAGCCTTGAAGAAGGCGTGCGTGAACAGGTGGAACATCGCGGCGCCGTAGGCGGAGACGCCCGCGGCGAAGAACATGTAGCCGAGCTGGCTCATGGTCGAATAGGCGATGACGCGCTTGATGTCGAACTGGGTGAAACCGATCGTCGCCGCGACGAAGGCCGTCAGGGCGCCGATCACGGCAACCACTTCCAGCGCCGTCGGCGCATACTCGAACACCGGAGACAGACGGCAGACCATGAAGACGCCGGCGGTCACCATGGTGGCCGCGTGGATGAGGGCCGACACCGGGGTCGGGCCTTCCATGGCGTCCGGCAGCCAGGTGTGCAGGCCGAGCTGGGCCGACTTGCCCATGGCGCCGATGAACAGCAGCAGGCAGGTGACGGTCAGCGCGTCCACGTTCCAGCTCAGGAAGTGCAGCTTCTGGCCGACCAGCTCCGGGGCCTTGGCGAAGATCGCATCGAACTGGACGGAACCCGTCAGCACGAAGATCGCGAAGATGCCGAGCACGAAGCCGAAGTCACCGACGCGGTTGACCAGAAAGGCCTTGATCGCCGCATTGTTGGCCGAGGGCTTCTCGTACCAGAAGTTGATGAGCAGGTAGGAGGCGAGACCGACGCCTTCCCAGCCGAAGAAGAGCTGCACGAGGTTGTCGGCCGTCACCAGCATCAGCATGGCGAAGGTGAACAGCGACAGGTAACCCATGAAGCGCGGCTTCTGCGGGTCCTCGGCCATGTAGCCGATGGAGTAGACGTGCACCATCGCGGACACGGTGTTGACCACCACCAGCATGACCGCGGTGAGCTGGTCGACGCGCAGCGCCCAGGACACGTCCAGCCCACCGCTGCGAATCCAGCTCATCAGCTCGATCGTGCGCGGGTTGCCGCCGACGGCGACGTCGAAGAACAGAACCCAGGACAGAACGGCGGACAGCAGCACGGCACCGGCGGTGACGAACTGCGATGCCCGGTCGCCCGCGGTGGGCGGTCCGGCGACCGCATGATGGTCATCGTGACCGTCGTCGTGCTCGTCGTGAGCGTGCGCATGATCATGGGCGTCGTGCCCATGATCATGCCCATGGTCGTGGTGGCCGTGGCCGCCGGCATGCGCCGGCTCCGCCTTCGGTCCGCCGAACAGGGCGATCGAACCGGCGACGAGGAACGCCAGGAGCGGGAGGAATACGACAAGGACTTCCATGGCGCGGCCTTAGCCCCTCATCAGATTGATGTCTTCGACCCGGATGGAGCCGCGGTTGCGGAAGTACACCACCAGGATGGCGAGACCGATGGCCGCCTCGGCAGCAGCGACGGTCAGGATGATCATGGAGAAGACCTGCCCGACCAGATCGTTCAGGAAGACCGAGAACGACACCAGATTCAGGTTCACGGCGAGCAGCATCATCTCGATCGACATCAGGATGATGATGACGTTCTTCCGGTTGAGAAAGATGCCGAGGACGCCGAGCGTGAAGATGATGGCCGAGACTGTCAGATAATGCCCGAGACCGATTTCCATGATCACACGCCCTCCCCGGTCGGCACCTTGCGGATGGCGACCACATCCTCGCGCCGACGGGCGAGCTGGGAGCCGATGTTCTGCTTCCGGACACCCTCACGCTCGCGCAGGGTCAGGACGATGGCGCCGATCATGGCGATCAGCAGCACCATGCCCGACGCCTGGAACAGATAGACGTAGTGGGTGTAGATGAGCTGCCCGAGCTGCTCGGTGTTGGTCGCGTCCCCCATCGCCGCCATCGGCGCCGAGGCGGACTGCACCGCCGCCGGGGCGATGATCCAGCCGCCGAGCACGGCGGCGAGTTCCGCCAGAAGGATCAGCCCAATCAGCCCGCCGATCGGCAGATACTGCAAGGCCCCCGCCCGCAATTCGCGGAAGTTGATGTCGAGCATCATCACCACGAACAGGAACAGGACCGCGACCGCGCCCACATAGACGATCACCAGGATCATCGCGATGAACTCGGCCCCGAGCAGCACGCACAGGCCGGCGGCCTGGAAAAAGGCCAGGACCAGATAAAGGACCGAATGAACCGGATTCCGCGCCGAGATGACCATCACACCGGAGGCCACCAGCAGCGCGGCAAAGACGTAGAAGGCGATGCCTTGAACAATCATCGTTATCCCCGTTTCCGCTTACCGCACTGCAAGACTTACCGGTACGGCGCCTCGGCCGCGAGGTTCTGGGCGATCTCCGCTTCCCAGCGGTCGCCGTTCGCCAGCAGCTTCTGCTTGTTGTAGAAAAGCTCTTCACGGTTCTCGGTCGAGAACTCGAAGTTCGGACCCATCACGATGGCGTCCACCGGGCAAGCCTCCTGGCAATAGCCGCAGTAGATGCACTTCGTCATGTCGATGTCGTATCGCGTGGTGCGGCGGCTGCCGTCCTCACGCGGTTCGGCCTCGATGGTGATGGCCAGGGCCGGACACACCGCCTCGCACAGCTTGCAGGCGATGCAGCGTTCCTCGCCGCCGGGATACCGGCGCAGGACGTGCTCGCCGCGGAAGCGGGGGCTGATGGGGCCCTTTTCGAACGGGTAGTTCAGGGTCACCTTGGGCTTGAACATGTAGCGCAGGGTGAGCCCGAGGCCGCCCAACAGTTCGGTCAGGAACAGGCTGCGCGCCGCACGATCGAGGAACGCCATGGCCTCTTCGTCTCCTTCCTTGCGGGCGCCCCGTTCCGGGTGACGCCCGCTCTTTCTCTTTGAATCTCGATCCGATGGTCCGTTCAGGCGCCGATCACTTCGGCAGCCAGCCGAACGTCACCAGCACGCCGGCCGTCAGGACGACCCACAGCAGCGAGAACGGCAGGAACACCTTCCACCCCAGCCGCATGAGCTGGTCGTAGCGGTAGCGCGGCATGGTCGCGCGCACCCACACATAGACGAACAGGCAGAAGGCGATCTTCAGGGCGAACCAGATCGGACCGGGTATCCAGGTGAAAGGCGCGAACGGCAGCGGCGGCAGCCAGCCTCCCAGGAACAGGATGCTGGTCATCGCGCTCATCAGGATCATGTTGGCGTATTCGCCAAGGAAGAAGAGCGCGAAGGGAGCCGAGCTGTATTCCACCATGAAGCCGGCCACCAGCTCCGACTCGCCTTCCGGCAGGTCGAAGGGCGAACGGTTGGTTTCCGCCAGCGCCGAGATGAAGAAGATCACGAACATCGGCAGCAGCGGGATGGCGAACCAGACCGTCTCCTGCGCTTCCACGATCTTCGTCAGGTTCAGCGATCCGACGCAGAGCAGGACGGTGATGATGACGAGGCCCATCGAGACTTCGTAGGACACCATCTGCGCCGCGGAGCGGAGCGCGCCGAGGAAGGCGTAGCGGGAATTCGACGCCCAGCCGGCCATCACGATGCCGTACACGCCCAGCGACGAGATCGCGAACAGGTACAGGATGCCGACGTTGATGTCGGCCAGCACCATGCCGTAGTCGAAGGGAATGACCGCCCAGGCGACCAACGCCAGGAAGAAGGTCAGCATCGGCGCCAGATAGAAGACGAAGCGGTTCGCCCCAACCGGCAGGATCTGCTCCTTCGCGAACAGCTTCAGGCCGTCCGCGAAGGGCTGCAGCAGACCGAACGGCCCGACGATGTTCGGACCCTGGCGGAGCTGCATGGCGCCCATGATCTTACGCTCGGCGTAGGTCATGAAGGCCACCGCCACCAGGAGCGGCACGACGATCGCCAGGATCTTGAGGACGATGATGATCAGCGGCAGCAGGAAGCCGCTCCAGAACTCAGCCATGGGTACCGGTCCTCTCCTGAGCGGTCTCGGCGGGCTTCACGAACGTCTCGGCGCAACGAGCCATGGTCACCGAGGCGCGGCTGATCGGGTCGGTCATGTAGTAGTTCGCGACCGGCGACACGAACGGGGCCGCGTCGAGCGCGCCCTCGGCGCCGAACGGCGCCCAGGCCGCCGGCGTGGTGGTTCCAACCGCCGCGAAGACCGGGTTGACCTCTGCCAGGCGGCGGCGAATCTGGATCAGGCTGTCGTAAGGCAGCTTGTGGCCGAGATGTTCCGACAGGGCGCGCAGGATCTTCCAATCTTCCCGCGCCTCGCCGGGCGGGAAGGTGGCGAGACGCGCCTGCTGCGGACGGCCTTCGGTGTTGACGTAGATGGCGTTCTTTTCGGTGTAGGCGGCGCCCGGCAGGATAACGTCGGCGCGGTGCGCGCCCTTGTCGCCGTGGTGGCCCTGGTAGATCACGAAGGCTTTTCCGAGCCCGGCGGTGTCGATTTCGTCGGCGCCCAGCAGGAACACGACGTCGATCTCGCCCTTCCCGGCCCCCTCAACAATTCCGGCGGTGCCGCGACCGCCCTCGCCCGGCAGGAAGCCGATGTCGAGACCGCCGACGCGCGAGGCTGCGCCGTGCAGCACGTTGAAGCCGTTCCAGCCGTCCTGAACGACGTTGAAGGTTTCGGCCAGCTTGCGCACCGCGGCCTGGACGGCGGGACCGTCCTTGCGGCGGAAGGCGCCGGCACCGAGGATGATCATCGGGTTCTTGGCGCCGCGCAGCACGTCCGCGAAGGCGTGCGAGCCGTCGAGAAGCTGCTGCAGGGCGTCGGTCCCGGTGCCGAGATGGCTGTACGGGTAGGTCAGCTCGCGCGCCTCGCCGATCACCGCGACCTTCAGGCCACCCATCAGGTAGCGCTTCCGGATGCGGGCGTTGACGATGGTGCCTTCCCAGCGCGGGTTGGTGCCGACAAGCAGGATCACGTCCGCCCGCTCGATCCCGGCGATGCCGCTGTTGAACAGATAGCCCGCACGGGACGACGTGTCGAACAGCGCGCCGTCCTGGCGGCAGTCTATGTTGGCCGAGCCGAGGCCAGCCATCAGTTCCTTGAGCGCCAGCATGGACTCGGTGTCGGCCAGATCGCCCGCGATGGCGGCGATGCGGTTGCCCGGAACACCCTTCACCTTGGCGGCGATGGCCTGGAATGCCTCCGCCCAAGTCGCCGGCTGGAGCTTGCCGTCCTTGCGGACGTAGGGGCGGTCGAGACGCTGGCGCTTCAGCCCGTCATAGGCGAAGCGGGTCTTGTCGGCGATCCACTCCTCGTTCACGTCCTCGTTGACGCGCGGCAGGACGCGCATCACCTCGGGGCCGCGGGTGTCGACGCGGATGTTCGAGCCGACCGCGTCAAGCACGTCGATCGTCTCGGTCTTGCGCAACTCCCACGGACGGGCCGTGAAGGCGTAGGGCTTCGAGAGCAGAGCCCCCACCGGACAGACGTCGGCGAGATTGCCCGACAGTTCCGACCCGATGGCCTTCTCGACGAAGGTGGTGATCTCCATATGCTCGCCGCGGTAGACCGCGCCGAGGTCCGGAACGCCGGCGATCTCGTTCACGAAGCGGATGCAGCGCGTGCAGTGGATGCAGCGCGTCATCTCGGTCCGGATCAGCGGCCCCATGTACTTGTCCTGGACGGCGCGCTTGTTCTCGCCGTAGCGGCCACGGTCGAAGCCGTAGGCCATCGCCTGGTCCTGGAGATCGCACTCGCCGCCCTGGTCGCAGATCGGACAGTCCAGCGGGTGATTGATCAGCAGGAATTCCATGACGCCCTTGCGGGCCTTGTGCACGAGGTCGGTGTTGGTCTTCACGACCATCCCGTCGCCGCAGGGCATGGCGCAGGCGGCCACCGGCTTCGGGGCACGCTCCATCTCCACGAGGCACATGCGGCAATTCGCCGGCACGCTCAGCCGCTCGTGGTAGCAGAAGCGCGGGATCTCGATGCCAAGCTGTTCGCAGGCCTGCAGGATCGAGGTGCCCGGCTCGACTTCGATCTCGATCCCGTCGATGGTGAGTTTCGGCATTGGAAACCGGGCTCCTTACTCGGCCGCCAAGGACTTGGCGGCGTTGCGGTAGTCGAGGATGCGGCGCTCGACCTCCGGCCGGAAATGCCGGAACAGGCCCTGGATCGGCCAGGCCGCGGCATCGCCGAGCGCGCAGATGGTGTGCCCCTCGATCTGTTTGGTGACCTCCAGCAGCATGTCGATTTCCTCGACGCGCGCGTTGCCGGTCACCATGCGCTGCATGATGCGGTTCATCCAGCCGGTGCCTTCGCGGCACGGCGTGCACTGGCCGCAGCTCTCATGGGCGTAGAACTGGGACAGGCGGGCGATGGCCTTCACCACGTCGGTGGACTTGTCCATCACGATCACCGCCGCGGTGCCCAGACCCGACCGCACGTCGCGCAGGCTGTCGAAGTCCATCAGCACCGTGTCGCAGATTGACTTCGGCAGCAGCGGCACCGACGATCCGCCGGGGATGATCGCCAGCAGGTTGTCCCACCCGCCGCGCACGCCGCCGGCGTGCTTCTCGATCAGTTCCTTCAGCGGGATGCCCATCTCCTCTTCCACGTTGCACGGCTTGTTGACGTGCCCGGAGATGCAGAAGAGCTTTGTGCCGGTGTTCTTCGGACGGCCGAGACCGGCGAACCACGCCGCGCCGCGGCGCAGGATGGTCGGAACCACCGCGATGGATTCGACGTTGTTCACCGTGGTCGGGCAGGAATAGAGACCGGCCTGGGCGGGGAACGGCGGCTTGTTGCGCGGCTGTCCCTTCTTGCCCTCGATGGACTCGATGAGCGCGGTTTCCTCGCCGCAGATGTACGCACCGGCACCCCGGTGGATGTAGATGTCGTAGTCGTAGCCCGTGCCGCAGGCGTTCTTGCCGATCAGCCCCGCCTCGTACGCCTCGTCGATGGCGCGCTGGACGTTGGAGCCCTCGTTGTAGAACTCGCCACGGATGTAGATGTAGCAGGCGGACGCCCCGATGGCGAAACCGGCGAGCAGGCAGCCCTCGATCAGCTTGTGCGGATCGTGGCGCAGGATGTCGCGGTCCTTGCAGGTGCCCGGCTCGCCCTCGTCGGCGTTGATGACGAGATAGACCGGCTTGTCCGTCACGTTCTTCGGCATGAAGGACCACTTCATGCCGGTGGAGAAGCCCGCGCCGCCGCGCCCGCGCAGGCCGGATTCCTTGACCTGCTCGATAATCCACTCTTTGCCCTGGGCGATCAGAGCCTTGGTGTTGTCCCAATCACCACGCTTCCGGGCGGCGTCCAGGCCAAAGCTCTGGTAGCCGTACAGGTTGGTGAAAATGCGGTCCTCGTCACGAAGCATCGCATCCCCCTCAATCGGCCTGGGTGGTGGTGAAGGCCTTCAGAGTCGTCGGGCCGCCCACCGGTTCGGAGGACTGCCGGCCGATCTGTGAGCCGTGCTTGGGAATCTCGCCGCCCTTCAGAGCGTCGATGATCTTTTCCATGTGTTCCGGGCTGACGTCTTCATAATAGTCGTCGCCGATCTGGACCACCGGCGCGTTGACGCAGGCGCCCGAACACTCGACCTCGCGCAGCGTGAATTGGCCGTCCGCCGTCGTCTCGCCGACGCCGATACCGAGCTTGCGCTCGCAGGTGTGCACGATGTCGTCGGACCCGCGCAGCCAGCACGGCGTGGTCGTGCAGACCTGGATGACGTGTTTGCCGACCGGGGCCTTGTTGTACATCGTGTAGAAGGTCGCGACCTCGTACACGCGGATGCGCGGCATGCCGAGCAGGTCGGCGACGGCGTCCATGGCGACACGCGGCAGCCAGCCGTCGTTCTGGCGCTGGGCCAGATCGAGCAGCGGCATGCAGGCGCTGGCCTGCTTGCCCGCCGGGTACTTCGCGATGATGGCCTTCGCCCGCTCCAGGTTCTCCGGAGTGAAGGCGAAGGAGGCCGGCTCCTTGGCCGGGTCGTGAGCCGGGGCGCTCATCGGTCAATCTCTCCGAACACGATGTCCATGGACGCGATGTTGGCCACCGCGTCGGCCAGCATGTGGCCTTTCGACATGAAGTCGAGGCCTTGCAGGTGGGCGAAGCCCGGCGCGCGGATCTTGCAGCGGTACGGCTTGTTCGTGCCGTCCGACACCAGATACACGCCGAACTCGCCCTTCGGCGCCTCGATGGCGGTGTAGGTTTCGCCCGCTGGGACGTGGAAGCCCTCGGTGAAGAGCTTGAAGTGATGGATCAGCGCTTCCATCGAACGCTTCATCTCGCCGCGCGGCGGCGGCGCGACCTTGCGGTCCTCCACGCGCACCGGACCGTCGGGAAGCTCCTTCAGGCACTGGCGGATCATGCGGTTCGACTGGCGCATCTCCTCCATGCGGACGAGGTAGCGCGCCCAGCAGTCACCCGTCAGGCCGACCGGAACGTCGAAATCCATGCGGTCGTAGACCTCGTAGGGCTGCGACTTGCGCAGATCCCAGGCGACGCCGGAACCGCGGAGCATCGGGCCGGTGAAGCCCCAGTCGTATGCCTCTTCCTTGCTGACGATGCCGATGTCGACGGTCCGCTGCTTGAAAATGCGATTGTTCGTCAGCAGATTGTCGATGTCGTCAACAAACTTTGGGAAGCGCTCCGTGAACTCCCAGATGTCGTCGGTCAGACCCGCAGGCAGGTCCCAGGCCACGCCGCCGGGACGGAAGTAGTTCGCGTGCAGACGCGCGCCCGAGGCACGCTCGTAGAACTCCATGAGGATCTCGCGTTCCTCGAAGCCCCACAGCGCCGGGGTGATCGCGCCGACGTCGAGCGCACCGGTGGTGATCGACAGGATGTGGTTCAGGATGCGCGTGATCTCGGAGAAGAGCACGCGGATGTACTGGGCGCGCAGCGGCGCCTTGATCTGCAGCAGATTTTCGATGCCGAGCACATAGGCGTGCTCCATGCACATCGGGCTGACGTAATCCAGCCGGTCGAAATACGGAACGGCCTGCAGGTAGGTCTTGTACTCGATCAGCTTTTCGGTGCCGCGGTGCAGCAGGCCGATGTGCGGGTCGCAGCGCTCGACCACCTCGCCGTTCAGCTCCATCACCAGGCGCAACACGCCGTGGGCCGCAGGGTGCTGCGGCCCGAAGTTCATGGTGTAGGGCTTGATCTGAGTCTTGCCGCCGGCCTGACCGGCGGAGGGGTGTGCGGACGTGGCGATGGTCACGGCTTGCTCCCGGTGTCAGGGGCCTGGGCCTTCTCGTCGCCGGGCAGCATCACGTTGGTCATGCCTTCCCAGGGCGACAGGAAGTCGAAGGTGCGGAAGTCCTGTGTCAGGCGGACCGGCTCGTAGACGACTCGCTTCTGGTCCTCGTCGTATCGGCACTCGACGTAGCCCGTCAGCGGGAAGTCCTTGCGCAGCGGATGCCCTTCGAATCCGTAGTCGGTCAGGATGCGGCGCAGGTCCGGGTGGTCGGAGAAGAAGATCCCGTACATGTCCCAGGTTTCGCGCTCGAACCAGTTGGCCGCGCTGTACACCGGCATGGCGGAGGCCACAGGCGTGTCCTCGTCCGTCCTGACCTTCACGCGGATGCGCCGGTTGTGCTTGTAGCTCAGAAGGTTGTAGACGACTTCGAAGCGTTCCTCCCGCTCCGGCCAATCCACCGCGGTGATGTCCAGCAACTGCTCGAACGAGCAGTTCGGATCGTCACGCAGGAAGGTGAGCGACTTGATGAGCGAGGGCCGGCGAACGGTCACCATCAGCTCGCCATGCTTCAGCTCGACCTTCAGGACATCGTCGCCGAGCGTCGCGGCGATATGGTCCCCGAGTTCCTTCAACGCCTGTTCGGACATGGGCCAGGACCTGCCTTTTTCTTATTCAGCGAGCAATGCGGTTGCCGCGCCGGATCTTCTTCTGGAGCTGCAGAATGCCGTAGACCAGCGCTTCCGCGGTGGGCGGACAGCCCGGCACATAGATGTCGACCGGCACGATCCGGTCGCAGCCACGCACCACCGAGTAGGAGTAGTGGTAGTAGCCGCCACCGTTGGCGCACGAGCCCATCGAGATGACCCAGCGCGGTTCCGGCATCTGGTCATAGACCTTGCGCAGCGCGGGGGCCATCTTGTTGGTCAGCGTGCCGGCCACGATCATGCAGTCGGACTGGCGCGGGCTGGGGCGCGGGATGACGCCGAATCGGTCCAGGTCGTACCGGCTCATGTAGGCGTGGATCATCTCCACCGCGCAGCAGGCCAGACCGAAGGTCATCGGCCAGAGCGACCCGGTGCGGGCCCAGGCGAGGACGTCCTCGTACTTCGCCGTGATGAAGCCCTTTTCCTGGATCTCCTCGGTGACCGCGCGGAGATAGGCGTCCTGTTCCGGTCCGGGCGGAATCGGCGCCAGCTTGGCAGCCTCTACTCCCATTCCAGAGCTCCTTTCTTCCACTCATAGATGAAGCCGATGGTCAGAATCCCGAGGAACACCATCATCGACCAGAAGCCGAACAAGCCGATGTCCCCGAGCGCCACGGCCCACGGAAACAGGAAGGCGACCTCGAGGTCGAAGATGATGAACAGGATCGAGACCAGGTAAAACCGCACGTCGAATTTCGTGCGCGCATCCTCGAACGGCTCGAAGCCGCACTCGTAGGGGGAGAGCTTCTCCGCATCCGGATTCTTCGGGCTGATGACGTAAGACGCGCCGACCATCACGACAGCCAGCGCAATACCGATCAGCAGGAACACCAGGATCGGAAGGTACTCAATGATCAGCGGGTTGGTCACCGCGGTCCTCCCATAAGCCCACGCCACGAGCGCCGGCACGGCCGGTAATCGGCCGACCCGCGGTGCCGTGGCTGGAATGCCTTGGATTAGCCCATCAGACGGGGCGGAATATATGACGAGAGCGTGATCAAGGAAAGCGCTTTGAATCGCTTTCGGCCAATGAATCCACTCTGCGGAAATGAGTGGATGTCCTTGGTATTACCAGACTTTTTAAATGACCCTGAACTCTATCCGGCTTATCGGATATGGCGGGTCAGCGCATTGGATATAGGCATCGCCAACCCGCCGTTAAACCCATGCATGCTTCATTTTCGATGGGGAAGAAGGAGTGGCGCGAGTGACGGGACTTGAACCCGCGGCCTCCGGCGTGACAGGCCGGCGCTCTAACCAACTGAGCTACACCCGCGCAACGCGGCAATTTGAAAAGCGCCTGAGCCAGCGTCCGTGTCATAGGATCGCAGCGCTGTTTCCGGAACCGTTGTTCCGTCGCCGATGGGCGGTTTCTAGCCGTCCGGCCCATCACCTGTCAATCACGAATTTGAAAGGCGGCGGTTGGGAAAGGCAAAAGGCGCGATGGTGGGCGATGAGGGTTTCGAACCCCCGACCCTCTCGGTGTAAACGAGATGCTCTACCGCTGAGCTAATCGCCCGCGCCATGGTGTCGACCGGACAGACGGGACCGACCGGACCGACAACGCAAAACCGGTCGGCCCCTGCCGACCGGCGCGCACTATGCCCCGGATGCGCCAGCCAGTTCAAGCCGTCTTCAATTCAGTACGTCCTTCAGGGTCTTTCCCGGTTTGAACTTCGGCTGCTTCGATGCAGGAATGGCGATCTTCTCGCCGGTGCGCGGGTTGCGGCCTTCGCTGGCCGCGCGCTCGGTCACGGCAAAGGTGCCAAAGCCGACCAGACGGACCTCGTCTCCCTTCTTCAACGAGTCGGCAATGCCCTCGAGAACGGCCTCCACGGCCTTTGTTGCATCGGTCTTAGACAAACCCACGGAGTCGGCAACGTGGGCGACCAGATCGTTTTTGTTCATTCACGTTCTCTCCCAATCCGCCAAAGAAGTCGGAAGCAAAGCGGTCCCGTGACTTCGCTTTTTTTAAACGATAAACGCGACATCGCCCGCCCGTCAATTGAAGACGGGCGGGCGATGCGAGTCGGGGTAGCGTTCTCAGGCGTGCTTTCGAGTCAAACCTCGGTCAGTGGCGAAGCACTTCGCCGCCTCCATCGGTCTGCGGCTTGGCGACCGCTGGCTCGACCGCTTCGGGTTCCTTCCACTCGATCGGCTCCAGCTCACGCACCAAGGCGTGCTTCAGCACGTCGTCCACGGTGCTGACCGGAATGATTTCGAGACCACGCTTCACGTTGTCCGGAATGTCGGCCAGATCCTTTTCGTTGTCCTTCGGGATCAGCACATGCTTCAGGCCACCGCGCAGAGCGGCCAGCAGCTTCTCCTTCAGGCCGCCGATGGGAAGCACACGGCCACGCAGCGTGATCTCGCCGGTCATCGCCACATCCTTGCGGACCGCGATTCCGGTCAGGACCGACACGATCGAGGTGATCATGGCCACACCCGCCGACGGGCCGTCCTTCGGGGTGGCGCCCTCCGGAACGTGGACGTGGATGTCTCGCTTTTCGAAAAGCGTCGGCTTGATGCCGAAGGCGGTGGCGCGCGACTTGACGTAGCTCTCCGCCGCCTGGACCGACTCCTTCATCACGTCGCCCAGCTTGCCGGTGGTGGTCACGCGCCCCTTGCCGGGCAGGCTGACCGCCTCGATGGACAGCAGCTCGCCGCCCACCTCGGTCCAGGCGAGACCGGTGGTGACGCCCACCAGATCCTCCAGCTCCGCCTCGCCGAAATGGAAGCGGCGGACGCCGGCGTACTTGTCCAGGTTCCGGCGCGTGACGGACACCTTCGCGCCGGCGGAGCCCTTCATCAGGATCTCCTTCACGGCCTTGCGGCAGAGGTTGGCGATCTCGCGCTCCAGGCTGCGGACGCCAGCTTCCCGCGTGTAGTAGCGGATCAGGTCGCGCAGCGCGTCGTCGGAGATGGCGAACTCGCCCTTCTTCAGGCCATTGGCCTCCACCTGCTTTTCGATCAGGTGGCGCTTGGAGATCTCGACCTTCTCATCCTCGGTGTAGCCGGCGACGCGGATGATCTCCATGCGGTCCAGCAGCGGCTGCGGCATGCGCATCGTGTTGGCCGTGCAGACGAACATAACGTCCGACAGGTCGTAATCGACCTCCAGGTAATGGTCGTTGAAGGTGCCGTTCTGCTCCGGATCAAGGACCTCCAGCAGGGCCGACGACGGGTCGCCACGCCAATCGGCGCCAAGCTTGTCGATCTCGTCCAGCAGGAACAGCGGGTTGGACGACTTCGCCTTCTTCATGCCCTGGATGACCTTGCCGGGCATGGAGCCGATGTAGGTGCGCCGGTGGCCGCGGACCTCGGCCTCATCCCGCACGCCGCCCAGCGACATGCGGACGAAGTTGCGGCCCGTGGATTTGGCGATCGACTTGCCGAGCGAGGTCTTGCCGACGCCGGGCGGGCCGACGAGACAGAGGATCGGCCCCTTCACCTTGTTCATGCGGTTCTGGACCGCGAGATATTCGAGGATGCGCTCCTTGACCTTCTCCAGGCCGTAATGGTCGGCGTCGAGGATCTTCTGGGCGAGCTTCAGATCCTTCTTGACCTTGGTGCGCTTCTTCCACGGAATGGACAGCATCCAATCCAGGTAATTGCGCACCACCGTGGCCTCGGCGGACATCGGGCTCATGGAGCGCAGCTTCTTCAGCTCGGCCAGGGCCTTGTCGCGGGCTTCCTTGGAGAAGCGGGTCTTGTTGATCTTCTCTTCCAGCTCGGCCGACTCGTCCCGGCCGTCCTCGGTCTCGCCGAGTTCCTTCTGGATCGCCTTGAGCTGTTCGTTGAGGTAGTACTCGCGCTGGGTCTTCTCCATCTGCCGCTTCACGCGGTTGCGGATGCGCTTTTCCACCTGCAGTACGCCGATCTCGCCTTCCATGAAGGCATAGACCCGCTCCAGCCGCTCCGACACCGTGGCGCATTCCAGGAGCTGCTGCTTTTCCGGAATCTTCAGCGCAAGGTGCGAGGCCACCGTATCCGCCAGCTTGCCCGGCTCTTCGATCTGGTTGATCGAGACCAGAACCTCCGGCGGGATCTTCTTGTTGAGCTTGATGTACTGCTCGAATTGCGAGACGACGGCCCGGCCCAGCGCCTCAAGCTCCTGGCTTTCCCCGACCTTCTCCTCGACGAGATCGGCGTGGGCCTGGAAGAAATCCTCGTTCTCGGCGAACTTGGTGATGGACGCGCGCTGCCCCCCCTCCACCAGCACCTTCACCGTGCCGTCCGGCAGCTTCAGAAGCTGCAACACGGTCCCAACGGTGCCGACGCTGTAGATGTCGGCCGGGGTCGGGTCGTCCTGCGCGGCGTTCTTCTGGGTGACGAGAAGGATCTGCTTGTCGTCCTTCATCACGTCTTCCAGGGCGCGCACGGACTTCTCGCGGCCAACAAAGAGAGGCACGATCATGTGGGGAAATACCACGATGTCGCGGAGCGGCAGGACCGGATAGAGGGCACCACGAGGGATTTCGAACATTGATTGGGCCTCTTGATTGGGACGCCGTCAGCCCGGGATGGGCCTGAGGAGAACCCCACCTCGGGGGGTGAGCGCGGGGAACGTGAACCGGCACTTTTTCTAACGTGGCACAGCCATAGCCCCCCTTCAAGGGCCAGCACCCCAATTCCGTATGGCGGTGCGGCATGCCGGAGCGCCCCGGTCCGCGGCACGGCCGCGTCCCCGATGGTTGCGAAGGCCGGAAACGACGAAGGGCGCCCGAAGGCGCCCTTCCTCTCGACCGATCCTGAGTAGCCGTGATGACCTCAGGCGCCCGGCGCCTGCTGCTCCCCACGGCGTTCGGCATGGACGTAGAGCGGCTTGGCGCGCCCCTCGACGACCTCCTTGTTCACCAGGATGCTCTCCACCCCCGACAGGCCCGGCAGGTCGAACATGGGGTCGAGCAGGATCGACTCCATGATCGACCGGAGACCGCGCGCGCCGGTCTTCCGCTGGATGGCCTTGTGGGAGATTGTGCGCAGGGCGTCGTCGGAGAACTCCAGACGCACGTCCTCCATCTCGAACAGGCGCTGGTACTGCTTGACCAGGGCGTTCTTCGGCTTGGTGAGGATCTCGACCAGAGCCGACTCGTCCAGGTCGGCCAGCGTGGCGACCACCGGCAGACGGCCGATGAATTCGGGGATCAGGCCGAACTTCAGCAGATCCTCCGGCTCGACCTCGCGCAGGATGTCGCCCGTCGAGCGCTCGTCCGGGCCGCGCACGTCGGCGCCGAAGCCGATCGAGGTGCCCTTGCCGCGCTGCGCGATGATCTTGTCCAGCCCGGCGAAGGCGCCGCCGCAGATGAACAGGATGTTGCTGGTGTCGACCTGCAGGAATTCCTGCTGCGGGTGCTTGCGGCCACCCTGCGGAGGCACGGAGGCGACGGTGCCCTCCATGATCTTCAGCAGGGCCTGCTGCACACCCTCGCCCGACACATCGCGGGTGATCGACGGGTTGTCCGACTTGCGGCTGATCTTGTCGACCTCGTCGATGTAGACGATGCCGCGCTGCGCCCGCTCGACGTTGTAGTCGGCGGCCTGGAGCAGCTTCAGAATGATGTTCTCGACGTCCTCACCCACATAACCGGCCTCGGTCAGGGTCGTGGCGTCGGCCATGGTGAAGGGAACGTCGATGATCCGGGCGAGCGTCTGGGCGAGCAGCGTCTTGCCGCAGCCGGTGGGGCCGACCAGCAGGATGTTGGACTTCGCCAGCTCGACGTCGTTGTGCTTCGTGCCGTGCGCCAACCGCTTGTAGTGGTTGTGCACCGCGACCGAAAGGACCCGCTTCGCGTGGTGCTGTCCGATCACGTAGTCGTCAAGCACCGCATGGATGTCGCGCGGGGTCGGCACGCCGTCGCGGGACTTCACGAGGGTCGTCTTGTTCTCCTCGCGAATGATGTCCATGCACAGCTCGACGCATTCATCGCAGATGAACACCGTCGGACCGGCAATCAGCTTGCGGACCTCGTGCTGGCTCTTGCCGCAAAAGGAGCAGTAGAGCGTGTTCTTCGAATCGCCGCTGCTGGACTTGCTCATCGGTACTCCGTCATCTCGCGGGGGACTGATCCGTACAACCTGTCAACCGCCTTCGGCGTCCCCCGACGCCGGTCCTTTCAAAGGTTGTCCCGGGCGAGGCCCGCGACAAGGTTAACGCATCGACTCGGTCATCCTTCGAACCCGATCCATCGGACCGGTTCCCCATCATTCAACAACAGGGAACCGGCGCAATCAATCATTAGTTCGCGCGCGCCGTCAGGCCGCACCGCCATCGCCGACCGATCCGGGGCGCTTCTCCACCACCTCGTCGATCAGACCGAAGGCCTTGGCCTCCTCCGGCGACATGAACTTGTCGCGCTCCATGGCCGCTTCGATGGTGTCGAGCGCCTGGCCTGTGTGCTTGACGTAGATGTCGTTGAGGCGCGAGCGCAGCTTCAGGATTTCCTGGGCCTGGATCTCGATGTCCGACGCCTGGCCCTGGGCACCGCCCGACGGCTGGTGGATCATGATCCGGCTGTTCGGCAGCGAGAAGCGCTTGCCCGGCGCGCCGGCGGCGAGCAGCAGCGAGCCCATGGAGGCCGCTTGCCCCATGCACACCGTGGACACCTGCGGACGGATGTACTGCATGGTGTCGTAGATGGCGAGCCCGGCGGACACGTAGCCGCCCGGCGAATTGATGTAGAGCGCGATGTCCTTGCTCGGGTTCTCCGATTCCAGGAACAGCAACTGCGAGCAGATCAGGCTGGCGACGGCGTCGTTCACACCGCCAATCAGAAAGATGATCCGTTCCTTCAGCAGGCGCGAGTAAATATCGTACGCTCGTTCGCCCCGGTTGGTCTGCTCGATGACCATCGGGACCAGAGCATTCATCTTCGGTTCGAAGTCGTACATGTTGGTCTTCCCTGCCCCCGCAGCTCGGCTCGTCGTCTGAGCAGCTTACATATAGGAATGGAAAGGGGCGACCGGTAGGCCGCCCCTCAACCTTTCTGACGATCAGGCCGCCTCGGCCTCCTCGTCGGGGTCCTTCATCAGTTCCTCGGCGGAGACCGGCTTCTCGTTCACCTTGGCCACGTCCAGGATGAAGTCGACGACCTTGTCCTCGAAGATCGGGGCGCGCAGGTTCTCCAGCGCTTCCCGGTTCTGCTTGAAGAACTCGAACACCTGACGCTCCTGGCCGGGGAAGCGGCGGGCCTCCGCGATCAGGGCGCGGTTGATCTCGTCCTGGGTCACCTGGATGTCGTTGCGGCGGCCCACCTCGGACAGCAGCAGGCCCAGGCGCACGCGGCGCTCGGCGATGCCGCGGTACTCGGCCTTCAGCTCCTCTTCCGGCTTGTCGGCGTCCTCACCGGCGGTGCCGTTCTTCAGCTCCTGCTGGAGGCGCTGCCAGATGCCCTCGAACTCGACGTCCACCATGCCCGGCGGGACCTCGAAGGAGTGGGACTCGGCGAGCTTGTCGAGGAGCTGACGCTTCACGCGCAGGCGCGACACGTTGGCGTACTCGCTCTTGATGCGGTCGGCCACGGCCTCGCGCAGCTTCTCCAGGCTCTCCATGCCGAACTCCTTGGCGAGGTCGTCGTTGACCTCGGCCGGGACGTTCTTGCGGAGTTCCTTGACGTCCACCTCGAACACGGTGTCCGCGCCCTTCAGGCGCTCGTGCGGGTAGTCCGCCGGGAAGGTGACCTTCACGGTGCGGTGCTCGCCGGCCTTGGCGCCGACAAGCTGGTCCTCGAAGCCCGGAACGAACTGGTTGGCACCCAGCTCCAGCGGGTAGTCCTTGCCGTCCATGCCCGGCAGAGCCTCGCCATCGACCGAACCGGCGAAGTCGATCACGGCGATGTCGCCCTTCTCGGCAGCGCGGTCCTCGGTGACCGGAGCCTGCACGGAGTGGGCGGAAGCCAGACGGGCCAGAGCCTCGTCGACGGCCGTGTCCTCGACCGTGGCGACCGGCTTCTCCAGCTCCAGGGCGCTGAAGTCGCCCGGCTCGATGTCCGGCAGCAGCTCCACGCCCATGGTGTAGGACAGGTCGCCGCCGTCCTCGTACTTTTCGACGTTGATCTTCGGCTGCATGGCGATGCGCAGGCCGCGCTCGCTCAGCGCCTGGCGCGAGCTGTCGGCGATCGCATCCTCCAGAGCCTCGGCCAGCACGCTGCCGCCGTAGCGCTGCTTGATCACGGCAACCGGCACCTTGCCCGGACGGAAGCCGGGGAGCTGCACCGTCCGGCGCAGCTCTTCGAGCCGGCCCTGCACCTTCTGTTCGATATCCTGGGCGGAAATGACGACCTTGTACTCGCGCTTCAGGCCGTCGGCGCTGGTCTCGGTGATGTTCATCGGAACGAAAGCCTATCTCGTTGTCCGGCCCGGCGGCGCCCGTCCGGGCGGCCCGAGACCGTGTGTTCCCATGCGGTCCAAGCTGTTGCCATGGTGCGGGCGAAGGGACTCGAACCCCCACGACCGAAGTCACCGGAACCTAAATCCGGCGCGTCTACCAGTTCCGCCACGCCCGCAATGGCATAGACAGCCCGCGACGGGTGCGGAACACCCGACGGACTGCCGGCGAAGTCCGCTCTATAGCACAGGGTTCGCGCCGCAAACAGGCAAAATGGGCTCTCTTCGGCACGCCATTGGGGGGTGCCCCGGGACATGGCGGAGCGGCTCATGCGCCGCCCTTCGCCAGCGACCGGATCGTGGAGGAGGCGCTGACCTTGCCCTCCCCCGTGTAGGCCTCGTGGTTGGCGTCGATTTCGCCCAGCTTGTAACGGTAATTGATCATCATCCCGCAGGACTGCCGCAGCCCCTTGGCCGAGCGGTCGCCCAGCCAGTTCAGCCGTTCCATGCGGGCGCCGTTGCTCAGGTGGAAGTGCGCAACGGGGTCGAGCGCCCGCGCCGGCGCCGTCCCGGGCCGTTCGCTGCGGCGATCGGACGCGCGAACCGAGGTCAGATAGTGGGCGCACAGCCGCATGAGCGGGCCGCGGAGCTGCTTCTGAAGCTCCTCCTGCGTGTGCCAGGCGGGCAACGCCAGGGCCGAGGTCAGCACCGGACGGTCGTCCGGCTCGCCGTCCGTGTCCGATTCGCGGGCATCCGGATGGGCGGCCACGGCCTCCGCGATGCGCTCCGCCTCCGACGGGCTGAGCAGCGAGTCGCCGCGTTCGGCCAGTTCCCGGTCCAGCCAGCGGCGGAAGCCGGGGATCGGCGACAGGGTCGCGAAGCACTTGATGTTGGGGAATTCCCCGGTCAGCCCGTCCACCACCCGCTTGATGAGGAAATTGCCGAAGCTGATGCCGGCCAGCCCCACCTGGGCGTTGGAGATGGAATAGAAGATGGCGCTGTCGGCGCTCTTCGGATCGCAGACCGGGGCGGAGGGGTCGAGCAAGGCCTGCACGTTGTCCGACATGCCCTGGACCAGCGCGACCTCCACGAAGATCAGCGGCTCGTTCGGCATGCGCGGGTGGAAGAAGGCGAAGCAGCGGCGGTCGGAGTCGAGCCGGTCCTTCAGATCCTGCCAGCCGCTGATCTCGTGAACCGCCTCGTATTTGATGAGCTTTTCCAGAAGGGAGGCCGGGCTGTCCCAGGTGATGCGGTGCATTTCCAGGAAGCCGACGTCGAACCAGTTGCGCAGCAGGCTCTTGAGATCGTCCTCCAACGCCTGGAGCAGAGGTTCGCCGCGTGCCATCTCCATCAGCTCGGCGCGCAGGTCCACCAGGAACTTCACCCCTTCCGGCAGGGCGTTGAACTGGGTCAGCAGGCGCAGCCTCGGCGGCTCCAGCGCGCGGCGAAGGGCGCGTTCGGCGTGGCCGCGCGACACGGGGTCGCCCGCCATGTGGAAGGTCGCCATGGCCTGGTCGACGGCGGCGCGGTCCACGTCGAAGTCGCGCGCCAGCATCATCAGGAAGTTGCGCCGCCCCTGCCCGTCCAACGCCAGATAGGTGCGCCCGAGCTGCGCCGCCCGCGCCCGCGCCGACACCTCGCCGCCGCGGCCCTCCAGGCAGGCCTCGATCTGCTCCTTCAGGCGGTCCGCATCCTCCTTGGGCAGGGAGGCGCGGGGCGCGGCGCCGACCACCCCGCGGGCGGAAGCGGCGATTTCACGCCAGCGCGCGCGCAGCGTGTCCAGGGTACGGTCGAGCAGACCCGGCGGCTGCGCCGCGTTGGGCGTGGGGGTCGAGGCCGGCTCGGCGGTGTTGATCTCGGGCGTCTCACTCATGAGCCTGAGTCTGGCGTGACCGTCCGCGCTCGGCAAGCCATAGCTTGAGCCTCTGCGTAAGGGGAATGCCTCCTGTCCGCCTGTATGTACGCCCTCCGGACGGCAGGTTCAGCGCACACCCGCCTTCAGCCGCTTCAGCACCCCCGGCAAGGCATCCGGCAAATCCTCGGCGATCAAACCCGGCCCGAAGGCGTTGGCGGCTTCGCCATGCAGCCAAACCGCGGCGCAGGCCGCGTCGAACACGTCCATTCCCTGAGCGATCAGCCCGAGCGCCATGCCTGCCAGCACATCCCCAGACCCCGCCGTCGCCAGATCCGGCGGCGCGTTGGCGTTGATGACGGCGCGTCCGTCCGGAGCCGCGACCACCGTGTCCGCTCCTTTCAGAAGGACGACGGCGCCGCAGCGCGCCGCGGCGGCCCGGGCGCGCGTCAGTTTGCCGCCCTCCTCCGCAGCGCCCTCATATCCCACAAGATCCGGGAAAATCCGCGCGAACTCGCCCTCATGGGGGGTCAGCAGGCAGCGCCCGTTCAGCCGTTCGCACAGGTCGGCGGGCGACTCGGCGAAGCTGGTCAGCGCGTCGGCGTCCAGCACACAGCTCTTCCCGGCGTCCAGCGCCGCCAGGACGCGAGCCCGCGTCTCCGCGCCCACCCCGGCGCCCGGCCCCAGCAGCGCCGCGTTCTTGCGCGGGTCCGCCAGCAGGGCTTGGAAGGCGGCGACGTCCGCCACGTCGCTGACGATCAGGCTGGGCGATCCGGCGGCGTAGACCGGCACCGATTCGGGCGGGCAGGCAACGGTCACCAGCCCCGCACCGGCGCGCAGGGCACCCCGCGCGGACAGCCGGGCCGCCCCGGTCATCCGCGCTCCGCCCAGCACCACCGCGTGCCCCCGCGCGTATTTGTGCGCGTCGAGCCGCGGCCAGGGATAGCGGCGGCGCCACAGGTCGGGACCGTTCAGCAGGGTCTGCGGCGCAATGCCGTCCAGCACCGTGTCGGGAATGCCGATGTCGGCGACCACCACTTCCCCGCACAGGGCGCGGCCCGGCAGCAGCAGGTGGCCGGGCTTGCGCCGGAAGAAGGTGACGGTCAGCGCGGCCTGCGGAGCGATGCCCATCACCTGGCCGCTGTCGCCGTGCACGCCGCTCGGCACATCCACCGCGACGACGGTGCGTCCATCCATCGCCTCGACCACCGCCCGCGCCATGCCGTCGAGCGGACGGGCGAGACCGGCGCCGAACAGCGCGTCGATGACCAGGGGATTGCCTTCCAGAAGCCAGGGGTCCGCGGCCTCCACCGGACCGGTCCAACGCCCTGCCGCCACCGCGGCGTCGCCGCGCAGGGCGGAGCGCGACCCCAGCAGGGCCAGCCGCACGGGCCATCCCGCCTCAAGAAGAAGACGCGCGATGACGAATCCGTCGCCACCGTTGTTGCCCGGCCCGCACAGGACGACCGTCGGATGCGGAGCCCATCGCTCGCACACCGCGCGCACCACCGCGGCGCCCGCCGCCTCCATCAGCACAGGCCCCGGCACGCCGCCCGCGATGGTCATCGCATCGGCCCGATACATCTCCGCAACGGAAAGCAGCTCGTCCATCGCTTCCACCTGCCGCAAAACCGCGTCACCATCACCCGGCACAATAAGCGCCGCAACGGCCGCAGCATAGCCGGGCACAAGAGGAATGGGAGGGTCGGCCGGTCTGGCACGGAATTTGGAAAGGGAGGATGGGGCGATGGATGGGACTCGAACCCACGACCGCTCGGACCACAACCGAGAGCTCTACCAACTGAGCTACCACCGCCACCGCAGGACAGGATGACCCGTCCGAAAAGCCCCTGCCGCCGTTTCGGTCGATGCAACGTCGGCGCGAGACACCGACGATACAAGCGCATCCACCGTCTAAGGGGGACTGGGGCGATGGATGGGACTCGAACCCACGACCGCTCGGACCACAACCGAGAGCTCTACCAACTGAGCTACCACCGCCACCGGGGTCGCCTATTTGCCTCAAGGGACGGGGCGGGTCAAGCTCTATTTTCCGCTGAATTCATCAATGTGAAAAGACCGCCCTACCCCCTCCGATCGGCGATGGCTGCGCGGATTGCTTGCAGGATATGCACAAATATTGTTCACTTCGCCCTATCCGTTGGCAGCGGCGTGCCGCCCCCGGTGGCATCGGCCGGTTGCGGCCCGGCATCCCACGCAGCCGGCCCGCAGCCGGTCCGCTTGGCACGCTACGTGCTTACATCGGCGCGTCGGCAGAGCCGTGGACGGTGCCTGCCGGCGTTGGCACCTCGTACACGAGAGACCCATGAAGAAGATCGAAGCCATCATTAAGCCGTTCAAACTCGACGAGGTGAAGGAAGCCCTTCACGAAGTCGGCATCAAGGGCATCACCGTCACCGAGGCCAAGGGCTTCGGCCGTCAGAAGGGGCACACCGAGCTGTACCGCGGCGCGGAGTATGTTGTCGACTTCCTGCCGAAGGTGAAGATCGAGGTGGTGATGGAGGACTCCCTGGTGGAGCGGGCGATCGAGGCGATCCAGCAGGCCGCCCATACCGGCCGCATCGGCGACGGCAAGATCTTCGTCACCCCCGTGGAAGAAGTGGTCCGCATCCGGACCGGCGAGAAGGGAGGCGACGCGATCTGATCGCGTCCCGAAAACCCGACCACCGGCCAACATGAACCAGCCCCGCCCACAACCGACGCAAACCGGCGCAACGCGTGCGGAACGATCCGTGCGCGCACACCCACCCGGGCGCGACTTTTTGTGCTGCCACGTTGTGTGCTCGGGAAAGGCATGACATAACGTCCGCCGCGAGTGCCGTCACCCGCCCCCCGGTCGGTTTGACGCAGCGGGACCCAAACCTCTTAAGCGTGGAAAAAGAGATATGTCCGACATCAGCAAGGTCTTCGACCTGATCAAGGAACACGACGTCAAGTACGTGGACCTCCGCTTCACCGACCCGCGCGGCAAGCTGCATCACACCGCTCAGCACGTCTCGACCATCGACGAGGACGTGTTCGAGGACGGCATCATGTTCGACGGCTCCTCGATCGCCGGCTGGAAGGCGATCAACGAGTCGGACATGATCCTCCAGCTCGACCCGACCACCGCCGTGATGGACCCGTTCGCGGCCCAGCCGACGCTGAACATCCTCTGCGACGTGTACGAGCCGTCGACCGGCCAGCCCTACGCCCGCTGCCCGCGCGGCATCGCGAAGGCCGCCGAGAAGTACATGGCGTCGGCCGGCATCGGCGACACCGCCTATTTCGGTCCGGAAGCCGAGTTCTTCGTGTTCGACGACGTGAAGTTCAAGGTCGAGATGAACAAGGTCTCCTACGAGTTCGACTCGGAGGAAGGCCCGTACACCTCGGACAAGGACTATGAGGACGGCAACCTGGGCCACCGCCCGGGCGTGAAGGGCGGCTATTTCCCGGTCGCTCCGATCGACAGCGGCTCGGATCTGCGCGCCGAGATGCTGAGCGTCCTGGCCGAGATGGGCGTGCCGGTCGAGAAGCACCACCACGAGGTGGCCGCCTCGCAGCACGAGCTGGGCATCAAGTTCGACACGCTGGTCCGCACCGGCGACAACATGCAGTACTACAAGTACGTGGTGCACAACGTCGCCCACGCCTACGGCAAGACCGCGACCTTCATGCCGAAGCCCGTCTTCGGTGACAACGGCTCGGGCATGCACATGCACCAGTCGATCTGGAAGGAAGGCCAGCCGCTGTTCGCCGGCAACCAGTACGCCGACCTGTCGGAGCTGGCGCTGTACTACATCGGCGGCATCATCAAGCACGCCAAGGCGCTGAACGCCTTCACCAACCCGACGACCAACTCCTACAAGCGTCTGGTCCCGGGCTACGAGGCTCCGGTTCTGCTGGCCTACTCGGCCCGCAACCGTTCGGCCTCCTGCCGCATCCCGTACGTCGCCTCGCCGAAGGGCAAGCGCGTCGAGGTCCGCTTCCCGGACCCGTCGGCCAACCCGTACCTGGCCTTCGCCGCCCTGCTGATGGCCGGCCTGGACGGCATCCAGAACAAGATCCATCCGGGCGACGCGATGGACAAGAACCTGTACGACCTGCCGGCCGAAGAGCTGGCCAAGGTTCCGACGGTTTGCGGCTCGCTGCGCGAGGCCCTGGACAGCCTGAAGGCCGACAGCGCCTTCCTGCAGAAGGGCGACGTGTTCACCAAGGACATGATCGAGTCCTACATCGAGCTGCGCACCGAGGAGCTGCTGGCCTTCGAGACCATGCCGCACCCGATCGAGTACAAGATGTATTACTCCGTTTGATGTAAGTTGTTGATTTCGTTGGGGGTCGTTAGACTTTTGCTCCAGATTTGGCGCAAAGAAAACCAAGGAAAATCAACAGCCACAGTCTCGGATGTCTAACGTGGAAACGGGTCGGCTTGCCGGCCCGTTTCTCGTTTCACGAGTGCGAATTGGTCTTCACTTCGCCTTCTTCAAGGACATGGCTTCTCCAACCCTAGCGTGATCGAACCTGATGACAGCGGCCACACCCGCGTGTAGAGTTTTCTACCGACGGGAGAATTCTTGTGGCGCGTTCGTCCAATTTCGGGTTCCTGGCACAGCATGATGTCCAGCTCGAACGGCTGGGTGCCCTGGCCGAGCGCTTCTTCGCCGAGGACGCGAACACCTCCATCATCAAGATCGGGCAGTTCGCCGAACTCCTGGCGCAGTTGACGGCGGCCAAGCTCGGGATGTGGACATCGCCGGAGGAAAAGCAGGCCGACCTGCTGCGCCGCCTGCGCGACCGCGGCGTGCTGACCCGCGAGGTCGGCGACCTCTTCCACTTCCTCCGCAAGGCCCGGAACGACGCTGCGCACGATCTCGACGGCGATCATCGGATGGCGCTGTCCTGTCTGAAGAACGCACGGACGCTGGGCGTCTGGTTCCACCGGACCATCACCGGCGACCGGACCTTTGCCCCCAGCCCGTTCGTGCCGCCAGCGGACCCCCGTGCCGAGGGCGCCGCCTTGAAGGCGGAACTGGAGCGGCTGCGCCTGGAACTCGCCGAGCGGCAGTCGGCGCACGAGCGCATGGCGGTGGAGGCCCAAGCGGCGGCCCAGGCCGAGGCCGATCGCCGGCTGTCCGCCGAGGAGCGCGCCGCGCGCGCCGAAGCCGAGCGCCAGTCGTGGGAACGGCTCGCCCAGGAGGCCGACGCCGACCGCGCGCGACTCGAGGCCGAGCTGACCGCCGCCCAGGCCCAGGCGGCGAGCGAGCCGGCGGAGGCCATCCAAGACCGCGTCGAGGTGGCCTACGCCATCGGCCAGGGCATCGACCTCGACGAGCGCGAAACCCGCCGCCTGATCGACGCCCAGCTCCGCGACGCGGGCTGGGAGGCCGACAGCGAGGTGCTCACCCACGCCGCCGGCGCCCGCCCGCAGAAGGGACGCAACCTGGCGATCGCCGAGTGGCCCACCGCCGACGGCGTGGCGGACTACGCGCTGTTCGCCGGCCTGACCATCGTCGGCATGGTCGAGGCCAAGCGCGCCAACGCCAACGTGTCGGAGTTCATCAACCGGGCAGAGCGCTACAGCCGCGGCTACGTCCCGCGCGGCGACGAGCAGCCGCCGGTGGAGGGGCCTTGGGGCGACCTGCGCGTCCCCTTCCTGTTCTCGACGAACGGCCGCCCCTTCCTGCGCCAGTTCGAGGCGCTGTCTGGCATCTGGTTCCGCGACGGCCGTCACCCGCAGAACCTCGCCAAGGCGCTGGACGGCTGGTACACCCCCGCCGGCCTCCTCGAGGCGCTGCGCAACGACCCGCGCGCCGCCGACGCCCGGCTGTCGCGCGACCCGTTCGCCTTCAACTTCCCCCTGCGCGACTACCAGCAACGCGCCATCCGCGCCGTCGAGGAGGCGATCTCCGCCGGCCGCCGTGAGATCCTGGTCGCCATGGCGACGGGCACCGGCAAGACCAAGACCTGCATCGCGCTGGTCTATCGCCTGCTGAAGGCGCAGCGCTTCCGCCGCATCCTGTTCCTGGTCGACCGGACCGCGCTGGGCGAGCAGGCCGGCAACGCGTTCAAGGAAACGCGGATGGAGCACCATCAGGTCTTCGCCGACATCTTCGCGGTGAAGGAGCTGGGCGACATCGTTCCCGACGCCGAGACGAAGCTGCACATCGCCACCGTCCAGGCGCTGGTCAAGCGCGTCCTCTACGGCGAGGAGCCGCCGGCGATCGACCAGTACGACTGCATCGTCGTCGACGAGTGCCATCGCGGCTACCTGCTCGACCGCGAGATGGGCGACGAGGAGCTGAGCTTCCGCAGCCAGGACGACTACGTCTCCAAGTACCGCCGCGTGCTCGACCGCTTCGACGCGGTGAAGGTTGGGCTGACGGCGACGCCGGCCCTGCACACCGTGGAGATCTTCGGCGAACCCGTCGTCCGCTACACCTATCAGGAGGCGGTGATCGATGGCTGGCTGGTCGACCACGAGCCGCCCATCCGCGCCCACACCGCGCTCAGCCAGGAAGGCATCCACTGGGACGCCGGCGAGCGGGTGGACGTCCTCGACACCCGGACCGGGCAGCTCGACCTCATCCATCTGGATGACGAGGTCCGGTTCGACGTGCAGGACTTCAACCGCAGGGTCCTGACGCCCGACTTCAACCGAGTCATCGCCGAATGGCTCGCCGGACACATCGACCCCGACCTTCCGGGGAAGACGCTGGTGTTCTGCGCCACCGACCTGCACGCCGACATGGTGGTCGGCGCCTTGCGCACCGCCTTCGCCGCCCGCTACGGCGCCGTGGAAAACGACACGGTCGCCAAGATCACCGGGCGGTCGGACGACCCGATGCGCCAGATCCGCCGCTTCAAGAACGAGGCGCTGCCCAAGGTCGCGGTCACCGTGGACCTGCTGACCACCGGCATCGACGTGCCGGAGATCGTCAACCTCGTCTTCATCCGCCGGGTCAACAGCCGCATCCTGTACGAGCAGATGATCGGCCGCGGCACCCGCCTGTGCGAGGACCTGTTCGGCCCCGGCCGGCACAAGACCGCCTTCCGCATCTTCGACGCGGTCGGCCTCTACGCCGCAATGCAGGACCTGACGGAGATGCGGCCGGTCGTCGCCAACCCAAACATCACCTTCGCGGCGCTGATGGAGGAACTGGCCGAGGCCACCGGCACGCCCTTTCCGCCCCCAGCGCCGGCGCTGCCGCCGACCGGCTTCGCCGAAGAGGAACAGGCACCGTTCGAAGGGCCGCCCCCGGAGCATCAAAGGATTGCCCCGGAGGTTGCGGAACGCCGCGCCCAGCAGGCGCGCTGGCTGGTCGGCCAGATCGTCGCCAAGCTGCACCGCAAGCGCCGCCGCCTGTCGGAGGCCGGCGAGCGCCGGTTCCGCGAGCTGGCCGGCACCGACCCGGACAGCTTCATCCGCCGCGTGAAGGACGCGCCGCCCGAGGAAGCGGCCCGCACCCTCCTCGAGCACCGCGCCCTGATGGAGTTGCTGGATACCCGCATCGCCGACGACCCCATCCATGTGCCGCTTTACGGCGGGGCCGACGAGTTCCGGCACGAGGAGACCGGCTATGGCCCGAACATCACCCGGCCCGAGGACTACCTCGCCAGCTTCCGCAGCTACCTAGCGGAGAACCTGAACCGGGTCCCGGCGCTGAACGCTGTCGCCAACCGCCCCCGCGAGCTGACCCGCGCCCAGCTTCGCGAGGTCCGCCTGCTGCTGGAACGGGACGGCTTCGGCGAGGCCGAACTGCGCGCCGCCTTCCGCGACGCGACGAACGCCGACATCGCTGCTTCGGTCATCGGCTACATCCGTCAGGCGGCTCTGGGCGATCCGTTGGTTCCCTACGACGAGCGGGTGGACCGGGCGATGCGCCGGGTGCTATCCAGCCAGCCCTGGACGAAGGCGCAGCGCGACTGGCTGGAGCGGATCGGGCGGCAGATGAAGAAGGAAGTCATCGTCGATCGCGAGGTTCTGGACCAGGGCGAGTTCCGCCAGCAGGGCGGCGGGTTCGCGCGGCTGGATCGCGTGTTCGACGGGCGTTTGGGCGCGCTCATCGCCGAAATCTCGGACCAAGTGTGGCAAGACGTTGGATGAACGGGCAGACATGATGAGCCGATCGATTCGTGTTCGTTACCTGAAGGCCGTCGAAGGAGTCGCGGAGCCGGGGGAGATCCTCGGCGGCACGCGCCGGAACGCGAAGCCGATGCAGCGCATGTGGGACGACATCGGCGGAACCGACGACGCCATCGCCCTGTACATCAAGCGCAACCCACGGTGGCATTACAATCCGGCGACGACGGCAGGCCGTCATGAACATCGTCCTGAACATGTCGCGGCCCTCCTGTGGTTGCCCGCTCCGCCGGAAAAGGCGACCGTGTATGACTTCACGGAAGACGAACAATACGAAATCGGCTGCCCGGTCGCGGCGGTGAACGCAACCTGCGGTCCCCATCTGCGCGACCTTGTTTTCCGCCTCTTCGGCTCCGACGCTGACGGCGTGTGGCGCCAATTGCGCGGCTCCCTGACCGGGGGACGCCCCTTCCGGATCGACGACGGGGCCTATGCCCCGCTCGGCGACGCCCTCACGTCCTTCTACGCGGCGTTGCCCGTAAACCCCTGAGATACACGCCATGACCGCGACCACCGACATCGTCTCTAAGCTCTGGGGCCTGTGCCACATCCTGCGGGATGACGGCATCACCTACCACCAGTACGTCACGGAGCTGACCTATCTGATCTTCCTGAAGATGGCGGCGGAGACGGGGGCGGAGGAGCAGTTGCCGGACGGCTACCGCTGGACCGACGTCAGCCGGCGCCAGGGGCTGGAGCAGCTCACCTTTTACAAGGAGATGCTGATCCACCTGGGCACCTACGGGTCATCGCAGGTGCAGGCGATCTTCCAGAACGCGCAGACCAGCCTGCGCCAGCCCCGCATTCTCAAGGCGCTGGTCGAGGCGATCGACGGGCTGGACTGGTACTCGGCGCGGGAAGAAGGCCTCGGCAACATGTACGAGGGCCTGCTGGAGCGCAACGCGACGGAGAAGAAGTCGGGCGCCGGGCAGTACTTCACGCCGCGCCCGCTGATCGACAGCATGGTCGCGCTGATGCAGCCTCAGCCGCTTGAATACATCCAGGACCCGGCGGCGGGCACCGGCGGCTTCCTGATCGCCGCCGACCGCTGGATCAAGGCCCACACCAACAACCTGTGGGACCTGAAGGAGGCCGAGCAGTACTTCCAGCGCCACACCGCCTTCTGCGGGATGGAGCTGGTGCCGGACGCCCACCGGCTGGGGCTGATGAACCTGATGCTGCACGACGTCACCGGCGACCTCCAGCTCGGCGACGCGCTGTCGGAGCAGGGGACGCGGCTGCCGAAGGCGCATGTCGTCCTGACCAACCCGCCCTTCGGGACGAAGAAGGGCGGCGGACTGCCCAGCCGCGACGACTTCACCTACCCCACCTCCAACAAGCAGTTGGCCTTCCTCCAGCACATCTACCGGGGCCTGCGGCCCGGCGGGCGGGCGGCGGTGGTGCTGCCCGACAACGTGCTGTTCGAGGACAACGCCGGCCGCGACATCCGCCGCGACCTGATGGACAAGTGCGACCTGCACACCATCCTTCGCCTGCCCACCGGCATCTTCTACAGCCAGGGCGTCAAGACCAATGTCCTGTTCTTCACGCGCGGCCAGACCGACCGGGGCAACACCGGGGAGGTCTGGATCTACGACCTGCGCTCCAACATGCCGCAGTTCGGCAAGACCCGCCCCCTGACCCGCGCGAACTTCGCCGCCTTCGAGGCCGCCTACGGTCCCGACCCGCTGGGCAAGGCCCCGCGCACGGACGAGGGCGAGCAGGGCCGCTTCCGCCGCTTCACCCGCGAGCAGATCGCCGCGCGCAACGACAACCTGGACATCGCGTGGCTGCGCGACGACAGCGCCGAGACGGAGTTGCCCGAACCGGACGTGATCGCCGCCGAGATCATGGACGCGCTCCGCACCGCGCTGGAGGAGATGGAGGCGCTGTCCGATCTGCTGGGGACGGACGAGACGACTGGTGACGCCGTGGCGGAGGCCGCGGAATGAGCGAACGGGATTTGCCAGCGGGGTGGGCCGCTGCCGAAATAGGCGATTTGCCCGCCCCGGAACCGAACTCGCTCACCGATGGTCCCTTTGGCAGCAAGCTGAAGTCGGCCCACTATGTGGCTTCGGGCGTTCGCGTCGTACGGCTCGGCAACATCGGTGCCGGAACGTTCAATGACACGGACCAGGCATTCATTGAAAAGTCCCATTTCCAAGAGCTGGAGAAGCATGCCATTGGACCAGGGGATTTGGTTGTGGCGGCCCTCGCAGAGCCCGTTGGACGCTGCTGCGAAGTTCCAGAAAACATCGGCCCAGCGCTGGTAAAGGCCGATTGTTTGCGCTTTAAGCCCACGCAGCACGTTGAGCGTCGGTTTGTCATGCATTGGCTCAACTCACCCATTGGTCGGAAAGCCATTGAGGAGTTAAGTCACGGGATTGGCCGATTGCGGATCAACATTCAAGATCTCAGAGCCTGTCCGGGAAGAAGTTGAATCGGATGAATCGGTTGTGATTCAAGGTAGCCTCCAAGACGGAGGCGAAGATGTGGACAGCGGAGAAGCGAGACCGCCACGATCGCAGCGGGCTGCGTTACCCGAGCGATCTGAGCGATGAGGAATGGTGGATCATCGCGCCGCTGATCCCCCCGGGGCGGCGTG
>NZ_QOKW01000016.1 GCF_008365375.1 Roseomonas genomospecies 6 | reverse complement strand
CGCCAGCTACACGCTGACCACTTCGGACGCCCACAAGTACCTGCGTGTGGTGGTGACGGCCAACGACGGCAAGGGCGGGACGCCGACGGCGACCTCGGCCTACACGGCGATCGCCAACAGCGCGCCGTCGCTCGCCGCGCCGACGGGCATCAGCGTGACCGATACGGTCGCGTCGGACAGCCTCACGCCCCAGACGGGCACCCTCAGTTCGACCGATGCCGATGGCGACACCCGGACCTATGGCATTGCGAACGGTGTGTCGGCCAGCTTCACGCTGAACGGCGTCACCTACGACCGGTCGCTGACCGGGACCTACGGCACGCTTTATCTGGAGAGCGCCACCGGCAAATACGTCTATGTCCCGTCGAACAGTGCTGTCGACGCGCTGTCGTCCAACACGTCGGAGAGCTTCACCGTCACGGCCAGCGACGGTGCGCTCAGCGACAGCCAGTCCCTGACCGTCACCATCACCGGCGTCAACGATGCTCCGGTGATGAGCACGGACGCGCGCAGCCTGACCGGCATCGCCGAGGACGCCACCGGCAACAACGGCGACAGCGTGGCGGCCATCCTGGCCTCCGCCGGCACAGTCACCGATGCCGACGGCAACGCGCTGGGCATCGCGATCACCGCGATCGACAACAGCAACGGCACCTGGCAGTACAAGACCGGAGCCGGCAACTGGACCGCCATCACCGGCGTTTCCGGAACGACGGCCCTGCTGCTCGCCAACAGCGACCGCGTGCGCTTCGTCCCGAACGCCGACTACAACGGGTCGGTCGCCAGCGGGATCACCTTCAAGGCCTGGGACCAGACGTCCGGGACGGCGGGGACGACGGCGGGCAACGACACCACCGCGAACGGCGGTTTGGGGACCGGCGGCCAGTTCAGCACCGCCAGCGCGTCGGCGGGCATCGCCGTGACCGCGGTGAACGACGCCCCGGTGCTGAGCGACACCGTGCTGACCCTGCCGAGCGTCGCCCAGACCGCGGCCGGGCCCGCCGGTCTCGTCGGTGTGGCGGTGTCGTCCCTGGTGGCCACCGGCACCAACGTTTCCGACGTGGACAGCGGAGCCGTCACCGGCATCGCGCTGGTCGGCGTGGACACGTCGGAAGGCGGCACCTGGTACTACAGCACCGACGGCGGCGCCAACTGGACCGCGGTCGGCACGGTGAACGACAGCGGAAGCGCGCTGCTGCTGCGCACGACGGACCGGCTCTATTACCAGCCGACCGGCTCCAACGCGGGCATCCTGGGCACGGCGATCACCTTCCGCGCCTGGGACCAGACCACCGGCACCGCGGGGTCCAAGGCGGCGACCAACGGCGGCGGCGGGACGTCCGCCTTCTCCGCGGCGACGGACACGGCCAGCCTGTCGATCACCCCGGTCGCCCCGACCAGCGTTCTGACCCTCGACGCGGGATCGGACACGGGCAACAGCAGCACCGACAGCATCACCAAGGCGGCCAGCGTCACCATCAATGGCAACGGCGCCAACGCCAACGCCAACGCGACGGTGCGGCTGTACGCCAACGGGTCGCTGCTGGCGACGGCGACCGCCGACGCGTCGGGCGGCTTCAGCTTCGCCGGTGTCGACGTGTCCGGGCTCAGCGGCACGGTCAACTTCACCGTCCGGCAGGTCATCGCCGGGATGGAAAGCGCCGACTCCGCCGTCCGCACCGTCACCTTCGACCGCACGGCTCCGACCATCGCCATCGCCACGGTGGCTGGCGACAACGTGCTGAACGCGGCGGACAGCGCGGCGGGCCAGACGGTGTCGGGCACCGCGACCGGGGTCGAGGACGGCCAGACGGTCACGGTGACGCTGAACGGCAAGACCTACAGCACGACAGTGACCAACAACGCCTGGAGCCTGTCCATCCCCTCCGCCGATCTGCTGGCTCTGCCGGACGGCGGCCACTACAGCATCACCGCCGACCTGTCGGACGTGGCGGGCAACGCCGCGGTCCAGGCGACGCGCGGCGTCTCGGTCGACCGCACGCCGCCGACCGTCGCCATCGCCACGGTGGCCGGCGACAACGTGCTGAACGCGGCGGACAGCGCGGTGGGCCAGACCGTGTCGGGCGTCACCACCGGGGTCGAGGACGGCCAGACGGTCACGGTGACGCTGAACGGCAAGACCTACAGCACGACGGTGACCAACAACGCCTGGAGCCTGTCCATCCCCTCCGCCGATCTGCTGGCTCTGCCGGACGGCGGCAGCCACACCGTCACCGCCAGCCTTGCCGACGCAGCGGGCAACGCCACCCAGGGGACGCGCAGCGTGTCGGTGGACCGCACGCCGCCGTCGGTGGTCAGCGTCACGGCCCCGCCGGCGCAGACCTACCTGCCGGGCGACACGGTCAGCTTCTATGTCCAGCTCAGCGAGACGGCCATCGTCAGCGGCAGTCCGGTCCTTGAACTGGCGGTCGGCGGCAGCATCCGGTCCGCCACCTACAACGCGGCGGGCAGCACCGGCACGCTGATGCGGTTCGACTATGTGGTTCCGGTCGGCGACCGCGCGCCGCAGGGCATCTCGGTCCTTGGCCTGGCGCTGAACGGCGGCACCGTCATGGACGCGGCCCAGGGGCCGCTGCTGACCGCGCTGAAGGGCGTGGGCGACACCAGCCAGGTGCGGATCGACACGCCGGTTCCGACGAAGCCCGCCGGGACGGCGCTGAGCGGGCTGTCCGACTCCGGCGCGTCGGCGACCGACCGGCTGACCAACGTCGCGAAGCCGACGCTGTCCGGCACGGTGGAGCCGAACGCCACGGTGACCGTCATGGTGGACGGCAAGGCCGTAGGGACCGCCGTGGCCGACTCCAACGGCTTCTGGGTCCATCAGCTCCAGACGGCGCTGACCGACGGGACGCACAGCATAACGACCACCGCGACCAACCGGTTCGGCATCGTCAGCGAGCCGTCGGACGCGCTGGTGGTGGTGATCGACACCGCCAAGCCGGTGACCCCGGCACCGTCGGTGACCAGCGCCACCGTGGCCGGCACGGCGGCCGGCGCGCGCGTCTCCGGCGTCGCCACGCCGTCCATCGGCGGCACGACGGAGGCCGGCAGCACCGTCAACATCCTGGTGGACGGCCGGGTGGCCGGAACGGCGGTGGCCGACGCCAACGGGGCCTGGACCTTCCAGTTCCCGACCGCTCTGGCCGACGGCACGCACAGCGTCCAGGTCCAGGCCACCGACACGGCCGGCAACGTCAGCGACACGTCGGCGGTCACCACCCTGGTCATCGACACCACGCCGCCGGCGGCCCCGACCGTGACGCTGAACTCCACCGCGGGCAGCACGCCGGTGGTGCAGGGCACCGCCGAGGCGAACAGCCTCGTCACCGTGACGGTCAACGGCCAGACGGTGGGCACGGCGAGGGCCAGCGCGACGGGTGTCTGGCAGCTCGCCCTGGCCGCCGATCTGGGGGTCGGCAGTTACGCCATCTCGGCCCGGGCGACCGACGCCGTGGGCAACACGGGGACCGCGGGCACGACCACCTACACGGTGGCTCCGCCCCCGCCGCCGGTCGTGACGGTCGCGGCGTCCACCGGCAACACGACGACGGCGGTGTCCACCTCCACCACGGCGGCGACCGGGACCGGGACGACGCAGGCGTCCGGGCCGACTCTGGGCACCGCGCCGACCTTGCCGAGCCTGCAGACGAGCAGCGACGCGGGCCGCGTCATCACCGCCTCGTCGATCGGCAGCGGCAGCAGCTCGGGCAGCAGCAGCACGGACGCCGGACGCTCGATCACCATCAGCAACATCGGCAACTCGACCAGCAGCGACGCGGGCCGCTCGATCACCATCACCGCCATCGGCGGCGCCCCGTCCAGCGGCGGCACGGCCAGCTCGTCCAACGCGGTGCTGGGCGGCGGTGCTGGCGGCTCCGGCGGTTCCGGGCTGAGCAACGTCGTCAGCGGCGGCGGTGGCCTGGGCGGCGGCTTCGGCGGTGGCGTGGGCGGCGGCTCTGGCCTGGGCGGCGGCACCGGCGGGATCGGTGCCGGTCTGGGCGGCACGGGCGGCGTCGGGACCGCGGGTCCCGGCGGCAGCGCGCTTGGCGGAGCCCCGGCTGGAGGCGTTTCGACCGTGGGCACCGGTACGGGCAGCCCGGCGGCTGGCGGTCCGGCCGGCGGGACCGGCACCGGTAGTGTGACCGGCGCGCCTGGAACGGCGTCGGGTGGTGCCCCGGGCGGCGGCACGGGCCCCGGTCCGGCATCCGGCGGGCTTGGCGGTGCGCCGGGCAACCGGTTCGGCAACCAGCCGGGAACCGGCACCACGATCGAGAACGCTCCAGCCAACCGTGGTGGCCAGGGCGGACCGCAGGGGCCGGGCCAGGGCAACCAAGGTCAGGGCCAGCCGCAAGGGCAGCCGCCGTCCGGCGACGCGCCGGCGGCGGGCGATCCGGCCAACGCTCCGGCGGGTACGGACGGCCAGGGGCAAGCCCCCGGACCGCGCGCCGACCTCGACGGTTCCGCGCCGCCCCGTCCGGCCTTCTCCCGTCAGGTGGCCCAGATCCACGGAGCCTCCGACGCCCAGTCCGCGGCGCTGCTGGCCGCACTCACCACCCACGTACCTCCGGGAAGCCGGGCGGCCTAGTGCCGCCCGCGCGCCCCGTCTTCTTCCCGCCTATGCGTTTCTTCCCGAATGGATTGCCGACGAGAATGACCCGGTTCGCTTCCTCCCTCCGGCCGCGGGGCCACAAGGCCCGCGCGTCCTTCGCCCTGGTTGCCGCAGCCCTGCTCGCCAGCGGATGTTCCGTCAGTCCCAAGCCCCTGACCGACGACGAGAATGTGTCCCGCCTGCGCGAGGACATGTCGGTCATCATGTCGCCGCAGGAGCCGATTTCCGGTCCCGTGTCGATGCACGAGGCGATGGCGCGGGCCATCAAGTACAACCTCGACGAACGCGTGAAGCTGATGGAGATGGCGGTTGCCAACCAGCAGCTCGACCTGTCGCGGTTCGACATGCTTCCGCGCCTCGTCGCGGGGGCGGGCTACACCGGGCGCAACAACGAATCCGGGTCCGAAAGCCTGAATCTCGCCACCGGGCGCCGCACGGGTGAAAGCACCACGGCGACGGACCGGCACCGCCGCACCGCCGATCTGGGTTTCACCTGGAACATTCTCGACTTCGGCGTCAGCTACCTGCGCGCCCGCCAGAATTCGAACCTCGTCCTGATCGCCGACGAGCGGCGCCGCCGCGTCGTCCAGGGCATCCTCCAGGACGTGCGCACCTCCTACTGGCGCGCCGTCGCGGCGGAGCGGCTGCTGAAGCGGATCGAGCCGCTGGAGAAGCGCATCGAGGCGGCGCGCAAGAACGCGAACGCCCTGGAGGCGCAGCGCGTCCAGGCCCCGCTGCAGACCCTGTCCTACCAGCGCGCGCTGGTCGACACGCTGCGCCAGCTCCAGACCCTGCGGCGCGAGCTGGTGGCCGCCAAGTCGCAGCTCGGCGCGCTGATGGGCCTGCCGCCGGGTGAGAACTTCGCCCTGCAGATTCCGCCGGATGTCACGGGCAAGGACGTGCCGGCCATCACCGCCTCGGTCGAATCGCTCGAATCCTACGCTCTCCTGAACCGTCCGGAGTTGCTGGAGGAGTCCTACAACGCCCGCATCACCACCGACGAGACGCGCCGCGCCCTGCTGAAGCTGCTGCCGGGCATCGACCTGAACGCCGGCCTGCATTACGACAGCAACAGCTTCCTGCTGAACCAGCGCTGGGCCGATTATGGGGCGCGGGTGTCGTGGAACATCCTGTCGCTGGCCTCCGCACCGGACACGCACGCCTTCTCCAAGGCCCAGGAAGAGCTGGTCGCCTTCCGCCGTCAGGCGCTGAGCGTGGCGGTTCTGAGCCAGGTGCGCGTGGCGATGGTGCAGTTCCGCGAACTGTCGCAGGAATTTACCCTCAACGCCGATCAGGCGGCGATCGACCGCCGCATCCGGCAGCAGTATGTGAACAGCAACACGGTCGGCCAGCAGGGCGACATGAGCGTGATCCAGGCCGAGGTGTCGGAGCTGGTTTCGGACCTGCGGCGCGATCTGGTCTACGCCGATCTCCAGAACGCCTACGCGCGCGTCATGGTGTCGGCGGGCGTCGATCCGATGCCGGAGGCCGTCCCGTCCCAGGATCTCTCGACCCTGAGGCAGGCCGTGTCCGACGGGCTGGGCGCCTGGCAGCAGAAGGCGGGCGGTACCGCGCGCCTCCAGGACCTGCTTGTTCCCGCCGCGACGACCTCCGAGAAGGCCCCGGCTCCGGTCGAGAAGGCCCCGGTCGAGAAGGTGGACGAACCGAAGGCCGCCGCTCCGGTCGCCGCGCGGGTCGAGGAACCGGCGGAGCGCAAGGCAGCCGTCCCGGAACGCGTGACGGTGGCCGAACTGCCGAAGCGGCCGGCCGCGTCCATGACCGCCCCGATGACGGTGTCCTACAACGCGCCTGCCCGATCGGAACCGGTGAAGGTCTACACCGTGCCGACGAGCGCGCTGGCTCCGGTTGGCCGCGCCACCGCGCGTTGAGTGCTGCGGGGCGGCGTCTGGGCGCCGCCCCCTCCCGGCTGTGCCGGCATGCCGGTGCTGAAACAAATAAGCGTGCAGGATCGCTTGCGAATCCTGGATCGTTGCGTTTCCGGAGCAATGGGTGCAGAAAATCTCTGCCATGATGTGCTGCTTTCGCCCCTCACGCTTCCTCGCCGCGCTGGCTTTCGCGCTGGTTCCCCTCCCGCTCGCCGCGGCCGATCCGGCGCCGGCCCCCGAAGGGGGGGTGCGCGCACTGATCGAGGCCCGGCAGCACGCCGTCCTGTCCAGCGAGATCGCCGGGCGCATCGGGCGGATCACGGTGGAGGCGGGCCAATCCTTCAAGGCGGGCCAGACGCTCGTCGCCTTCGATTGCAGCCATTATCAGGCGGCGGTCGATGCGGCCCGCGCCAACCTGCGCGCCGCCGACGTCACGGTGCGGCAGAGCCGCCGGCTGGAGCAGTTGAAATCCATCGGCGGGGCCGAGGTCGAGATGGCCGAGGTCAAGGCCGAGGCCGCCCGCGCCGACCTGCGCAAGGCGGAGATCGAGGTCCGCCGTTGCGACGTGAAGGCGCCCTTCGACGGCAAGGTGGTGGACCAGAGGATTCGCGAGCATGAGTCGGTCCCCGCCGGCACGGCTCTGCTGGAGATCCTGTCCGACCGCGACCTGCGGGTCGAGCTGATCGTCCCATCTTCCTGGCTGGTCTGGCTGAAGCCCGGCCAGCGGTTCGACCTGCGCATCGACGAGACGGGCGAGGTTCTGGATGGGGAGGTCGCCCTGGTCGGCGCCCGCGTGGACCCGGTCAGCCAGTCGCTGAAGGTGACGGGGAAACTGCTGGCCGACAAGCAGGGCAACGCCCCGAACCTCGTTGCCGGGATGAGCGGCACCGCCCGCTTCGCTCCGCCGGAGGAGGCCAAAGGTGCCCGATGACGTCAAGTCCGTCCGGATGGAGGCGGCCAACCCGCTGAACGGCCTCCTGCTCCTGCTGAACCTGCAGCAGGAGGCCCGGCAGGCCCCGAATCCCGAAGCGCTGCGCTTCTTCCTGGTGAACCAGACGCGGCGGATGATCGCCTACCAGCAGGCGGTCTTCCTGACCGTCGCGCCGTCGGGCAAGGCGCGGCTGGAGGCGGTGTCCAACATCGCCGTCCCGGAGCGCGACGCCCCCTTCACCCGCTGGCTGGAGGCCGCGGCCTCGGCCATCGCCGGGGGAACGGAGGCGCGCAACCTGCACGTCGTCTCTCCCACGGAGGTGCCGCCCGCTCTGGCCCGCGACTGGGGCCAATGGGGGCCGTCACAGGCACTGTGGGTGCCCTTGCACGGGCCGGACGGCGCCGTCACCGCGGCCCTGTGGCTTGCCCGCAACGACGTGTGGACGGATGGCGAATTGGTGTTGCTCGGCCAACTCGCCGGAGGCTATGGGCACGCCTGGTGGGCGCTGACTCACGCCGGGCGCCGGTCCGGGGTGCGGGCGCGCAAGGGGGTGTGGGCGCTGGCCGTGGCGGCGGCCCTGGCGGGGGTGCTGGCCATCCCGGTGCCGCAATCGACGCTGGCCCCGGCGGAGGTCGCGCCGCGCGATCCCCTGATCGTCAGCGCGCCGCTGGAAGGGGTGATCGAGCGGTTCCACGTCCAACCGAACGAGCCGGTGGGCGCCGGCCAGCCGCTGTTCACCTTCGAGGCGACCGTGCTGAAGAGCCGCCTGGAGGTGGCGCGCAAGGCGCTGGCCTCGGCGGAGGCGGAACTGCTGACCGCCTCCCAGGGGGCCTTCGCCGATCCGCAGAGCAAGGCGCGCATCGCCCAGTTGAAGACCCAGGTGGAGCTGCGCCGGGCGGAGATGGACTTCGCCCGCGACCTGATGGACCGCGTCACCGTGAAGGCGGAACGGACGGGCATCGCGGTCTTCACCGACGCCAACGACTGGCTGGGCAAGCCGGTGGCGGTGGGCGAGCGCATCCTGACGCTGGCCGATCCGCAGGCGGCGGAGGTGGACATCCATGTGCCCGTGAACGACGCGATCGTTCTGGAGGAGGGGGCGGAGGTCAGCCTCTACCTGAACGTCGATCCCCTGCGCCCGCTGCGCGCGACGGTCGCCCACGCCAGCTACGAGCCGGGGCTGACCCAGGGCGGGGTTCTGGCCTACCGTGTCCGCGCCGATCTGGCGCCGGACCAGCCGACGCCGCGCATCGGGCTGCGCGGCACGGCCAAGATCCAGGGCGAGCGGGTGCCGCTGGCCTTCTACCTGTTCCGCCGCCCGCTGGCCGCGGTGCGCCAGACCGTGGGACTCTGACCCATGGGCGCCGCCGCCATCGGGATATCGGGGCCGGCGGTCATCACGCCGCTGGACCCGCTGGACAGCGTGCGGCTGCCGCCGCTGCGCGAGGAGCTTCAACTGCTGCCGGCCCCGCCGGCTCCGGACGGGTCGTCCTGCTGGACGATCCACGATCCGGTGCGCAACCGGTATTTCCGCATCGGTCATGGCGCCTTCGAGGTCATCGCCCGCTGGCATCACGGATCGCCGCGCGCCATCGCCGCCGCGGTGACGGCGGAAACCGTCCTGGAGGCGGAGGCGGAGGAGGTCGTCGGGCTTTACAAGTTCCTGGCGGCCAACAACCTCACCCAGGGCGCCGACGTTGATTTCCTGACCAAGCAGACGGCGGCGCGGCGCACGTCCTGGTCGATGTGGCTGCTTCACAATTATCTGTTCTTCCGCATCCCGCTGATCCGCCCCGACGGCTTCCTGAACGCTACCGTGCGCTACGTGGCGCCGTTCTACAGCCGGGCGTGGTTCTGGACGGTGATCGGCGCCGGCCTTCTGGGCCTCGTCCTGGCAATGCGCCAGTGGGACAGCTTCGCTCACACCTTCCTGCATTTCTTCACGCTGGAAGGCATGGCCTTCTACGGCGTGACCCTGCTCGTCACCAAGTCGCTGCACGAGTTGGGGCACGCCTACACCGCGAAACGCTACGGCTGCCGGGTGCCGACCATGGGGTTGGCCTTCCTGGTGCTGTGGCCGGTGCTCTACACCGACACCAGCGACGCGTGGCGGCTGGTGTCGCGCCGCGCCCGGCTGCAGATCGCTGCGGCGGGCATGCTGACCGAACTGGCGCTGGCCGCCTTCGCCACCCTGGCCTGGAGCTTCCTGCCCGACGGCCCGCTGCGCAGCGCCGCCTTCTTCGTGGCGACGGTGAGCTGGGTGACGACGCTGACCATCAACCTCAGTCCCTTCATGCGCTTCGATGGCTATTACCTGCTGGCCGACGCGCTGGACGTGCCGAATCTTCAGGACCGCGCCTTCGCGTTCGCCCGCTGGCGGCTGCGCGAAGCGCTGTTCGGCCTGGGCGAGGAGGCGCCGGAGCGGTTCGAGCCGTGGATGGAGCGGGTGCTTCTGGCCTACGCCTTCGCCACCTGGGTCTATCGGCTGGTGCTGTTCATCGGCATCGCGGTTCTGGTCTATCACGTCTTCATCAAGGTGCTGGGCATCGTGCTGTTCGCGGTGGAAATCGGCTGGTTCATCCTGCGCCCGCTGTTCAACGAACTGAGCGCCTGGTGGGAGCGCCGGGACAGTTTCCGGCCCAACCGTCATCTCCTGGTGACGCTGGGCGGCCTGACGGCCCTG
Source organism: Roseomonas genomospecies 6 (assembly GCF_008365375.1). Classification (GTDB taxonomy): domain Bacteria; phylum Pseudomonadota; class Alphaproteobacteria; order Azospirillales; family Azospirillaceae; genus Azospirillum. Next base: position 141,656 of record NZ_QOKW01000016.1, on the reverse strand, counting down.
GTCTGGCTGGCCTTCGTGCCGGTCACCGGAACCATCGCGGTGCCCGCGGTGTGGCGGGCGGAGGGCTTCTCCACCCTGTTTCCCCCGGTTCCGGCCCGCATCGCGGAGGTGCTGGTCCAGCCCGGCCAGCGCGTGGCGCTGGGCGACCTGCTGTTCCGGCTGGAGGCGCCGGAACTGGCGAGCAAGCTGCACCAGTCGGAGCTGCGCATCGCGCTGGCCCAGGACCGGATCGACCGCATGCTGGCCGCCCGCGACGGTCTGGACCGGGTGCGGGTGATGGAAGAGGATCTGGCCGCCAATCTGGCCGAGCGGCAGGGGCTGCTGGACGGTCTGGCGCGGCTGGAAATCCGCGCGCCCATCGCCGGCACGCTGGTGGACATGGCCGACGCGCTGCGGCCCGGCCGCTGGGTTGGGCCGTCGCTGGCGCTCGGCCAGATCGTGGCGGACGGCGGCGGGGAACTGGTCGGCTATGTGGCCGAGAACGACCTCACCCGCGTGACGGCGGGCGCCGCCGCGCGGTTCCACCCCGACGACCCGCTGCGCCCCCGGATGGAGGCGCGGGTGACGGCGGTGGACCGGGTGGGCGTGAAGGGGTTGGACGTTCCCGCCCTGGCGTCGCTCCACGGCGGTCCCATCGCGGTCGAGTCCCAGAGCGGCCCGTCCATGGGGCGGACGAACGCCGAGGCCGCGCGCCACAACCTGAAGCCGGTGGAGGCCGTCTACCGTGTGGTCCTGGCCCCGCTGGACCGGACGCAGGCGGGACCCGCCCACCAGATGCGCGGCGTCGCCCGCGTGGACGGCGAGGCGCGCAGTCTGGCCGACCGTTTCTGGCGCACCGCGCTGGCCGTGCTGATCCGCGAAACCGGGTTCTGACGGGGAGGGGTCCGTCAGAGCGCGATGGCCCCGGCGCCCGTCAGGGCGCTATCGCCCCGGCGCCCGTCAGGGCGCTATCGCCCCGGCGCCCGTCAGGGCGCTATCGCCCATTGCCCGTTGGCCATGCGGCAGAAGGTCAGCCGGTAGGGCTGGACGGTCCGCCGGATGAAGTTGGCCTGCACATCGCCGCAGGGGGCGCCGTCCCGTTCGTGGATCTTCTGAACGACCACATCGCCGCGCACCCCGGTCTTCGGGTTGTTCCACTCCGTGCGCCGCCCCGCTTCCAACGGCGTTAGGGCCTCGCGCAGCGCGTTGCGGAACAGGTCCCAGTCCTCGTCCGTCAGGTCCACCCCGCCGCGTCCGCCGAGAAACAGCCCGAACTGTGCCTGGGCCGGGGAGGCGGCGGCCAGCGTCAACGCCAGGGCGGCGGCGTGAAGCCCGAAGGACGGGCCGGATAACAGGCGCATGCGGCGGTTCCTCATAACCGTTGGAATTACGAGCATTTGAGGAATTATCGAGGCGGTTCGGTCCGGGCGGCAGGTCACGAACGGGCGTCTTACCGTAAGATACGCCGCGTCCGCCGGAACCTTGTATGCCCGACGGGGCAGGGCGCGGGCGGGGGTGACGGGGTGGTCCGGTAGGCAACGGTAACGTACTGGCGCCGCCGGGCGGGCGGGGGCGACGGTCCGATACCGCGAGCGCGGCCTTGTCCTTTCCCCTGGGCGGTGTTTTTGATGGTCGATGATGCCCGGCATCTTCCGCGGCTGCTTGCCATCCCCCTCCTGGCCGCGCTTCTGCTCGTCCTGTCGCCGGGGCCGGCGGCGGCGCAGAACCAGGCGACGGGGCTGGAGCACTACGCCGCGCGGCTGGAGGCGGTGGCGGCCACCTACCCGCAGCTTCCGGCCATCCTGTCGGACGCCTTCGCGCACCCGAACGGGCGGGAGGCGGCGGTGCATCCTCTGCGGCTGCTGCGCGGCCTGCTGATCCTCTTCGCGGCGGGGACCGCCGCGCTGCTGCTGACGGGCCGGGCGCTGGCGGGGCCGAGGCGGAGGCTGGAGGCGGAAGGCGGCGGGGCGCCGCTGCTGGCGGGAATGCTGCGTTTCGTGCTGGGGCTGGTGCCGGTGGTGGCCTTCGCGCTCGGGGTGCTGGTCGTCTACGCGATCCTGCGTCCGGCGCACCCGGCGGCCCCGGCGGTTCTGCTGGCGGTGCTCCAGGCGGCGCTGACCGTGCTGCTGACCGATCGGCTGATCCGCTTCCTCTGCGCGCCGGAGCGCCCGGAGTTGCGCCTGATCCCGCTGGAGGACGCCGACGCGCGCGCGCTGCATCGCACAGGCGTGGTCACGGTGACATTGGCCGCGACGGTTCTGGGGCTGGTCGATCTGCTGCTGGCGCTGGGGGTGGGCGGAAACGCCATCGTCGCCATCGGCCTGCCGCTGAGCACCGTTCCCTTCCTCTATCTGCTCTACCGCGTGTGGCGGGGGCGGGCGGCGGTGGCGATGGCCATCGCCCGCCCGCTCGGCATCGAGGCGAAGGACCATCCCACATTGGGGCTGTGGGCGGTGGCGGCCTCGGTCTATCTGGTCGCCTTGTGGCTGGTCGTGGCGGGGGCGGCGGTGCGGCTCGAACCGGCGACGGGACCGCGGATGCTCGCCAGCCTGCTGGTGGCGCTGGCGGTGCCCGCCGTCGCGCTGATGGCCCAGCGCCCGCTTGCCCGCTTCTACCGGGGGGAGGAGACGGAGGCGGGCAAGGCCGCGGTGGCGCGGGTGATGCGCGCGCTGTGGTCGGCGCTGTTCGTCGTCGGCGTCTTCGCCACGGCGGCCATCTGGGGATTCCGGGTGGAGCAGGCGACGGGGGCGACGGGCATTGCCCTGCGGCTGCTGTTCAACGTGACGGTCGTGCTTCTGCTGGGCTACGTCGCCTGGACGATGGTGGTGCGGGCCATCGACCGGGCGTTGGAGGGGGCGCGCCACGACGGCCCGTCCTCCCGCGGGCAACGGCTGGCGACCCTGCTGCCGCTGCTGCGGAAGTTCCTTCAGATCGTGATGATCGTCATCGTCGTCATGATCATGCTGTCCTCCGTCGGCATCGAGATCGGGCCGCTGCTGGCCGGGGCGGGGGTGATCGGCATCGCCATCGGTCTGGGCGCGCAATCGACGATCGCCGACATCCTGGCGGGCGTCTTCTTCCTGCTGGAGGACGCCTTCCACATGGGCGACTACGTGGAAGTCGGGCAACTGCGCGGCACGGTGGAAGGCATCTCCCTGCGCTCGCTGAAGCTCCGCCACCACCGCGGCGCCGTGCACACGCTGCCCTTCGGCCAGATCAAGGCGCTGACCAACTACAGCCGGGACTGGGCGCTGATGCGGCTGGAGTTCCGGGTCCCGCCCGAGACCGACATGGGGTTGGTGAAGAAGCTGGTGAAGGAGGTCGGCAAGGAACTGTCCGCCGACCCGGAGATGGGGCCGAGCTTCATCGAACCGCTGAAGTCCCAGGGCGTGCGCCGGGTGGAGGACGACGCGGCGATCATCGGCGTCAAGTTCATCACCAAGCCCAACGAGCAGTTCGTCATCCGGCGCGAGGCGTACCATCGCCTGATCCGGGCCTTCCAGGACCACGGAATCCATCTGGTCGGGCGCGGCGTGGTGGTGCGGGTGGACGATCCGGAGGCCGCCAACCGGATCATCGGCTTCGCCGCCGCCCAGGCCATGAACGGCACCCGGAAGGAGAGCGGGGCGGCGGACTGATCCCCATCACTCCGGCATTTTGGAGTCCCGCTTCACCGCCAGCCACGCCGCGATGACGAAGGCGGGCAGGCGGGTGAGCGTGGCGTCGTCCCGCCCGGTCTCCTCCTGCCATGCCCGGTGGTGGTCCAGCGCACGGCGCAGGGCGCCGCCGCGCTCCGCCGCGGGGACGGCGGACAGGGCGGTGTCCAGGCTGGTCAGATAGGGCGGAAACTCCGCGTTCGGCCCGGCCAGACCGCGCTCCGTCCCCTCGGGGTCGAACCAGGCCTCCGCGGCGCTGGTGTCGGCGCTGGGCGGCACGACCATGCCGCCGACATAGCCGGTGGGCTGCACGACCTTCCACCCCTTGCGGCTGGGTCCCGTGGTCCAGCCGAGCGCGCGGGCGACCTCCGTCGTCGCGGCGCGGGTCGGCGCCTGCCGGGTGATGCGGTCCAGAAGCTCGGTCAGGTCGGCGGCGGGCATCGGGGCGCTCCTTCGGGTGAACCATCCGCCCGGCTGAACCAACGGCATGGTCTTCAACGTACAACATCCACACCGGGTGGGGCGATGATAGCCTAACCGGGAACGGGCGCGTGAAGCGAGAGGGAGCGGTGCGGAAAAGAATGGCGGCCACGATCCTGGTAGTTCTGATGACGCTGGTCCTGCTGCTGGCCGGGCCGGCCTTCGTCATCGCGTCGGGAACGGCGACGTTGGGAGTGGACTGGAGCCGGGCGGACCGCTCGTCCGTCGGCCTCGCCCCCGATCCCGCCGCGACGCCGGAGGCGGTGGTGCAGGTCTACGCCGCGCGCGCCCTGTCCTGGCGCGGCGCCTTCGGCACGCATCCCTGGTTCGCGGTGAAGCCGGCGGGGGCGTCGTCCTACACCGTCTACGAGGTGGTCGGCTGGCGGGTCTATCGCGGGCTTCCGGCGGTTGCGGTCAGCAACCGCGATCCGGACGGGCGCTGGTTCGGCTCGGCCCCGGCGCTGCTGGCCGAACTGCGCGGCCCCGCCGCCGAGGCCGCCATCCCCAAGATCGCCGAGGCCGCCGGGAGCTACCCCTACGCCGGGGAATACCGCATCTGGCCCGGCCCCAACAGCAACACCTTCGCCGCCTGGGTGGCGCGGGCGGTGCCGGAACTGCGGCTGGACCTGCCCTCCACGGCGCTGGGCAAGGATTATCTGGGTTCCGGCCTGATCGCGCGGGCGCCCAGCGGCACCGGCTGGCAGGTCAGCCTGTTCGGCCTCGCCGGTCTGCTTCTGGCGAAGGAGGAGGGGTTCGAGGTGAATCTGCTGGGCATGACGTTCGGGGTCGATCCCTTCGATCTCGCGGTCAAGATTCCGGGCGTCGGGCGGGTCGCGCTGAACGCTCCCGCTCCAACCGCCCCGGCCTCCGACAGCCCGCCGCCGGGCTGAGCCGTCAGCTTTCCTCGGCGGAGGAGATGCCGGTGCCGGCGGGACCCAACGGCGGGTTGCCACGCTTCAGGCCGAGCCGGGTCATGCAGTCCCACGCCTCTTCCGCCGTGTCGGCGATGTCGAACAGCTCCAGGTCGCCGGGGCTGATCATGCCGTGGTCGGCCAGCGCGCGGAAATTCACCACCTCGTTCCAATAGTCGCGTCCGACGAACACGATGGGCAGGCGCGACGCCTTGTTGGTGTTGCGCAGGTTCAGGATCTCGAACGCCTCGTCGAAGGTGCCGAATCCGCCGGGGAAGATCGCCAGCCCGTTGGCGCGCATCGCCAGATGCATCTTCCGGATGGCGAAATAGTGGAAGCGGAAGGTCAGCTCCGGCGTGCTGTAGGGGTTGGGGTGCGGTTCCTGCGGCAGGCTGATGTTGAAGCCGATGCTGGGCGCCCCGGCCTCCTGCGCACCGCGGTTGGCGGCCTCCATCAGGCCGGGGCCGCCGCCGGTGGCGATCACGTTGTCCCGCTGCCCGTCCTCGGTCGGCGACAGGGCGCCGCCGCGCTCCGACACGATGCGCCCGAAGGCCCGCGCCTCCTCGTACCAGGCCGCCTGCTTGGCCCGCCGTTCGGCCTGTTGCCGCTCCTCCGGCGTCCGGGCGCCGCGGAGAAGCTGCTCCGCCCGCTCGGGCGAGGGGACGCGCGCGCTGCCGTAGACGACGATGGTGGACCGGATGCCCCAGGCTTTCAGCTCCGCTTCCGGCTTGGCGTATTCGAGCATGAAGCGCACCCCGCGCATCGGCTCGCTCAACAGGAAATCGCGATCCTCGAAGGCGATGCGGTATGCGGCGGATTCGTGGTTCGGTCCGCTGTCCTTCAAGTTTTTCTCCGGCAGGCTTTTCTCCGGCAGGCTTTTCTCCGGCATGCTGTGCTCCGGTTGGGAACGGGATGGGTTTTTGGACATGTGGGGTGGCGGGCGGCTCTTTGCCGGGCTCCAAAGGGTTTGCCGTCAAAGGAAATGTACCGCAGAGTCGGAAGAAGGTGGCAGGGGGGAGCAAAGGGGGACCGTCCCGCGACTTTCCATAAGCCTTCGCCCTGCCCACATGATGAATACAGGCCGTCCGCCGCCTGACCGTTCGCGTCGTCTTGCAAGGGGTCACGTTGACCAGTTTCGAGCCGCCATGGCCAGTGAACGAGCGTGCCCGGCTCGACCGGCTGAAGAGCTATGGCGTTCTGGACACGCCGCCGGAGGCGTCCTTCGACCGGCTGACCCGGCTGGGCGCCCGCCATTTCCGCATGCCCGTGGTCATGGTCAATCTGGTGGACGAGACGCGGCAGTGGTCCAAGGCCGGCTATGGCCTGACGACGGCGGTCCTCGAACGGCGGCTGTCCTTCTGCGCCTTCACCATCCTCGACGACGCGGTGATGGTCGTGCGCGACGCACGGGACGACGAGCGCTTCGCCGGCCATGAGCTGGTGGCCGGGCCGCCGCACCTGCGCTTCTACGCGGGAGCCCCGCTGATCACGCCGGACGGTCTGCGGATCGGCACCTTCTCCCTCCTCGACGTCAAGCCCCATCCGGAATTCGATGCGGAGGACGAACGGGACCTGGAGGACTTCGCCCGCCTCGCCATGCACGAGTTGGAGTCCCAGGCCGCCAACCGCGTCGCGCAGGCGGCGGAGATGCTGCTGCGGGACAAGACCGCTTTGTTGGAAAGCCTTCTGGAAAGCGTCACCGATCCGATTTTCGCCAAGGACCGGCGGCTCCGCTTCACCCTGGTCAATTCCGCGACCGCGCGCCTGTTCGGGCTGACGCGGGAGGAGGTGGTCGGCCTGACCGACAAGGATCTGTTCCCCCCGGAAGAGGCCGAACGGCTCGACGCCCTGTGCGGACGGGTGATCGTCACCGGGCGGGAGGAAACGGTGGAGGAGGAACTGCCCTTTCCCACGGAGGAGGGCAAGCGCGTCCTGATGATCAGCGTGATGCCCCTGCGCGACGCCTGGGGAACCGCCATCGGGGTCGTCGGGGTGGCCCGCGACATCACCGCCCGCAAGCGCGCGGAGGACGCGTTGCGGTCGAGCGAGGCGCGGTTCCGGACGCTGGTGGACAACACGCCGCTGCTCATGTGGATCAACCGTCCGGACGGCGAGCCCGAATACTACAACGCGGAGCTTCGCGCCTACACCGGGCGGGACGTCGAGGCGATGTCCGCCTGGAAGATCATCCATCCGGACGACCGTGCGAGCTTTCTGGAGTTGCGGGCGCGCTCCATTGCCGCCGGCACCCCATACCAGTGCAACGTCCGGGTCCAGCGCGCCGACGGGGCGTGGCGTTGGCACCAGTGCCGCGTGGTGCCGGTGCGGGAGAAGGGCGCCGTCGTTTCCTGGATCGGCACCGCGGTGGACATCCACGAGATCCGGCGCGCACAGCAGGCGGCGGAGGAGGCCGACCGGTCCAAGGGCCGCTTCCTGGCCGCGGCCAGCCACGATCTGCGCCAACCCATGCAGTCCATCCTTCTGTTCGCCGGGGCGCTGGGGTCCCATGTCGCCAGCGATGCCGGACGGCAGGCGCTGAACAGGCTTCAGCAAGGGCTGGATACGCTGAAGGACCTGCTGGACAGCCTGCTCGACGTGTCTCGCCTCGACGCCGGGGTGGTGGCGCCGCAGATCGAGGACTTTCCCGTCGCCGATCTGCTCGGTCCCTTGTCCGCCGCCTACGCCCCGCTGGCCGAGGCCAAGGGGCTCGACTGGCGTGTCGTTCCCTTCACGGGCGCGGTGCGCAGCGACCGGGTGTTGCTGGGGAGGATGCTGCGCAATCTGGTCGACAACGCCATCCGCTACACCGAGCGGGGCCGGGTGATGGTCGATTGCCGTCCGCAGGGGGCCCGCCTGTGCATCGAGGTGCACGACACGGGCCTGGGCATTCCGCCCGAGCAGCGGGAGCGCATCTTCGAGGAATTCCACCAGGTCGGGAATCCGGAACGCGACCGGGAGCAGGGCCTGGGCCTCGGGCTGGCCATCGTGCGCCGGCTGTCGCGGCTGCTCGACCATCGGGTGGATCTGGTGTCGCGGCAGGGCCGCGGGTCGATCTTTTCCATCAGCGTGCCCCTGGTCCGCCAGGAGGCGCCGCGCAAGGCGGTGCCCGGATCGGCGCCCGATTCCGCGACGCCGCGGGCCGATGCCGCGACGGCGACCGGCGACGGGCGGCTCGCCGTGGTCGTGGAGGACGACGTCATCGTGCAGATGGGGCTGACGGCGATGCTGGGGGAATGGGGATTCGCGGTGCTGTCCGCCGGGAGCACCGCCGAGGCCCTGGAGCGCCTGCGTGCCGACGGGCGGCGGCCCGACATCGTGCTGGCCGACTACCGGCTGCGCCAGGGCCGCGTCGGCACCGAGGCCATCCTGAACGTCCGCGACCTCTTCGGCACCGACGTGCCGGGCATCATCGTCACCGGGGAGATCGGGCCGGAACCGCAACGCGACGCCGCCCGTCATGGCATCGGTCTGATGCACAAGCCGGTGACGCCCCGCCTTCTCGAAGCCGCGCTTGCCCGCCAACTTGGAGCCGAAAGGCCGGCTTGAGCGTTGCTATCCCCAGCGGCGCCCGACGGCGCCGCGTCGTGTGAGGGCTGTGGAGGAGACAACAGAGTGCCATCGCTGTCGAAAGGACTTGCCGTGATCGCCGCCGCCGCCGTGCTGGCCGGCTGCCAGTTCCCGGGCTTCCAGCCGCCGCCGCAGAAGGCCGCCCTGCCGCCCCCGACCGTGCCGAAGCCGCCGCCGGAGGAGCGCGGGATCTGGATCGTCGGCAGCCCGTCCATGCGGGGGGCGGTCGGCACCGCGGCCAGCCGCTTCAGCAGCACGCCCGACACCCAGCCGCGCCTCGTCGCGGAGGGAACCAACAGCGGCTTCCGCAGCTTCTGCGCCGGGGTCGGGCTGGAGCATCCCGACATGGTGGTTTCCGACCGCCGCATCCGCGCGGAGGAGCAGAAACGCTGCCGTGCCAAGGGCATCACCATGACGGAGTACGAGCTTGGCCCCAACCAGTTCGCCTACGTCAAGGACGCGCACATGATGACCATCCCCGGCGTGCGCGACTTCACCCAAAGCTGGGGCGTGAGGGGCAAGCCGGTGCGCGCGACCTGATCAGGAGCCGGCCTTGACGTCTGTTTTGGCGGCGACGTCTGTTTTGGCGGCGGCAGCGTCGGCGGCGGCCTGCTTGCGGAAGAAATTTACCCCCATCTGGATGCTGCGCCCGATGTTGGCGGCGCGGTCCTCGAAGAAGGCGGCGGCCTCGGGCGTGCAGACCTCCGCCGTCGTCTCGTGGAACAGCTCCAACCAGCGCTCGAAATGGGCCGCCCCGATGTCGAAGCGGACGTGGGCGGGCAGGGGGCGCCCATCGTAGCGGTGGGTCAGCAGGGCGACGGAGGACCAGAAGTCCATCATCTTCCGCAGATGCGGCTCCCAATCCGTGATCGCCGCGCCGAAGACCGGGCCGAGCAGGGCATCGTCCCGGATCTTGCCGTAGAAGGTGCGGACGAGGGATTCGATCATCGCCTCGTCGATTCCGGTCTTGGCTACGCGTTCGGCGATGGTCGCGGACTGGGGCGAGAGGTCGGTGGTCTGGTCCAAGGCGGTGGGGTCCTGAAATGACGGAAGAGAACAAGGCCCCGCACTATACCCGTTCCGGCAGCGCGCGACCACCCGTGCAGGACTGACTTGCAAGGCAGCAGGGTGTTGCCGAATCCCTCTCTCGCCCTGGGAAAGGGAGGGAGAGGGAAATTGACGACCCTAACGGATGACGACCACCACCAGCCGCTTCGGACCGTGGACGCCGTAGGCCAGCGTCTGTTCGATGTCCGCCGTCTTCGACGGGCCGGAGATCAGCAGGGCGTTGGTCGGCATGCCATCCGCCCAGCGGTTCTCGGTCATCGCCTGCCAGAAGGTGTCGTACAGCGCATCGGCGCGCAGAAGCGCCAGATGCATGTGCGGCACCAGCGACATCAGCCGCGGCTCCTCCGGCGTCGGCCAGACGATCAGGCTGCCGGTGTCGGCGATGGCGCCCAGCGTCGTGGTGATGCCGGCGTCGATGCCGTCGAACAGCCGCTCCTTGAAAGTCTCCACCCGGTCGGCGTAGGGGACCAGTTCAGGTCCGTCCGCCGTCCATTCGGCGGACAGGCGCGCTCCGGCCTCGGTCGCCGGGCCGAACAGCAGGTTGCGGGTGCCCTGCGCCTTGAGGAACGCCTGAACGTCGGCGGGCCAGTTCGCCTCCGTCGTCTCCAGGAATTCCGTGTGCACGGCCTCCATCATGCGCTTGATGCGCTCCAGCCGTTCGTCGCCTTCCCAGCGCTTGTTGCGCAGGACGGCGAAGTCGGACTCCGGCGGGGTCAGGGGGTGGGCGTCGCGCCCGGCGCGCAGCTTACCCAGGATGGCGTTTCTGGCCTCAGACATCGGGAATCCCCTTTTCGCGGGCGAGGGCGTGGAGCGTGCGGGCGGCGAAGCGCGGCTTGGACCGCACATTCGTCCACTCCTTCAGAAGCGGCAGGCTGGCGGGCGCGGCGTTGCCCAGCTTCGCCAGAAGCGCCGTCGCGAACTGGTAGGCGAGCGGCGAGGCGTAGGTCATCGACCAGCCCTTCCAAACCATCGCCTCCGCCTTGCTGGCGTGCGAACCGGCGCCTTTCACGGCGTCGCCGGGGTGGACGGCCTCCGACCGCAGTCGGCCCATGATCTCCACGATGGGGATTTTCACCGGGCAGATTTCGACGCAGGCGTTGCACATGGTGCAGGCGTGCGGCAACTCGCCCCGCTTCTCCAGCCCTTCCACCTGCGGCATCAGGATCGAACCGATCGGGCCGGGGTAGGGCGCCTGATAGGCGTGGCCGCCGACCTTGGTGTAGACCGGGCAGTGGTTCATGCAGGCGCCGCAGCGGATGCAGCGCAGCGTGTTGCGCAGCTCCTCGTCGGCGTAGATGCCGGACCGCCCGTTGTCGAGGATCACCAGATGGATCTCGTTCGGGCCGTCCTTTTCCCCCTCCTTGCGGGGGCTGGAGATCATGTTGACGTAGGTGGTGATCGGCTGGGCGGTGGCGGAGCGGGTCAGCAGGCTGATGACCGGCGGCACGTCCTCCAGCTTCTCCACGACCTTTTCCAGGCCCATGACGGCGATGTGGACGGGCGGCACGGTGGTGCTCATGCGCCCGTTGCCCTCGTTCTCCACCAGGCAGAGCGTGCCCGTCTCCGCCACCGCCATGTTGACGCCGGAAATGCCGACGTCGGCGGTCGCAAACTTCTTGCGCAGGACGCGGCGGGCGAGGTCCGTCAGTTGGGCCACGTCCTCGGTGTATTCCGCCTCCTTGATCTTCTGCTTGAACAGATGGGCGATCTGCTTGGTGTTCATGTGGATCGCCGGCATGATGATGTGCGAGGGCATCGCCTCATCAAGCTGGACGATGTATTCGCCGAGGTCGCTTTCCAGGCTCTCGATGCCGTGCCTTTCCAGGAAGGCGTTGAGGTGCATCTCCTCCGACACCATCGACTTGCCCTTGACCACCAGCTTCGCGTTCACGCGCTGCATGATCGACAGGACGATGGCGTTGGCCTCGTCGGTGGTGGACGCCCAATGGACCTGGATGCCGTTGCGGGTGCAGTTGGCTTCCAGCGTCTCCAGCAGTTCCGGCAGCTTGGACAGGGCGCGCAGGCGGACCGAGGCGCCGAGCGTGCGGACCGCGTTCCACTCGGCGGTGTCGGCGAACTGCACCGCGCGCTTGGACATCAGCCCATCCATGGCGCGGCGGAAGTTGCCGCGAAGCTGCTGGTCCTGAAGCGCCGCGGAAGACGCCTTGGCGAAGTTCACGCTGGTCTCACCCATGGGTGCGCTCCTTCAGGAACTGGGCGATGTGGACGCCGCGGACCGGCTTCCGGCCAGCCTCCAGAGCGCCGGAAATGTTCATCAGGCAGCCGCAGTCGCCGGACACCACGGCCTTGGCCCCGGTGTTCTCGATGTCCGCCACCTTGTCGCCGACCATCGCCGCGGAGATTTCCGGATGGCGCACGGCGAAGGTGCCGCCGAAGCCGCAGCATTCCTTTTCCCGCTGCAACTCGACCAGTTCCACGTTGGCGAGCTGGCGCAGCAGGGTCTTCGGCTCGTCAGTCACGCCCATTTCACGCTGGGCGTGGCAGGAGGCGTGCCAGGTGATCGTCACCGGCGGCCCCTGGTCCTCGAATTCGACCTTCAGGACCTGGACGAGGAACTGGGTCAGTTCCCACACGCGGGACGCCACCTGACAGGCGCGGGCCTCGTCCGGCTCGCCCTTGAACAGGTCGGGCCAGTGCTTCTTCATCATGCCGGCGCAGGACCCCGACGGCACGACGATGGGCCAGTCGCCGGGGAAGTAGTCAAGCTGCGCGCGGGCGACCTTCAGCGCCTCTTCCCGGTAGCCGGAATTGTAGGCGGGCTGGCCGCAGCAGCTCTGCCCCTGTGGGAAGACGACGCGGATGCCCTGCGCCTTCAGCAGCTCCATGCCGGCCATGCCGGCCTCCGGATAGAACAGGTCCACCAGACAGGTGCCGAAGAAATACACATTGTCGGGGCGGCTTATGGTGCCGTCGTGGGTCATGGTTTTCCTCCCTCCCGCGTCAGAATGCGGGTTCCGACGCGCGCGCGGAAGCCGGGGCGGGAGCCTTCGGCGTCGAGCAGGCATCGACCAGATAGACGATGGAACGGTACGGCAAGCCGGAGTGATCGGACAGCCCGATCTCGCAGGTCCGGCTGTTCGAATAACCGGCCTTGGCCCCGGCGGGGATGTCCTTCGACAGGTGGCGCAGGGCGTGGGCGTTCAGTTCCGGTGTGGTGAAGCCCTTGTCGCCCGCGAAACCGCAGCAGCCGACATCCTCGGGCACCACCACCTGGGTGGCGCAGGCCGCGGCCACCGCCTTCATCTTGCCGTCCAGGCCCATGCGGCGGGTGGAGCAGGTCAGGTGCAGCACCACCGGTTCCGTCTGCTTGGTGAAGGTCAGCCGGTCCAGCAGATGGTCGTGGATGAATTCCACCAGATCCAGGACCTGGAGCCCGGCGTCCTTCAGATGCTTCTTCAGCCGGAAGGAACAAGGGCTGGTGTCCAGGACCACCGGGGCGGTGCCGCCGGCGCTGGCCGCCCAGATGGCGCGGACCATCTCCTCCGCCTTGGCGTCGGCTTGCGCGGCGAGGCCCTTGCTCTCCAGCGGCATGCCGCAGCACAGCGACGAAAGCTGCTCCGGATAGGCGACGCGGTAGCCGGCCTTGCGGAACAGCGCCTCCACCTTCACCGGCAGCGGGGTCTTTTCCGGATCGTCGGCGGCGGGACCCATGCTGCGGCTGGTGCAGCTCGGCACATAGACGACGGTCGGCGCGTCGGCGGGACCCTTCGGCTGGGCCGGCGGGGTGAAGTCGGTCGGGGTGGGCAGGGCGCGCGGCAGGTGCGGCAGGCGCTGGCCGGTGACGTTGCGCAAGCCCTCGAACAGCGTGTTGGCGGTGCCGTCGCCCAAAGTCCGCTTCGCCAGATCGGCCAGCTTCAGGCCGGCGCGGGCCACCGACAGCGCTCCGGCGGTGTGGCCGGCGACGTAGCGGCCCACGCCCTGGGCCACCGCCCCGCGGCGGTCGCCGCGCAGCGCCTTGATGAGCAGCCCCGTCTCGATCCCCACCGGGCAGGCGGTGGAACAGAGGCCGCAGGCCGCGCAGGTGTCGATGCCCTGGTAATCATAGGCGGCGTGCAGAGCGTCGAGCCGCTCCTTGTCGCTCCCCTCGGCCTCCAGCCGGGAAATCTCGCGCCAGCCGACGATGCGCTGGCGGGGGGAGAGGGTCAGCCTGTGCGACGGGCAGGTCGGTTCGCAGAAGCCGCATTCGATGCAGGTGTCCACCAGCGCGTGCGCGGGCGGCATCGCCTTCAGGTTCTTGAGATGCGCCTCCGGGTCGTCGTTCAGGATGACGCCGGGGTTCAGCAGGCCCTGCGGGTCGAGCAGCGCCTTGATCTCCTTCATCAGGCCATAGGCTTGCGGCCCCCACTCCATCTCCACGAAGGGGGCCATGTTGCGGCCCGTGCCGTGCTCCGCCTTCAGCGATCCGTCGTACTTGCGCACCACCTGATCGCACACCGCGTCCATGAAGCGGCGGTAGCGGTCCACCTCCTCGTCGGTGTCGAAGGCCTGGGTGAAGACGAAGTGCAGGTTCCCTTCCAGCGCGTGGCCGAAGATGATCGCCTCGGTGTAGCCGAACTCCAGGAACATGGCCTGAAGCTCGACCGTCGCCTCGGCCAGCCGGTCGAGCGGGTAGGCCACGTCCTCGATGATGACGGTGGTCCCGACCTTGCGCATGGCGCCGACCGCCGGGAACAGGCCCTTGCGGATCTTCCAGTAGCTTTCGCCCAGCTTGGCGTCGGTGGTGAAGGTCGCCGGGAACAGGGTCTGGGTGTTGGCGATCACCGCGCCGACCGCGGCGATGTTGGCGTCGAGCGCCGCCGCGTCCTCGCCGCGGATCTCCACCAGCAGGGCGGAGGCGTCCGGCCCCAGCCCGCCGATGAAGTCCGGCATGCCCGGCTTGCCCTCGACCGAGCGCAGGGAGGCGCGGTCCATCAGCTCCACCGCCGAGACCGGTGTCGGCTTCATCAGCGCGACGGCGCGGCAGGCTTCCCCGATGTCCGGGTACATCAGCAGGGCATTCGCCTTGTGGGCGTGTTCCGGCACCGTGTTGTAGGTGATCTCGGACAGGAAGCCGAGCGTGCCCTCCGACCCGATCATCAGGTGCTGGAGGATCTCGACGGGGTCCTCGAAGTCCACCAGGGCGTTCAGGCTGTAGCCGGTGGTGTTCTTGATGCGGAACTTGTTGCGGATGCGCTCGGCCAGCTTCTCATCCGCGCGGGTGCGGGCGGCCAGATCGGACAGGCCGGACAGCAGGGCGCCGTGGCTGACGGCGAAGGCGGCGCGGCTGGCCGCGTCGCCGGTGTCCAGCAGCGTGCCGTCGGCCAGCACCAGCCGCATGGAGGCCAGTGTGCGGTAGCTGTTCTGCGCGGTGCCGCAGCACATGCCGCTGGCGTTGTTCGCCGCGATGCCGCCGATCTTGGCGGTGGCGATGGAGGCCGGGTCGGGCCCGATCTTGCGCCCGAAGGGGGCCAGCTTGCGGTTCGCCTCCGCCCCGATGACGCCGGGCTGGAGGGTCACCGTCGCCGCCCCCGGCGGGATTGTGCAGCCGCGCCAGCCGTCGCCCAGCAGGACCAGGACGGAATCGGTCACCGCCTGACCCGACAGGCTGGTGCCGGCGGCGCGGAAGGTCACCGGGGTTTTCAGCTCCCGGCAAAGGTTCAGAAGCCGCACCACCTCGCCCTCGTCCTCGACGATGGCGACGATCTTCGGGATCAGGCGGTAGAAGCTGCCGTCCGTGCCGTAGGCCAGCGTGCGCAGCGGGTCGGTGACGAGGCGTTCGTCCGGCATGAACTCCCGGAGGGCCGCGTGCAGGCGGTCATAGGGCGCGGGCAGCATCGGTTCTCGGGGCCTCCGGATCTGGGACCGCGCGACGACTCCTCCGTGATCGCCGGTCCGGGTTGCGCGTGGCTGGGGCAATCTTGTTTCCGCCCGTCTCGCGGACAGCTTCTTATCCGCCTCAGTCCGTTGGTCGGATAATCGATTTGTTTGACGACCGCAATGGTAAAATCAATTGACCAAAACACGCCGCAGTGCGGTGGTGCGCTTCAAAAGAAAGTGGCGCCGCCCGACCGGATGGATGGCCGAGCGGCGCCGTAGGAAATCAGGCTTGGTGCGACATGACGCTTACGGGATCATCCAGGGCAGGATGTAGGCCTGGATCATGGTGATGACGCCGATGATCGCGACGAAGAACAGGCTGTGCTTCACGGTGAAGCGGAACAGTTCGGACTCGCGGCCCACCAGACCCACCGCGGCGCAGGCCACGGCGATGGACTGCGGGGAGATCATCTTGCCGGTGACGCCGCCCGTCGTGTTGGCCGCGACCATCAGCACGTCGGACACGCCCACCTGCTGCGCCGTCGTGGCCTGGAGGCCGCAGAACAGCGCGTTGCTCGACGTGTCGGACCCGGTCAGGAACACGCCCAGCCAGCCCAGGATCGGCGAGAAGAACGGGAACAGGAAGCCCGTGCCGGCCAGCAGCAGCGCCAGGGTGGAGGACAGGCCCGAGTAGTTGGCGATGAAGGCGAAGGCCAGAACCATGCCGATCGAGTAGATCGGGCGCTTCAGCTCGCTCACCGTCTCGACGAAGGTCTTCACGCCGTCGGCGGGGCGCATCTTCAGCATGACCATCGTGACGATGGCCGAGATCAGGATGGCCGTGCCGGTGGCCGACAGCAGGTCCAGCTTGTAGACGGCGTCGATCGGCTTCGGCGAGGCGACGATCGGGGCAGCCTTCAGCACCAGCTTGTCCAGCCCGGCGATCGGGAAGTACAGCACCGTGTCGGCCAGCGCGCCGCCCTTGGCGAACAGGGCCTTGAAGGGCTTCAGGCTCCAGATCGTGACGATCACGGTCAGGATCAGGAAGGGCGACCAGGCCTTGGCGATCTCACCGGCGCTGTAGCCGCGCTCGGCGGCGAACTCGCTCGTCGCCATGGCGCCGACCGACTGCGGCACCGGGGCGCTGGGCAGCGGGGAGTTGGCGAAGCGGAAGATGGCCTTCGGCTTCCAGAACTTCAGGAAGACGGTGATGCTGACGAGGCTGACCAGCGCGGAGGTGATGTCCGGCAGCTCCGGCCCGATGAAGTTGGCGGTGAAGTACTGGGTGACGGCGAAGGTGCCGCCGGCGACCAGGATGGCGGGCCACGTCTCGCGGATGCCCTTCCAGCCGTCCATGATCATGACGATCCAGAACGGGACGAAGACGGAGAGCAGCGGAAGCTGGCGGCCGGCCATGGCGCCGATCTTGAACGGGTCGAGCGAGGTGACCTGCCCGGCGACGATGATCGGAATGCCCATGGCGCCGAAGGCCACCGGGGCGGTGTTGGCGATCAGGCAGAGACCGGCGGCGTAGAGCGGGTTGAAGCCCAGGCCGACCAGCAGCGCCGCCGTGATGGCGACCGGCGCGCCGAAGCCCGCAGCCCCTTCCAGGAAGGCGCCGAAGGAGAAGCCGACCATCAGCATCTGAAGCCGCTGGTCCTCGGTGATCGACACCACCGACGAGCGGATGATCTCGAACTGGCCGGTCTTGACCGTGATCTTGTAGAGGAACACGGCGGCCACGATGATCCAGGCGATGGGCCACAGACCGTAGAGGAAGCCGTAGCCGGCCGACGCCAGCGCCATGCCCACCGGCATCTGGTAGAACAGGATGGCCACGGCCAGCGAAATGGCGACGGTGATGGTGCCCGCGACGTGGCCCTTCATGCGCAGGACCGTCAGCGCGATGAAGAAGAAAATGATCGGCAACGCGGCCACAAGTGCCGAAAGCCAAAGGTTACCCGCGGGATCGTAGACTTGGGTCCAGGGCTGCATGTTTCCTTCCTATGCCGCGATTCTCGGTACTGCCCTTTGGCCGGCGACCGTGAATGGAGCCCGGACCCGCACGTCTTATCCGGACGCGCGCCGCCTTTCATTCCGCAGCCCGTGGACTGTGGAGATCAGTTTTTTCTTGGGTTCGGCTCCGGTCAAAAATTATGACCAAAGGCAATTCACGGATACATTGGGTCGCCATGGTTGGCAATAGGGAAAATTCAATTTACCGTCAGCGAGGCTGAAGACTTTTTCTTGCTTCTGGTATTACCATTTGACCCGTCCGGTGACGGACCCGCCGGGAAACGGCGCCGCGGGCCTCGGTGGGGCTGGACGCGCGGGAGCCGTGACGATATCTAGCTTTCGGGATCAGGCGGGATTGCTGCGGATGCAGGGCAAGGGAATGATAAAGCCGGCCAAGCTGGCGGACGCCATCGCGGACCATCTGGAGACGCTGATCCGGGAAGGCGTCCTGCGTCCGGGGGAGAAGCTCCTGCCGGAACGGGATCTGGCGTTGAAGCTGGACGTCTCGCGCCCGTCGCTGCGCGACGCCCTGGAGAAGCTGGAGGAGCGTGGGCTGCTCGTCTCCGGGCGCAACGGCACGCACATCGCGCAGTTCCTCGCCCCCATCGCGGCCCCGCTGGCGGCGCTGCTGCAATCCGATCCGGACGCGCCCTTCCATTATCTGGAGTTCCGCAGCGCCATCGAGGCCGCCGCCGCCGGGCTGGCCGCGCAGCGGGCGACCGACCTCGACCGCGAGGCGATCCACGCTCTGGCACAGCGCATGAAGGATGCCCATCGGCAGGACGATCCGTCGGAGGAGGCGGACGTCGACGCGCAGCTTCACCTCGCCATCTACGAGGCGGCGCACAACACGGTGATGCTGCACATCATGGGCGCCCTGTCGGAGATGCTGCGAAACGACGTGTTCTACAACCGCGACCGGCTCTACACCCGGCCCGGCGTGCGGAACCTGCTGCTGGACCAGCATCTGGCCATCGCGAACGCGGTGGTGGCGGGGGACGCCGAAGGCGCGCGGGCCGCGGCGGAGGCGCATGTCGTCTTCACGTTGCGCACCCTGCGGGAAATCCGCGAGGACGACACGCGGCTGGAAGCCTCCCTGCGCCGCATCGGGCGCACCGACCTGATCGAAAGCGCCGAGCGGGCCTGAAAAAGGGGAACCCAAGGGCTGCGGCGGGTTTTACATGGCAGTCGACCTAGGGAGGTCCAGCCGTGCCCGTTGGAACGCAGCCGTCCATCATCCCCTATTGCGGTCCCCCGCCGGTGCCGGAGGGGTTCTGGAGCGCCTGGAACGGCGATCCGGTGCTGCTCGCCGTCTTTGCCCTGGCCGCCGTCGGATACGCGGCGGTCGTGAACCGGCATGGGGCAGGGCACGGGACAAGAATGGCGCGCCACCAGTCCTGGTGCTTCGCCGCCGGGTGGCTGGTGCTGTTCGCGGCCTTCGTGTCGCCGCTGTGCAACCTGACCTCCGCCCTGTTCTCGGCGCGGGTCGTGCAGCATCTCCTGACCATACAGGTGGCGGCGCCTCTGCTGGTCCTGTCCTGGCCGACGCGAGCGGTGCGCTGGCGCGGCTGGGCGAGGACCCTGGCGTCACCCCTCGGAGTTCCGGAGATCGCCTGGGGCCTGTTCGGGCTGTTCCTGTGGGTGTGGCACCTGCCGGGACCCTACATGGCGGCGCTGCGCTTCGATGCGGTGCTGTGGGCGATGCACGGCAGCCTGCTCGTCGGCGCGGTCGCGGCGTGGCGGACGGTGCTGGCGCCGGACGGGCCGGCGATGCGGGCGCGGGGGCTGCTGTCGGCCTTCGGCACCTCGGTCCATCTCGCCATCCTGGCGGCGCTGCTGATCTTCGCCCCGCAACCGCTGTTCGTCTACCATCTGGTGACGACGGCGCCCTGGGGTCTGTCCGCCCTGGCCGACCAGCAGCTCGGCGGGCTCATCATGGGGGTCGTGGGGGCCGCGGTCTATGTGGCGGTCAACCTCTACGCCCTGGCGCGCTGGCTGATGGTGGCGGAGCGGCAGGGGACATAAAAGGGGCTGACGTTGCCCCCACCCCGACCCTCCCCCTCTTCGAGGGAGAGGGTGCCTTCTGCGAAGCGGCGGCAGTCCCCTCCACCTCGAAGCTCTCGCGCAAACCTTTGGTTTGCGCTGACGCGGCAGGCGGACCTTTGGTCCGCCGAGAGCGGGGGGAGGGTTAGGGAGGGGGCAGCGTCGTCGTTCAGTGGACCGCGGCGCTGCGTCCGCCGCCGCTGCCCGTCAGGGCGAAGCCCAGCGGCGGGCGTTCGGGCGCCTTGAAGCCGGTGGCGCGGTCCTCCTCGACCGGGACGCCATCCAGGGTCAGGCGGCCATCCCGCGCCGACAGATGCAGGGTCGAGCGCTCGTCCACCTCGTCGTCCAGCAGACGTTCGGCGATGGGGTCCTCCACCAGATTCTGCACCGCACGCTTCAAAGGACGCGCGCCGAAGGCCGGGTCCCAGCCGAGTTCGGCCAGCCGGGCGCGGGCCGCGTCGTCGGCGGTCAGGGACAGGCCGCGTTCCGCCAGACGCTCCGCGACGCGGGCGAGCTGGATGTCCACGATGTGGGCCATCTGCTCCCGCCCCAGCCGGCGGAAGATCAGCACGTCGTCCAGCCGGTTCAGGAACTCCGGCCGGAAGGCGCGGCGCACCGCGTCCATCACCTCGACCCGCGCCCCCTCCAGGCTGTCGTCCTCGCCGAGCGCGGTCAGGGCGTCCGCCCCCAGGTTCGATGTCATGATCAGGATCGCGTGGCGGAAGTCCGCCGTGCGGCCCTGCCCATCGGTCAGCCGCCCGTCGTCGAGCGCCTGGAGCAGCACGTTCAGCACGTCCGGATGGGCCTTCTCCACCTCGTCCAGCAGGACGACCTGATAGGGCCGGCGCCGGATCTTCTCGGCCAGTGTGCCGCCGTCGTCATAACCGACATAGCCCGGAGGCGAGCCGATCATGCGGGCGACGGAGTGCTTCTCCATATACTCCGACATGTCGACGCGGGTGACCGCGTTCTCGTCATCGAACAGGAAGGCGGCCAGCGCCTTCGCCAGCTCCGTCTTGCCGACGCCGGTGGGGCCGAGGAACAGGAAGGAGCCGGTGGGACGGTTGGGGTCCTTCAGTCCCGCCCGCGCCCGGCGCACCGCCTTCGACACGGCGCGCACGGCCTCCGCCTGACCGACCACGCGCTCGGCCAGCCGGTCCTCCATGCCCTTCAGCCGCTGCCGCTCGCCGTCCAGCATGCGGTCGACCGGGATGCCGGTCCAGCGGGTGACGACGGCGGCGATGTCCTTCGCCGTGACCTCCTCCCGCTCCGTGTTGGCGCGGGATTCGGCATCGCCCAGACGCTTCTCCAGGTCGGGGATGACGCCGTAGGCCAGCTCGCCGGCCTTGGCCCAGTCGCCGTCGCGCTGCGCGTGCTCCAGCTTCGTGCGGGCCTGGTCCAGCTCCTCCTTCAGGCGGCGGCCCTCGGTGCGGCGGGAGTGGCTGGCGCGCCATTCCTCTTCCATGGCGGTCAGCTTCGCCTCGTCCTCGGCGAGTTCGGCCTCCAGCTTGAGCAGCCGTTCCCGGGAGGCGGCGTCCGGCTCCGCCTTCAGGGCCTCGCGCTCGATCTTCAACTGGGCGACGCGCCGCCCGACGGCGTCCAGAGCCTCCGGCTTGCTGTCGATGGCCATGCGCAGGCGGCTCGCCGCCTCGTCGACCAGGTCGATGGCCTTGTCGGGCAGGCGGCGGTCGGCGATGTAGCGGGCGGAGAGCTGCACCGCCGCGACCACCGCCGCGTCGGCGATGCGCACGCCGTGGTGCACCTCGTACTTGCCCTTGATGCCGCGCAGGATCGACACGGCGTCCTCGTCGGACGGCTCGTCCACGTTCACCGGCTGGAAGCGGCGGGCCAGCGCCGCGTCCTTCTCGATGTACTTGCGGTACTCGTCGGGCGTGGTGGCGCCGACGCAGCGCAGTTCGCCGCGCGCCAGCGCGGGCTTCAGCATGTTGGCGGCGTCCATCGCGCCGTCCGTGCGGCCCGCGCCGATCAGCGAATGCAGTTCGTCGATGAACAGGATGATGCGGCCCGCCGCCTGCTGGACCTCCGCCAGGACGGCCTTCAGCCGCTCCTCGAAGTCGCCGCGGAACTTGGCGCCGGCCAGCAGGGCGGTGAGGTCGAGCGCGAGGACGCGCCGGTCCTTCAGCCCCTCCGGCACGTCGCCGGAGGCCAGCCGCTGGGCCAGACCCTCCACCACGGCGGTCTTGCCGACTCCGGGCTCGCCGATCAGGACGGGGTTGTTCTTGGTGCGCCGGGCCAGGACCTGGATGGTCCGCCGGATCTCGTCGTCGCGCCCGATCACCGGGTCGAGACGGCCCTGCCGGGCCTCTTCCGTCAGGTCGCGGGCGTATTTGGCGAGCGCCTCGCCCATCTGCGAATCCTCCTGCCGGTCGGCCGGGCGGTTCCTGCTCAGCGACTCCACGCCTTCGACCAGCACCGCGGGATCGACGCCGGCGCGGTGGAACAGCGCACGGGTGCTGCCGCCCTGGGCGGCCAGCGATACGAGAAGCCGTTCGGGGGAGACGAATTTGTCGCCGGCCCCGCGCGCCGTTTCGACGGCGCCCTGGAGCACGCTGGCGAGCGCGGGGGACATGAAGATCGGGTGCGGCCCTTCGCCATCCACGCGGGTCTGGCGGTTCAGGGTTTCCTCGGCGGCGCTCCTCAAAAGCTCGGGGTCGCCGCCGGCATCGCGGATCAGCCGGGCGGGCACGCCGTCGGCGTCCTCGACCAGGGCCTTCACGAGATGTTCGGGGACGAGCTGTTGGTGGCGTCCGGCGAGAGCCGCCAGTTGCGCGGCCTGGATGACGCCGCGCGCACGGTCGGTGAACAGACCGAAGTCCATCAGGCACTCCGTTCGTTATGGTTCCCGCCCTTTTCGAAGGCGCGGGAAGACGGCCTGTGTGGCCCGCACCATGCGCGGCCCCGGTCGCCTCACACGAACAGATGGGCAGGGCCGCCGCCCCGGTCAAGACGGCGGGGGGGCCGGTTGCTTGCGCAATTGTCCCACTATATGGACAGTGAGAAATTTATTTGACACACTATGGGCGGAATCTTAGAGTGGATGAAACTGATATGCCAGATAGTGGGCAACAACACAGGGGGGAGGGCATGGCCGGCGTCGGAGCGAATCCTCTCGATGCGCAGGAGTCTCCGGAGAAGCCGCAGGCCTCCGGAACCCAGACGCTGATGCGCGGCCTCGCCCTCCTGGAATGCGTGGCGGCGGGCGTCGGCGACGTGAAGGGCATCGCCGCCCGGCTGGGCACGCCGCGCAGCACGACCCACCGGATGCTCAACAGCCTGACGTTGGAAGGCTATCTGCATCACGTTCCCTACAAGGGCTATCTGCTGGGGCCGAAGCTGATCGAACTCGGCATGCGCGCTCTGGAGCAGCGCCCGCTGGTCGCCGTCGCCCGCCCCCACATCGAGGCGCTGGCCCGCCTGACCGGCGACACCGTCCATCTCGGCGTCGTCGAGGGGGCGGAGGTCTTCTACCTCGACAAGATCCCGAACACGCGCGGGCTGGAGATGCGGTCGCGCATCGGCCTGCGCATGCCTCTGGCCTCCACGGGGCTGGGGAAGGCGCTTCTTCTCGGTCTGCCGCGCGACCGCTGGCCGGAGCTTTACGAACACGCGCGCCGCCTGACCGCGGCGGCGCCGGAACGCCCCCCGCTGGCGCCCTGGCCGGAGTTCGAATCCCGGCTGGCCGCCTATGTGGAGCGCGGTTGGTCCTTCGACCTCGAGGAAAACGAAATCGGCATCCGCTGCGTCGGCGCGCCGATCCGTGACGTCCGCAACCAGGTGGTCGCCGCCATCAGCGTGGCGAGCGCCGTGCCGTACATGCCGGACGAACGGATGGAGGAGCTTGGACCGATCGTCCTGGCGGTTGCCGACGCGATTTCAAAGGATTTGGGATGGAAACGGGACGAACGGGCGTCGGGGCATCGCTGATCGCCCTTGATTGGGGAACCTCCAGCCTGCGCGGCTTCCTGATGGACCGCGCCGGGCGCGTGCTGGACCAGCGCGCCAACGCGCATGGCATCCAGAACCTGCCGCTGCCGGGCCTGTCGGGCTTCGAGCAGGCCTTCACCGACCTGTGCGGCGATTGGCTGGCGTCCCATCCGGGCCTGCCGGTCGTGGCCGGCGGCATGGTCGGCAGCGCCCAGGGCTGGCGCGAGGCACCCTATGTCCGCTGCCCCGCCGACACGGCCACGCTGGCCTCGCAGGCTATCGCGGTGGACAGCGCGTCGGGCGCGCGCATCCTGATCGCACCGGGCATGCTCTACGACCCGCCCAGCGGCCCGCCGGACATCCTGCGCGGCGAGGAGATCCAGATCGCCGGCGTTCTGGCCGACCGGCCGGATTGGGGCCGCGACGCCTGCATGGTGCTGCCCGGCACCCATTCGAAATGGGTGGAGATCGCGGGCGGACGCATGACCCGCTTCTCCACCTACATGACCGGCGAGGTCTTCGCCGTGTTGTGCAAGCACTCGATCCTCGGCCGGCTGATGCCGGCGGACGCCGCCCCGACGGAGGCCGAGTCCGACGCCGCCTTCGCCGAGGGCGTGCAAGCGGCGCAGGCCAGCGGGCCGGGCGACTTCACGCACCAGATCTTCGCCGCGCGCACGCTGGGAATCACCCGCCGTATGCCGGCGGAGCTTCTGAAGGATTACCTGTCCGGCCTGCTGATCGGGCACGAGCTGACCTCCGGCCTCGGCCACATGCGCAACGAGCTGCACGATGGCCGTCCGCTGCTGCTGATCGGCGAGGGCGCGCTCTGCCGCCGCTACGTCCGCGGCCTGGAGTTGCTGGGCGTCGAGCCCACCGACCGGCTTGAGAACACCGCCCCGCGCGGGCTTTTCCAGTTCGCCGTTGCCGCCGGCCTGATCGCGCCGACGGGGGAGTAACGATCATGTCCGACGACACGCTGAACGCCCGTTTCGACGCCGCCTTCTCCGCCCTGCCGCTGGTCGCCATCCTACGCGGCCTGACGCCCGCGGAGGCGGAGGACGCCGCCCGCACGCTCTACGACCGCGGTTTCCGCCTGATCGAGGTGCCGCTGAACTCGCCCGATCCGTTCGCCAGCATCGCCGCCATCCGCCGCCTTCTGCCGCGGGATGCGCTGGTCGGCGCCGGTACGGTTCTGGCGGTGGAGCAGGTGGCCCGTCTGAAGGAGATCGGGGCCGATCTGGTCGTCATGCCCCATGCCGACACCGCGGTGATCCGTGCCGCCAAGGCCGCGGGGCTGGTCAGCCTGCCTGGAATCGCCACTCCGACGGAAGCTTTCGCAGCGCTGTCAGCGGGTGCCGACGCCCTGAAGATCTTCCCGGCGGAGCTGATCGGCCCGCGCGTCATCAAGGCGATGCGCGCGGTGCTGCCCGCCGGCACCCGCCTGTTGCCCGTGGGCGGCATCGCCCCGGACACCATGGCGCCGTTCCTGGAGGCCGGCGTCGCCGGTTTCGGGCTGGGTTCGGCGCTTTATTCGCCGGGCCTGTCCGCCGCCGAGATCGGCGAACGGGCGGACGCCTTCGTCGCCGCGTGGCAGCGCCTCAACCCGCGCTGAGCACGCAGCGGCTTTCTCTTCCCCCCACCTCCTGTCCACCTCAAGCAACACCCCAGGGAGAACGCTCATGAAGGGCTATCGTTTCGTCACCGGCGCCGTCGTCGGCGCGCTGACCTCCGCCACGCTGATGGTCGCCGCGCAGGCCGCCGAATACCCGGCCAAGGCGATCGAGCTGATCGTCCCGTACGCCGCCGGCGGAGGCACCGACCTCGTCGCCCGCGCCTATGCGGACTCCGTGAACCGCCACCTGCCGCAGTCGGTGGGCGTGGTGAACAAGACCGGCGGCGGCGGCGCGGTCGGCCTGTCGGAGATCATGGCCGCCCGTCCGGACGGCTACAAGATCGGCATGGGCACCGTCGAGATCACCACCCTGCCGAACCTGGGCGTCGCCCGCTTCACGGTCGAGGACTTCACCCCGATCGCCCGCCTGAACGCGGAGCCGAGCGCCATCACGGTCAACGCCAGCGCGCCGTGGAAGACCATCGAGGAGTTCCTGGCCCACGCCAAGGAGAATCCCGGCAAGGTCCGCATCGGCAACTCCGGCACCGGCGCCATCTGGCACCTCGCCGCCGAGGCCCTGGCGACCAAGTCCGGGCTGAAGTTCAACCACGTTCCCTATGACGGCGCCAACCCGGCGGTCACCGCGCTGTTGGGCAACCACATCGAGGCCGTCAGCGTCAGCCCCGCCGAGGTGTCCAGCCACGTCGCCGCCGGCACGCTGCGCATCCTGGCCGTGATGGACGACCAGCGTTCCAAGGCCTTCCCGGACGCCCCGACGCTGAAGGAGAAGGGCATCGACGTGACGGTCGCCACCTGGCGCGGCATCGTCGTTCCGAAGAAGACCCCGGCCAACGTCGTCGAGACGCTGCGCACCGCGTCCAAGAAGGCGGTCGAGGAGCAGGGCTTCCGCGACCAGCTCGCCAAGATGAACCTCAGCTACGCCTACCTCGACGGCCCGCAGTTCAAGGCGGCCATGGAGAAGGACGCCGAGATGTTCAAGACGCTGATGAAGCAGATCGGCCTCTCCAAGTAAGCCACATCCTCGGCGTGTCCCCGGCGGCCCTCGGGCCGCCGGGTGTCCGAAGGAGACCCACTCATGAGTCACGCTCCCGCTCCGGGCGGCAAGGCTGGCCTGCGCCCGCAGGACCGCTTTGCCACGCTGGTCATCGCCGTTCTTGTCATGGCGGTCGCGGTCGCCGCCATCGTCGTCGCGGGTGATTTCCCGCCGACCATGCTTGAGACCGACGTCGGTCCCGCCCGCTTCCCGATCATCTTCGCCGTGGCCCTTCTGGTGCTCTGCGCGATCCTGGTCTTCAACACGCTGCGGGCGCCCGCCGCTCCCCCGGATGATCCGGCACAGGCCGCACCCAAGGCCAGCTACGGCACCGTGGCGATCGGCATCGCCGCCACCGCCGTCTGCCTGTTCGCCATGGAGTATGTCGGTCACGCCATCGCGACGCCGATCTATCTGTTCGGCCTGATGTGGCTGATGGGACGGCGCAACCTGATCGCGAACGCCGCCATCGCCGCCGTGCTGACCGCGCTCATCTACGCCGCCTTCGCCTACGCGCTCAGCGTGCCGCTGCCGGTTGGAAGCCTTTTCGAATGACCCAGACCGGTCCGACCGGCCGCAACGCTCCGTTGACGGAGGGGTGAGATGTACGAACTCGACATGCTTCTTCACGGCGCGCAGGCGCTGCTCAACCAGCCCATGGCGCTGCTGCTCGCCCTGTTGGGCGTGACCCTGGGCATCATCATCGGCGCGCTGCCCGGCCTCACGGCGACGATGGGCGTGGCCATCCTGCTGCCCTTCACCTTCGGCATGGACCCGCTGTCGGGCCTGCTGATGATTTCCGGCGTCTTCTTCGGCGGCATCTACGGCGGGTCGGTCACGGCCATCCTGCTGAAGATCCCCGGAACCCCCGCCGCCGCGGCCACCGCCATCGACGGGTACGAACTGACCAAGAAGGGGCAGGCCGGCATCGCGCTGGGCACCGCCACCTTCTCGTCCTTCCTGGGCGGCACGGCCAGCGTGTTCGTGCTGATCTTCCTGGCCCCGGTGCTGGCCCGCTTCGCGCTGGAGTTCAGCGCGTCGGAGTCCTTCGCGCTGGCCGTCTTCGGTCTGTCGATCATCGCCAGCATTTCCGGCGTGTCGGTCATCAAGGGTCTGATCTCCGGCTTCCTCGGCCTGCTGCTGGCCACCGTCGGGCTGGACCCGATGGGCGGCTTTCCGCGCTACACCGGCGGCTACACCGAGCTGTTCAACGTGCCCTTCATCCCGGTGATGATCGGCCTGTTCGCCGCCGCCGAAGCCTTCAAGGCGCTGGAGGACCCGCAGGTCCGCGCGGGCATGGCCGCGGCGCTGGACCGCATCATCCCGCCTTGGCACATGTTCCGCCAGCAGTTGGTCAACATCGCGCGCTCCTCGGGCCTGGGAATCGTCATCGGCATGATCCCCGGTGCCGGCGCCGACATCGCCGCCTTCGTCGCCTACAACGAGGCCAAGCGCTTCAGCAAGACGCCGGAGAACTACGGCAAGGGCGAACTGGGCGCCGTCGCCGCCTGCGAATCCGGCGCCAACGGCTGCACCGGCGGCGCGATGCTGACCATGTTGACGCTGGGCATCCCCGGCGACGCCGTGACCGCCGTGATGCTGGGCGCCCTGACGCTCCAGGGTCTTCAGCCCGGTCCGCTGCTGTTCAAGGACCACGCCGATCTGGTCTTCACGCTGTTCGCCGGCATGCTGGTCTGCTACGTGTTCATGCTGGTGGTGGGCCTCGGTTCGCTGCGCTTCATGGGGCGCATCCTGCAGATGCCGAAGTCGGTGCTGACGCCGGCCATCCTGGCGCTGTGCATCGTCGGCACCTACGCCATCAACAACAGCATGTTCGACATCTGGATCATGCTGGCCGCCGGCGTCGTCGGCTATTTCATGCAGAAGTGGGATTTCCCGGCGTCGCCCGTCGTGCTCGCCCTCATCATGGGGCCGATGGCCGAGGCGAACTTCCGCCGCGCGCTGTCGCTGTCCAACGGCAGCTACGACTTCCTCTACACCCGCCCGATCACCGCGATCCTGCTGACCATCGCGATCCTGACGCTGATGCTTCCGCTGCTGCGCCGCCTGTGGGCGGAGCGGTCGGCGGGCGGTCCGTCCACGATCAACCCGGCCGCCGGGACCAGCCGCATGGGGACCCCGGAATGACCAGTCCCGGAATTGCCGTGACGAGCATCGGCCTGGACGCCGTCATCGATCCCGACCTGCGCAACGGCACCGGCGAGAATCCGGTCTGGGACGCCGAGCGGGGTCTGTGGACCTGGATCGACATCCCCGCGCGGGCCGTTCACCGGTTCGATCCCTCCAGCGGCGTTCACCGCCGCTGGACCCTGCCGGAGATGATCGGCTGCCTCGTCCTGCGTCCGGACGGCGGCGTGGTCTGCGCCTGCGAGACCGGCCTGTTCGACGTGGAACTGCCGGGAGAAGGCGGGGAGGCCGTGGTCACCGCGCTCGCCACCCACCGCTTCCCGAAGGAGGGGATGCGCTTCAACGACGGGCGCTGCGACCGGCAGGGGCGGCTGTGGCTGTCCAGCATGGTCATGGACATCGCCAAGGGTGACGCCTCCGGCCGGTGGCACCGCTTCACCCGCGCCGACGGCCTGACCGAGACGGGGGCGGGGAGCTACATCATCCCCAACGGCTCCGCCTTCAGCCCGGACGGGCGCACCTTCTACGCTTCCGACAGCCACCGCGACGTCCGGATGGTCTGGGCCTGGGACTATGACCCGGACACCGGCACCGCCCGCGACCGGCGCCCCTTCGTCGACATGCGCGCGATGGCCGGGCGCCCCGACGGCGCCGCGGTGGACGCGGACGGCTGCTACTGGATCTGCTGCCTGGACGAGGGCTGCATCAAGCGCTTCACCCCGAACGGCGTGCTGGACCGCCGGATCGAGGTGCCGATGCGCAAGCCGACCATGTGCGCCTTCGGCGGCCCGGACCTGCGCACGATGCTCGTCACCTCGCTCTGCCGCGGGCCGGCGGATCTGGCCGAGGACCCGCATGGCGGGCGCGTGCTGATGTTCGATCCCGGCGTCCAGGGCCTTCCCGAACCCCGTCTGGCCGATTGAGCCGGGCCAAAACGACACCAAGTCACGAGAGGCAAGGAATGTTTGACGATCTGAAGGGCAAGCGCGTTCTCATCACCGGTTCCACGCAGGGCATCGGCCTCGCGGCGGTGGAGGCGTTCGCGCGGGCCGGCGCCAAGGTCGCCATGAACGGGCGCCGAATCCCGGCGGACCTGGAGGCCACGCTGGCCCGTCTGAACGGTCTGGGCGGCGAGGTCGTCTTCCTGCAGGCCGACGTGTCGGACAGCGCGGAGTGCGGCAAGCTGGTCGACGCCTTCGTGGAGCGCTTCGGCGGCATCGACGTGCTCATCAACAACGCGGGCGGTCTGGTCGGGCGCAAGCCGCTGCCGGAGATCGACGACGAATTCTTCGACGCGGTGACCGACCTGAACTCCCGCTCCGCGCTGATGGTGACCAAGCACGCCCTGCCGCATCTGAAGGCGGCGGCGGAGCGGAACGGCACCACCTCCTCCGTCATCCTGGTCGGTTCGGTCGCCGGCTACACCGGCGGCGGTCCGGGTGCCGGCCTGTACGGCGCCGCCAAGGCGTGGCTGCACAACATCCAGAAGAACTGGGTGGCCTTCCACACCAAGGACGGCATCCGCTTCAACATGGTGTCGCCGGGCACCTTCGACACGGCCTTCCACGCCGACAAGGACGAGGACACCAAGGCCCGCATCGGCTCCGGCTTCCCGATGGGCCGCTTCGGCCGTCCGGAGGAATGCGCCCCGACCTTCTTGTTCTTCGCGTCCCACGCCTGCAGCGGCTACATCACCGGTCAGGTTCTGGACGTGAACGGCGGCCAGTACATGCCGTAACGGGCTCCAACTCCCGCTGCGTCCGCTCCGTCAGAGCGGGCGCAGCGGGATGGCCGCCGGGATGGCCGCCTTCCGGGCGGCGATGGCCGGCAGGCTGGGGAAGGGCGCACCTTCCTCGCACCGCAACTGCCGGGCCACGGCGTGCAGGGTGCCGTGATGGCGGCGGCAGAGGATGCCGTCCGCGTCGCGGTCGTAAAGCCGGACGAACTGGACGGGGGCCATACCGTCCTCCGCGTGGACCTCCACCTCCACCAGCGTGGTGCAGAAGGAACAGGCGGTCAGCGGGTCCGTCGAATCGAAGGCCACGCCGGCCTCCAGGCAGCGCCGGGCGAAGGCTTCCAGCAGCACCGAGGCGCTGCCCACCGTCTCCAGCCCGCGCAGGGCGCGCACGACGTCGCGCATATGGCCGAAACCGGGCAGCACCAGCCCGGCGGCGGAATGGCGGTCGTGGATCACCAGCTTCATCATGACGCGCACGCCGCTTCGAACCGCGGTTCCGGATGGACGGGGGCGTAGCCGGGCCGGTTCGCCCACACTCGCTGGCGGATGCGCATCTGCACCCGGCAGTCCGCCGAGCAATAGAGCGGGGCGGGACCGCGCCCGGAGGCGCGGGTGAAGGGTCGCCCGCAGCAGGCGCAATGAAGCGTCGGGCGGGGCTGGCCTGTGCAGGCGCGTGTCGGCATCGGCATGGTCGGATTCACAAGGGCATTTCCAAAGTTGCGCGCACTATACGGGCGGTCTGTGACAGTTTGACGGGTGGGGGCGGGCTACCACTTTTTCGCACCCCCGCCGCCGTTTGCGGACACCAGAACGCCCCTGGACGGCCATGGGTTCCGCCGGTCCCCCATCGCCTTGGACGGCGTCCGGGCGGAGCTTGTGAAGTGGTTGTTCCGGTTTCGGGATGGAATCTTTCAAAAGGGAACTGTCCGGCGGTACAGCACTGATAAATTGTCTTTTATGGGAAAAGATCGCGCGCTAATGTCTTTTCTGGCGGATGAGGGTGTTTCTGCGCGCCGGCGCTTCTGATCGGGGGAATCGCCGGATCGTCCCTTTCGCCGCAATAAGAAGGGGCGGACATGGGAGCACCGACGAAGGCGACGATTCTCATCGTGGATGACACCGCCGACAACCTGTCGCTGCTGAGCAGCCACCTGAAATCCATCTACACCGTCAAGACCGTCAACAACGGGGACGCCGCGCTCCGCATCGCCTTTTCGGATCACCCGCCGGACCTGATCCTGCTCGACGTCATGATGCCGAGCATGGACGGCTACGAGGTGTGCCGCCGTCTGAAGGAGGACCCCCGCACGCGCGACGTTCCGGTGATCTTCCTGACCGCGCGCACGTCGGTGGAGGATGAGAAGTTCGGGCTGGACCTGGGCGCCGTCGATTACATCAGCAAGCCGATCAGCCCCCCCATCGTGCTGGCGCGCGTGAAGAACCACCTGTCGTTGAAGGCCACCGCCGATTCGCTGCGGGCCACCGTGGAGGAGGTGCGCGCCGCCCACAGCCGGCTGGAGGAAACGCAGCAGCACCTGATCCAGACGGAGAAGATGGCGGCGCTGGGCCTGCTCGTCTCGGGCGTCGCGCATGAGATCAACACGCCCATCGGCGTGGCGCTGACCGCGGTGTCCCACCTGTCGGGGCTGATCGAATCGCTGGCCTCGCAGTTCCAGAACGGGGCCATCCGCAAATCCGACCTCGCCCGGTTCCTGGAGAACGCGCGGGAAGGGACGCTGCTGGTGACCACCAACATCGTGCGCACCGCAAACCTGATCCAAAGCTTCAAGCAGGTGGTGGTGGACCGTGCCGGGTCGGAGCGGCGGGTCTTCGACCTGAAGGACTATCTGTCCGACGCGCTCTTCGGATTGGACCCGCATCTGCGCGAGGCCGGGCACAGCTTCACCGTGTCCTGCCCCGCAGGCCTGACCATCGACAGCCATCCGGGTCCGCTGTCGGAGGTGCTGTCCATTTTGATCCGCAACGCCGTCGCCCACGCCTTCCACCCTGGGCAGAACGGGCGCGTCTTCCTGTCCGTCGTGCCGCAGGAGGGGGATTGGGTGGAATTGCGCCTGTCCGACGATGGCAAGGGGATCGACCCGGAGCATCTGCCAAAGCTGTTCGATCCCTTCTTCACCACCCGCCGGGGCATCGAATTTCCGGGGTTGGGGCTCTATGTCGCCTTCAACCTCGTCCATCAGGTGCTTCAGGGCACCATCGAGGTGGAAAGCCCGCCCGGCGGCGGGGCCACCTTCATCGTCCGAATGCCGCGCCGCGTGTCCAGCCTGGCCGAGGCGCCGGCCTGACGGCGGCTCCGCCTCAGGGCGCGGGAAGGCAGGCGGCGACCCGCTGCAACACCGTCGGCGGATCGACCGGCTTGGCGATGTAATCGACCGCCCCCAGGGCGAAGCCGCGTTCGCGGTCGGACTCGTCGGTCCGGCCCGTCAGGAAGATCACCGGGATGTCGCGGGTTCCCGGCGCGGCCTTCAGGGCGGCGCAGACCTCGTAGCCGTCCATCTCCGGCATCACCACGTCGAGCAGGATCAGATCGGGCGCCGGGGCCGTGGCGGCGATCTCCAACGCCTTCCGCCCGTTGTTGGCGACCTTCACCTTGTAGCTCTCCTTCAGCAGGCCGCTGAGGAGCTTCAGGTTGTCCGGCGTGTCGTCCACGATCAGGATCGTGGGCTTCGATGCGGGGGGCGCGTTGTCCATGGAGACTTTCCGATCTGGAAGAACCGGCGGGGCGGGGCCGGCTCAGGCTGCGGCCGTCACGCCGCGCTCGGCCAGCGCCGCGTCCAGCGCGGCGGCGGCCTCGTCGAAGTCGAAATTGCGGATCTGGCCGGCAAGGGCCTCGAACCGGTCGGGAAAGGCGGCCTGGAGAAGGCCGGCGTTGGCCGCCAACACCTCCTCCGCGTCGGGGTCGCTGTCCAGCAGGAGCCGGCGGAGCTGGCCGCAAACGGCGAGCAGGGCGTCCGCATCCACCGCGGCGGGCGCGGTTCCGGGCGTCGGGCCGGCATCCGCCGGGGCCGCCAGCGCGGCCTCCAGATGGGCGAGCAGGGCGCCCAGCGGCGGCTCCAGCTCGGCCAGCCGCGCGTCGATCTCCGGACGGGGCCGCTCCTCGCGGATAGCCGCTTCCAGGTTCGCGGCGGCGTCCTGGACGGGCAGGGCGCCGATGTTGCCGGCGGTGCCCTTCAGCGTGTGGGCGTGGCGCTCCGCCGTCGCGAGGTCGCCCTCGTCCAGGGCCGCGCGGATGGCGGAGACGGCGCCCTTCTGCCCGGCGATGAATTTGCGCAGCAGGTCGCGGTAAAGGCGCTTCTTGCCCAGCACCCGCGACAGCCCGGCGGCGGTGTCCAGGCCGGGAATGCCGGCGGGCGGGGCATCCGCATCGTCCGCCGCATCGTCCGCCGTGGCCGGCGCGGGGAGGGGGAGGGGGGGCGCGCCGGCGCCAAGCCCGGCGCGGGGCACCACCCAGGCCAGCAGCGTGGCCCACAGCGCATCGGGGTCGATGGGCTTGGCCAGATAGTCGTTCATGCCCGCGTCCAGGCAGCGGTCCCGGTCGGCCTGCATGGCGTTGGCGGTCATCGCGACGATGGGCAGGCCGGCGAAGCCCAGCCGGCGGATCTCCAGGGTCGCGGCGATGCCGTCCATGACCGGCATCTGCATGTCCATCAGCACGAGGTCGTAGGAGGCCGCCTGCACCATCTCCACGGCGATGGCGCCGTTCTCCGCGACCTCCACCACCAGCCCGGCGTCGCCCAGCAGTTCGCAGGCCACCTGCTGGTTCAGGTCGTTGTCCTCGGCCAGGAGAATGCGGGCGCCGCGCAGGTGCGACAGGTCGGCGGAGGGGACGGTCTGCGTGGGAACGGCGTCCGTCGCCTCCTCGTCGGCGCCCAGGACCCGCATGATGCCGTCGAACAGGGCGGAGGGGTTGACGGGCTTGAACAGCACCTCTTCGATGGCCGTGTTCTCGGCGCCCTTCAGAACCTCCTCCCGCCCGTAGGAGGTGACCATGATGTGATGCGGGGCCTGGACCAGCTCCAGCGCGGCGATGCCGGCGGAGGTCTCCAGCCCGTCCATGCCCGGCATCTGCCAGTCCAGCAGCACGACGCGGAAGGGCCGGCCCTCGCGCACCGCGGTCCGCGCCGCCTCGATGGCGGCGGGGCCGGAGGCCACCGCTTCGGCGGTGAAGGACATGGCCGACAGCATGTCGGTCAGCACGACGCGGGCGTTCTCGTTGTCGTCCACCACCAGACAGCGCAGGCCGCGCAGGTCGGGACGAGGCAGGAGCACGCGGCGCGGCTTGTCGCGGCCCAGCCGGGCGGTGAACCAGAAGCAGGAGCCGCGGCCGGGAGCGCTCTCCACCCCGACCGCGCCGCCCATCAGTTCGGCCAGCCTCTTGGAGATCGCCAAGCCCAGACCGGTGCCGCCGTACTTGCGGGTGGTGGAGGTGTCGGCCTGTTGGAAACTCTGGAAAAGCTGGCCTTTCTGGTCTTCGCTGAGCCCGATGCCGGTGTCGCGCACCTCGAAGCGGATCAGCAGTTCCTCGCCGGCCTCCTCCTCCAGCCGGACGATGATGGCGATCTCGCCGCGCTCGGTGAACTTGACCGCGTTGTTGGCGTAGTTGACCAGGATCTGCCCGATGCGCAGCGGGTCGCCGATCAGGTCGCTGGGCACGTTCTGGGCGACGTCGAAGATCAGCTCCAGCCCCTTGGCCGCGGCCTTCTCCGCGATCAGGTCGGCCAGCGTGCCCAGCACCTTGTCCAGATGGAAGCCGGTGCGCTCCACGCTCAGCTTGCCGGCCTCGATCTTCGAGAAGTCCAGGATGTCGTTGATGATGCCCAGCAGATGCTGGCCGGACTGGCTGATCTTGTGGATGTAGTCGCGCTGGCGCGGCGTCAGGTCGGTCTTCAGCGCCAGATGCGACAGGCCGATCACCGCGTTCATGGGGGTGCGGATCTCGTGGCTCATGTTGGCGAGGAAGCTGGCCTTGGCCAGGGACGCCGCCTCCGCCCGGTCGCGGGTCAGGCGCAACTCCTCCGTCTGCGCGCCCAGCCGGACCACCGCGTCCAGGATGCTGTCCAGTTCCTGCGTGCGGGCGCCGGGAAGCCGGATGTCGCGCTCCCCCTCGCCGATGCGGCGCAGGCCGTCGGCGGCGGACAGCAGGGGCCGCACCACATGGCGGCGGATCAGCAGACCGGCGGCGATGAAGATCGCCAGCACCGCGACGAAGGCGAACTGGATCACCTGCGAGACCAGACGGGTGCGCTCCTGGATCTGGCCCAGCCGGCCCGCGGTCAGTTCGGTGACGTCCACCAGCAGCCGGTCTCCGACCGCGTTCAGGTCCACCAGGGTCTGCGCCCATTTCTCGGAGAGGCGCTCCTCCTCCGCCGTCTGGGCGGAGCCACCCTCCGACCGCCGGGCAGCGGCGGCGGCCTTCGCCGAGGAGACCTGCCGGATGACCGAATAGGCGTCCGTCACCTGCCGCTTCAGGGTGGGATCGAACTGGAAGGTCGGGTGGAAGGCCAGCGCCTGGGCGGACAGCAGCGCCTCGCGTCGGCGGCGGGCGTCGTCGGTGACGAGGACGATGGCTCCCGACTGCTTCAGCCGCTCCAGATTCACCACGGCGCGCTGGCGTTCCAGGATCAGCGGCACCATCCGGTCCTGGCTGTCGGCGGCCAGCCGCTCCATCTTGCCCTGCTCCGCGACGATGCCGAGGAACAGCAGGCCGATCAGGGCCAGCAGGATCGCGCCACCGGTGAGGATTGCCGGCTGCAGCCGTACGCGGGGATGCCTGCGGTCGGGGGCGGACGCCATGGCCGGTTCCGGTTCAGTAGATGTCGAAGGGGAAGTAGTTGCGGTTGATCCGCTGGTAGGTGCCGTCGTTCCGCAGGGCCGTCAGGGCCCGGTCCACCGCCGCCTTCAACTCGTGCCGGCCGGGCGGGAAGACGATATGAACGGTGCCGCCCAGCCCGTCTTCGGACATCGGGGTGCCGACGGTCTCGAATCCGTCCCCGGCGTCGGACAGCAGGAAATGAACGACGTTCAGCGTCGGGCCGATGGCCATGTCGCACTTCCCGTCGCGCATGGCACCCCACAATTCTTCCAGCGTGGACACGGTCATCAGGTTGGCCAGCAACGCGGGGTCCGAGCCCGCCAGCCGGGACAGCGCCTCATGCTGCCGGGACCCTCGGATGGCCGCGATGCGCCGGCTGCGGATCGCCTCGTCCAGGGCCATCTCGGGCTGGCCCCGCTGGCCGACCACACTGCTGCTCGACCGCCAGTAGGGGATGGAGAACAGGAGCCGCTGCTCGCGGTCCGGCGTGCGCAGCACGTTGCCGAAGCCGATGTCGTAGCGGCCCGAGGCGACCTCGTCGATGATCTGCTTGAAGGGAGCGGCGTCGAAGCTGCACACCGCCTGCAGCGACCGGCACAACTCCCGTCCGAAATCGATGTTGAAGCCGGTCAGGGTCCCGTCGGCGTCGCGGTCGCTGAAGGGCGGGGAATGGTCGATGACCACGATGCGCAGGAACGGGCGGTCGGCCGGCGGCGGCGCGTCGGCCCGGACCGGCTGGGCCACTACGGCGAGACCGGCCAGA
Organism: Roseomonas genomospecies 6; assembly: GCF_008365375.1. Taxonomy (GTDB): domain Bacteria; phylum Pseudomonadota; class Alphaproteobacteria; order Azospirillales; family Azospirillaceae; genus Azospirillum. The sequence goes on along the minus strand of NZ_QOKW01000016.1, from coordinate 105,026 downwards.
AGCGTCGCCCGGATCAGGACGGCGCGCGCGGCGGGAAGGCGCATGCGGATGCCCATGGCCGCCTCAGTACATCCGGAAGGGCAGGAAGCGGGAGCTGATGGCGTCGTACCGCCCATCGGCCAGGATGGCGCGCAGGGCCGTGTTGACGCGGTCGCGCAGTTCCTCCCGCCCCAGCGGCAGGACGATGGCGGACTCGCCGCCCAGCCCGCTTTCGGTCAGCGGGTCGCCGACCACCTCCAGCGCCTCGCCCTCCGCGCTGGTCAGCAGGTGGACGGTGACGGCGGTGGGCGCCAGCGCCAGATCGACCCGCCCGTCCAGGACGGCGCGCAGCGCTTCCGCCTGATCGTCGTAGATCACCACCGTGCAGCCGACGTTCTTCGCGGTCAGATAATCGTACTGCTTCGATCCGCGGGTGACCGAGACGCGCTTCCCGGCCAGTTCCGGCGCCACGCCCGGCGTCCATTCGCCGGCCCGCCCGATGTAGCTGGAGCTGGACCGCTTGTGACGGTCGGTGAAGAGGTACTTCTTCATCCGCTCCGGCGTCTTCAGGATGCTGGCGACCGCGAAATCGGCGGCGTTGCGGTCCAGCAGATCCAGGACTTCCGGGAATTGCAGGGCGGTGATCTCGCAGCGGACGCCCATCGTGTGGCACAGCGCGCGCGCGATCTCCACCTCGAAGCCGGTCAGGTTGCCCTGGTCGTCCAGCATCGCGTAAGGCGCCATCTTCCAGGTCAGAACCCGGTAAACCTCCTCCGCGCGCGCGGGAAGCGCCGCCGCGACGCAGAGCAGGAGGGCAAGCCCCATGGTCGCGAAGAGGCTGAGCGGCGTCGGACGGTTCATGGGCTGCCTCGGCAGAGCGGGAGTGGGAGCGGTATCCATCCTTGCGTTGCGATGCATTGGGGATAGCATCTCCCGGTTGTTCACGGCGAAGCTCAGGGGAAAAATCCCGGGCACGCCGAAACAATACCACTCCTCACCGTATGGTCAAGCCAGAGTGAGCCCATAAGCTGTTACGAAACAGGCGCGAACCATTTCATCAAGCCAACATGGCGGTGGTTTCCCGTCACACGCGCGGGCTTTCGACTTTCTTCGCGACATGAATTCACCGCCACGATGCCGGCTTTTCCTCCGTCACCAGCCCAGGCGGCGGGAAAGCACCGGGCCGAGGTCGCCCCGCCATTCCTTCAATTCGGCCTCCGCCCGCTCCACCGCGCGCTGGTCGCGGTAGCGCTTGAGCGCGCGGTTCGGATCGCCGCGCATTTCCATGGCTTGCAGCCGCTTCGCCACCTCCGGCTCCGACGCCACGGCCTGACGCCAACGTTCCAGCCGCACCTCCGCCACCGCATCGACAATGGGCTGAAGCGCCGGCATGCGGCCCAGCTTCTTCACGCCGGGGGCCAGACGGGCGGCGGCGGCGGACGCGGCCTCCTTCGGGATGCGGGGGAAGGCGCGCTGCACCGCCTGGATCAACGCGTCCTTCAGGTCGTCGCCGCGCTGCTTCGCCTCGGCTCCCCGGCTCAGGCGGGCGGCGCTGCGCGCCTGCTTCTTGAGGTGCCAGGACAGGATGCCGTCCGCGATCTCCCGCGCGTCGGCGTCCATCCAGACGACGGCCTCCGCCCCGCCCGCGAGCACCGCCTTGGCATCGTCGGGCAGTTCGGGGAGCAGTTCGGGGTCGGCGCCGGACGCGGCGCTGGCCAGATGCAGCGCCTTCAGCGACCGCAGCGAGCGCGTCCGTGCCTCGTCCCCGTCCAGCAAAGCCGGCTCCGCCATCGTTCCGCCGTCCAGCAGGGCCTGCAGAAGCTCCAGATCGCCATGCGTCCAGCGGCGGGAGGCGGTCAGCCGCTCCACCCGCAGGCGCAGCAGATCACGCACCGCCGGGCGGGGGGCCGCCGGAGCGCAGGATTCCACCCGCCACACGCCCCCCTCGAATCGGGCGACCGCCCATTGAGCGCCGTTCTCGACGGGCCGGTCCGTTGGGAAGGCTCCGTCCAGGTTCCAGCGGTCGCTGGCCCGCAGGCATCCCTCCGGCGGGGCCAGCCACGGCGTTCCCGGCTTGGAATAGAAGCTGGCGGCCACCGGATTCCGCAGGACGAAGCGCCAGCCCGCGACCACCATGGCGAGGCTGTCGGGCATGGCGGCGGGGCGCGGCCCGTCACCCAGCTTCAAGAGGGGTTCCGGGGTTTCCCGGCTGGGCTGGGAGGTGTCGGGCGACGGGTTTTCAGACGGCATAATGGCTCCTTCCGGCGGCACTGTAGCACAGCGCGGGGCGAAGCCCGGCAACTTTGCGGCCGTGCCGTCCGGTTGCCCTGTCCGTCGCGCCAATAAGATTTCTGCCAAGGCAGGGTTGCAATAACCTCAATGGAATTCCGGATTATGGAATGACGGGGCGCCCATTCCGCCATCCACATGCTCTTTGACAAAGATCAAGGAAGCGGCGGCGGACCTGCCTTTGACTCATCCAATGCTGTCCGTCCTCAAGGCGAATTCGATGCAATCCCTGCCCATCAAAGCCGTTCTACCGGTAATTGTCGGCGGACTCGCCCTCCTCGGGGTGTTCACCGCCGGAAAAACCGCCGTCGACGCCCTTCATGGGGCTGAGGCGGCCACGGCTTACCGGCGGGTCAACGAGGCGGCCGGCCGGATGGTCGTTGCCGCCGGCGAACTTGCCCTTGAACGGGGCGCCACCAACGGCGCGTTGAACGGCGCGGCCCCGCTCTCCGCCGAACGGCGCGCCCGGCTGCAGCAGCGCCGCGACGATGCCGACGGCGCGCTGCGCGCCGCGCTGGCCGAGCTGCGCGGCGTGCCGGAGATGGACCGGCACGGCCCGCGCGTGGCCGAGGTGGAGGCGTCGATGGACGCCTACCGGGACCAGCGGCGCGGGGTGGACGAGGCGCTGTCCCGGACCGCCGCCGAGCGTCCTCCGGCGCTGGTGTCGGGCTTCTTTGCCGGGACGATCACCGCCCACATCGATCGCATCGGCGCCCTGCGCCTTCTGCTGGAGTCGGTCGCCCCGCCGCCCGAGACGGCGACGCTCCAACTCGTCCGGCTCCGCGGCCACGCGGCGGACATGGCCGAGCACGCCGGGCGGGAGCGCGGTCTTTTCAACGCCCTCATCAGCGGGGGCCGGCCCGTCGCTCCCGAACAGGCGGAGGCGCTCGCGAAGTCCCGCGGGAGGCTGGAGCAGGCGTGGGACGGCATCCGCGCGCTGCGCGCCCGCCCGGACCTGACGCCCGAGCTGGCACGAGCCATCGACGGGGTCGAGGCCGCCTTCTTCCAAGGCTTCGCCGAGACCCGCCGGGCGGTGCTGAAGGCCGGAGCGGATGGCCGCTACCCGCTGACCTCCGACGAATGGATGGCGCGGGCGACCGCGGGCATCGATCCCATCCTCGGACTGGCCGGGGCGGCGGGCGGCGCCATCGACGCGGCGGTCTCGCGGTCCGCCCATACCGCGCAACGCGCGCTGTTCGTCAGCCTTGCCGTCCTCACGCTCGGCCTGCTGCTGGGGGCGGGCGGTTCGCTGCTGGTGCTGCGCCGGATCGTCGGCCCGCTGACGGCGATGACCGCCGCCATGCGGCAACTGGCGGACGGGGATCTGGCGGTCGCGATTCCCGGCGCCGGGCGCGGGGATGAGATCGGCGCCATGGCCCGGGCCGTGCAGGTCTTCCAGGAGCACGCCATCGCCCGCGAACGGCTGGAGGCGGAGCAGGCGCGCGAACGGGACGCCCGCGAACACCGGGCGCAAGCGCTGGACCGTCTGGCCCGGGGCTTCGAAACCAAAGTGGGCGAACTGGTCGGAACCCTGTCCTCCGCGGCGACGGAGATGGAGACGACCGCCGGCACCATGTCGGCGGCGGCGCAGCAGACCAACCACCAGTCCTTCGCCGTGGCCGCGGCGTCGGAACAGGCGTCCACAAACGTGCAGACCGTGGCGGCGGCGACCGAACAGCTCACCGCCTCCATCCAGGAGATCAGCGGCCGCGCCGCCCAATCGCGCGCCGTGGCGACGCGGGCGGTGGAGGACGCCCATCGGACGGATGAGACGGTGCGGCTTCTGGTCGGCAGCGCGCAACGGATCGGCGAGGTGGTCGGGTTGATCCAGGCGATCGCCAGCCAGACCAACCTGCTGGCGCTGAACGCCACCATCGAGGCCGCCCGCGCCGGCGACGCCGGCAAGGGCTTCGCCGTCGTGGCGCAGGAGGTGAAGACGCTGGCGAGTCAGACCGCAAAGGCGACCGACGACATTTCCGTCCAGATCGCCCAGGTCCAGACCGTCACGCAGGACGCCGTCGCGGCGATCCGGGCGATCGGCGCCGTGATCGGCGAAATGGACGAGATCGCGACCGCCATCGCCGCCGCGGTGGAGGAGCAGGGGGCCGCGACCCAGGAGATCACGCGCAACCTTCATCAGGCGGCGGCCGGCACGCAGCAGGTCGCGTCCAACATCGCGGGCGTTCAGCAGGCGGCCACCGAAACGGGGGCGGCGGCGACCCAGGTGCTGGGCGCGGCGCAGGAGTTGTCGCAGCAGGCGGAGCGGCTGACCGGCGAGGTCGACGTTTTCCTCAAGGGCGTCCGCTGCGCCTGACGCGGCTCAATGATGGGCCGCCTCTTCCCCGGCGCCGTCCTGTCCGAAGCTGTGCAGGATGCGGGCGAAGCTGGTGGCCCCGGCGCTGCGCATCGGAACGAAGGGCTTGCCCATGCGGCGGCACAGCCCCTTCACCCGCAGGCAGGCGTCGTGGCTGACGCAATCGACGGGGCAGACCACCACGTCGGCGCGCTCCACCAGACCTTCCAGGCAGCGGGTGGTCTGCTCGAACCCGCCGTCATGATGCAGCAGGCAGCCGTTTCGGGTTTCCACCGCCGCCCGCAGATGGGGAAGGCTCTTCGTCCGTCCGCCCACGTAGAGGATCGCGCGCCCGCCCAGGTCGGTTGGAGCCGAGACCTCTTCGGAGGGGCGGTGGCGGGCCGATGCCGCCGGGGCGTCGAGCAGCCGGCGCAGCCGTTCCACCTCCGCCTCCGCATGGCGGGCGCGCATGCGCTCGCTGGCGATACGGCGGTGCAGGGCGTCCATCGTGCGCAGAAGCCGCGCTTGCCCCGGCGCCCGGACGGGCGTGGGCTTCGGGGCGGCCGTTTCCGGTGCCGCCGGTGCCGTGCGCCGGGCCGCCACTTGTGATTCCAGCTCCCGGATGCGGGCGTCCTTCTCGGCGATCCGGTCGGCGGCCGCGCGCTCCTGCTTCGCCAGCCGTGCCGCCAGCTCGTCGCAGCGCCGGACCAGATCGCGGTTTTCGCGCAACTGGCGCCGGCTCTCGCCGCCCATCAGGTGGGAGAGCATGTGCACGTCGGCGAAGGCGCGCACCCGCACCGCGTCGGGCATGGCGCCATGGCTCAGCACCCCCCAATAGGCGGCGGCCACGTTGCCCGAGGCCACGGCGGCGGTCCACAGCGCCATCCAGCCCTCTTCCGTCGTCTCCCGCGCGAAGCGCTTCACCGCCGGGGCGAAGGTCTCGTCCAGCCGCTTGTGCATCAGCCGGGCTTCCGGCCCGTCCTCCGCGGACTTCTCGACGAAGTAACGGTGGATGTCGTAGGGGCGGGCGTCCGCCGTGGGGACCAGCTTCAGCCGCCGGCACAGCCACGCCACATCCTCCGACGACAGGCAGGTGCCCACGAGCGAGCAGTGATACTCCGTGGGGATGGTCCACAGCTTCCGGCGCTTGGCCTGTCCCACGACACAGGACGGCACGGTCTTCCGACAACGCTCGCACATCGTCTTCCCCCCGACTGGCTTCGACCGCATTAGAATGCGAATCAGTCGCATTTGCAAGTGCGGATCGTGCCCGCCGAACCGGTGGAGCGGCGGGCCGGGTCAGCGCAGGAAGAACTGCACCGGCACCACCAGTTCGATGCGGTCCTGCGCCGCTTCCGGCGGCGGGGCGGGCAGGGGGGAGGCGCGTTCGACCAGGGCCAGCGTCTCTTCGTCCAGCGCCTCGAAGCCGGAGCCCTTGTACAGCCGCACCGCCAGCACCTGGCCCTGCCGGTCGAGCGTGATGTGGACCTGCGGAACGCCCTGCTGGTTCCGCATCTTGGCGATGCGGGGGTAACGCTTGTAGCGTTCCAGATGGCCGACGACGGCGCCGTGCCAAGTGGGCACCGCGTTGCTGTTGCGCGCCACCGGCGCCGCCTGGGTCGGCGCACCCGCGGGCGGAGCGGCGGACGGGGCGGCGCTGGCGGGGGCCTCCGTCACCGGCTTCGCGGGGACCTGCGGTTCCGGGCGCGGCTTCGGCGGTTCGGCCTTGGGCTTCGGCTTGGGCTCTTCCTTCGGCTTCGGCTCTTCCTTCGGCTTCGGCTTCGGCTTCGGCGGCGGTTCCGGCAGGGCGACCTCCGCCGGGACGGGCGGGGGCGGCTCCGGCGTGATCTCGGGCAGCGGTTCGGGTTCCGGCTCCGGCTCGATCACCGGTTCGGGCGGCATCTCCGGCTGGGGGAGCATCGATTCCAGGGTCGGCGGCGGCTCGGCGGGCGGGGTTTCCGGCAGCGGCGCCAGATCGATCATCACCGCGGGCGGCGTGGCCGGGGCCTCCTCCATCGCCACATGCCAGGACAGGGCTCCGACCGCGACGAGGGCGTGCGCGCCCAGCACCACCAGAAGGCTGCCGCCCCAGCGCGCCAGGACGGGCGCGGTGCGTTCCTCTCCGTCCGGAAGCCCGTTGGGATCGAAGGCCGTCACGCTCATTTCGCGGCCGCGCCTTCCAGCCCGACCAGAGCGATCTTCAGATAGCCGGCGGCGCGCAGCGCGTTCATCACCTCGGTCAGCGCGCCGTAATCGACGCTGCGGTCGGCGCGCAGGAAGACGCGCGCGCCCTTGTCGCCGTTCGTCACCCCGTCCAGCGCCGCCGCCAGGGACTCCCGCGCCACCGGCGTGTCGCCGACGGACAGGCTGAGGTCGGCTTGGATGGTCAGGAACAGGGGTTTGTCGGGTCGCGGCTGCGGCTGCGCGGTCGAGGCCGGCAGGTCCACCGGCACGTCCACCGTCGCCAGCGGGGCGGCCACCATGAAGATGATGAGCAGCACGAGCATCACGTCGATGAAGGGCGTGACGTTGATGTCGTGCGATTCGGTGAGATCGTCGCCGTCGTCCAGACGCGCCGCCATGGCCTTACTCCGCCGCCTTGGACACGCTGCGCGGCAGGGCGCGGCGGTCCATGTCGCGGCTCAGCAGCCGCAGCACCGCCGCCGACGCGTCGCCAAGCTGGGCGCGGTAGCCGCCGATGGAGCGGGCGAAACCGTTGTAGATCACCACCGCCGGGATGGCCGCCACCAGACCGATGGCCGTCGCCAGAAGCGCTTCGGCGATGCCCGGCGCGACGACGGCGAGGTTGGTCGTCTGCGACTTCGCGATGCCGATGAAGCTGACCATGATGCCCCACACCGTGCCGAACAGGCCGACGAAGGGGGCCGTGGAGCCGATGCTGGCCAGGATGCCGGTGCCGCGCATCATGCGCCGCCCCTCCGCCGCCTCGATCCGTTCCAGGCGTGAGGCCGCGCGCTCCTTCAGACCCTCCTGCGAGGGGGCGTCGGCGGACTGGTGGGCCTCCGCGATCACCGCGCGCAGGAAGGCGGTGGCCGGGGTCTTCTCGAAGCCGATGCTCTCCGCCGCCTGGGTCAGGGAGCGGGCCTGCTCCAGCGCCGCCAGGGACGCCCGCGCCTTGCGCTTGGCCTTGGACAACTCCAGCGACTTGGCGAGGAAGATGGTCCAGGTCGCCACGGAGGCCAGCGCCAGCCCGATCATAACCGCCTGCACCACCGGGCTTGCCGCCATGAACATGCCCCAGGGGGACAGGTCATGCGGCAGCGTCGCCGTCGCGGCGGCGAGATGGTCCAGCCCCGCCGCGGCGTCCGGCGCCGCCAGCGCATCGGTCGCGGGGGCGGGGGCCGCGGGAGCGCCGCCATTGGTTGCGGGGATGCCCTGCGCCCAGCCAAGTCCGGTCGACAGGACCGTGCCGGCGGCGGCCATCGCGGCGATGGATCGGGTGTGAAGCGCTGTGAGCATGGGCGGTTTGAACATGGGCGGTTCGAACTTCTTTGCGGCTGACTCCCGTTCTGTATAGTGCGAACGACTCTCATTTGCACCCATAAAGTGCCATAGTGCTGCCATGCGACAAATCGGCGGCTTGCCGGTTGTTCACAGCGCGCACTGTGAATCGCAAGGGGAGATTGCAATGTCCACCGTCCGGACCGTATCGGAACACGGCAGCCTCCGGCTCGTGGAGCGCGAGGGCCGCTACGCCGTGGTCGAGGCGCGCGACGGCACCCTGTACGGGCTCCACGGGGAGGAGGGCGAGCGCCCCAGCGCGCCGGACCGTCCGAACGCCGCCGAGGCCATCGAGGCTGTCGTGGCACCCGGCGACTGGGGCACCGAGGACGACGCCCGCCGCCGGTTCGAGGAGCTGGCTGCCCGCGGCGACGAGCTGGCCCGCAAAATCTGGTGACCGGCTTGCTCGGCTCAGAAAGCCTGGATCGCCTTTGAGGAAACCGTGCGCCATCGGGCGTCGGCGTCCTTCAGCATCGTCTGGATATGGCCGATGTGCACCTGACCGTAGAGGATCAGGATGTTGCGGTCCGGCTCTTCGCGGATGGCCTTCACCACCTTTTCCTCGCGCAGGGTGGTCAGCGCGGCGGGCAGGACGTCGCGGGCCATGCTGCCCGACGCGGTGGTCGCCAGCATGATCCGGATGGCGGCCTGGACGCGGCGCTGCACCCAGCCCGGAAGCTTGCCGTACTCGTCCCGCAACTGCGCGAGATCGACGGTTTCCCGGTCCGCGCCGTCCGGGTCGTCGGGCGGCAGGGCGGCCAGCAGTTCCGACAGGGTGACATCGACGTTGCGGGCATCCGGCCCCGGCGGGCCGATCAGGGCGCGGTTGTCCTGGAGCACCAGCCCCTCGCCGAGAAGCCCGGCCATCATCTCGTAGGGATGCTGCCGGCTGTCCGGGTTCCAGTCCGCCCCCAGCCGGCGCAGAACGTCGGCGACCCCGGCGGGGGAGGAAGCGTCGTCGGGACGGACCTCCTCGTAGAAGACCAGCCAGCCTTCCTGCCGCCGCTGGGCGATGTGACGGGCGATGCCGCTGTAGAATTCCGGCTTGGCGACATGAACCATCCCCTGCATTTCCACCTGCCGCCGCCCGTCGCTCATGACGACTCGCGACAGTTCCAGCGGGATGTGGTCGGCGATCACCGGCAGGGCGGCCACCGCCCCCACGGCCAGGGTGACAAGGCCGCCGGTCAGGATGCCGACGGCGATCAGGGCGGTTCGGAGCGCGCGCTTCATGCCCCGACGCTGGCACGAAACGGGGGCGGGGGCAACCGCGCCGGTTTTCTGCCGTGGGCGGATGATGGCTTCCATCATCCGCCCACGGTCAAACCCGACAGATCAATGCGGCAGCATTGATTGAAAGGGTGATGCGGATGAAGTCGCCAGACGCCGTCCGTATCACACTCCCACTTCCACCGCGGCGTTGACGATGTAGATCATCTCGTTGCGGTCGTTCTTGTCGGCCAGGAAGATGCCGCTGGGCGCCAGCATCCCGCCGGACACCACGTTGAACGACACCTGCCCATAGGGGAAGACGGCCCGCACGGCCTCCAGGTCGAGCCGGTCGGCGTCCGCCGGAACGGCGAGATGGACGCGGACCTGCATCCGGCTGGTGTCGCCGTCCACCAGCGCGCGCATGCCCGGCATGGAATTGCGCTCGATGGCGTTGCGTACGGCCCGCACGGCGGCCTTGGTCACGTCCTGCCCGTGCAGATCGGCGCCCATGCCGAGTTCGACGAACATCACCTGCTTCATGGTCGTGGCTCCATCCTTGTTCCTGGATCGGCGGTCGCCCCGAGAATGCGGGAGGATCGCCGCGGCGCCTCGCCCGGCCTGCGGCCTTTTCCGAATCGCGGAAAGCCGTCAGCCGATCCGGAAGGCGAGGTAGCTGTCGGTCCCCACCTGTCCCGGCAGGGCCAGCAGCCCGCCGGGCGTGCGCCCGCTGAAGGTGAGGCTGAGGTCGGTGCCGCCGTTGCCGTCCATGTCGATCCGCGCGGTCGCCCCCTGATAACCGCCGGCCCCGGCCAGATCCTCCCAGGTGAGTTTGGACGTGGTGTCCCGCCAGCCCCAGGCGACGGCCCATTCCTCCGGTTGCAGGTCGGTGACGGTGGACCATGTGACGCCCTCGCCCCGTCCGTCGATGAAGAAGGTGTCCAGGCCGGCCCCGCCGGTCAGGAAGTTGGAGCCCACGCCGCCGTCCAGCACGTCGTTCCCGTTCGCGCCCTGGGCGGCGTCGTTGCCGCCGAGGAGGTTCATGAAATCGCTCCGCGTGCTGCCGATGACGGCCTCTCCGCTCGCCGTTCCCAGAAACTGGTTCTGAAGACCGGCGACCGGGCCGGAATAGGGCGTCATCCGAACCTCGTAGCTCCGGGCGCCGTCATGGACGAGGGCGCGCTGGTCCGGCTCGGCGCGGGGCAGGGCGGCGGCGGCCTCCTGCCGGGTGATGCTGCGGTCGGTGAAGACCAGCCTCTCGACGCCGCGCAGCCGGTCGGTGCCTTCGGCCCCGGTGACGCTCAGCTCCGCCCCGCTCCCCGGCGGAGCGCCGGTCACGAAGGCGTTGGACGAGGGGAAGCCGTAGAGGGCCGTGTCGTTGCCGGTGCCGCCGTCCAGGAGATCGTCGCCCGCCCCGCCGGCCAGCGTGTCGTCGCCCGCTCCCCCCTCCAGCGTGTCGGCGAAGGCGGAGCCGGTCAGCCGGTCGCCCGCCTGCCCCCCGATGACCAGTTCGATGCGGGTCCCGCGGCCGACGAAGACCTGGTCCGGCGCCAGGATCGAGGACGCCTGCGCCGAGAACCACCCCCAGCCGTCCGTCAGGTCGATGGTGACGGGGGTGTTCGCCCCCGCCGCGGACAGGGTGTCGTTCCCCCCACCGTCCCAGATGTAGCGCCCTGCCGCCCCCGGCGTCAGGAGGTAGAGGTCGTCGCCCGCCCGCACGGCGGGGTTGGGGCCGTAGAGGTTCTGGATCGCGGCGACGTCGTAGACGCCCAACCCGCCGGGCCAGACGCCGTAATAGGACATGACGGTGTTGGTCCGGTTGTCCTCGGACGGGGGAAGGAACGGCGGGGTGCCGCTGCCCGTTCCGTTGTAGTCGCCGGGATGCTTCAGGCCCAGCGCGTGGCCGATCTCGTGCACATAGGTCCGGTAGCCGGCGGATTCGGGGTCGAGGTAGATGTAGGACCCCGCCGCGTTGGGATAGTAGGCCATGCCGGAGGCGCCGAAGGCGTCCAACTGGCTCATGTGGAATTGGAGATTGGCGGTCATGGGCGCCGCCGATTCCACGAAGGCGATGTTGGAAACCGCGCTCCATTCCCCCATCGCCTGCAACGCCATGGCCCGCTGGCTGTCGTTGAGGGGCCGGAAGCCGGGCACGTAGCGGATGCCGGCGTCCACCACCCAGCCGTAGGTGAGGGTGTAGGGCGCCGTCGAGCCGCCGTCCGGCGGCGCCCCCCAGCGGCGCCCGCTGTCGAAGGCCCGGATGAACAGGGGATCGCCGGCCCCGCCCGTCGTCCGCCACGCCGTCTCCATCGACGGGTCGAACGATCCTCCGCTCGGGGCCGATTGATGGCCATCGATTCCGTCCGCGTTTACAACAGGACCGGGAATCCGAAACTCGCTCATTCCTGCGCACTCCGTCAGGGTGGACCGGTCATTCGCTAAATTCGTTCCGAATTTCGTTGATGTTTGGCGAAAACGGTGAGCGTTCGTCTTTCAATGGGCGAGTATTTATGACGGTGGGCCGGATGGCCCGCAATGGATCAGACGGTGTTCATAACCCCCGAAGAGGGAATTTTTTCAGCGAATTTTCAGAGCCTTGTGCCTGCTCCGGGAAATTCTCTCCGTGTCCTCGCGGAGCGGCGATGGCTTCCGGTTCTCCACCGTGTGATGCCGGAAGAATTCTCGGGGATGCTCGAAGAACAGTCGCCGCAAGTAAAGACGTCTGTCTGCGTCGCCATGCCATCGATAACGCCAAAGTAAAATCGTTAAGAAATATTAAGGCGCAATCCTGTCACAGGATAGACGTGAATTCGCGGATTGACACGATGGGCGGATTCCGCAACCGTTGCCGCAGAACAACAACGGGGGAGAAATAGAGTGCGGTATGGCTGTGTTGCGCTCGCGATTTGTGCTGTTTCTGTTGGTGCATGCTCGACCAATGCACAGATTGCCTCCGTCCCGCCATTGCCGCAGGACATCGACGTCGAGTACATTGGCGCTGGGGAGATCGCGTCCCCGGCCGCTTTGGAAATCGAACCGGTTTATGTCCATGAAGGGAAGGCGTCTTATTATGCGGACTTCTTCCATGGCCGCACCACGGCGTCGGGGGAGCGCTTCAGCCAGAACCGGCTGACCGCCGCGTCCCGCCGGCTTCCCTTGGGCAGCCGGGTGACGGTGACCAACGCCGACAACGGGCGCAGCGTCGAGGTCGTCATCAACGACCGCGGCCCCTACGTGAAGGGCCGGGTGATCGATCTGTCCCGGAAGGCCGCCCATGAGCTGGGCATGATCCAAGACGGCGTGGTGGATGTCCGCGTCGAAGCCCGGCCGTCCGACCAGCCGAGCCGCTCCCTGCGCCAGCGGCTGGAGCGCATGGTCGCCGCCCTTGACCCGGACGGCACATCCGCGCCGGAGCGGTTCGTGACCGTCGCCGAACGGCCCGACACTGATCCGGAAAATGCGGAGCTGGGCGCCGCCGAATAGCGGAAGCCGTGCCCACAAAGGAGGTTCCGACCCATGCTGAAGCTCGTGATCCGTGACACGCACCACGCCGCCGGCCTGTTCCTGGAGCAGGTGGACAACGTCCGCCAGCTCATTGCCGAGTTGCAGGCGCTGAAGCGCGTTCCGTCCGCGTCGCTCTATCTGGAAGGGCTGGCCGAGCGTTGCCTGCGGCGCGGCTGGACGGTGATCCCCGCCGACCCGCTGATCCGCGGCTGCGCGTCGCGCACCCACATCGTGGAATTGCATCTGGACCCCAACCAGCCCGGCGCGCCCTTCGTCGGCATCTACGAACCGGGGGAGGACGGCAACCCCTGCCGCCGCCTGCACGATTCCCTGGAGGGGCTGGCGGGGCGCCTGCGCCTGCCGCCCACCAACATCGGCGCCCTTCCGCCGGCGACGCAGGCCCCCGCGCTGGCCGCGTAGCGGCACCGCCGCGCTGGGATGCTCCGGCTGCATCCATTGATTGGAATCATACCGCGGCATGGCGGGCGGGGGTAGCCTGCGGGCCGGCAATCCCGCCGTCCGCCACCGCCACGCGCCGCCATGACCGTCGAGCATCTCAGCCTCGTCTTCCTGCTGCTCCAGCAGATGTGCGTGTATCTGGTCATCGCCTACATGCTGAGCCGGACGCCGCTGTTCCTGCCGGTGATGCAGGTCACCGTGCGCTGGCCGCACAAGCTGGCCTGCTACGTCATCTTCTCGATGTTCTGCGTCATGGGGACCTATTTCGGGCTCCAGATCGACGATTCCATCGCCAACACCCGCGCCATCGGGGCGGTTCTGGGCGGCATCCTGGGCGGCCCTTCGGTGGGGCTGGCGGTCGGCTTCACCGGGGGGCTTCACCGTTATTCGCTGGGCGGCATGTCCGCGGTGGCCTGCGCCATTTCCACGGTGGCGGAGGGGCTGATCGGCGGGTTGGTGCACCGGCACTTCGTCCGCCAGGGCCGGATCGAGCCGCTGTTCGACCCGCTGCGCGTCGGCGCCGTGTCCTTCGTGGCCGAACTGGCGCAGATGCTCATCATCCTGCTGGTGGCGAAGCCCTTCCCGGCGGCGGTCCATCTGGTCGAGGTCGTGGCCCTGCCGATGATCGTCGCCAACACGCTGGGGGCCGGGCTGTTCATGCGCATCCTGATGGACCGCCGCGCCCTGATCGACAAGCAGTCCAGCGCCTTCTCGGCCAAGGCGCTGAAGATCGCGGCGCGGGCGGACGGCGTGCTGCGCGGGGGCTTCAACGAAGAGAACAGCATGCGGGTCGCCCGCATCATCTACGAGGAGACGGGCGTCGGCGCGGTCGCCATCACCGACCGGGACAAGCTGCTGGCCTTCATCGGCGTCGGCGACGACCACCATCTGCCGGGCACGCCGATCACCTCGCCCCAGACCTACCAAGCCATCGCCAACAACCAGGTTCTCTACGCCGACGGCGATCTGGTGACCTACCAATGCTCGATCCACCCGAACTGCCGGCTGGGCGCCTCGCTGGTGATCCCGCTGGTGGGGGAGGACGACCGGGTGATCGGCACGGTGAAGCTGTACGAGCCGAAGACCAAGCTGTTCTCCACCATCAACCGCACGCTGGGGGAAGGCATCGCCCGGCTGCTGTCCAGCCAGATCCTCGCCGGGCGTTACGAACGGCAGAAGGCGCTGCTCGCCCAGTCGGAGATCAAGCTGCTGCACGCGCAGGTGAACCCGCATTTCCTGTTCAACGCGCTGAACACCATCTCCGCGGTCATCCGCAGCGACCCGGAGCGGGCGCGCCAGCTCGTGCGGAGCCTGTCGATCTTCTTCCGCAAGAACCTGAAGCGGCCCAGCCAGGAGGCCACCGTGGCCGACGAGGTGGAGCATGTCAGCGCCTATCTCCAGATCGAGCTGGCGCGCTTCACCGGGCGCCTGTCGGTGGAGATCGACGTGCCCGACGGGCTGCGCCACGCCCGCCTCCCGGCCTTCCTGCTCCAGCCGCTGGTGGAGAACGCCATCAAGCACGGCACCTCCCAACTCCTCGGCCCCGGCCATGTCCGCATCGCGGCGCGGCGGGAGGCCGGCGACCTGCTGCTGTCGGTGGAGGACAACGCCGGCCTCTATGAGGAGCGTCCGGGCGGCGACGGGCTGGGCATGTCCATCGTGCACCGCCGCGTCCGCAACCGCTTCGGCGGTGGTTACGGGGTGGACGTCGCCTGCGAGGCCGACGCCTTCACCCGCATCACCCTGCGCCTTCCCCTGGACATCCCAGCCGTCGCGGAGACCGCGCCATGATGACCGTGCTGATCGTGGACGACGAGCCGCTGGCCCGCGGGGAGCTTCGGCGCCTTCTGGAAGAGGCCCCCGACTTGAGGATCGCCGGGGAATGCGCCAACGCCATCGAGGCCATCGGCGCCATCAACCGCCAGCCGCCCGACGTCGTGTTCCTGGACATCCAGATGCCGCGCGTCAGCGGTCTGGAGATGCTGAGCATGCTCGATCCGGAGCGGATGCCCCGCATCGTCTTCCTGACCGCCCACGACGAATACGCCGTCCAAGCCTTCGAGGAGCACGCCTTCGACTACCTTCTGAAACCGGCGGACCCGGTCCGGCTGGCGAAGACTCTGCAACGGCTGCGCCGCGAGCGGGCGCCGCAGGATATGGCCGTGCTGAAGGACGCCGCACCGCTGCGGCTGATCCCCTGCACGGGTCACAACCGCATCTCCCTGCTGAAGCTGGAGGAGGTGGAGTGCGTCGCCTCCAAGGCCAGCGGCGTCTTCGTCGTCGGCGCCGATGGGGAAGAGCGCTTCACCGAACTGACCCTGCTGACCTTGCAGGAGCGCACGCCGCTGGTGCGCTGCCACCGGCAATATCTGGTCAACCCCGACCGCATCCGGGAAATCCGCCTGATCGACAACGGGCTGGCCGAAATCCAGACGCTGGGCGGCCAGAGCATTCCCGTCAGCCGCCGCTTCCTCGGCCCGCTGAAGGAGCGGCTGGGCATCGGGTGATAGAGTTTATCGGGTTCGCGATCTGGACGCTGAGCGATTGGAGCGCCGTTACCGCTGAGAATGCCTAGAAAATGCGGGCGCAGTCCTCTGGAGGTCATCCGGCTTTCCGCAGAGTCTCACGCAGTGCCGCGAGCTTCGAGAATTGCGCGCACCAAGCCTGGGATGTCGTCTCCCGGCACCATCTCATCGATGATGAGCGTCGACAGGCCGTGCACGAACGACCAAGCGCCGATCGCGGCCGCCCGGTTGCCCCGCCCTTCCGAGTTTGTCAGCGAAACGGCGTCGGCGAGTTCTCCAAAACTCCGTGACGCGGCTTCCGTAAGGGCCGGGTATCGACTGCGGTCGCCAATGGCAGGCCCGAACATCAGGCGAAACCGTCCGGGGCGGGCGACGGCAAACTGCACGTAGGCGATCGCCATGGCCGACAACACGTTGTCCGCTCCATCAGCCGCAGCCCTGAGGGCGGCGCCCAGTTCTTCGTATCCTCGGGTGGCCGCCGCTGCCAGCAGATCCTCCTTGCTGGAATAGTGTCGATAGCATGCCGTGGCGGAGACGCCGGCGCGGCGGGCGACTTCGCGCAAGCTGACCGCCCCCGTGCCGCCTTCGTCGAGCAGGGCCTCGGTCGCCAGCAGCAGTGCGGCCCGAAGGTCACCATGGTGATAGTTCCTCGGCTTTGATGTTGACATTGCTCACATCGACGGTCATGTTAACGTCGTCAACATACACGGCTGCCGAGGCGTTGTCCGCACCCTATTCGAATGCCGCCACCATACCGCATTCCCCCGCCCAAAATCCGTGCGGGGATCAAGGCCGCGTCTCGAACGTGAGGGCCGTATGACGGATCTGTGAGAAACAGGGGGCCGCCGCGTCCGGGGGGCTCGTTCACGATACTTCTCGTGGTCGGAAGAGGCGCTGCTGTTGGTTTGAGATTGACCGGCTGAACACAGCATACGACGCAACGGTGAGGCTGGATATTAGAATTCAATGAGGTTCTCATGCATCCGATATCTTGGAACTTGCTGCTTTCTGTGACCCTCTCAACCGTCTGCTTTGCCGCTTTCACCTGGGGTGTCAAACGGCATTTCCTTGTACACCAGCGCGTACCATCCGGCACAGTTGTGATGGGAGCACTGGGGTTACTCGGGATGGGGGTGTTCCTCGTCAGCGTCGTCATGCAGCCCCATGGCGCGGCGATGCCGGTTGCGCTCTATGCCGCATCGCTGACCCTTTTCCTTTGGGCCGTTGTCGCGACGCGCCGCCAACGGCTCACGCTGGCTTTTTCGGAAGACAGCCCGCAGCACTTGGCTGCCGGCGGTCCATACCGGTTCGTCCGACACCCCTTCTACGTGTCGTACATGCTGTTTTGGCTTGCCAATGCTGTGGCGACGGCGGCTTGGGCTCCGTGGATCGTCTTGGCCGCGATGTCGGGCATCTACGTGCTCGCGGCTGTCAGAGAGGAAGGCAAGTTCATGCGCTCGACGGTCGGCGATCTCTATGAGGAATACCGCAGGCAGACGGGCATGTTCTTTCCGAAAATCGGTCCGGGCCTTCTCAAGGGCGCACCGGGCGTCGCTCCGCGGGCATAGAGGGCTTTGGTGCGAAGCTCAGCGTGATAGGGCTTGCCCGCACTTGGATGGCAGCGAAAGGCGTTCGTTGAACGAACGAAAGAGGAGAACCCCACCGCTCGCCCCCGTTTTTTGACCGCTCGCCACGCCATGGCGCCGCTCCGGGGAGAGCACCACACGGGGCGCGGAACCCGGCCTACCGTGACGGCAGTTCCTTCCAAGGAGAGCTGTCATGGATCACGCCCTTACATTTGTGATCGCGACACTCTGCATCCTCGCCCTCTGCTACCGCTTCTACGGCGTGTTCTTTGTGCGCAAGGTGCTCCGTGCCGATGATTCCGAGGTTACGCCGTCGCATGTGCTGGCCGACGGGCGAAACTATGTTCCCACCAAGAAGTGGGTGAACGCCGGCCAGCATTTCGCGGCTATCGCCGCCGCCGGCCCGCTGGTCGGCCCCGTTCTGGCCGCGCAGTTCGGCTATCTGCCGAGCTTCCTGTGGCTGCTGATCGGCTGCGTCATCGGCGGCGCGGTGCACGACACGGTCGTGCTGTTCGCCTCGATGAAGCACAAGGGGCAATCCCTGTCGGAGGTCGCGAAGGCCGAACTCGGCCCGGTCGCCGGCTGGTGCACCGGTCTGGCGATGCTGTTCATCATCACCATCACCATGGCCGGCCTGTCGATGGTCGTCGTCCACGCGCTGGAACGCAACGCCTGGGGCGCCTTCGCGGTCTTCATGACGATCCCGATCGCCGTCGCGCTGGGCCTCTACGAGAAGGTCACCGGCTCGTCCAAGGGCGCCACGCAGGTCGGCATCGCCGCCATCGCCGCCTCCGTCTTCGCCGGCCCCTACATCCAGGGCACGGTTCTGGGAACCTGGCTGACGCTGCACGCCGAGACGGTGGCGCTGATCCTGCCGGTCTACGCCTTCTTCGCAACGGCGCTGCCGGTCTGGCTTCTGCTGACCCCGCGCGGCTACCTGTCCAGCTTCATGAAGGTCGGCGTGTTCGGCGCGCTGGTCGTCGGCGTCGTCTTCATCAACCCGGAAATCCGCTTCCCCGCCCTGACCGAGTTCATCCATGGCGGCGGCCCGGTGCTGAAGGGTCCGGTGTGGCCGTTCATCTCGATCACCATCGCCTGCGGCGCCATCTCCGGCTTCCACGCCTTCATCGGGTCGGGCACCACGCCCAAGCTGATCGACAAGTGGAGCGACATCCGCACGGTGGCCTTCGGCGGCATGCTGGCGGAATGCGTGGTCGGCGTCATGGCGCTGATCGCCGCCACCTCCCTGCACCCCGCCGACTATTTCGCCATCAACTCCGCCCCCGCCGCCTTCCAGGCTTTGAACATGCAGGTCGTCGATCTGCCGCGGCTGAGCCAGGACATCGGCCTCGACCTCTACGGCCGGACGGGCGGCGCCGTGACGCTGGCGGTCGGCATGACGGAAATCTTCACCCGCGTTCCGTGGTTCAGCAACCTCGCCTCCTACTTCTTCCAGTTCGTCGTGATGTTCGAGGCGGTGTTCATCCTGACCGCCGTGGACAGCGGCACCCGCGTTGCCCGCTACCTGATCCAGGACCTGGGCGGCGACCTCTATGCCCCGCTGAAGCGTCTCGACTGGGTGCCCGGTTCGATCGCCGCCAGCGTTCTGGCCTGCGTGGCCTGGGGCTACCTGCTGACGTCGGGCGACATCAACTCGGTGTGGGCGCTGTTCGGGGTGTCGAACCAGCTCATGGCCTCGGTCGGCCTGATCATCGGCGCCACGATCATCCTGCGCCTGGGCCAGAAGCGGTCCTACATGCTGACCTGCCTCGTCCCGCTGGCCTACCTGTTCGTGACGGTGAACTACGCCGGCTACTGGATGATCGCCAACGTCTATCTGAACCCGGCGGTCAAGGGCTACAGCGTCTTCAACGCCGGCATCTCGATCATCATGCTGACGCTCGGCTTCGTGATCCTGATCGCCGCCCTGAAGAAGTGGAAGGAACTCCTGCGCATCCGCAAGACCAACCTGCCCGAGACGCTGATCGCCACCCCGGCTGAATAAACCGGCACCAGGGGGAACCGACCCCCGGCAATCGGCTTCTCAACCGGAAGAGGTATCGCTGCTCCCCCAGCGGTACCTCTTCCGCGTTGCTGTGGAATGGCTGGGGCGCCCCCGAATCCGCGAATTACAAGGGTTGATTCGCGGTACGGCGGGTGCCATCCAATGGGCCGTCGCCGCAGCCTCCGGGCTGCGGCGACGATTTCGCGTGAATGGGAACAGGTGGTCGGACATATGCCGCAGGTTGCACGATCGGTCCTTTCGCTCCTGCTGGGGGTCGCTTTCCTGATGATGGGCAACGGTGCGCTCAGCACGCTCATCGGCCTGCGGCTGGCCGGAACGGAGTCCGGTGCGGTCGGGGTGGGCCTCATCACCGCGGCCTTCTACGCGGGGCTGACCGGCGGTTCGCTGTTCGCCCACCGGGCCATCACGCGGGTCGGCCACATCCGCGCCTTCGCCGCCTTCGCCTCCGTCCTGTCCGCGGCGGCGCTGTCGCACGCCCTGTTCGTCGCCGTGCCGCTGTGGGCCGTGCTGCGTCTGGCCGAGGGCTTCTGCATGGCGGGCCTCTACATCTGCATCGAAAGCTGGCTGAACGGCACCGCCAACAACGAGACGCGCGGGCAGATCCTGTCGCTCTACATGGTCACGCTCTACGCCGCGTCGGCGGTGGGGCAGCAGCTCCTGCAACTGGACGACCAGGCGGGCGTGCGCATCTTCATGCTGATCGCCATCCTGCTGACGCTGGCCCTGGTGCCGGTGGCCCTCACGCGGACCACCCCGCCGACGCTGCCGAAGGTGGAGTCCTACGGCCTGCGGCGGCTGTACGAGGCGTCGCCGCTGGGCGTCGTCGGCGTCTTCATCAGCGGGGCGGTGACCGGCTCCATCTACGGCCTCGCCCCGGTGTTCGGCGCGGTGTCCGGCTTCGGGGTGTCGGGGACGGCGCTGTTCATGACGACCCTCATCCTGGGCGGGGTGGCTCTGCAATGGCCGCTGGGCCGGCTGTCGGACCGGTTCGACCGGCGCGCCGTCATCATCGGCCTGTCGGCGGCGCTGGCGCTCGTCAGCGTGGGCATGGTCCTGGCGGAGGGCAGCGGGCGGCAGGAGACGCTGCTTCTGGTGGCGCCGCTGTTCGGCGGTCTGGCCTTCACGCTTTACCCGGTCTGCGCCGCCCACACCAACGACCACGCCGGGCCGGAGAATGTGGTGTCGGTCAGCGGCGGACTGATCCTCGCCAACTCGGTGGGGGCGATCATCGGGCCGCCGCTGGCGTCGGCTGCCATGGGCGCCGCAGGGCCGGAGGCGCTGTTCGGCTTCATCGCCGCTGGGGCCTCGTCCGCCACGCTCTACGGCCTGTGGCGCACGCGGATGCGCCCGCCACCGCCCGCCGAGGCGCAGGCCAGCTTCCGCCCGCTGCCCCAGACGACGCCGACCGTCACCCCGCTCGATCCCGTGGGTCCGCCCCGTCCGGAACCGGCGCCGGGGGATTGAGGGGGCTTGTGGTGTGAAGCCCTCTCCCCCCTGGGGAGAGGGTTGGGTGAGGGGGATTTACGCCCGGAAGGGCGGAGAGACGTGATGACTTGGCGACGCGGATCGCCTGCGGCGCCCCCTCATCCTAACCTTCTCCCCGGAGGGGAGAAGGAACGGGGTTACTCTTCCGAAACTTTCGCGGGGGCGGTGGGCTGCCAGGGGAAGGCGCCCATCGGTCCCATGCCGACGCGGTCGCGCGGGATGGCGACGTCGCTCTGCATGTAGAGCGCGATCAGTTCGGCCAGCGAGCGCAGCGAATCCGCGTGGATGCGCTCGTAGCCGTGGGAGCTGTCGATGCCGAAGCAGACCAGCGCCGTTCGGATGTCGTTTCCGGCCTCGATGGCGGCGGCGCTGTCGCAACGGTAATAGCGGAAGACGTCGCGCTGGTGCTCGATCCCATGCTGCTGGCACAGCGACAGCAGCTTGTGCGTCAGGTGATAGTCGAAGGGGCCGGTGCTGTCGGCCATGGCGACGGTCACGCCGAACTCGCGGCTGTTCTGGCCCATGGCGGTGGTGCCGTTGTCGATGGTCACCATCTCCGCCACGTCCTTGTGCAGCACCGACGACGCGCCGGACCCGACCTCCTCCGAGATGGTCAGGAGCAGGTGGCAGTCCACCGGCAGCGGCAGCTTGGCGTCCAGGACCGCCTTGGCGGCGGCGAAGATCACCGCCACCCCCGCCTTGTCGTCGAGATGGCGCGAGTTGATGAATCCGCTGGCGTCGAACTCCGCTTGCGGGTCGATCGCCACGAAGTCGCCGACGTTGAAGCCGTGGGCCTGCAACGCCTCCAGGGTCTCGCTGCGGGCGTCCACGCGGATTTCCAGGTTGGTCCAGGCCACCGGCTGGGTGTCGATCTCCTCGTTGAAGGTGTGGCCGGACGCCTTCAGCGGCAGGATGGTCCCGCGGTAGCTGCCCTTGTCGGTGAAGACGGTGCAGCGCGCCCCTTCGGCGAAGCGCGCCGACCATGTCCCGATGGGCACCACCTCCAGCCGGCCGTTCGGCTTCAGCATCTTCACCTGGGCGCCCAGCGTGTCGAGATGGGCGACCACGGCGCGGTCGGGGCTGTACTGCCGCCCCGCCAGATCGGCGCGGATCGCGCCGCGCCGGGTCAGCTCGAAGGGAATGCCCAGACGGTGCAGTTCGTCGCCGCAGAAATGCACGATCTGGTCGGTGTATCCGGTCGGGCTCGGGATCTCCAGCAGGCGGCGGAGAAGGCCCGTCAGATAGTCCATGTCGATGACCGGCCGGACGATTCCGGTCCGCGCCAAGGCTGCCTGCTCCATACCACCTCCTGCACGCATCACGCCCGCGGATCGTTCGCCGAATAGGGCGCGGAATAGGGGAAGAGAAGATCGAGGAAGCGTTCGGCGGTCGGCTGCGGTTCGTGGTTGGCAAGGCCGGGCCGCTCGTTCGCCTCGATGATCGCGTACTCGGTCCCCAACAGGTCGGGGATCAGAAGATCCAGACCGACCACCGGAATGTCGAGCGCGCGCGCCGCCTCCACCGCCGCTTCCACCACGCGGTGGTGCAGGCGGTCGGTGATGTCGTGCAGCGTGCCGCCCGTGTGCAGGTTGGCCGTCTTGCGCACGGCCAGCGTCTGCCCTTCCGGAAGGACCGAGTCCATGGAGAAACCGGCGTCCCGCACGCAGCGTTCCGTTTCCTCGTCCATCGGAATGCGGCTTTCCCCGCCGGTGGCGGCGGCGCGGCGGCGGCTCTGCGCCTCGATCAGTTGGGCGATGGTCCGGTCGCCGGTGCCGACGATCTCCGCCGGGCGGCGCACGGCGGCGGCGACCACGCGGTGGTCGATGACCAGGATGCGCACGTCCTGGCCCTGCACGAACTGCTCCAGCAGGACCGTGTCGCAGATCTTCTTCGCCTTGGCGATGGCCCAGGACAGGGTTTCCGCGTCGCGCACGTCCACGGTGATGCCCTGGCCCTGCTCGCCGCGCGCGGGCTTCACCACGACGCTGCCGTGGCGCTCCAGAAAGGCGGCGTTGTCGTCCATGCCGGCGGCGGTCATCTGGTCCGGCACCGACAGGCCCGCCCGCAGCAGCGTGCGCCGGGTCACCGCCTTGTCGTCGCAGCGGAACAGCGCCACCGCCGAGGTCAGTTCGCTGAGACTCTCGCGGCACAGGATGCTGCGCCCGCCGAGGCTGAGGCGGAACAGGTTGGACTCCGCGTCCACCACCTCCACCCCGATGCCGCGGCGCCGGGCCTCGTTGATGATGATCATGGCGTAGGGGTTGAGGCTGGCCTCCACCGCCGGGCCGGCGAACAGCTTCTCGTTGATCGGGTTCTTGGTCTTCAGCGCGAAGACCGGCACCCGCCGGAAGCCCAGCTTCTCGTACAGCGCGATGGCGTTCGCGTTGTCGTGCAGGACCGACAGGTCCATGAAGCTGCGCCCGCGCTCCTTGAAATGCTCGGCCAGAGCGCGCACCAGCGCCTCGCCGATGCCGGGATAGGCGGCCTGCGGATCGACCGCCAGACACCAGAGGGAGGAGCCGTTCTGCGGGTCCTTGAAGGCGCGGACATGGTCCACCCCGGTGACGGAACCGATGACCGCGCCGCTGACCGGATCGGTGGCGATCAGGTGGGTCAGCACGCGGCTGTCGCGCTCCGCCCAGCAGAATTCCGGGTCCATGGTGACCATGCCGCGCGCGCCGTAGATGCGGTTCACGGCGTCGGCGTCCTCACGGCTGCGCGGCTTTTCGATGGAGAAGCCGCGCGTCTCCATGCCGGGCCGGAATCCGGCCAGCCGCAGGCGGTAGGTGTGGGAGGGGTCCAGGAACAGCTCGGTCGGGGCCTGGGCCAGCGCGACGTGGGGGTCCTCCAGATACAACGCGATGTCGCGCCGCCCCGGCCCTTCCTGCCGCATCGCCGCAATCAGTTCCCCGACATCGGGAAAGGTGTGGGCGAACAGCAGGCGGCCCCAGCCGCAATTCACCACCGCGCGCGGCGTCGGCCCTTTTTCCATTCCCGCGTGGCCCACCCCCGTCCGGCGGCTCGGGCGCGGCGTGTCCTCGCCCATCAGGGCGGACACCAGGGCGCGTTCGATACGGAAGGGCGTCTGGTTGCGATTCTGCATCGTCATCATGCGGTGTTTCAGATCCCGTGGGTTTGCAGCCAGAATTCCAGCAGGGCGGCCTGCCAGAGCTTCGAACCGCGAAGCGGCGTGATGTGGGTTTCCGGATCGCTGAACAGGCGGTCCAGATAGGCCGGCTGGAACAGCGCGCGCTGCTGCGCGGCGGGCTGGTTCAGCACGTCGCGCACCAGCTCCAGATAAGGGCCGCGGAGGTACTTCAGCGCCGGCACCGGGAAATAGCCCTTGGGCCGGTCGATCACCTCGGAGGGGACGACCCGGCGCGCCGCCTCCTTCAGCACGTATTTGCCGCCGTCGCGCAGCTTCAGTTCCGGTGGAACGCGGGCGGCGAGTTCGACCAGATCGTGGTCGAGGAAGGGCACGCGCCCCTCCAGCCCCCAGGCCATGGTCATGTTGTCCACCCGCTTCACCGGGTCGTCCACCAGCATGACCGTGGTGTCGAGGCGCAGCGCCTTGTCCACCGGGCGGTCGGCGCCGGGGCGGGCGAAATGGGCGGCGACGAAGGCGCTCGCCGCGTCCTCGTCGGCGAGGTATTGCGGGTTCAGCGCCTCGGCCATCTCCGCGCGGTTGCGGTCGAAGAAGACGCGGGCGTAGGTGGACAGCGGGTCCGCAGCCTCCATCATCGGCGGGTACCAGTGGTATCCCGCGAAGATCTCGTCGGCACCCTGGCCGCTCTGCACCACCTTCACATGCTTGGAGACCTCCTGCGACAGCAGGAAGAAGCCGATGGCGTCGTGGCTGACCATCGGCTCCGACATCGCCCGTACGCAGTCCTGAAGGGCGGGCAGGGCGCGGCCGCTGTCGATGAACAGCTTGTGGTGGTCGGTCTGGAACCGCTGGGCGATCAGGTCGGAGTATTGGAACTCGTCGCCCTTCTCCTGCCCCACGGTCTCGAAGCCGATGGAGAAGGTCTGAAGGCCGGTCTGCCCGGCCTCCGCCAGCAGGGCCACGATGACGGAACTGTCCAGCCCGCCCGACAGAAGCACGCCGACCGGCACGTCGGCCACCAGACGCCGTTCCACCGCCTTGCGCAGTGTGGAGAGAACGGCGTCCTGCCAGTCGCCCTCGGACATCCGCTCGTCGCCGGGCTGCGGGCCGAAGACCGGCTCCCAATAGGTTTCCTCGGTGCGGCGCCCGTCCGGCTCCAGCGTCAGCAGCGTGGCCGGCGGCAGCTTGCGCACGCCCTTCAGGATGGTCCCCGGCGCCGGAACGACGGCGTGGAAGCTCATGTACTGGTAGAGCCCGACCGGGTCGATCGCGGTGTCGATGTCGCCGCCGGCCAGCAGGGCGGGCAGGGTGGAGGCGAAGCGCAGCCGCCCCGCCGTTTCGGACAGGTAGAGCGGCTTGATGCCCAGCCGGTCACGTCCCAGCGTGACGCGCCCGCTGTCGCGCTCCCAGATGGCGAAGGCGAACATGCCGTAGAGCCGCTCGACGAAGCGGCGGCCCCAGGCGTGATAGGCTTTCAGCAGGACTTCGGTGTCGCCGTGCGAGAAGAAGCGGTAGCCCTTGGCCTCAAGCTCCGCCCGCAGCTCCGGGTAATTGTAGATGCAGCCGTTGAAGACGATGCCGAGGCCGAGTTCCGGATCGGTCATCGGTTGCTGCGCCGCTTCGGACAGGTCGATGATGCTCAGCCGCCGGTGGCCGAAGGCCAGCCGGCCATGGGCGAAGACGCCTTGCCCATCGGGGCCGCGCAACGCCAGCGCCTCGGTCATCGAGCCGACCGCGGACGCGGAGGCCGGGCGAGAATCGAAGCGGATTTCCCCGCTGATGCCGCACATTGTAGGAAAAATCTCCGTATCGGAATTGATTGGGTGCCGACGAAGGGCGCCGTGAAACGGCGAGGAACCGGCGCCACCCCTCAACAGGTGCGCAGCTTGATCGTCGCAAGGATCGGCTTGCCTTGCAGAGGGTATCGGGGGTAGGGCGCGCCGAATGACCGGAGGAGGCGTGGCCGGAAACGGGGGAGGCGGGGTAACCCTTTGGGCGTGAATCCCGTCGCAGCCGAGGGAGGCCGAGGGGTGTGGCGGCGGGCGGTGCAATGGAGGGAGCGGGCTATTCCGGAGCAACCCCTTTGCCCATGCGGGGAAGGATTAGACGTCTAATCGTGCAGCCGACAGCGCGCCGCCCAAGGCTCGGGTGGCGTGGCGCAGGGCGCCCGGCTCGTGTCCGGTGAATCCCAGCATCAGGCCTTGCAGGGGTGGAGCGGCGATGTGCATCGGGCTGACCGGGCGGACGGCGATTCCGTGCCGGGCCGCCACCGCCTCCACGGCGCGATCCGACAGGCCGGGGCGCAGCCGGGCGATCAGCTTCATGCCCTGGTCCGGAACCTCCGCCTCCATCCAGGGGGAGAGGTGGGCACCGATGGCCTCGGCCAGGGCGTCCCGCGCGGCCATGTAGCGGCGGCGCATCCGGCGCAGATGCGGGCCGAAATGGCCCTCTTCCAGGAAGTCGGTCACCACGCCGGTGTACAGGGTCGCCGGGTGCCAGTCGGTCAGGCGGCGCATGGTCAGCACCGGCTCCACAAGCTCGGGCGGCAGCACGGCGTAGCCCAGCCGCAGGCCGGGGAACAGCACCTTGCTGAAGGTGCCGACATAGATCACCCGCCCGCCGCCGTCGATCCCCTGCAACGAGGCCAGCGGGCGGCCCGCGTAGCGGAATTCGCTGTCGTAATCGTCCTCCAGCACCCAGGCCCCGGACCGGCGCGCCCAGGCCAGCAGGTCCATCCGCCGCGCCATGGGCAGCACCACGCCCAGCGGATAATGGGAGGAGGGGGTGACATAAGCCAGCCGCGCGTCGGGCGACGCGGCGACTCCCGCCGCCACATCCAACCCCTGACCATCGACGGGCACCGGCACGATGCGGACCTGCGCCGCCTCCAGCGCCGCGCGCACCGCGGGGTAGCAGGGGTCCTCCAGCCACACCGGATCGCCGGGCCGCAGCAGCACCCGAAGCACGAGGTCGATGGCCTGCTGGGCGCCCGCGGTGACGATCACCTGCTCGGGCTCGCAGCGCACCGCCCGCGCGGTCTGGAGGTAGCGGGCGATGGCCTGCCGAAGCGCCGCCGGTCCGCCGGGTTCGCCGTAGCCCATCATCTCCGGGTCTGGCCGTTGCAACCGCCGCAGGGTCAGGCTTCGCCAGATCCGCAGGCTGCGTTCGTCCAGCGCGCACCGGCCCGTGCTGAAGGGAGCGGTGCCGAAGGGATTGACCGGTGGCGGTGGGGAAAGTGTGCGGCGGACCGGCTCCGACGGCGGAAGGTCCAGCCCGTCGGGCAGGTCGCGGGACACGAAGCTGCCCGCCCCGACGCGCCCTTCGATGAAGCCTTCGGCCAGGAGTTGCTCATAGGCGGCGACCACCGTGTTGCGCGCGACGCCGAGCCGTTCCGCCAGGGCGCGCGTCGGCGGCAGCTTCCCGCCGGGCGGCAGGGCTCCGGACAGGATGGCGCGGCGCAGCTCCCGGTAGACCTGCCGCAGCAGCGGCTCCGCGCCCGTCCGGTCGATGGGAAGGAGCATGAGGTCTGACAGGTCGGCGGCCATCGCGATTGGTCCGGTCGGAAAGGTCGGAATTGGCTCTCACGCCGGACCAATGGCTAGGCTCTAATGGCGCCGTTGTCCACCTCCTCGAAAAGAGTTCCGCGATGTCCGAGGCCGATTTGTCCGACCGCTACCCCGTCACCGACCGCAACCGGGTGAAGCGCCTGCATGAGCGGGGGCGCTACGACCGCGCCTCCGTCCATGCCATCCTCGACGCGGCGATGATCGCGCACATCGCCTACGTCATCGACGGGCAGCCCTATTGCACCCCCACGGCCTTCTGGCGGGAGGGGGACCATCTCTACTGGCACGGGTCCTCGGCCAGCCGGATGCTGCGGGTGCAGCGCGACGGCCTGCCGGTCTGCCTGACGGTCACGCATCTGGACAGCCTCGTGCTGGCGCGCACCGGCTTCAATCATTCGACCGATTACCGGTCCGCCATGTGCTTCGGCACGGCGCGCGTCGTGGAGGAGCCGGAGGCCAAGGCCCGCGCGCTCGACGCCATGATCGACCGTTTCTATCCGGGGCGCAGCGCCGACTTGCGGGCCAGCACGGCGCAGGAGATCAAGGCGACCATGGTCGTCGGCATGGAGATCGAGGAGGCGAGCGGGAAGGTGCGGAGCAAGGGCCTGTCCGACGACGAGGCCGACCGGCCCCTGCCCATCTACGCCGCCCGCTATCCGGTGGTCCAGGTGATCGGCGCGGCGGAGCCCTGCCCGCGGCTTCCCGCCGGCACGCCCGTCCCGCCGGGGCTGGCGGGCTTCACCGCCGGGCGCCGGTTGGACGAACTGATGCTGGAGAACCACCGCATCGCGTTCGGCGGGGAATGACCCCCGCCGTCACCGCGTCCGGCGCCACTCGCCGTCGATGGTGTAGGGCGCGGAACGGCGGCGGCGATGCGTCCGGTTTCCCTGCGGAGGATGGCCGTCCAGATGCTCGGCCAGGATCGCCATGTTCTTGCGGTTGGCCTTCCAGAACACGTCGGCGAAGTTGCCGGCCACCGGGACGGCGCTGATGAGGCTGTCCATCGCCACGTTGCCGACCATGCGCAGCAGCTTGCCGCGCGGAACGCCCAGCCGCCAGGCTTCGCGGATCAGGTAGCCGGACACCGCCGTGGTGGCGAGGTTGCCGAAGCCGGGCACCAGGCCCAGCACCGCGTCGGCGCCGAAGGTGATGTTCGTGCCGGGCACGCGGACGGCGCTGTCCATCACCCGGGCCAGCCATTCCAGCCGCTGGCGCGCGGCGCCATGCGCCGTGTCGCCATAGGCGGATGCGTACCGGAAGGAGGAAAAAGACGTGTCGGTCATACGGACCCTCCAGATGGGGACGGCAGCCGTGCCGTCCGCTCAGGTGAAGGGCTCCGACATCGCGGTCCGTACCGTATGGACCGCCAGAGGGGCCCGGAGCCAGTCCCGCACAGATGGCCCGCTCCTCCCGCATGCGCAAGATCCGCCCGGGATCTTTTCGTATGAGCACGGTGGATTCATCCGAAAAAATCAGGCCAGGAAAAATCAAGAAGCCTCCCCGTCGCCGCCGCTCCATTCCTGGACGAGGCTGTAGGCGACCGCCAGCAGCGTCGGGCCGAGGAACAGGCCGATCAACCCGAAGGCCAGCAGCCCGCCGACGATGCCCAGAAAGATGACGATGAAGGGCAGGTCGCTGCTCTGCCCGATCAGGATGGGGCGCAGCGTGTTGTCCATGGTGCCGACCAGCAGCCCGACCCACACCGCCACGAACAGCGCCATGCCCGTCTCCCCGCGGGCGGCCAGCCAGATGACCGCGGGGACCCAGATCAGCGCCGGCCCCATCGGCACCAGGGTCAGGAAGAAGGTCAGGAAGCCCAGGAAGAAGGCGCCGGGAAGTCCGGCGATCCAGTAGCCGAGCGCCGCCGCGATGGCCTGGACCAGAGCGGTGCCCAGAACCCCGCGGACCACGCCGTTGATCGTCTCGCCCGCGATGTCCAGCGACCGCCGGGCCCGCGGACCGGCGATCCGTCCCATGACGTTGCCCAGCCGCTCCACCCCCGCCCGCCCGTCGCGGTACAGGAAGAAGGCGATGAAGACGCTGACCGCGATCAGCGACGTGCCGGACAGCAGGTTGCCGCCCGCCACCAGCACCCAGTTGCGCAGCAGCCCCAAATAAGGCCGCAGCACCGTGCGCAGGCTGGCCTCCCCGCTGGACAGGGTGTTCCAGGCGTCCTGAAGCGGCGCACCCGCCCCGGGCAGGGCGGCCAGCCATGCGGGAAGCGGCGGCAAACCCTGGTCCATCGTCGATATCACGGCCTCGAACAGGCGCAGCACATGCTCCGACATCTCCGCGACCAGCAGGGTCAGCGGCCCGACCAGGACCGCCATGACCGCCAGCGTCATCAGCGCCGCCGCCAACGTCGTCCGCCCGCCCAGCGCCTTTTCCAGCCGATGGTGGAGCGGCCATGTGCTGAAGGTCAGGATCACCGCCCAGAGGATCGCCGCCAGGAAGGGGCGCAGCACCACGAAGCAGCCCGCCACCAGGCCCAGCATCAGCGCCAGCACCATCGCCTTGCGGACATATCCCATGTCCTGAGGGGCGCCTATACCCTGGGCGGCCTCCTGGGCAGCCGGGTTTCGATGGTCCGGCGCCCCGCCCTGAAATCCGTCCTGATATAGGTGAGTCATCGCGCCGTCCGCCGTTCCGGTATCCCGTGCGCCGGTCGGGACTTTCGGCATTGACGGGCGGTGTGCCGAGGTAAGGAACGGTTTCGTACCCGTTCGGCCCGCCGCCGGGCGGTGGCTCGTTACCGTATCTCCCTGTCGCACGCGCAGGTTCGGGCGCTCAATGGAGTGGGACCGCGGCCCGTCTCGAGGGGCCTCGGAGCCCGGCCAGACCATCCCGGCCGAACCATCCCGACCGAACCACTCCGGGAGCAGAACATGACGAAGCGTCTCGCCGCGCCGCTCGCGGCCCTGCTGGCGGCCGGTCTGGCCGCGGTGGCTTTCGCCCAGACGAGCGGGGACCCGTCCGCCGGCCCCTCGCCGTCCACGTTCCAGGTCCGCACGACCGGCGATCTGATCCGGCTGTGCGAGGCCGCGCCGTCGAACAGCACCGGCATCGCCGCGCTGCATTTCTGCCACGGCTTCGCGGTCGGCGCCTATCAGTACCATCAGATCGTCAGCGCGGCGGAGAACAAGCGCCCGCTGTTCTGCCCGCCCAACCCGCCGCCGTCGCGCGACGACGCCGTGGCCGGCTTCATCGCCTGGGCGCAGCGCAACCCCGGCCAGATGGAGACGCCGCCGGTCGAAGGGATGTTCCGCTATCTGGCCCAGCGCTATCCCTGCCGCGCCTGACGCCGGTCCGCCCGCCGCCTGACTCCCTGTTCTCCTGGATGAGACGAGCCATGATCCGCCATCCGCTTCTGCGCTTTCCGCTTCTCTCGGCTGCCCTGCTGGCCGTTCCGCTGGCCGGCTGCGCCGACATGTCCCCGACCCAGCAGCGCGCGCTGACCGGCACGACCGGCGGTGCCGCGGGCGGCGCCATCATCGGCGCCATCGCCGGCAACGCCGGGATGGGGGCCGCCATCGGCGCGGCGTCCGGCCTCGCCGGAGGGCTGCTGTACGACTACCACAAGCGTACCGAACAGTCGGCCTATCAGCGCGGCGTCCAGTCCGGGCAGCAAAGCCAACCGCGGTAAAGTTCGGCTGGGCGGCGACGGTCGGGAGGGGGCCTGGATGATGCGGCCATTGCTTGCGCTGGCGCTCCTTCCGTTCCTGGCCGCGGGTTGCGCCGCGCCGGTGACGGTCGAGCATATGGACCATGGCTCGGTCCATCGGGAGCTGACCCGGAACGCGCTTACCGCGTCGGCCCTCAGCGACCCGTCGCGCAACGTGCTGCGCCGCTGGTCCCTGGTGGAGCGCTTCACGGCCCAGCCGGACCTCGCCATCGCGGAGCTTCACGCGACGGTGGCCGCGGGGCAGGGCGGGGCGGACGAGCTGTTCGCGCTGGCGGAGATGTCCTTCCTCCACGCGGGCGACCTGGGCGGGCAGCCCCATTACCTCGCCGCCGCGCTGTACGCCTACGCCTTCCTGTTTCCGGGCCAGATTTCGGGCCAGTTTCCAGGAACGGCGGACCAGGCGCCCAGCCCGGCACCCAGTCCGTACGATCCCCGTTTCCGTCTGGCCGCCGATCTCTACAACCGCGGCCTGACCTCCGGCCTGTCCACCGAAGGGGGGCAGAGCGAGATCGCCGTGCGGGAGGCCACGTACCGCCTGCCGTTCGGGCAACTCGACGTGGCCTTCGACCCGCAGGAGCTGGCCTGGGGCGGGCGGACGCTGAGCGGCTTCTTTCCCGTGGCGGAACTGGCGATCCACGGGCTGGACGCCCGTTACCGTCAGCCGGGGATCGGCGCGCCGCTGGCCGCCGGCACCTCGCCGGGGCCTGAGATCACGGGTTTCCAGGTCGCGGCCCGCGTCAAGACGCCGGTCACGGCGCTGCTGCGGATTCCGGACCCGCGCGCGCAGCTTGCCGGAAGCCATGTGCGCGCACGGCTGGAACTGTACCCCTCCTCCGACACCGAAACGGTCCTGATCGACCGGCAGCCGGTCCCGTTGGAGACGGAATCCACCGCTTCGCTGGCCTACATGCTGAGCGGCCTTCCGGTGTGGGAGTTCGAGTTCGGGGGATTCCTGCGCGGGAACATGCTGGACCGCTCCCCCTCCCGGCTGGTGGCGCTGGAGCCCTACCGGCCCGGACGCATTCCCGTCGTCTTCGTCCACGGCACGGCGTCCAGCCCGGTGCGCTGGGCGGAAATGCTGAACGACCTGACCAGCGACCCGCGCATCCGCGACCATTTCCAATTCTGGTTCTTCAGCTACGAGACCGGCAACCCCGTGGTCTATTCCGCGCTGCGGCTGCGCGAGGCGCTGGAGCAGGCGGTGGCCGGGCTGGACCCTGCGGGGCGGGAGCCGGCGCTGCGCGACATGGTGGTGATCGGACACAGCCAGGGGGGCCTGCTGACCAAGCTGACGGCGGTCGATTCCGGAGCGGCCTTCTGGAACGCCGCCTTCAGCAAGCCCCCCGCCGCACTGGACGTCGATCCGCAAAGCCGCAGCCTGTTGACCCGCGCCCTGTTCGTGAAGCCGGTGCCCTCGGTGAAGCGGCTCGTCTTCATCGCGACGCCGCACGGCGGCAGCTACGTCGCCGGCAACCGGATCAGCCAGTTCGTGGCCGGGCTGGTGCGCATGCCCATCGACATCCTGAAGGCGACCACCGAAATCGGAAAGGCCGACGGCGTCACCGCCGGGCTGCGCCGCCAGCAGGGGTTCGGCAGCGTCCACGCCATGACGCCGGGCAGCCCGCTGGTCCGCAACCTGTCGCGCACGCCCATCGCTCCGGGCGTGAAGGCGCATTCCATCATCGCCGTGCGCGGCGACGGTCCGGTGGAGTCCGGCGACGACGGGGTGGTGGAGTACAAAAGCGCCCACATCGCCGGGGTGGAGTCCGAATTCATCGTCCGTTCCGGCCACTCCGCCCAGTCCGATCCCCGCACGATCGGGGAAGTCCGGCGCATCCTGCTGCTGCACTGGGCGGAATCCTGCACCCGCATCGGCGGCTGCGGTTCCGTGGCCTCACAGCAGCATCAGAAAGGCCGGAAGGCCGCCCAACACCGCCCCCTGGGAGCCGCCCCACAGGACGTCGCCCTGCTCCACCGACTGCCGCAGCGCCGGGTTGGTGCCGCGCAACTGGCACAGGGCGAAGACGGCGGCGTTGACCGCGCCGGCCAGGGCGAACCACAAAATCCAGGACGGCATGCCGCCGATCCACACGGCGGGGGCCAGCATCAGGGCGGTGCGCCCGGTCCAGGACAGGCCGCGGAACAGCAGGGCGTCCCATGACCAGGAACCGGCTTGCCCGACCGGCCCGAAGGGCAGGAGATGCTGCCCGACGAGCGTCGCCCCGGCGGTGGCCGCGCCGACGATCAGCGCCCGGTCCGGCGGCATGGCGAGCGACCACAGGGCGGTGCTGAGCAGCGTCGCCGGCACGCCCCACAGCAGAAGGCGCGGCAGCGCCACCGCCTGACGGGTCAAGGCGCTGAGGAACAGGCTGCCGAGCAGCGAACAGGTGACGGTGAGCAGGACGGCGGCAAACAGCAGATAATCGATGACGAACTGTTCGGTCAGCATCACCATGGTCCGCGCTCCCCCTGCCTGTTTTCCTATCACGGTGGCCTGCGGACGGGCCGTCGTCAATGGGATTCGGGCGGGAATTCCGAGCGGTTCCGACTCGCTTCCGATCACCTTTCGGGGCGGTCAGGCGTCCGCCTCGGTCCGCTTCAGCAGGTCGAGGAAGCGTTCCAGCACCAGATTGGGTTGCGCGCCCTTCTTGGTGACGGCCTGGAACTCCTGGGCGTAGCGGAAGCGGTCGGGCAGAAGGGCGCGCATCGCCCCGCGCTCCACCCATTGCCGCGCGTAGTGGGTGGGCAGGAAGCCGACGTAGCAGCCGGTCAGGATCAGGAAGGCCACGCCCTCGCGGTCGGTCGCGGTGGCCGTGGCGGTCAGAGCCTGCTGAACGCCCGCCGCCTCCGGCACCTGCTGCGCCTCGGTCGGGGCCACGGCGTCGGCGGTCTCCACCGCCTGACCGGACGGCGTGTCCCGGTCGAACAGCGGGTGGCCGCGCCCGCAGTAGAGAAGCGATTCCTCCCGGTACAGCGGGTAGCGGTCCAGGCCGGGCAGGGCGCGCCGTGCCGGCACCACGCCCACATGCAGGCGCCCGTCGAGAACGCCGCGCTCGATCTCGTTGGGCGGGATCATGCGGATGTTCACCCGCACCTCCGGCCCCTGCTGCTTCAGGCCGCGCAGCGCGTCGGTCACGCGCATCTTCGGCATGGTGACGAGGTTGTCGGTGATGCCGATGTTCAATTCGCCGCGCAGCCGCCCGTGCGCCGCGTTGATCTCGCTGCGGAAGCTCTCCAGCCCGGCGAACAGGCGCAGCGCCGCCTCGTAGGCCAGCCGCCCCTCGTCGGTCAGCAGGAAGCCCGCCCGCCCGCGCCGGCACAGGCGCAGCCCCAGCCGCCGCTCCAGATCGGCCATGTGGAGGCTGATGGCGGCGCGGCTGATGTTGAGTTCCACCTCCGCCGCGGAGAAGCCGCCGCACTCCACCACCGTCTTGAAGACGCGCAGCAGGCGCAGATCGGCGTCGTTGAGGCCGCTCAAGGGGCGGGCGGGCTTGCTGGACATCAGGTAAGCGGGCGCTTGCGTAAGGTTTGAATGGTTTGGATTTAACCGCAACCAAGGCTCCGCGCACACTGTTTTCCGATGTGAATTCCGATAGCCACCCCATCCCGCAGGAGTGCCGCCCGATGCCGCCGTTGGACGAGAGCCAGAAGACCGGAACCGCCCCGACCGCCGGGCTGACGCGCGAGGAGCTGGACGCCCATTGGATGCCCTTCACGGCGAACCGGGAGTTCAAGGGCAACCCGCGCCTGATCACCCGTGCGGAGGGCGCCTGGTACTGGGACGCCGAGGGGCGGAAGATCTACGACAGCCTGTCCGGCCTGTGGTGCTGCGGCGCCGGTCACGGCCGCCGCGAGATCAGCGAGGCGGTGGCCCGCCAGATCGGCGAGCTGGACTACAGCCCCGCCTTCCAGTTCGGCCACCCCGCGGCCTTCAAGCTGGCGCACAAGCTGGCCTCCATGACGCCCGCCGGGCTGGACCATGTGTTCTTCGTCAATTCGGGGTCGGAGGCGACCGACACGGCGCTGAAGATGGCGCGGGCCTATTGGCGGCTGAAGGGGCAGCCGACGAAGACCAAGCTGATCGGGCGGTCCAAGGGCTATCACGGCGTCAATTTCGGCGGCATCAGCCTGGGCGGCATCGGCGGCAACCGCAAGCTGTTCGGATCGGGCGTCGAGGCCGATCACCTGCCGCACACGCTGCTGCCGCAGAACGTCTTCACCAAGGGCCTTCCGGAGCAGGGCGCCGAGCTGGCCGACGCGCTGGAGGAGCTGGTCGCCCTGCACGACGCCTCCAACATCGCCGCGGTGATCGTGGAGCCGCTGGCCGGGTCCGCCGGCGTTCTGCCGCCGCCCAAGGGCTATCTGCAACGGCTGCGCGCGCTGTGCGACAAGCACAACATCCTGCTGATCTTCGACGAGGTCATCACCGGTTTCGGGCGCATGGGCGCGGCCTTCGGCGCCGACGCCTTCGGCGTGGTCCCCGACATCATGAACGTCGCCAAGGGCCTGACCAACGGCGCCGTGCCGATGGGCGCCGTGGTCGCCAGCCACGAGATCTACCAGACCTTCATGGACAACGGCGGCGCCGACTACATGGTCGAGTTCCCGCACGGCTACACCTACTCCGCCCACCCCGTCGCCTGCGCCGCCGGCCTCGCCGCCCTGGAGCTGTTCGAGCGGGACCGGCTGGCCGAGAAGGCGGCGGCCCTCGCCCCGCATTTCGAGACGGTGCTGCACGGGCTGAAGGGGCTGAAGCACGTCACCGACATCCGCAATTACGGCCTTGCCGGTGCGGTGCAGATCGCGGCCCTGCCGGGCGAGCCGGCGCGCCGCCCCTACGAGATCGCCATGACATGCTGGAAGGCGGGCTTCTACGTCCGCTTCGGCGGCGACACGCTCCAGTTCGGGCCGCACTTCATCAGCGAGCGCGAAGACCTCGACCGCTTGATGAACGTGGTCGCCGACGCAATCCAGGCCACCGCCTGAGGAGACCGGAGGACGCCATGACCCCTGTTCCCCACCTCATCGGCGGCATCGCCGACGCCCCTGCCGACAGCCGCAGCGCCGACATCGTGAACCCGGCCACGGGGGAGACCATCGGCCGTGTCCCGCTCGCCGGACGCGCCACCGTGGAGGCGGCCATCGCCGCTGCCGAGGCTGCCTTCCCGGCGTGGCGGGCGACCCCGCCGACCAAGCGGGCGCGGGTGATGTTCCGCTTCCGGCAACTGCTGGAAGACAACGCCGACCGCATCTGCGAAGCGATCACGCGGGAGCACGGCAAGACGCTGGAGGACGCCCGCGGCGAGCTGACCCGCGGCATCGAGAACGTCGAATACGCCTGCGGAATCGCCGATCTGCTGAAGGGCGAGCATTCCAAGAATGTCGGGCCGGGCATCGACAGTTGGTCCGAGTTCCAGCCGCTGGGCGTCGTGGCGGGGATCACGCCCTTCAACTTCCCGGCCATGGTCCCGCTGTGGATGTTTCCGGTCGCCGTGGCCTGCGGCAACAGCTTCATCCTGAAGCCGTCGGAGCGCGACCCCAGCGCTTCCCTGCTGGTTGCGCAACTGGCGCAGGACGCGGGGCTGCCGCCGGGCGTGCTGAACGTCGTCCATGGCGACAAGGAGGCGGTGGACACGCTGCTGACCGACCCGCGCGTGCAGGCGGTCAGCTTCGTCGGCTCGACGCCCGTCGCCGAGTATGTCTACGCCACCGGCACCGCCCACGGGAAACGGGTGCAGGCGCTGGGCGGAGCCAAGAACCACGCCATCGTCATGCCCGACGCCGACCTCGACAACGCGGTCAGCGCGATCATGGGGGCGGCCTACGGCTCCTGCGGGGAGCGCTGCATGGCGATCTCCGTGGTGGTCGCGGTGGGCGACGAGACCGCCGACCGCGTGGTGGCGAAGCTGGCGGAACAGGTGCGCGCCCTGACGGTGGGGGCGGGGACCGGCGCCGGTTGCGACATGGGGCCTCTGGTCACCCGCGCCCATTTCGAGAAGGTGAAGGGGTACGTGGACCGGGGCGTCGCCGAAGGGGCGGAACTGGTGGTCGATGGCCGTGGGCTGGTGGTGCCGGGGCACGAGGGCGGCTTCTTCCTGGGCGGTTGCCTGTTCGACCGGGTGACGCCGGACATGACCATTTATCGGGAGGAGATTTTCGGCCCGGTCCTCTGCGTCGTGCGCGTGGCGTCGATGCAGGAGGGCATGGACCTGATCGACGCCCACGAGTACGGCAACGGCACCTGCCTGTTCACCCGCGATGGCGAGGCCGCGCGCTACTTCACCGACGCGATCAAGGTCGGCATGGTCGGCGTCAACGTCCCGCTGCCGGTGCCGGTGTCCTATCACAGCTTCGGCGGCTGGAAGCGGTCGCTGTTCGGCGATCTGGCGGCCTATGGGCCGGACGGCGTGCGCTTCTACACCCGGCGCAAGACCATCACCCAGCGCTGGCCGGCGGGCGGCGTGCGCGAGGGGGCGCAGTTCTCCTTTCCGTCGATGAAGTGAGCCGTCGGGTGGTTGCGTCGGGCCCCCTCCCTAACCCTCCCCCACCTTCGGTGAGGGAGGGAACTTTTCAATCCCCTCCCCCGCGAAGTGGGGAGGGTCAGGGTGGGGGCCCAGCGCGAGCGCTTATTTCTCGTAAGGCCACCCGTCCAACCACGCCTACATCAGCGGAATGCCGTCCTTGAAGGCAGCCTTGACCTCGGCGCCCCGCGTTTCAGGGTTGCGTGCGTCCGCCAGCCGCAGCCAGTCGAGGAAATCGCCGTGCCGCTCCACATGGGCGGCCAGACCCAGCGTGTGTTCGCGCGCCAGACGCTCCGCCAGTTCACCGTCGCGCCGCTCCAGCGCCCGGATGATGTCGCGGTGCTCCTGCATCGACTGTTCGGCCCGGTTGTCCTGCCGGATCGACAGCTTGCGGATGGCCCGCATGTGGATGAACAGGTTGTCGGTCAGGGTCTCCAGGATGCGCGCCCGGCTAAGGCGGATGATCGCCTTGTGGAATTCGATGTTGGCGTCGGAATATTCCTGAATATTGTCGGACGGCGCCTGCTCCTCGAAACTGCGGAAGATGTCCCACAGGGTGCTGATGTCCTCTGCGGTGGCGCGTTCGGCGGCGAGGCGGGTCGCCATGCTCTCCAGCGCCGCCCAGGCGATGATCATCTCGATGATCTCGGTCTTGGTCTTGCGGACGATGAAGATCCCCCGCCGCGGCTCCAGCCGCACCAGCCCTTCCTGCTCCAGCAGGGTCAGGGCCTCGCGGATCGGGGTCCGGCTGACGCCCAGCAGGCCGCTGAGCTGGCGTTCGTCCAGACGGACGTCGCCGGGGTGGTCGTAGATGTCCATCTGGATGATGGCTTGCTTCAGGCGTCGGTAGACCTGGTTGCGGAAGGTGGCTCCGGCGTCCAGGGGCTGGACGGACAGTTCGGGTGGCGGCATCGGGCTGCTCCTTCGTTGGGGCGGATGGCCGGGGATCACCCGACGAAGCGGTTCCGGTTCAGATGCTCCTCCACGCGCGTGACGCCGCGCACGCCGGACGCCGCGGCGCACAGGGCGCGGCGCTGCTCCTCGCTGTCCACCATGCCCCAGAGCTGCACGACCCCGTCGTTGACGACGATGTTGAGCTGGTTGAGATCCACCCAGGGCTGGTTGCCCAGCTCCTCCAGCAGGGCGGCGCGGATCGCCGTGTCGCCGGGCGTCCCGTAGTTCGTGGCGGCCCGCCGGTTGCCGAGCAGTCCGTGCAGCAGGTTGGCGCGGCTGATGATGCCCACGGGGCGCCCGTCCACCAGGACGGGGGTGCGCTTGATGCGCTTGTCCTCCATCAGGTCGGCGATGGCCGCGATCTCCGTATCGGGGGAGACGGCGTGGACCGGGCGCGACATGACGTCGCGGGCGCAGCGCCCATGCGTCTTCAGGAAGTCCGCCGCCTGCACGTTGCGGCCCAACAGCATCTCCAGCCAGCGGGTGCGCGGCCGGTCGGTTCCCGTCTCCACCCGGCGCAGAAGGTCCCCCTCGCTGATGATGCCGACCGCGCGGCCGTCCTGGTCCACGACCGGCAAACCGCTGATCCGATGAGTTAAAAGCAATTCCGCGATGTCGGACACGGGGGTGTCCAGCGCCACCGTGAAGACCGGCGATGTCATGACATCCTTGGCTTGCATCTCGACGTTCCTCCCTGAACTGGCGGTGCGGAGCCTGTGTCCGGCTCCTGCTGCGTATCTGGCATACGAAATGTTATGTTTCTTGTCCCTTGCTCTCCAGCGGGCTTTGCGGCATTTGTGCTGCGCCGCAGCATAAGTGTGTTCAAAGCCTGGAGTTCCACATGTTGGAGAGTCTTGCCCTCGTGTTCGCCCTTGCCGGGTTGGCCGCCGTGGTGACGGAGATTGTGCGGAACGATCCGGGACTCATCTCCGAGATCACCACCGACGTGCGCGCCATGGCCCTGCCGGGCCGGTTCCGGGCGGTCCGGGGCGACCGCTGCCGCGAGCCCCGGCGTCCCTCCTCCTTCTGAAGGCCCGTCAGGCCGGATCGGTTTCCACCGCGGCGCGGCGGCGGTTGATGTTGCGGGCCATCAGGAAGCCCACCGTCATCACCCCCAGCGCCGCGACGAAGGGCGCCGTCCCGGTGAGGACCGG
Organism: Roseomonas genomospecies 6; assembly: GCF_008365375.1. Classification (GTDB taxonomy): domain Bacteria; phylum Pseudomonadota; class Alphaproteobacteria; order Azospirillales; family Azospirillaceae; genus Azospirillum. The sequence continues at coordinate 65,166 of NZ_QOKW01000016.1, read as the reverse complement.
CAGGCTTTCGATCACATGGGAATGGATGCTCGGGTCGGTGAGGATCACCTCCGCCGCGATGTAGCCGAGCAGCCCGGCGCCCGCATAGACCAGGGCCGGCAGCCGTTCGATCGCCTTGAGGATCAGGGTGCTGCCGAACACGATCAGCGGAATGCTGATGGCGAGCCCCAGGATCAGAAGCACCGTGTTGCCGTGCGAGGCGGCGGCGATGGCGATGACGTTGTCCAGGCTCATCACCGCGTCGGCGATCACGATGGTGCGGATCACCCCCCAGAGACCGGCGGGCGTGCCGGCGTGCTCCGCCTGCTCCTCCTCCTCGGTGGGGAGCATCAGCTTGACGGCGATCCAGAACAGCAGCGCCCCGCCGACGATCTTCAGGTACGGGATGGCCAGCAGATAGGCGATGATGATGGCGAACAGCACGCGCAGCCCGATGGCCGCGCCCGTGCCGAAGAAGATGCCGATCTTCTGCTGCTTCGGCGGCAGCGATCGGCAGGCCAGCGCGATGACCAGCGCGTTGTCGCCGCTCAGCAGGATGTCGATCCAGATGATCTGGAGCAGAGCGATCATGAAATCGGACGTGTCCATCGTCCCGAACCCCCCGGTGTGAGGAGAAGAAGGCCCCTCCGCCGCCATGCCCCGTCCCGGACCGCGGCGGAGGGAGTGGGTGGAGCTACTTCACGGAAACGGCGGGTGCGCCGCCGTCCGGCCGGGATTGGCGCTTGCGCAGCAGGGCGGAGATCACCGGCCAGAACAGCATGACCAGAGCCAGCGTGACGATGCTGCCGACCAACGGGTTGGACCAGAAGATCGCCAGATCGCCCTGCGACACCAGCATGGCCTGCCGGAAGGAGCTTTCCGCCATGTCGCCCAGCACCAAGGCCAGCACCAGCGGGGCCAGCGGGTAGGACAGTTTCTTGAAGACGTAGCCGACGACGCCGAACACCAGCATCATGACGATGTCGAGGAAGGCGTTGTGCACCGTGTAGGCGCCGACGGCGCAGATCACGACGATGACCGGCGCGATGATGCTGAAGGGGATGCGCAGGATCGAGGCGAAGACCGGGACCGTGGTCAGCACCACGATCAGGCCGGCGATGTTGCCCAGATACATGCTGGCGATCAGGCCCCAGACGAACTCCTTCTGCTCCACGAACAGCAGCGGGCCGGGCTGGAGCCCCCAGATCAGCAGGCCGCCCAGAAGCACCGCCGCGGTGGGCGAGCCGGGGATGCCGAGCGTCAGCATGGGCAGCAGCGCGCTGGTGCCGGCGGCGTGGGCCGCGGTTTCCGGAGCGACCACGCCCTCCACCTCGCCGTTGCCGAAATTCTGGCGGTTCTTGGAGAAGCGCTTGGCGAGGCCGTAGCTCATGAAGGAGGCCGGGGTGGCGCCGCCGGGGGTGATGCCCATCCAGCAGCCGACGATGGAACCGCGGATGGCGGTCACCCAGTAGCGGGGCAGGCTCTTCCAGGTCTCCCACACGACCTTGGCGTTGATCTTCGCGCTCTTGCCCTTGAAGGCCAGACCTTCCTCCATGGTCAGCAGGATCTCGCCGATGCCGAACAGGCCGATGACCGCGATCAGGAAGTCGAAGCCGCGCAGCAACTCCACCGAACCGAAGGTCATGCGCAGCTCGCCGGTCACGCTGTCCAGACCGACCGCCGCCAGCGCGAAGCCCAGCATCATGGCGCACAGCACCTTGAAGGGGGATTCGCTGCCCATGCCGACGAAACTGCAGAATGTCAGAAGCTGGACCGCGAAGAACTCCGCCGGACCGAAGCGCAGGGCGAAGCCGGCGATCACCGGGGCCAGGAAGGTGATGAGCAGAACCGCGACGAAGGCCCCGAAGAAGGACGAGGTGAAGGCCGCCGTCAGCGCCTCGCCCGCGTGGCCCTTCTGCGCCATGGGGTGGCCGTCGAAGGTGGTCGCCACCGACCATGGTTCGCCCGGTATGTTGAACAGGACCGAGGTGATGGCCCCGCCGAACAACGCCCCCCAGTAGATGCAGGAGAGCATGATGATGGCGGAGGTCGGCGACATGCTGAAGGTCAGAGGCAGCAGGATCGCCACCCCGTTCGCCCCGCCCAGCCCCGGCAGCACGCCGATCAGGACGCCCAGCGTGATGCCGATGAACATGTAGGCGATGTTCATGGGATCGGCGAGCACGCCGAATCCCTGTATGAGTGACCCGAGCGCTTCCAAGTTTCCCTCCCTTTCCGGCACCCGCGTGACCGCGTCTTGAGCGCGTGCGCCAGGGCTCGCCCCCGCCGCCTATGCTGGTTCGCCGCGAATGCCTGCCGCTGCTTCGGTGTTTGCGGCCGTTCCCGTGGCCGCCCCGGCTTCAGACTTTGAAAATCCTCAGAACCCGAACATCGTTTCCACCGGTCCCTTGGGAAGCGGAACCAGAAACCAGATTTCGAACATCACGAAGAGGGCCGCGGGCACCAGAATGGCAATGGGCAGGATCGTCCTGACCGGATATTTGCCGACCCAATGCATGAAGAAGGCGATGAACAGCACCGCCGACAGATAGATGCCCAGAAAGCCGGTCAGGATCACGAACACCACGCTGGGCACCAGCACCTGGAGAACCAGAGCGAGCTGCTGCTTCTCGACGAAGGCGGTGCGTTCGCCGCCGTGGCGCCAGATGTTGACGGCGAGCGTGGCCAGACTGCTGACCAGCATGATGAGGCCGACGTAGAAGGGAAAGTAACCGGCCTTCGGCCCATCGGCGCCCCAGCCGTTGCCGACGCGGATGCTGTCGCCCATCACCACCAGGGCAACCAGCGCGAACAGGGCGGCGACGACGATTTCCATGGTCCGGTTCGACACGACCGGATCGTTGTTCTGCGTTCCATGCTCCATGGCTCACTCCCACAGAAAGCCCGCCCCACGAAAGCCCGGAGGGTGGGGGAGGGCGCCCGGGGCGCGATGCCCCGGGGGCCGCGCTTCAGACGAGAAGGCTATTGCTTGGTGAAGCCCGCCTTGTCCATCAGGGTCTTGTGCTGGGTCTCCGCCGCGGTGAGCCAGGTCTTGAACTCGTCACCGGTCTTGAAGCTGACGTTGAAGGCCCCCTTCGCCATGAAGTCCTTCCACTCGTCCGTCTCGCGGACCTTCTTGAAGAGGTCCACGTAGTAGGCGATCTGGTCCGGCGTGACGCCCGGCCCCATGAAGATGCCGCGCAGCATCGTGTATTCGACGTCCAGCCCGGATTCCTTGCAGGTCGGGATGCTGTTCCACGACTTGCCTTCGGCCACCGGCTCCTTCAGCGGGATGCGCTCCTTGTCGAAGACGCACAGTGGCCGCAGCGCACCGGCCCGCCATTGCGACACCGCCTCGATGGGGTTGTTGACGCTGGCGTTGATGTGGTTGCCGACGAGCTGGGCCGCCACGTCGCCGCCGCCCTTGTAGGGGACGTAGGTAAAGGTGACGCCCGCCGACTGCTCGATGGCGGCGGTGATGATCTGGTCTTCCTGCTTGGAGCCCGTGCCGCCCATCTTGAAGCGGTTGGCACCGCCTTCCTTGGCGGCTTCGATGAACTCCTTGGGGGACTTCTGCGGGGCGTCGTTGTTCACCCACAAAACGAAGTTGTCCAGCGCCAGCATGGCCACGGGGGTCATGTCCTTCCAGGAGAAGGGAACGCCGGTCGCCAGGGGCGTGGTGAACAGGTTGGACAGGGTGATGATGATCTTGTGCGGGTTGCGGTTCGACGATTTGACGTCGAGGAATCCTTCCGCCCCGGCGCCGCCCGACTTGTTGATGACGACGATGGGCTGGGGCATCAGGCTGTTCTTCTGAATGATGCCCTGGATCATCCGCGCCATCTGGTCGGCGCCGCCGCCGGTTCCCGCCGGAACGACGAATTCGACCGATTTGGTGGGCTCCCAGGCGTTCGCCGCGGTCGGGAGCAGCATCAGGCCGAGAACACCGGCCAGCGCCGTCCCCGCCCTTCCGGCGGTCTTTTTAAAAGTGAAGGAGTCGAAAGGGGTCTTCCGCGCGCAGCGCGGGGGCTGTACGTCCTTCATGCCTCATTCCTTCCCTTTTGGGTGGCCGGGCTTCCGTCGGCACGGCTCATCATTTTTGGATTTTATGGCGAGACGGATTGTTTGTTCAACAAACTGTCCGTGTGGCGTATGGTATGTGGCATCCCAGCTTTCTTCAACAGGAATGTCACAAGTCGACCGGGCCTGTTCACTGGTTGCGGTGCGCCATTCCTTCGTAATCCGGCGGCTAAATTCTTGTAGTGCGCAGAAATTTCAAGAAGTTGCCGACTGTATTACCCCTTTCGCGTTAGAACGTAAATTTCACGGACTACCTCGTTCGTTAGAGGCGATTCTGTGACGTGTTTGGCGCACTTCAAAAACTAATTATCCTAAAATCGAACCATTTAAGGCCACACCGGGGCGGCTAGGCTCCGGTCCTGTCAAAAACGATTGAGCGCACAGCAAGCGGGACGGCGCGATCCGCGCACATTCCCGCCCACCGCCACAAGAGTGGCGCTGTAAAAAGGAAAGAGTGAAAGACCATGGAACATATGGCCATTGAGCTTCACCACCAGGATATCGCCGACACCACCGGCTTTGTCAGCGATTCTGGTGCCGAGGCGTTGTCGAATGCCGTCGAACACTCCACCCCGGTGACCGCCGACAGCTTCGCGACGCCCGCCTCAATTCTCCAGCTCCAGGCTCTCCAGACCCCCGCACAGCCTCTGGCACTGGCCGATGCCACCGCTGCCGCCGCCGCTGCGGCGAAGATCGTCGTGAACGCCTCCGGCACCGCCGCGGGCGGTGTGTCGCCCCATTTCAAACTGCTGGTGGACGGCGCCGTGGTCGGCGAAGGCACCGCGGGCGGCGACGCCAAGGACTTTTCCTTCGACGCCAACGTGACCGCCGATCAGGCGCACAAGATTCAGATCCAGTACGACAACGACGGCGCCGTCGATGGGCAGGACCGCAACCTGACCGTCAACGCCGTGACCATCAACGGCCACAAGGTCGCTCCGACCGACCCGTCCGTCACCTACGACAAGGGCGCGCTCGACGGCAAGGACGTCGTTCCGGGGCAGGCGAACCTGTGGTGGAACGGCACGCTGGCCGTCGCCGCGCCGAAGGAATTCTTCGCCACAACCGCCGCCGCGGCCCCGCCGGCACCGACGAACTCGGGCGGCACGTCCGACTACCCGTCCGTCCCGGCCTCGCAGATCTATTACGTGGACGCGACGAACGGCAGCGACAGCAACTCCGGCCATGATGCGAACCAGGCCTGGAAGTCGCTGGACAAGGTCAATTCCACCAGCTTCGCCCCCGGTTCCCTCGTCCTGTTCGAGCGCGGCGAGACCTGGCACGACAGCCTGCTGGCCTCGACCTCCGGCACGTCGGACAAGCCGATCATCTATGGCGCCTACGGCACCGGCGCGAACCCGGTGATCCAGGCCTCCAGCGGCTCGAGCTACGCCGTCAGCCTGAACAACAAGGACAACATCACCTTCGACAGCCTGACCATGAAGGGGTCCGGCGACGCCGGCCTGCTGCTGAACGGCGGGGCCGAGAACGTGAAGGTCACCAACTCCCAGATCCTGGACAACCGCGGTTCCGGCGTCGTCATCAGCGGGACCTCCAACAACCTGCGCATCGATCACTCCACGATCGACGGCAACGGCGCCTACGGCATCGTCCATTACGCGTCCAATAACGCCGACCAGTACATCACCAACAACACCATCAGCGACAACGGCTGGCGGACCGACGGTGTGTATTCCGGCTGGAACGGGCGCATCCTGAGCGGCGAGATCGCCGGGAACACGATCTTCAACAACGGTGCCGGCGGCGGCGACGGCCGGTCGCACGGGCTGTACCACGACCACAGCCAGGCCAACAGCACGCTGAAGATCCACGACAACACGATCTACGACAACCCGCGCGGCGCCGGCATCCTGGCGAAGTCGAGCACCGAGATCTACGACAACACGATCTACGGCAACGCCAACGTCGGCATCTCCGTCGGCCAGAACCAGGGCACCAGCGTCACCTACAAGATCTACGGCAACGAGATCTTCAACAACAACGGCGGCATCATGGAGCACCTGAAGGGCAGCGGGTCGATCACGCTGAACGTGCACGACAACGTCTTCAACAACAACAACGGCCGCTCCGCGATCTCCATCGCCGACAGCGTCAGCCAGAACGTCGCCAACAACTCCATCTCCTCGGCGACCAAGGCCAACCCGACCGCGTAAGAGCTGGTTCTCATCACCTTTTCGGAACGACCGCGCCCGGCCATTCATGGCCGGGCGTCGGCGTTTTCAGGCCCCGTGGGCCGCTCCCTCCGTGGGGGCGGGGCCGCGTGGGGGACGGGTTTCGTCCGTGCGCCGCTGCAACGCCTCCCCGGCCTGCGAGGCCGGCTCCCGGATGCGGAACCAGGCGACGTAGAGCGCCGGAAGGAACAGCAGGGTCAACAGCGTCGCCACCACCAGCCCGCCGATGATCGCATAGGCCATGGGGCCCCAGAACACCTCGGGCGCGATGGGAATCATGCCCAGACTGGCGGCGGCGGCGGTCAGCAGGATCGGGCGCACCCGGTGCATGGTGGCGTTGACCACCGCGTCCCAGGGATGCTCGCCCGCCGCCAGATGCTCGTCGATCTGGGCGATCAGGATGACGGAGTTGCGGACGACCATCCCGATGAGGGCGACCACGCCCAGGATGGCGACGAAGCCCAGCGGCGTGCCGGTCGGCAGCAGCGCCGCCACAACGCCGATCAGGCCGAGCGGTGCGACGGATATGACCAGGAAGAGCTTCTGGAAGCTCTGAAGCTGGATCATCAGGATGGTCAGCATGACGAAGACCATGACCGGGAAGACCGCGGTGATCGACGCCATGCCCTTGGCGCTGTTCTCCACCGTGCCGCCGACCTCGATGATGTAGCCGGGCGGCAGCGTGCGCCGGAGCTGGTCCACCGCCGGGGCGAGCTGCTCCACCACCGTCGCGGCCTGGAGCGGCGGCACCAGATCGGCCTGCACCGTGATCGTCGGCAGGCGGGAGCGCCGCCAGACCAGGGGCTGTTCCAGATCGTAGCGCAGGGTTGCCAACTCCCGCAGAGGCACGGTGCGGCCGTCGGGAATGGCGACCTGGAGGTTGCGCAGCGTCTCGATGGAGCTGCGCTCGGCGTTCGTCGCCTGGGCCACCACGTCGATCAGATAGATTCCGTCGCGCACCTGCGTGATGGCCGCGCCCGACACGGTGGCGTTCAGCGCCTCGTCCAGCAACTTGGAGCTGATGCCGAGCAGACGGGCCTTGTCCTGGTCCACATCCACCCGGACCACCTTCGACGGCTCGTTCCAGTCGTAGTTGGTCAACAGCGTGTAGGGATTGGTGCCGATGGTCTCGGCCATGCGGGCGGCGATGGCGCGCACCTCGCCCACGTCGGGGCCGGACACCCGGTACTGGATCGGCCAGCCGACCGGCGGTCCCATCTCCAACGGGCTGACGCGGGTGTTCAGATCCGAGAAGCTCTCGTTCAGCACCTTCTCCAGCCGGGCGCGCACGGCCTCGCGGACGTCGTAGCCCTTGGTCACGACCACGGCCTGCGCGAAGTAGTCGTTGGCGAGCTGCACGTCCAGGGGCAGGTAGAAGCGGATCGCTCCCTGGCCGACGTAGAAGCTCCAGTGCTCCACCTCCGGGTCGGCGGCCAGGACCTTTTCCAGCCGGTCCACCACCTCTTCCGTCGCGCGGATCGAGGCGGTCTGCGGCAGGGTCAGGTTGACCAGCAGCTCCGGCCGGTCCGACGCCGGGAAGAACTGCTGCTGCACGAATTTCATGCCGAAGACGGACAGGGCGAACAGCGCGACCGTCGCCATGATCACCAGCCAGCGCGCCCGCATGGACCAGCGCAGCACCGCGCGGAACATCCGCATCAGCCGCCCCGGCTCGTGCCCGCCTCCGTGCCCGTGCGCCTGCTGCTGCGCCTTCTTGTTCTGGCGCAGCACGTTGACGCCGATCAGCGGGGCGAACAGCACCGCCACGATCCAGGAGAACAGAAGCGCCATCGCCACCACGGCGAACAGCGAGAAGCAGTATTCCGCCGCCCCGCCCTGGGCGAAGCCGATGGGGATGAAGCCGGCCACCGTCACCAGCGTGCCGGTCAGCATGGGAAAGGCGGTGGAGGTGTAGGCGAAGGTCGCCGCCTTATCCAGGCTGAATCCCTCCTCCAGCTTGGTGATCATCATCTCCACGGTGATCATCGCGTCGTCCACCAGCAGGCCCAACGCGATGATGAGGGCGCCCAGCGAGATGCGCTGAAGCTCGATGCCGAAGAACTCCATGCCCATGAAGGTCATCGCCAGAACCAGCGGGATGGAGGTCGCCACCACCATGCCGGCGCGCAGCCCCAGGCTGACGAAGCTGACGGCCAGGACGATGACGACCGCCTCCTTCAGCGCCTTGGTGAAGCCGGCGATGGAATCCTCGACCACCACGGACTGGTTGGCGACCAGATGGGTGTTGATTCCGATGGGAAGGTTGGCCTCGACCTGCCGCATCTTCTCGCGGATGCCTTCGCCGAACTCCAGGATGTTGCCGCCGGCGGCCATGGAGATGGTGATGCCGATCGCCGGCTGGCCGTTGTAGCGGAACATCGGCGTGGGCGGGTCGGCGTAGCCGCGCCGGACCTGCGCCACGTCGGCCAGCCGGTAGAAGCGGTCGTTGGCGCGCAGGTTGATGGCGCGCAGGCTCTCCTCCGACGTGAAGGCGCCGCTGACGCGCACCGATACCTTCTCGTCCCCCGCCTGGACCACCCCCGCCGGGGCCACCGCGTTCTGCGTCTGGAGGTCGGCGATCACCTGATCGCGGTCGATCCCCATGGCGGCGAGCTGGCGCGTGGAGAAGTCCAGATAGATCTTCTCGTTCTGGACGCCGACGAACTGCACCTTGCCGACGTTGGGAACGCGCATCAGTTCCGCCCTTGCGGTCTCCGCATAATCCTTCAGTTCGCGGTAGCTGAAGCCGTCCGCCGTGAAGGCGTAGATGGTGCCGAAGGTGTCGCCGAACTCGTCGTTGAAGAAGGGACCCTGCGTGCCGGCCGGCAGGGTCTGTTTCATGTCGGCGATCTTCTTGCGGGTCTGATACCACAGGTCCGGGACGTCCCCGGCGGGCGTGTAGTCCTTCAGGTTGACGTAGACGACCGAGATTCCGGGCTTCGTATAGCTCTTCACGTAATCGAGATAGGGAAGCTCCTCCAGCTTCTTCTCGATGGGGTCGGTCACCAGATTCATGGTGTCCTGGATGGTGGCGCCGGGCCAGTTGGTCTGGACCACCATGGTCTTGATCGTGAAGGCGGGGTCCTCCTCCCGTCCCAGGCGGAAATAGGACAGGGCGCCGGCCAGCGTCAGGGAGATCATCAGGTACCAGACGAAGGACCGGTGCCGCAGCGCCCATTCGGAAAGATTGAAGCCGGTCATTGTGCCGCCGCCGTTTCTATGGTCTGGGGAAGCCGGACGCGCTGGCCGTCCGACAGGCTGTGCACGCCAGCCGTCACCACGATGTCGCCTTGCGACAGCCCGTCCGTTACGATGACGGGGCCGGCCCCGTCCGGATCGCGCACCGTCACGGGACGGCGCCGGACGGTGCGGTCCTTCGGATCGACGGTCCAGACGGCCAGTTGCTTTGCCCCGTCCGGCGCCGTGCCGGTCAGCAAAGCCGTTTCCGGCACCTCGACCACCGGGGCGGGGGGCTGCTTCAGGCGCCCGGTGACGGTGGCGCCGAGGCGCAGCGCGTCGGGCGGGTCGTTCAGCGCGATGCGGACGGTGTGGGTGCGGGTGACCGGATCGGCCTGGGGCGACACCTCCCGCACATGGCCGGTCGCCACGACGCCGGGCGCGCCGGCCAGGGCCACTTCGATCACCGGGTCGCGCGGTGCCGCACGGATGCCGGCCTCGGGAATGTTGAAGACGGCCTCGCGCTCCTGCGGCTGGGCGACGCGCACGACCATGGCGCCGGCCTCCACCACCTGCCCCGGCTCCGCGCCGGTGGCGGTGACCACCCCGTCGCGGTCGGCGAGCAGCTCGGTGTAGCCGACGCGGTCGCGCGCCGACTGGAGCGCGGCCTCCGCGGCCACGCGCTTGGCGTCGGCGGTGCGCAGCGCCAGCAGCGCCGCGTCGTACAGCGCCTGGGAGGTGTTGCCGTTGGCGAGAAGCTCCTTCTTGCGGGTCTCCTCGTTGCGGGCCTGGACCAGTTCGGCCCGGGCGGAGGCCAGCGTGGCTTCGGCGGTGCGCAACGCGTTGCGCTGGTCCTGGTCGTCCAGCCGGGCCAGCCGGTCGCCGGCCTTCACGCGGTCGCCGACATCGACCTTGCGTTCGATCAGCTTGCCGGCGATGCGGAAGCCCAGATCGGCGTCGGCCCGCGCCTCGATGGTGCCGGTGACGCTGTTGCCCAGGCGGAAGGCCATCGGCTCCACGGTCATCGCCCGCACCGGGCGGACCGGCGGGGCGGCCCCGGCGTCGTGGGCGGACTGGTGCCCCGCCTTCTCGCAGCCCGCCAGGGCCAGGAGAAGCAGGAGGGTGCCGCCGGACAATCGTCGCGCCGTGCGGGTCATGCGCCGCTCCCCTTCACGGCCACGGTCTGGCCGGGCCGCAGTTTCTGGATGCCGCCGATCACCACCATCTCCCCGTCCTTCAGGCCGCCTTCCAGGGTGACGGTGCCGGTGTCGTATTGCAGGACGGAGACGGGGCGCAGGCTGACGGTGTCCGCCGGGCGGGCGACCACCCAGACCGCCGGCTGCCCCTTGTCCGTTTGGAACAGGGCGGAGGAGGGCAGGTCGATCACCGGGCGTGCCGGCAGCTTGGCCCGCCCGCTGACCGCGGCGCCCAGCATGAACGCCTGCGGCGCGTCGGGCAGGGAGACCTTGACGGTGTAGGTCCGGGTGACCGGATCGACGTCGGGGGAGACCTCCCGGATGGTGCCTTCGGTCTGGATGGACGGGTCGCTGACCAGCCGCACCTCCACCTTGGGCAGCGTTGCCGACCGGCTTTCCAACTCGATGCTGGCGCCGGGAACCTGGAAGACGGCCTCCCGCTCCCCCGGATCGGCCAGCCGCAACACCATCTGCCCGGCGGCGACCACTTGGCCGGGCTCCGCCGCCTTGGCGGTGATGACTCCGTCGCGGTCGGCCCGCAGCTCCGTGTAGGACAGCGCGTCCTTGGCGGTGGCGAGGTTGGCCTGGGCGGAGTTCAGCTCCGCCTGGGCCTGGGCGTAGCGCTTCTGGGCGTTGTCGTACTGCACGCGGGTGGTGAAGCCCTGGGCGAGAAGGGTGCGCTGGCGCTCCTCCTGCGTGCGGCTCTGTTCGACGAAGGCCTGCGCCGCCGCCACGTCGGACTCCGCCGAACGGACGGAATTCTGCTGATCCTGGCTGTCCAACCGGGCCAGCAGGTCCCCGGCGGCGACGGCCTGCCCGACCTCCACCAGCCGCTCGGTCACCTTGCCGCCGACGCGGAAGCCCAGGTTGCTTTCGTGCCTCGCCTGGACGGCGCCGGTCAGGGCCGCGGTGTGGTCCAGAGCGGTGACCTGCACCGCCACGGCGCGGACCAGGGTGGCCGCGGCGGACGGCGGTACCGGCTGCTCGCAGCCCGCCAGAGCCAGGGCCAGAAGCGGGGCGGCGAGAAGGCTTCCGGACGGCGTCGTCCTCCGCGTGGGCATGACGGTCACCCCTTCACCGGTTCGGCGATGCGCGTGCGGTGGGCGTACAGCGCCGCCACCGCGCTTGAGGCCATGCGGGTCATCACGCTGTCGGCCCGGCTGGTCAGCACGATGGGCACCCGCGCGCCCAGCACGACGCCCGCCGCGTCGGCGTTGGCCAGGAAGGTCAGATTCTTGGCGAGCATGTTCCCCGCCTCCAGGTCCGGCACGACGAGGATGTCCGCCTGTCCGGCCACCGGGGACTGGATGCCCTTGATCCGCACGGCCTCCGGGCTGATCGCGTTGTCGAGCGCCAGCGGGCCGTCCAGCAGGCCGCCGGTGATCTGCCCGCGGTCGGCCATCTTGCAGAGCGCGCCGGCCTCGACCGTGGACGGGATCTTCGGGTTGATCGTCTCCACCGCCGACAGAATCGCCACCTTGGGCAGCGCGATTCCCAGCGCGCGGGCGAGGTCGATGGCGTTCTGGATGATGTCGCGCTTGTCTTCCAGCGTCGGCGCGATGTTCACCGCGGCGTCGGTGATGAAGAGGGGCTTGGGATAGGTCGGCACGTCCATGATGAAGACGTGGCTGATGCGCCGCTCCGTCCGCAGGCCGCCCTCGCGCCGCGCTACCGCGTGCAGAAGCTCGTCGGTGTGCAGGCTGCCCTTCATCAGCAGCCCGGCGCGCCCCTCCCGCACCAGCCCGACCGCCACGGCGGCGGCGGCGTGGCTGTGCGGGGCGTCCACGATCTCGTAGGGGGCGATGTCGATCCCCTCGGCCTCGGCCACCGCGCGGATGCGCGCGGCGGGGCCGACCAGGATCGGGGTGATGAAGCCCTCCTTCGCGGCGTCCACCGCCCCGCCGAGCGAGGTCGCGTCGCACGGGTGGACGACCGCCGTCGGGACGGGCGCGATCGAGCGGCAGGCCGCGACGAGCCGTTCGTACTTCTCGTGCCGGCGGGCGGGCGGGCCGCCGCCATCTCCAAGGCCGTCTCCAAGGCCGTCTCCAAGGCCGCCGCCGGGGGTCGGTGCATCGCTCATCGTTCCGTCACCAGCGCAGGAAGAGGCCGATGTCGCCCGGCATGCCGCCGGGATAGTCCAGGATCTGGGCGCGCAGCTTGTAGCCGCGGGATTTCAGTTGATTTTCGTAATTGTCGTAGACCTCGCGCGCGAAGCCGGTGAGGCTGTCCGGCCAGTTCGGCTCGAAGTTGTTGATCGCCCGCCCGCCGTCGCTGCAATAGCTGCTGGGGAAGCGCACGATCTGGATTTCATTCACCCCGCGCTCCGCCGCCGCGCGCACCGCGCGGGTGAAGCGCTCCTTGGCGTCGGGGCGGACATGCTGGTGCATGAAGGCCTCGCGGATCGAGTCCTGCTCCTCCTGGTGCTTCTTGTCGCGCTCCTGGGCCTCTCTCAGGAGGGCCATTTCGCGTTCCTCGGCGATCCGGCGGAGATCCTCCGGCGTGATGAGGTCGTCGCCGAGCGACGGGTTGGTCGTGCTGGTCGGGTTGATGATGGACATGTGCGTGTCTCCCGTTTGGAGGGTGCCGGTCACTTCGCCTGTTGGATTCTCGGCCTTTCCCGCCGCGGGGTCGTCACCCGTCCGATCTCCGCCGCGGCCTGCGCGATGGACGAGCCGTTGCCCAGCGGGGCGGCGCTCAGCGCCGGTTCACCGCCGGGTTCGGCCTTGCCGGCCAGGATGGATTCGACGTGGCGCAGCCGCCGCCGCTCGGTGGCGTCGAGCGGGCCGGAGGCCGTGAGGACCCGCTCCGCCGCGGCGATGATCTCCTTGCGGTCCTGCGCGTCGGGGACGAGCGTGGGCAGCGCCGCCAGCGCCGCGACCTCGTCCAGAAGCATCAGGAAGACCTGCTCGCGGAAGACCGCGCGCACCTGCTGGAGGGGCAGGCGTTCCAGGGCGGCATGCTCGTCGCGGACCCGGCGCAGCGTGTGGAAGGCGCGCTCGTCGAAGGCGCCCTCGCCGCGCCCGACATAGATCAGGACGCGGAACAGCGCCTCGCGCAGGCCGCCCTGGTCCACGCGGGCCAGGATGTCGTCCGTCTTCTTGGCGACCAGCGCCTCGAACGCCTCGTCGCGGACGCGCGGGGGCCGGGCCTCGGCGCCGGGGGCGGCCAGCCCGACCATGGCCTGGAGCAGCGGCGCGTTGTAGAACGACATGAACAGCCGCTCCACCGTCCCGTCGCGCGCGTCCCGCCAATGGTCGAGCGCCTGCACCATGGCGTCGGACAGCATCGCCTGCGCCTTCAGGTAGGGATTGCCGGGATGGGCCGGGCGGCGGTTCTCCCGCACCTGTTCGGCCAGCGCCTCGACCGGCGCCATGAAGGGGTTGAGGTGCGAGAAGAGGTAATATTGCGCCCGCGCCGGGTTCATCATCCGCAGCCATTCCGCGGTCCCCTCGGTCACGGCGGCGCGGACGGCGGGCCGCGCGAAGGTGATGTAGAGGCCGGTGTTGATGTCGGAGATGCGGGCGACGGTGGCGAAACGGCGGTCATCCTCCGGCGTGTTGCCGCCGAAGGCGCGGATGTCGTCCAGGGTCCGCGGCTCGAAGCGGGTCACGTAGTCGCCGTCCACCAGATCGGCGCCGGGCGCGTCCGGGTCCTTCGGCTCGATCACCATCTCGTAGAGGCCGGGGGGAAGCAGGTCGATCAGGTCGATGTTCTCGACGAACTCCGCCGTCTCCCGCCGCGCGACGCGTCCCGACACGAAGATGCCGAGATGGCCGATGTTCTGATGGAGGTTGTAGACGATGGTTTGCTCGCGGGCGCGGATGTCGTCCACGCTGCCGTAAAGATCGAGAATCCAGCCCAGCGCCTGTTGCGGCGGCGTGATGTTGTCGCCCCAGGAGGCGAAGACCAGGATGGGCGAGCGGATGTTCCGCAGGTCGAGCCGCCGACCGTCCTTGCCGATCAGGTTGCCGCTGGTCAGCTTGTTGCCGACGAACAGATCCTCGGTGATCCGCTCGATCTCCTCGCCGTTCAGCAGGAAGAAGCCGCTCCACCACTTTTCGAAGTCGAGATAGCGCGGCGCTTCCGTGTCGATGGAGGCGTACAGATTGTACGCCTTCTTCCAATAGGTGTTCGCGGGGTCGAGCTTTTCGAAGTTGCCGACCAGATTGGCGCCGTCGAAACGCCCGTTGCCGAGGTCGGCGGCGAGAGCGGACAGCCACGCCCCGCCGTACAGCCCGCCCAGATAGCGCATCGGGTTGCGCCCCTTCACCCCAGCCCAATAGGACAGCGGCGAACCGGCGATGATGAGCGGCCCCATCAGGTCCGGGCGGACGGCGCTCAACGCCATGATCGCCCAGCCGGCCTGGCAGTTGCCGATGACGCAGGGTTTGCCGTCCGCCTGGGCGTGCAGCTTTCCCACATGCTCGATGAAGGCGGCTTCCGCCATTCCCACGTCGTTGAGGGTCTGGCCGGGCACCGGATCGGGTGTGAAGCCGATGAAGTAGCAGGGGTGGCCCGCCCGCAGCGCAGCGCCGATCTGGCTGTCCGGCTTGAAGCCGCCGATGCCCGGCCCATGGCCGGCGCGCGGATCGACGATGACGAAGGGGCGCTTCGCCGGGTCGGTCCCGACCTTCGGGTCCGGAAGGATGCGCAGCAGCAGGTAGTTGCAGGGGCGCGGCAGCCGCCGCCCGTCCATCACCACCTCGTGCGGGAAATCCAGGACGGGGGGCTTGCCGTGCTCGGCGTGCTCGATGAACTGGTCTCCCCGCCGCCGCATCACGTCCAGATAGAGGACCCACCGCTGCATCGCGTCGATGCCGTAGTCGATGGCGTCCATCACCGGATTCGGGAGCGTTCCCTTGTCCGGTCCGCCGGCGGGCGGAATTGGAAACAGGGCCGAGGGAAAGGGAAACAGGGTGGCCAGATTTTCCGTCCAGGCGGACGGATTCCAGGCGGCCAGCCACGCCGCCGCCGGGTTGGTCAGCGGCTGGGGCGCCTGGGACTGGTGCCGCGGGGTCGTCATCGCCGGTCCTCTCGTGTGTCTTCTTGCGCCTTCGGGGGCGCTTGCTCACGAGTGTCGGCGAACGGCGGGCGGCGCAGAGGTACGGAACGGTTTCGTACCCACGGAATGTTCAGGGGCGCGGCGCCCTGTTACCGTAGCGCACGGGCTTGGCGGCAGGGTGGCCGTACGGTGGCGCTACCCGAAGATCGCCAGCCCGATGACCGTCGCGGCGAAGGCGCCGACCGCGGAGGCCAGGGCGGCGATGATGGTCGGGGCGTGCGATCTGGTGGACTTCACCTTCAGCGCGTCGTCGAAGCCGCGCAGCGTCGTGTCCATGCGGACCAGGAAGACCTCCAGCCCGGCCACCCGCTCCTGAAGACCATGCAGCGTCTCCGCCAGGGCGGTCTGCTGGGCCGTGGCCGTAGCGGCCCCGGCCTGCCCGGCGGCAGCGCGGTCCTGCATCTCGCGCAGGATGCGGGCGATGCTCTGCTGGGCGGCGGCGAGTTGCTGGTGGTCGCGGCGGGCGGTTTCCAGCCCGGCGCCGATCCGCACCAGATGCGGGGCGAGCGTGCGCTCCAGCAGCTTTTCCTCGGCGCTCGGCTGGGCGAAGGTGGCGATGGTGCCGGTGCTCGGGGCCGCAACCACGGCGACGACGCGCGCGGGGTCGAGTCCTTCCGGAAGCTCCAGGTCGGCTTCGAAGGCGTGGTGCCCGTCGCCGAAATTGCCGCCGAGCAGATCCTCACGCGGGCGGTCGGCCAGCGTACGTCCCAGAACCACGCTGCGTCCGTCCGGCATGTCGGCGCGGAATTCGACCGGAAGACGGTCGGTCGGGTAGGAGCGGTCCCAGGCCCAGCCGTAGATGCGCCCGGCCTGGACGGCATCCACGCGGCCTTCGATGACGGAAGCCGCGGCTTCCGCCGCGACCGGAGTGGCGGCAACGGTGTCGGGCATGGCGGGCACTCACGAAAGACGGAAGGGGAACGGAGGGCGGGCGCCGGCACCGGAGCGTTGCCCGGTGCCGGCGCCCTTCGCGCGGTGTTCGCCGTCAGGCCGCCTTGCGCTGCGGGGTCTTGCGCGCGGTCGGGCTGGGCATGCGGTGCGGGATGTAGTTCTCGTCCAGGAACTCCCGCATGTCGCGGTAGCGCTGGTAGAAGGTGCGGTTGAATTTCTCGAACAGGCTCTGGTCCCAGTATTCCTCCAGGACGAAGGGCTTGTCCGAATAGACGTCGTAGCAGGGGATCGCGAAGGTTTCCGCGAACTCCGCCGTGCGGCTGTCATAGCTGAAGTAGACGGACGGCGTGCCGTTCGACAGCGCCATCAGGTTGCCGTGCAGGCGGTAGCCCAGCACGAGATCCTTCGAGCGCACGATGCTCTCATAGTCGGCCACCACGTCCGAGTACCACAGGCGCGAGCGGTACAGCGCGTCCAGCTCCTCGTCGAAGTACCAGTTCTTCAGCCAGTTGTTGTTGTGCAGTTCGTCCCAAGCCTCGGCCTTCTGCTCGTCGGTGCCCCAAAGCAGCTTCTTCTCCTCGACCTCGCCCTGCATCATCAGGACGGTGTCGAAGCGGCGGCTCATGTCCTTCACGAAGTCGCGGTGGCGGGCGAGGTAGGTCTTCACGTCCGGCGAATAGTGGCTGG
The DNA here is from genome assembly GCF_008365375.1 of Roseomonas genomospecies 6. Lineage (GTDB taxonomy): Bacteria > Pseudomonadota > Alphaproteobacteria > Azospirillales > Azospirillaceae > Azospirillum. Next base: position 47,902 of record NZ_QOKW01000016.1, on the reverse strand, counting down.
ACACCTCGCGGCGCATGGTGATGCCGACGTTGCGCACGCTGTCCAGGGCGGGCAGGTCGATGCGCAGCTCCGGATCGCGGTTGCGGAAGGCGGTCGGGCAGCCGACGATGCGGACGTTCTTGATGCCGAGATCCCACAGCACTTCGGCGGTGTAGGTGCCGCGCACGCCCAGCGTCGTGGACTTGTCGGCGAACATCTGCCAGATGCGCTTGCTCTCATCCGACAGCGTCAGCTTGCCGGTGGCCGGGGCCTGGGCGCCGACGCCGAAGGCGATGACCGGGATGCGCAGCTTGGACAGCACCTGCTCGGTGCCCGCCGGCCAGGTCATGTGGTCGTGGATGTAGTTCGACCCGCGCAGGAACACGTAATCGTATTCGGCGTTGGCCCGGTCCACCACCTCCTGCTTGAACTCGCGGATCTCCACGACATCCAGGCGGTCGTAGGTCAGCAGCTTCAGCGAGGAATCGTAGACGAAGGCGTCGCCGATGTTGTGGTAATGATTGATGCTACGCTGAATGTCCTGGTAGCTGTACCACCGCACGCAGTCATGATCATAGACTTCGCCGGAGGGAATCATGACTAGGATGTTAGCCAATTTAATTCTCCTGGGGTCGGGGTGGTGGGAGATTGCGGGGGCCGGGTTTTGTATTGGTTAATTTTAGCCGCCTCATGACGGCTCAACCCGGATCATTATTCGGACCAGATCGCGTTCCCGGGTCGGCTTGCAGTTCTTCTGGGCAAGCCGGGTCAGGTAGAGCCAGGCGTTTCCATCCGTGTCCTCGAAATTCCGGCTTCTGGCGTCCGGATCGAGAATGGCCGGGTAGTAGAAGGTCTCGTCCACGCCGCAATCCTTGTCGGTCAGCAGTGGCGCCGCCCAGGCGAGACGGGGAACGGACCAGCCGATCAGGTCGGCGGAGGTGGACACCCACACGCCGGACACCGGCTCGGCCCCTTTGCGCTCGGCGCGCCGTCCGGCCATCACCGCGACGTACAGGCCGCTCGGCGTGTGGCGGACGAGGCTGGTGACGGTGAAGGGCAGGCGGCCCGGCGGCAGCGGCGCGCAGACCGACGCCTCCGGGTTCGCTTCGCCCTCCATGTAGGGGTCGCGAAAGCGGACGGTGAAGTCCCGCCCGTCCCACGCCCGCCAGGAGGCCGGATCGGCGAGGTCGCGGGTGCGCATCAGGCAGACGCCGCGCTTCTGCGCGCCGATGCCTTCGGCGAAGGCCATGGCGTAGTACCAGCCGTCGCGCCCGACGATGTTGCTCGGCGCGAACAGCCCGGCGCGCTTCCCCAAATCGCCGCGGAAGCGGTAGGGCACCCCGGCGACGTAGCGCGCCGGCCCGAAGCTCCGCCCGCCGTCGTGCGAGACGGTCAGAGTCAGCGCGTTCCACCAGCAGGCCATGTAGTCGCCCGTGGGGCAGAGGTCGCGGCGCTTGTGGCCGTGGTATTCGTTGTGGACCAGCCCGTAGATGGTGGTGCCGTCCAGCGTGTAGGGCGCGGTCAGCCAGCCCATGTCGTCGAACCGCGCCGGGTCGTCGCGCCTGGCCGATTGGAAGACGACGCGGCAGCCGTGGCGCAGGTCGTTCAGCGACGGGCCGCTCAGGATGCGCGCGCGGTTGTGCGCGGCGAGCAGCCGGACGCTGCCGTCGGCGGCTTTCCAAGCGCGCGCCGGGGCATCGGGGACGTCCCAGTCCTCGCAGGCTTGCGTGCGGTGGTCGTAGACGGTCTCCAGCGCGGCGCCCGGGGGGACGGTGACGCGGAGGTCGGCGGCGTGGGCGGGGGTGGCGAGGAGGAGGGTGCAGGCAATGATGGCGTATTGCCCCCACCCACCCCACTTCGTGGGTCCCCTCCCTCCCCCGCTGGGCGGGGGAGGGCCTTCAATTCCCTCCCCCGCCCAGCGGGGGAGGGTCAGGGTGGGGGCCCGTCTCCCGAACATTGCCATCACGGCTTCTGCGCCACCGCCCGCTCGGGCATCGACACGGCACCACCGCCCGCGTTCGCGATCAGCGCGTCGAACACATCGGCGTGGCGGCGGGCGCACTCCGCGCGGTCGATGGGGCGGCGGATGCGCATGCGCAGGCGGTCCCACAGGTCCGGCGTGGTCAGCGCCTCGGTCAGGCGGTCCACCAGATCCTCGACGCTGGCGTTGCGGAAATGCAGGCCGTCCACGCCGTGGGTGACCTTCTCGCCCATGCCGCCGATGTTGCTGGAGATGATCGGGCGCCCGTGCAGGAACGCCTCCTGGATCACCACCGGCGAGTTCTCCCACCAGATGGAGGGCATCACCACCCAATCCACGTCCTTCATCAGGCCGGGCAACTCGGCGGAGCGGTAGCTGCCGTAGAAGCGCACGCGGTCCCCCGCACGCTCCACCGCCGCGTTGAATGTCTTCTGGTAGGCTTCCGGCTGGCGTTCCAGGTTGCCGCCGAAGATCATCAGCGCGCCGTCCTCGCCCCACGCCTTCTCGGAGACGCGGCCGATGGCCTCGACCAGCACATGGGCGCCCTTGAACTCGGTCAACTGGCCGAAGAAGGCGAAGCGGTTGCGCTTGCCGCCGCGGGCCAGCGGGCGGGGCGGGGCGATGCCCTCGACGGTCAGGCCGTTCTCGATCATGCGGAACTTCTCGCGGGGCAGACCCCAGTCCACATAGCGGTCGATCAGGAAGTTCGACGGGCTGACGTAGAAGTCCGCCTGTTCCAGGAAAGTCTTCAGGAACAGCTCGCGCTTGAAGAACTGTGCCTCGCCGATGTGCGGGAAGCAGCCGGCGCAGTCCGCCGGGCTGGAGCGGTAGCACAGCGTGTTGCGGCTGGTCTTCACCATCTGGCCGTGGTGGTGGCAGATGGACAGATACTCGTGGAAGGTCACCACGATCGGCACGCGCGGCAGCGCCTGCCGGACCGCCTGGATCGTCTCGATGCCCAGACCCAGGAAATGGTGGAAGTTCACCACGTCCGGCTGAAGGTCGCGGACGTAGCGGACGAAATCCTTCTCCAGCCCCGGCAGGTTGCGGTTCGACAGCCGGAAATGGTCGTAGTCGTTGGCGTGGTAGAGGACCTCCCGCTCCTTCTGGCGCAGCGCCATCAGGGCGGAGCTGCCGTGCGGGGTGACCGGCGGGGAGGTGCGGGCCATGTAATGGCTTTCCCAGCCCGGCAGGTCGTGCAGCCCCTGGTGCAGGTTGTAGGAGGCCACCTCCGCGCCGCCCAGCGAGAAGGCGGGATGGCCGTGGCTGATGATCAGGACGCGCTTGTTGCTCATGGTCGGGCCGATCTCGAATAGGGCTTGCGGGACGTGCGGGCTCAGGCGGCGGCGCGGGCGGACCAGATGTCCTCGAAGCTCCAGCGGTCCACCATGGCGCCGGCGCGGTGCCAGCGGTCGGCGTGCGCGTCGCGCGGCTGCTCGTCCAGCGCCACCAGCGTGACGCGGGGCAGCCAGACGCAGGCCCCGCCCAGCGCGCGCAGGCGCAGGCAGAGATCCAGCCCCTTGTGGTCGGCGCCCATGTAGGAGCCCATGGCGGCGAGCGCGCGGACCAGCGCGTCCTTCGGCAGAAGCGCGCATTCCGGGGCGGCGGCGTCGACCGTCGCGGCGTCCTGCTCCTTCAGCCAGTCGCGGGGATAGCCGGCGAAACGGCGCTCGAAGGTCTTGGCGCCGTCCGGACCCTCCACCGCCATGATGCCGGCGAAGCGGATCGAATGGTCCTCGTAGAGCAGCGTAGGGCTCACCATCACCGGCCCGCCGGACTTGCGCGACACCCGCTCCAGCGCCGACAGCCAGCCCTTCTCGGTCGGCAGGACGGATGGGGACAGCGTCAGCACCCGTTCGCCACGGGCGTGCGGCAGGGCGGCGGCCAGCGCCTCGAACATGTCGGTGGCGTCGGGGGCGGCCACGAAGGTGACGGCCATGCGGTAGAAGGCGGCGGCCTGACGGACCGCTCCACCCAGCCGCTCGTGCGTGCCCGCGGCGGCGACCACCAGCAGTTCGGTCTCGGCGAAGTCCGGGTCGATGGCGAGGCGGGCAATGTTGAGGTCCACATCCTCCCGCCCGTCGGTCACCGGCAGGATCACCGAGACGCGCGGCGTCTTCACCGGACGGCCCATCGGGTGCACGCCCGCCGATGGCGCGGCGCCGGAGCGGGCGCGGGCGGTGCGCAGCATCGGGCCGACATGGCGGGCGATCAGCGTGTCGATGGAGGGGCTGTCCAGATTGACCAGCGACAGCATCCGGCGCAGCGCTTCCGGCGCGGGGGGCAGGCAGCTCAGCGGCAGGAAGGCGAAGCGGTCGTCGGCCAGTTCCAGTTCGAGGTGGAACTCGGCACCTTGGGGAAGGCCGGACGGCTCCACTGCGAAGGCGGTGAATCCGTGCTGGTCCTGGCCGGGGACCAGACGCCCGGCGAACAGGCCGTTGCCCTGGAAGGCCTCCGTCACGTCGCGGCGGGCCAGTCGGGACCAGCCCTGGTCGAGCCGGACGGAGACGCCCGGCCCCTTCAGCGTGACGGCGCGGACCTGCCGCGTCGGGTCGAGCAGCCAGCCGGCGGCGAACAGCCCGGCGCCGGGAACGCGCAGCGCCATGTCCAGCCCGATCCGCACGGGGATGTCGAGCTGCGACACGGTTTCCGCCCCGTCGTAGCGCGACGCGGCGATGCGGGCCATGGTCTGGCGCGCCTCGGCGTCCTGGATGTTGCCCAGCATGTCGCGCACATGGGCGGAGGCCACGCCGTCCGGCAGGATGGTGCGGTGCTCGAAGATCTCCAGATGACGCCAGCCCTCGGCGGCGCGGTAGTGGATGCGGCGGATGGCGGTGGGAAGCGGGGTCCGGTCGGTCAGCACGGCCAGCACGCCCGCCGCGTCCGGCGGCAGGTCCGGGCGCGCGAAGGACCCGGCGGCGGCACGGTAGGCGGCGGTCTCCTCCGCCTCGATCAGGATCTTCTGGGCGCCGCTGCGGAAGCTGCGCGCCCAGCCCTGAAGCATCAGGCTGCCGTCGCGGAAGCGGCCGAACACCTCGGCGAATCCGTCCGGCTGCGACACCTCCTGGGCGAGGCCCGACAGCAGGCGCCCGATGCGGTCGGACTCGCCCTCCGCCTCATCCTTCGACGAGGCGGCGAGCTGGATCGCGAAATCCAGCGCCAGGGCCAGCGCGCCGGGCTGGAAGCCCTTCAGCGCGGAGACGAGGTGCGACGGGTTGGTGCGGACGTTGGACAGGCGCGGCAGGACGAGGCGTTCCCCCTTCTCGTCCGCCAACTCCACGCGCGACGGGCGCATCTGCGCCAGCCCCGGCACGCGGATGCCGCCCAGGAACCAGCGCTCGCCCTCCGCGTCCGCCCAGGAGCGACCGGCGTAGCGGCCCTCCACCGACCCGTCGAGATGCACGGCGCCCTGCGCCGGCAGCGTCCGGTCGATGCCGCCGAACAGGACGAGCGTGTCGTCGTCAAGAAGAATGGCCGCCGTAATGTCGGCCTTGGTGATCGGTTCCTTCATCCCGCGATGCTCCCCGCAATCGAGCCCTGCCCATGTGTTTGCCCATGTGCTCCTCCCGGACCGTTCATTATGTCGTCATAGAGAATGACGTGTTTCTCGGCGGCCTCATCGGTCGTCGGGACCGCCGGTATGTTGGAAACGAGCCGGTCCCAAAGCCCCGGCTCGGTCATCGCGCGCGTCATCACGCGGGCCAGATCCGCGGCGTCCCCCGCCCGGAAATGCAGCCCGTCAACCCCGTCCGTCACCGATTCCGCCATGCCGCCGATGCCGCTGCAGATGACCGGGCGGCGGTGCTGGAAGGCTTCGCGGATGACCAGCGGGGCGTTCTCCCACCAGATCGACGGCGTCACCACCCAGTCGGCGGCGGCCATCAGCTCGGGCATCTCCTCGCGCCGGTAGGGGCCGTGCCGGACGGCGGTTGCGCGGGCGGCCTTGAAGCCCTGTTCCACCTTGTCCTTGAAGGCGTCGGTCTGGAAGGGCGCCCCGCCATGGACGGCCAGCGTCAGGTCGCGCCCCTGCTTTTCCAGCCGGGCGGCGGCGTCCAGCGCGACCGTGATCCCCTTGAAGGGATTCAGGTTGCCGAAATAGGCGAAGGCGTTGCGCGGCGCGCCCGCGGCCAGCGCACGGTGCGGCGCCGGGCGGACCGCCGGGCGCCCGTTCTCCATGACGGAGATGAGGTCCGGATCGATGCCCCAGGCGATGTAGCGGTCGCGCAGGAAGGCGCTGGGCGCCAGGAAATGGTCCACCAGCCCGAACATCGCCTTGATGTGCTTCTCCCGCAGCACGAACTGGTCGGCGGGCCGGTCGGGGAAGCAGCGGTGGCAGGCGTCGGGCGAGGCCATGCGGCACAGCGCGTGCCCGGTCGTCGTGACCATTTGCCCGTCGTTGGAGCAGATCGGGTAATAGTCGTGCAGCGTGTAGACGATCTTAGCCCGCGGGCAGACGCGGCGGATCAGGAACAGCATTTCCACGCCCAGCAGCAGGGTGTGGTGGATGTGCACGATGTCCGGCTGGAAGGCACGCAGCAGGTTCGACAGGTCCGGCACGATGCCGTGCAGGTCGATCTGGCTCTGGAAGAAATGATCGAAATGCCCGGCCCACAGCACCACCTCATCGGCGCTGCGGCCCAGCGTCTGAAGGTTGGTGCCGGGCTTGCGGTCGCGGTGGACGCCGTTGGTGCAGGCGAGGAACAGGGCCTCGGCCCCCTTGGCCTTCAGGCTGCCGAACAGCTCGTGCGCGAAGATCTCCGTGCCGCCGGGGTGCAGGCTCGGGTGGTTGTGCGCGACGACCAGGACGCGGGGCAGGCTCATCGCGCGCTCTCCTTTTCCAGAACCAGGAGATCCTGGAAATTCTCGGCGTTGCGCTGCCCGCTCCAGTGGCCGCGCAGCACCGGGCGCGCCGGGCGCAGCCCCTGTTCCGCGAAGGCGTTCAGCAGGAAGGATTCGGTGTAGGCGACGGCGGCGTTCGGGTTGGCCTCGTCCGCGATGAACTCCGGCCCGGCGGCCTCGATGAAGGCAGGGCGCGCGGTCTTCTTCGCGATGCCGTCCCGCGCGCGGGCGTCCACCAGGAACAGGCTGAGGAAGCAGCGCCCGCCCGGCTTCAGGACGCGGGCGATCTCCGCCGCGTAGCGCACCGTCTCCGCCGTCCGCAGATGGGTGATGACCGAGGTCAGGATGACGAAATCGTGCCCGCCGTCGGGGAAGGGCAGGCGGGTCTGCGCCGCGTCCTCCGCCCCGCCGGGGTTGTAGAGCGCGTTCGCCACGTCGAGCGTCCGGAAGCGGAACTCCGGATAGGCCGGGGTGATCGTCTCCGCGCACCAGCGGATGCCGTCCTCGACGATGTCCACGCCGTCGTAGCTGGAGTCGAGATACTGGGTCAGCGGAACGGCCATGCGCCCGATGCCGCAGCCGATCTCCAGCACGCGATGCTTCGGCTTCAGCCCGCCGACGCGGACGAAGTGGCGCAGGAACTCCGCCCCGATGGCCCGGAAATCGCCGTCGCCGATGAACAGGCGGTCCGGCGGCGGCACGGGCAGGAAGCGGTTGCGCGCCACCTGGGCGCACAGCCATTCCAGCCGCGGGTCGGTGTTGCGGCGCAGGACGGCGAGGCGGCGCCCGGTCAGGATCTCGTTCATGGGGTCAGCTCCGGTTCCGGGCCGCGCGCCCAAACAGGCGGGATTTGGCCGGGACGGCAACAGGGGTGGCGGCTTCCGTGGGCGCACCCGCCGACAGGGGGCGCATCAGGCTCTCCTCCAGGGCCGGCGGCGGGGGCAACTGGTTCCAGTCGCGGGCGGACAGCTCCTCCATCATCGCGTCCCAGCGGCGGGCGTGGAGCCAGCCGTTGTATTCGGAGGCGACACCGCGGGTGTAGCCCTGGTGCCGGCTGATCGAGCGACGCTCCAGATGGTACAGCTCCACCGCGGGGACGTAGCGGATGTCCAGCCCCGCCTTGCGGATGCGCAGGCAGAGGTCGGAGTCCTCGTAATCGCCGATGACGTAGTCCTCGCAGAAGCCGCCGACGGCATCGAAGGTCTCGCGGGTCATCATCAGGCAGGCGCCGGTCACGCCGGGCACGCTGCGCTCCCGCCGGGCGGGGAAGAAGTCGCGCGGCAGGCCTTTGAAGAAATGGTGGTTGTACCAGCGCCCGCGGACGTCGCGGTCGAAGTAGAGGCCGGCGTGCTGAAGGCTGTCGTCGTCGAACAGCAGCTTCGGCCCCACAGCGCCGGTGCCGGGCGTGCGCTCCAGCGCTCCCAACAGAGCGGGCAGCCAGCCGGGCTGGTCGGGGATCACGTCGGAATTCAGGAACAGCAGGGTCCGCCCGGTGGAGGCCGCGACGCCCGCGTTGTTGGCCGCCGAATAGCCGTAGTTGGCGGGCTGCACCAGCAGCCGCATCGGCAGGCCGTAGAGCGCGTGGAAGCCGTGCAGCATATGCACCAGCTCGTCGCGCTGCTCCGGGCTGTCGAGCACGAAGACCAGCTCGGCCCCGGCCATGCCGGGATCGGTCGCGAAGCTGGAGAGCTGGAAGCGCAGGAACTCCAGCGCCTTGTAGAGCGGAATGACGACCGAGACGAAGGGCTGGTCCGGAACGCGCCCGAAGGTGACGATCTCCGGGTCCTTGCGCGTCGCCATATGGGCGGCGTGCAGCGGCGCGACCGCCGGGGCGATCACCGTTTCCAGAACCAGCGGAGTCGCGTGCTGCGGCGGCAGGCTGCCCAGCACCGCGGCGCGGGCGTCGGCGGGCGACAGCGGGCGCAGCGGCGGCACCAGCCGGATCGACCCGCCGGAACCGAGCCGAAGCTCCGCATGGACCTGAAGTGCGGCGGCGGGCTCGGGCGCGCCGGGCAGATAGGCGACGAAGCCGCTGCGGTCGGTGGACGGGGCGGTGCCGAACAGCTTCGCCACGTCCTCGCGCGGGAAGCGGTGCTCCAGCACCTCCAGCCGCCGTTCGCCGCCGAAGGGCGTGTGGACGGTCAGGCCGCCGGACAGGCCGTGCGGGTCGTGCACCCAGCCGGCCAGGAACAGCCCGCCGTCGCCCGTGGGAACCGCGAGGTCGAGCGCCGCGCCGATGGAGCGCTTGGCGTCGGCCACCTGCCGCTTGGCCAGCGGAGCGAGCACCTGGAGTTCGCGGACCGCCGCCGCCGCCGTGGCGTCCGACCGCCCGCGTTGGGCGAGCGCGTTCAGAATGTACTGGCGCAGCTCCAGCGGGGTGTCGCGGCGGGCGGACAGATGCTCGGTCAGGCTCGGCAGGTTGGGGGCGACGGCGGAGAAGGCGCGGCAGGCCAGCCCGTTGCGGCCCAGCACCACCAGCAGGTTGCCCGGCGCGCACAGCGCCTTGTCCACCAGAAGCGACATGGCCGCGCGCCCGCGCCGGTCCAGCGCGGAGCCGATGCAGACCTCGAAGGGAGAGGGGCCGACGGCGCCCATGGTGATGATGACGGCCCCCGTCACCTCGCCGAAGCCGGACGACAGCGAACCGGCGCAGAGCAGAAGCTCGCCGGTCGCGAGCGCGCGGGCGGTGAGGGGGGAAGGGGTCGGCGACAGCTCCAGCACCATGCGGCGGCAGACCGTGGCGAAGCCGGCGTCGCTGCGCAGCGCCGGGGTGGAGCGCGCGAAATCGAAGAGGAAGCGGACCACGCGCAGCCGCGAGGCGGCGTCGAGGCTTCCCAGAAGGAAGGCGGGATCGGGATCGGGGACCTGCGGTTCGGAAAGGACGTCCGCGACGACGCGGCCCTGGGCGACGAAACGGACGGGCGCGCCGGAGGTCCGGGGCGCCCGCAGGATCGACAGCACCCGCTGCCCACCCCAGCTCGTCCGGACGGACAAGGTGGTGTAGGGGGGCCGGACCTCCTCGCCGTCGAGGGTGGGAACGACCCGGCCGGAGGGCTCCGGTCCGTCGCTCTCCCACGAGGCGAGCACGAAATCGTCGCCGAGCGCATGGAGCTGGGCGGACGCGATGGAGGCCGAGGCCGGCAGGACGGCGAGTACGGTCATTCGTTCCTTAGCCGGACCCATCGGCGGCGTGCTGGGGGCACGCCGCCGGTCCGGTCCCTGGATGGGTTACGGCTTTAGTGAATGACGAAGAAGTCGTTCGGGTTGTTGTGAACTTCCTCGGCCGAAACGCCCTTCAGCATGATGCTGTCGCCGTTGCCGAGATCGATCATGGCGTTGCCGCCCATGTCGGTGACGCGGGCCGCCAGATCGGAGGCGTCGTTGATCTCCAGACCGTTGATGTTGCGCTCGATCTGGAGGACGTCCTCGCCCGCGCGGAAGTCGAGAACCACGTCCTGGCCGCCGCCGCCGGAGAAGACGAAGATGTCGTTGCCGGCGCCGCCCACCAGGATGTCGTTGCCCGCACCGCCGTCCAGGATGTCGTTACCGGCGCCGCCGTCCAGGAAGTCGTCGCCTTCGCCACCCTTCAGGAAGTCGTCGCCGGTGCCGCCCATCAGGACGTCGTCACCCTTGCCGCCGTCGAGATAGTCGTTGTGGCCGCCGCCCATCAGGACGTCGTCGCCTTCGCCGCCCTTCAGGATGTCGTCCCCGTCACCGCCCATCAGGACGTCGTCGCCCTTGCCGCCATCGAGGACGTCCTTGCCGCGGCCACCGATCAGCATGTCGTCGCCGTTGCCGCCGGACAGGTAATCGTCACCGTCGCCACCGTCCAGGACGTCGTTGCCGTTGCCGCCGTCCAGAACGTCGGCCCCGTTGCCGCCCATCAGAAGATCGTCGCCGTTGCCGCCGAACAGAGCGTCGCGCCCGTCGCCGCCCAGGACCGTATCGGCGCCGTTGCCACCCGTCAGGATGTCGTCACCGTTGCCGCCGTCGATGAAGTCGCTGCCGTTGGTGCCGGTGATGATGTCGTCGTAGTTGCCGCCAGGAAGGGTGGCCATGGATCATACTCCTTAACGATTGGATTCGGTGGGGCAGGGGGGGTGTGCCTACCCCGAAATGGCGAGGTACCACCAAGCCTTTACCCAAATACCGCGGGGCATGGCTGTGACAAACATAAGGTCAAACCCAGACAAATCTTGAGTTCGTAGAGTCCAAACACAATAATCATCAACGTTCATTACGTCATTACCAACACCTTGGCTTCAAAGCCCTTCGAAAATCTAAACATCTTGTCTTGGGTGCGGCGCCAAATCGGGGTTGTGAGTACCAATTCAAGGCGCGACAACTGTTGTTGTGGGAAAGAAGCAGAATTGTTTGTGCGTAATACTTTTAAAGACGACGCGAAGAGCTCCCGTCGAATTTCCGCGAAATGCCTTGAAAAGATACGGAAGTCCTATGCCGTCCGCACAGGGTTGAACGTTTGGGCATTGCCATTTCGGGATAACCCATGGCGCTGCGGCGAGTTTGACGGTGCGGATTTTTGAAAATCCGGCGGGACGGCATCCGAGTTTTTAAAAACTCGCTTTTGAAAGCCTGGGCCGAGCGGTGCATGCCGCCGGGGCTTTCCGCATCCGCAGAGCGCCATGGCGAACCGGCGGGCTTGGCGATGCTCCCAAGCCGCGCCAGTCCGGCGGCCTTCCGAGGCTCGTCCGGAGCTGCCGAACGCCCCGGACCGGTGGCGCCCAAGCGGTCAAAATTTTTTGCTTGGAGCCGTACCCGGTCAGACCTTTCCGGCCTCCGCGGCGTCCAGCGCGGCCCGGGCCAGTTCCATCAGCTTGTCCTCGACCGCCGCCCGGTCATAGCCGGGGTTGTCGGCCAACGAATCGCGCAGGCGCATGGCGATGAACTCGCCGGTGTGATGCTTGTCGTAAAGATGCACGTCGCCGATGGCGTCGGCGACGCGCTTCAAGGTGTTCCGGTCCCACTGAACGGCCATGTTCGCGCACTCCCTTTCCTGCCTTGCGCTTCTTCGCCCGGATGGCAACAGCGATTGCGGGATTTGATCGTGCGCGCGAGTTCGGCGGCGACCCGTTCGATAACCTCGTGCCAGTCGTCCCGCACCGTCTGGTGGAACAGGCGCATCGACCGGTACCAGGGGGTCGATTCCATCGGCTCCATCCAGCGGCAGCAGCCGTCCAGGCGCGACAGCAGCCAGACGGGCTTGTCCAGGGCTCCAGCCAGATGCGCCGTGGACGTATCGACGGAGATGACCAGATCCAGGCGCCGGATCAGTCCTGCCGTGTCCGCGAAATCCCTCACCTGCGCCATCGGATCGGTCAACCGCCCGGCGGCCACCGCAACGGCGGCCTCCGCGGCGGCCCCGCCCATTTGCAGAGAGTGGAACCGGGCGCCGGGTGTGTCCAGAAGCGGTTCCATGACGTCGAACCCCATGCTGCGCCTCTGGTTCATGCTGGCGTAGCCGGTTCCCGCGGTGTAGCGCTCCCCCGACCAGACGAGCCCGACGCGAAGGGCGTCGCCCTCCGCAAAATGTGGGTCGAACCGTTCGTCTCCCGGAAAGCGGTCGCCCACATAAGGGAAGTCCTGTGGGATCTGATCCATGGTCAGGCGCAGAATGGCCGGGACGCTGTAGGTGGGACTCCAGAAATCCCACGCGCCGGATTCCACGCCGTCCTCCGTCATTGCCTGCGACACGCCGGGAACGCTGTCGAACAGCCGGACGAGGCTGGGAGAGCAGGACACGCCCACCCGAGCGCCCATGGCGGCGAGGCGGCGGGCGATCCGGACGATCTGGATGCCGTCCCCCTGTCCCGCCTCCGACCAGAGCAACAGGCGGCGCCCCTCCAGCGGTTCACCCGACCAGCGGGGAATGCCGTAGTCGGGCAGGGGGACTCCGTAGGCGAAGCGCCATTCGTTCTCGATCCAGCAGTCCGGCCAAACGCCTGCCTTCAGAAGCTGCGCCCCGAGGTTGAAGCGCGTGGCGGCATGATCCGGCCGCAGGGCGGCGGCACGGCGGTATGGGGCGATGGAATCCCGAGCCCGACCGAGATCGGCCAGCGTCACGCCCAAATTGAATTGTGCGGTGTGCAAGCCGGGGTCGAGCGCGGCGGCCCTGCGATACTCCGCCTCCGCGGTCCCCATCCGCCCGGCGATCTTCAGGGCGTTGGCGCGCTCGGTACGGATCGCGGCGTCCTGCGGGCGGAGCCGCAAAGCATCGGCCAAGGCATTCGCCGCCCCGTCCAGGTCGCCGGCGGCCTTGCGCGCCGCCCCGGCGATCAGGTGCCCTTCGATCAGGCCGGGGTCCAGCCGGCGCAGCCGGTCGGCCAGCGCGCAGGCCGTTCCGGCCTGCCCCAAGCGGTTGGTGGCGGACGCGAGGTCGTGAAGGGCGGTGATGTCGGCGGGGGACAGGCTGAGGGCATGGCGCAGTGCCTGCGTGGCATGGCCCAGGTCCCCTTCGTCGAAAAAGGCGCCGCCTGCCTCGCAGAAGATCCGGACGGCGTCGGGCCGTTCCGCCGCACCGCGCAAAATCCGTGCGAGGTTCGTGCGGTAGCTCGCTGCATTCGGGTTGATGGCGACCGCCCGGCTGACCAGGACGGCTCCCTCACGCGGATGGCCGAGCTGCGCGCGGGCGACTCCGAGGAGATGAAGGGCGTCGGCGTTGCGTCCATCGACGGCGAGCGCTTGCCGGTAGAGGTCCTCCGCTGCGCCGGGAGCGCCGGCCTGATGGCGCTCCGCCCCGCGGCGGACCAGATCGCGGGCAGTCCCGTCCAGCGTGTTCCGGTTGTCCTGCTGGGCCATGCGGATCACACTCCTCCTGCCGGTCCCCCGCGGAGAACCCCTTGCTGCGCGACGGTATGGTCCGCCGCGCCGCCGGGCAAGAGTTTCCATGCAGCGACAGTCGTCCGAGTGGTGGCGGCGGCGTCAGTTCTCGCGGAAGGCGCGGTTCATGCCGTCGGTCAGCGGCGTGAGGAAATACTCGATGGCCTTCCGGGCGTGACCATGGATCATCACCTCGGTCGGCATGCCGGGATGCAGATCCACGTCCGGCAGGGCCTTCAGCGTCGCGGCGTCCAGGCTGATGCGGGCGATGAAATAGGCTTGGCCGGTGCGCTCGTCCTCCAGTTGGTCGGCGGAAAGGGTGAGCACCTTCCCCTGGACCGGCGGCACCAGCCGCTGGCGGTAGCCGATCAGCCGCACCATGGCGCTGCCGCCCACGTCGATGTTCTGAACGTCGGCGGGGGACACGCGGGCCTCCACGATCAGCCCGTCGTCCTGTGGAACGATGTCCAGGATGCCCTGGCCCGGCGGGATGACGCCGCCCGGCGTGTAGAAGCGCAGGTTGGTGACGCGGCCCGCCTGGGGGGCGACGAGTTCCTGGCGCTTCAGCACGTCCCCGGCGCTGCGCAGCCGTTCCGACAGGTCGGAGATGGTGGCCTGCACGGTCTGAAGCTCGTTCCCGACCTCCGACCGGCGGGTGTTGCCGAGGTTGATGATCTCCAGCTCCGCCGCGGCGATCCCCTGTTCGGCCTTCGACTTGTCGGCCTGGATCTCGCCCAGCCGGCCCTTGGTGTCGGCGACGTTGCGCTGAAGCTCCAGCATGCGCGGCTTGCGCTCGTAGCCCTTGGCGAGAAGGGTTTCGACGATCCGCAGCTCGTCCTGGGTGTAGCGCAGCCGGTCGTTGGCGGCGACGCGCTGCGACTCCAGCGCCACCAGCTCGTCGCGAAGCTGCCCGATGCGCTTGCGCTGGATGGAGATCTGCCCCTCGTAGGCGTCGCGCCGCGACTCGAACAGGCGCTGTTCGGCGGCCAGGGCCTCCGCGGCGACGGAGCTGGTCTTGGCGGCGGTCACCAGCTCCTCGGCGTAGACGGGGGCCTTCGCGTCGGTCTGCTCGGCGCGCAGCCGGGCCAGCCGGGCCAGCGAGGTCCAGTACTGTCCGTGAAGCTGGGCGACCACCGCGCCGCTCTGCGTGGTGTCGAGCCGCAGCATGACCTGTCCGGCCTTCACCAGATCGCCGTCCTTCACCAGCAGTTCGCTGAGGATGCCGCCCTCCAGGTGGGAAACGGTCTTGCGGTGGCTTTCCACGGCAATGGTGCCGGGGGCGATGGCCGCGCTGTCCAGGCTGGCGGTGAAGGCCCAGCCGAAGAATCCGCCGAAGCCGATGGCGACGGCCAGCGCGCCCGCCATCGCCGTGCCGCGCAGCGTGGGTTCGTGCGGCGTGACGTCGATGACCGGCGCCCAGCCGGCGGTGAGGGAAGAGGATGGCGGAGTCTGGGTGATCGTCGTATCGGTCATGCGGACTCTCCCGTCCGGACCAGCCGGGCCACCTTCACGGCGCCGCCGGGCTGGACCATCTTCAGCACGTCGGTGCGTTCGCCGAAATGTTCGACCATGCCGTCCTTGAGGACGAGCAGCTTGTCGGCGACCGACACGATGGAGGGGCGGTGGGCGACCATCACGATGGTGGCGCCGTCGCGGCGCGCGTGGTTGATCGCGTGCAGCAGCGCCTGTTCGCCCTCGTGGTCGAGGTTGGAGTTCGGCTCGTCGAGCACGATCAGGCTGGGCTTGCCGAACAGCGCGCGGGCCAGCGCGATGCGCTGCCGCTGGCCGCCGGACAGGGCGAAGGCGTTCTCGCCGACCGGCGTGTCGTAGCCGAAGGGCAGGCGCCCGATCATGTCGTGGACCCCGGCCAGCCGGGCGGCGCGCACGATCTCCGCCGGGTCGGCCTGGGCCATGCGGGCGATGTTCTCGCCGATGGTGCCGTCCAGCAGGGCGACCGACTGCGGGACGTAGCCGACATAGTGGCCGAAGCTCTCGCGCTCCCACAGGAAGGTGCTGGTGCCGTCCAGATAGATGCCGCCGGCTGTGGGTTCCCAGATGCCGACCAGCAGGCGGGCGAGGGTCGATTTGCCGGCCCCCGACGGCCCGATGATCCCCAGCACCTCCCCCGGCTCCAGCGCGAAGCTGACGCCGCGCAGCACCGGGCGTTGCAGGCCCTTCGGCACATGGCTGACGCGGTCAACGCTCAGGCGTCCGGTCGGCCGCGGCAGCGGCATGGTGCTGCGCCGCGTGCCGTCCCCGTTCAGAAGCTCGCGGATGCGCTTGTGGGCGGTCTGGGCGACGACCCACTGCCGCCAGTTCTCCACCAGATGCTCGAAGGGCTGGAGGAGGCGGGCCATGATGATGCCGGTGGCGATCATGCTGCCTGGCGACGCCTCGTTCCGGATGACCAGAGCCGCCCCCGCGGAAATGGTGGCGATCTGCAGGATCAGCCGAAGCGAGCGCGACGCCGACGCCATGCCGCGCGACATCACCACGCCCCGGTCGATGAGCGAGGCGGAGCCGATCTGCGCCAACTGCCAGCGGCGGGCGAGCGGCGGCAGCATGCCCATGGCCTCGATGGCCTCGGCGTGGCGGACGGTGCTGGCCACGTCGGCGAACACCTTCGCCGACGCCTCGTTCGCCTCGGCGATGGGGCGGCGGGTCAGCGCGTCGGTCAGCGCGTTCATGGTCAGGAGCAGCAGCGCCGACCCCACCGCGATCCAGCCATAGATCGGGTGCAGAAGGAACAGGATGACGAGAAAGATCGGTGTCCACAGCAGGTCCAGCGGCACCACGACGGCGTTGCTGGTCATGAAGTTGCGCAGGTCGTTCAGGTCGCGCATCGTCTGGCCGGCGTTGCGCGTTCCGCCGCCCAGCGCGTCCACGATGGCCGCCTGGAGCGCCGGTACGTTGAAGCGGTGCGCGATCACCGCCCCGCAGACCAGGAAGGCGCGCGCCCGGATGAAGTCCAGCACGCCGTACAGCACCAGCCCGCCCACGGAGATCACCGCGAGCATGGTCAGCGTCTCCAGGCTGCGGCTGCTCATCACGCGGTCGTAGACCTGCATCGTGTAGAGCGGCACCACCAGCATCAGGATGTTGACGAAGAAGGTGAGGGCGCCGGCCAGCAGCAGGCCGCGCCCGATCTTCCGGTAGGCTTGGGTCAGCAGGGTCCGATCCATACCGCTCATGCCGATTCCTTTTCTTGCGTCCCGCGCGCTCACGCTTTGGGGCGGTCCATGAAGCCGGCCATGCAAAGGGCTTCATGGTTAACGAAGTGTTGTGGTGAGGCCGGTGCGCTTGAATCCCTTTTGAGACGAAGTCCGGATAAAGTCCGCCCGTTGCGGGAATCCACGGCCCATGCCGTTTCCGCTTACGTCCGCCGACCCGGTCGGGCGTGTGACAAGTTTGAGCCGCTACCCCGTCCGGGAAATGTCGAAAGGGGTATTTGCAGCGCTGTAAAGCGTTGTTGCGAAACATTTTTCCAATGACCGCAAGGGTCTTTCCGGCGTCGGATGTCTCTTTTTCGTCAACTGGCCTTCCGTCTGAATTGACGGCATTCTGCGCCGCGGAACTCTTGCGCTTGCCACCGGGGGATGTAGCATCCTTTGATGCCGGCGGGCGCCTGGACTGACGAATATTTCTCAAATCCAAGGAATATTTACGATGAACTCGCCCCAGACCGTTCTCGTGACCGGCGGTGCCGGCTATGTCGGCAGTCACTGCGTGGCCGAACTGCTCGACCGCGGTTTCCGGGTCGTCGTGCTCGACAACCTGCGCCAGGGCCACCGCGCCGCCGTGCCGTCCGACGCCGCCTTCGTGGAGGCCGATCTCGCCGACATGGACGCGCTGACCCGCGTCTTTGCGGAGTGGAGGTTCGACGCGGTGTTCCACTTCGCCGCGCTGTCGCTGGTCGGCGAATCCATGCGCGACCCGCATCTCTATCTGCACGGCAACACGGTCAACTCGCTCAACCTGATCCGCGCGGCCACCGTGGGCGGCGTGCGCAAGATGGTCTTCTCCTCGACCGCCAACCTGTTCGGCACGCCGGAACGCCAGCCGATCGACGAGGACACGGCGATCGACCCCGGCAGCCCATACGGCGAATCCAAGTTCTTCATCGAACGCGCCCTGCATTGGGCGGACCGCTGCCACGGCCTGCGCTCGGCCTGCCTGCGCTACTTCAACGCCGCGGGCGCGCATCCGAACGGGCATCTGGGCGAGGACCATCACCCGGAAACGCACCTGATCCCGCTGGTGCTGGACGCGGCGAGCGGGCGGCGCTCGCACATCGAGATCTTCGGCGACGACTACCCGACGCCGGACGGCACCTGCGTGCGCGACTACATCCATGTCTGCGACCTCGCCGACGCGCATCTGCGGGTGCTGCCGGCGCTGGAAACGCGCAGCGTCCGCTTCAACCTGGGCAACGGCAAGGGCTACAGCGTCCGCGAGGTGATCGAGGCGACGGAGCGCGTCACCGGCCTGACGGTCCCTGTGACGGTCGGGCCGCGCCGCGCCGGCGACCCGGCGGTGCTGATCGCCTCGTCGGAGCGCATCCGGAGCGAGTTGGGCTGGACCCCGCGCTTCCCCGATCTGGACAGCATCATCGGCAGCGCGTGGGAATGGCGCCGCCGCAACCCGGGCGGCTACCGCGGCCCGGCCCTGGCGCAGGCCGCCGAGTGACGGGCCAAGTGACGGGCCAAGTGACGGAGAGACACGTATGAGCACGCAGCGCCGGGCGGGCGCCGAATCCAGGCCGGCCGAATCCAAGCCGGATGCCGTGGATGCGGCGGAACTGGCCGAGTATCACGGGCTCGCCCGGCTGATCGAGCGGATGCACCGCCGGTTCCTGGACGTCGTGCGGGCCGGCCTGCTGCGGCAGGGGATCGACGATATCGGGCCGGTGCAGGCGCTGATGATCATGCTGATCGGCGACGACGAGCCGTCGGTCCGCGACCTGATGGAGCGTGGCTATTACCTGGGGTCCAACGCCTCCTACAGCCTGAAGATCCTGGTGGAGGCCGGCTACATCGACCGCGGCGCCAGCCAGCGCGACCGCCGCACGGCCCGTTTGCGCCTGACCGACAAGGGCCGGACTCTGCGTGACGAGCTGTTCAAGCTGGAACAGCTTCAGGCCACGGCGCTGGTCCGCAACGAGGGTGAGGCGGCGGACCTGAAGGCCGCTTACCGCACGCTGCGCCGGCTCGACCGCATCTGGGGCGACATGGTCCGCTACGCCGGCCAGGGCCTCGATTGAACCGTCCTATGCATCTTTCATCCGCAGGCGTCCGCACATGAGCGATTCATCCCTATCCATCCGCGACGTCGAGCGCCTGCTCGAATCCTCGTCGGCGGAGGCCCGCATCGACACGATGCAGAAGCTGGCCGGCGATCTGGAGAAAGGCGGGCTGACCGACGCCGAACGGTCGCTGGCGCTGGAGGTCATGCACTGCTTCGCCGCCGACGCCCAGGTGGCGGTGCGCGAGGCCGTGGCCTGGCAGATCCGCAACAACGCCATGCTGACGGAGGAACTGGCCGAGCGGCTGGTGAAGGATGTGGCCCGCGTGGCCTTCCCGATCCTGCGCGACGCGGGGAGCCTCAGCGACGATTTGCTGCTGGGCGTTCTGGCGGACCCGGACGCCGGCAAGCATATGGCCGTCGCCAACCGTCACACCGTGTCGGCCCGGGTGGCCGGAGCCATCGTCGAGACCGGCAACGTCGCGGTGGTGACCGCCCTGCTGCGCAACCCCGGCGCGGACGTGGCGGAGCCGGCGCTGCACCGGGCGTTGGACCGTTTCGGGCGGGTGCGCATGGTGAGCGAGGCCGCGGCGACCCGCCCCGGCCTGCCGCTGGCCGTGGTGGAGCGGCTGGTCGCCTTCGTGTCCGACGCGGTGCGCGCCACGCTGGCCCACACCCACGGGCTGTCCAAGGATCTGGTGGACCGGCTGGCCAACCGGGGCCGCGAGTCGGCGACGTTGCGGCTGCTGCGCCCGGCGCTGCGCAACGGGGAGGATGCCGAGGCGGTGGCCCGCTGGCTTCACGCCAACGGGCGCTTCAGCACGGCGTTGCTGTTCCGCGTGCTGTGCGCGGGGGACATGGCGCTGTTCGCGGAGGGGCTGGGGGCCAAGGCGGGCATTCCGGCGGAGAACGCCCGCAAGCTGGCCTGGGACGACGGGGCGCTGGGTCTGCGGGCGGTTCTGAAGAAGGCGTCGGTCGCGCCGGTCCTGGTGCCGCCCTTCCAGGTGGCGATCGGCACGGCCAAGCGCATGGGTTACGAGGGCAGCGACAACCGCCGCGACGATTTCCAGGCGGAGGTCATGGCCGACCTATTCGCCGCCCTGACCCCGACCAACGACTGGACGGTGGACGAGTTGCTTCTGCAATTGTTCGACGGCGCGTCGGACGAGGTGATCGACCGGGCGCTGGATCAGGCGGGGTTGCCCTTCGCGCCGGTGCGCGGGACGGGAACGTAACTTGCGGGCGTAGCGACGCTTGCCCCCTCCCTGACCCTCCCTTGCGAAGCGGGGGAGGGAAGGGGCCCGCGGCGAAGCCGTGGGAAGGGTGGGGGCAACGCGCTTACACCTCCCCCGGCACCAGCACCTTCCCGCAGATGTCCCGCGCCTTCTCGAATCGGTCCGGCGCGGCGGAGCGGGCGAGCAGCCCTTCCCCGAAGATGAACGAATAGAACAGGTACGCCCGGGCGAAGGCCTCGTCGGGGTCCAGCCCCATGCCGGCGAACAGGTCCGACACGCAGCGCAGGCGCTCGCGGTCCACCTCCGCCACGATTTCGGCGGCGCGGGGATCGCGGCGCGCCCAGTCGCGCATCGCCAGCTCGATGGAGATGCCGCGCGGGTTGTTGCTCCCGCCGTAGAGCGACAGGACGTAGCGCAGCCCTTCGGCGGGCGTGCGGCCGTCAAGCCGGGTCTGCGCCTTGATCGCTTCGATGCGGCCCGTCTTCCAGCCCTCCAGCATCGCTTCCACCAGCTCCATCCGGTCGCGGAAGTGCCAGTAGAAGCTGCCCTTGGTCACCTTCAGCCGCTTGGCGAGCATCTCCACCCGCACCTGTTCGACGCCGCCTTCGGCCAGGGCGGAGAAGGCGGCGGACAGCCAGGATTCGCGGTTCAGCGTCTTCGCTTCCATCAGAGCCTCTCCGAAGACCATACGGAAGCGTATCGACTCACCGGTGCCCTGTCCATAACCAGCAGGTCGGAATGAAGCGCTCTCCTGTTCTCAGGGTGCCTTCGCCGGTGCGAAGAGGTCCTTGTGGGTGTCGCGCAGCAGGTTCTTCTGCACCTTGCCCATGGCGTTGCGCGGCAGTTCCTCCATGAAGAAGACGCGCTTGGGCACCTTGAAGTTGGCGAGCTGCTCCTTGCAGACGGCGATCACCGCGGCCTCGTCCGGGGCGGAGGCGCCGGGCTTGCGCAGGACGACGGCGGTCACCGCCTCGCCGAAGTCGGGATGCGGCACGCCGACCACCGCCGATTCCACCACGCCGGGAATGCCGTCGATGACGGTCTCGACCTCCTTCGGGTAGACGTTGAAGCCGCCGGAGATGATGAGGTCCTTGGCCCGCCCGACGATGTGGACATAGCCGCGCCCGTCCACCTTGCCGACGTCGCCGGTGATGAAGAAGCCGTCCGGCTTGATCTCCTGCTTCGTCTTTTCGGGCATCCGCCAGTAGCCGGAGAAGACGTTCGGTCCGGCCACCTCGATGATGCCGATATCGTCGGTGCCGAGGCTCGCCCCGGTTTCCGGGTCCACGACGCGCAGGGACACCTCGGGCAGCGGGAAGCCGACCGTGCCGGGGATGCGGTCGCCGTCCAGCGGGTTGGAGGTCAGCATGCCGGTTTCCGTCATGCCGTAGCGCTCCAGGATGGCGTGGCCGGTGCGCGCGGAGAAGTCGCGGTGCGTGTCGGCCAGCAGCGGCGCCGAGCCGGAGACGAACAGCCGCATGTGCGCCGTCGCCTCCCGCGTCAGGCCGGGATGGGCGAGCAGGCGGGTGTAGAAGGTCGGAACGCCCATCATCACCGTGGCCTGCGGCAGCAGCCCCATCACCTGCTCGGCGTCGAACTTCGGCAGGAACAGCATGGAGGAGCCGTTCAGCAGCACGCAGTTGGTCGCCACGAACAGCCCGTGCGTGTGGAAGATCGGCAGCGCGTGCAGCAGCACGTCGTCCGGCTGGAAGCCCCAGTACGTGTGCAGGGTCAGCGCGTTGGAGCCGAGGTTGCGGTGGCTCATCATCGCGCCCTTCGACCGTCCGGTGGTGCCGGAGGTGTAGAGGATCGCGGCGAGATCGTCGGCCTGCGCCGGGACGGTCGCGAAGTCCGTGCCCTTGCCCGCGGCCATCTCCGGCAGCGTGCCCTCGCCATGGGTGCCGAGCGTCAGCAGATGCGCGACCTTCGCCTTGTCGGCGACCTCGCGCAGCGCGTCGGCGGAGTCGGGGCGGGCGACGAAGACGTGCGGCTCCGCGTCGGTCAGGAAATACTCGACCTCGGCCTTGGTGTAGGCCGGGTTCAGCGGCAGGAAGACGCCGCCCGCGCGGACGGTGGCGAGGTAGAGGATGATGTTCTCGACCGACTTCTCCACCTGCACGGCGACGCGGTCGCCCTTCTTCAGCCCGAGATCGGCGAGCAGGTTCGCGTAGCGGCCCGTCAGCGCTTCGAGGTCGCCGTAGGTGACGGTGCGGGCGCCAGCGGTGCCGGGATCGGTTTCGGCGAAGGGGCGGCTGCGGTCCGCCGGAAAGCGGGAGCGGAACAGCTCGAACAGATTGTCACCCGCGTCGGACATGTGCATTCCCTTCCTAAGCCCCTTGATCCGGTGTCCAGGGGTTTAGCACAGGCGCATGGGGCGGGCCACCATTTTGTATACGGAAGACGCGCCTATTGTATTTCGTTCCCGCCCATGATGGACACGAACTCGGTGAAGATGTCGATCTGGATGGTCACATGACGCCGCATGGCGGTGTAGGCGGCCTCCGGCTCACCGGCCAGGATCGCTTCCACCACGTCGTCGTGCTCCTTGAAGCTGTCCCTGATCCGGGAGGGGTGGTTGAGCTGGTAGCGGCGGTAGGGGGCCAGCCGGGCGAACAGGCCGCGCGCGATCTCCTGGAGCGGCTCGTTGTGGCTGCCGGCCTGCACGGCCTCGTGGAAGGAGCGGTTCACCGCGTAGTAGGCGTCCAGCTCCCGCGCCTCCATGTAGGCCTTCGAGGTGTCGTGCAGGCGCTTCAGGGCCTGCTTCTCCTCCTCCGACATGCGGCGGGCGGCGTAGCGGGCGCAGATCCCCTCGATCTCCGACATCACCTCGAACATCTGCACCATGCGGTGCAGCTTCAGCGGGGCCACCACCGCGCCCTGGCGCGGCTGCTTTTCCACCAGCCCGGCGTGGACGAGTTGGAGAATCGCCTCGCGGATCGGGGTGCGGGAGATGTTGAAGCGTTGGGCGAGGCTTTCCTCGTCCAGTCGCGTGCCGGGGCGCAGCCGGCCCAGGAAGATGTCCTCCTCGATGGCGAGCCGCACCTCGTCGGCGCGTGTGGCGGCTTTGTCGGCAATCCGGTCGCTCATCCCGAGCGTGTCCCCTTCCTCGTCCGCGGCCTTCTGCCGCCCCCGTCTCTGTATACAAGAGATGGACAGCGCGTATCCAGCATGATAGTCCTTCCCACCAACAATGAGAACCGGAGATCCGCAACGGACTCCGGTCCGATGCGGTTCTGGGGAGGATGCGCATGGACTTTGCGCTTTCGGAGGAGCAGCAGGCGTTCCGCGACACGGCGCGCGACTTCGCGCAGCGGGAGATGGCGCCGAAGGCCGCCCTCTGGGATGAGGAGAGCGTCTTTCCCGTCGACACGCTGCGCCAAGCTGCGGCGTTGGGCTTCGCCGGGATCTATGTCGGCGACGATGTCGGCGGCTCCGGCCTCGGGCGGCTGGACGCGGCGCTGATCTTCGAGGAGCTGGCGGCGGCCTGCCCGTCCACGGCGGCCTACATCTCCATCCACAACATGGCGTCCTGGATGATCGACCGTTTCGGCAATCCGGAGCAGCGCGAGCGCTTCCTGCCGAAGCTGACGACCATGGAGCATTTCGCCAGCTATTGCCTGACCGAGCCGGGGGCGGGGTCCGACGCGGCGTCGCTGCGCACACGGGCGGAGCGGGACGGCGACCACTACGTGCTGAACGGGTCGAAGGCGTTCATCTCGGGCGGCGGCACGTCGGACGTCTATGTCTGCATGGTCCGCACCGGGGAACCCGGTCCGAAGGGCATTTCCTGCCTCGTGGTGGAGAAGGGCACGCCCGGCCTGTCCTTCGGCAAGCAGGAGCACAAGCTGGGCTGGAAGAGCCAGCCGACCGCCGCGGTGATCTTCGAGAACTGCCGCGTCCCCGTCGCCAACCGCATCGGCGAGGAGGGGGAGGGCTTCCGCATCGCCATGAAGGGGCTGGACGGCGGGCGCCTGAACATCGCCGCCTGCTCGGTCGGCGGGGCGCGCTTCTGCCTGGAGCAGGCCATCGCCTACACGGCGGAGCGCAAGCAGTTCGGCAAGCCGCTGAGCGCCTTTCAGGCCTTGCAGTTCAAGCTGGCCGACATGGCGACGGAACTGGACGCCGCCCGGCTGATGCTGCACCGCGCCGCCGCCAGCCTCGACGCCGGATCGCCGGAGGCGACCGCCCATTGCGCCATGGCCAAGCGTTTCGCCACCGACGCCGGCTTCCAGGTGGTGAACGAGGCGCTACAGCTCCACGGCGGCTACGGCTACATCAAGGAGTACCCGATCGAGCGGATTTTCCGCGACCTGCGGGTGCACCAGATTCTCGAAGGCACCAACGAAATCATGCGCGTCATCATCGCCCGCCACCTGACCGGCGGCTAAGGGCATCACAACAAACGGCGCCGCAATAAAACGAGGGGAAACGCTATGGCGACGATCGCCTTTATCGGGCTGGGCAACATGGGTGCGCCGATGATGCGCAACCTTCTGAAGGCCGGGCACACCGTCCTGGCCTTCGACCTGTCGGAAGCCGCCTGCGCCGCCGCGCGCGAGGCCGGAGCCACCATCGCCACGGGCCCCGGCGCCGCGGCGGGCGAGGCGGAGGTGGTCGTCACCATGCTGCCCGCCGGCAAGCATGTGCGCGAGGTCTACACGGCACCCGACGGCATCATCGCCAAGGCCAAGCCGGGCAGCCTGTTCATCGACAGCTCCACCGTGGACGTGGACAGCGCCCGCGCCGTCGCCGCGGCGGCGGAAGCGGCGGGCCACGCCATGGTGGATGCCCCGGTGTCCGGCGGCGTCGGCGGGGCGGAGGCGGCGACGCTGACCTTCATGGTCGGCGGCAGCGACACCGCCTTCCGCCGCGCGGAACCGATCCTGTCGGCCATGGGCAAGGCCATCGTGCACACCGGCGGGCCGGGCAACGGTCAGGCGGCTAAGATCTGCAACAACATGATCCTCGGCATCTCGATGATCGGCGTGTCGGAAGCCTTCGCGCTCGCCGAGAAGCTGGGTCTGGAATCGCAGAAGCTGTTCGACGTGGCGTCGAAGTCGTCGGGCCAGTGCTGGTCGCTGACCAGCTATTGCCCGGTGCCGGGCCCGGTCCCGACCTCGCCCGCCAACCGCGACTACCAGCCGGGCTTCGCCGCGGCGCTGATGCTGAAGGATCTGAAGCTGGCCGTGGAGGCCGGGCAGAGCACCGGCAGCCCGCTGCCGCTGGGCGGCGAGGCGGCGCAGATGTACGCGCTGTTCTGCAACGCCGGGTTTGGGGGCAAGGACTTCTCCGGCATCGTCAATCTGCTGCGCGGGAAGGTGTAGGGGCGTGTGACTTTGCCCCCTCCCTAACCCTCCCCCGCCTCCGGCGAGGGAGGGGATTATCCCCCTCTCCCGCGAAAGCGGGGGAGGGCCGGGGAGGGGGCAAACGCCGCTTCAATCCCCCTGCTGCATGACGATGGCGTCCGACGCGCGGCCCCGGAAGTGGATGTTGCCGTCGCCGTCCAGGAACGCCCAGTCGCCGGTCAGATAGTACCGGCGGCCATGGCGGAAACGGGCGGCGGTGCGCGCCGGATCGTTGGCGTAGGCGTCGAACCAGAAGAGCGGCGAGGAGTCCACGTCGATGGCGATCTCGCCCGCTCCGCCGACCGGCGCCTCGCGGCCCTGCGGGTCGAGGATGACCACGCGGAAGCCCGGCATGGGCCGCCCCAGCGAGGAGTCGGCGGACCGGTCGGCGTGGCCGGGATCGTAGCGGTTCATCATGAAGATGCCGGTCTCGCGCTGCCCGTACTGGTCGAGCAGGGGGACGCTGACCACCCGGTTGGCCCAGCCGATCAGTTCCGGCGGCAGGGGTTCGCCGACCACGGACAGGATGCGCAGCGCCAGCTTGTGCGGGCCGCCTTCCGGGTCGGCGCTGTGCCAGGCGCGGATCTGCGAGGGCGCGCAGGTCAGGTTGGTGACGCCGAACTTCGTCAGCATGCGGTAGCCCTGCCGCACGTCGTAGGGGCCGTCGCAGAAGATCGTGGTGCGCCCCAGCAGCAGCGGCCCGACCAGTCCGTAATAGGCGCCGTAGGCCCAGCCGGGATCGGCCATGTTCCAGTAGATGTCGTCGTCGCGCAGGTCGAGGCCGATGCGCATGTACTGCTCGATTCCCGACAGGGCCATGACGGGCAGCGAGACGCCCAGCGGCTTCGGCTCCGCTTCGGACGTGTAGATCAGCGCGAAGGCGTCGCGGTCGGCGTAACGGGCGATATCGCCCAGAGGGGCGGACTCATGAAGGGCGGACCAGAAGGGCACCGCGTCGGCTCCGGGACCGAAGGCCTCGTCGCCCTCCACCATCACCACGGGGCGGCTGTTGTCGCGCGGGATCTTGCGGCGCAGGAATCCGGTGGTGACGATCGCCCGCGCCTCGCTGTCGGCCAGACGGTAGGCGACCGCGGCGGCGGAGTAGGTGGTGAACAGCGGCATGTAGACACCGCCCAGCCGCCAGATCGCCAGCGCGGCGATCAGCAGTTCCGCCCCCTTGGGAAGCAGCACCGCCACCCGGTCGCCGCGCCCGACGCCGAGACCGTGCAGGACGGCGGCGAATCGCGCGGAGTCGCGGGCCAGCCGGGCAAAGCTCAACTCCGTGGTCTGTCCGGCCACGCTCTCGTGCAGCAGGGCGGCGCGCGCGCCGTCGGTGCGGGCGTGGCGGTCGCACAGCAGGTCGGCCAGCGGGATCGCCTCACCCTGGTATTCCGGACGCAGGAAGGCGGTCGGCTGCACGATGGCGGGTCCGGGCGCCGTTCCTTCGCCTTCGGCGGTCCGGTAACGGGCGGCGGCGATGCGGCCCAGCGAATCCAGCTCCGGCCCCAGATGGTAGCGGCGGCTGCGCGGGTCCTGGTCGATGAAGCGTTCCCGCGCCAGCGCGGTCAGAAGACGGTGCGCGGTCGCCTTGGACAGGGCGGTGTCGCCCATCAGATCGGCCAGACGCGCCCCATCCGCCCCGTGGGAGGCGACGGCGCGCAGCAGGGCCAGCGCACGCTCCAGACTTTGCGTGCCGCCGGAGGCTCCAGCCGGGGCGGATTCTGTGTCGGAATCGGATCGGGTCATGGCGGGGTCCATATTATGGACCTTGCGACCGGATGTCGCCCGAAAAAACATGCATGCACGGAATGTCCGTGTTGAAAACCGTGCGCATCGCGGGTTATAGTCGGGACGTTGCACAAAGGACGGTCCACAATATGGACCAGTTCGCCGGACAAACGATCCGGCGATCGATAAAAAAGGCAGTTCCACAGCAACGGAGGAGGAAATGTCAGGCGCGCCCGTCGCATCGCCACGCGGTTACGCCCACCCGGCCGACGCCACCCGCGCGGCCTCCCCATCGGACACCATCTTCGAAGCCCGGGGCGTGTCCTTGCGCTTTGGCGGCGTGCAGGCGCTGACCGACGTCAGTTTCAGCATCCGCAAGGGGGAGCTGTTCTCCATCATCGGCCCGAACGGTGCGGGTAAGACCTCGATGGTCAACTGCATCTCCGGCCGCTACCGGCCCACCGACGGAAAGGTTTATTTCAAGGGCCAGGACATCACAGGCATGACGCCCAACCACCGGGCCTCGCTCGGCATCGGGCGCACCTTCCAGAATCTGGCGCTGTTCGGGCACATGACGGTGCTCGACAACATCATGGTCGGGCGGCATCACCTGCTGAAGAACAACTTCTTCACCGGCTCGCTCTACTGGCTGACCGGCGCCCGCAAGGAAGAGCTGGCCCACCGCCGCGAGGTCGAGGAGATCATCGACTTCCTGGAAATCCAGCATGTCCGCAAGGCCACCGCCGGCACGCTTTCCTACGGACTGCGCAAGCGGGTGGAACTGGCCCGCGCCATGGCGCTGAAGCCCGACCTGATCCTCCTGGACGAGCCCATGGCGGGCATGAACCTGGAAGAGAAGGAGGACATGGCGCGCTACATCGTCGATCTGAACGAAGAGTTCGGCATGACGGTGGTGATGATCGAGCACGACATGGGCGTCGTGATGGACATCTCCCACCGCGTGATCGTGCTGGAGTTCGGCAAGAAGATCGCCGAGGGCACGCCCGAGGAGGTTCTGGCCGATCCGCGCGTCAAGCGCGCCTATCTCGGCGAGGACGACGAGGAGGACGAGGCCGTGGCCCCGCCGCCCAAGCAGGAGGTCGCGTGATGTCTCTTCCTGATATCAAGACTCACGACACGCTGCCGAAGCTGCTGTCACTGCACGCCCGCGAGCATGGCGGCGACGTCGCCATGCGCGAGAAGGATTTCGGCATCTGGCGCGAATTCACCTGGGCGGACATGCACGCCCGTGTGCGCGCCTTCACGCTCGGCCTCATCAAGCTCGGCGTGGAGCGCGGCCATGTGGTGGCCCTGCTCGGCGACAACCGGCCCGACTGGGTGATGGGCGAGATCGCCGCCCACGCCATGGGCGCCATGAGCCTGGGCATCTACCGCGACGCCATGGACGAGGAGGTCGCCTACCTCATCACCTACGCCGACGTGCACGTCATCTTCGCGGAGGACGAGGAGCAGGTCGACAAGCTGCTGAACCTGGGCGAGCGCCTGCCGACGCTGAAGCACATCATCTATTCCGACCCCCGCGGCATGCGCAAATACAGCGACCCGCGCCTGATGGAGGCGTCGGAACTGGTCAAGCTGGGCAACGCGCTGCATGCCGAGAAGCCGAACCTCTATGAGGAGATGGTTGCGGCGACGAAGGGCGACGACGTGGCGGTGCTCTGCACCACGTCGGGCACCACCTCCAACCCGAAGCTGGCGATGCTGCCGGCGGGGCGGCTGATCCGCCACGTCGCCAGCTACCTGTCGGTGGACCCGAAGGGACCGGCGGACGAGTATGTCTCGGTGCTGCCGCTGTCCTGGATCATGGAGCAGATCTACGCCGTCGGCATGGGCATGGTGTCGCGGATGCGCGTGAACTTCGTCGAGGAAGCCGAGACGATGATGAACGACTTCCGCGAGATCGGGCCGAGCTTCGTGCTGTTCGCCCCCCGCCTGTGGGAGCAGATCGCCGCCGACGTGCGGGCGCGCATGATGGACGCCTCGCCCTTCAAGCAGAAGATGTACGATTACGGCATGAAGCTGGGTCTGGAGGCGCTCGCCAACGGAACCCGCTCCGCCGTCGCCGACCGCATTCTCTTCGCAGCGCTGCGAGACCGGCTGGGCTTCACCAACCTGAAGTCGGCGGCGACCGGCGGCGCGGCGCTCGGCCCCGACACCTTCAAGTTCTTCCAGGCGCTGGGCGTGCCGCTGCGCCAGATCTACGGCCAGACGGAGACGATGGGCGCCTACACGGTGCACCGTTCGGACGATGTGGATTTCGACACGGTGGGCGTGCCCTTCGACGACGGCGTCAAGGTCAAGGTGATCGAGCCCGACCAGAACGGCGTCGGCGAGATCGTGGTCACCCATCCCAACATGTTCGCCGGCTATTACCGCAACGAGGCCTCGACCACGGCGGACCTGCGCGACGGCTGGATGCACACGGGCGATGCCGGCTTCTTCGACAAGAAGGGCCATCTGGTCATCATCGACCGCATCAAGGACATCGCCACCACCAGCAACAACGACCGCTTCAGCCCGCAATACATCGAGAACAAGCTGAAGTTCAGCCCCTATGTGGCGGAAGCGGTGATCCTGGGGAACAAGCGCCCCTACCTGTCGGCGATCATCTGCATCCGCTTCCCCATCGTGTCGAAGTGGGCGGAGAAGAACCGCATCGCCTTCACCACCTATTCCGACCTGTCGTCGAAGCCGGAAGTCTACGAGCTTCTGCGCCAGGAGGTGGAGCGGGTGAACGCGACGCTGCCGGAGTATCAGCGCATCACCAAGTTCCTGCTCCTCTACAAGGAACTGGACGCCGACGACGGCGAGCTGACCCGCACCCGCAAGGTGCGCCGCGGCGTGATCGCCGAGAAATACGGCGAGATCATCGACTCCATCTACGCGGGCCAGCCGGCCATCGACGTGGACACCACCATCACCTTCCAGGACGGCACCAAGCAGCGCATCCGCACCGTGCTGAAGGTGGTCGACCTGCTGCCCACGCCGGCCAAGAAGCCGGCGCAGGCCGCGGCGTGAGGGGGGCGATGATGAGATTCGCGAACAGGTCCCTCTCCCGCCCCGGGAGAGGGAAGGGACCCGCGCAGAGCGCGGGAAGGGTGAGGGTACCGGCGACGGAGCAGTACTCGATCCTTGGATGCACCCTCACCCGGCCCTGCGGGCCACCCTCTCCCGGGACGGGAGAGGGGATCGAGAACGAGGCCACGCCATGACCTTGCTCTTCCAGCTTCTCGTCAACGGACTGATCGTCGGCGCGCTGTACGGCGTCGTGGCGATGTCCTTCGTGCTGATCTACAAGGCCAGCCGCATCGTGAACTTCGCCCAGGGCGAGTTCCTGCTGATCGGCGCCTGGACCTGCTGGTGGCTGCTGACCTCCTGGCAGTTGCCCTTCTGGATCGGTTTCCCGATCACGCTGGCCTTCATGCTGGTCTTCGGCATCGTGCTTCAGGTCGTCGTGCTGCGGCCGATGATCGGGGAGCCGATCATCTCCGTCATCATGGTCACCATCGGCCTGTCGATCTTCTTCCAGGCGATGATGAAGTGGATGTTCGGCGTCTTCGCGAAGCCGTTCCCGACCATCTTCGCCAGCCCGACCGTGAACATCCTCGGGCTCGACGTGCAGACCGTCTATGTGATGAGTTTGGTCATCTCGATCCTCATCATGGCGGGCTTCGGCTGGTTCTTCAAATACTCGCGCATGGGTCTGGCGATGCGGGCGACCGCCTTCGACCAGCAGGTGGCGCAGTCGCTGGGCATCTCCGTCCGCCACATGTTCGCGATGAGCTGGGCCATCTCCGCCATGGTGTCGGCGGTGGCCGGCGTCACGGTCGGCGTGGTCAACGGCGTGTCCTCGGCGCTCTCCTTCTTCGGCATCAAGGTCTTCCCGGCGGTCATCCTGGGCGGGCTGGACAGCGTGGCCGGGGCGGTGCTGGGCGGACTGATCGTCGGCGTGCTGGAGAATCTCGCGCACTACCTGGACAGCCAATGGCTGAACTGGGGCAACATGTACGAGATCGCCCCCTTCTACGTCCTGATCGTCATCCTGATGATTAAGCCCTACGGCCTCTTCGGCACCAAGGACATCGAGCGCGTGTAAGGAGCGGCCGCAACTATGGCGAACATCAGTCTCATCCCCTGCGGCGACTTCAAGACCCGGTACGCCGCCGACACGACCATCTTCCCGACCACGACCAGCCGCAACTTCGCGATCCTGGGCGTGCTCCTTCTGCTGCTCTGCCCGGCCTTCATGGACCGCTACTGGCTGAACCTGTGCATCCAGATCGGTTATCTGGGCATCGCGGCGCTGGGGCTGAACATCCTGGTCGGCTTCACCGGCCAGATCTCCATCGGGCACGCCGCCTTCTTCGGCTTCGGCGCCTTCTCGTCGGCGTGGCTGTCGAACAGCTTCGGCATCCCGGTGGCGCTCGCCATCCCGCTGGCTGGCGTGATGACCACCGCGGTCGGCATGCTGTTCGGCATCCCGGCGGCGCGGCTGAAGGGCCTGTACCTCGCCATCGCCACCCTGGCGGCGCAGTACATCCTCCAGGACTTCTTCTCGCGCGCCGACTGGTTCACGGGAGGAACCGCCGGCACCATCGCGGAGCCCTTCACCCTGTTCGGCTTCGCCTTCGACACCGACGAGAGCTACTTCTATGTCGTGCTGGTCTACATGGTCGTCATGTTCATCCTGGCGACCAACCTGATGCGGTCCCGCGACGGGCGGGCGCTGGTGGCGGTTCGCGACCATTATCTCTCCGCGGAGATCATGGGCATCAACCTGACCAAGTACCGCACGATGTCCTTCGGCATCTCGTCCTTCTACGCCGGCATCGGCGGCGCGCTCTACGCCCACTACCTCCAGTTCGTGTCGGTCGAGGGCTTCACGATCCTCTTCTCGATCCAGTTCCTCGGCATGATCATCATCGGGGGTCTGGGCTCGATCATGGGGTCGCTGATGGGCACCGCCTTCATGGTGCTGCTGCCGGAGGTGATGCAGGCCATCACCACGGCGCTCTCCGGCACCGCCATCGACGCCGCGCTGAACCTGAGGGAGGCCATCGCCTTCCTTCGTGAAATGGCCATCGGCCTGGTCATCATCCTGTTCCTGGTCTTCGAACCGGACGGGCTGGCCCACCGCTGGAAGCAGATCAAGGCCTACTGGAAGCTCTACCCGTTCTCGCACTGAGGCCCATCTCGCACCAAGGCTTCTGAAAAACATAACGACTGGGAGAAAACGCACCATGACCATGAAGACCGTCCTGCTGGCGTCCGCCGCCGTCGTCCTGCTCGGCACCGGGGCCGCCAACGCCCAGAAGATCCCGGTCGGCCATCTCGCCGACCAGTCCGGCGCCACGTCGGACGTGGGCGTGCCCTTCGGCCAGGGCGTCGCCGACGCGCTCGCCTACATCAACAAGAACGGCGGCGTCGGCGGCACGACGATGGACGTCGAGACGGTGGACTACGGCTATCAGGCCCCGCGCGCCATCAGCCAGTACAAGAAGTGGTCGTCGGGCAGCGGCAAGGTCGCGGCCATCCAGGGCTGGGGCACCGCCGATACCGAGGCTCTGACCGGCTTCGTCGGCAAGGACGAGATCCCCTACTACTCCGGCTCCTACTCGGGCCACCTGACCGACCCGACCGGCAAGGGCCCGCACGGCTCCAAGCCGGCTCCCTACAACTTCTTCTACGGCCCGTCCTACTCCGACGGCCTGCGCGCCATGCTGATGTGGGCGGCCGAGGACTGGAAGACGAAGGGCGGCTCGGGCAAGCCCAAGTACGTCCACATGGGCGCCAACCACCCCTACCCGAACGCCCCGAAGGAAGCGGGTGAGGCGCTCGCCAAGGAGCTGGGCTTCGACGTGCTTCCGGCGGTCCAGTTCGCCCTGACGCCGGGCGACTACACCGCCCAGTGCCTGACGCTGAAGGAGGCGGGCGCCAACTACGCCTATCTCGGCAACACGGCGGGTTCCAACATCTCCGTGCTGAAGGCCTGCCAGACGGTCGGTGCGCAGGTGCAGTTCATGGGCAACGTCTGGGGCATGGACGAGAACGCCGCCAAGGCCGCCGGCTCCGCCGCCAACGGCGTGATCTTCCCGGTCCGCACCGCGGCGATCTGGGGCGGCGACGCGCCGGGCATGAAGATCGTGAAGGAAATCTCCAAGATCTCCGACGCCGCCGGCACCGCCTATCGCCCCGTGCACTACGTGTCCGGCATCTGCTCCGCCTTCTACATGAAGGAAGCGATGGACTGGGCGAAGCAGAACGGCGGCGTGACCGGCCCGAACATCCGCAAGGGCATGTACCAGAAGAAGGATTGGGTTCCGGCGGGCCTGGAGGGCGTCTGCGTGCCGTCCACCTGGACCGAAACCGACCACCGCGGCATGGACAAGGTCAACCTGTACCGCGCCAACGTGACCGGCGACACCGGCGCTTCGGTGGACGAACTGGTGAAGGCCGGCACGATCAAGCTGGAGAAGATCGCCACCGTCGACGTCCCGCGCAAGCCGGAGTGGCTGGGCTGGTAAGCCGGACCGCCCCCGCCGCTGCGAAAGGGTGGCGGCGGGGGCTTCCGTCCCGTCTCACTGCATCAGGTACCGCATGATGAACGCCGCCACCGCCACCGCCGCCGCGACCGCGGTCGCCCCGGCTCCGGTTCCCGGCACGGCCAAGGCGCCGCTGCTGTCCGTCAACAACATCGAGGTCGTCTACAACGACGTGATCCTGGTGCTCCGCGGCCTCAGCCTGGAGGTGCCGGAGGGCGAGATCGTGGCCCTGCTGGGCGCCAACGGCGCCGGCAAATCGACGACGCTCAAGGCCATCTCCGGGCTTCTCAAGACCGAGGACGGCGAGGTCACGCGCGGCGACATCTCCTTCGGGGGTGAGCGCATCAACGGCATCGACCCCGACCAGATCGTCCGGCGCGGCATCTTCCAGGTGATGGAAGGCCGCCGCATCATCGGCGACATGACCTGCCAGGAGAATCTGCGCCTCGGCGCCTTCACCCGCCGCGACGGCGGCGTGAAGGACGACATCGAGATGGTCTATCACTATTTCCCCCGCCTGAAGGAGCGCACCGGTCTGGCCGGCTACCTCTCGGGCGGCGAGCAGCAGATGCTGGCCATCGGGCGCGCGATGATGGCGCGGCCGAAGCTGATCCTGATGGACGAGCCGTCGATGGGCCTGTCGCCGCTGATGGTGAAGGAGGTCTTCAGCATCATCCGGCAGATCAACAAGGATCTGGGCGTCACCATCCTGCTGGTGGAGCAGAACGCCCGCATGGCGCTCCAGGCCGCGACGCGCGGTTACATCATGGAGAACGGCAAGGTCGTTCTGGACGGCACCGCCGAAGAGCTGCGCAACAACGAGGACGTGAAGGAATTCTACCTCGGCGGCGGCAACGAAGAGCGCAAGAGCTTCAAGAATCTCAAGAGCTTCAAGCGCCGGAAGCGCTGGATTTGATGTGACAGGAGTGGTTGCGGAGGGCCCCCACCCAACCCTCCCCCACTTCGCGGGGGAGGGCTTTTCTCCTCCCCCCGCCGAAGGTGGGGGGAGGTCGGGAGGGGGGCCCCACGCGACACCCCAAGAATAATCAGCCGGGAGGCATCGGTGTCCGACTTCTACGATCAACTCGAAACCCGCTCCCCCGACCGGCGCGAGGCGGAGCTGTTCGCGGCGCTGCCGGCGCAGATCGCCCACGCCAAGGCGAACGCGCCCTATTTCACCCGCCTGCTCGCCGACGTGGACCCCGCCTCCGTCCGTGACCGCGCGTCGCTCGCCGCCCTGCCGGTCACCCGCAAGTCGGACCTGATCGCGCTCCAGAAGGAAGCGCCGCCCTTCGGCGGAATGACCACGGTCGCCATCGGGCAGTTGGCCCGCGTCTTCGCCTCGCCCGGCCCGATCCACGATCCGGAGGCGCACGGCAAGGACCCCTGGCGCACCGCGCGGGCGCTCTTCGCGTCGGGCATCCGCGGCGGCGGGCTCGTCCAGAACTGCTTCAGCTACCACCTGACCCCCGCCGGTTCGATGTTCGAGACGGGGGCGCACGCGCTGGGCTGCGCCGTCATTCCGGCAGGCGTCGGCAACACGGAGATGCAGGCCCAGGTGGCCGCGCATCTGAAGCCCGGCGCCTACATCGGCACGCCGGATTTCCTCAAGATCATCCTGGAGAAGGGCGACGAACTGGGGCTCGACCTCTCCTCCATCACGGTGGGCCACGTCACCGGCGGTCCCTTCCTGCCGGACGCCCGCGCCTATTACGAGGGGCGCGGCATCGCCGTGTACCAGAGTTACGGCACCGCCGACCTCGGCATCGTCGCGTACGAGACGCCGGCCCGCGCCGGGCTGGTGGTGGACGAGAACGCCATCATCGAGATCGTGCGTCCCGGAACCGGCGACCCCGTGCCGGAGGGCGAGGTGGGGGAGGTGGTCGTGACCGTCTTCAACCAGGCCTACCCGCTGGTCCGCTTCGCCACCGGCGACCTGTCCGCCGTCCTGCCGGGCCAGAGTCCCTGCGGGCGCACCAACATGCGGCTGAAAGGCTGGATGGGCCGCGCCGACCAGACCACCAAGGTCAAGGGCATGTTCGTTCACCCGCAGCAGATCGCCGAGGTGGTGCGCCGCCACCCGCAGATCGGCAAGGCCCGCCTCGTCGTCGGGCGCGAGGACGCCAACGACACCATGACCCTGCGCTGCGAGTCGCCCGAGTCCGGCGAGGCTTTGGCGGCGGCGGTGCGTGAAACTCTGGCCGCCGTCACCAAATTGAAGGGCGTCGTGGAATTCGCGGCCCCCGGCAGCCTGCCCAACGACGGCAAGGTGATCGAAGACGCCCGCGCCTGATAAAAGACTGACACAATAACGATAACCGACCCGATACACACAAGGACCACCGTGACATGAGCGTCAGCACCGACCTCCAGCTCGACCCCTTCGCGCTCGCCAGGGAGTTGTCGGGCAAGCATTTCTTCGGCGGCGACTTCCGCCCGGCCTCCTCCGGCAAGAGCTTCCCCGTCGTGAATCCGGCGACCGGCGAGACGGTGGCCGAGGCGGCGTTCGGTGAGGCCGCGGACGTGGACGCCGCGGTTGCCGCCGCCACCGCCGCGCAGAAGGAATGGGCCAAGCGCCCGGTGCGGGAGCGCGGCAAGCTGGTGGCCGAATGCGGGCGCGTGCTCGACGCCCACAAGGAGGAAATCGCCAAGCTGATCGCTCTGGAGACCGGCAAGGCCCTGCGCACCGAATCGCGCATCGAGGCCGGCGTCCTGTCCGACGCCTTCGTCTTCTTCGGCGGTCTGGCGCCGGAGCTGAAGGGCGAGACGGTGCCCTTCAACCCAAGCATGCTGACCATGACGGTGCGCGAGCCGGTGGGCGTGGTCGGCGCGATCATCCCGTGGAACGTGCCGCTGCTGCTGATGGCGCTGAAGATCGCCCCGGCGATGGTGGCGGGCAACGCCGTGGTGGTGAAGTCGGCCGAGGAGGCGCCGCTCGCGGTCCTGCGCGTCGTGCAGCTCATCAACACGGTGATCCCGGCGGGGGTGGTGAACATCCTCTCGGGCTACGGCCCGGAATGCGGCGCCCCGCTGGTGGCGCACAAGGACGTGAAGAAGGTGACCTTCACCGGCTCGGTCGAGACCGGCAAGATCGTCTACAAGACCGCCGCCGAGAAGCTGATCCCGGTGACGCTGGAGCTGGGCGGCAAGAGCCCGATGATCGTCTGCGGCGACGCCGACCTGGAGCAGGCCATCGCGGGCGCCATCGCCGGCATGCGCTTCACCCGCCAGGGCCAGAGCTGCACCGCCTCCTCGCGTATCTTCGTCCATGACAGCATCCACGACGCCTTCGTGGAAAAGCTGAAGGAGAAGGTGAACGCGATGAAGATGGGCGACCCGCTGGATGAGTCGACCGACATCGGCACCATCGTGTCGCCGCAGCAGTTGGACCGGGTGCAGAGCTACATCGCCATCGGCAAGGAGGGCGGGGCGACTCCGCATGTCTGCTCCGCCATGCCGTCCGATCCGAAGCTGACCAAGGGCCTGTACGTGCAGCCGCACATCTTCACCGGCGTGAAGAACAGCGACCGCATCGCGCAGGAGGAAATCTTCGGCCCGGTCTGCTGCGTCATCCGCTGGACCGACTATGAAGAGGTCATCGCCCAGGCCAACGACACCGAATACGGCCTTGCCGCGACGATCTGGACCCGTGATCTGAGGGTGGCGATGGACGCCGTGCACCGGCTGGAAGCCGGGTTCGTGCAGGTGAACCAGAATCTGGTGGTGCAGCCGAACCTGTCCTACGGCGGCGTGAAGTCGTCGGGGCTGGGCAAGGAAGCCTCGCTGGAAGCGATGCTGGAGCATTTCACGCACAAGAAGACGATCATCATCAACATGAAGTGAGTGTGGGGTGGAGGAGTGGTTGCGCTGGGCCCCCACCCAACCCTCCCCCACCTTCGGCGGGGGAGGGCTTTTCTTAATTCCCTCCCCCGCGAAGTGGGGGAGGGTCAGGGTGGGGGGCCCATGCGACCACTCCCCCACAACCCCTTGCCACGCCCGTCTCCATACGCTACCGTACGGCCCCATACGCCGCCGTATGGCGGAAACGAAGAACAGACCTCCGGGGGGAGCGCCAACACCATGCTGTCGAACCAGTATCCGACCCTGAACTTCGACCTCGGCGAATCCGCGGACATGCTGCGCGATTCGGTGCGCGGCTTCGCCGCCGACGAAATCGCGCCCCGCGCCGCGGAGATCGACCGGACCAACGAGTTCCCGAACGAGTTGTGGCGCAAGCTGGGCGACCTCGGCGTGCTGGGCATCACGGCGGAGGAAGAATACGGCGGCGCCGGCATGGGCTATCTGGAGCATGTCGTGGCGATGGAGGAGATCTCCCGCGCATCGGCTTCGGTCGGCCTCAGCTACGGCGCGCACTCCAACCTCTGCGTCAACCAGATCCGCAAGAACGGCACGGCGGAACAGAAGACCCGCTATCTGCCCAAGCTGATTTCCGGCGAGCACATCGGCGCGCTCGCCATGTCGGAGCCGAACGCCGGGTCCGACGTCGTGTCGATGAAGCTGCGCGCCGAAAAGAAGGGCGACCGCTACGTGCTGAACGGCACGAAGATGTGGATCACCAACGGGCCGGACGCCGACACGCTGGTGGTCTACGCCAAGACCGACGTCAACGCCGGCCCGCGCGGCATCACCGCCTTCCTCATCGAGAAGTCGTTCAAGGGCTTCTCCGTCGCGCAGAAGCTCGACAAGCTGGGCATGCGCGGCTCCAACACCGGCGAACTGGTGTTCGAGGATTGCGAGGTTCCGGAGGAGAACATCCTGGGCGGCGTCGGGCGCGGCGTGAACGTGCTGATGTCGGGCCTCGACTATGAGCGCGCGGTGCTGGCCGGCGGGCCGCTCGGCATCATGCAGGCCTGCATGGACGTGGTCATCCCCTACGTCCACGACCGCAAGCAGTTCGGTCAGTCCATCGGCGAGTTCCAGCTCATGCAGGGCAAGCTGGCCGACATGTACACGATCATGAACGCCGCCAAGGCCTATGTGTACGCCGTCGCCAAGGCCTGCGACCGCGGCGAGACGGCCCGCAAGGACGCCGCCGGGGCGATCCTCTTCGCCGCCGAAAAGGCCACCTGGATGGCGCTGGAGGCCATTCAGACCCTGGGCGGCAATGGCTACATCAACGAATACCCGACGGGCCGCCTGCTGCGCGACGCCAAGCTCTACGAGATCGGCGCCGGCACCAGCGAGATCCGCCGCATGCTGATCGGGCGCGAGCTGTTCAAGGAAACAGCCTGAGGGAAACGGCCTAAGGCCGGAAGGGAAGGAAAGAGCGTCATGACCGATACCGTTGTCATCGCGGGCGCCGCCCGCACGCCGATGGGCGGCTTCCAGGGTGATTTGCAGGGCCTGACCGCGCCGCAGCTCGGCTCCGCCGCCATCAAGGCCGCGCTGGAGCGGGCCGGGGTGAAGCCGGAGGCGGTGGACGAGGTCTTCATGGGCAACGTCCTGCCCGCCGGTCTGGGGCAGGCGCCGGCCCGTCAGGCGTCGCTCGGCGCTGGAATTCCTGAGGCGGCGGGCTGCACCACCATCTCCAAGGTCTGCGGGTCGGGCATGAAGGCGGTGATGCTCGCCACCGACCTCATCAAGGCCGGCTCGGCCACGGTCATGGTGGCCGGCGGCATGGAAAGCATGTCCAACGCCCCCTATCTGCTGGACCGCGCGCGCGGCGGCTACCGCATGGGCCATGGCCGCGTGCTCGACCATATGTTCCTCGACGGGCTGGAGGACGCCTACGACCGCGGGCGCCTGATGGGCACCTTCGCGGAGGAATGCGCCACCCACTACCAGTTCACGCGCGAGGCGCAGGACAACTACGCCATCGAGAGCCTGAACCGCGCCCGCCGCGCGACCGAGGACGGCAGCTTCGTCAAGGAGATCACCCCGGTCACGGTCAAGGGCCGCAAGGGCGACACGGTGGTGGAGAGGGACGAGCAGCCGCTGAAGGCCGATCCGGGCAAGATCCCGACG
Source organism: Roseomonas genomospecies 6 (assembly GCF_008365375.1). Lineage (GTDB taxonomy): Bacteria > Pseudomonadota > Alphaproteobacteria > Azospirillales > Azospirillaceae > Azospirillum. The sequence goes on along the minus strand of NZ_QOKW01000016.1, from coordinate 8,169 downwards.
CTGAAGCCGGCCTTCGCCAAGGACGGCACGGTGACGGCGGCCAACGCCTCCTCCATCTCCGACGGTGCGGCGGCGCTTGTGCTGACCACCCGCTCCAACGCGGAGAAGCTGGGACTGCCGATCCTGGCGGAGATCAAGGCCCACGCCAACCATGCCCAGGCCCCGGCCTGGTTCACCACCGCTCCGGTCGGTGCGATCAACAAGGTGCTGGAGCGCGCCGGCTGGTCGGCCAAGGACGTGGACCTCTACGAGCTGAACGAGGCCTTCGCCGTGGTCGCCATGGCGGCGATGCGCGAACTCGACATCCCGCACGACCGGATCAACGTGCATGGCGGCGCCTGCGCGCTCGGCCATCCCATCGGGGCTTCGGGCGCGCGCATCCTCGTCACGCTGCTGGCGGCGCTGGAGAAAAATGGGCTGAAGCGCGGCGTGGCGAGCCTCTGCATCGGCGGCGGCGAGGCCACGGCGGTGGCGGTGGAGTTGGTGTAAAGCAGGGGAATCATAATCCCCTCTCTCCTCTGGGGAGAGGGTTAGGGTGAGGGGGTTGCGCATGTCGGAGCGTCCGGCAAAAGCGCAACCCCCTCACCCCGGCCCTCTCCCCAGGGGGGAGAGGGAGAACGGGAGGGAAAGCAATGCGGCTGACGGAAGAGCAGCGGATGGTGCGCGACATGGCGCGGGACTTCGCGGCGGAGCGGCTGGCGCCGACCGCAGCCGAGCGCGACCGCACCGGAGCCTTCCCGAAGGAGGAGCTGGCCGAGATGGGCAAGCTCGGCCTGATGGGCATGCTGGTGCCGGAGGAATTCGACGGGGCCGGAACCGATCACATCGCTTACGCGCTCGCCATCGAGGAGATCGCGGCGGGCGACGGCGCCATTTCCACCATCATGAGCGTGCACAATTCCGTCGGCTGCATGCCGATCCTTAAGTTCGGCAGCGCCGAGCAGAAGGAGCGCTTCCTGAAGCCCATGGCCCGCGGCGAGCAGCTCGGCTGCTTCTGCCTGACGGAGCCGCAGGCGGGGTCCGACGCCGCCGCCATCAAGACCCGCGCGCGGCGCGACGGCAACCACTGGGTCCTGAACGGCACCAAGCAGTTCATCACGTCGGGCAAGAACGCCGACGTCGCCATCGTCTTCGCGGTCAGCGACCCCGACGCCGGCAAGAAGGGCATCACCGCCTTCGTCGTGCCGACCGACACCCCCGGCTTCCAGGTCGCGCGGGTGGAGGAGAAGCTCGGCCAGAGTTGTTCCGACACCTGCCAGATCGTCCTTGAGGACTGCCGCATCCCCACCGACCTGATGCTGGGGGCGGAGGGCGGCGGCTACCGGGTGGCGCTTGCCAATCTGGAAGGCGGACGCATCGGCATCGCCTCGCAGTCGGTGGGCATGGCGCGCGCCGCGCTCGACCATGCCACCCGCTACGCCCAGGAGCGGCAGAGCATGGGCGTGCCCATTGTCCAGCATCAGGCGGTGGCCTTCCGGCTGGCCGACATGGCGACGAAGGTGGAGGCCGCGCGCCAGCTTGTCCTGCACGCGGCGAGCCTTCGCGACGCGGGCGAGCCCTGCCTGAAGGAAGCGGCCATGGCGAAGCTGTTCGCGTCCGAAATCGCCGAGCGCGTCTGCTCCGACGCCATCCAGATCCACGGCGGCTACGGTTACCTGAACGACTTCCCGGTGGAGCGCATCTACCGCGACGTGCGCGTCTGCCAGATCTACGAGGGTACTAGCGACATCCAGCGGCTGGTCATCAGCCGCGCCCTGATGCAGTAGAACAAGAAGAGACGGGAGGACGACGGCCATGACCGTCCTGAAGAGCGCCCTGAACCCGCGCTCCGCCGAGTTCCAGACGAACGCCGACGCCATGTCCGCCCTGGTCGCCGACCTGCGCGAGAAGGTGGGCGCGATCAAGCAGGGCGGCGGCGCCAAGGCCCGCGACAAGCACCTGTCCCGCGGCAAGCTGCTGCCGCGCGAGCGCATCCGCCAGCTTCTGGACGTGGGATCGCCCTTCCTGGAGCTGTCGCAGATGGCCGCCTACGGCGTCTATGACGACGACATCCCGGCGGCGGGCATCATCACCGGCATCGGCAGCGTGGCCGGGCAGGAATGCATGGTGGTCGTCAACGACGCCACTGTGAAGGGCGGCACCTACTTCCCCCTGACGGTGAAGAAGCACCTGCGCGCCCAGGAAGTGGCCCAGCAGAACAACCTGCCCTGCATCTATCTGGTGGACAGCGGCGGCGCCAACCTGCCGAACCAGGACGAGGTGTTCCCCGACCGCGACCATTTCGGCCGCATCTTCTTCAACCAGGCCAACATGTCGGCCCAGGGCATCCCGCAGATCGCGGTCGTCATGGGAAGCTGCACGGCGGGCGGCGCCTACGTCCCGGCGATGTCGGACGAGGCGATCATCGTGCGCAACCAGGGCACCATCTTCCTCGGCGGTCCACCGCTGGTGAAGGCGGCGACCGGCGAGGTGGTGTCGGCGGAAGACCTCGGCGGGGCCGACGTGCATTCCCGCACCTCCGGCGTGACCGACCATTACGCGATGAACGACGCCCACGCGCTCGCCATGGCGCGCAAGGTCGTGTCGAACCTGAACCGCAGCAAGCGCATCGACATGGACCTGCGCGAACCGCAGGAGCCGGCCTACGACCCGCGCGAACTCTACGGCGTGATCCCCAGCGACCCGCGCAAGCCCTTCGACGTGCGCGAGGTCATCGCCCGCGTGGTCGACGGCTCGGTGCTGGACGAGTTCAAGCCGCTCTACGGCACGACTCTGGTCTGCGGCTTCGCCCACATCTTCGGCTATCCCGTGGGCATCATCGCCAACAACGGCATCCTGTTCAGCGAATCCGCCCTGAAGGGCGCGCATTTCGTGGAGCTGTGCTGCCAGCGCGGCATTCCGCTGGTCTTCCTCCAGAACATCACCGGCTTCATGGTCGGGCGGAAGTACGAGGCGGGCGGCATCGCCAAGGACGGCGCGAAGCTGGTCACCGCCGTCGCCTGCGCCAAGGTGCCGAAATTCACCGTCATCATCGGCGGCAGCTATGGTGCGGGCAATTACGGCATGTGCGGACGCGCTTACAGCCCGCGCTTCCTCTGGATGTGGCCGAACTCGCGCATCTCCGTGATGGGCGGTGAGCAGGCGGCCGGCGTGCTCGCCCAGGTCCGGCGCGACGCCATGGAATCCCAGGGCAAGTCTTGGGCGCCGGAGGAGGAGGAGGCCTTCAAGGCCCCCATCCGCCAGCAATACGAGCATCAGGGCCATCCCTACTACGCCTCCGCCCGGCTGTGGGACGACGGCATCATCGACCCGGCGGACACGCGCATGGTGCTCGGCCTCGGCCTGTCGGCGTCGCTGAACGCTCCGGTCGAGAAGACAACCTTCGGCGTGTTCCGGATGTGAGCGGGGAGGGCACAGCATGAGCGACATTCTGATCGACATCGCCGCCAGTGGCGTCGCCGCCGTCACGATGAACCGAGCGGACGTCCACAACGCCTTCAACGAGCAGGTCATCGCCGATCTGACCGCCGCCTTCCGCAGCCTGGGCGAGAACCCGGACGTGCGGGTCATCCTGCTGCGCGGGGCGGGGAAGAGCTTTTCCGCCGGGGCCGATCTCGGCTGGATGAAGAAGATGGCGGGCTATGGCCACGACGAGAACGTCCAGGACGCCATGGGGCTCGCCACCATGCTGCGCACGCTGGACGAATGCCCGAAGCCGACCGTCGCCGTCGTGCAGGGTCCGGCCTTCGGCGGCGGGGTGGGGCTGGTCGCCGCCTGCGACATCGCCATCGCCGCCGAAACCGCCAGCTTCGCCCTGACCGAGGTGCGGCTTGGTCTGATCCCCGCGGTCATCAGCCCCTATGTCGTGGCCGCCATGGGCGAGCGCGCCTGCCGCCGCTATTTCCTGACGGCGGAGCGCTTCTCCGCCGCCGAGGCGCTGCGGCTCGGCCTGCTGCACCAGACCGTCAAGCCGGAGGAGCTGGACGCCTGCGTGGAGGTGATGGCGCGCAACCTTCTGCAATGCGGTCCGGCCTCCCAGACCGCGGCGAAGGAGCTGATCCGCGCCGTGGCGCGCCGTCCGCTGGACGACGCCTTGGTCCGCGGCACGGCGGAGCGCATTGCCCGCCAGCGCGCGAGCGAAGAGGGGAGGGAGGGCGTCGGCGCCTTCCTGGAGAAACGCGAACCCGCGTGGCGGAGCTGATGCCCATGTTCGAGACAGGCATGTTCGACAAGATTCTGATCGCGAACCGTGGCGAGATCGCTTGCCGCGTCATCCGCACCGCCCGCCGCATGGGCATCCGCACCGTCGCCGTCCATTCGGAGGCCGACGCCCGCGCCATGCATGTGGAAATGGCCGACGAGGCCGTCTGCATCGGCCCGGCGCCGGTCGGCGAAAGCTACCTGCGCGGCGACGTCATTCTTGAGGTCGCCCGGCGCACCGGCGCCCAGGCCATCCATCCCGGCTATGGATTCCTGTCGGAGAACGCCGGCTTCGCGGCGGCCTGCGCGGAGGCCGGCGTGGTCTTCATCGGCCCGCCGATCGAGGCCATCCGCGTCATGGGCTCCAAGGCGGAATCCAAGCGCGTGATGTCCCAGGCCGACGTGCCGCTGGTCCCCGGCTACCACGGCGAGGCCCAGGACCTGGAGACGCTGAGCGCCGAAGCGGAGCGCATCGGCTATCCGGTGCTGGTCAAGGCGTCGGCGGGCGGCGGCGGCAAGGGCATGCGCGTGGTGCGCTCGGCCTCCGAATTCGTCGACGCGGTGGCCGGCGCCAAGCGCGAGGCGAAGGCCGCCTTCGGCGACGACAGCGTGCTGTTGGAAAAGTATCTGGGCCGCCCGCGCCATGTGGAGATCCAGGTCTTCTGCGACACCCACGGCAACGGCGTCTATCTGTTCGAGCGCGATTGCTCCATCCAGCGCCGCCACCAGAAGGTGATCGAGGAAGCCCCGGCCCCGGCGCTGCCCGACGACCTGCGCCGCCGCATGGGCGAGGCCGCGGTGGCCGCCGCCAAGGCGGTGAACTATGTCGGCGCCGGTACGGTGGAGTTCCTCTACGAGGACGGCGGATTCTACTTCATCGAGATGAACACCCGCCTTCAGGTGGAGCATCCGGTGACCGAGAAGATCACCGGCCAGGACCTCGTGGAGTGGCAGTTGCGCGTCGCCGCCGGGGGCACCCTGCCGCTGATGCAGGACCAGCTCACCCGCCGCGGCCACGCCTTCGAGGCGCGCCTCTACGCGGAGGACCCGCAGCGCGAGTTCCTGCCGGCCATCGGGAAGCTGGTCCGCCTGCGCCCGCCCACCGAGAACGAGCATGTCCGCGTCGACACCGGCGTCCGCGAGGGTGACGAGGTCACCATGTTCTACGACCCGATGATCGCCAAGCTGATCGTCTGGGATGAGGACCGCGACGCGGCGCTGCGCCGCCTGCGCGTGGCGCTCGCCGCCTACGAGGTGGTCGGCGTCACGACCAACGTGGCCTTCCTCGGCGCCATCGCCGCCCACCCGGCCTTCCGGGCGGAGGAGATCGACACCGGCTTCATCGAGCGGCACCGCGCCGACCTGCTGCCCCCGCCGGCCCCGGTGCCGGACCGCGGGCTGGCCATCGCGGCGCTCAGCGTCCTGCTCCGCCGCAACGCGGACGCCCGCAAGGCCCGCCGCGCCGCGTCGGACCCCTGGTCGCCCTGGCTGTCGGCCAGCGGCTGGCGCCTCAACGACGACAACCACCATGACCTGCGCCTTCTGGACGGCGACACGCCGCGCAGCCTGACCCTGCATTTCCGCCCCGACGGCTACGAGATCGAGGTGGAAGGCCGCCCGGCCATCCGGGCGGAGCGGGTGACGCTGGACGGCGACACGCTGACCGCCACCATCGACGCGGTGCGCACCCGCGCCACGGTGGTCTGCCAGGGGTTGGACCTAACCATTCTGTCGGACGGAAAGGTGTGGCGCCTGCATCTCGACGACCCGACCGCCCGCGCGGCGGAGCAGGAGGGCGGTTCCGGCCGCCTGACCGCGCCGATGCCGGGCACCGTCGTCCGCGTGCTGGTCGAGCCGGGCCAGACGGTGGAGGCGGGCGCTCCGCTGATGCTGCTGGAGGCAATGAAGATGGAGCACACCATCAAGGCCCCCGCCGCCGGCACGGTCAGCGCCGTCAACTTCGCGGCGGGCGATCAGGTGTCGGAAGGCGTGGATCTGCTGGTCCTCGACGTGGCGGAGGGGTGAGAATGCGCCTGCCCAGGAACGTCCGCATGGTGGAGGTCGGCCCGCGCGACGGCCTCCAGAACGAGAAGCAGATCGTCCCGACGGCGGTGAAGATCGGTCTGGTGGACCGGCTGACCGAGGCCGGGCTGACCGCCATCGAGGCCGGCAGCTTCGTGTCGCCCAAATGGGTGCCGCAGATGGCCGACACGCCGGACGTCTTCGCCGGCATCCGCCGCAAGGAGGGCGTGCGCTACGTCGCTCTGACCCCGAACGCCAAGGGGTTGGAGGGCGCGCTCGCCGCCCGGGCCGACGAGGTGGCGGTCTTCGCCGCCGCGTCGGAGAGCTTCAGCCAGAAGAACATCAACTGCTCCATCGCCGAAAGCCTCGACCGCTTCGTCCCGGTTCTGGAACAGGCGAAGGGGCAAGGGGTGCCTGTGCGCGGCTATGTCTCCTGCGTGCTCGGCTGCCCCTACGAGGGGGAGATCGCGCCGGAGGCGGTGGCCGAGGTGGCGGGCAAGCTGCTGGCGATGGGTTGCTACGAGGTCTCGCTCGGCGACACCATCGGCACCGGCACGCCGGGGAAGGCCCAGGCGATGATCGCCGCGGTGTCGGAGCGCGTGCCGATGGACCGTGTCGCCGTGCATTTCCACGACACCTATGGGCAGGCGCTCGCCAACATCCTGGCGGCGCTGGAGATGGGCGTGGCGGTCGTGGACAGCTCCGTCGCGGGGCTTGGAGGCTGTCCCTACGCCAAGGGGGCTTCGGGCAACGTGGCGAGCGAGGATGTGCTCTATATGTTGAACGGTCTGGGCGTTGCGACGGGGGTCGATCTGGACCGGCTGGTGGCGGCGGGTGTCTACATCAGCGAGGCCATCGCCCGGCCGACCGCTTCGAAGGTCGCCCGCGCGCGGGGCTGTGCGTAACATCGGAAGAGGGAAGGGAAGGGCGCCATGAGCTTCACGAACCTGCTGGTGCATGTGGACGACAGCGACCGCTGCGAGGAACGGCTGACCGTCGCCCTGACGCTGGCCCAGAAGCATGGCGCCGCGCTGACCGGCCTGTTCGCGCAGAGCGATAGCTCCGGCGCCGGAATCGTCGCGCGCAAGGCCGGTCCGGCGCTGACCCAGGCGGCCCAGCGCGCGCGGGACCTGTTCGAGGAGAAGGCCCGCGAGGCCGGAGTCACCACGCGCTGGTGGCAGCTCAGCCATGGCGAGTACGGCCATGTGATCGCCGAGACGGTGATCTGCTCGCGCTATGTGGACCTCGCCGTCTTCGGGCAGCACGATCCGGAGGACAGCCGCGTCCCGGCGGACCTGATCGAGGAGGTCGTGCTGAACGCCGGGCGCCCGATCCTGATCGTGCCCCACGCCGGAACCTATCCGCAGCTCGGCGACCGTCCGGTGATCGCCTGGAACGGCAGCCGCGAGGCCGCGCGCGCCGTCAACGACGCGCTGCCGCTTCTGAAACAGGCGAGTTCCGTGCTTCTGCTCGCCTTCCATACCCAGCCGCGGGCGGAGGGGAGCGGCAACGTCCCGCAGGTCGACATCCTGGAGCATCTGGCAAGCCATGGCGTGAAGGCCACGCAGGAACGCATGACCATCGCCAGCATGACCCCCATGGACGCCGTGCTGTCGCGCGCGTCGGATCACGGCGCCGATCTGCTGGTGATGGGCGGCTTCGGCGGTTACGGTGGCTCGCTGTTCCCGCTGTTCGGGCGGGGCAGCAACACCCGCCAGATCCTGCGCCAGATGACCCTTCCCGTTCTGTTGTCGCACTGACGTTGCAAGCACAAAAAGTTGTTCGCACGAAAAAGGAAAGAAGAAGAAATGGCTGACGAGATGGATCGCGACCCGCGCGAGGTGATGGAGTACGACGTCCTCGTCGTCGGCGCCGGCCCGTCGGGCCTGAGCGCGGCCATCCGCCTGAAGCAGCGTGCGAACGAGGCGGGGCAGGAGCTGTCGGTCT